>NZ_FNVX01000005.1 GCF_900104585.1 Bacteroides ihuae
TATGCGGGGACATTGTTTGGTGGGTAGTTTGACTGGGGTGGTCGCCTCCAAAAGTGTAACGGAGGCTTCTAAAGGTACCCTCAGGACGATTGGTAACCGTCCGCAGAGTGTAATGGCATAAGGGTGCTTGACTGGGAGACCGACAAGTCGATCAGGTAGGAAACTAGAGCATAGTGATCCGGTGTTTCTGTATGGAAAGGACATCGCTCAAAGGATAAAAGGTACTCCGGGGATAACAGGCTGATCCCTCCCAAGAGCTCATATCGACGGAGGGGTTTGGCACCTCGATGTCGGCTCGTCACATCCTGGGGCTGGAGAAGGTCCCAAGGGTTGGGCTGTTCGCCCATTAAAGTGGCACGCGAGCTGGGTTCAGAACGTCGTGAGACAGTTCGGTCTCTATCTATCGTGGGCGTATGAAATTTGCGTGGCTCTGACACTAGTACGAGAGGACCGTGTTGGACTGACCTCTGGTTTACCAGTTGTGCCGCCAGGTGCATCGCTGGGTAGCTAAGTCGGGATTGGATAAGTGCTGAAAGCATCTAAGTACGAAGCCAGCCACAAGATTAGATTTCTTAGGGTCGTTAAAGACGATGACGTTGATAGGCCGCAGGTGTACAGGTAGAGATACCACAGCCGAGCGGTACTAATTGCCCGTACACTTTCTTTTGTCGAAGTATGGTTTATATATCCGTTTAGTTATTACTATAACTGCTTTTTGTTAGCATCATGTCAACCTTATTTAGGTGACTATAGCATCAGGGTTCCACCTCTTCCCATTCCGAACAGAGAAGTTAAGCCTGATCACGCCGATGGTACTGCGTAACAGTGGGAGAGTAGGTAGTCGCCGTTTTGAAGAAAGCCCCCGTGGATAGAAATATCTACGGGGGCTTTTGTGTTATAGCTATGGCCCGTTCCCTTATTCACCGTCTTTTAATGTTATTTCAGTCATTAGCCATTTCCCATTCTCTTTCTCGACTTTAACAATCGGATAAATGTAGTTCCAGCGAGTTCTTTTGTTCTCATAATCAGTAATTCTTTCAAAGGCTCAAGACTTGGGCTCGCAATCCTTAATTTACTGTAGGAAAATCTCAATATCGTAAAGAAGGAGATTGATGAAATACCTTTTATTTGTTATATATTTACTTTTTACGGGGTGCTAATCTTATAAAATGATGTTTTTAAGAGTGAAAATGTGTTGTTTCATTTGGAATATATGAAATAATTTCTACCTTTGTGACGTGAAATAAATAATGAATTGAAAATGAATCAAGCATTTATACATATTCTACTGTGTGGTATTATTATTCTGCTGGCAAAGTTTAGCGGAAGTGAGTACTGTGCGTGAATGTGTATGTAATTAACAATATTCGAAAGCCTTTCTCACTTCCTTGTGTGAAAGGCTTTTTTTATGGACTAATAATACTAAAAATAAGAAGAAATGAGTGACAGATTATTTATTTTTGATACTACACTTCGCGATGGCGAACAGGTTCCAGGCTGCCAATTGAATACCATTGAGAAAATTCAGGTGGCAAAGGCATTGGAAGCATTGGGAGTAGATGTTATTGAAGCTGGTTTTCCTATCTCCAGTCCCGGTGATTTTAATTCTGTAATTGAAATATCGAAGGCAGTGACTTGGCCAACAATATGTGCACTGACTCGTGCTGTAGAAAAAGATATTGATGTGGCAGTGGAATCACTGAAATATGCAAAACGTAAACGTATACATACAGGTATTGGTACTTCGGATTCTCATATTAAGTATAAATTCAACTCTAATCGAGAAGAAATTATAGAACGTGCCGTGGCAGCAGTAAAATATGCTCGGAGGTTTGTGGATGATGTAGAGTTTTATGCAGAGGATGCCGGTCGTACTGATAATGAGTACTTAGCGCGAGTAATTGAGGCGGTGATTAAAGCCGGTGCTACAGTCGTTAATATTCCTGATACTACGGGTTACTGTTTACCTTCTGAGTATGGAGCGAAAATAAAATATTTGGTAGATCATGTAGATGGAATAGACAGAGCTATCATATCGACACATTGCCATAATGATCTGGGTATGGCAACTGCTAATACGATTAGTGGAGTGCTAAATGGGGCACGCCAGGTGGAAGTTACGATAAATGGTATTGGTGAACGCGCCGGAAACACTGCCTTGGAGGAAATAACAATGATTCTTAAGAGTCACCACGATATTCAAATTGATACGAATATTAATACGCAGAAAATATATCCTATCAGCCGGATGGTATCTAGTTTAATGAATATGCCGGTACAAGCTAACAAGGCTATTGTGGGAAGAAATGCGTTTGCTCATTCATCAGGAATACATCAGGATGGTGTACTGAAGAATATGGAAACTTATGAAATTATCAATCCGAAGGATGTGGGTATTGATGATAATTCGATCGTACTTACTGCCCGTAGCGGACGTGCTGCCTTGAAACATCGTTTTTCTTCGTTAGGTGTGGAACTTACTCAAGAGAAATTAGACAAGGTATATGAGGAATTTCTTAAATTAGCCGACCGAAAGAAAGATATTCATGACGATGATATTTTGGTACTTGCGGGTGCTGAACGGACTTTGAATCATCGCATTAAACTTGAACATTTACAGGTGACCAGTGGAGTAGGTGTAAGAGCGGTTGCTAGCATTGGCTTAAATGTATCGGGTGAAAAGTTTGAAGGTACTGCGAGCGGAAATGGCCCTGTAGATGCTGCTATAAAGGCATTAAAAAAGATTATTGACCGTAAAATGATACTGAAAGAATTTACTATTCAGGCTATTAGTAGAGGTAGCGATGATGTAGGTAAAGTACACATGCAAGTGGAATATGACGGACAAGTATATTATGGTTTCGGTGCAAACACGGATATCGTTGCAGCATCTGTAGAAGCTTATATTGATTGTATTAATAAATTCGCAAATAAAGATTAAAAGTAATTAGATTGATATGAATACATTGTTTGATAAAATCTGGGACTCTCATGTTGTAACAACAGTTGAAGATGGTCCTACCCAACTTTATATTGACAGACTTTATTGTCATGAGGTGACTAGTCCGCAAGCATTTGCGGGATTACGTGCCAGAGGTATTGACGTTTTCCGCCCTGAGAAAGTCTATTGCATGCCTGATCATAATACTCCAACGCATGATCAGGATAAACCTATCGAGGATGCGATCTCTAAAACTCAAGTGGATACATTGACTAAAAATGCAAAAGACTTTGGATTGACTCATTTTGGAATGATGAATCCTAAGAATGGAATTATACATGTGGTAGGCCCAGAAAGAGGTCTTACATTGCCTGGTATGACGATTGTTTGTGGAGATTCGCATACATCTACACATGGTGCTCTTGGAACAGTTGCTTTTGGAATTGGAACGAGTGAAGTTGAGATGGTACTTTCTTCACAATGTATCTTGCAATCCAAGCCAAAAACAATGCGCATTTCCGTGGAAGGAAAGTTGAATGAGGGGGTAACGGCTAAGGATGTAGCTCTTTATATAATTTCTAAGGTCACTACCGGCGGTGCTACAGGATATTTTGTAGAATATGCTGGTGAAGCGATTTATAGCTTGAGTATGGAAGGTCGTTTGACGCTTTGCAACTTGAGTATTGAAATGGGAGCTCGTGGAGGAATAATTGCTCCGGATGATGCAGCCATCGAATATCTTCGTAACCGTGAATATGCACCTAAAGGTGAGGAGTGGGATAAAGCAGTAGCATATTGGAAGACTCTGAAAAGTGATGCAGATGCGGTGTTTGATAAAGATGTTCTTTTTCATGCAGAAGACATTGAGCCAATGATTACCTACGGAACAAATCCAGGTATGGGAATGGGAATCAGTGAGAATATCCCTGTAATGGAGAGTATTCCTGAAGCCGGACGTATCTCGTACGCCAAATCGCTTGACTATATGGGTTTGGAAGCCGGACAATCATTGTTAGGAAAGAAAATAGATTATGTATTTCTTGGTTCATGCACAAATGGGCGTATTGAAGATTTCCGTGTATTTGCTTCTTTAGTGAAAGGTAAAAAGAAAGCTGCTGACGTTATTGCATGGTTGGTTCCCGGATCTTGGGAAGTAGACAAACAGATACGCAGAGAGGGACTGGATAAAATTTTTGAAGAAGCAGGTTTTGCATTGCGTCAGCCGGGTTGTTCAGCTTGTTTAGCTATGAATGATGATAAAGTGCCAGCTGGTAAATATGCCGTGTCAACATCAAACCGTAACTTTGAAGGTCGTCAAGGCCCTGGGGCACGTACTTTATTGGCTAGTCCGCTAGTTGCTGCAGCTGCTGCTGTAACAGGAGTAATTACCGACCCTCGTAAGTTACTGTAATAAATGACTATTTTCTCACCGATAAAAAGATAAAAGAAATGAAAGAAAAATTCAATATAACCACTTCCACATGCGTTCCTCTTCCTTTAGAGAATGTGGATACAGACCAGATTATTCCTGCCCGCTTTTTGAAAGCAACAACGAAAGAAGGTTTTGGAGATAATTTATTTCGAGATTGGAGATATGACAAACAAGATAATAAAATAGACTCCTTTGTCTTGAATAACCCTATATATAGCGGTGAAATTCTTGTTGGCGGGAAGAACTTTGGTTCCGGATCGAGCCGGGAACATGCTGCATGGGCTATTGCCGGATATGGCTTTCGCATTGTGGTATCAAGTTTCTTTGCTGATATCTTCAGAAATAATGCGTTGAATAATTTTGTGCTGCCGGTAGTGGTGAGCGATGCTTTTCTTGCCGGACTCTTTGAGTCTATCCAAAATGATCCAAAGATGGAAGTAGAAGTGAATCTTCCTGCTCAAACTATAACGAATAAAGCCACAGGTGCTAGTGAATACTTTGATATCAATTCTTATAAGAAGCTTTGCCTTGAGAATGGTTTGGATGACATAGACTTCTTGTTGTCCAATAAGGATAAGATTGAAGCATGGGAAAACAAGTAAAGATAGAAATCATGGACACAACACTCCGCGACGGTGAACAAACCAGCGGAGTCTCTTTTGTGCCTCATGAAAAACTAATGATTGCCCGTCTTCTACTCGAAGAACTGAAGGTAGACAGGGTTGAAGTTGCATCAGCTCGCGTGTCAGATGGGGAGTTTGATGCTGTTAAGATGATTTGCGACTGGGCAGGTCGCCGTAATCTGCTGCAAAAAGTTGAAGTCCTGGGTTTTGTAGATGGACATACGTCAGTAGACTGGATAAAACGAGCCGGATGTAGAGTGATAAACTTGCTTTGCAAAGGTTCGTTGAAGCATTGTCGTTTTCAACTGAAAAAAACACCTGAAGAACATATTGAGAAAATTCTAGAAGTAGTAAAGTATGCTGCTGAACAAGGTGTTAATGTGAATGTGTACTTGGAAGATTGGAGCAATGGCATGAAAGATTCTCCCGAATACGTATTCCAATTGGTTGATGCACTGAAGAATACAGCGATCAAACGATTTATGCTCCCTGATACGTTGGGAGTGCTTAATCCGTTGCAAGTCATCGAGTTTATGCGTAAAATGCTGAAGCGGTATCCGGGCACTCATTTCGATTTTCATGCTCACAATGATTATGATTTGGCTGTGAGTAATGTCTTGGCTGCTGTACTTAGTGGTGCTCGTGGACTACATACTACTATTAATGGTCTGGGAGAACGAGCTGGTAATGCTCCTTTGGCTAGTGTTCAAGCCATTCTGAAAGATCATTTTAATGCTGTAACCAACATAGACGAAAGTCGATTGAATGATGTGAGCCGTGTTGTGGAATCATATTCAGGTGTAATCATACCGACGAATAAACCGATTGTAGGCGAGAATGTTTTTACGCAAGTGGCGGGTGTGCATGCTGATGGTGATAATAAAAGCAATCTTTATTGTAATGATTTACTTCCTGAGCGTTTTGGACGTGTGCGCGAGTATGCATTAGGCAAGACTTCGGGTAAAGCAAATATTCGTAAGAATCTGGAAAGTCTTGGACTTGAGCTTGATGAAGAATCGATGAGGAGAGTTACCGAACGTATCATTGAGCTAGGTGACAAAAAAGAACTAGTGACACGGGAAGATTTGCCTTATATTATATCCGATGTATTAAAGCATGAAGGTGTTAATATGAAGGTGAAACTGAAAGCTTACTTTTTAACCTTGGCTCATGGTTTGAAACCAATGGCGACACTGAGTCTTGAACTCGACGGAAAAACGTACGAAGAAAGTTCTTCGGGTGATGGTCAATATGATGCATTTGTACGTGCTTTACGTAAGATCTATAAAGTAACGCTGGGACGCAAGTTTCCGATGCTTACGAATTATGTTGTAAACATTCCCCCCGGAGGACGTACAGATGCTTTCGTGCAGACAGTTATCACGTGGAGCTTTAATGATAAAGTGTTTCGCACCAGAGGGCTTGATGCTGACCAGACGGAAGCTGCAATCAAAGCTACCATTAAAATGCTCAATATAATTGAAGAATATTAATCAGTAGGCTGGAACTACTATAATTACTTAATTTATGAAATTGAATCTTGCCGTTCTCCCTGGAGACGGAATTGGTCCCGAGATTATAAGCGTTGCTTTGGATGCAACCAAAGCTGTTTGTGAAAAATTTGGCCACGAACTTCATTATGAATATGCTATTTGTGGTGCTGATGCCATTGATAAAGTAGGCAATCCTTATCCTGATGAGACGCACGAGCTTTGCATGAAGAGTGATGCTGTACTCTTTGGTGCGGTAGGTGATCCTAAATTTGATAATGATCCTTCAGCTAAAGTTCGCCCTGAGCAGGGATTGTTGGCTATGCGTAAGAAACTTGGCCTGTATGCTAACATTCGTCCGGTAACAACCTTCGAATCGTTGATTCATAAATCACCATTGCGTGCCGATTTAGTGAGAGGAGCCGACTTTATGTGTATTCGTGAGTTAACCGGAGGAATGTATTTCGGTCGCCCACAAGGACGCTCAGAAGACGGAAATGTGGCTTACGATACTTGCATTTATAGTCGTGAAGAAATAGAACGTATTGTAACATTGGCTTATGAGTATGCAATGAAACGACGTAAGAAACTTACGATTGTTGATAAGGCAAATGTTTTAGCTACATCACGTTTGTGGCGTGAAATCTCTAAAGAAATCGCCCCTAAATATCCTGAAGTAGAGACTGAATTTATGTTTGTGGATAATGCAGCGATGCGTATGATTCAGTGGCCTACATCATTTGATGTAATGGTAACAGAAAACATGTTCGGTGATATATTGACTGATGAAGGATCTGTTATTACTGGTTCGATGGGTTTACTTCCTTCGGCTTCTATTGGTACATATACTTCGGTATTTGAACCTATTCATGGTTCATGGCCACAAGCTGCCGGACAAGATATAGCTAATCCGTTGGCTACTATTCTTTCCGCTGCTATGATGTTTGACTATGCTTTCAATCTGAAAGAAGAGGCTGCATTGATTCGTAGAGCTGTAGATGCTTCTATGGATGCTAATATTCGTACTCAGGATATTCAAGTAGAAGGTGAAAAATCTTGTAAAACATCTGAAGTGGGAAAATGGATTGTTGATTACTTGAAAAAAGCCTAGAGCGTAAAGAGTTAATTGATATAACCTCTTTTCAAGCAAAATATTGTTTGAAAAGAGGTTTTTTTGTTTCCTCGCTTTGTTTTATCTCTGTTTTGTGAAAATTCAATATTTCTACAAAATTAAATCCTATTTTTGTCTCTTTAGTATTATAATTTATAATGATTAGCAGGCAAAAATATCTATTTCATTTACAAGCTATCAACCAATTTATAGTGGATGAAGATGAATGCTATTTGCTCGCGATATTGATTGAAAATAGAAATATAGTCTTCTTTAATTTGAAATTGAAAGTATGAAATTCATTCTGCGGAGTCCTTACTTTTTTCTAGGCGTGCTATTGGCTCTGTTACCTGTAATCCTCTTACGTGATTTTACTCCTGCTAATGAGCTGCGCTATTTGAGCATAGCCGATGAAGCAATGAGCCATGGTGATCTATTCACATTTACCAACCATGGGATAGCTTACGCAGACAAACCTCCTTTATATTTTTGGATAATAATGTTTGGAAAATGGTTATTAGGAAGTCATTATATGTGGTTTCTTTCTTTGGCTTCCTTAATTCCTGCATTTGTAGTCATTCATATTATGGATAAATGGGTTGCTAAGGAGATTAATGATTTAGGACGTTTTACGGCTAAATTTATGCTGATGAGTACCGGATTATTCCTAGGCCTTTCAGTTACTCTGCGAATGGATATGCTAATGTGTATGTTTATTACTCTTTCATTATGCACTTTTTATAAAATATATACTGGAGCCAATAACAAATTGGATACCTTTCTATTCCCTTTTTATATTTTTATGGCTCTGTTTTCAAAGGGCCCTATTGGACTCTTAATCCCGTTATTGTCTACAATCATTTTCCTCTATCAGAAAAAGCGTATAAAAACAGTAGCCTTATATTGGGGCTGGAAAACTTGGAGTGTATTATTAGCTGGATGTTTAATATGGTTTACAGGTGTTTATATAGAAGACGGCATAGGTTATCTTAGTAATCTATTATTAAATCAAACAATAGGTCGTTCGGTAAACTCCTTTCACCATAAGGAACCCTTCTATTATTATTTTGTCTCTTTCTGGTATTCATTGGCGCCATGGTCTTTGCTTATTGCAGGAGTAATACTTTCTGCATTTAAAAAGGGAATTATAAAAACCGATTTGGAGCGTTTGTTTATGGTGATTATAGTTGTTTCTTTTATCTTATTGTCTTGTATTAGTTCTAAGCTTGCAGTATATCTCACACCAATTTTCCCTTTTCTTGTTTACTTGACAATCTTAATTATGCAACGACTAACATGGAATCGCTGGCTGGCGCTATCTGTGGCTTTACCCACTGTTTGTCTTTCTTTAGCTTTTTTACTACCCTTGTTTCCTGATTCTTTTGTTCATTTTGATCTTAATAATCCTATTTTATATGTTGCTATCGGTTTATTGAGTCTCTCTGCATGGAGTGCGCTGTTCCTCTTATACGGCAAGAGGAAAATAGAGCAAAGTATAATTGCGTTGGCTACTGGTATTTTTATTTCCGTCTTTGTTGCTGCTTGGGCTTTGCCATCTCTCAATCCAGAATTAGGTTATGCCGATTTGTGTGCTGTGGCAAAGAAGGTAGGAGATGAGAGGCATATCTATAAGTATACTGCCTTTGGGTTAAAGCGCGCAGATAATATGGATGTGTTTTTAAAACATAATGTAGAGATTGCAACTTCTGATAGTTTGCAGGATGATAAATATAGTCCGAGTATACTTATAATTAAGAATAGTGATATTAAGTCTCAGGGAAGTATCCGATTCTTGTCGACAATTCTTAAAGGAAAAGAAGTGCATACGGTAGGGCCGTATTCTGTTATTGTTTTGACGAACGATAAGCAACGGAAATAGGGGTCATTTACTTATTTTAAATGATGCACATATTTGTGAATAATATGAATGGTTTGTAAATCATGATCGTGCCTGAATGTTTTTTTCTATCTTTGTACCCACTTCATAAAATAGTTGTAGTATGGCAAAAATAGCAAAACAACTTACCGAATTAATCGGATGCACTCCTTTGTTGGAATTGTCTCGTTATTGTAAGAAATATAATATTCAAAGAAATATTGTCGCTAAATTGGAATCTTTCAATCCGGGAGGAAGCGTAAAGGATCGTGTTGCGTTATCGATGATAGAAGATGCTGAGAATAAGGGTCTATTGAAGCCTAGTGCTACAATAATAGAACCAACAAGTGGTAATACGGGAGTGGGATTGGCTTTGGTTTCTGCTATTAAGGGCTATTCATTGATCTTGACAATGCCTGAAACCATGAGCGTTGAAAGACGAAATCTGCTCAAAGCACTTGGTGCCCAAATCGTTCTTACTGATGGAACATTGGGAATGGCAGGATCTATAGCGAAAGCACTAGATTTGCAAGAAACAATTCCTGGGTCAGTAATCCTGCAACAATTTGAGAATCCTGCTAATGTAGAAATACACCGACGAACTACAGGCGAAGAAATTTGGCGAGATACTGATGGAGAAGTTGCCGTTTTTGTTGCAGGAGTAGGTACCGGAGGTACTATCAGTGGTGTAGCGCAATCTTTGAAACAGCATAATCCTAATATTTATATTGTAGCAGTTGAACCAGCTTCTTCACCAGTTTTGGAAGGAGGAGCATCGGGACTTCATCGTATACAAGGAATTGGAGCAAACTTTATCCCCCGTATTTATGATGCTTCAATAGTAAATGAAGTGCTTCCTGTAAAGGATGAAGATGCTATTCGTGCCGGGCGTGAACTGGCTTCTATGGAAGGCCTACTCGTCGGTATTTCTTCAGGTGCTACTGTTTATGCCGCCAGACAATTGGCTACCCGACCTGAATTTGAAGGAAAGATGATTGTTGCTCTGTTGCCTGATACAGGGGAGCGCTATCTCTCTACAGAGTTGTATGCTTTTGATGCTTATCCATTAGATTAACAGAAATGAAAAAAGTACTTTTTTTGCTGATTGCATTTTTACTTTCACTTCCAATTGTGGCACAAACTTATGTGCAATTATCGGAAAAGGCTCTCGAATATGTAAATAAAGATAGTTTGGAAAAAGCCGAAATCTTTTTTCGTAAAGCGTTAAAGCTTGAACCAGCAAACCCTCATAATGCACTTCTGTTTTCTAATCTAGGGACGATACAGCGGCGTATGCATCGATTTAATGATGCGATAGAATCATATACCTATGCCTTGAATATGGTTCCTAATGCATCTTCCATCTTATCGAATCGTGCTTCGATATATTTGGAACAGGGGGATAACGATCGGGCATATGTGGATTATTGCCAGATTCTTGATGTAGATAAAAATAATAAAGAAGCTTTATTGATGAGAGCTTATATTTATTCTGTACGGAAAGATTATAAGGCTGCTCGCATAGATTATAATAAATTGCTGCAAGAGAATCCGGTAAATTATAGTGCACGACTAGGATTGGCCACGTTAAATCAAAGAGAGGGGAGATATCGCGAAGCTATTGAGATAATAGAAAAACTGATTGCCGAGAATCCCAATGATGCTACATTATATGTGGCTCGTGGAGGTGTCGAAAAAGAGATGAATCAGACCGATTTGGCACTTATAGATGCTGATGAAGCTATACGTTTGGCTCCTGCCTCTGTTGATGCTTACTTGTTAAGAGGAGAGCTTTTCTTATTGCAAAACAGGAAGTATCTTGCAAGATTGGATTTCGAAAAAGCGATCGCATTAGGTGTTCCACAAGCCGATTTGCGTGATGCTCTGAAACAATGTCGATAAGGTTGCCAAATTAATCTACTGACAGTACTCGTTAATAACTTTTAAAAAATATTTCCCATATCTTTCTTTTTTGTATTCCCCAATGCCACTGATGTTTCCAAAATCGGTTATACTCCTTGGCTTCTCTATGCTTAAAAGGTGTAAAACTTTGTCGGATAGTACAATGTAAGCTGGAATTGCTTGCTCATCGGCTAATTTCTTACGTAATAGGCGCAGTGCTTCAAATAGATCTTTATCTTTTGTGGCTGGTAAGTCAAGTGGTAACTCTTTTATAATAGGTGTCTTTCCTCTTTTTCTGGAAGAAACAAATTCTTCTCTTCGAATCACGACTAACATTGCTCGTTCACGACCAAAAAGTACATTCTTGCCTGCTTCGGTTACTTTCAAATGGTTGTTTTCGTTGTAAAGGACTTCAAAATAACCCATTTGTAACATTTGCAGTAAATAGTCGTACCAATCACGTGGTGGCACATCTCTTCCTGCGCCAAATGTTTTCAGTTGATTATATCCTTTTTCTACTACTTCAGGCGTTGGGGTGCCTCGCAAAATATCGACTAGCATCTTTGTGCCTACCTGTTGTTCGGCGCGGGCAATGGCACTTAAAGCCTTTTGAACGATAATGCTTCCATCAAATCTCTCTGGTGGATTTTTACATACATCGCAGTTCCCACAATCTTTCTCGATCGTTTCACCGAAATAGCTTAGAAGAATCCTTCTACGACAGATATCCGATTCGGCGTATTGTTGCATTCGCTGCAGTTTCTCTAAGTTAATGGCCTGTTGTCCGCTGTCGTTGGCAAACTTGGTGAGTAATATCAGGTCACTTATTGAATAAAATAAGATGGTATCTCCAGGAAGACCATCTCGTCCTGCCCGACCAATTTCTTGGTAAAAACTTTCAATGCTTTTAGGCATATTGTAGTGCATTACCCATCGTACGTTCGACTTGTCTATTCCCATCCCGAATGCAACTGTAGCACATACTACCTGGATACGGTCATTGATAAAGTCGCTTTGAGTATTATTTCTTTGTTGAGCTGAAAGTCCTGCATGATATACTCCGCTATTGATACCGTTTTTTTGTAACATTTGAGCTACAGTCTCCGTTTTGCTCCTACTCATGCAATATATAATACCATTTTCTCCCTGATGTTTGTTTATAAATTCTAAGATCGCTTTACTTTTTTCTTTCTGTTGGTATCCTCTTTTTACAGTTAGGCTGAGATTGGGTCGATCGAATGAAGAGATAAAAATAGGTGGATTATTGAGGTGCAATTGTCTGATGATGTCTTCGCGTGTAATTTTATCGGCAGTTGCAGTAAGTGCTATGATTGGTATAGTAGGGAACTTTTGGCGTAGTATTCCCATTTGAGCATATTCAGGGCGAAAATCATGTCCCCATTGTGAAATACAATGGGCCTCATCAATGGCAAAAATAGAAATTTGTATGTCCTGAAATAGTGAATCGACTTCAGACATAAGTCTTTCCGGGGATATATATAATAATTTAAGTTTTCCCAAAATGCAAGCACGGCGTAGATTGGCATTTTCAGTCTCGTCGTTGTTACTGTTTAGCGCTCCGGCTTGGATTCCGTTGGCTCGTAAAGCTTCAACTTGATCTTTCATTAATGAAATAAGTGGAGATACAACAATAGCTGTGCCTTCGCATAACAATGCCGGAAGTTGATAACAGATGGATTTACCGCCTCCGGTAGGCATAAGTACTAATGCATCTTTTTTATCCATTAGATTTTGTATGATATCTTTTTGCAAAGGACGGAAGTTATCGTAGCCAAAGAAAGTCTTTAATGTTTGGATCATAATCTCTTAATTATTTCGCTTACAAAGTTACGTTTATTATGTGACAAATCGAAGAATGATTTTCAATGGCTTTAAATAAATGATGGTAAAAGTCTTCTAAGAGTTAAAGTTTCTTATTGGAAGACCTATAATTACCTTTTTGAGGCTTTTTGACTGTTATTAAACAAAAAATATATACTAAAAAGTTGTGTATCTAAAATAATTGTATGAAATTTGTGACATCAAAAGATGCATTAATTATTGATGTATATTTAGAAACAAACCTAACCAGTTAATTCAATGAGTGATTTAGAAAACAAAAAACAGGAGGAAGCTCCTAAAAAACGCCCTTACAATTTAAGGGAGAAAAAAGAAAAAAAGGCTGCTTACAGATCTTTAATCAGACCTGAATTGGCAGATGAGTTGTACGACAGGATCTTGAATATCGTTGTAGTACAGAAAAAGTACAAAGATCCTGACTATTCGGCAAAGGATTTGGCGAAAGAATTGCAGACTAACACTCGCTATCTTTCGGCTGTAGTAAATTCTCGTTTTGGAATGAACTACTCTTGCTTGCTGAATGAATATAGGGTAAAGGATGCAATGCATTTGTTGACGGATAAGAGATATGCCGACAAGAATGTAGAGGAAATCAGTGCAATGGTTGGTTTTGCTAACCGTCAGTCTTTTTATGCAGCTTTTTACAAAAACGTAGGTGAAACTCCTAACGGCTATCGTAAGAAACTTGCAGATAAAAACAAGTAACAGCACTTCTTTAAAATTTTATAAAAGGAGATATCTCAAAATTCATTTTGAGGTGTTTCCTTTTTTGTGTTTATAACCTTTTAGGTGAACTCTATGAAAAAATATATGTTGTTATTAGCTGCTACCACAATCTTTATTTCGTGTGGTGGAGTAAAAAACACAATTGTCAAAACAGAAAATATTAATTATACAGTGGAACAATTTGCAGATTTACAGATACTACGTTATCGTGTGCCAGGGTTCGACGATTTATCTTTGAAACAGAAGGAACTCATTTATTTTCTTACTCAGGCGGCACTTGAAGGTAGAGATATTCTTTTTGACCAAAATGGCAAGTATAATCTTACCATTCGTCGTACTCTTGAAGCGATATATCTACAGTATAAGGGTGACAAGACTGATCCGGATTACTTGAATCTGGAAGTCTATCTGAAGCGAGTATGGTTCTCAAATGGCATTCACCATCATTATGGTTCCGAAAAGTTTATTCCGGGCTTTACGCCTGAATTTTTGAAGCATGAGATATTGAATCTGGATGCAGCTAAGCTTCCATTATTTAACGGACAAACACCAGTTCAACTATGCAATGAGATTTTTCCTATTATCTTCGACTCTACAATTATGCCTAAACGGGTGAATCAGGCGGATGGACAAGATCTTATTCTTACTTCGGCATGCAACTATTATGATGGGGTAACTCAACAAGAAGCTGAAGCATTCTATAATAGCATGAAAGACTCTACAAATGAAACTCCTGTTTCTTATGGTTTAAATAGCCGTTTGGTAAAAGAAAACGGTAAATTAGTAGAGAAAGTTTGGACAGTGGATGGTCTTTACGGTGAGGCAATCCAGAAAATAGTTCTTTGGCTAAAGAAAGCTGAAAGCGTAGCAGAGAACAACGCTCAAAAAGAGGTTATTGCCAAGTTAATTGAATATTATGAGACTGGTGATTTGAAGACATTTGATGAGTATTCCATACTCTGGGTTAAAGATTTGGATTCTCGCATTGATTTTGTGAATGGATTTACTGAAACTTACGGAGATCCGCTGGGTATGAAAGCCAGTTGGGAATCATTGGTCAATTTCAAAGATATGGAGGCGACTCTTCGTACAGAGATTATTAGCGGCAATGCTCAATGGTTTGAAGATCATTCTCCGGTAGATAAACAATATAAAAAGGAAAAAGTAAAAGGGGTATCCGCTAAAGTGATTACTGCTGCAATCTTGGCTGGTGATCTTTACCCAGCTACGGCTATTGGTATTAATCTTCCTAACTCTAACTGGATTCGTGACCATCATGGTTCTAAGTCTGTGACAATAGGAAACATTACCGATGCATACAATAAAGCCGCTCATGGAAACGGCTTCAATGAAGAATTTGCTTATAGCGATGTTGAGAAAGGGTTGATAGATAAATACGCTGACTTGACCGGGAACTTACATACCGACTTGCATGAATGTCTTGGGCATGGTTCGGGCAAGTTGCTTCCGGGTGTTGATCCTGACGCATTGAAGGCGTATGGTTCTACTATCGAAGAAGCGCGTGCTGATCTTTTTGGCCTTTATTATATCGCTGACCATAAGCTGCAGGAGCTTGGCTTGACCCCGAATGATGATGCGTACAAAGCTGAATATTATACTTATCTGATGAATGGTCTAATGACGCAATTAGTACGCATAGAGAAAGGTAATAGCGTTGAAGAGTCTCATATGCGCAACCGTCAACTTATTGCTCGCTGGGTATTTCAACAAGGAATGCCGGATAAAGTGGTTGAATTAGTGAAGAAAGACGGGAAAACGTATGTTGTGGTCAATGACTATCAAAAGCTACGTATTCTTTTTGGCGAGCTACTGGCTGAAATTCAACGGATTAAATCGACTGGAGACTTTGAAGCAGCCCGAAGCTTGGTAGAAGGTTATGCGGTGAAAGTCGATCCAGTGCTTCATGCAGAAGTGTTGGAACGCTATAAGAAATTAAATCTGGCACCTTATAAAGGGTTTGTAAACCCTGTGTATGAATTGGTAACAGATAAAGATGGAGAAATAACAGATGTAAAAGTATCTTATAATGAGGGTTATGCCGAACAAATGTTGCGTTATAGCAAAGAGTATTCGTCATTGCCTACTATAAACAATTAATAATATATGGAACTAACAGAACAATTAAAAGATATAAAAACAGAACTTCGACTATCTATGAACGGAGCTGTATCTCAGAGTATGCGTGAAAAAGGGGTGAACTACAAGCTCAATTTCGGAGTAGAATTGCCTCGCATTAAATCCATTGCGGCTAAATATGAGAAAGACCACAAGTTGGCTCAGGCTTTGTGGAAAGAGAATATCCGCGAGTGTAAAATAATGGCTGCCTTGCTGCAACCGGTAGATACTTTCTTTCCTGAGATCGCCGATATATGGGTCGAAGATATACACAACGTCGAGATTGCCGAATTGACTAGTATGAATCTTTTCCAATATTTGCCTTATGCTCCTGCTAAATCATTTCATTGGATTGCTGATGAAAGTGAATATGTACAAGTCTGTGGTTTTCTAACTATTGCTCGCTTGTTGGTTCAAAAGGGAGAAATGACCGAACGTGTGACTGAGGAGTTTTTAGATCAGGCTATCTGTGTTGTTCTTTCGGCCGAATTTACTGTTAGAAATGCTGCTGCATTGGCCATTCGTAAGTTTATGGAGCATAGTGAAGAACATGCATTTCTTGTTTGCCGTATGGTTGAAGGTTATGCTTCTTCTGAAAATGAAAGAGAACAATTCCTCTATAATATGGTCGGTGAAGTGGCTGGGAATATTTAAAAAACTTCTTTTAATCATTTACTTTCTATAAAAAACGATTAACTTTGTTGGCGTTAAAAATAGTGCGCCTATTATGGAGACTCAGAATGTGAAGGATACAGTAAGGCAGATATTCACAGAATATCTTAATGCGAACGGGCATCGCAAGACTCCCGAACGCTATGCCATACTCGATACGATATACTCTATAGATGGGCATTTCGATATAGATTCGCTGTATTCACAAATGATGAATCAGGAAAACTTCCGCGTTAGTCGGGCAACGCTTTATAACACTATCATTTTACTAATCAATGCTCACTTGGTCATAAAGCATCAGTTTGGCAATTCTTCTCAGTACGAAAAATCATATAATAGGGATACGCATCATCATTTGATATGCACTCAGTGTGGTAAGGTGGCTGAGTTGAAAAGTGATGTGTTGCAGACTGCCATAGGAAATACAAAGTTAAATAGGTTTCACTTGTCTCATTATTCTTTATACATATATGGATTATGTGCTAGATGTGTGCGGGCAAATAATAAAAAGAAAAAAACAAGTAATAATAATAAGAAAGAAAAATGAAAGTAGATGTTCTATTAGGTTTGCAATGGGGCGACGAAGGAAAAGGAAAAGTTGTCGACGTATTAACTCCAAAGTATGATGTGGTTGCACGTTTTCAAGGTGGACCAAACGCTGGTCATACACTTGAGTTTGAAGGTCAGAAGTATATTCTTCGTTCCATCCCTTCAGGAATCTTCCAGGGAGATAAAGTGAATATTATAGGCAATGGCGTAGTGCTTGACCCTGCTTTGTTTAAAGCTGAAGCTGAGGCTCTTGAAGCATCTGGACATAATCTGAAAGACAGACTTCATATTTCGAAGAAAGCGCATCTCATTCTTCCTACTCACCGTATCCTTGATTTGGCTTATGAAGCTGCTAAAGGAGCTGCTAAAGTAGGTACTACCGGTAAGGGTATTGGCCCTACGTATACGGATAAAGTGAGTCGTAATGGTGTTCGTGTAGGAGATATTCTACATGGCTTTGAAGAAAAGTATTCTTCGGCAAAGGCAAAGCATGAACAGCTATTGAAGAGCATGAATTATGAGTATGATCTTACTGAACTGGAGAAAGCTTGGTTTGAGGGAATTGAATATCTTAAGCAATTTCAATTTGTTGATAGCGAGCACGAAATAAACAATCTGCTAAATGCGGGTAAAAGTGTACTATGTGAAGGTGCGCAGGGCACTATGCTCGATATTGATTTTGGCTCTTATCCTTTTGTAACCTCATCTAACACAGTCTGTGCTGGTGCTTGCACCGGATTGGGAGTTGCGCCAAATAAGATCGGTGAAGTGTACGGGATCTTTAAAGCTTATTGCACGCGCGTAGGAGCGGGTCCTTTCCCTACAGAACTGTTTGATAAAGTAGGAGATGAGATTTGCACACTCGGACATGAGTTTGGTTCGGTAACAGGACGTAAGCGCCGTTGCGGATGGATTGATCTTGTAGCACTGAAATATTCTATCATGATAAACGGGGTTACTAAGCTGATCATGATGAAAAGTGATGTGCTCGATATGTTCGATAGTATAAAGGCTTGCGTGGCTTATCAGATAAATGGAGAAGAGATTAATTACTTCCCTTATGATATCAATGAGAATGTAGAACCTGTTTATGTAGAACTTTCCGGTTGGCAAACAGACATGACAAAGATGCATAGTGAGGATGAATTCCCTGAGGAATTTAATGCTTACCTTTCTTTTCTTGAAGAGCAACTTGGCGTGTCGGTTAAGTTTGTTTCGGTAGGGCCAGACAGAGAACAAACCGTTGAGCGTTACACAGAAGAGTGATAATATAATAATTCTTACTAAAAAATAAGAGACTAAACCAGTCTCTTATTTTTTTTGCCTATTTTTGGCAAACTATT
Source organism: Bacteroides ihuae (assembly GCF_900104585.1). Classification (GTDB taxonomy): domain Bacteria; phylum Bacteroidota; class Bacteroidia; order Bacteroidales; family Bacteroidaceae; genus Bacteroides; species Bacteroides ihuae. The sequence continues at coordinate 18,662 of NZ_FNVX01000005.1, forward strand.
TGCTCTATCGTTTGTAGTAATAACTAAAAGAAAAGAAGAATATGATGTTACCTGGTTCGTGGTTACTGTTTATCGGGATTGCTCTGGTTAGCTTTCTGGTACAGTGGAACTTGAAAAACAAGTTTAAGAAATACTCAAAGATGCCTTTACCTTCGGGCATGACCGGTCGTGATGTTGCAGTAAAGATGTTGCAAGATAGTGGTATTTATGATGTTCAGGTAACAAGTACCAATGGTTCTCTGACCGATCATTATAACCCTGCCAATAAGACAGTGAATCTGAGTGAAGGTGTATATGACGGTAATAGCATTATGGCTGCTGCTGTGGCTGCCCATGAATGCGGACATGCTGTTCAGCATGCTCGTGCTTATGCACCGCTGACTATGCGTAGTAAGTTAGTACCGGTGGTAACTTTTGCTTCGCAGTGGATGAGCTGGTTGTTGCTGGGTGGTATTCTGCTTATCAACTCATTTCCGGCTCTGCTACTTGCCGGTATTGTGCTGTTTGCTATAACCACACTCTTCAGCTTCGTGACTCTTCCGGTTGAGATTGATGCCAGCAAACGCGCATTAGTATGGTTAAGCGGTTCAGGCATTACCAATTCTTACAACCATTCACAAGCCGAAGATGCTCTCCGCTCTGCTGCTTATACGTATGTAGTTGCTGCGTTGGGTTCATTGGCTACACTGGTTTATTACATTATGATATTTATGGGAAGAAGAGACTAAACACTCTTTGATGTTCCTTTGTTAAGATAAAGAAGACGCACAAATGCTTTCGGGCATTCTGTGCGTCTTCTGCTTTATAGTTCTTTTCTTCTATTTTTCACGATTAATTTATACCTTTGCACCTCAATTAAAAGTAAAATTAGTATGGCAGCAAAACCCAGTATACCAAAAGGAACGCGTGACTTCTCACCCGTTGAAATGGCAAAAAGAAATTATATATTCAATACCATTCGTGATGTCTATCACCTTTATGGCTTTCAACAAATAGAAACCCCTTCGATGGAAATGCTTTCTACCCTGATGGGTAAGTATGGTGACGAAGGCGACAAACTTCTTTTTAAGATTCAGAATTCGGGCAATTACTTTTCAGAACTATCTGATGAAGAACTCTTGAGCCGTGATGCTGCCAAATTGGCTAGTAAATTTTGTGAGAAAGGTTTGCGCTATGACTTAACAGTTCCTTTTGCTCGCTACGTGGTGATGCATCGCGATGAAATAACTTTTCCTTTTAAGCGCTATCAGATTCAACCAGTGTGGCGTGCCGATCGTCCGCAGAGGGGACGTTACCGTGAATTCTACCAATGTGATGCCGATGTAGTAGGAAGTGACTCATTGCTCAACGAAGTGGAGCTGATGCAGATCGTAGATACCGTGTTTACTCGTTTTGGAATTCGGGTTTGTATAAAGATAAACAATCGCAAGATTCTTACCGGTATTGCCGAGATTATCGGTGAGGCGGATAAGATCGTTGATATTACTGTAGCCATTGATAAACTGGACAAGATAGGACTGGAGAATGTAAATAAGGAATTGGCAGAGAAAGGGATTAGTGATGAGGCTATAGCTAAGTTGCAACCCATTATTTTGCTCAAAGGTACTAATGCAGAGAAACTGTCAATTCTTAAGGAAGTATTAGCTACTAGCGAAGTAGGATTGAAAGGTGTGGAGGAAAGTGAATTTATCCTTCATATGTTCGGTACTCTTAGAGCTCCTCATACACCGGACCTGTTTATGGATGATATGATTAACCACATAGAACTTGATCTCACGTTGGCTCGCGGGCTGAACTACTATACCGGAGCTATCTTTGAGGTGAAAGCCCTTGATGTACAAATTGGTAGTATTACCGGAGGTGGTCGCTATGACAACTTGACAGGTGTGTTTGGTATGCCCGGAGTGTCGGGCGTTGGTATCTCTTTTGGAGCTGATCGTATCTTTGATGTGCTCAACCAACTAGAACTCTATCCTAAAGAAGCCGTTAATGGTACGCAACTGCTCTTCGTTAATTTCGGTGATAAAGAAGCTGCTTATTCTCTACCTATATTGTCTCAAGCACGTTTGGCTGGTATTAGAGCTGAGATATTTCCCGATTCGTCGAAGATGAAAAAGCAGATGAGTTACGCTAACGCAAAGAATATTCCGTTTGTTGCCATTGTGGGCGAAAATGAAATGAATGAGGGCAAGGTGACGCTCAAAAATATGGAGACGGGAGAACAAACTCTTGTTTCGGCTGATGAACTGATTGCTGCTATACAATAAGAACAATACTACATACTTTTTTGAGGTAAAGTGATAAAGTCACGCACTTACTTCTGACAATTCTTGAATAAAGAGAGTCAGGGAGTGCGTGACTTTCTTGTTTTACAAGGATAATTGCATACAAACATTCCTCATTGAACTCCTTTTTGTCAAGAGCATGTTTACTAATTATTAACGTGAGTGGTAGGCTTGAGAAAGATATAGGAGTTATTAGGACAACAACAAGAGGAAATATACTTTTCATTAGGAGTTATTCCGATAACAAATAAGCATATTGATGAAAAGAAACCGTCTTCCGGAGCGAAAGAAGCCGGCAAATTGCTCAACTGAACCGTTCTTTTACCCATTCTGCACGGTTTACTTGTCCCAAAAGAACCGTGCAGAAATAAAAAACGGGAGAAGCAACAACTTCCCCCGTTTACTGTAGTCTAACCTCAAACTACTTTATGATTACACTTACAAAAGTAATACATTTACTTGCCAAAGTCAAGCTTTTCAGCCAAAAAAACGAAGCAGCATTAAAGGCTAAACTCAAAATTGGACGTTGCAGGATGTTGCCAATAAACTCCTCAACCGAAAACCAAAGTCATTTATTACTTCATGATATGATGTCATCTGGTTAAACTCAGTACAATTGAAATGAATAAAAAGAAGTTTTCAGCAAGTGATTTGTCAATGTTTGAGAAATGTCTCAAACCCCCTCTACAAGCGCTGTGAGAGGGGGCTGGTGAACTAACTAGTTAAGCGCGGTGAATTAACTAGTTCACCACGCTGAAGTAGTTAATTCACCGCGCTGAAGTAGTAAGATCTATTTGTACCAGGCTATATGTAAATAAATAGTGGTAATGAGCTTAACTAAACGACATTACCTCATGATCTCTCTTTTTCATTGGATCAAGAATAACAATATGTTTTTTTTCCTTTAAATATTTCGAGAAAAGTTGTTGGCTTTCTCTTTCTTATTGGTTTCGATAATCTTTCGGCGAAACGCCATATTGTTTTAGGAACTCGCGATAGAAATAAGATTTATTGGAAAAGCCCGATTGAAACATGATCTCGGAAGCGGTGAGCTTGCTGCTTCTTAATAGTTTGGCAGCATGTTCAAGCCTGATTGTTCGCACAAACTCACTTGGCGTTTTATCTATAAGTTCTTTAAATTTGCGATAGAGGGTAGGTTTACTTACCCCTACAAATTCGGCGATGGACAGAGGAGTTAACGATTCATCATCAAGATTATTTGTGATGAATTCTGTCACACTACGGATCAGTTCTTCGTCTTCGGGATAGAGTGAAATGCCATCTTTAACTTTGATTGAAGAAAGACTGGAATTGAAATAATTCTTTAGCAGTATTTGCCTCGAAAGTAAATTCTCGATGGTCGAAATAACATGTCGGGGATGAAATGGTTTGGTTATATACGCATCCGCTCCATGATTATACGCGTTAATCTGGTCCTCAATAGACGCTTTTGCGGAGATATTGATGATAGGGATATAGCTTGTTTTCGGATCCGACTTTAAATGATCAATCAGCGAAATGCCATCCATATTAGGCATAATTATGTCACTGATAATCACATCCGGATGATTTTGCTCTATATAAGCCAGCGCTTGCGCTCCGTCTTTAGCCTCTTGAACAATATAATCATCTAAAACATCTCTCAATAATTCCCGAATATTACTTTCATCTTCTACAATTAATACCACTGTATCTTTCCTTGGTTTCAACTCTTTCGGGTGAATCATATCTTCCTCGGGAGTTTCTTTTTCATTTGTTACAATGCTACCTATATTTGCAGGTAAAGGAGGAATCTCTACTGAAAATTCGATATACTTGCCTAGCTCACTGTTCACTTTAATTTCTCCCCCCAATAACTCCGTGAGATTTTTTGTTAAGTTGAGACCAATTCCATTGCTTACCGAGTTACCAAGTTTAGGCGTATCGAATATCTTGTATTTGTTGAATATTTCCGTCCTTTGTTGTTCGGTAAGTCCCTTACCCGAATTTCTGATTCTCAGTTCTAGAGCATTGTTTTGATCGGCTTTCTGTGTTACTTCCACATAAACGTAGCCATTTCGGGAAGTATATTTATAAGCATTGGAAAGGAGATTGAAGATAATCTTCTCCAATGCGTTGCGGTCCGAATATAATTCGGTGGTATCATGTACATTTACTTTAAAGTCTATTTTGTTTTCTTTTAAAATGTCCACATAGTTATTGGACGTATACTCCACTAATGCCTGAATATTGATCATTTCCGGGTGTAGATCAGTCTGCCCGGGCTTTCTTTTTCGAAACTCCATCAGTTCACTGATCAGTTTCTGCATTCTTTCTGCGTTGCTATTTATAATTTGCAGGTATTTTCGAGTATCAGCATCCAACTTAGTCTGTTCTAATAAATGTTGGGCAGGAGTATAAATCAGTGTTAGCGGAGTGAAGAATTCGTGTGCCACATTCGTGAAGAAGTTTAGCTTAGATTCATAGATCTTTTTTTCTTGCTGTATTTCCATTTGTGTGATGAGAACTTGGCGACTGAGCCTAATTCGATTTCTGATAACCGATCTTGTGATGTAAATAATAATAAGACACAAAATGCCATAGATAATCAGTGCCGGCATACTTAGCCACCACGGGTATCCCACTTTGATCGTAAGGCTGTAAGAGTTGTTGCCCCATACCTTATCACCGTTGGTACTTTTTACTTCCAACACGTATTTTCCCGGAGGCAGTTGGGTGAATATTATATTGGGATTATTTCCCATCTCCACCCACTCTTCCGAATAGTTCTTCAGGCGGTAAGCATATTCGCAGTTTTCGTTATTAATAAAATCTTTTGATATAAAGGTAAACGTAACAAACCTCTCTTCATAACTCAACTTTAAGGTTCCTTCTTGAATTCGTTCGTTAATCTTTTGCGGCGTATTGTAAATCTTCAGGTTGCTCAGTGCGAGTGGTGCGTTAAATTCACGTAGATGTATGTTCTGTGGATTGAAATAACTTAAACCACTAACTCCTCCGAAAAACAGGAAGTCTCTATCATCTTTAAAGAAAGCCCCGTCCGAGAACTCGTCATTTTGTAGGCCATCGTTTAGCGTGTAATTATCTATCTTATTACTTTTTATATTCAAGTTAGACAGCCCTTGGTTTGTACTAATCCATATATTACCCTCAGAGTCTTTCAATATTCCATGTATGGTTTTGTTGTTTAGCTTTTCGTCGGCATATTGTATTAGTTTATAATTATTACCTTGAATTTTGAGTCTGTTTAGCCCATAGCTTGTCCCGATCCAGATGTCACTGCTATCACGTAGCAGACAGAGCACATCATTATTAGTTAGAAGTACATTGTTGTTTGCCTCTTTGACTTTATTGTTCTGAACATCAATTCGGCTTAATCCTCCTCCTCTTGTTCCAAACCAAAGCGAATGATCATCTTCACTGGAAGTGATGGCATATACTACATCGTTATTTAAAGATTTATTTTTGTCGGCAGATGTATATTGTCTGAATCCTTTAACTTTATACTGATTCTTTTCTTTGATAATGTTCATCTTGATCAGTCCATAGCCGGACGTTCCAACCCACAGCAACGAATCGTTGTTGGTGAAATAGATACTGTATACCGCTTTAAAAGCAGGATATTTATCGGGTATCTCCAACTTTTCCAACCTCCCGCTACTTCCATTCAGTATATTGATCCCAGTTCCTTCCGTACCTATGAATATGTCATTCGCCTTGTTTTTCTTCAAGGCGTACACGGAGTTCGAAATCAAACCGTTACTCTCATTTAGATAATCCGACAATTGCTTTGTTGCTGCATTCAGACGTTTAATCCCACTTCCTTTCGTACCAACCAGAATAGATTCATCGTTGCCTTTGCAAAAACTTCTGACGGGATGAGTTGTGCGGATTGTCTCGAAGAGAGAATTGTGGTGGTAATACTGAATTAAACCCTGTCCGTCGGTTCCTATCCATAATATGTTTTGGCTGCCCAGATAGATAGTGAAAATAGAAAGTTGTCTCGGTAATTCATTGATATAGAGATAGGTTTTTTTTTCTAAGTTATAATTGATGCAACCCCCTTCTATAAAACTGATGTACAATTGTTTCCCGAACAGAAGGATTTGTGACACAGGTTTGTGTGTTTCTAATTCAATCTTTCGGGAAACGGTGAAATCCGAATTTAGAATTGAAACGATATTTCCACTACTTAGGATGGCATGATTGTCTGACAGAAATATCTTGCTAACAAGATCATTGATATTGATCTTACGCAAATCTGTAACCTTAGTGCCAACAGCTAATTGTTGATACTTTAAGTGCCTTACACTTCCATTTGTCAAAAGAAACAAAATGTTATCGCTCTTGTCTATGGAGAAATCTTTTATTATATTCGCTAAGCTCGTTTCAATCAGTTTGAAATCATCGGTTTTATTATTGTAACTATAGAAACCAAGACCTTTCACAAAACAAAGAATGTTTCCTTTTGCTGTTTTTCCCAGAATGAAAGACTTCTCCTGATTGGGAATTTTATTATCTGTTCGCAAATAGTATCTTGTAATCTGCAGAGTCTTTTTGTTCAACCGATTAATGCCATTATCCGTAGCTATCCATAAATTGCCGTTTTGCTCAATAATCTGTCGGATAACGTTATTACTGATTGAGTTTGGGTCACTTTTGCTGTATCTGAATGTTAAGATCTCTCTTCCGTTATATGCATTTAGTCCATCCCAAGTCCCCACCCAAATTGTATGTTCTAAATCTTCCAGAATGCAATTTACGGAGTTATTGGTCAGCCCGTTAACGTTCGATATGTATTTCGTTGCATTGGAAGCATGAACTCTTTCGGGAGTAGACAAGAACATCAAAAGAATGCATATTAGCTTTATCAAGAATCTCTTTTTCATTTAACAGTATCTTAATTAGATATTAGGGCGATAACAAATATAAGGAATTTATCTTGATGATCACAAGTGGTAGTCTATTATATCTTTTAGAACAAAATCATTCATGGTTTCTAAGGTTCTAATACGTAAGTAGAAAGGGGCGAATTTACTTCCGCCCCTTTTCATTCTTTGTTTTGTTAATAACCCGGGTTCTGACTTAATATGTCATTACTCTTATCTCGCTCACCTTGCGGAACAGGCAATAAATAATCTCTTTCATCATTAAAGTTAGCACCTTTGGATGTGTTATACTTGCTTGCATAAGCACGCATCACAGTGCCGAAACGCTTTTGTCTCATCAGGTCATCACGTCTCCATCCTTCCATGGCCAATTCGCAACGACGCTCATGCCAAATGATTTCTCTAAGATTGTCTTTATTGGTTTCTGTGATGTTGAGCAAAGAATTGGCTGTAGTAGCGGGAATATATTTCTGCTTGTCTCTTCTTGGATCCATCGCTGCTGTATTGCGTGCTCTTCCTCTTACTTCATTCAAGTAGGGGAGAGCAAGTCCCGATTTTCCATTCTCATTGAGTGTTTCAGCATACATTAAGAGAACATCTGAATAGCGTATTAAACGAATGTTATAACTAATCATCCATACATCAAATCCTTGTTTTTCAACAGTTGGAACAGTCATTTTATAATCTTGATATCCGCTTGACGACTCTGTATTATCTTGTTCTTCTGTGTCTCCTTTGTATCTGTCGCCTGTTTGAGTAAACACATAAGTAATGCGTGGATCATCGGCATCAAACGCAGTATAAAGATCTTGAGTAGGAACATGGAATCCATAACCCTGATAACCTGACACTCGTCTGCTTGTAAAGAAGTGAGGAACGTTTGTTCCGGTAGCAATTGTCTTGTCATATACTTTATTTGCAATTTCGAAGACAGACTCCGTACTGTTTTCATATTCCGGTCGCCAGTTCATCCCGTAATCACTCAACAAAGTATAATCTTTATCTACCTCTACTATTTCGTGAAGTACCTTCTCCGCAGAAGTAAAATCGTTTCTGAACATATAAGTTTTAGCCAGCATCGTTTTTGCAAATCCACGCGTTACGCGGTAAGCATCATCGGCACCGTAAGCGCTCTTTGCCGGTAAGGCAGATGCATCGGTAAGATCGGCTATGATGAGACTATATACGTTCTCAATGCTGGCACGTGGAACCTTTAATATTTCTGTCGGCTGCATGGGTACAGTAACCAGAGGCACTTCACCAAAAGTCGTAACCAGACAATAATATCCGAATGCTCTTAATGCTTTGGCTTCATTGGCATAACGGGCTAATTTATCTTTGTCGCCCACAGCATTTGGAGCATAGTAAATGACGTCATTGCAACGGTTAATTAGCCTGTAGAGTATCTCCCAGCGGCGACCAACTTCACCATTAGTGGTATACACTGTAAAGTCCGATAGGTCACGAACCTCAGCACGATCCCCATCACCACCGCCTCCTTTTAGTGCATCATCCGTAGTACAATCGCCAATAAAATAATGATTCAGTGCATACTCGTTCCAAGTAGTGCGTAGTTGCAGATAAGCTCCTGTCAAGGCTTCTTCTATATCACTTTCTTTTTGATAATAACTGTTGCTGGTGGTTTTACCGTAACTCGGTTCATCCAAGGAGCAGCTATATAATCCTATTCCGGCAAGAATGCCGCAAATTGTATATAATATCTTTCTCATAATGCTTTGTATTATAGTTTAGATTTAAAATTGCAAATTAACTCCGAGGGTATACGTACGCGAAGATGGGTAACGTGTGGCATCTACTCCCATGTTTAATGCATTACTGATGCCTAATTCCGGATCAAGTCCGGAATAACCGGTTAGAGTGAATAGATTTTGTCCACTTACGTAGAGTCTGCAACTTGAAAACAATTTGCTCTTTTGACAGATGATACTTGGGATATTATATCCAATCTGCACGTTCTGTAAACGAAGGTAAGAACCGTCTTCAACATAGAAAGAAGAACTCCTCATGTTATTGTTGGTGTCGGAGTTGGTGATACGCGGATATTTGGCGTTATCTCCCTCTTTTGTCCAAGCTTTTGTATAAGCTTCTTCCAATGCATTCTGTCGTCCGGCTGACGAAAGAGTACCCTTTGCCACGTTCCATATATCGTTACCGAGTGTTCCTTGGAATGCCATGCTAAGATCGAAACTCTTATAACTGAATCCTAAGTTGAATCCGTAAATCAAGTCTGGATTCGGATTACCAATAAAGGTACGATCATCATCATCATTCAACGCACCGGATTCACCCAGTTTGGCAAATTTGAAGTCGCCCGGTTGAGCGTTCGGCTGAATTTTTGTTCCATTCTTATCTACATAACTATTTATTTCTTCCTGATTCTGGAAGATACCGATTTGTTTGTATCCCCAGAAGCGTCCAATAGGGCCACCTACATAGGTACGGCTCACATCTCCACTTAAATATTCAGAAGTAAGTTTGGTTACTTTTGTTTTGTAGGCAGACATATTTAATCCTACATTATAATTAAAATCCTTACCGATTTGATTGCGATAGTTCACTACCAGTTCGAAACCAGTATTCTTCAGATCACCTGCATTGAAGAAAGGACTATTTGGAAACGCGCCGAATGAAGGGATAGGCATACTGAGTAGCATATCACTTGTCTTCTTCACATAAAAATCCATGCTTACATCCAAACTGTTTCTTAAGAGAGACATGTCTAAGCCGATATTGGTTTGTTGGCTGGTTTCCCATTTAATATCTGCGTTTCCTACATAGGTAGGCACATAACCTTGTGAATAACCATTACCATAATACCATTGCATTTCATCGTTTGTACCGATTAAAGTCAGCGGTGCATCCCTGTCAATACGTTGGTTGCCGTTTTGTCCCCAGCCCACACGTAGCTTCAAGCTGGAAATAGCGTTTTCAATATTCATATTTTTGAAGAACTCCTCATTGCTAATTCTCCATCCCAATGATACAGAAGGGAAATATCCCCAACGATTATTTTTGGTAAACTTAGAAGAACCGTCGGCACGGAAGTTCACTGTTGCCAGATATCTATCATCATATGCATAATTGATACGTCCGAGATATGATAACATGGAAGAGGTCTCTTTTGAACCCGAAACTTTATCACCAGCAGTCTGTGCATTTAGTATCTGATAAATTTCTTCGTTGCCCAATGCATTTCTTTTGAAAGCATTGATTGTTTCATTCTTGTTCTTCTCGTAAGTCATCGCTACCATTGCATCCAATTTATGTTTGCCAATGGTGGCGTTATAATTAAGACGTTGTTCTACCAAATAGTTAAAGGTAACATCACTATTATTGTTCAATTGGGTTTCAGTGCTGTATTTACTTTCTTTGTTAGCCAGATTGTCGTCAGAGAAAGTAGAGGTATAGATTGGGCGAAAGTCTTTGAATGTATCGTGATATCTTTCAAAACTATATTGTACTCGGTAAGTCAGATTCTTGTATAGCTTAATTTGTGCAAAGGCATTACCAAACACATTAAAAACATCATTATATCTGTTAGGCAATTCGAGCATAGCAACCGGATTTGGATCATAAGACCATTCGGTAGGAGCATACTTGTTATACTGATAGTTCTCTGAAGATGGATCTACTAACGAATTAATTACCGGAGTAAATGGATCGGCTTTTTGTATAAAGTCAAATGAAGGAATTGCCCCAGCATCACGTTTTTTTATCTTAGCCAAATTGATGGTTGTGCCTACTGTTATGTAGTCATTGATATCATATTCTTGGTTTAACTTTAAAGAGAGCCTTGTGAATTCAGTTGTTATAATAGCGCCTTGGTCATCCATATACCCTAGGCTGAGAGATGATCTTGATTTATCAGTACCTGTGCGGATACTTAAGTTGTAGTTCTGATTAAACGCCGAGCGAGTGACTGCATCCCACCAATTAGTATCATAACCTTTTTTGTATTGATTGGTGAACTTCTCTTTCATCGAACTCTGAAAACTTGCATCATTCTTATAAGCTTCAGTTATAAAGTTATAATATTGATCACTATTCATCATTTTCAATGCCTTATAGCTGTTTTTTACTCCTGCATAAGCATCCAACGTTACAATTGTCTGTCCTTTTATCCCTCCTTTTGTTGTAATCAGAATGACTCCGTTTGAGCCTTTTGATCCATAGATAGCACAGGCCGATGCATCTTTCAGCACTTCCATACGGTCAATGTCAGAAGGATTCAAACTGCTGATATTATTCATGAACTGTCCATCGACAACAAATAATGGATTGTTGTCGTTAACAGTACCCAAACCTCTGATACGGATTACTGCATCCGAACCCGGTTGACCAGAACTGGCTGCAACAAACACACCGGCAGCTTTACCTGTAAGTAGCTCGGATGCATTAGAAACAGCATAGTTCTTAATGTCTTTGCTACTAATAGAAGCCAAAGCACCGGTAAGATCGCTCTTTCTTTGCGTACCGTAACCGATTACCACTATCTCATCCAGTTTATTATCCGATACAAGATTTACATTCAACGTTTCGCTTTTTGTAACGATTGCTGTTTCAGTCTTATAACCGACATACGAAAATGCAACCTTACTTGATGATATGCCTAGTGAATACTTGCCATCAAGGTCTGTTATAGTGCCATTGGTTGTTCCTACTTCAAGTACTGAAACTCCAATCAAAGTCTCTCCAGTATTACTATCGTATACTGAACCTGAGATTTTCTTCGTTTGCTGTGCGAATGCACTTACGCAAACAAAAAGAAAAAGTGTTAGAGAAAATACATGTTTACTCATGGTGTATTAAGGTTTAATGATATGAAATGATATATTGTTTATTTGCGATAATTTTGCCATTATCCCAACTAAGTTTGGTTCCCGTAGGAAGTTCTATAACGATTCGTGCTTCATTGGCTGGAATTTCAAAAGAACCGTCTGCCTTTACATCTTTAGCCACATACTCTTTTGCTACAATATCGAAAAGATCACAGGCTTGTGAAGCATGATAAATAACGGTTTTTGTTTCCTTGTAAGGATTATAATATAGATATACCGGATAAGGTTTTTCTACATAAAAGTCAGTAATATTGCAATCCAGTTGTAAGATACCTTTGACGTTTGTCTTGCTTACTATAGATCCTAATATACCCACCGGGGATGAACTATAAACGCTAAACATACTCTCTGTCGGATTACCTGCAATCCATTTAGGGCCGTCTCCGATGGCTACCGGACTGACGCCTTTTAAGGACTCTTTGCCGTAATCATCAGCTTTGCGCAAACCCTCGTAAGAGACATTATTGTTCGTTATATCTTTAAATTCAGGAGCCCATTGATGCTTATCGTCAATTTCCATCGGGTAGAATAAGCGACATGCGCTGGCATTGTTGAGCATCCATTTGCCAATGGCTTTTGCATACTGAGGTTGGTATTTTACCATCGGAATGAAAGGCCATGCAGGTTTGATACTGTTCATCAGAAATGCATATCCACCACCATCGGTGATACTTCCTTGCAAACCACTTACATCATAATTGCCCCACTTGCCCACAATGATCCCCCATCCGGTTCTTCCCGTAGGACTTTTACATCCGTCGAATACCCAGTCGAGTAATTTGTGCACATCATAATTGCTTCCTTCCGTTGCATTCAGGTAAGCTGCGGTGTAAACACCTAATGGTAGAAGAGCCTCATAGAAACGGCTTTCTTTTTGAGAAAGGAGTGCTTCAATGGCACTTTTGCTATGTTGCAGATAGCGTTGGTCACCAAATTTGTGATAAGCACACAATAATACGTAAGCATGACCACCAGCAGCATCTTGCTGTAGAGGGATGTTATTAACCACTCCCTTCATCTGTGCATAATCGAAATATGAGTAGTCATAATTACCATGAAGCACAGAGTCTGCCTTTACGAACTGTTCTGCAATCGTTCTTTGTATTTTTTCCGCTCCGCTTACATTTGGAAATACATCGCATACAGCATAATATAAAGCATTCGGTAGAACATCATACCACCAATCACGTCCATAGCCACCACCCAATTGGGCGATTGAAGGATTGGTGTTGTTCATCATGATGTTCCAACCATTATCGGAATTGAAATAGTTTTGTACCATCTTCACGTAGTTGTATCCGTCTTGATTGGTTTTGTCAATTCCTACTAATCCTGCTCCCAAAATAGCTGCGAGGGAGTTGAGGCTTTCATGAAATTCTCCGTTGTTGGTATCTTTGCCCTGACGAATATCTTTAATAGCGGTATAGAGTCCGAATGTTGTCTGGTTAATATTTCTACGACTATCGTCCAACCAAATCAGCGGCCCCACTTTGCTTTGAACCTTCCAGTTGAAAACAAATTTATCATACTTTATTGCTTTCTCTTTCCAGTCTAACATTTTGTATGAAGAAGGTATGTCGGGCATTGAATCTATCCGACTAATAGAAGCTTGTGTTATTTCGTTTCCAAAGAATCCTTCTTTTGGAGAACAAGATACAAATAGGTAGACGACAATGAGCGCAACAAAGCTTTTACTTGTTATTTTCATGCTCAATAGTATTGGTGTTATTTGTTATATTTTTAGCTAGAGGATATGCTAATAACTGCAACCCTGCAACAATAATTAATGCATATTTAAGTGCGAAATCTTGCGATACACAATAGGCGAGAAAGATAAACAGTAACAAACCAAAGGCTCTTCCTAGGAAAAGGCCGAACTCATGGCTTAGGATATAAGCATATTCGTTTCTGTTCTCAATTTTAGCTACTGCATCAATGGTTTTCATCATGATGGGAAAATAAGCCAGATCGAACAATGGTTGGAATACTACTTTGCATAACACAAAAAGAATGACTCCCATAGCAGAGAAAAGTATCCCATTGAATAATGTGCCTACAAAGAAAATAATTAATCCACCAACAAATATTTTCAAGCGATCTTGAGGCCTGGCTATACGTCCTAGAATATAGACTAAAATAGCTGTTAAAGCACCACTAGTCCCTTGTATCAAACCCAGTGCACCTTCGTCTCCTACCAATTTTAAAACCAATATAGCGGGAGCTGTAACGAGGAAGCCTTGTACCATTCCTTTCAGTGAAGCTAGTAGCAACATCTTTTTCCAAAGTATATTGAAACGAAAATAGATGAATGATGTTTCCTTTGGGTTGGCGAATTTGCCTTTCCATAGAACCATGCAGGCAATGATGGTAATTCCTATCATCACCATTGTTACAATGCGATAGGATGTATTGATATCAATGAGTATGCCCCAGACTTCCTTGCCATCAATCTGGCTGATGAAAGCTCCGATAATCAAAGGAATACCGATAGAAGCAATGGAAAAGAAGAACGACTCCAAGCCGAAAAAGTAGTTTCTGTTATTATCATTTGTATTGTAAAGGGTTAACAAATACCTGTTTGTCCAGAAGAAACCGGAAGCTGCTCCCATGAGGAATCCTGCCAATCCTAACTCCGCAAAACCTAGCGTTTTAAGAGCCATCATTCCAAACATAGAGATACCACTTACAAAGATGCCTACGGAATAGAGCCCTTTCACACTATATTTCTTCAATAAGAAACCGTTGACAAGCGATGTGGTAACAATACCCGTATACATGGCCAATTGATAAAAGGCAACCATGACCGGATCGCTGGTGTTGCGCATGATATAGGCACCGACAAATATTTCTACAACCGGAAGAACAAGGGCGTATAGCATATTTGTGACCAACAAGGTGCGCATGTTGGGTTCCTGCTGCTTAAAGAATAAATATTCTTTTTTCAGTTTATTCATCTTGATGTTTCTATTACTTTTAAGGTATTCAATATTTCTGAGATCGATAGTTCGGCTCTACAAATCACCTCATCGCTGGCTCCATAGTATATAGTAACGGTATCCCCTTCGACTAAATGTCCGTTGGTAAATATCACATTGCCGAAGAATCCGGTTTGTTCGTATGTTGCAATCGGTTCCATTATTGGCTCGTAACTTCTTGCTATTACTTTAGACGGATCGTTCAAGTCGAGCAACAAAGCTCCTAGACAATAGCGGTTATTGGAGTCAGCTCCGTGATATATCTCCAACCAGCCTTTTGCTGTCTTTATCGGAGCAGCTCCTGCACCTACCCGGGCAGAATCCCACATACCATCACGTGTAGTTGCCACACATTTATGATTACCCCAATGCAATCGGTCGAATGACTCTGCTAACCATATATAGTTGCCACCAAGCTCGGGACTGCTGGGACGGTGAAAAGCAAAGTACTTATCTCCAATTTTTTCTTCAAATAAGGCACAATCTTTATTGTGTGGGGGGAATATCATTCCATGACGCGTATAGCTTTTCCAATCGTCCGTATGAATTAAGCCAACCCCAACAGCAACGGAAGATACCTCCGTGAAGGTCAAAAAGAAGCCATCTTCGCTTGTCGCTACTCGACAATCTTCAATCCCGAATGACTCTAGTTCTCCTTGCCCGAAGATAGGTGGAAATTCAACTTCGTCTTTAAAATGTATTCCGTCTTCGCTCGATACAAGCCTGAGGTAAGACATGGTTGTCAGGTAGTTTTTTCCTTTGTAGCCAATGACACGTGGGTCGGAAACATCAAGATCAGGATCGCTCTTTGAAAAAGAGACTACTTCAATCTTGCCTTCCTTATTATATATAGGGAAACTAATCACGCCTTCCTTTTGTATTGGGCGTTCTGCAACGCGTAAAAGTAGCCAAATTTTCCCCTGATATCTGAATACTCCGGGATTTAATAGGCAAGTAATTTCCATTCCACTTATTCCTGCTTTTAAATCCTTTGGAGCTAATAAAGGATTTGCCTCACATCTTCTTGCTATATCCATGGTTTTTCGATTTAATTAAATTTTCTGTTAACAAATATATGGTAGTAGGTGGTGGAGAGTGTTTACTATAGTCTCAAATGGGTATACACATGCTCAATAACATATTTTAAAAGTCTTTTTTTGATTTCTGTGATGCCTTTTCTGTTCTATATGATTGTCGTCAAAATGAAACAAGACTTACCTGATTATAATCTCGGATGCAATCTTGTAACAATTCCTTAAAGAAATTGTAATGTCGAAGATGTTTCTTTGTAAGCAGAATAAATTCAGAACTGAATGATAGGGTTATTTAATGACTGCTTTCCCCCGATAATGGACGGAGTATCTCTGACTACGCAAAACTATGCATATTGGTTGCATCAAAAAACGCACAATGTTTGTGTTGTTACTCCGAAGTCTCCCGAAGCAAAAGATGAAGGCGAATATCCTGTGTATCGGTACTCGTCTATCCCCATACCAATGCGCAAACCTTATCGATTAGGTTTTCCACGTATTGACTGGCCTTTTCATGAACGTATCAATCGGCTTTCGTTTGAACTGGTGCATGCTCATTGTCCATTTTCTTCAGGAGCTTTGGCTATGCAGATAGCCCGATCGCAGAAAGTGCCTATTGTGGCAACTTTTCATTCTAAGTATCGAGCCGATTTTGAACGGGCTATCTCTAGCAAATTACTCGTAGACTTTCTTATAAAGAGAGTGATTCGCTTTTATGAAGCGGCTGATGAAGTCTGGATTCCTCAAGCAACGGTAGAAGAAACACTTCGGGAGTATGGTTATAAAGGGAAAGTGGAAGTGGTGGACAATGGCAATGATTTCGTAGGTGGCGCTTCTGTTCATCTGCTTCGCACAAAGGTGCGCGCGCAACTTGGCCTTTCGAAGAATGAATTTATGTTCTTGTTTGTGGGTCAGCATATTTGGGAAAAGAACCTCGAATTTTTGCTCAAGACCTTGTCTCTAATCAAAGACACTCCTTTTAAAATGTATTTTGTGGGCTCTGGTTATGCTTTTGGGGAGTTGAGGCGAATGGTTGAAAAATTATCTCTGTCTGCTAAAGTTTTTTTTGTGGGCAGTATCACTGAACGTGATGAACTGAAAAGATATTATGCAGCAGCTGATTTGTTCTTATTCCCCTCTTTATATGATAATGCTCCGTTAGTGGTGCGAGAAGCAGCCGCTTTGTCTACCCCCTCGGTCTTAATTAAAGGGGCTACTTCTGCCGAGATAATAACTGATTCTTATAATGGATTTCTGTCTGATAATACCGTTGAAGATTTCGCTGCAAGACTAAAAGACTTAATGGAAACTCCTCAGCTGATAAAACAGGTCGGCATTCAAGCCACAAATTCCATTGTGCGTTCTTGGGAAGACGTGGCCGGAGAAGTTTATGATCGATATACCAATTTAATGAATAGAACCTTGAAAAAATAATCTTATCTGCCGTAGTGATATGACGACTGAAATCAAAACCTTTAAAAGATTTTATATATTCCTTCCTATTATTATTGGATTATCTGTGGTAATTTGGTTGTTCTATCGAGAGTTTAATGCAGCGCTTTTTGCCGGCATTCGCTTTTCGATGCAGATGCTTGTCGGTATCTTGATGGCTTTTTTATTTATGCTTGGGCGAGACGTCGGACTGATGTGGCGTTTTCGTGTGATCACTGACAATGCGCTGACGTGGAGGCAAGCCTTCAATGTGAATATGCTGTGCGAGTTTACCTCTGCCATAACTCCCTCATCAGTGGGCGGGAGTAGCCTTATTATCTTGTTTCTGAATAAAGAAGGTATTAACGTTGGCCGAAGTTCGGCACTAATGATCTCTTGTTTGTTTCTGGACGAGTTGTTTTTAGTCTTAGCTTGTCCTCTGCCCTTTTTGCTTTTCTCCTTCAACGAACTCTTTGGAGATCCCACTCTTTTGTCTTCCGGCATCAAAATTTTATTTTTTGCTGTCTATATTGCCATAGCCCTTTGGACATTTCTACTTTATATAGCTCTCTTCAAACGTCCCGAATACGTGAAAAGACTATTGCTAGCCTTGTTTCGCCTTCCTTTTCTTCGCCGTTGGCGTAAAGGAGTAGAAATCCTGGCCGAAAACCTTGTCCTTAGCTCGGGTGAGATGAGTCGTAAATCTTTTCTTTTTTGGTTGAAATCTTTTGGCATCACCTCCCTCTCATGGGGATCGCGCTACTTGGTGGTTAACGCGTTGTTATTTGCTTTTGCTACTCATGGAGATCATTTGCTCGCTTTTGCCCGTCAACTAATCCTTTGGGTAGTGATGACTATTAGTCCCACTCCTGGTGGTAGCGGAGTGAGCGAGTATTTTTTTCAGGTTTACTATGCTGATTTTTTCCCGATTGCAGGTATGGCATTAGTGGTTGCTTTTGTGTGGAGAGTGATAAGCTATTACATGTACCTCATTATTGGTGCCATCATTATTCCAAATTGGATAAAGAAGCTAAAAAATTAAAATGGTTGTAACACGGTTGTCAATCAATCGTAAAATCTAGTTTCTATTTTTGTGGGAAGAAAATAAGAAGTTACAGCATGAGAACAATAGTATCACAACAACAAAATAGTTTTGCATTGATTGGAGCAGTAATGGTTGCCGTAAGCTTAGTCTTTTTGCTATACATGGGCACCTCTCTTTATTACTCTGGTAAGAAGTTTCAGGAACAGACTCACTCCGTTCAGCTCGTCTGCAAGTAACAAATTCCCAAAAGTGTTTTTTGATCATACATATTTATGTATGATTAGCTTTGTGGATCAAAGTGGTTACACTAATCTCTTTGGATTTGCGAATGTATCACCATGGATACATGTCACCAGTTGATATAAATGTTGGTCTCAATAAATTTCTGCTCTGGCTGTTTGTCTTATTCTACGAACTTTTCTCCGTCATTTTGTCAGCCTCCTTCTGCCAAACGGAATCATTCTTTCTTTGGCATACTTTTGGCACACTCTTCTACGTCCGCTCTCTTGATGCGGAACAAAACTAATATATATAGTATAACATAAAACAAAAGAACTATGAACATTAAACCATTAGCAGACAGAGTGCTTATACTCCCTGCACCTGCAGAAGAAAAAACAATTGGCGGTATCATTATTCCTGATACAGCAAAAGAAAAACCTTTGAAAGGTGAAGTTGTGGCAGTAGGTCACGGTACCAAAGACGAAGAGATGGTCTTGAAAGTAGGAGATACTGTTCTTTACGGAAAATATGCCGGAACAGAACTTGAAGTAGAAGCCGGTAAATACCTCATTATGCGTCAAAGCGACGTTCTCGCTGTTTTGGGTTAATAAAAAGATAATATAGTAAAACAATAAAATTGTAAAAACATTATGGCAAAAGAAATATTATTCAATGTTAGTGCCCGCGACCAACTGAAAAAAGGTGTTGACGAGCTTGCAAATGCAGTGAAAGTAACTCTCGGCCCGAAAGGTCGTAACGTTATCATTGAAAAGAAATTTGGTGCTCCTCAGATTACCAAAGATGGTGTGACGGTTGCTAAAGAAATTGAATTGTCTGATCCTTTCCAGAACACTGGTGCTCAATTAGTGAAAGAAGTTGCTTCAAAAACAGGCGACGATGCTGGTGATGGTACTACTACAGCTACCGTTTTGGCTCAAGCTATCGTAGCCGAAGGAGTGAAGAATGTAACTGCCGGTGCTAATCCAATGGATTTGAAACGTGGTATTGACAAAGCTGTCATCAAAGTAGTTGAAGCGATCAAAGCACAAGCCGAAAAAGTTGGAGACAACTATGATAAGATAGAGCAGGTTGCTACTGTTTCTGCTAATAATGATCCTACAATAGGTAAACTGATTGCCGATGCTATGCGTAAAGTTTCTAAAGATGGTGTGATCACTATTGAAGAAGCTAAGGGTACAGATACTACTATCGGTTTGGTAGAAGGTATGCAGTTCGACCGCGGTTATCTTTCTGCTTATTTCGTAACTAACACTGAAAAGATGGAGTGCGAAATGGAGAAACCATATATCCTTATCTATGATAAGAAGATCTCTAATTTGAAAGATATGCTTCCTATTTTGGAACCTGCCGTTCAAACCGGTCGTCCATTGTTGATCATTGCCGAAGATGTAGATAGCGAAGCATTGACTACTCTGGTAGTTAACCGTTTGCGTTCTCAATTGAAGATTTGTGCAGTGAAAGCTCCGGGCTTTGGTGATCGCAGAAAAGAAATGCTTGAAGATATTGCTATCCTGACAGGTGGTTTGGTTATCAGCGAAGAAAAAGGTTTGAAACTAGAACAAGCTACTCTAGAGATGCTTGGTACTTGCGACAAAGTAACAATTTCTAAAGATAACACTACCATCGTAAACGGTGCAGGTGCAAAAGAAAATATTGAAACACGTATTGGTCAGATCAAAGCTCAAATAAAGAGCACCACTTCTGATTACGATCGTGAAAAACTTCAGGAACGTTTGGCTAAGTTGTCAGGTGGTGTAGCTGTACTTTATGTAGGTGCTGGCTCTGAAGTGGAAATGAAAGAGAAGAAAGATCGCGTTGACGATGCACTTTGTGCAACTCGTGCAGCTATCGAAGAAGGTATTGTTCCCGGTGGTGGTGTAGCTTACATCCGTGCCATCGAAGCTTTAGAAGGCTTGAAGGGTGATAACTTGGATGAAACAACCGGTATTGAAATCATCAAACGTGCCATTGAAGAACCTCTTCGTCAGATTGTATTCAATGCAGGCAAAGAAGGTGCAGTTGTTGTTCAGAAAGTACGTGAAGGTAAAGGTGACTTCGGATACAATGCTCGTACCGATGTATACGAAAATATGCATGCTGCAGGTGTCGTAGATCCTGCTAAAGTAGCTCGTGTAGCTTTGGAAAATGCGGCTTCTATTGCAAGCATGTTCCTTACTACTGAATGTGTTATAGTAGAGAAGAAGGAAGATAAGCCAGAAATGCCTATGGGTGCTCCCGGAATGGGCGGTATGGGTGGCATGATGTAAACTCATTTTTCTCTGATAAAAATAAAATTAAAAGGCTGCTTCCTGTTAAAAGGAAGCAGCCTTTTTGCTTAAAATGCTGTATTCTAGCTTTTTATTGTTTGTTGGGAAAAGTTTGTGATAGTGTTAAATAGCTGCTTTGAAATAGACTTTTATTGCTTATGTAATAACCTTTCTGTCTATTTATTGTTTTCTTTATATCAAAACATTAGCCGAACTATAGTTTTAACTTTTTAAATGATTGGTGAGATGGATAAAAGAGAAATTGGCTGCAATGCAGGAAAGATTTGGCAGATACTTAGTGATAATGCCAATTGGAGTTACGATGATTTGAAGAAAAAATCGGGCCTAAAGGACAAAGAACTTGGTGCTGCTATTGGTTGGCTGGCACGCGAAAACAAGATTGAATTTGAGCAAGAGGGGGAAGAGCTTTACATGTATTTGTGTGTCAATGTTTATATTGGTTAACACCTTCTCTTAATTAACAGACTCCCCGAGAAACTCCTCAAAGGAGTTCCTCTTGGAATCTTATGCCTTATTTGTTAACTTCCTCTTCCTTCTTTTGCTTACTGCTCTTCATCTCTATAATGAAGGCCAGGATTAATCCGGCACCTCCAAAGAATAGTACGCAAGAACCGTACACAACACCTGAAATTTGTCGAACCTCCCAGCTATGATCTTGCATCTCTGTTCCGTAATAAGGAAAATAGTTCGCACAAATTAGAAAACCGAGTAGAAGTCCTAAGCCCACTCCCATGAGCAAACACCCTGCTTTTAGTGCGCTAAATGAAAATTTACTTTGCACAAATTGCGGTAGAGAAAATTTCTCGAGAGAAGAAAAATCAATAAACTTTTCATTTAGTTTCTCAATAATGGCTAAGCGTTCGCGTTTGCGCACGAAGAGTTCAAATAATTTATAAATACCTAAAGTAACGATGCCCACAATAAGGGGGGCCATAATAAAATCCATCATAATTGTACTGTATTAAAGTGAATACTGCTGTTCTTTGCACTGTTTGACGCAGAAGAATTGGAAAGGTTACAAGCTTTTTAATAAAATCGTTGTTTGGGTCTATTGAATAATAGCAATCAATTGATTATTTGTAGAATAATTCTTCTATTTTTTTCTGTTTGATTAAAAATAATTATCTTTGAGTGTTTAATAATAGCACTATGAGAGATGAGATGCAAGGTATGCATGCATCAAGCATTTGGATCTCCTCAATGATGAAATAATACTGCCTTCAATAAACCTTTAATAATAATATCTATGAGAGTGTATAAAATGCTGATTGTATCTTTTTGCCTGTTTAATATCTTTGCAGCTAATGCGCAAACTACAAGAAAATACATGAACGATGAGATTGCTAAATTAGCAATGTATCAAGATGGAGATGATTACCAGAAAGATTTACTTCTTTTTTTAGATATGCTAAAGGAATCTCATCCCGCTTTTTCATCAGAGTTTATTCCTCCATTTAATATTGATAGTTTAAAAAGAGTAGGGTATGAGTGGGGAAAGTCATGCTCTTCTATTGCACAGCTTAGAACTTACTTGCAATCCATTGCGACTCAATTAAATGATGGGCACACCACTTTATTGCCAGTTATCAACAAGAATCTAATTTATCCTTTTATGTTATTTAAGGAGAACGGAAAAGTTTATTTGAGAGGTGTTAATCAAGAATATAAGGCTTCGTTAGGAAAGGAAATCGTTGAAATAAATAATCAAAAGACATTGAAAGTGATAGATAGCTTTAGAACCTTGATCAGCAGCGATAATGATACATACTTCTATGATAAGGTTGAAAGCTTTATGCAATTGTATTCTGTATGGAAGGATCATATATATTGTTTGCCAGACTCTACTTTGCATTTTAAATTTTCTGATGGGAGTATGATCCCCATTCGCCCTATCTCAAAAAAAGATATAAATCTATCTGTGTTGTCTAATAACGAGTCATCCAATTCGATAAGAAAAAATACGAAATTACCCTTCCTTTACGAAGTGTTGCCGGAGAAAAATATTTGTTATCTTCAATTTAATGCTTGTGTGGATCAAAGCTCATTACGTTCTCAATATAATATGATTAAAGCTGAAAATAGAATATCGAAAGAAGCTATAGAAGAGAAGTTGTCGCAAGTTCCTCGCTTTGATGATTTTTTAGCTGATATGTTTAAAAAAATTAGAGAAGAGAAAATTCAGACATTAGTAATTGACGTAAGGGACAACTCGGGAGGTAATAGTAGATTGTGTGATGTTCTACTTTCATGGCTAAAACCTTACGAAGATATAAAAAGGTTTAGTTCTTCAATCCGTTTTTCTAAACTATGGGAAGAGACTTATCCCTCGTTAGCGGATAAATATAAACAAGCTTTGTTGGGGCATGAAAATTCTTATAAAATAGGGAAAATCTATAGTAGTGCCTTCTTGTCTTCTTTGATAAGTAAAAAAGATTCTATGCCGGGGAAAGGAAAGGAATACTTTAGACAGAATAGAGATAATAAATTAATTTTTGAGGGTAATATTGTTTTTATTCAGAATGCTAAAACATATAGTAGTGCGGGGCTGCTAATTTCAACAGTGATGGACAATGATATTGGTATTGTTATTGGGAGTGCAAGTTCGTATAAACCTTGCAATTATGGAGACATATTATATTGGGAGTTACCCAATACAAATATTAGGGGAACTATTAGCCATAAAGTATTTACTCGTCCTAATATTGCTAAGTGTGCAGAAGCATCTTTGATTCCTACTGTTCTTTTAACTCCATCTTGGTTGGATGTTTTGGGCAATAAAGATGTCTGTTGGGAGTGGATCTTATCTCATTATTGAGCTTCTGTTGTGTAGGAAAACACATCTATCGGGCTAACTATAATAGTATGGAAATAATTCATGCTTTAGACTTGTAACCTTTTCCGTTGAGCTGCGTCTAACGGAGTACATTCATAAATATGCATGGAAGCGAAAGACGAAACACGGTACATTCAACGAATACTCGATGGGGAAACAGAACTCTACGCAGTTCTTCTCGATCGTTATAACCGTCCCATCTATTCACTGATTGTGCAGATGATTTCGTGTCCCGAAGATGCAGAAGAGTTGGTGCAGGATACTTTCTTGAAGGCGTACCGCAATTTGGGATCTTATAAAGGAGAGAGTCGTTTTTCTACGTGGTTATATCGGATTGCTTATAACATAACGATATCATTCACTAGGAAAAAACGGCAGGAGTTTTTATATATAGAAGACAGTACAATAAATAATGTGCCAGATGAGAAAGCGGAGGAGATACTTTGTCCCACTGATGACGAAGAGCGTATAACTGCTTTGATTCAGGCAATTGAGCTGTTGAACGCAGAAGAAAAAGCCATTATTACGCTTTTTTATTACGAACAGAAATCAGTAGAGGAGGTGGGCGAGGTGTTGAATCTGACTACTTCTAATGTAAAGGTTAAGCTGCATCGCACCCGTAAGAAAATATATTTGTTAATGAGTAAAAAGGATAATACATCCTTGTGGAAAGGAGAATAATATGGAAACAGATAAGAATACAAATAGCGCACTGAGGCAGGCTCTTGAAAGTAGATGTCAGGGGAGTTTATCTTCTAACTTCACTTTTCGGATGATGGAACAGGTACATGTAGAAGCCCTTAGACAGCGTAAGCGCAAAGCTATGGCAGGCTCTGTTTTGCTTATCACTACCTCTTTATTGTTGATAGCTCTGGCTGTTTACGTACTTGCTTTTCGTATGAATATTAGGTGGAGTGACTTTATGCCTCAGGTGAATACCTCCGAATCATTCTCTATGATAGGTTTTTATGGTTACATAGCAGTGCTTGTACTGGTTTTGCTTGGTTTGGATCATTTATTGAGGGCAGCCAAAAGAAAGAAAGAGTTCTGAACTAGTTTTTTTGCTCATAAATCTTTTACTTTGCAGCCTTATTTAAAAGAAAAGATATGAGAAGTTTTGCATCTGATAATAATTCCGGAGTGCATCCATTGGTGATGGAAGCGTTGAGCCGGGCTAATGAAAACCATGCGTTAGGTTATGGTGATGACCGCTGGACAGAAGAGGCTGTAGCGAAGATCAAAGAGACATTCACTCCCGATTGCGAACCCTTGTTTGTGTTTAATGGTACCGGAAGTAACATTGTGGCACTTCAATTAATGGTACGATCTTACCACTCCATCATTTGTGCCGAAACAGCGCATATCTATGTGGACGAATGTGGGTCTCCGGTGAAGAGCACCGGAGCACAGATACGTCCTATCGCTACTTCTGACGGCAAACTTACACCAGAGTTGATACAACCTTATCTACATGGCTTTGGCGACCAACACCATTCGCAACCGGGTGCTATCTATTTGTCGCAGTGCACCGAATTGGGCACGATCTATACCGTTGATGAGCTAAAAGACATTACTGCACTGGCCCATCAGTACGGCATGCGTGTGCACATGGATGGAGCAAGAATAGCCAATGCTTGTGCGGCACTGAATGTTTCTCTGCGTGCGTTGACGGTGGATTGTGGTATTGACGTACTTAGTTTTGGAGGTACAAAGAATGGTTTGATGATGGGAGAATGCGTGATAGTGTTCGATGAATCATTGAAAGTTGAGGCTCGTTTCATTCGTAAGCAGTCGGCTCAATTAGCTTCTAAGATGCGCTATCTGTCGTGTCAGTTCACAGCTTATCTTACTGATGATCTTTGGTTGAAGAACGCTACTCATGCCAATGCGATGGCGCAAAGACTTTACCAAGAGTTGAAGTCTGTTCAGGGTGTTCATTTTACTCAGAAAGCAGAGAGCAATCAATTATTTCTTTCCATGCCGCGTGAGGTCATTGATAAGCTGCTGCAATCCTATTTCTTTTATTTCTGGAAGGAAGAGGAGAATGAAGTTCGCTTGGTAACCTCTTTCGATACTACTGATACAGATATTGATCAATTCATAAAAGTGCTTCACTCATAACTCTTGAGTTTGTGATAACAAATAAGGTTCGGACTTTCACAAGCCCGAACCTTTCACTATACTATATTTCTTGGGGGTGAAATATAGTTTTTGAATATCATTATAACCCTATAGCCTCTTGCAGAGGAACGAAGGAGTATCCCTTTTTCTTGAGAGTTTTAATCATCTTTTCCATGTAAGTGGTATAGAATTTATCTGTCCGCTTATCGTCTGTGCCAAAGTGAATGAGCATGATGTGTCCATTTAATCCTTCTTTGGCTTCTACGGCCATCACTTTGTCATAAATTTCTTTGCTGCTTCGGTAGTTCTTCATGTCCGGAGTGGTATAATCTGCATTGGTCATGGTTCCGGCTGTGAAGTTGATTAGTTGCAAACCCAAGCTTTTTGTCCACGCAGCAATTTGAGTATTGTAATGTTCATACGGTGGGATGAAAAACGGTGCATCGGTATATTTTATACCTGCTTTGTTCATCATCTGGTAGTTTGCTTGTAGGTCCTTCACGAAATCTTCATGACTGATGAGAGTAGAATCCCTCTTCTCCCAAGAGCAGTAGAGTGGGTGAGCGTAACTATGCGCTCCTACGTAATGTCCCTCGGCCTTCAGTTGACTGATAATGCTTGGGAATAGTTTATAGAAGCCTCCGGTAAAGAAGAATGCTCCTTTTATCTTTTGTTTCTTTAGCGTTCTTATGATTGCATCTGCACCGTCTGCTTTATCGGCAGCAGTGAATACGAGTGTAATTTGTTTCTTTGAAGGATCCGTTCGTACTATGCCACCGTTGCTATAAATGTTTTTATCGTTTCTTGCATTGCTTGCTTTCATTCCTTCTTTTTGGAGAGATGAAAGATAGTAGGTCAGGGAGGCTGTGCCATCCATGGTTGGTTCGTTGGTGGCGTAGTCATGCGTGTCGTCATGATAGACCATTCTGTCCGGTTGAAAGAGAGCATACTCTTCGCCTCCGTCCAGGCGTACACCCCTGAGACCTTTAAAGATGGTTGTGTACACAGGCCCATCTACCAGTCCGCCGGTGGTGTTTCCGACACCTGCATTGATAAGAGAGGAGTGAGGCTTGGTGGGGTAATCGCCCCAAAGAGGTAACTCAACCACCATACTTGTTCCCCACGGATTGCAGCCGAAGAGCCAATCACGCAGGGAGGCTTCCATTTCTTCGTACGTATTGTCTCCCGTCAGTTCACGATAAAGGCGACACTGGGTGAGCATAGCCGTGGTGAGGTTGTTTGAACACCAGATCGTGGGGATGCCATAGAGGAATGGGCTTTCAACTGCTTTCTCATACACTCGGCTGATGCCGGCACGCATGTTGCGGATAAACTCCTGACTGATGCGTTTATTGTCTGCATTGGCCAGTCGGTAGTGCCCCATACTCATAAACGGATACCATTGATAATGGCGAGCACTGTCGGCTCCCATCCACGGAGTAACCGGCTCCCGACGGCCGTATTCGATGGCTTGATCCATATATTTCTTGTCGCTTGTAACACGGTAAAGTTCTGTTGCAGCAAGTTCCATATCGTCCGTCCAGTTATCTTCTTCATAGATGTATGGTGAAAGCACAGAAACTGTTTGGCAAGCTCCGGGTTGGTCTATACCTTGTTGGTAAGCATCTTCAGCTTTGGCTCTTATTTCTGCAGCAAAAGTCGGATAATATTTTTGCAAGATTTCTGCTCCTAAAGTAAAACAAGAAGCGAACTTGCCGGCTGTACTGGCCACACCGGTAGTGGCATTCATAAACTTTCCGCGTTGCTGCTTTTCGCCACTACAAAAGTAGACTGGACGTCCAGTGCCTTTGCCGTAACCATAGTCAACATCATCTTTATTGGGTAGTCTCATTCCGGCATGGTCGCGATCGTCTGCTATTTGATTATAGAGTTCTCCTTTGCTCGGATTCATTCGGTTGAGCCAGTCCAACCCCCATTTTATTTCATCTACAATATCAGGTATGCCGTTTGCACCTGGCAGTCCCGCAGCATCGTAAGCATCAGCAAATGATTCAGGGTTTTGTTGATAAGCAAACATCATTTGGTACATCGCATTGGCCGATGTGGTGGTGTACTGCAAATAGTCTGAAGCATCGTGCCAGCCTCCACGAACATCCAGATGTTGGCCCGTTTTTGTGGGATGATAAACAATGTAGCCATCATGCACGTGGCAGCTGTCTTTTAGGAATGGGTTGTAGCCGCACCTTTGTTGACGCATGTAGTTCAGCAGAAAGTCGGCTGTCCCATTGTACACTTGATTGTTGATAGGGAAATGGGGGGATTCTGCCCCACCAGCTTTCAGGTAATACGTTCCTTGTTGATTAAAGTCGCTAAAGTCCAATCGATACGTGCTCTCCATCCGTCCTATTCTACCTGTTGCCTTGGGGGAGGTAAAGGTACATGCCGTTTTTCCGGTGAATGCGTCAATCAAAGCGTATTCTTTTACGCTTGTTGTCTGCTCACTAATAAATACAGCAACTTTTCGGGATTGGGGCAAGTATCCGAGTTGGTTAATTCTTATCCATCCTTCTGCTTTAACACTTAATGTGATGACAGAGAGTACTACAATTAGTAGCCAATGCTTGCATTTCATAAGGTTTAATCTCTTAAGGTTGGTACTTGTGCTAAGTTGATATACAAATAAAGCTCATTAAATTAGAAAAAGGAATAATATAGTCTTATTATTAAATGATATTATATGTCGTTTACGTATTTTTAGAATTAAGGATTAGATATTAGATGACAAAAGGGATTCTATTGGGAGTTCTTTTGTCAACGTTTAGAAAAGCTCTCAAAGCCCCACCAGCAAAGGGTTTGGTGAACTAACTAGATCAGCGTGGTTAATTAACTACTTCACCGCACTGAACTAGTTAATTAACCACGCTGAAGTAGTGAGTTCTCTTTAGAAAGTGTACTATGTAAGTTATCAGGAACTTTTTCGTTTGAAGATTTTTATTAACATGCTAATAAAAGACTGTTTTGTGAGGAAGAATTGCATAAAAAAGGCGTTCGTCTTAACTTTTTAAGAGAACGCCTTTTAAGTTGAGATATTATCTACTTATTTTCTGTAATAAGCCAGATCGTCTTTATCAAATTTACTGATAAATATAACATGTTTTTCTATTTCTACTTCAGCATAGCGAACATAGACTTGTGCTGATTCTGCAAAGATGGCATTTTTAGATGCATCTTGAATGATAAGATATGACATGATAAGATGAGCAGCCATTTCGACCAAACGACGAGCACAAAAATCCAGTAATTCCTGGTCTTTAGTCTCGATGATTTCTGCCATGGCTACTTCATATTTATTGGCCATTTCTTTCAGACGGTTTTTCAAACCTTCGAATTCCGGGGATACAGGCATTGCTTCGTATTCGCGGATGCGAGCTAGATAGGCCCCGTTAGTTACATAACGAATCGCAGCAACCACTTGCAACTGAGTTGTACCTTCATAAATAGAAGTAATACGTGAGTCACGGTAGATACGTTCAC
The DNA here is from genome assembly GCF_900104585.1 of Bacteroides ihuae. GTDB lineage: Bacteria > Bacteroidota > Bacteroidia > Bacteroidales > Bacteroidaceae > Bacteroides > Bacteroides ihuae. Next base: position 48,157 of record NZ_FNVX01000005.1, read on the forward strand.
AAGCGTAGTCTTTCATAAATCCTGATCCGCCGTGAATCTGAATACAGTCGTAGGCATTTTGATTGGCAAACTCACTTCCTATACCTTTAGCCAACGGAGTAAAACTATCAGCTAATTTTGAAAATAGTTTTTGCTCTTGGCGTTCTTCAGGAGTTAATTTACGGTCTTTTGATATATCATCGAGTGCTTTATATACATCGACAAAGCGGGCTGTTTCATAAAGCAACGTACGTGAAGCGTCTAATTTAGCTTTCATTAATGAAAGAATCTCGGCAACAGCAGGGAATTCGATAATGGCTTTGCCAAATTGTTTGCGGTCCTGCGCATACGCCAATGCTTCATTGTAAGCGGCATGAGACAATCCAACTGATTGAGCGGCAATACCCAGACGAGCTCCGTTCATCAGCGCCATCACGTACTTAATGAGACCTAACTTACGGTCGCCACAAAGTTCGGCTTTGGCATTTTTGTAGACCAACTCGCAAGTAGGAGAGCCTTTGATACCCATTTTATTTTCAATGCGGCGAACGTCTACACCACCATTGCGTTTATCATAAATGAACATGGAAAGTCCACGACCATCGTGCGTACCTTCTTCTGAACGAGCAAGTACAAGGTGAATATCAGCATCTCCATTGGTGATGAAGCGTTTTACGCCGTTCAAGTACCAGCATTTATCTTTTTCGCTATATGAAGCTTTAAGCATGACCGATTGGAGGTCGGAACCAGCATCCGGCTCTGTAAGGTCCATAGACATGGTATCTCCTTGGCAAACGCGGGTAATATATCGTTGTTTCTGGTCGTCGTTGGCAAACTCGTAAATGGTTTCTGCGCAATCTTGCAATCCCCACAAGTTTTCAAATCCTGCATCGCTACGACTTACTATATCGGCAGCCATGATGTAAGGAACAACCGGAAAGTTCAGTCCGCCAAAACGGCGTGGCATAGCCATACCCATCAATCCGGCTTTGCGACAAGCTTCTAAATTCGCAGTAGTTCCGCTGGCATATGTAACTCGTCCGCCATTAACCGAAGGACCTTCGTGATCTACGCCTTCCGCATTAGGGCCAACAATGTCTCCACAGATTTCGCCTACAATCTCTAATACTTGATTGTAGCTGTCCATTGCGTCTTCAAAGTCTATAGGAGCATATTCGTAACTCTCTTTATCGGTGTAGCTTCTCTCTTTGAGCTCTACAATTCTCTTCATTAACGGATGGTTCAAGTGATGCTTGAGTTCCGGTGTATCTGTATAAAAGTTAGCCATTTGTTATTTTGAATTTTGTTTATAGAACTTAATCATCTTTGGTATAACTTCCTCCACAGTGCCATTAATCACATAGTCGGCTATGGTATTGATTGGTGCTTCGGGGTCATTATTGATAGAGATAATCATAGAGCTTTCCTGCATTCCGGCAATATGTTGTATTTGTCCGGAAATGCCACAAGCAATGTAGAGTTTAGGGCGAACGGTAACACCGGTCTGCCCAATTTGGCGATCATGATCGGCAAAGCCGGCATCAACAGCCGCACGGCTGGCACCTACTTCTGCGTTCAGTGTTTTAGCCAGATCAAAAAGCAATTTGAAATTATCTTTAGAACCTACTCCATAACCTCCTGAGATAATAATAGGTGATCCTTTTAGGTTATTCTTTGCTTTCTCAACGTGTCGTTCTATCACCTCAATCACATAGTCGGTGTCGGCAACATATTTTTTCACGTCATGGTTAATGACTTCACCTTTATAGTTAGAGGCAAGAATTTGTTTTTTCATTACACCTTCGCGAACGGTTGCCATTTGAGGGCGATGGTCGGGGTTAACGATAGTGGCCACAATATTTCCACCGAAAGCCGGACGAATCTGATACAAAAGGTTTTTGTAGGTCTTGCCTTCTTTTTTATCTTCATGATCTCCTATCTCGAGCGCTGTACAGTCAGCTGTCAGTCCGCTAGTTAGAGCAGAAGAAACACGAGGTCCCAGATCACGGCCGATAACCGTAGCACCCATGAGGCAAATTTGCGGTTTTTCTTCTTTAAAAAGGTTTACCAAAATGGAGGTATGAGGAAGCGAAGTATAAGGATAAAGCCCTTTGCCTTCGAATACATGGAGTTTGTCTACTCCATAAGGAATAAGGTGTTTCTCAATTCCTTTTAGCTCATTTCCGATAACGATGGCTTCAAGTTGACACTTCAATTGGTTGGCTAGTGAGCGCCCTTTGGTTAGAAGTTCCAGACTGACGTCTAGCACAACTCCTTCTTCTATTTCACAATATACAAATAAATTATTCATCTCAATAAGTAGTTAGTCGCTTAGCCGATGGTGTGATTAGCTAATAGTTCAACAATAAGGTCTTCTATTTCTCGGTCGCCGCTGCCAATGGTTTTATTCTCTTTGGCCTGAAATACAATGTTTTGAACGGCTTTTACCTTTGTAGGGGAGCCGGAAAGGCCACATTGAGCAAGATCTCCATTAACGTCGGCCACGCTCCATTCCACCAGATTTAAGTAGTCACGTCTGTCATATAAATCGGTGTAGTCAAGATTACCTTGTTGTTTCTCTGTGATAGTTTTGGCATGCTTATACTTCTGAACGAGTTTGGCATTGCGAGGGCGACAAGGAGCAGCCGATCCATTCACTGTGATTACGATAGGAAGAGGACCCTCAACTGTTTCAACTCCTCCATCTATGTGTCGTTTTACTTTGATGCGGCCATCGGTAACTTGTATAATCTCCTCAGCATAGGTGATTTGTGTCATACCTAACTTCTCTGCTACCTGTGGACCAACTTGAGCTGTGTCTCCATCAATGGCTTGTCGGCCTCCGATGATGACATCGCATGCTCCGATTTTCTTAATGGCAGTGGCCAAAGCATACGAAGTAGCCAAAGTATCTGCTCCTGCAAACGCACGGTCGGTAAGCAAATAGCCGTTGTCGGCACCACGGAAAAGTCCTTCACGAATAATTTCAGCGGCACGCCCCGGCCCCATAGTGAGGATAGTAACCGTTGAACCGGGATGAGCATCTTTCAATCGAAGAGCCTGCTCTAGTGCATTAAGGTCTTCAGGGTTGAAGATGGCAGGTAGTGCCGCGCGATTAATAGTTCCGTCGGCTTTCATGGCATCTTTCCCAACGTTACGTGTGTCGGGAACTTGTTTTGCCAATACAACAATTTTCAAACTCATGTTATTAATTTTAGTATTAGTATTTCAGTAGTACATTAACTATCAGCGTGCAAATTTACGCAAACAGTTGATTCTGCAAAGAAATATGCTTAAAAAACGCACAATATTATATTTTTTGAGCAATTGAAGTATACTAATTAAGAAAAAGCGATACCTCCGTTCACTGAACAAAAAAACAGGATCACCTATAAAAAGGGCCTGTTGGTTGATTCTATTTCTTATTAGATTTTCTTATCTATAATTTCGTAGCATTATTGTAACACGTATGACGAAAAAAATATTATGCCTTGCAGATGGACTTCTTTCCGGTTTAAAACCTGTATCGTTGGAAGAGATGAGTGCTGTGCAATTAATGAATCGTACAGATACGAAGTATATAACTTCTCTGGATGTGTTACCTGTTATACTTCGGCTGGCCGCAAATGATTATCGGATACAGGAGGTTGATGGTCAACGCAACATTTCTTATAGTACAGTATATCTTGATACGCCTGAAAAATCTATGTTTTTGGCTCACCAAAGTGGCAGGGCTGTTCGTGAGAAGATTCGTGTGCGTACCTATGTAGATTCGGGACTCACTTTCCTTGAGGTGAAGAATAAAAACAACAAAGGACGAACAGACAAAAAACGTATTCGTGTAAGTGGTTGTACGACTTTGGCTAAAGAGGGAGCCAACGACTTTTTGCACAAACATGCCAGGTATGATTTATCGGTGTTGAATGGTCAAATAGAAAACAATTTCAAACGGATCACACTGGTTAATAAGGCAATGACGGAACGCTTAACAATTGATACTAATGTTTGTTTCCGGAATCTGTCAAATGGGCATGAAGCAGAAATGGGGGGAGTCGTTATTATTGAGCTGAAACGTGATGGACATCAGTATTCTCCAATTCGAGAGGTACTGCGTGATTTGCATATCAAGTCTGCTAGCATAAGCAAATATTGTCTGGGTTCGATATTAACTGATCCTGAACTGAAATACAATCGGTTTAAACCCAAATTAAGGCAGGTGAAACGAATTCAAAATGAAATAAAACGATAAAATATAAACTAATATCTTAGAACCAATGGATGAATTGAATGATATAACTTTATTAGAAGCACCACTTATGGATAGTTTGGGATTCGTACAGTTGCTGCTTCGCTTTGCTTTTAACTTGGCTGTGGTGTTCTGCATCATTCATTTCTTCTATTATGCTAAAAGTAAACGGCGAGATTATTACTTTACCTTTACGTTAATTAGTATAAGTGTGTTTTTTCTGATTTTCTTGCTGGGAAGCGTAAAGCTAAAGATTGGTTTTGCTTTGGGGTTGTTTGCTATCTTTGGTATTATTCGTTATCGCACAGAGTCTGTGCCTATTCGTGAAATGACCTATTTGTTTGTCATTATAGCTATCTCGGTTATCAATGCTTTGGCTGTGGAAATTAGCTATACCGAACTTTTGGCTACTAATCTGATATTTATTCTCTGTGTATGGGTGTGCGAGAGCAACCGATGGCTCAAGCATGTGTCGTGCAAATTAATACAATATGATCGCATTGATTTGATTAAACCAGAGAAACAGTCTGAATTGTTGCAAGACTTGAAACAGCGCACAGGACTTCCTATTTCAAAAGTAGAGGTAGGATACATTGACTTCCTGCGCGACAGTGCGATGGTCAAAGTTTACTATGAACCTATTTGTGACGAAGTGAATACAATTGATACATTAACCCGAATGCCACGTGAAAATGAATAATAACCGATTTCTTCTGTTAGCTTTTTTGCTAAGCCTCTCTGTAGGGACGTATGCTCAAAGTGATTTTGGCATTTGGACAAGTTTGGAAGTCAAAAAGAAAATCTTTCCGGGATTTAATGCGGCCTTTGAAGGCGAATTTCGCACCCGTGATGATAGCAAGACAATCGACCGTTGGTCGGCTTCTGCTGATTTATCTTATCGGGTCAATCAATATCTGAAAATAGGTGGTGTGTATAGTTATATTAACTTCAATCATCCTAAACGAGAATGGGAAGTAGGGCATCGCTATAGTCTATATGGCACCGGATCTTACGAGTGGAAACGATTGACAGTCTCTTTGCGCGAACGCTATCAGCATACCTATCGTGTGGGAGTTTCGTCCACGTCTACTCGTGCTAATCCTAAAGATGTGTTGCGGTCTCGATTACAGTTTTCTTATAATATAGCAAAATCGAAATTAAGTCCGTATACTTCTGTTGAACTTTATCATACGTTGAATAATCCGGAAGGGAACGGTTTGGACAAGACCCGATATACATTGGGCTCAGAATATAAATTGAATAAGCGTAGCACGTTTGACTTGTTTTATCGTTACCAATCTCAGACAGACGATGACGAAGATGATGGTCATGTGTTAGGTCTGGGATATTCTTTAAAATTTTAAATCCGTTACTTTATGAAAAAATATTTATTGCTTATTTTGTTGACTTTGGTAGCAGTTGCTTTTTGCATGGCTTGCACCAGTGATTCTGAAGAGGATGAAGACAATAATGGAGATAACAGTGAGGAGGTAACAGAGTCAACTGAAGACGATCTGGTAGAAAATTCTGTTTTTGGCACTACAGTTTCTGTTTCTTTTTCAGGAACATCGGCCACAGTGACAAATTCTGTAACAGGGGTCTCTGTTTCTCAATCAGGGGCAGATGTTGTGATTACTTCTACTGTGGAAGGGGTGGAGTATCTGTTGAGTGGAACAACGACTTCCGGATCATTCAAAATCTATAGTGATTATAAATTCAAGCTTACGTTGAATGGAGTTGATATAACTTCTTCTTCAGGGCCTGCCATTAATGTACAATCGCATAAACGAGTATTTGCTGTACTTGCTGACGGAACAACGAACAAATTGACCGATAGCAAATCGTATGCATCGAGTACGGAAGACCAGAAAGCTTGTCTGTTTAGTGAGGGACAGCTTATCTTTAGTGGTAGCGGGAGCTTGACTGTTACCGGAAAATATAAGCATGGCATTTGTAGTGATGACTATGTACTTGTCCGTTCAGGGGCTACTGTTACAGTGGCTGCAGCTGCAACAGATGGAATTCACACCAATGAAGCTGTACTTATAGATGGAGGAACGGTAACCATTACTTCAACAGATGAAGGAATAAACTGTGAGGAAGGAGTTGTGACCATTAATTCAGGAGCGGTGACTATCACTACAACTGCTGCTTCGGCGAAAGGAATAAAAGGCTATGGGAATGTGACTATAAACGGAGGTGATATTGTGGTAACAACAAAAGGAGGTGATGGTAGCGAAGGCATAGAGAGCAAAAGCATACTTACTATTAATGATGGAAACATAGCAGTGACTTCTTATGATGATTGCATCAATGCGACAGGAAGTTTGGTGATAAATGGTGGCACTATCTATTGCTATAGTTCAAACAATGATGGCATTGATTCCAACGGGACTTTGACTATCACAGGAGGACTCATTGTTTCTTCGGGAACGACTAGTCCTGAAGAAGGTTTTGACTGTGATCAAAATACTTTTAAAATTACCGGCGGTACTATTTTAGGCGTTGGAGGCGCAAGCAGTACGCCTACTTCAAGTGTTAGTACTCAGCGTTCTGTTATTTATGGAGGTTCGGGCACATCCGGACAATATATTAGTATTGTATCTTCTGGTGGAGAGAGCATTCTTAACTATAAACTTCCCCGAAGTTATTCACAAATGACTTTGTTGTTTAGTAGTCCGAGTCTGATTTCAGGTGGGAGTTATACAATCTATTCAGGCGGAACAGTTTCAGGTGGAACAGATTTTCATGGCTACCTTTCGGGTGCAACCTATGCAGTCGGTACTCAACTTGCTACTTTTACAGCTACTTCTGTTGTTACCCAAATTGGTAGTACCAGCTCTGGTGGCGGAGGTGGTGGCAGATGGTAAAAGCCTGTTTGGCTAAGGGCGGCTTTCTGGTTTTACCGATGAAATCAAGAATTTTGTCGATTTCATTTGTTCTGTATCTTTGAGAGAGTTATTTTTGTGAAATTGATGATTTTCTATAATATGAAACTACGAAAGCGGCATCTCCTAGAGATTCTAATATATGCAACCCTTTGGCTTGTTGTTTTCCTTCTACCAGTATTAGGGAGCTATCTGTCTATTTATTCAGGCAGAGAATCTTCTTATAAGTGGGACATGGTTGCCCATTTTTGGCTAAGTATTGTGCCCTTTTTATTTATCTTTGCCACTAACAACTATTTACTGGCTCCTCATTTACTGTTTCGTAAGCGTTATATAGCGTATGCGTTATCTGTGATTTGTACAGTAGTAGTCATTCTAGGACTTTCGTCATTAGGGACTTCTCCACGTGATTCTGATCTACGACGTGATGAGTTCCGTGAGAGAAGGAAACCTGAGCCGGTAGAACGTACTTGGCAACGCATACCTCCAGATGTGGAGAGTGCAGAAATGAAGAAACCAGATAAGCAGGAGCGTGGAGACTATCCACCGGATAAACGTTTGAAAAGCAAGCCTTTTCTATTTCCGAGTATGATGATGGGGCCATTTTATGGACGCTTTCTAATTGCAATTTTAGTTGTAGGTTTTAATATAGCTGTAAAGTTATTATTTAAATCTCTGCGAGATGAAGAGACGATGAAAGAATTGGAGCGTCACAACTTGCAAACAGAATTGGAATATCTGAAATACCAGATAAATCCGCATTTTTTCATGAATACATTGAATAACATTCATGCATTGGTGGATATTGATGCCGAGAAAGCAAAAAAGACGATTGTGGAATTGTCCAAGATGATGCGCTATGTTCTTTATGAATCGAGCAATAAAACAATTCTGTTATCCAGAGAGATACGTTTCTTAAATAACTATATAGGCTTAATGAAGCTTCGGTATACAGAAAAAGTAAACATCGAAGTGAGTATGCCTGTCGATTTCCCTGATGTTCAAATTCCTCCGTTGCTGTTTATCTCCTTTGTTGAAAATGCTTTTAAGCATGGTGTGAGTTATCAGTCAGATTCTTTTATTCATGTCTGTATGAAGTTGGAAGGCGAACAATTGCTATTTCAATGCTCTAATAGTCGCTCTAATAAGCACGATGAACATGGTGGCATAGGACTGGAAAATATAAGAAAACGTTTGAGGTTATTATTTGGCGAAAGTTACGTGCTTTCTATAGACCAGTTAGCCGATAGTTTTAATGTATTATTAATAATTCCGATTGTATGATTAAGTGTATTGCAATTGACGATGAGCCGCTTGCTCTTACCCAGCTGACGGGATATATATCCAGAGTTCCTTTTCTTCAGCAAGTAAAAGCTTGTCAGGATGCTTTTGATGCTATGGAAGTACTGGCTGCCGAAGAGATTGACTTGATATTTGTGGATATTAATATGCCTGATCTTAATGGGCTTGATTTTGTGCGGTCATTAGTCGTACGGCCTCTTATTATATTTACTACAGCTTATTCAGAATATGCGATTGAGGGCTTTAAAGTGGATGCAATTGATTATCTGCTTAAGCCATTTAGTTTTCAAGACTTCCTGAAAGCTGCAGATAAAGCCCGCAGACAGCTTGAATATCAATCAAGCAGTAGTAGTGAAAATGAAGCGAATGTGTTTAATGACGAAAGCTCTTTGTTTGTTAAAGCTGATTATAAGATTGTGCGAATTAATATCAATGATATAAAATATGTAGAATGCATGAGTGAGTATGTACGTATTTTTATTGAAGGTGAAGATAAACCGGTGATGACTTTATTAAGCATGAGGAAACTCGAAGAACGTTTGCCTTCCGGTCAGTTTATGCGAGTACATCGTTCTTATATTGTCAATCTTAAAAAAATTGCAGAAATTTCTCGGTTGCGTATTATTTTTGATGGAAACGTTTATATTCCCATAGGAGAAAACTATAAGGACAAATTTACGGAATACATTAATAGATTGTGCTTGGGTAAATAAGCTTAATCTATCTCTCATAATGAAAGTAGTGTCTTATATTTAGCTGGAGTTATCTTAGTTATTTCATGAAAGACTCGGGTAAAGTGAAATCTATTAGAAAAACCGGTTTTAGATGCAACTTCATCAATGCTTAAGTTAGAGTGTGTGATGAGTAAACACGCATAATCTATTCTTTTCTTTTTTATGTATCTTTGAAGCGAAACACCTATTTCGGACTTGAATAAGCGTGAGAATGAATTTGTTGACATGCATGCTTTACTTGCCAGAGATTCATTTGATAAATCTTGGTCGTAGTGATTTTCTATGTAATTAATAGTTTTACTAACTCTTATATCACTTGTATTATGTTGTTCCCATTCGCTCTCTTCTATATTTTTTAGTATTTCACAGATCAAAGATTGTATAACTAAGAATGCTTGAATATTGAATTTGCTTATATTGGCGTTACAGGATAGATACTGTTGTAAGAAGTCTATCTTTTCTTTTAAATTTTCATTGATATTTAGCACATAAATCCCTGGGGATGTATTGTCATAAGGAAAACCTAATGTGAAATGAATAAATAGATGCTTAATTACTCCTTCTGCTAGAAGTTTTTTGAGTTTATCTTCTGGGAGAGCACAAATACTCCCACCATCTAATCTGTATCCATCTTTAGGAATTTTATGGTCATTCAGCCTTGATTTATAATCGGTATTAGGAGCTATTAAATAGATTTGATCTACCTCCATCTGGAACTCTTCACCTTGATATTCAAGAATGCCCCCTCTTTCAAAATTATAATAGATTCTCCAGTAAGGAAATGAAAGTGTACTGTGTTCCCAGTTTTTTAGCCACCAATATCTGCAACAGTGGACATTTACTAAAAACTGAGGGAAAAACTGAGTGACAGTAGATGGATCCCCTGTAAATAAAGTATTCATTTCTCTTTCATTATGTATTAATCGTTTAGACTACTTTGCTTCTCTCAAAATAGTAATATGATTTTATCTATGATGCAAAGCTACTAAAAATTGATATTAAAAAATGATTTCTACAGAGACTTTAGTACCTTTGCTATATCTAAAGACTCGTTATAATCTAATCGTCCTTGTGAATTATTAAAGTCGACAGAAATTAAATTGCTCTATTCTCCATTTGCTTGCCTAAAAAGAGGAATTGAGGAGCGAAAATCAGAACTATAGTTTGAAATAGATATAGAATTAATCAGAGTAGATATTTCTTAGTCTGATTAATTGAGCTTTATTTGCAATGAGCAAGCACCATTAGTCCGAGTTGTGCTTGCTAAAATGGGAAAATAGTTATTGGACTAGTTTCCTTTGCCCTTTGTTATTTGATCTTTATCGCACTTATATAATGAATAATATATGAAAAAATTCTCTAGAATAGCTGTTTCACTCTTTTTCTTATTTCTATTAGTCACGCTTCAAGTGGAGGCGCAAAATAAGCATGCTTTTAATATCAAGGATGGTCATTTTATGTATGATGGCAAACCGATACAAATTATTTCGGGGGAAATGCACTATAATAGGATTCCTCATCAATACTGGAAACATCGCATGAAAATGCTCAAAGCGATGGGGCTTAATACTGTTGCTACGTACGTTTTTTGGAATATGCATGAGGTAGAACCGGGGAAATGGGATTTCAGTGGTGATAAAAATTTAAGAGAATATATTAAGATCGCTGCAGAAGAAGGGTTGCATGTGATTCTCCGTTTTGGGCCCTACGCTTGTGCTGAATGGGAATTTGGTGGTTATCCTTGGTGGCTGCAAAATGTTGAAGGACTTGAACTGCGTAGAGATAATGACCAATTTCTTAAATATACGGATTTATACATAAAAAGGTTGTACCAAGAGGTTAAAGATCTGTTGATCACCAATGGGGGACCTATCATTATGGTGCAGGTTGAGAACGAATTTGGTTCTTATGTTTCACAACGAAAAGATATTCCTTTGGAGGAACATCGAAAATACAATGCTAAGATAAAGGAACAACTCTTAAAGGCGGGCTTTAATACACCTTTATTCACGTCCGATGGTACGTGGTTGTTTGAAGGTGGTTCTATAGAAGGCGTGTTGCCAACTGCAAATGGGGAAAATAATGTTATTAATTTGAAGAAGGCTGTTGACAAATATAATGGGGGTAAAGGACCTTATATGGTTGCAGAGTTCTATCCGGGTTGGTTATCTCATTGGGCGGAACCTTTTCCGTCAGTATCTGCCTCAGCCATCGCTCGTACAGCTGATAATTATTTAAAGAATGATGTTTCTTTTAATTTATATATGGCACATGGAGGTACTAACTTTGGGTTTACTAGTGGTGCAAACTATGATAATAAACATGATATTCAGCCTGATCTCACAAGTTACGACTATGATGCTCCGATAAGTGAGGCAGGTTGGGTTACTCCTAAATATGATTCCTTGCGTTCAGTGATAAGCAGAAATGTAAAATGGAAGTTGCCTCCTGTACCAGCTCCTATACCTGTAATAGAGATTCCATCTATAAAATTAACGCGTGTTGCCGATGTGTTGAGTTATTTGGAAAAGGGTAACAAAGTAGAAAGTGATGTGCCTCTTACCTTCGAACAGTTGAATCAAGGATATGGCTATGTGCTTTATTCAAGGCGCTTTAATCAACCGATAAGTGGAATTTTAGATGTTTCAGGGCTTCGTGATTATGCCATTGTCTATGTAAATGGCGAAAAGGTTGGAGAACTCAATCGATATGATAAGAAATACAAAATGCCGATAAATATTCCATTCAACTCTACGCTGCAACTTTTAGTTGAAAATATGGGGCGTATTAATTATGGTTCTGAGATAGTAAACAATAAGAAAGGCATTATCAGCCCGGTGAAAATAGACGATATGGAGATGGATGGAAACTGGGAAATGTATAAGCTGCCAATGGATGAGGCTCCTGATTTAGAGGCATTTTCACACGCAGACGTATATTCCAATAAAACATTATCTACGGATGCTTTGGTTGGTCGCCCACTTGTTTATGAAGGAACTTTTTCTTTGACAAACGTAGGAGATACTTTTATTGATATGAGTGATTGGGGAAAAGGAATCATTTTTGTCAATGGGAAAAACCTTGGACGTTACTGGAATGTGGGACCTCAGCAGACGCTTTATGTACCAGGTGTATGGTTAAAGAAAGGCTTGAATAAAATATTGATATTCGAGCAGGTTAATGATCATATTAGAACTGAAGTGAGAACAATTAAAACTCCCATTCTAAATCAGCTAAAGAAATGAGGTAATAGGGGATCTTAATCTTGATCTATAGCCAAATGCTTGAATTATTTCGAAAACATGAAGACAAAAATAATAATATCCGCTTTCTTTTCCTTAATCTATATAACGGTGTTTGCCCAGACCAAGTGTGTTGAGCCTGCATTGATTCCTTTTCCTCAAAAGATTGAAATGCTCGACGGGAAGTTTCAATTGTCATCACGAACTCAATTAATAATAAGAGATCAAGGACATTTTGGGAAAGAGGTCTCTTATTTGCAATCGCTTTTGACTCCATTATTGGGAAGGAATCTGAGTGCAGAGCCGGGAGATAATAGTCTAGAGATCGACTACTCCAATCGATTGAAAGAAAATGAAGCGTATGAACTAACGATTACTTCGACGAAAGTGCTTATTGAAGCATCTGACTCGCGGGGACTATTTTATGCTTTACAAACTCTCAGGCAGTTGCTGCCTGAACAGGTAGAGTTAGAGACAAAAGTTAGCGGCACCTTGTCTTTACCGGCGCTCCATATTTTAGATAAACCGGCTTTCGCCTGGCGCGGGACGATGATTGATGTGTCCCGTCACTTTTTCTCCATTGATTATTTGAAGAGGCACATTGATCGCATGGCATTCTATAAAATGAATAAACTGCATCTACATCTGACAGATGATCAAGGGTGGCGTATTGAGATAAAGAAATATCCAGAATTAACCGCTCAAGGTGCTTGGCGCAAATTTAATAATCAAGATACAATCTGTATGAATCTGGCAAAGGAAAATCCTGATTTTGAGATTGATCAGCGCTATATTATCAGTAGAGATAGTCTAAAGCTTTATGGAGGATATTTTACGCAAGACCAAATTCGTGATCTGGTGCAATATGCTGCAGAACGTCATGTTGATATAATTCCCGAGATAGATATGCCTGGCCATATGTTGGCTGCTATTAATGCTTATCCTTACCTTGTTGATGTAAAAAAAGTCGGTTGGGGCAAGTTGTTTTCTACTCCATTATGCCCATGTAAAGAAGATGTTTATACCTTTGTAGAAGATGTATTATCTGAAATTATGGAACTTTTTCCTTCTAAATATATTCATATTGGGGCAGATGAGGTAGATAAGACAACATGGGAAAAGTCGGATCTTTGTAAACAGTTGATGGAGAAAGAGAATATCAAAAGTCTGAATGAACTACAGACTTACTTTGTACATCGTGTTTCTGAATTTGTCAAGTCCAAAGGCAGGCAAGTGATTGCTTGGGACGATGTTCTTGATGGCGATGTGGACTCTAGTATTAATGTAATGTATTGGAGGGGATGGGTAAAGAGCTCACTAGAGAAGGCAGCTCATAAAGGTAACCCCGTAATCATGTCACCTACCAATCCTCTGTATTTTGATTACACGCCCGACAAAAGTAGTCTTAGAGCTGTCTATGATATGAACGTTGTTTATGATGTTTTTTCTGCAAATAAAGCAGAGTCCTTGGTGCAAGGTGCTCAGGCAAATCTGTGGAGTGAGAAGATTCCTTCTGAACAACGGGCCGATTATTTGTTATTTCCTCGGTTGACCGCATTAGCCGAACGTTTGTGGACTAATCAAAACCTGTACGATGGCTATTCAAAACGTCTATTGGCTCATTTTTCTCGTTTAGACGCAATGAAGGTTCATTATCGCTTGCCGGATCTTACCGGATTTGTATTGGAAGGTGTTTTTGTGAAAGAGGCATTGTTTATGGTTAATAATCCACTTCCTCAATTATCCGTTTATTATACTCTGGATGGTTCTATCCCGAATCTTAACTCAAAGAAATTAGAGGGAGCACTGAAAATTAATAAGCCGGTTCAGCTGAAATTTGCTTTGTTGAGTCCGAATGGTGCTAAAGGAGATGTCTATACAGTTAACTATCGTAAGATGTCAATGGCAAAACCAACCAAATTAAGAGAGAAAACGGAAGATGGCTTATCGTGTTCCTTCTATGACGGGTTATTCAACAGTACAAAAAAAATAAAGGAAATCAGAGACAAGGAAATGGTTGTATCGAATGTAGCAGTTCCCAAAGAATTTGTGACTCCTGCGTTTGCTTTGAAATACAAAGGCTATATAAAAGTGCCGGAAACAGGAATATACAGCTTCTATTTTACTTGCGATGATGGTGGAATGCTGTATCTGAATGATCAGGTTATTGTCAATAATGACGGATTGCATTCTGCCATCGAAAAGAGTGGGCAGGCGGCATTGGAAAAAGGAATTCATCCTTTCTGTCTTGATTTTGTTGAAGGTGGCGGAGGCTTTACATTAAAGTTGCAATACAGCTTAAATGGAAGCGTCCCCCAAGATGTGCCTGATAGTTGGTTTATTCATTGATCTAATTTTTTAATAAGAAAAGATATTGTACTAATGAGAAAATATTCACTAATAGTCGCTTTGTTTTTATTCGCATTTAACACCTTAATGCCGGCCTCTACCATTGACACTCCCAAGCCCATTGCACCTATACCTTTGGGTAAACAAGTGAGATGGCAGCAGATGGAGACATTGGCTTTTGTGCATTTTGGGCTAAATACATTCGACGATAAAGAATGGGGATATGGAGATGTTTCTCCGCAGGTATTTAATCCTACAAAACTAGATTGTGAGCAATGGGTTCAGACTTTTCTGAAGGCAGGCATAAAAGAAGTCATCATTACGGCTAAACATCATGATGGCTTTTGTCTTTGGCCAACGCATCTTACTGATTATTGCATTCGTAATGCTCCTTATAAAAATGGAAAAGGTGACATTGTTGGCGAACTGTCTGCAGCATGTAAGAAATATGGCTTGAAATTTGGCGTTTATCTTTCTCCATGGGACAGGCATCAAGCCAATTATGGCACACCTGAATATGTGGAGTACTTCTATAAGCAGCTTAGGGAACTGCTTACGCAGTATGGCAATATTTCTGAGGTTTGGTTTGACGGAGCTAACGGAGGCGATGGATGGTATGGCGGAACAAAAGAAATACGTAGAATAGATAGAAAAACATATTACGATTTTGGACGCGCTTATCGAATGGTGGAAGAACTCCAACCGGAAGCAATTATTTTTTCAGATGGTGGTCCGGGTTGCCGATGGATTGGTAATGAAGAAGGATTTGCCGGAGCAACTAATTGGTCTTTTTTACGATCAACAGAGGTATATCCCGGTTATGAAAACTATCCTGAGTTGCAATATGGGCATGCTGATGGAGATAAATGGGTGCCGGGAGAATGTGATGTCTCGATCAGACCCGGATGGTTCTATCATCCTAATGAAGATGATCGGGTGAAATCCGTAGAGCAATTGGTTGACCTGTATTATCGAAGCGTGGGACATAATGCAAATCTTTTACTTAATTTCCCGATAGATCGGGATGGCTTGATTCATCCAACCGATTCTACCAATGCTGTGAATTATCATCTTCAGATTAAAAAGGAATTATCTCATAATTTATTGGAGGGCATCCATCCTCGTGTTTCGAATGATCGCGGAGGCCAATATTCAGGGAAAGCAGTGACGGATGGCAATTATGATACTTACTGGGCTACAGAGGATAGCGTAACAAAGGCGACTATTGAATTTAATTTGCCGCATAGACAAAGAATAAATAGATTGTTACTACAAGAGTATATTCCACTTGGACAACGGGTGCAATCATTTGTTGTGGAGTATTATATGAATAAACAATGGCATTCGGTGAAGTTGAATGAAGAGACAACAACTATTGGCTATAAACGAATTCTTCGTTTTATAACTGTATCAACGAATCGTATCCGAATTCGCTTTACTGCTGCTCGGGCTTGTTTGTGTATCAATAATATTGAAGTTTTTTATTCTGGCAGTGATTTACTGTTCAATGCTACTAAGGATAAACAAATGGAAATACAGGGATATCCCTGTACACTGCCACAAGTCGATGCTGAACAGATGAAGAAATGCATTGATAGGAACGATAGTACAACCTGCTTTGTGGCTGGAAAGACTGTTCTGATTGATTTGGGCGAGAAGCGATTGATTCATTCTTTTTCCTATTTACCGGATCAGTCTAATAAAGGCCTAATCTCTAACTATGAACTTAGAGTTGGCATGACTGACAATGTGATAGGTCAAGTGATTTCTGCAGGTGAATTTTCTAATATAAGGAATAATCCTGTTTGGCAAAAGGTGTATTTTGCACCGGTATATGCTCGGTACCTAATGTTTAAAGCAACCCGTATGATCAGTGATGATGATCGAATTGGAATAGCAGAGATGAGAGTTGAATGAAAGACAATGATTTGATAATATTTTGAGTTTATTAATTTACACATAGACTTTTTTCCTCTTTCCCCCCTCTTGTGACGAGTGGAGAAAAGTCTTTTATTATTTTAAGGAAGTAATTATGTATAAAAGAAAAATTGTATTGAGCGAGCTTGCATTCTTTTTTTGCTCATTATATCTTTCGGCACAACAGGCTTTTCCTTATAGGAATCCTAATTTATCCGTAGAGATTCGCACAGAGGATCTGCTCCGTCGCATGACTTTGGAAGAGAAAGTGGGACAACTATTATGCCCCTTGGGATGGGAGATGTATGATTTAAAAGGAAACCAGGTAAAGGTCTCTGAACGATTTAAATCTTTAGTAAAGGAAAAACATGCGGGTATGCTTTGGGGCGTTTATAGAGCGGATCCGTGGACAAAGAAAACGTTAGAAAACGGACTGAGACCTGAATCTGCTGCTAAGGCTGGCAACGCTTTACAGAAGTATGTGATTGAAAATACACCTTTGGGTATTCCTCTGTTTTTAGCAGAAGAGGCACCTCACGGTCATATGGCTATTGGTACTACCGTTTTCCCTACCGGTATAGGCATGGCTGCTACTTGGCGCCCTTCTTTGTTAGAAGAAGAGGGGAGGGCTATTGGTAAGGAGATACGTTTACAAGGAGGACATATCAGTTACGGGCCGGTAATCGATTTGGCTCGTGATCCACGATGGTCTCGGGTGGAGGAAACCTTCGGTGAAGACCCTGTTTTGTCAGGCTCTTTGGCTGCTGCTATGGTGAAGGGTCTTGGTGGCGGAAAGCTGAATCAAGCATATGCGACTGTCGCTACATTAAAACATTTTATTGCTTATGGGATACCAGAGGGTGGACAAAATGGCAATCCGTCTTTTGTTGGAAGAAGGGATTTGCTGACTGATTTTTTACCCCCTTTTCGTAAAGCAATACAAGCAGGCGCATTGTCTGTGATGACGTCATACAATTCAATGGACGGGATTCCTACAACAGCTAACCATTATCTATTGACACAATTGCTACATAACGAATGGAACTTCCGTGGTTTCTCTATTTCTGATCTTTACAGTATTGAAGGTCTTCATGCTCAGCACTTTGTTGCTTCTTCAAATGCTGAAGCGGCTGCCATGGCACTTACCGCTGGTCTTGACGCGGATTTGGGAGGGGATGCTTTTGCTACTTTAACTCAGCAGGTGCGTGAAAAGAAGATCGATGAAGCCTTGATTGATACGGCTGTTTGTCGGGTTCTGCGTTTAAAATTTGAGATGGGGCTGTTTGAACATCCTTATGTAAATCCTCAGAAAGCGAAGAAGGAAGTGCGTTCTGCTGAGCATATTCAGTTGGCACGTAATTGTGCTCAACAGTTGATCACTTTATTGAAAAATGAAAAAGAGACTTTGCCACTTTCCAAACAAATTAGTAGAGTGGCTGTTGTGGGTCCTAATGCCGATAATTTATACAATATGCTTGGTGATTATACGGCCCCTCAAGAAGAGAGTAATGTGGTTACGGTTTTGGAAGGGATTAAAAAGAAAATTGGCGCTTCACATGTTGAATACGTTAAGGGGTGTGCTATTCGTGATACGGCTAATTGTGATTTGGAGAAAGCTGTTGATGCCGCTCGTCGTGCTGATGTGGTTATTGCTGTAGTCGGTGGTTCCAGTGCCCGTGATTTTAAAACAAGCTATAAAGAGACCGGAGCTGCAATTACAACTTCTAATGCGGTGAGTGACATGGAGTGCGGAGAGGGATTTGATAGAGGGTCTTTGGGACTTATGGGCAAGCAAATGGATTTGCTCAAAGCGCTCAAAGCCACGGGGAAACCGTTGATTGTGATTTATATTGAAGGACGTCCGCTGGATAAAAACTGGGCGGCCGATCACGCGGATGCTTTACTTACCGCCTGGTATCCCGGACAAGAAGGAGGCGATGCGATTGCAGATGTTTTGTTTGGCGATTATAACCCTGCCGGCCGCTTACCGGTTTCAGTGCCAAGAAACGTTGGACAACTTCCTGTTTATTACAATAAAAAAAATCCGGCTAGCCATGATTATGTTGAAATGTCTTCCGCGCCACTTTATCCTTTTGGATATGGGCTAAGCTTTTCTACTTTTGAGTACTCGAACTTGAAAATATCACAAAAGGCTTCTTCTTGTTTCGAAGTGTCTTTTGATATCAAGAATACAGGGAAATACGACGGTGATGAAGTTGCTCAACTTTATCTTCGGGATGAATATGCATCGGTAGTGCAACCGATGAAGCAACTCAAACACTATCAACGCCTCTTTATAAAAAAAGGAGAAGTAAAACGCGTTTGTTTTCTGCTTACGGAGGAAGATTTCTCCTTGATAAATATAGAAATGAAACGGGTAGTAGAATCTGGCGACTTTCAACTCCAGATAGGAACTTCCTCGAATGATATACGATTAACTGATAAAATAGAAATCAAGTGAATAAGTTTAAATTTGTACAACTAGCCGGGATATTGTTCTGGGGCTTTATGGGTTGTGGGCAACAGGCATTTGCGGCAAAAAGCAAGAATCCCGTTCAGTATGTTGATCCGAGAATCGGTTCCGGCGGACACGGACATGTGTTTGTGGGAGCGAATGTCCCCTTTGGCTTTGTTCAGTTGGGCCCAACAGAACCCGTCAGGGGCTGGGACTGGTGCTCCGGTTACCATTATAGTGATTCTGTTTTGGTTGGTTTCAGCCACTCGCATCTCAGTGGAACAGGTATAGGCGACTTGGGCGATATCACCTTCTTTCCTACCCAAGACCAAAGTCGTGTTTCCTGTTTTAATCATGATCATGAAAAAGTATCGCCGGGATATTATTCGGTTCGTTTATCCCCATCTAATATAAATGTGGAACTCACTGCTACAGCACGAACAGGATTTCATCGATATACCTTTCCTTCAAAAGGAGAGGCGATGGTGGTAGTCGATTTGCAAAAAGGAATTGGTTGGGATCAATGGACCGATAGTCGTTTGGTGCAAGAAAACGATAGTTCGATTTCCGGATATCGTATCTCAACCGGGTGGGCAAAGAATCAACAGGTCTACTTTGCAGCCGTCTTTTCTAAACCGATTCGTCACTTTACAGCTATTAATGATTCTGTTGGTATCTTCTCTTTTATAACGAATGGAGAAAATGATCCACTTTATATTAAGGTTGGTCTTTCTGCTGTTAGTGTAGAGAATGCAAAATTGAACTTGAAAGCTGAGGTTGGCTCACGTCATTTTAATGCAGTGGCCGATAAAGCGAAATCTCTCTGGAACAAAGAGTTGGAGAAGATACAAGTTTCTATGGATAATGATGTTGATAAAAGAATCTTTTATACCGCTTTCTATCATACGATGATTGCTCCATCTGTTTTTTGTGATGTGAATGGAGACTATCGGGGTAGTGATGGAAAGATCTACAGAAAAGCTGATTTTGTGAATTATACCACTTTCTCATTATGGGATACTTATCGGGCTGCACATCCTCTGGCCACGCTGGTCCACCCGGAACGTATGAGAGATTATGCTCAAACGTTACTGGCTATTTTTAGGCAGCAAGGAAAGTTGCCCGTGTGGCATTTGATGGGCAATGAGACGGATTGCATGGTGGGTAATCCCGGCATTCCCGTATTGGCTGATTTGTTATTGAAAGGATTTGTAGCAGATAAAGAAGTGGCCTTTGAGGCTATGAAAACCTCAGCTATGCTTGATGAACGTTCGATGAATTTGCTGAAAGCATATGGTTATATTCCTTATGATAAAGAGCCGACAAACGAAACGACTGCCAAAGGGCTTGAATATGCTTTGGCGGATGGTTGCATAGCACAGGTTGCTCAACAACTGGGTAAGAAGGATGACTATACATATTTTCATCGTAGGAGTCAGTCTTATCAATTTTATTGGGATAAGAGCACACACTTTATGCGTGGTCTTTCATCCACCGGAAGTTTTAGTGAACCTTTCGATCCATTTCTGACCACTCCGGGTAAAGGTGATTATACAGAAGGCAATGCTTGGCAGTATGTATGGCTTGTACCGCATGATGTACATGGATTAATCAATTTGTTTGGAAGTGATGAGGTTTTTACCTCGAAATTAGACTCATTGTTTGAAGTGAAAGGCGATTTAGGAAAAGATGCTGCACCTGACATCTCGGGTTTAATAGGGCAGTATGCGCATGGCAACGAGCCAAGTCACCACATTCTTTATTTATACAACTATGTAGGGAAGCCATACAAGTCAGCTCCGAGATTGCGCGAGGTGATGCACACTTTATATCATGATGCTCCGGATGGTTTGTGCGGTAATGAAGATGTTGGCCAAATGTCTGCATGGTATGTTCTGTCTGCACTCGGTATATATCAGGTGAACCCTGCCGGAGGCGTTTATATCTTTGGTACTCCGATCGTTAATGAAGCTGAATTAGCTGTGGGAGCGAATAAGATTTTTAAGATTATCGCCCATAATAACAGCAAAGAAAATATGTATATTCAGTCTGTAAGGCTCAATCATAAACCTTACACTAAATCTTATATTCATTATAAAGATATTGTAGCGGGTGGTGTGCTTGAGTTTGAAATGGGAAGTCAACCCTCTCTTTCCTTTGGCTTCTCTAAAAAGGATAGACCATAAGGGATTATCTTTCTATCTTTCTCATACATAATACAAAAAGCCTCTCTTCTGCCTTGCTATAGGCTTGAAAAGAGGCTTTTGTTATAGTCTGTAATCCAATCTTTTCGTTATAATATATTCGTACATTTTGTAAATTCAATGATTTCGGGAATACATCCGAAGATTAATCCTTTTCATTTCATTGTTTTAGGCCATTGTTATCTATCGAAGAAGTATGTACTTCGTCTAGATGATAAATGGCTTTTTTTGCAGGCTTATCAGCACCATTTAATGGTTCATAAGGCATTTGGTTAGGGGTTTTTCGATCAGGGTAATTTCTGTAATCACCCGTTCTGAAAGACAATCTTTCTATTGATTTCACCGCTCCCATCAATGACTCATTCTTCAGCTTTTGCTTTCCGTCAATTGATATAGTATATGTTCCTAAGCCTTCAGTGAAAATCTGCATTGCTATTGAATACCATTGTTGGGGGCGATAGGTGCTTATTGTTTTTTTGTTTTCATTTGCGCACACTTTTATTTGGGCATCTTCAAAGATCAATCTGACTGCACAGTCGCCATGTTTGTCAGTAACGTCAATCTGGAAAGTTCCGTTATCTATTTGTTCTGCAAGTACTTTGAATTCAACCGTAGCTTGTTTACTTGCTTTAAATACACAGATAGCTTTGGCGTAATCATAAGGATCTTGATCTTCAAAAGTGAGACTTTTATTTTTTTTAGAGGGGAAATCAGTAACACTTACTTTTGCCCACAGCGGAGAGTAGATATTCCAATTAGGTACAGCACTTGCAGTTTCTAGTTCGTTGAAGTTATCGGAAACAGATTCTTCTGACTCTACTTTTATGGGCAATGGAATACGACTTATCCAGATATCTTCTTTATTAACGCTGTAGGTCACCCACATATTGTTTCCCGGAGGAATCGCTTCTCCTTCAGTGATACCTCTTAAATAATTGGGCCCAAAGTCCTTACAGTCACCATAGTATCTTCTTGGAGGAACTTCTCCGTGTATTACGCCCATGTTGTCGAACAATATTCCGTCATCACTGCTGGTCACAATAAGTGGATATCGGTATTGCTGTGTCTCTATTGGATTGTAGCACATTGCGAAACGACCATCTTTAGTCCTTTGTCCCCAGTTCTTACCTCCTGCCATAATTAGGGTTGATATTTTTCTTGGAGCCGACCAGCTCAATCCATTGTCAGGTGATAATGCTGCAAATGACTTCTTCCACAGAGCTACCACTTCTCCATCCTTGCGATGAAAATAAGACAGTGCTTGTACCGTATTGATGGAATCCTTTATTGAATAAAAACCATCAATACCTCGGTCTTCATCTAACCATTGGAGTGTTTTTAATTTATCTTTGAGTAGTGCATCACACGCTTCGATAAATTCTTTGTCTTTTGATCTTTTATAAAAAGGGTAGGTTGTGTTTGTTTCATTCCACTGCGCTTGACTTTCGTAACGGATGAAATGAATAGGGCCGAAAGTTCCATCTTTATAAGCTTCTCGGACTACACGCCCAATACCTCCTTGTTGAAATGGATTATAAGAATGTCCGTAGAATGCAACAATAAGTAACCGTCCGTTGGGAGCAGTGTAAAAGCCCATGCGCTGATGCATGATGTAGCCTGTGTATCCTTCGGGAATATTTACCCCTTTCGGCGCTTTGTAGGTAGGGAAGATCTCAATTGGTTTTCCCCAGTTTCTTCCATTGTGCGAAGTAACAAGCAGGGTATGCCCCGGAGGTTCTTGTTCATTGATGGGATTGCTTAAGTATTGAAGATAGAAAGTGTTGTTCCAATACGTCAGATTTGGAGCATGATTGTATGTCCAACCAAAGTTATCTGCATATTGCGGATTTGTTCGGTTGGCTCTCAGAACTTGGATGTTCTCCACACCAATGGCGTAGCGCAACGATCCGTCGTGCACATTTGGGTTGGCGACTTCTCCACCAAGATATTTCACTGGTTCACTATTCGTTCCTGTTTGTGCCCAACAACAGATATTAAGTGACAGCATCAAACATGATATCCAGTTCTCTCTTTTGATACTCCAATTCATTTTGTTTTTTTTATCTCTCTATGTTTAATCTATTTGGAATTCAGACAATTGTTATAAATGTAAGGAGATATATCGGATAATGAAATATCTAAAATGGATAAGAATTATTGCTGTCCGGTAAAAATTGAAAAGCATAAAATATCTGTCCGAATTGCCTATAAAAAGGCAGTTCGGCTTTTTCCTTCAAAAAGCAAGCCCTCTTAATCAAAGAGTGTTGGTTCTGGAGGTGATAAACTGGACTGGTTAATGATTCTCAACCATGCTTTTTCCGGATTTTCGCAGAACATATAGAGGTCAATGTAGTACATGAGTGTCTGCCTTATGATTGTTACAAGATTTGAGAAGCTCCATTTCCGTTTAATTCGTTTTCTTATGACAGATAATAGTAAGTTTGCAATAAGTGTTACCCATATCTGTGTTTTGATTGCGTTTACGCTCTCTCCAAAGAAGTATCTGAGTGGAAAATTCTGCTTCAACTGCTTGAACAGGCTCTCTATCTGCCAGCGCCGTAAATAAATGGCAATAATTTCTTCCGGTTCCAACTCAAAGTTATTGGTCAGAAGAACGCTTGAGTACTTCTTCTTTTCCTCCCAATACTCTATCCGACGTGAAACATGTGTTATATCGTCCTTTTTAAGCTCTATCATATGATCGCTTAGTACAACCAGCCCATCTTTATTCACAAGAAAATGGCCGTTAAGAGGGGTGTAGCGTAGGCTTTTCTTCATTTTGGTTACATAAAAGACTCCGTTGTCTGTTAATTCTTGAAAGACCTTATAGTCTATATATGCCCTATCCATGGCTATGAATGCCCCATTTGTCAGTTTTAGTTTAGTAAGCATAACATGATCGTGAGTTGCTGCCGATGTGAAATGAATGTTATAAGGTACTCCTTCCTCGGCTTTGAGCACAGTGTGAACCTTTATGCCTCCTTTCTTCTTTCCATGCTTGGGATTGCGGCCTACACCTTTCAAAACGTTTGAAAACAGTGTTATTGTAGTAGAATCCATGATGTGCAGCAAGCGCTCCCAAGCCTTGTCCGTTCGGCTGTCCGCTAAATCATTTTTGTATTTCCGGTATAGGGAGAAATATATCTGCTCAAAGAACTCATTACTGCGCCTATTGTTGGCTTCTGCCAAAGTGCTGCGTTTTACCATGTAATCTATGCCTAGGTGATTGATCTTATTTGCCTCAGAGAGCATTCCTATTACGATTTCACGTAGAGAATCATAGCGCATCAGCACGGCGTAGAGCATTATTACAAAGTGAGAGTAGCCGTCTAGCTTCTTCACATAGCGCTCATGCAAACCTTTTCGGCTTATTCTTGCAATTTCTTGGCTATCGATCAATTTTAATAGCTGCGCATAAAGCGGCTGTCCGGTAAAATATGTATTTTTGCCCATAGATTTTCCTTTTAGGTGTGGTAACTGCAAAGGAAAGAAAAAGGGCTGGATTCCAAGAGAGGAAAACAGCCCTAATTTTTTGGTCCACTAATTTTTACCGGACAGCAATAGATAAGAATATATCTTAAACAAACAAATCAGCTTCATCATTTAGATGTATGCTTTTTATGTGGATAGTTTGTTATTTTATATGCATCTGTCTTGTCTCAAATAGAACTATCCTTATTCGTTTTTTATATTACTCTGATACCTAACTTATAATTTGTTAAGTCGAGATATTCAATGTGTTGATGTAACTGATTGTGGTTGGAGGAGTTATGTAGAAGATACAAAATGGGGTGAGATATCATTTTTGGAGGGGGCAATAATGAACAAAAAAGCAGTAGATTCAGATTTATCTGAATCTACTGCTTTTTTGTTTTAAGAAGATTAGAAACGATTACTTAATCCCTAGTTTCTTAGCTATTTCTTTGGGCAGTGCATCTTTGTGAACTAAGATATTCATGGTTTTGTACTTCACAAAAGCTTTTGAAGCATACCATGTTCCCTTATACTTATTTTTGGTTCCCCAAGAGTTCTTCACCATATAGTATTCTTTTCCTGTTTGATCTTTGGCTATACCGTAAATCAACATTCCATGATCATCAGTGGTTTCCCAATTGTCAAAGCCTACCTGACGCATCTCTTGTGTGATCTCTTTTTCAATGCTTGGCTTTAAGGCTAGTTCCTTTTGCTTATCAGCTAAAGGTAATCCTGTCCAACGAGCCATGTCTGAACCAGAGAGATCGGCGCGATTTACATCAGGAACAACAGCGATGCCATTGCGTGTAAATCCTGACTCACTAACATCACTACCCCATGCAACGGTAAAACCTTTATTAATAGCATTATCTATTACAGCCATAAATTCATCTATTGGCAGATTCCATGATTCTCCATTGCGCCAATTATCTTGAATCTCAAGAGCAAATTTTTTATAGAATGGATGATGAATATAAGAGGTTATTGACACATAGTCATCTGTATTCAACTCTAATGATTGTTCAAACGTCAGTGGAGTGTATTCTTTACCTTTATAAGTAAACTTCTCGGGGCATTGGCCTAAATAAGTATCATAAATGGCATTTATTCCGTTTTCCCATACAGGGGTTAGCTTAGTTAGCTTGCCTTTGGCAATGGCATTCATATAACCTTCTGCTACAGCATCCAATTCGTTATGTACAGGCAATGTATCACCATACATAATTCCGTTCATTACTGTTTGTGGCACTAACCCGTAGTTTTTCATACAATAAACCACATCGTAGAAGCTGCCTCCTGGAGAGAACGAACTATCTCCATGCAGGCGTACATAGTGTTCGGCACGATCAGTCATAGTGCGGTGTACAACATACATTTCAGAGAAATCATATTCACCTTTTCCTAAGCGTAGCAATTCTGATTCAAAAAAGCCAAGACTTGAGAAACTCCAACACGTACTAGAGCGATTCTGGTTTTTAATGGAAGTAATGGGGTTCTCCTTTACGGTAGTGAAAACAAAGCCTTCTTCCTTTTTGCTATCTTGAGCTAAAAGGTTGAGGCTTAACAACCCTAAAGTTGCAATAAGTACTATCTTCTTCATTCTAATGTATATATATGTTTATTTATGCGGCAAAGATACATTAATTATCTTTTCTGAGTCGCATTTTAGCATAAAAAGGATGAAAAGAGAATATGGTTATTTTAATTTTCCCCTATAAGTGCGTTCGCTAAAAGAAAGATTAAAGTAGAGTGCTACACTTTGTTCGTGTGGCATTCCTTTAACTACTTTTGTTTGATCGCCATATTTTACTCCTAAAGATAGTATATTTTTGTTTCGAAGAGTGAGTCCTAATCCAGTACTAACAAAGTAATTAGTTACTTTATTGCTTTTAATTATTAGGTATGAATTGCCAATGCCTCCACCAAGCATAAATCTAACAGGATTTTTATAAGGACTACCTAATATATATGACAATCCAGCTTTTACGCTTTGTTGATTTGCAAAGCTGACGATGGCTCTAGAAGATTTCATTTTACTCCATTCTGTATATTTATAATCAGCAGAAAAAGTCCACTTTAAAGAGTTGTAAGCTAAACCTAGACCGAAGAATTGTGGCATATACTGTTTAACTGTATGCTCAGACTCGTCTATGCTTTCGCCTCCAGTACTACTACTGACAGCTAGACTATTGTCTTGTGTTAAGGGTTGAGAATAGCCATAAGTAGCTCCTATAACTATGTCTTTATTTTTTTCTATAGGTAGCTTATACTGTAAACCCAAGTCGGCATAAAAAGTATTCTTATAGGAGGTACTTGTTTGACTTGCAGTACCATTGGTTTCTGTTTCAGTGATAGTACCTGTAATATAAGATAAGTTGACTCCTAGTGAGAAGCGTTTACCGATTAAGAATGCATTGCTTAAATTGATTCTTGAAAGCCCACCCTCGCCCTCAAAATATGAGGAAATGGTAGCAGTGGTTCCTACTACTTGCTGATCGAGTGAAATACCGTATCCGACACTACTTACCGGTGAAATGGAAACCGCAGTGTACCATCGTGGGAGCATCCGGAATCCTACTCCTAAATTATTTATATTACCAACCTTTGATCTATTTGTACTTGCTGATTGATGATATCGTTTATATGCGCCCATCACGCCTACTTCTATGGTGAACTTTAGACTATCTAGTTCTGTCAGTGCAGCAGGATTAGTCGCATTCAAAAAACTATTTCCTCGCAGTGCTATGCCAACGCCTCCCATTCCCGAAAATTGTCCACCATCTCCTGTCGATATTTCGCCGATGCCAAACATTGAAGTCGGTGAGTTAGTAGTATTTTGTGCAGTTATTGAACTCAAAGCACAGATGGCAAATATAGTAAATAGTATTTTTCTCATTGTTCGTTATGTGTTTTGTATATCACTGCCAACTTTACTCTGCTAGTTTTGTGGTCGGCATCTCCAAATGTAACTCCATTTAATGTCGTAAGGAATGAACTGTTAGGGAGCATCAACATCAGTTTTTGTCTGTTGTCCCCAATAGTGCCTAGATTAGTTTGCATGAATGAAGTAAGATCAAAAGTATAGTAAGTGCCATTGTAACTTGCCTTGTTTATAACTAAACTTCCATCCTGTACATTTGTCCCATAAGAGTCAGTAATACTAGATTGAGTTAGGTTCTTACTATTAGCAGTATACATGGTTAGTGCGGTCGGCAATGGCATTGTTGTTCCATAAGTGCCTTGAACCGGATATAAATATAGAACAGCGCTTTCAATGGTGACCATATCTCCTTGTGACCGTAGATTATTTAAATACGGGAATTCTATTTTTGTGTATGTACCTGTCATTCCTTGTATGAAGGCCTGATTGTCACTTTTGGTGGAAGATAATGCGTTTGAGGTACCTGCTTTTAAATTTTTTAGAGGGGAATCACTTCGGTCGTGAACGATACGGCCGAAAGAAAGAGTGGAACTTGGTGTAAATGTTGTTGTTAAGTCAACAGGAGATGATTCCATTCTGCGATAATATAGGGTTATGCAAAGGCTCGAACTGTTAACGGCAAAGCCACTGATACAATTATCGTTACTATCTGGAACAAAAACAATTCCTTTGAGATAATTTCTAAAATATTCTTGAGAGCTTACCGATATTGATCTATTTTTCATTAGAGTGAATAGCTCTTCTCCAAATGCATCTGGCAAACGTACTTCCAACTCCTTCTTCCTTTTGGGTTCGTTCTTGAATGTTAAGGTAGCAAATGATTCTGAATCATAAGGGACGGTTGAGTGATTATATAGATATCCCTCATCATCAAAACTTATATTCTTCTTTAGGCGATGCATATAAATATGTTGAGGCGTACTCAATGTATCTCCTACATAATCTCCTGTCGGTTTAAGTGTAATAGTAATGGAATCAAACCGATAAGTAGTTCCTTGACTAAAACTATTTGATGCTACATTATATTCTGCATAAAATGAGGACTTTATATCTCCCCAGAGTGAATTGTTATAATGTCCTAACTGACAAAGTGTATCGCTGGAGGTGGCGACAGAGTCAGCTAAAATAGTGCTTAATTCTACTGTGCAAGTATCTGTTTGCACATTATTAAAAGAGCTTGTAAGCCACTTACTTCCTGCACTGTTTACTTCGTCTCTGCAGGAGGTAATAAGCAAGACAAATAAAAAAGATGAAAAGATCCAAATTTTGGGATTCATTCTACTAATAGTTGAGGTTTACGATTCGGCAAAAGAAGCTATTTACTCTTCGCAGACCAAAAGTTATCGACGGATTTCCTTTTTTTATCGACTATATTGTGTTTTATAGTGTTTTGTAGATAGAAATAGGCTATTCGTCGATTCTTTTTTTTAGCTATTGGTTTCCCACCTACATTTGCGACTCAATAATTAACCATTAAAACCGTATAGAAAAGATGAATGTAACAGTTTGGAATTCAACCAAAAAAATGATACTCGCTTTATTTTTGTTGTGCATGATAATGCCTTTTTTTAGTTCGTGCACGAGCGATGATGATTACACTGTAGGAGTATGGTATAAGCGTGCGGCTCTTGATGGTCCGGTTAGAGGCTATGCGGCAGCATTTACTATTGGACATAAAGGGTATCTTGCTACAGGTTATAATGCGAGTGCGACGGAACCTTTTCTAAACGATCTATGGGTATATGATATAGATGGTAATTATTGGACACAATTAGCTGACATGCCGACAGCAGCTAGTTACCGTAATAAAGCTGTAGGCTTTACTGTTGGGGAGAAAGGATACATTACAACTGGAATTGGTGACGATAATGTTTGTATGAAAGATACGTGGGAGTATAACCCTTCTACTGATGCGTGGACGCAGCAAGATGATTTTGCTGGTGGTCTTCGTTATGGTGCACTTGCTTTTAACATAGGTAATTATGCTTATGTTGGAACTGGATTTGATACTTCAAATTATAAAAAAGATTTTTATAGATTTGATCCAACTGCGGCTAATGGATCTCAGTGGACAGTTGTTACCGGCTTATCCGTAGATAAAAGAATGTTTGGTACGGCCTTTGTCATTGATAATGTAGCCTATATTGTTGGTGGTGTAGCTAATAGTGTATGCCCAACAGACTTTTGGAGCTATAATCCATCAACTGGTGTCACTACAGAGTTGAGAGATATTGCTGATGTAAATTCTGATGAAGACTATGATGACGATTATGATAACATAGCTCGTTCTGGCGCAGTTAGTTTCGTTATAGATGGGAAAGGGTACTTTGTTACGGGTGATCGTAATAGTAGCTTAAAATCAGATTATTGGATTTATGATCCTGCTACAGATTTATGGTCAGGAGATAGCGATGATGATTATACTCCTTTTGCTCTATTAAATTCAGGCAATCAAGGTTCTTCACGCACGAGTGCTGTAAGCTTTTCCACTGGAAAGAGAGGTTTTGTAGTGACTGGAGCCGCTGGTAGTAGTAGCTATCTTGATGACATGTATGAATTATCTCCTTATGAAAATCGTGACGAATAAGAAAATTTATATTCCTCTGTTATTGCTTGTAGCAGTTGTTTCCGTAGTACTTTTTTATTATAAGCATCAAGATAAACATGCTTATCAGATTGAAGTGGTGAAGGTAGAACCAAATGGATACGGATATAAAATATTGAAAGGAAAGCAGACTGTTGTTTATCAACCTTTTGTGCCTGCCTTAGGAAATAAACAGACCTTCTTATCTGAAGAAGATGCTGCTAAGGTTGCCCAACTGGTCAGAGATCATTTTGAAGCTGGAGAAAATCCTTCTATATCAAAAGATGATATTCACAGACTGCAATTATCAGGTTATAAAGAATAGATAATAGATTATTTCTAGAATATAAGCCACGCATCATCTGTAACTAGTCTCTAGTTTGCAGGGTGCGTGGTTTTCTTTTTCTGATAAAAAGAGCTATAACGAACAAAAAATTCACTTATTTTGCTCTCTAAATTAATCTGTAATTCTTCTCCTTCGTGCAGAAAGAAAAAAGGAATTATATCACTTATGTTATTATGTTGTTTCTCTTGGGAGGGTATCATCAGAGACAGAATAGATAAACAATGAACATGAATATTGATAGAACTACCGGACTAGTACTTGAAGGAGGTGGAATGCGTGGTGTTTTCACTTGTGGAGTGCTGGACCTTTTTATGGATCATAACATCCGCTTCCCTTATACAATTGGAGTTTCTGCCGGGGCATGCAATGGATTGTCATACATGTCACACCAGCGGGGAAGAGCTAAGTATAGTAATATTGATTTGTTAGATAAGTATAACTATATTGGTCTCAAGCATTTACTTAGAAAACGAAATATCATGGACTTCGATTTGTTGTTCACTGAGTTTCCAGAGCACATTCTTCCGTATGACTATGACACTTATTTCTCTTCGCCTGAGCACTATGTGATGGTTACCACCAATTGCTTAACGGGTGAAGCCAATTACTTTGAAGAGAAACATGATAAGAAAAGATTAATTGATATAGCCAAGGCTTCGAGTAGCCTACCCTTTGTCTGTCCGATCGCATTGGTCGATGATACACCGATGCTAGATGGAGGTGTTGTCGATTCCATTCCTTTACTTCATGCCATCGAAGACGGGTTTACTCAAAATGTGGTGGTGCTTACTCGTAATCGGGGTTATCGCAAAGAGGTAAAAGATATCAAAGTTCCTTCTTTCTTCTATCATAAATACCCCAAGTTACGTGAAGCATTTAGCCGTAGGAATGCTGTTTATAATGAACAGTTGGAACTGGTGGAACGAATGGAAGATGAAGGACGGATTACTGTAATACGTCCGTTGAATCCCGTGAATGTGGATCGTATTGAACGAAATGTAAAGAAACTTACGGTCTTCTATGAAGAAGGTTATCGTTGCGCAGAAGAAGTTTTAAAAAAGAATATTCCGATCTTGTAAGAGTGTTTATTTTTCTCGTTTTATATTCTTTGAATTAAAAAAGGGACGTCCATTCGGGCGCCCCTTTTTATTATATTATAATCGATTGATTATTCAGCATCTTTTCCCCAAGCTTGGTTGGCCAGACGTTTGTAGTTGCCATATCTCCACTTAGCGTTATCTTCTGCAGCTTTGAATAGTTCAGCAGCTTCAGTAGGACATTGCTTCATTACAGAGCTGTAACGTACTTCACCCTTCAAGAAGTTTTGGAATTCATCCCAGTTTGGCTCTTTCGAATCAAGCAAGAATGGGTTCTTTCCTTCTGCCTCCAAAGCAGGATTGTAACGCCACAAGTGCCAGTAACCGCACTTAACAGCATCGTCTTGCTCTTCCTGAGCTTTGCCCATACCGGCTTTCAAACCGTGGCTGATACATGGAGAATAAGCGATGATAAGTGATGGTCCGGGATATGCTTCTGCTTCGCGGATAGCTTTCAGTGTTTGAGCTTGGTCGGCACCCATTGCAATTTGTGCAACGTATACGTAACCGTAAGTAGTAGCCATCAGACCAAGGTCTTTCTTACGTACTCTCTTACCTGAAGCAGCAAACTTAGCGATAGCACCTACCGGAGTCGATTTAGATGACTGTCCACCCGTGTTTGAGTAAATCTCAGTGTCAAGTACTAAGATGTTTATATCTTTACCACTGGCAATTGCGTGGTCAAGGCCACCATAACCGATGTCATAAGAAGCACCGTCACCACCAATGATCCATTGAGAACGTTTCACTAGGTAGTGTTTCAAAGAAGCAATTTCTTTGCAATGTTTGCAATCGCAAGCCTCTACCAATGGAACGATCTTTTCAGTCAGTTCTTTGGTCTTATCAGCATTAAGCATATTCTCTACCCATTCACTGAATAAAGCTTTTAACTCATCTGAGCAGCAATCTGACGCCTGAGCTTCAGTCATCAATCTTGCAATACGAGCACGCATCTTTTCGTTAGCAAGTTCCATACCCATACCGAATTCGCAGAAGTCTTCGAACAATGAATTAGCCCAAGCAGGTCCTTGTCCGTCTTCATTTGTAGTATAAGGAGTAGCAGGTACTGAACCAGAGTAGATAGATGAACATCCAGTAGCGTTGGCCACCATTTCGCGGTCACCAAACAACTGAGTGATCAGTTTCACATAAGGAGTTTCACCGCAACCAGAGCAAGCTCCTGAGAACTCGAACAATGGAGTTGCAAACTGAGAATTCTTCACGTTAGACTTAACATCTACCAGGTGTTGTTTGCTCTTCACTGTGTCAACACAATATTCCCAGTTAGGAACTTCTTTTAATTGAGATTCCAAGTGCTTCATAGTCAAAGCCTTGCCACCCTTTTTTGGGTTACCCGGACATACATCAACACAGTTGTTGCAACCCAAGCAGTCAAGAGCACTCACCTGAATACGGAAAGTCATATCAGCAAATTGTTTACCAACAGCCTTCAGTGTTGTAAAGTTAGCCGATTTTTGTTCTTCTGTATCGAGAACGAATGGACGGATACAAGCGTGAGGACAAACATAAGCACACTTATTACATTGGATACAGTTTTCGGGTTCCCATTCAGGAACGAAAGCTGCAACGCCACGTTTTTCGTACTTAGCTGTTCCTTGTTGCCATGTTCCGTCTTCAATACCTTTGAAAGCAGAAACAGGAAGTAAGTCACCATCTTGTGCATTTACAGGATAAACAACTTCGTTAATAAATGCCGGGTGATTATTCTTTGCTTCACTTTCGTCAGACAAGTTAGCCCAAGAAGGATCTACAGTCATTTGTTTGTATTCGCCACCACGATCTACAGCTGCGTAGTTCTTGTTGATCACATCTTCACCCTTCTTGCCGTAAGATTTCACAATGAATTTCTTCATTTGTTCAACAGCCAGATCAACAGGGATTACAGCTGTGATACGGAAGAATGCAGATTGAAGAATCGTATTGGTACGGTTGCCCAAACCAATTTCTTGTGCTATCTGTGTAGCGTTGATATAATAAACAGTAATATTATTCTTAGCAAAATTACGTTTTACTTTATTTGGCAGATTCTTGGCCAACTCTTCATCATTCCAGATTGTGTTCAGCAAGAAAGTACCGTTCTTCTGCAAACCGCGAGTTACGTCGTACATTTTTAGGTAAGCCTGTACGTGGCATGCTACGAAGTTTGGAGTGTTTACCAAATAAGTAGAGCGGATAGCAGTATTACCAAAACGAAGGTGAGAACAAGTAAAACCACCTGATTTCTTCGAGTCATAAGAGAAATATGCCTGGCAATATTTGTCAGTATTGTCTCCGATGATCTTCACCGAGTTCTTGTTTGCGCCCACGGTACCATCAGCACCTAAACCGTAGAATTTAGCTTCGTACATACCTTCACCACCTAAAGCGATTTCTTCTTTCATCGGTAGAGAAGTAAATGTTACATCATCTACAATACCGATTGTGAAATGGTTCTTTGGTAATGGCAATGCAAGGTTCTCGAATACAGAAAGAATCTGCGCAGGAGTTGTATCTTTAGAAGAAAGGCCATAACGTCCACCAACGATAACCGGAGCGTTTTCTGTTCCGTAGAAGCAGTCTTTAACGTCCAAATATAGAGGTTCTCCGTTAGCACCCGGTTCTTTTGTTCTGTCGAGTACTGCAATGTTTTTAACCGTTTTAGGCACGGCACCAAGGAAATGCTTAGCAGAGAATGGGCGGTACAAGTGTACAGAAACCAAACCTACTTTCTCTCCTAGAGAAGTTAAGTGGTCGATAGCTTCGCGAGCAGCTTCAGTAACAGATCCCATAGCGATAATAACACGCTCAGCATCTTCAGCTCCGTAGTAATCGAATAAGTTATGTTTGCGGCCTGTGATTTTCGCGATTTCATTCATATATTCCTCTACGATAGCAGGAACATCCTCGTAGAAAGAGTTAGCTGCTTCTCTGTGTTGGAAGTATACATCAGGGTTTTCGGCCATACCACGTGCTACTGGAGCAGATGGGTTAAGGGCACGTTTGCGGAATTCAGCTAAAGCATCTTGATCGATCAGCGGAGCCAAATCCTCGTTTTCCAACATTTCAATCTTTTGAATTTCGTGTGATGTACGGAATCCGTCGAAGATGTTCATGAAAGGGATGCGAGATTTCAGTGTAGCTAAATGCGATACACCTGAAAGGTCCATCACCTCTTGTACAGAACCTTCTACCAACATAGCAAAACCTGTCTGGCGAGCAGCCATTACATCTTGGTGATCTCCGAAGATAGACAGTGCTTGAGTTGCCAATGCGCGTGCCGATACGTGGAACACACATGGGAGCAATTCACCTGAAATCTTATACATATTCGGAATCATCAAAAGAAGACCCTGAGAAGCTGTATAAGTAGTAGTCAATGCGCCAGCCTGAAGTGAACCATGAAGAGCACCTGCGGCACCGCCTTCTGATTGCATTTCCTGCACCAATACTGTTTCGCCGAAGATGTTCTTACGTCCTGCGGCAGCCCATTCGTCTACGTATTCGGCCATAGTCGAAGATGGAGTGATAGGATAAATCGCAGCTACTTCCGAGAACATATACGAGATATGCGCAGCAGCCTGATTACCATCACAAGTGATGAATTTCTTCTTAGTCATAACTAAATTATTATTTTAAGTAAAAGATATTAATACAAAAAGCCGAATATCCAGAGTGGTATCTGGTTACCGCGGCCTATTTCCGCTTTGTGCATGGCATACGTCACGTTCGAGCTATTCTTTATTTTAGATCCATCGCAGCATATTTTAAACGGCATTGTTTCATCCACCAAAAAGGAGGAATTCTTATCGCCTTTATGTAACTTATGGTCCTTATACATTGTGTTAAGAAAGAATGTGTCGAGTACATCCTGTTCATCTACATTCAGAGGATAGATGGAATACATCAGATTGGTGTTGTGTAGCATGATCTTTGATGGCTTCTTTGGAAATTCTTCTCCCCGTGGATAGACCATGTTGATCATTCGTGCATCAGCAAGGTATTTGATGTAGTTCATCACCGTTGCCCGTGATGTCTGTATGTCACTAGCCAATTGGCTTACGTTGGGTGCTTTGGGACCCTCTACAGCCAGTAAGTATAATAGTTTCTTTATCTTTGAGAGATATTTCAGCTCTATCTGTTTGATCAGTAGTATATCTACTTCTACCATCATATTCATGGTCTTCAATAGATTCTCGGAGAAATTGCGTTTCTCGAGGAAAAAAGGATAGAAGCCATGGTGCAGATAATCTTGAAAATAGTCTAATGGTTTAACTTTCGAAAGTATGCCTTTGGCTATCTGTTCGTGATTGTTGATTATCTCTTCGAGTGTATATGATCTGAATCTCATTCCTGTTTGGAGATTCAGAAATTCACGAAAAGAAAACCCTCTTAAATTGTAACTTTTTACAATATCTCCCAAATCAAGGTTTTCTTCTTTCAGTCTCATCACAGATGAGCCAGTGAAAACAATCTTTAGATTAGGAAAACGATCGTAGCACATGCGCAATTCTTTGCTCCATCCATCGTATTTAAAGACCTGGTCGATAAGTAACACTTTTCCTCCATGGCGGTGGAATTCACTAACGAAATCGACGATCGTATTTCCGGAGAAATAGAAATTGTTCATGTTGATAAAGAGGCAAGAACGGTCTGTACCGAACTTCTCTTTGGCGTACTGAAGCAAAAAAGTCGTTTTTCCTACTCCTCGAGTTCCTTTAATACCTATGAGACGGTCGTTCCAATCTATTTCATCCATCAGATCGCGACGTACAGGGGCATTGGTGTGCTCTACAAGATAAGTGTGTGTACGGTAGAATGCTTCCATTTATTCAATAGTTTTTCGGGGTACAAATATAGCCCTTTATTCTGATATTTGCAAAGTAGAGATAGCAAAAGATGATTTTTATCCCATAATTTATATTTTATAACGTTGTGACAGTTTGCTCTTTTGGAGAGCTCAGATTTTCGTATATCGCCTCTCTGTCGGTAAGGTTGCTTAAAAATGTCTTTATTTGAAGTTTATACTTTCTATTTTGTTTGTTTTGGGTTATCAATTGTGTTATATTGATTGGCGAACTATACTTTTTCCTGTTGATTGTCTTTGAATAAGCTGATGCTGGTAATAAAGGTGCAATTTTAAGACTCTCTTTGAGGTGAAGGATCTGGACTAAAAGTAAGCGGTTCTTTTTACATTTGTATGCTTAAGACGTTAGATAATAGGGATATATAGGCGTTTTTAGAAAGTGCCGTAGTCTTTTGCCCTAACTGCAACCGTCTTTTTACTCAACTACTGCCTTCTTTTGGGTAAAGAGAACCGTTCTTTGGGATGAAAAGCAAGCTTCTTTCGGTTGAAACGAGCTCTTTTTTGTGTAATTTTGCCCTATAATTCGGCTATTTTTCTCTACTAGAGCTTTTCTAGATGCTTTAGAGGTTAGTGTAATGTGCTGTTTTAGTTGTTTTATGCTTTAATTTTTATAATTATGGTATCATAATGTCAAAAAAGAATCTATATATTTTCAATCCGGATAATGATCTGGCTTTGGCCAATGGCGACGAGAATTACATGCCACCTGCTTCGGCTAGGCAAATGACGACCGATCTTGCTTTGCTTCCTGTGTGGTATGCCGCTTCTAGTGGTGATGTGCTGGCTTCATCGGCTTATAATCTAACCTTTCTGACTGAAATGCAAGAGTTGTTTTCTTTATCTGCAAACTTGATTACTGAACCGGAGGTGGCTGGGAAGGAGCATGTACAACCTGTTCCTTGGGGATGGAATGCTGCTTTGCGCAAACGACTTTTGCTATTGAATGTGCAAGAAGAGTCAATGCCTACGTTGGAACAGTTGGGCAGGTTGACACAGTTGTCTCATCGTTCTACGGCGGTAGAACTACTGCCTAAAATTCAACTGAATGAAGGCTTTTGTGGAGAGTCTGCTTACCTTAAAACGGTAGATGATGTGAAGGTATTTGTGGAAGATCATCAAGAAAGCATACTTAAAGCACCTTTATCAGGTAGTGGTAAGGGGTTAAACCGTTGCAAAGGGCTTTTTACTCCAGCCATTAGTGGTTGGTGTGCCCGTGTTGCTGAGCGCCAGGGTGGGGTAGCGGCTGAACCTCTGTATGAGAAAGCCGAAGATTTTGCAATGGAGTTCTTTGCTGATGGAGCGGGTCATGTTTCCTTTATGGGTTACTCTCTTTTTCGCACAGGTAGCGGAGGTGCTTACGAAGGCAATGATTTATTATCCAATGAACTTATAGAGGAGCGTCTGACTCGGTATGTTCCATTATCTGATTTGCATCAATTACGAGTTTCTTTGGAGGAGGAGTTATCTCAGATAGTAGGTGCGGACTATAGCGGTTATCTGGGCGTAGATATGATGGTTTGCATTTTTGCCGATCAACCCCGATATCGTATCCATCCATGTGTGGAGATAAACCTACGTATGAATATGGGCTTGGTGGCTCGGATGTTTTATGATCGATATGTGCAATCGGAGGCTACAGGGATATTCCGTATTGAATATTCAGCTACTGCCGGAGAAGCGTTGACTAAACATCAAGAGCGCACACTGAAGTATCCTTTGCGGATCACTCAGAATCGTCTTTCATCAGGCTATCTATCATTGACTCCCATTACCGGAAAGACTCATTATTCTGCTTGGGTGTTGGTGGAATAAAAGTGCTTAAGGATGATCCAATTGCACCGCTTTGCTCTCGTTGCCATAACGATCGACAGCAGATACAGCAAAGTAATCTTTTGCTTCCCAAGGGTGAAGTGGAGCATATATAAAATTGTTTCCCTGTACGTGCGGCGCAACAATGTTCTCTGCCAGACTGGTATCCACCGGGTATAAGTCGGAAGCATAAATTACATAATAAGGGTCGTTACGCTTGTCATTATCCTGTGAGGGCGTCCAGTTTAGTTTTGCATATCCACCTTCGTATTTCATTGTGAGCTTCTCGGGCATTGTTGGTGGCACACTGTCCAGCCACGTCATAGCAGGTTGGAGAGCCGGAGTTGAATAGTATGATTCGCTCAACTCTTCGTATAGCCCTTGTATGTTTTCTATCAGATATTTCACACGGTAGTGTCCTTGTCCCGCAAGTCCGTTAGCTCTTACAAAGTTTATTTGTCGTTCCACTTCATCTCGCTTCCAGTTGCCTTCGGAAGGACTTAGAAAATAGATTCCCAGTCCGGGTATGATCTGTCTGCCATTACTATGCTCCTGCCAGTCGAGTGCAAAAGGATAAAAACTGTTGCCTCTAAAGTACATCATTGGGTAGATTTGATCTTGTATTCCCTCTTCCAGCCAACCTTGTGCATCTTGATACACCGTATAGAAAGCATTAAAACCGCGAGAAGAATAGCGAGATGTGTCACGGAACTTACCTACCGGACAAGTACTTACTTTCACCCATGGCTTTAAGGCTTTTACACCTTTATATATATAGCGCACAATGTCCGTCAAGTTATCTCGTCTCCATTGATCAATGTTTCTGCCTTTTCCGTACTGGCGGAATTCCTTATTATCAGGGAAGCGTGGAGCATTCTCCGGATAGCGTAGGTAGTCGAAATGCACTCCGTCTATATCGTATCGGGTGACCATCTCATTGACCAACTTCATTAGATATTCTTTAGTGCCCGGATTGCCCGGATTTAAGAACCATTCCGTTTTATAAGGTACGCAGATGCTTCTATTCTGTACGGTTACAGATTTATTGCCCTGTGCCGCTACATGTCTTCTGTTTCCAAGCGGTATGCTGACTATCCAAGCATGGCATTCCATTCCTCGCTTATGGCACTCCTCAACGGCAAAAGTCAATGGGTCGTATCCGGGGTCTCTTCCTGTCTGTCCGGTTAAGATGGAGTTGAACGGCTCAAACTCTGAAGCATATAGCACATCTCCACGGGTACGGGCTTGAAAGAGTACCGTGTTGAAATTGGCTGCTTTCAGCTTATCGAGAATAGCGACTAATTCGGCTTGTTGGCGACGTATACCGTCTGGACTCGTTGCTTTGGCTTGAGGCCAATCCAGCCCGTAAACAGCGGTGACCCAAGCTGCTCGTACTTCATATTTTGGGTTCGCTTTGACCGGAGTCAAGCAGAGTATTAATAGGAGTGAAAGTATATAGCGATGCATGAGCTTATCGTTCTTTTAATTTATGCAAAGGTAGCAAAAGTGTTGGTATTGTTGTGTCGTTTCGGGAGATTATGCTACATTTGTGACAGCTAAAACGCCACGTCATGATTACTTTTACTATTTGCCTATTGACCCTTATTGCCGGATACTTCATCTATGGGCGTATTATCGAACGCATGTTTGTGCCTGATGACCGACCGACTCCTGCTATGACTCAAGCCGATGGTGTCGATTTTATTCCATTGCCTACATGGAAGATCTTTATGATACAGTTTCTCAATATAGCCGGACTAGGTCCTATCTTCGGAGCTATTATGGGAGCAAAGTTTGGCACAGCTTCTTACCTTTGGATTGTGCTCGGGAGTATTTTTGCCGGAGCTACGCATGATTATCTTGCCGGTATGCTCTCGTTGAGGCACAACGGCGAGAGCCTACCCGAAATTATAGGACGCTATTTGGGGTTGCCTACCAAACAAGTGATGCGTGGTTTCACTGTCATTCTCATGATTTTAGTCGGTTCAGTCTTTGTTGCAGGCCCTGCAGGTCTTTTAGCTAAGTTGACGCCCGAATCTTTGGATACTACTTTTTGGATTATTATTGTTTTCCTTTATTATATATTGGCCACCTTGCTGCCTATTGATAAGATTATAGGGAAGATATATCCGATATTTGCAGCCGCTTTGTTGTTTATGGCTGTAGGCATTCTTGTGATGCTTTATGTGCATCATCCGGCATTACCCGAATTTTGGGACGGATTGCAGAACACCCATCCTAATGCCAAGACATTGCCTATTTTTCCTATTATGTTTGTGAGTATCGCTTGTGGTGCCATCTCTGGTTTTCATGCAACACAAAGCCCGTTGATGGCGAGATGCATGAAGAGCGAACGCCATGGACGCCCCGTCTTCTATGGAGCAATGATCACTGAGGGAATAGTTGCCTTAATCTGGGCTGCTGCCGCAACTCACTTTTTTCACGAGCACGGCATGGGTGAAACAAATGCATCCGTCATAGTGGATTCCATTACCAAAGGTTGGCTGGGTAGCATGGGAGGCCTTTTGGCTATTCTAGGAGTTATTGCTGCTCCTATTACTTCAGGCGATACAGCCTTCCGTTCTGCGCGTCTCATCGTAGCCGACTTTCTGGGCTTAGAGCAAAAGAGTATTCGTCGTCGCTTTTATATCTGTGTGCCAATGTTCATTCTTGCCATAGGCTTGTTACTCTATAGTCTTCGAGATAAAAACGGATTTGATATTATTTGGCGCTATTTTGCATGGGCCAATCAAACACTTTCCGTCTTTACACTTTGGGCAGTAACGGTATTCTTGGTACAAGCAAGAAAAATGTATTGGCTTACTCTTCTTCCTGCCTTGTTTATGACGGCTGTTTGCTCTACTTACATTAGTATTGCGCCCGAAGGATTGGGACTTTCACCAAATATTTCTTTCTTTGTAGGAGCTACTTGCACTTTGCTAGGTGCCGTGTGGTTCATTACTTGGAAAAAACGTTTGCTTAAGCAAACATAAATATAATATAGAATACTGTATGAAGAAACTGAATAAATCAACTTGGGTAGCGATTGCTTTCCTTATTTATGTGACCGCAACAGGTATTTACCTATTGCCTCGAAACAATGAAATTAGTAGTGACGAGAAGTTTTTGACTCTTGGCGGAGCATACATTGTTGTGCTTGCCCTTTGGTTGGTACTTAGAAAGAAAGAGCAACGCAAGAAACATCGTGAAGAAGAGATTAATAATAATAATAATAAATTAAACAAATGAAGAAATCAGCATTGATTATTTGCTTGTTGCTCGCTTCTTTAGCTGCACAGGCCCAATTTGAACAAGGAAAATGGATCATCAACACCTCTATGACAGGTATGGACTTTTCTTATAGTGATAGCGATAAAGGTCATCTAGGCTTTTTAGCTCAAGGAGGAACTTTCTTGCAAGATAATATCGCTCTTCTAGTTACTTTGGGTGCTGATTGGAGTGATCCAAAAGATACTTATACGCTAGGTGCCGGTGGCCGTTACTATTTTGACAAGATAGGTGTTTACTTGGGTGCCGGACTTAAGATGAAACGTTGGTATTTTAACGACCAAGGCCATGCCAGTGATTATGGATTAGGGTTGGAAGCCGGATATGCTTATTTTCTATCGAGAACAGTTACCATAGAACCCGCTGTCTATTACGATCTTTCCATGAAGAATGGGGATAATTCTAAGATTGGATTTAAGTTGGGCTTTGGATTTTACTTCTAAGTATTATTTAAAGGTATATATTGAAAGCGCTGAAGTTCAATCTCTTGAACTTCAGCGCTTTTTTAGTCCCTCCAGCATGGGGATCTCCAGCGAGAGTAAAGCCTTCACACCCCTTAATAGCAGGAAGTGTGTCTTTGGAGTCATCGCATGCTGGCTTTATTTTCAGGGTCGTAATTCAATTATATTCTATCTAAATGAGAAACGGTCAATTCGTTTTTGGTATTTCCAGTATTTAGTGTTGTTGAGGGTTCAAATAGCATCACACTAACCTCTTTGGGAGCATATGGCTTATGTTCAACACCTTTAGGAATAATGACAAACTCTCCTGCATTTAACTCCAACGTTTTATCTGCTAATTCAATGAATAATTGACCATTTATAACGTAAAACAGTTCATCCTCCAGCTCGTGCTTATGCATAACAAATTCTCCTTTGAGCTTTGCTACTTTCACTAATTGATTATTAAGTTCTCCAACAATTTTGGGAGTCCAGTACTCATTAAACGATTTCAATTTTGATTCTAGGTTTACCTTATTTATTTCCATAATTTTATTAATTCATTTAGACAAAGATATAAAAGCTCCTGTTGTTGCAATAGAAAAAAGAAGAAAAAAGATTGGCTGAATTAAGTCTGCGTTTGTGTAGCTATCTAGATGTCTTCCGATTTTATAGATTGATCTAGCATTAATCTATGTTCCATAACTATTTATGTGTTCTAAAGAACAGGCATGCCTTCTTATAGCTTTTTCACCATTTCGAACTGCTTGCCCATCGGTTCGATGTTTTTCGAGCGGAGAAAGGCGGTCATAGAATTACAAGTGATGTCGGTATTCAATATTTTTATGGAATTGTGTTTATTCACTTCGATCATCTTCTGGAATAACAATGACCCTATCCCCATACGACGATGCTGCTTACCTACTGCTATCTGGGTTACATCACCGGAAATCGGTTCGAAAGCCCCATAGCCAACAAGCTTACTGTCCGCAAAAACGCCTATGCACACAGAGCCTTCCAACGATCGATTTATGGATTCAACACTGTTTTGCCACGAAGGTTTAAAGTCCCAGAAGTCAGACATTATTGAACTATACTCATTGAAGTCAATAAACTGCATAGTAAAAGTTGGGTCGATCGATTTAATCTGACTCCCAATTTGTTTAACTTCCGCTCTGAAATAATAAAACTCACGGCTGACTTCAAAACCGATCTTGCTGTAAACGGATACCGCACTCGTATTATGTTGTAATACTTCCAGCAGATATTCATTGATACCCGCATGCTTTAAATAAGGTATGGAATATTCAAATATCTGTGTGGCTAAACCTTGCCCACGGTAATCTTTTAACGTCCCTGTTCCCGTGTCGTATGCAGTCGGCATTCCGTAGAAATCGCCAATCCCGTTGCAGGTAAACGAAACGATTTTACCTCTGTCAAATGCAGCAAAAGAAAGTGCTGGATTGAAACCGCGCCGTTTCAGCATCGCTATATGTTCAGATTTATCCAGTTGTAACTCGTAATCGACGAAAGCTTGTTCGAATGCTCCGAACAGCGTATCAAAGTTCGTATTAGCCAAAGATTTTATTTCCATAGGAATTTTTCACTCATTAAGCAGAATAATAGGTCAATGTGTTGTAGATTGTTCTCCGTGATTTTAGTAATATAGGCCCAATCTGTTTGTTAATAGTATGACTTTAAGGTGCAAATTTATAATTTCTTTCTTAAACTCTCTCCTTTCTCTTTCAAAACGATGTGATAACCTGAGTTCGACGAGAATTCTTCTATCTAATAATTTTTAGAGGTCTCTCCATAACTGTCCTCATTCGATTTATCAATCGAAATAAAGGGGAGATTGAGGATACATCTTTTGGCATCACAAAGATGCTATTTATTTATTACTTTTATAAGTATCTGAATAACGGGGAGTATT
Organism: Bacteroides ihuae; assembly: GCF_900104585.1. GTDB lineage: Bacteria > Bacteroidota > Bacteroidia > Bacteroidales > Bacteroidaceae > Bacteroides > Bacteroides ihuae. The sequence goes on from NZ_FNVX01000005.1 coordinate 92,249, forward strand.
ATAAACTTCTGAGCATATCAATTTCTTTTTTAGTTTCTATCTAACTTTTATTTAGATAGAATGATTAAAGCGTTTCCGAGTCAACAACTAGTATTATTTTATTAGGGATGAGCAAACTACGATAAAGATGTTTTAGACTGACTTGGCGGAAATGCAATGAATATATGAAGAATGTATTGAATATAGAAGAAAGAGTCTCGGATATATTTATTTTATTCTTTTATTTACAAATAGCCCTTCTTAAACATAACTAACTAGATCAGCGTGGTGAACTAGTTAGTTAACCACGGTTAAGTAGTTAATTCACCGCGGTGAACTAGTTAGTTCAGCAAACCCTTCCCACAAGGCTTGTGAGAGGTTTTCTGGAAAACAGACAAAATGCCGGGTAGAGACTGTCTGTATAGAGCAATTCTTCTCCATATCTTCTATGCTAAGACTGAATATTCCCTATTTATACCACACATTCATGCTTTCTATTTTGCCTGAAATTTGAGTGTTTCTTGTAAGTGTGCCAGAATATTTATAGCCCATATTATAAAATGTTTTGTTCATGGAGAGTGAATGGAGCCTTGCTATTGTGTATAGTGTCTTATATCCCATTTGGGTTAGTTCCTCTTCCATCAACTGAAGTAAAAAGGTTGCCAGTCTTTTTCCTCTATGGACGGGGTTGACAGCAAAATCTGTCATCTCCGCATTTTTATAGGTACTGTTGCATTCGGCAGAACTGATAGCAACCAGCTCTTTATTATGGAATGCTCCATAGTATTGCGTTCCATCCTCTTTCATGCTTTTGATTAAAAAAGCAGTGTCAAAGATGGGAAAAGGGTAGGAGTCAAATACTTTTTTAAATAAGGCAACCATTAGCGGTGTATCCGTCTCCACTAATGGGCGAAGACTGTACTCTTTATCTATGCTGGCAGTGTTGCTTTTGGGGGCTTCAAGTAGCATTTGCTGAAATGCATCAAGTGCTTCTTTTTCTACCTCTTTTCGTTGCTCACTGTAATACTTCACAAGAAAACATGCATCTTCTTCTCCATTATAAAATAGCGGGACGGTAGCTTCAATCACATAGCCGTTCATTATAAACGAGGGACTATATTTAGTCTTTACCTTGACAAAAGCTTTAGTGTATTCTTTTTCCCTGACCAGTTCCTCAATATAGCTTATTATTTCAGGGAAATCGTCGTGATGCATATCCATGATGTATACACGACTATTTGCTTCATCATGCGAAATGAGCGATTTGAATTGTTTCATCTCTAGTTGTTTCATGTCTGGCCCTTTTTATTTATCAAAGCGTCTTTTTAAACGCTCATTGTTCTTCGGCACTAATGAGATTGTTTTATCATGATCCGACAGGAGCTTTTCAATTCCAATAACTTTGATATCTTCTTCTCCGTCAATGATCTCTAATTCCAAATTACAGTTTGGACAATCTCTGTCACAGAAATTCTGTTCGTAATTGCGGGGCTCTTGATAGGTTGTTATTACCCCTTCATAGTTCCTGAGAATAACTTTATTCACACTCCAGGATATAATGTAATTTGGCATAATAGGTATTTTACCTCCACCGCCCGGAGCATCAATAACGTATGTTGGTACGGCAAAACCACTGGTATGACCAATCAGATTTTCCATAATCTCAATACCTTTTCCTATTGGTGTTCTGAAATGTGAGAGTCCTTCTGATAAGTCGCATTGGTACAGGTAATAGGGTCTTACTCTATTCATCACAAGTAATTGAACCAATTTTCTCATAATGCGGGGGCAGTCGTTAACGCCGGCAAGGAGTACCGATTGATTCCCTAAAGGTATTCCTGCATTGGCAAGCTTTTCTAATGCTTGACGGGATGATGCGGTAATTTCTTGCGGATGGTTAAAGTGAGTGTTTATCCATATTGGATGATGCTTTTTTAGCATGTTCACTAAATCATCTGTAACACGGTAAGGCAGAACAACAGGAATTCTTGTACCTATCCTGATAACTTGAACATGTGGTATCGCTTCTATTTCACTCAGGATCCAGTCCAGATAATCATTTGGCAGCATTAGTGGATCTCCTCCTGAGAGCAAGACATCTCTAATCTCTGGAGTGTTTCTAATGTATTCAATTCCTTTCTTGATCTGTTCTCTGTCAGGTATTGAATCAACATCGCCTACTTTTCGTTTTCGGGTACAATGACGACAATACATTGCACAGATATTACTAACCAAAAACAGGACTCTGTCCGGGTATCGATGAGTAATGCAAGGCACCGGACTATCATGATCTTCTGATAATGGGTCACTCATTTCACTTGAGGTAATAATGAGCTCTCTTTCATCTAAAAAGGCTTGTTTAAATACAGGATCGTTCTTGTAGTTTTCTTTGTGTATAAGCGATAAATAGTACGGAGTAATGGACAGAGGAAATCGTTCTTGAGTTTCAATTAATTTCTTTCTTTCTTCTTCAGGAAATTCTATCTCTGTTAGATTTTCGAAACTCTCAATTGATTTAATTGAATTTTTTACTTGCCATTTCCAGTTAAACCAATCTTTTTCAGTTGCATTAATATCAAGCTTTAAAGCGATTCTCTGTCTACGTTTTGTGAAAATTCCTTCTACCATTGTTTTTTTTAATTTTATTCAGGATTAATACAATATAAGTTTTAGCATTGAATAGTAAGATTGAATTTTTACGTATCATTCTTTAATTGGTAAAGTTTACCTTTATGAAAGAACCTAAATTGTGGGATGAAAATTCAATGATAGCGCTGCTTTTGACTTTAAAAAAGAGTAGACATAGATACTAAATATCGTTACTTTATATGATAATAGTAGTATGCTGCTTATACCAAAAGTTTGCTTTACTACAGCTAATTTAGAAGAGACGTTATCCTGAAATTGTCTCTAAGAACTTGCAGGCGAATTAGATAAGAATTCATAATAATATAGATCGATATATACTATTATTATTCGCCCATCGTTTGCTCTCTTTTTAAACTAAAAAGGAGCCAACTTCTCATTCTGATTAAGACAAATATAAGGCTTAATCTTTATGTATGCAAATTTATATATACTTTTTTTATTATACCCTATTGCGAATTAGGAAATTGTGTGGTTGAAAATGTTTTTTATTTATCGCTATATGCTTCTTTATCAGGTGTATGCCATGGTGCCGAAATCTATATCTTTTATTTGAATAAAATGTGATGACAATAGTTTTTGATTTCTTTGTCACTGCTGAGAATATGGAATACTCATGCTTAACATTATTGAATCTGTTTTCCATCTTTCCATGAAAAACAGATTCATTTCTTTGTTTAGGAGTAATACTTGAGCAAGAATCCCGCTTATCATCATAATGATTTCAATTTGAAAGTGTACTTTTGCTAACTGTAATAAAATGATTGCAATGATGAGTATATTGAGAAATTATGCGTTTACTATCTGTCTGATTGTTGGAATTCTGATAGGAGGGGCATGTGGACTTATTTTCGGTGAGGGAGCGGCTATTGTTAAGCCAATAGGAGATCTATTTCTCAACCTGATGTTCGTGTTGATTGTACCGTTGGTCTTCCTAAGTGTTTCGTCTGCCATTTATAATATGAAGCAGATGAATATGATAGGAAAGGTGATTACAAATATAATCTTTGTGTTTCTTGGATCAGCTATCGTTGTAGCTATTACAGCTTATGGCCTTACACTGTTTTATAATCCACTCGAAGGAATAGATAAGGCAACGTTGATGGCCAACTTACCCGAACAGGTTGAAACGGTGCAGTTATCATCCGGAGAGTTATTTGTGAAAACCTTTACTGTGCCCGATTTTCTGCAACTGTTCACCAAGTCCAACTTATTGCCACTTATCCTGTTTTCAATATTCTTCGGGTTAGCTACGGCTTTTTCGGGAGAACAGGGCAAGGTTGTGGCAGGTTTTCTCAACTCAGGTATGGCGGTTGTGCTACGCATGATGCGCATTATCATGTATGCTGCACCCATTGGCTTGGGATGTTATTTTGCTGATACAGTTGGCCAGGTAGGTGGACAAATTCTGAATGGTTATCTCAATGCATTTGTGTTATATCTAGTGCTTACGGTGATTTGCTATGTGGGGCTAAATTCTTTCTACGTATGGATGGCCGGGGGTACTAAAGCGCTTTCGGCTTTCTGGAGAAATATCATAACTCCTTCACTTACAGCCATAGCCACTTCATCTAGTGCAGCCTGTATACCTATTAATATTGAGGCTTCTAAAAGAATGGGGGTGCCGGCCAGTATTGGCGAAACAGTTATTCCATTGGGCACTAACATGCATAAAGATGGTTCGGTGATGGGCGGAGTTATTAAAATCGTGTTCTTACTCACTATCTTTGGTCAAGATACAGGCTTGTCTGGTAATGTGGTTTATATTATCGGGGTAGCCGTGCTCGTAGGGGCTGTGATGGGAGCTATTCCCAGCGGAGGCATGACGGGGGAGTTGCTTATTTGTTCGGTCTTTGGTTTCTCACCTCAACTGGCAGCAACGTTGATGGTGATTAGCACAATCATTGATGTGCCTGCCACACTACTCAATTCTACCGGAAATGTCGTTAGTTCCATACTGGTAACACGGTTGACCGAAGGAAAGAAATGGGTGGAGGGTATTTGTATATCAAAAGAGGATTAGGGTGTGTTGGTAGTGATAGAAACAAGATTTCTACCCGGATGTATAAGTGTTATACACCCGGATAGAAGTGTTATTTTGTTAGTTTCTCTTTCAGAAATTGTCCGGTATAACTATCAGCGCAAGCAGCTACTTCCTCGGGCGTTCCGCAAACAACTAAATTACCACCTTTGTCGCCACCTTCGGGACCTAAATCTATCACATGGTCGGCACATTTAATCACGTCCATGTTATGCTCTATAATCAGAATGGTATGCCCACGACGAATTAATGCGTCGAAGGCTTCGAGCAATTTACGTATGTCGTGAAAGTGCAGTCCGGTGGTAGGTTCATCAAAGATAAACAGCGTAGGATCTGCCTTTTCCTGACTTAGATAGAAGGCCAGTTTCACACGTTGGTTCTCTCCTCCGGAGAGTGTGGACGATGATTGTCCCAGTTTCACATAGCCCAGACCAACTTCTTGTAGAGGAGCTAGTTTTTTAATGATCTTCTTTTGTCCATGTTTGGTGAAGAACTCAACGGCTTCGTTTACAGTCATCTGTAGCACGTCGTAAATGTTAGCGTCGTGAAATTTCACTTCCAATGTATCAGCCTTGAAGCGCTTGCCATGGCAAGACTCGCATTCTAATATCAGGTCGGCCATGAACTGCATTTCCACCGTAATGGTACCGTCGCCTTTACACTCTTCGCAACGTCCGCCTTCGCTGTTGAAGCTAAAGTGTCCGGCAGTATATCCCATTTGTTTGGCCAAAGGTTGTTCGGCCCATAATTTACGTATCTCGTCGTATGCCTTGATATAGGTCACCGGGTTGCTGCGTGATGATTTTCCGATAGGGTTCTGATCTACAAATTCTATATTACGAAGGTTCTTTAAATCTCCTCCGATACTTGCAAACTCTCCCGGGCGATCGCTGCATTCATCCAATTCACGTTTGAGCGCACGGTAGAAGATGTCTCTGATCAATGTGCTCTTTCCTGAACCCGAAACTCCGGTAACGACTGTCATCACATTGAGTGGGAAGCGAACGTTAACTCCTTTCAGGTTGTTCTCGCGAGCTCCTGTGATCTCTATATAATTATTCCACGGACGGCGATGTAGTGGGAGGGGAATCTCTTCTTCTCCCAGCAAGTAGCGCACGGTGTAACTGTTTGTCCCTTTCTGTAAGTCGTTCATGTCACCTTCATAAACAACCTCTCCGCCTAACCGTCCCGCATTGGGGCCTATATCTATAATATAATCGGCTGCCCGAATGATCTCTTCGTCATGCTCCACCACTACCACTGTGTTGCCCAGAGATTGTAGTTGACGGAGTACATGTATCAGCTTGTCGGTGTCGCGACTATGCAGACCGATACTTGGTTCGTCGAGGATATATAGACTACCGACTAAGCTGCTTCCCAAAGAGGTGGCCAGATTGATGCGTTGACTCTCACCTCCCGAAAGCGAATTGGATAAGCGATTTAATGTGAGATAGCCCAACCCTACATTGATAAGAAAGCTGATGCGGCTATTTATCTCTGTGAGAATGCGGCGAGATACGTTGGTGTCGTGTGTATTGAGTTTCATTGAATCGAAAAAAACCTTTAATTCAGTCATGGGCAGATCAACAAGCTCACTGATACTTCTACCCTCTACACGTACGTAGCCGGCTTCCGGTTTCAATCTAGTGCCATGACATTTGGGACAAACGGTTTTACCCCGATAGCGTGCCAACATCACTCTATATTGTATCTTGTATTGGTTTTCATGCAACATGCGGAAGAAATCGTTAATGCCGTGAAAGAATTTATTGCCTTCCCATAGCACCCGACGTTGCTCGTCAGTCAGTTCATAATAAGGAGTAAAAATAGGGAAATCGAATTTTTCGGCACTGTGTATCAGCTCGTCTTTCCATTCACCTATCTTCTCACCGCGCCAGCATACCACCGCTCCATCATATACCGACAGAGAGCGGTTAGGGATTACCAGATGTTCGTCGATGCCAATCACTTTTCCAAAGCCTTCACATTCGGGACAAGCACCTACGGGTGAGTTGAATGAAAACATTTGGTCGGTTGGTTCTTCAAACACAATACCATCTGCTTCGAACTTGGTACTGAATGCATGCAACTTTGTACTCCCATCCGCTAAATAAAAGCGTAACAAACAACTGCCATCTCCTTCGTACATTGCTGTCTCGGCAGAGTCGGTGAGGCGGCTGATGGCATCTTTACTATTGCCTACTATCATGCGGTCTACCAATAAGTAGACCTCGTCTTTTTTCTTTGCTACATATTCATCGATACGTACGGTCTCACCGTTGACTTCAATGCGATTGAAGCCTTGCTTGAGGTCTATCTGTAGCTGTTCTTCTAATGTTCGCTCTTCTCGTAACAAGACACGAGTGAGTATCGTATATCTCGTTCCTTCCGGATAAGACAACATGCAGTTCACGATATCTTCCGTGCTATGCTTCTTTACTTCACGTCCGCTTACCGGGCTGAAAGTCTTTCCCACGCGGGCATAGAGCAGACGGAGATATTCGTAGATTTCGGTGCTTGTACCTACGGTAGAGCGTGGGTTGCGACTATTTACTTTCTGTTCGATGGCGATAGCGGGTGGAATACCTTTAATAAAATCACATTCCGGTTTGCTCATTCTTCCTAAAAATTGGCGGGCATAGGAAGAAAGACTTTCCACATAGCGACGTTGACCTTCGGCATAAAGGGTATCGAAAGCCAGAGAAGATTTTCCCGAACCTGAAAGGCCGGTGATAACGATCAATTTGTTACGGGGAATGTTCACATCAATGTTTTTCAGGTTATTTACCCGTGCCCCTTTGATGCTGATATACTTGCTGTCTGACATAATGCTAATGTACTAATATGTGTAATTGAACCTATAGCGGCCTTTCGGCTCTTATATATTGGTTGCGAATGTGCAAAGTTAATGAATTATCTCTTATCTTTGCTCCGCATTTATAATAAACAATGGCAATATGAGACTAAGAAACTTCCTCTTCCTTTTTGTAGCCTTGGCTTTTTCATTGACAATACAGGCTCAAAAATATCCCAAACGTGAATTTAGAGCTGCATGGATTCAGACTGTGAATGGACAGTTCCGTGGCATGCCAACTGAAAAAGTGAAGCAAACGTTAATTGATCAACTCAATTCTCTTCAGGGAGCCGGCATTAATGCCATCATATTTCAGGTGCGTCCGGAAGCTGATGCATTCTATGCTTCAAAATTGGAACCATGGAGTCGTTTCCTTACGGGTGTGCAAGGAGAGGCCCCCAATCCATATTGGGACCCAATGGAATTTATGATTGAAGAGTGCCACAAACGAGGTATGGAGTTTCATGCATGGATTAATCCTTATCGGGTGAAAACAACCTTAAAGAGTCAATTGGCGCCTGATCATGTCTATAATATTCATCCTGAATGGTTTGTGAAGTATGGTGATCAGCTCTTTTTTGACCCTGCTTTGCCGGAAAGCCGCCGACATATTTGTATGGTGATAACCGATATCGTGTCTCGTTATGACATAGATGCTATACACATGGATGATTACTTCTATCCTTATCCTATCAAAGGACTGGATTTTCCTGATAATGATAGTTTTGCTCGTTATGGTGGTGGCTTTGACAATAAAGGAGACTGGCGTCGTAGTAACGTGAACTTGCTGATTAAGAAAATACACGAAACGGTTCGTGAATTAAAACCTTGGGTTAAGTTTGGAGTCAGTCCTTTTGGGGTTTATCGCAATCAGAGTAGTGATCCGCTGGGTAGTAAAACACAGGCTCTGCAGAACTATGATGATTTGTATGCCGATGTGCTTTTGTGGGCGCGCGAAGGTTGGATAGACTATAATATCCCTCAGTTGTATTGGGAGATAGGGCATCCTCGTGCCGATTATCAAACTTTGGTAGAATGGTGGGCGCGTAACAGTGAAAACCGTCCTCTTTTCATCGGACAATCGGTGATGAATACGGTAGAAAAGGCTGATCCTCAGAATCCTAGCATTAATCAGTTGCCTCGTAAGATAGCTCTGCAACGCACTTATCAAAGTATTGGCGGCAGTTGTCAATGGCCAGCTAGTGCAGTGGTGGAAAATGCAGGACATTATCGTGATGCTTTAGTTCAGGAGTATTGCAAATATCCTTCTCTCGTTCCTGTGTTCGACTTTATGGACAATAAAGCTCCGGCGAAGGCTAGAAAGGTAAAGGCTGTGTGGACTGCAGATGGATATGTGTTATTCTGGACTGCACCGAAAGCGAAAACTGAGATGGATCGTGCTGTGCAATATGTGGTTTATCGATTCAACAAAGGTGAGAAGGTGGATATTGAGGACCCTTCGCATATTGTTACTATCACAAGAGATAGTTTCTATAAGCTCCCTTATGGTAGTGGTAAAACAAAATACACGTATGTGGTTACAACTCTTGATCGTTTGCATAACGAGTCGAAAAGTGTTCGTAAGAAAATTAAGCTTTAATAGACAAGTAGCCCTATCACTCCACAGAGTACTATAAGCAAAATAGGGTTTACTTTGAAATGCCAACTTGCAATAAATGTGCCAACAAAGATCACAATGCTGATAATGAATGCGTAGAGATCTTCTGTTGGTGCACTAAAATTCTCTGAAGTCATAAGTACAAGTACTGCTGAGGCTAATAGCCCAACAATGGCTGGGCGAAGACCGCTAAAAACCGCTTCTATAATGGGGTGCTTCTGATATTTCAGGAAGAACTTGCTGATAGTAATCATTAATATAAATGAAGGTAGAACAACGGCGAACGTTGCAACCAAAGAACCCCAAAAACTTCCCGTTGCGGTAAAGCCAACGTATGTTGCGGCATTGATACCGATAGGTCCCGGCGTCATCTGGCTGATGGCCACAATATCAGTGAATTCTTTTGCAGACATCCACTCATGATTGGTGACAACTTCGGCCTGAATCAAAGAGAGCATTCCGTACCCTCCGCCAAAGCCGAAAAGTCCGATTTTAAAGAAAGTATAAAATAATTGTAAGTATAGCATTACGAATGATTATTAGTGCATCAATTTTATTAGCATTCTTTTTTCTTCATTTTACCCCAAAGAAAACCTCCTACACCGGCGGCAATGATGATCCATACAGGTGAAAAATCGAGCAACCAAATAAGTAAAGCTGAGACAACAGGAATCCAAATAGTGTAGCGGTTGATCTTAGCGAGTTTAGCCATGTTGAATGTCGGTGCGGCAATGAGTGCTACTACAGCCGGACGTATGCCTCTAAATATTCGTTCAACGATGAGGTTATCTTTGAAATTATGAAAGAACATGGCTATGACCAGAATGATAATGAAAGAAGGCAATATTACTCCTAAGGTGGTGGCTAGACTTCCACGGATACCTCGTAATTTGTAGCCTATAAATATGGCTATATTGATAGCCATAACTCCTGGCGCTGATTGCGCAATCGCTAGCAAATCAAGAAAGTCTTCTTTGCTGATCCAATTTCGTTTTGTTACGATTTCATTTTCGATGAGAGGAATCATTGCATATCCTCCACCTATAGTGAAAAGCCCTATTTTAAAAAAAATGCTGAGGGCTGAGAAGTAAATATTCATGGTTCTTTTATTAATTCTGGTCTTCTCCTTTTGCGTATTTACTAGGACTCACTTTGAAATGTTTTTTAAATACTTCACGGAAATACTTTGGGTCATTGAATCCGGTCATTTCGGCTACTTCGGTGATGCTGTGTTGTTGCTCCTTTAGTAATTGTGCAGCACGCTTCAAACGAATGAGACGTGCATAGTCGGCCGGAGCTTGGTCGGTCAAAGCTTTTATCTTATTATAGAAACTTGTGCGACTCATATTGAGCAAGGTACAGAGCACATCTACATTGAATGATGGATTTGACATATTTTCCTCCACATGCTTCTTTACGCTATCTACAAATCGCCAATCAATGTCTGTGGAACAATTGATGCATTCGTTTGGGTTGTTAAGCTCCAAATTGGCGTATTTTCTGCGTAGCAGTGCTTTGCTGGCAAGTAGATTAGTTAGCGTTACTTTCAAAATTTCCATATTAAAAGGCTTTATCACATACTCATCTGCACCGGTTCGTAATCCTTTTAGGATGCTTTTTTTGTCGTCTAAAGCGATCAGCAATACGATGGGGATATGTGATGTTTCAATATCATTTTTTAATGTGGTGCATAACTCTTCTCCGTCCATGTCTGAGGAAAGTATCATGTCAGAGATTATAAGATCAGGCTTGTATTCTTTGACCATCTCAAGTGCTTCTTTTCCGTTATTAGTTGTCTGCACAGTATATTGTTCGGATAAAGATTGTTTTAGCTGATGAGATAATTCTTCGTCTGCTTCAATAATAAGAACTTGAAAATCGGTAGTGGCATTTTTCTCTTGAGGGATTTCAGATAATGGCATATTTTCGTTTACTGAGTGTGAAACGATCAAGCTTCCCTTATCTTCTTCGGTGTTGATCAGTGTGTTTGCTATACGGAGTAGAGACTCGACATTGCGGATGGCTGTATTTAAGTTGCTTAATCCTTCGCTTGTTAAGGTTTCTTTATTTAGGATCTCTTCAAGTGGTGATTTTATCAGACTAAGCGGCGTGAGCATGTTATGGGTAGTGTCGACAAACGATTGTAATTTCTCCTCTGATTCTTTTTGAGCTTTTCTTAATAAAATAATGCGACCAATGAGAAAAACCAAGAGTCCGATTGTTACTCCGAGAATTAACAATCCTCCTGTAGTGTAATCGGATGATTTTCCATCGGTTATCTGGTGTGTCTGGGCGTTGCATAAAGCAACATTAGTCATGAGAAGAAAGGTTGAAATTATTTTCATCATAGTTTACTTCTCTAAATGTTGAATAATCGGTTCTTATGTTTACAAAGTTAGCTATTAATTTTAGGAAATCAAACATTGATCTAGCTACTTTACAATAAATAAACAATCCCTGACTATCCTTAAAGAAAAGGAATAGTCAGGGAAGTGTTATATATAAAAGTAAGATAGTTCTTATTTTTTCCTTTCAATCCACTTACGGGCATTGACAAAAGCCTCCATCCATGGAGTGATTTGGTCACTATCCAGACGTTCGCTAGGGTAATATGCATTCTGCCAAGGGAATATAGCTCGTTCCAAGTGAGGCATCATGGCCAAATGTCTACCGTCAGCGCTAGCCAAAGCTGCTACTGAATAATCAGATCCGTTAGGATTCGCTGGATATTCATCATAACTGTATTTGGCTACCACATTGTATTTTCCTTCTTCGTATGGGAGAGAGAATTTCCCTTCTCCGTGGGCTACCCAGAGTCCAAGCTTGCTTCCGCTTAGTGAACCGAACATCACACTACGATTTGTAGGAATCGTTACGCCAAGGAAACTAGATTCAAACTTGTGTGATTCATTGTGAAGCATCTTTCCTTTCGCTTCGTGTTCCGGGTTGATAAGTCCAAGTTCCATCATCAGTTGGCAACCGTTGCAGATACCCAGTGATAATGTGTCTTCACGGGCATAAAAGTTATCCAGAGCTGTTTTTGCTTTTTCATTGAAGAGGAAGCCACCGGCCCAACCTTTGGCAGAACCTAAAACATCGGAGTTAGAGAATCCACCGCAATAAACGATCATGCTGATATCTTCGAGTGTTTCGCGACCGCTAATGAGGTCGGTCATGGTAACGTCTTTCACGTCAAAACCTGCGAGATAAAGCGAGTAAGCCATTTCACGTTCACCGTTTGTACCTTTTTCGCGAATGATTGCAGCACGTGTTCCGCTAGGAGTACGACGTTCGGGCAGAATGCCATATTGAGAGAACTTGCCTTTGAAGGTAGAGGCGAAAGCTAGTTCCAGAGGTTGCATCTTGTAGTTTTCGAAACGCTTCTGTGCGCAACCGTTCATTGATTGTTTGCGGTCGAGCAGATAAGAAGATGAGTACCACACATCACGCATATAGTCGATGCCAAATTGGTACGTAGCATCGTCTTTCGTTACAAGGATATGACGCTCTTCGGTTGGTTTTCCTAGTTTTATAAAACCTACGCCTGCCTCTTCGAGGATATTCTTCACCTCTTCGTGATGCTTATCTTTTACCTGAATAACAATACCAGGGTTCTCGGCAAATAATATTTTGATAATATCGTTTTCTTGTAGTTTGTCGAGGTTGATTTCCATACCACCTTCTACATTGGCAAAGCACATTTCAAGTAGGGTAGTGATAAGTCCTCCGGCAGATATATCGTGTCCTGCCAGAATGAAACCCTTGTTGACGAGTTCTTGCACGGTGAGGAAAGCATCACGGAAGTATTCGGCATCTTGCACGCAAGGTACATCATCACCAACTTTGCCAAGTGATTGTGCAAAGGCTGATCCACCAAGTTTGAATGAATCAAAACTAAAGTCGATGTGATACAGGGTTGATTTTTCATCGTTTACTAACACAGGAGAAACAACCTTCTTCACGTCGGATACTTCGGCTCCTGCGGAAACGATGACTGTTCCCGGAGAAACAACTTTACTTCCGTCGGGATATTTCTGAGTCATTGAAAGCGAATCTTTGCCCGTAGGAACATTGATTTGCAATGTGCAACAGAAATCGCTTAAAGCTTTAACAGCTGTGTAGAGGCGTGCATCTTCTCCCTCTTGAGAGCGGCAAGGCCACATCCAATTGGCAGAGAGTGATAGGCTATCCAGTCCTTCGGTAAGTGGTGCCCAAACAATGTTAGTCAGAGCTTCGGCAACAGAAAGAATTGAGCCGGCCGCCGGATCAGCTAATGCAGCTTGCGGCGCATGTCCGATGGAAGTGGCAATACCTTTTTCTCCACGATAGTCGAGTGCTACCACGCCACAATCGCTTAGTGGAAGTTGAATTTCTCCCTGACATTGTTGACGGGCTACTTTACCTGTTACTGAGCGGTCTACTTTGTTGGTTAACCAGTCTTTGCAAGCCACAGCTTCCAGTTGAAGTACCTGAGTGAGATATTCGTGCAACTGAGATATTTCGTATGTTGGATTGTCGTAATGACGTTCCACAGTTTTATCAATCATGTAAGTTTTTGGCGAAGAACCGAACATCTGCTCCACAGCAAGATCAAACGGACGAACGCCATCTGCTTGTTGAAATGAGAAACGTTGATCTCCTGTTGTCTCACCCACCACGTACATTGGGGCACGTTCACGTTCGGCAATCTTGCGAACATGCTCGATGGCTTCTTCTTTAATAAGGAGTCCCATGCGTTCTTGAGATTCGTTGGCAATGATCTCTTTAGCCGACAGAGTTTTGTCTCCGATAGGCAATTTGCTCATGTCAATCAATCCACCACATTCTTCAACCAGTTCAGAAAGACAGTTTACGTGTCCTGCCGAACCGTGGTCGTGAATAGAAACAATTGGGTTTTCATCTTCTTCACACAATGCACGTACCACATTATTGGCACGTTTCTGCATTTCTGCATTGGCTCTTTGCACGGCATTCAGTTCAATGCCGCTGCTGTAGCGTCCTGTATCTACAGAAGATACTGAGCCACCACCTAAACCGATGCGATAGTTATCTCCACCAATCAGTACTACTTTGTTGCCTACTTCGGGTTTGCCTTTCAGGCAGTCTCGTTTTGTACCATAACCCACACCACCGGCAAGCATGATCACTTTGTCGTAACCATAAACTTCATCGTTTTCTTTGTGTTCAAAGGTGAGTACCGAACCACAGATAAGCGGTTGGCCGAACTTGTTTCCAAAGTCTGAAGCACCATTAGAAGCTTTAATCAGGATTTGTTCCGGTGTTTGGTATAGCCATTTGCGTACAGGCAGTACTTCTTCCCATTCACGGTCTTCTTCGGTGCGAGGGTAAGAAGTCATGTATACTGCAGTTCCTGCGATAGGCAAAGAACCTTTACCACCGCCCATGCGGTCGCGTATTTCACCACCTGTGCCGGTCGATGCACCATTGAAAGGTTCTACGGTAGTCGGGAAGTTATGCGTTTCCGCTTTTAGCGATATAACCGTTTTAATATCTTTAATAAGGAAATAATCAGATTTTGAATGATCAGCAGGAGCAAACTGTTCCACTACCGGCCCTTCGGCAAAAGCCACATTATCTTTATAGGCGGAGATAATCTTGTTGGGGTTCTCTTGCGTTGTTTTCTTGATCATCTGAAAGAGTGAAGATTCCATCTCTACTCCGTCGATTACAAATGTGCCACCAAATATTTTGTGTCGGCAGTGTTCTGAGTTGATTTGAGCAAAGCCGAATACCTCAGAGTCTGTTAACTTGCGTCCCAAATCGAGCTCCACCTTTTTCAGGTAGTCCATCTCTTCTTTCGAAAGAGCAAGGCCTTCTTTTTCATTGTAGGCTTCCAGATTCTCTATATATAAGATAGGATCCGGTTGACGATTGGTTACAAAAATCTCTTGATTTAGCCCATGATACATGCGTTGCAGCATGGGGTCGCGGTCGGCATTCTCGTCGTTCACAGGAAAGTATTCCTCGATACGAGTGATGCCTTCTAATCCCATGTTTTGAGTGATTTCCACGGCATTTGTGCTCCATGGAGTAATCATTTCGCGCCGTGGACCGATAAAGTATCCGAGCAGGTTTTCTTCACTTTCCTTGTTGGCTTCTCCAAAAAGCCAGCAGAGTTTCTTACTATCATTCGCGGTGAGCTCGTGGCCGCATTCTACGGCAATCACGCTTTTGGAAGGAGTTCTGAAAAAAAAGATCATATTGAATTACGAATTATGAATTACGTATTGTAAATGGTGCTGCAAAGATAGCTAAAAACGCTGTCGATGAAAAAGAAAAGAAAGAATAAATTAGATTGAGTGTTGGGCAATATAGAAATTTAATGCGGAAAAAGATCCTGAAACAAGCCTGCGTAGTATCTTTATAAATTTAACGCATAGAGTTAAAATAGCTAAGATATTAAGTTCTTAATTTCATTTAGTTAAATTTTATCTCATAATATAGTTCTCTTAAATAAAGGTATATGATCTTTTATTAGAGATTCTTTACGTGTTGAATAAGTCTGATGATGTATAAATTGGTGATCTTTTTGTCGACTTTGATTTACTGTCAACTTCTTGCTTTATCTCACTCTTAAGTCAGAATATGCTGTTTTAAACTATTAATGTCACGAAAAAACGTTAACGGAGTATGTGCGTCTCACAAAAAAATACGATATTTGCGCAATGTTTCAAATAGAGGTCACCATATTAGACTTATTGATAAAAGGTTTCATTATAGGCATCGTGGTTTCTGCACCACTGGGACCTGTAGGGGTACTTTGCATCCAGCGAACTTTAAACAAAGGTCGTTGGTATGGTTTTGTAACCGGACTTGGTGCTTCGCTTAGTGATATAGCTTATGCATTACTTACGGGTTACGGTATGAGTTTTATCTTCGATTTTATTAATGCTAATCTTTTCTATTTGCAACTATTGGGCAGTGTGATGCTCCTTGGTTTTGGTTATTATACCTTTCGGAGCAATCCGGTACAATCTATTCGCCCGGCTTCTTCTAGCAAAGGCACATACTTTCATAATTTTATAACAGCTTTTGCTGTAACATTATCCAATCCGCTTATTATATTCCTTTTTATCGGTTTATTTGCCAGATTCGCTTTTGTATTACCCGGCAATCCTGTCTTTGAAGAAGTAACAGGTTACTCGGCCATTGTGATGGGAGCTTTGACTTGGTGGTTTGGCTTGACGTTCTTTGTCAGTAAGGTGCGCACACGTTTCAATCTACGAGGAATATGGCTTATTAACCGGATTATTGGTGGAGCGGTTATCTTCGTGTCATTGTTAGGCCTCATTTTTACATTACTTGGAGCCTCATTCTACTAGCTCTCTTTTCTATGTTTTCTGTTTAGAATATAATGTGACCTCTCAATAATAATATATAGCAATGCAAATAGCGAAACAACTGAAAGATAAGAATATAGCTGAATATCTGATCTATATGTGGCAGATAGAGGACTTGATAAGGGCCAATAATTGCGATATTGACCAATTAGAGCGAAATATAATTTCTGCTTATCAGGTATCTGATGAGGAACGAAGTACTTTGAGGCAATGGTATGCTGATCTGGTGAACATGATGCGAGAGGAAGGTGTGCAAGAGAAAGGGCATTTACAGATAAACCGGAATGTGATAATCAACCTGACTGAGTTGCATAACACTTTGCTGAATTCACCCCAGTTTCCTTTTTATAATGGCGCTTATTTTAAAGCTCTACCTTTTATTGTTGAACTGCGTGCGAAAGGTGAAAAGAAAGAAGAACCCGAACTTGAAACTTGTTTTGAGGCTTTGTATGGAGTGATGCTTCTAAGGCTACAGAAAAAAACGGTTAGTACAGGAACTGCGAAGGCGATTGAGTCTATCACCAATCTGCTCTCGATGCTGGCTAATTATTATGATAAGGATAAAAAAGGAGAATTGAAATTAGATTGATATGAATATACTTGTTACCGGAGCCAACGGACAGTTGGGAAACGAAATGCGAGTTCTCTCCAAAGACAATGCTCAGCATACGTACTTTTTTACCGATGTGCAGGAACTTGATATATGTAACCAACAAGCTATTGAGGCTTATGTGACAGAAAATCAAATTGATGTAATTGCAAACTGTGCTGCTTATACTGCAGTGGACAATGCGGAAGAGAATAAAGATCTCTGTGATAAGCTGAACAATATTGCTCCCGGCTATCTGGCTGCTGCCGCACAAAGTCGTGGGGCGGCTATGATACAAGTATCGACCGATTATGTATTTGATGGAACAAACCATATCCCTTACACCGAAGAGGAACCGACTTGTCCGGCTTCTGTTTATGGAACAACTAAATTGGCAGGCGAGGAGAAGGTACTGGCTTGTTGTGAGAAAGCGGTTGTGATTCGCACGGCGTGGCTGTACTCTATTTATGGCAACAACTTTGTGAAGACGATGATCCGCTTGGGGCGAGAACGCGATAATCTAGGTGTTATCTTCGATCAGATTGGTACACCGACCTATGCGCACGATTTGGCTATTGCTATCTATGCTATAATAAATAAAGGTATAGTAAGGGGGATATATCACTTTAGTAATGAAGGAGTTTGTTCGTGGTACGACTTTACGTTGGCCATTCATCGCATGGCAGGCATTGATTCGTGTAAGGTTCTTCCCTTGCACACAGTGGACTATCCAACCAAGGCTGCCCGTCCACACTATTCGGTGCTCGATAAAACAAAGATAAAAGAGACTTTTGGACTTGAGATTCCTCATTGGGAAGAGAGTTTAAAACATTGTATAGCTATCTTATCTTCAGGCTCTGCCGAGAGATGATCGCTTTTTGAAAAGATATTAATAAACAAAAATCAGTTAATCCGTTCTCTTTGTTTTAGAGGGTGGGTGGTACAAATCATTATGAATGAAATAGAAAGAAGGCGTACGTTCGCCATTATCTCACACCCCGATGCGGGTAAGACTACTTTGACTGAGAAACTGCTTCTGTTTGGAGGACAAATTCAAGTAGCCGGTGCGGTGAAGAGCAATAAGATAAAGAAGACAGCAACGAGCGACTGGATGGAGATTGAGAAACAGCGCGGTATCTCGGTAACTACTTCAGTGATGGAGTTTGATTACCGCGACTACAAAGTGAACATTCTCGATACTCCCGGTCACCAAGACTTTGCAGAAGATACTTTCCGTACGTTAACAGCGGTGGATAGTGTTATCATTGTTGTGGACGGGGCCAAAGGTGTGGAAGCGCAGACGAGGAAGTTGATGGAAGTGTGTCGCATGCGCAATACGCCGGTAATCATCTTCGTTAACAAGATGGACCGTGAAGGACGTGATCCGTTTGATCTTTTAGATGAACTGGAAGAGGAACTTCGCATTAGCGTTCGCCCTTTGTCATGGCCGATAGACCAAGGTGCTCGCTTCAAAGGGGTATATAATATATATGAAGAAAAGCTCGATTTGTATCAACCTTCTAAACAGGTGGTAACGGAGAAGGTGGCTGTAGATCTCAATAGTACTGAGCTAGACAAGATTATCGGCCAAGGACAGGCAGAGAAACTTCGTGCTGACCTTGAACTGATTAATGGTGTTTATAGTGAATTTAATATAGATGATTATTTGGAGGCTGCGATAGCTCCTGTTTTCTTCGGTTCTGCGCTGAATAATTTTGGTGTGCAGGAATTGTTGGATTGCTTTGTGAAGATAGCTCCTAGTCCCCGCCCTGTAGAAGCCGAAGAACGTGAAGTGAAACCCTACGATCCTAAGTTTACCGGATTTATCTTTAAGATAACAGCCAATATTGACCCGAATCATCGCTCGTGCGTGGCTTTCTGCAAAATTTGTTCAGGCAAGTTCTTACGTAATGCTCCTTATTTTCATGTTCGTCATGGTAAGACAATGCGTTTCTCGTCGCCTACGCAATTTATGGCGCAACGCAAAACCACCATTGATGAGGCTTGGGCAGGAGATATAATCGGTCTACCGGACAATGGAACCTTTAAGATTGGTGATACGCTTACTGAGGGTGAGTTGTTGCACTTCCGTGGTTTGCCCAGCTTTTCTCCGGAGATGTTTAAGTATATTGAAAATGCTGATCCAATGAAACAAAAACAGTTGGCCAAAGGTATTGATCAATTGATGGATGAGGGTGTAGCGCAGCTGTTCGTTAATCAGTTCAATGGGCGTAAAATCATCGGAACAGTAGGGCAATTGCAGTTTGAAGTTATTCAATATCGTCTGTTGAATGAGTACAATGCCTCTTGCCGTTGGGAACCTCTCAGTCTGTACAAAGCCTGTTGGATAGAAAGCGATGATGCTGAGCAACTAGATGCTTTCAAAAAGCGCAAATACCAATATATGGCCAGAGACCGTGAAGGGCGTGATGTGTTCTTAGCAGATAGCAATTACGTGTTGCAAATGGCACAAATAGATTTTAAAAATATCAAGTTCCACTTCTCAAGCGAGTTCTAGTTCACCACTTCTCTTTTGTGAAGTTAAAAAGCTTTTGTAAGCACAATTACAGGATTTAGTTCATCTTGTAGTTGTGCTTTTCTTTTATGTGGTCATCCTCTTCCAATGCTGTTATCCATTCTTGATTACTACTTGAATAAATATTCAAGTTATTTCTATTTAGCATTTTTTATTCATTTTCTTCTTTTACTTATTACTTTTAGTTGGTATATTGTGACGAATTTATTAGAAACACTCTTAAGTTACTTACAAATACTAAATTCTATTACTGTATGGAAAATATTGAAACAGCTCTCTTATTGCTGGTCGTCGGGATGGGCACTGTCTTTGCTATTCTGACACTGGTGATCTATTTGGGGAAATTGCTCATCTTCCTGGTGAATAAGTATGCCCCTGAAGAAGAAATTCTTATTAAACAAATACCAGCTAAAGGCCCGGCTCCAATACCCGGAAACATTATCGCTGCTATTACGGCTGCTGTCAATGTGGTAACGCATGGCAAAGGGAAAATAGCCAAAGTTGAAAAGTTGTAATATTTATAATGTATAATCGTTGAGCGGTTGTGATTGGAATATTTTGCTGTTCAACATTTCATCTAATAGTATATGAAAAGAGAAATTAAGTTTAGCTTGGTTTTTAGAGACATGTGGCAATCGGCTGGTAAATATGTTCCTCGTGTAGACCAACTAGTTAAAGTAGCTCCGGCAATTATTGAAATGGGCTGCTTTGCTCGTGTAGAAACAAACGGTGGAGGTTTTGAGCAAGTGAATTTGTTGTTTGGAGAGAATCCGAATAAAGCAGTGCGGGACTGGACAAAACCATTTCACGAAGCGGGTATTCAAACACACATGCTAGATAGAGCACTTAACGGCCTTCGAATGAGTCCTGTGCCGGCAGATGTGCGTAAATTGTTTTATAAAGTAAAGATGGCCCAAGGCACGGACATCACCCGTACTTTTTGCGGATTGAATGATGTGCGTAATATTGCTCCTTCAATAGAATATGCAAAAGAGGTTGGTATGATTTCTCAATGCTCTCTTTGTATCACTTACTCGCCCATCCACACGGTGGAGTATTACACCAATATGGCTTTAGAGCTAATTAAACTCGGGGCGGACGAGATCTGTGTGAAAGATATGGCAGGTGTTGGTCGCCCCGTTTCTTTGGGGAAAATTGTAGCCAACATAAAGAAGGCACATCCTGAGATTCCGGTTCAATATCATAGCCATGCCGGTCCCGGATTCAATATGGCTTCTATTTTGGAAGTTTGTGAAGCTGGGTGCGATTACATTGACGTAGGCATGGAACCTCTTTCATGGGGAACTGGACATGCTGATTTGCTTAGTGTGCAGGCTATGCTCAAGGATGCCGGTTATCAGGTACCCGAAATTAATATGGAAGCTTATATGAAAGTGCGTGGCATGATTCAAGAATTCATGGACGACTTTTTAGGATTATACATCAGCCCGAAGAACCGTTTGATGAACTCATTACTCATTGGCCCGGGGCTGCCGGGTGGAATGATGGGAAGTTTAATGGCCGATTTGGACTCTAATCTGGAATCAATCAACAAATATAAGGCAAAGCATAATCTGCCTTTTATGTCGCAAGATGAGTTGCTCATTAAACTGTTTAATGAAGTGGCTTACGTGTGGCCTCGTGTGGGTTATCCTCCTTTGGTTACTCCCTTTAGTCAATATGTTAAGAACCTGGCTATGATGAATGTGATGGCTATGGAGAAAGATAAGGAACGCTGGGGGATGATAGCTGATGACATCTGGGATATGTTACTAGGTAAAGCCGGACGTTTACCCGGTTCTTTGGCTCCTGAGATCATAGAGAAGGCAGAACGCGAAGGTCGTAAATTCTTTGATGGCAATCCGCAAGATAACTATCCGGACTCACTCGATAAATATTGTAAATTGATGAAGGAAAATAAATGGGAAGTGGGCAAGGATGACGAAGAACTATTTGAATATGCCATGCATCCAGCTCAATATGAGGCCTATAAGAGCGGTAAGGCCAAAGAAGATTTCTTGGAAGATGTAGCTAAGCGTCGTGCTGAAAAAGATAAATCTCCGGAAGAAGATGCAAAACCTAAAACATTAACAGTACAAGTAGACGGACAAGCCTACAAGGTGACAGTTGCCTATGGTGATGCCAAACTGCCTGCTTCAACTTCAACCCCTGTAGTCTCGGGTGAGGGTAAGGATGTTCTTTCTCCATTGGAAGGTAAATTCTTCCTCACTAAAAACGCATCTGAGAATGCCTTACAGGTAGGAGATGTTGTTAAGCAAGGAGATGTGATTTGCTATGTGGAAGCTATGAAGACCTACAATGCTATTCGTGCTGAATTCGGGGGCACAGTTACGGCTATAGGCTTTGCTTCGGGAGACGCGGTTTCTGAAGATGACGTATTAATGAAGATAGGATAATGAACGAGATATTTGATAATTTATATAATATGACTGCCTTCAGCAATATCATTGCTGAACCACAGTTTCTGATAATGTACGCCATCGCCTTTGTTCTGCTCTATCTGGGTATTAAGAAACAATACGAACCGCTACTGTTGGTTCCTATTGCCTTTGGAGTATTGCTGGCCAACTTTCCGGGCGGTGAAATGGGCGTTATTCAGGCCAATGAGAATGGCTTGATAAATGTGCATGGCGTGATGAGGGATATATGGACAATGCCGTTGCACGAGATTGCACACGAACTTGGCCTAATGAACTTCGTGTACTACATGTTGATAAAAACGGGATTCTTGCCTCCTATTATCTTTATGGGAGTAGGTGCTTTGACCGATTTTGGGCCCATGCTACGTAATTTGAGGCTTTCTATCTTTGGGGCTGCGGCTCAGCTAGGCATCTTCACCGTGCTGCTTGTGGCTATTTTGATGGGCTTTACTCCGAAAGAAGCTGCTTCTCTGGGCATCATTGGGGGTGCCGACGGACCTACAGCTATCTTTACTACGATTAAGTTAGCTCCACATTTACTTGGGCCTATTGCTATTGCAGCTTATTCGTATATGGCACTTGTACCGGTGATAATTCCTCTTGTGGTAAAATTGTTTTGCACAAAGAAGGAGCTTAGCATCAACATGAAAGAGCAGGAAAAGCTGTACCCTTCTAAAGTTAAAATTAAGAATCTCCGAGTACTAAAGATTATTTTCCCTATTGTAGTTACTACGGTAGTGGCTCTATTTGTACCTAGTGCTGTGCCATTGATTGGTATGTTGATGTTTGGTAACCTGGTGAAAGAGATTGGTACCAATACTTTCCGCTTATTCGATGCTGCATCAAACAGTATTATGAATGCTGCCACCATCTTCTTGGGACTTTCTGTAGGGGCAACAATGACTACCCAAGCTTTTTTGAATTGGACAACCATCGGAATTGTAGTAGGAGGATTCTTAGCTTTCGCTCTTTCCATTACGGGAGGTATCTTCTTCGTGAAGTTGGTGAACTTGTTCTCAAAGAAAAAGATCAATCCACTGATTGGTGCCACGGGGCTGAGTGCTGTGCCTATGGCTAGTCGTGTGGCTAATGAAATAGCATTGAAGTATGACCCTAAAAACCATGTGTTACAATATTGTATGTCGAGTAATATTTCTGGTGTAATCGGTTCGGCCGTTGCAGCGGGAGTACTGATCTCGTTCTTAGGATAGTTTTCTCTCTCTCTTCTTATTTTTTTAGGCCATCTCAATTCTTATAAAGGTTGAGGTGGTCTTTTTTTAAGGGCGATTATTGCGTCTTAAAGTTCTATTGCTCTAATGTGTTGCCCTGCTTCTGTATAGGAAGAGTAATGATTCTATCGGGATAGATGGAATATGTTTTATTGTACATCAATACGTCTAGCTCTTCTCCTGTCTTTAACTTAATAGCAATCATCTCTTTGTCAACAGTGATGTGCAGTGTGCGCTCTCGGAAGTTTACATTGAAGGAGTAACTGTTCCATTTGCCGGGTATGGTAGGACTGAAGTTAAGTGAATCGCCCTGAATTTGCATTCCGGCAAAACCTCTGACAATAGCTAGCCAACTGCCGGCCATACTCGTAATGTGTAATCCCTGTTCTACTTCATTGTTATAATCATCAAGATCTAGTCGGGTGGCATGCAGAAAGAGATTGTATGCTTTCTCTACATCACCTATCCTCGAAGCCAGTATGGAATGTATGTAGGGCGATAGAGAAGATTCGTGCAATGTGCGAGGCTCGTAGAAATGAAAGTTGCGGCGAATAGTTTCGGTATCAAAGTCAGAATAATACAGATATAATCCCAATAATACATCACTTTGCTTGATGTAGCACGAGCGCAAGATGCGATCCCACGACCAGTGCTGATTGATAGGACGTTCGGCGGCAGGAATTTCATCTACTACCTTCTGCTCTTTATCCAGATAGCCGTCGTGTTGCACAAATATACCCAGCTCTTTGTCCTCAGGCAGATACATGTTCTCTATAATTTCTTTCCATCGGGCAGTTTCTGAATACTCAAAAGCAGTAGCTCTGCGGATACGTAAGTATTCGTCGGGATATTCACTTGCCACCATCTCCAAATAATTGATCGTAGCTTGCAGGCACTGCACGCACGAATAGTTGGTATACCAGTTGTTATCTACATTATTCTCGTATTCGTTGGGGCCGGTAACTCCCAGTAATACATACTTCTGCTTTGGCTGAGAGAAAGATACCCGTTGACTCCAAAAACGACTGATAGCAATCAGCACCTCAAGTCCATAGTGTGCTACATACTCTTTGCTACCCGTCATTGTGGTGTACAACACAATGGCATAGGCAATAATGTTGTTACGATGAATCTCTTCGAAGGTGATTTCCCATTCATTGTGGCACTCATCACCGTTGATCGTTACCATTGGATAGAGAGCCGCACCACCTTTGAATCCTAGCTTTCGGGCATTCTCTATTGCTTTCGGCAGATGATTGTAGCGATAGAGTAGTAAGTTTCGGGCTATCTCTTTGGAACTGGATAGCAGAAAGAACGGTACACAGCACAGTTCCGTGTTCCAAAAAGTGTTCCCACCATACTTCTCTCCGGTGAATCCCTTTGAACCAATGTTTAGTCGTGGATCATCTCCCCGATAAGTCTGGTTCAACTGAAAGATGTTGAAACGAATACCCTGTTGAGCTTCCGGATCACCCTCAATGACTACATCGGACTCTTTCCAAACTCCACTCCATACGTCTTTGTGCTCTTGTAGCAAAGCATCCCAACCCTTCGTTTTAGCATTCTTACTTTCAGCGACCGATTCATCAACCAATTGCTGCCTGTCACAATATAAAGAACTTAGGATGGCCGTGTATTTGATGAGCGTCACCCGATCACCCGGTTTCACCTCAGCGCCGATGCTAAAACCGGTAAGCTTTTCCTTTTCTATCTTGATGGGGCTACTTGTTACCTCCTTGCTGTTTTTGTATAGTTGATAAGTCATCGAGCAACACACCTGAGAGTCTTCGTGTCGGGTTTGTGTCCACAGATAAGCATACTCGTTGGTTGTTTCCGCACGTAGAATGTTCCACATCTTTTCGTTGAAGTTGGACGTTTCATGTTTCACATCTCCGTTGAGGTGAGGAACCAATGAGATCTTTCCTTCATAGTTAACTGAAGTCACGCTGTACTTGATGAGGCACAAATTCTGATTACTCATGCTGTTGATATGTTCCACATGCACTTTCAATTTATGCCCTTTGGGTGAAGTAACCTGAAAGTCACGATAGGAGATACCCTCTTTCATATCGAGCCGTCTATCGAAACTATCCACATCCCACAGGGCAAGATCCAATTCCTCATCAATGAGACGTAGAAAGATGCCACTCCAGTTAGGAGCATTAGGTATGCGCGAGAAGAACTTCGGATATCCGTTCTTCCACCATCCCACGCGAGTTTTGTCGAGGAATGCAATACCAGCCAGATAAGATCCTTGCAGATTGTCACTACTATAGGTCTCCTCAAAATTGCCCCGCTGACCGATACGTCCGTTGCCCAAACTGAATATACTCTCCGAAGCACGTAGGTGGTCGGCGTGGAAGCTTTCTTCGATGATGTTCCATTCATCTGTTTTGAGGAATCTTTTCATAGCAATGAGTTTTATCAATCCTCCAAAGTACGTAAAAAGATAGAGAAAGAACAAATGAATTGATTTATATCATACAAAAAAAAACGCATCTCCGATTGGTAACAGTGGCTTTTACATTTAGCTCGCTCATATAGATTAATAGGGTTATATTGTAAAGATAGAAGATGTGCCTCTACAGGCCTTCTGAGTGGGGTTTGGTGAACTAACTAGTTAACCGTGGTGAATTAACTACTTCACCGCGGTGATCTAGTTAATTCACCACGCTGAAGTTATATGATGTCCGAAATGTGCTTTGTTTGTAAATAAAGTTGTATTGCAAACTACTTTTTGTCAAGAGCAGATTTATGTATTATTAAGAGAAAGGAGCTGATTGAAAGAGAGAAAGGTCTTTTTGCAGAACAATACGAGGAATTTTATTTTTCTCTAGGAGTTATTCTGATAACAAATAGGCATATTGGGGAAATGAAACCGTCTTCCGGAGTGAAAGAAACCGGCAGATTGTTCAACTGAACCGTTCTTTTGCCCATT
This sequence comes from Bacteroides ihuae, assembly GCF_900104585.1. Taxonomy (GTDB): domain Bacteria; phylum Bacteroidota; class Bacteroidia; order Bacteroidales; family Bacteroidaceae; genus Bacteroides; species Bacteroides ihuae. The sequence goes on from NZ_FNVX01000005.1 coordinate 118,481, forward strand.
CTGCACGGTTCAGTTGGCCCAAGAGAACCGTGTAGAAATAAAAAACGGGAGAAGTAACAACTTCCCCCGTTTACCATAGTTTAATCTCAAACTACTTTATGATTACGCTTACAAAAGTAATACATTTGCTAGCCAAAGTCAAGCTTTTCGGCTTGAAAATTTAGCTAATTTTTTACTGCTTCGGGCTTTTCTTCTTTATGTGCCACTGTTTCTTTTACAAAGTAAACGCAGCATGCCCCTATGATAAGAAATACTCCTGCCAACACCAGCATGTTCACTTGCCGTCCGCTCACCAAATGAAGTAATCCGCCACCAAGGAGTGCGGCTGCAATTTGAGGTAGACAGATGGTTCCATTGAACAATCCCAGATAAGCTCCCATGTTCTTGCCCGAAATGGAGTTGGTCAGTATCGTAAACGGCATGGCCAGCATAGCCGCCCACGCACAACCGATGAGCAGGTAAGAAACAAAAAGTAGGTATTGATTGTGGAAGAAGAAGGTAGAGATGAAACCAATTCCTCCCAACACCAAACTGAGTGAATAACCCATCTTACGTGATTTGAATAGTGGTAACACGATGGCCCAGACTACAGAACCGATGGCTTGCACGGCAAAGAGCACACCTACCCAGTTGCCTGCTTCCTGATATCCTTCACTTTGTGCACTTGTTGCATTCCACACCGTGTCGGCAATGGCGCCGTTGGTATATGTCCACATATACATAAAGGCCGCCCAACTGAAAAACTGCACCAACCCGACTGTCCAGAACACTTTAGGCGCATGTTTCAGCAACGAAAGGAAATCCGTCTTTTCCTTCTTTTCATCTGCTGTGATGCCATGAAACGCTTCAAATTCCTTTGGCGGCATCTCTTTCACCTTCAGCATGGTATAGATGACGCACAACATCAAGATGGCAGCACCAATATAAAAAGAATAAATCACCGAATCGGGCACTGTACCTTTTTCGGCTATGTTGCTGATACCTATCCAGGTAAATATGAAAGGAAACATATACCCCATCAGGCTACCGGCATTGCACAGAAAACTTTGGATGGAGTAGGCCAGCCCCTTTTGCTTTTCGTTCACCATGTCGCCCACCAGCATTTTAAAAGGCTGCATGGCCATATTGACAGAGGTATCGAGGAACATTAGCGAAACCACCCCGAATATCATGGCTGTACTCACTACCATTCCAAAACTTCCTGCATTGGGCAGTAGGCACATCACCAATATAGCAACAAGTGATCCTATAAATAAATAAGGTATCCTTCGTCCATAGCGAGTCCACGTTTTATCACTTGCCGACCCGATGATCGGCTGCACAATGATGCCTGCCAGTGGAGGAAGGATCCAAAAATAACTCAGATTATGAGGGTCGGCCCCCAGTGTAGAGAATATGCGACTGATGTTGGCACTTTGCAGCGCATAAGCAATCTGCACGCCAAAAAAGCCGAAGCTGATGTTCCACAACTTCCAAAAATTTAAATCAGGTTTTACTTTCATGGTATTCTTAGGATTTAATCTATCTATCTTTATTTAGTGGTACCCCGCACCACCAAGTTCGTTTTCACTATTCGGTTGCCACTTTTCAGCTCCCCGGTCTTATCTTCTATCTTGTTGATCAGAAGATCAATGGCACTCTCTCCAACCTCCTGCCCATGTTGTTCCACAGTCGTCAACTTCGGATCAGTGCTCTGTGCAATAGCTCCATCAGTAAACCCACAGATAGAAACCTCATCAGGCACCTTCATCCCTACCAACTTGCAGGCATAGAGAATGCCCGAAGCCGTTTCATCGTTGATAGCAAAGAACCCATCCGGTCGGTCATGTTTTTCCAGAAGATCCGGTGTAATGGCAATTGCTTGTTCACGAGTGTCGCAAAGCTTTATCATTGTATCGTTTACGGGAATTTTATACCTCTTCATTGCATCCAGATAACCGTTTCGTCTGTTTTTCGATATTTCCAGATTAGGCGGTCCGCTGTAGAAGAGGATATGTCTGCATCCGGTTTGGATCATATACTCCACTGCAGAAAATGCCCCCGCATAGTCGTCCACCACCACCCGCTCTGTGTTGATGCCGGTACAGATACGGTCATAAAAAACAATAGGGATATTGTTATCCAAGAGATCTTGATAATGATCATATTGTGAAGTATCCTTAGCCAGAGAAGCGATGACGCCACAAACCCTCGCCGCAAGAAAAGAGTGAACGATCTTCACCTCCTGTTCGTAACTTTCATTGCTTTGCGCCACCAGAATGTTATAGCCCGCCTTTGCAGCACTCTTCTCGATACCACTTAGCACACACGAAAAGAAATGGTGAACCAGTTGAGGAACAATCACCCCGATAGTGTTTGAACGATTTGTTCGCAAGTTAAGAGCCAACGCATTCGGCTTATAATTATGTTCACGCGCGTACTTATGTATAGCCTCTCTTGTGTCCAAACTTATATCCGGATTGTCTTTCAAAGCTCTTGACACAGTGGAGGGTGAAAAGCCCAATGCCCGGCCTATGTCTTTAATGGTAATCTGCGGTTTATTCATGGTTTACATTAGTTTGAGCCAAAGGTAATTCAAATCCAATAGAAATAAAAACATTAGATTATTCTCTTTGTTTCCTATTTATATGCAAAAATAGTAGAATAAGGATTAATTGTTTGATAATGAGGCGCCTTTGCCTTTCACAATAGGTGCAAACGATTGCATAAGAGTAAATGCAGATTTGAGTATATTCGTTATGTCGTTAATGTTAAGAAGTCCTATTTTTGCTCAACGTAGAAGAGGATGGACTTAACATTTCCATTTTCAATCCGCTAAAATCTATATTCATATATTGTTAACTTTAATTTTAAAATGCATGAAGCAAGTTAATCTTAGAATCTACCGAATGATTCTTCCCCTACTTCTAGGGATGTTCTTGTCAATTGGCGCCTATGCACAGCAGATCTCTGTAAAGGGACATGTGAAAGATGCAACAGGTGAGCCGGTGATTGGTGCTAATATCTTGGTAAAAGGCACTACGAACGGAACAATTACTGATTTGGATGGTAATTTTGTTCTTAATGCCCCTCAGAACTCCATTCTTGTTGTTTCTTTTGTGGGGTATAAACCAGCCGAAGTGCAAGCTTCTAAAAGCATGGTAGTAACTCTTCAGGATGATGCCGTGATGCTGAGCGAAGCTGTTATTATCGGTTATGGTACGGTGAAGAAAAGCGATGCTACTGGATCGGTAACTGCTATCAAAGCTGATGAGAAAAATAAAGGAGTTGTGATTAATCCACAAGATATGCTTGCTGGTAAAGTAGCAGGCGTATCAGTAGCTTCTTCCGGTGGTCAGCCAGGTGCAAGTGCTACTATCAGAGTACGTGGCGGTTCATCTCTTTCTGCGAAGAATGATCCGTTGATTGTAATTGACGGTGTAGTTATGGGTAATGATGCCGTAAGTGGCTTGAGTAATCCTTTAAGTACAATAAATCCTGCTGATATAGAGACGTTTACGGTCTTGAAGGATGCCTCGGCTACTGCTATTTACGGATCTCGTGCATCGAACGGTGTTATCATTATTACCACTAAAAAAGGACAAATCGGTAAGGTGAAATTTAATTATTCCGGTAATGTTTCTGTTAGTACTAAACGAAATGTAATTGATGTAATGAATGCTTCTGAATACAGAGATTTTATAACTAACAGTCCGACAACGACCGAAGCAATGTTAAGCACACTGAACCTGTATCCCGATGCAAGTACTGATTGGCAGGATGAGGTTCTTAGAACTGCTGTTTCTACTGAGCATAATCTAAGTGCTTATGGTTCTTTAAAAGACTTTCTCCCTTATAGACTTTCTTTTGGTTATACGAATCAGAATGGTATTCTTAAAACTTCTAATTTTGAGAGATATACAGGTAGTGTATCTTTAACTCCAAGTTTCTTCGATCATTATTTGAATTTTAATTTGAACGGAAAAGGAGTATATATAAAGAATCGTTTTGCTGATACTGGAGCTATAGGCGGTGCGGTTTCATTTGATCCTACCAAACCTGTGATGAATGATAATACCAAGTTTGGCGGATATTATACTTGGACGACAGATAATACTCCCAATGGGACGAAAGCCGGATCAACCGGCATTAATCCCGTTGCTTTGCTTGAAATGAGAAATGATCGTTCGACAGTAAAGTCTTTTATTGGTAATGCGCAAATTGATTATAAACTTCACTTCTTTCCTGATTTGAAGTTGAATTTGAATTTAGCAATGGACTATTCTACAAGTGATGGGCGCAATATTGTTGATCCTATCTCTCCGGCAAATTATAGTGAGGACTCACAGAAGAGTGGAGTTGATAGGGCTTATAGCTCTACACACGATAATAAATTGCTCGATTTTTATATGCAATACGCAAAGGAGTTAGATCCTATCTTTAGTAAAATTGACGTGATGGCTGGATATTCTTATCAGAATTATCATTCGAAGGGAGAAGAAGGTTCATGGTATCTTTCACGTGAAGGCGAAAATTATGGTCAGCGTACATCAGTTAGTGCAGATCTGAGAAATACAGAATCAAAGTATGTGCTTTTATCATTTTACGGTCGTATGAATTATTCTCTTATGGATCGTTATTTGCTAACTTTCACTCTTCGTGATGATGCGTCATCTCGTTTTGCCAAAGATAAACGTTGGGGACTTTTCCCATCGGTAGCATTAGGATGGAAGATTCGTGATGAAGCTTTCATGCAGAGTTTTACAAATATGAATGAATTGAAGTTAAGGTTAGGATGGGGTGTTACAGGACAACAAGACATAAATCAGGGTGATTATCCATATATCTCTTTTTATAGAAATGGGAAAGGTGGAGCCATGTATCCTTTCTATGATGCTAATGGAAATGTGACTTGGGTTAATGTGATAGCTCCTACGGCAGCTAATGCTAATTTGAAATGGGAAGAAACGACTACATACAATGTAGGTTTAGACTATGGATTCTATAATAATAGAATTAATGGTGCGGTGGATTTTTATCTAAGAAAAACAAAAGATCTTATTAATGCGGAAGTTAATGTTCCCGCAGGCACTGATTTTGCTGAATATGTGGTGTCTAATATTGGTTCTTTGGAGAATAAAGGAGTTGAGTTTTCTATTAACACGAAACCTGTTGTCAGCAAAGATTGGAACTGGGATTTAGGCTTTAATATAGCTTATAACAAAACAAAAATCACAGAGTTGACTTATAATGATAATTCTGATTCCCCAGGTAAGAGATTTGAGTCTACTGGTGGAGATGGTGGCTTGAATGTTAAAATTCATAGTGTTGGTTATGCACCTGGTACATACTATGTGTATCAACAAGTGTATGATGAAAGTGGAAAACCTATTGAAGGCGAATATGTAGATCGAAATGGTGACGGAGTCGTTTCTGATAAGGACTTATATCGTTACAAGAAACCTGCTGCTGATGTGCTAATGGGCTTTAATTCAAGACTTTCTTATAAAAAATGGGATTTTGGATTTAATGGACGTGTGAGCTTAGGAAACTATAATTATAATAGCACAGCTTCCAACGCAGCATTGGGCGTTAATGAAATATTTGGTAATAATTCCTTGTCAAACAAGCCTAAATCGGCTTTATATACTAACTTTCAGACTAGACAACGCTTGTCTGATTATTATGTGCAAAATGCTTCATTTTTAAAAATTGATAACATTACTCTAGGTTATAATATTGATAAATTTGTAGCAAAAGGTTGCAATGCCCGCTTTTATGCAACTGTGCAAAATCCTATCATCATAACAAAATATGACGGTCTTGATCCTGAAGTGGATGGAGGTATGGATAGAAATGTCTATCCAAGACCATTGACCTTTTTGTTTGGCGTTAATATTAACTTCTAAATAGCATCTGATTATGAAGATAACTATAAAAAAATATATATCGTTGGGAATGCTTTCATTAAGCTTACTCTCAGCATCTTGTATTAGTGATCTAGATCAACTTCCCCCTCTGGATAAATCTAGTGAGTCGGTTAACAATCCCGAAGATTGTCTTTCTTTTCTAGCTAAAATATATTCAGGATTTGGGCTTTCCAGTAATATAGGCCCTAATGGAGAAGATGATCTGCAAGGTGGTGATCAGGGTTCTTTAGTATTTTTGAGAGGACTTCTTTCCATGGAGCTTTATCCAACTGATGAAGCTATCTGGAACTGGGCAGATCAAGGCATTGTGGAATTGTGTAATGTCAATTGGGATTATACGCTACCTTATACTTATTCTTTCTACCAGAGAGCAATGTTGAATGTGCGTTATTGCAAAGAGTTTCTTGATATTTATCCTGTAAACTCAGGAATACCCGATATAGAAAAATATAGGGATGAGGTGCGTGTTGTTCGTGCAATGAATTATTATTATTTGATTGACCTTTATAGAAATCCGGGTGTTGTATGGGATGATAGTCCAACAGACGATAAATCATGGAAACCCTCTCAAATTGGTACTGAAACATTGTTCAATAAAATTATTGACGAACTAACAGATCTTTCAGAAAATGGAAATCTAGATGAAACGCCCACTGCGGCTAATTATGCTCGTATGACTAAGCCTGTAGTGAACACTATATTGGCCAAGATGTATTTGAATGCAGAAGTATACATAGGTAAGGCTATGTATGATAAGGCTTCGACTTATGCGCAAAAAGTGATTGACGCAGGTTTTGGCTTGGAACCTAATTACAAAAATCTATTCTGCGGGGAGAATCATCTAACTGCTACTCATAAAAAAGAAATAATCTATGCTATTCCTTGCGATAATGTGAATGCTAAAAGTTATGGTAATTCAATTATGGTTACTGCTGCTGCATACGGTGGAGCCTTGAATCCGACTTGGTTTGGTTTGGATGCTTCGTGGACTTGCTTAAAGCCGGTTCAACAATTAGTCAACTTGTTTGATGGACCGTCTGCTGTCAATGGCGTTCATGGTAATCATTTGAAAAAAGATACTCGTTATCAATTTTTTGATGTAAAATCATATAATCCAGATAATACAGTAGCAGCATATAGAGACGTTAACACTAAAATGGGTGATTGGAATTCAGGCTATTTATGCTATAAATTCACTAATTTAGGTTGGGATGGAGCTACTGTAACTCCAACTGCTTTTCCTAATACTGATTTTCCACTCTTTAGATTGGCTGATATCTATTTGATTTATGCAGAATGTGCAGTAAGAAGGGCTACAGGGACAGATATGACTAAGGCTATTGGATATATCAACGACTTGCGTGAAAGAGCTAATGGTGATGAATCCCAGAATATCAACATATCAAATATGACATTAGATTTTATACTCGATGAACGTGCTCGTGAATTATATTGGGAAGGTCAAAGACGTTCTGATCTAATTCGTTTTGGCAAATTCACTAAAGGATACGCTTGGGCATATAAGGGGGGAATTCCTGAAGGTGTAGAGAATGTAGATGATAAGTTTAATATTTATCCAATAAGTGATAAAGATTTAACCGCAAATCCTAATCTTGTGCAAAACCCCGGTTATGCTTCATTAAAGTAATAGATTAAAAAGAGAGTATTATGAAAAAAATAAATATTATCACTTTATTCGTTTGCGGTTTGCTTGCATTCACCGCTTGTGAAGATGATAACAATAGTAATCCTACATTTCAGGATCCTACAGAATTTGTGTTGAATACTCCTGCTTATGCTTCTAGTGTCTACGACTTGAAGCATTCAAGTACTTTGGAGTTAACATGCTCACAACCGAATTATAGTTATACGGCCGCTACAACATATAAAGTGCAACTTGCATTGAGTGAATTTGCAGGAGATGCTGCCGTTGCCAATTATGTAACACTTGCTACGGCTTATACTACGGCTAGAATGAATGTTAATGCATCTGAATTTGCCCAAGGCTTGGTGGATTTATGGAAAGCTTCTTCATCGGAATCTTTTCCCACGACTCCAATGAAAATATATGTTCGTATTAAGGCTGCTCTTACTTCTAACGGCATGGGAGTTGTTTATTCAAATACGATAGAACTGCCACAAGTACTTGGATATCATGTGGATATACCGGTTACTTTGCCCGCAAAAATGTATATGGCTAGTTTTGTTAATAATGTTTGGGATTGGGATAAACGTGCTGAAATGGTTTCTGTACATAGTAATCCGGGTAAATTCTGGTCTGTACAATATTTTGCAGCAGGTGATCAGATAAAATTTAATTCCAGCAAAACTTGGGATGGCAATGAAGTTAGTTATTCTGATGGATTATGTCCTGCTACATCTGTAACCTATGCAGGGATAACAAGTAGTAATGGAAGTATAACCATCGGTAATGCCGGATGGTATATTGTGGTGTTAAGTTCTACTTTAAATGATCGTACCCTTTCATATACTCTTGAATTTTTAGAACCTAATGTGTACTCTACTGGAAATCCCGGAGGAGGATTTGATATCTTTGATGAGACTACCAAGTTCACCGTTCCAACTGATGGAACAGGCGAATTTATTTCTCCTGCATTTGTCGCTAGTGGCGAAATGAGATTATGTATCAAACTTACTGATATCGACTGGTGGAAAACTGAATTTATAATTCTTGGTGGTAAGCTTGCTTATCGTGCCACAGGAGGTGATCAAGAGATAGTAACTGTTGCAGCAGGTAACAAAGCATATTTGAATTTTGGTACCGGAGAAGGTTCTGTTAAATGATTTATTGGATTATGAATCTTTATAAATGAAGTAAGATGAAAAAAACACTATTATATTTAATTACTCTGGTTACGCTGACTATGTTTTCGGCTTGTAACGAGGATTTTGAAAATTGGGCAGATCCCCAGAGCAATAAACAAGAAGCGGCAAAAAGCCTTGCATTTCAAATTGCTGTAAATGGAACTGCTACGTATGATTTGAATGCTATTGCGGCAGATTCTGTGGATATCGTTAAGGAAACGTCGCTATCGAACGATTCGACGACAACCGTATCTTATGAGGTACTTATTGATAAGGCTGATACGTATGAGAATAAACTAGTCTATCCGTTGACGTTTAAGGGTGATGCATTTAAGATGGCTAAAGCTGATCTTCAGACTGCTATTGAAAAATTATATGGAAAAAGACCGGAAGCACGTCAGCTCTCTGTTTGCATAAACGCTTATGTGATTACTACTGCCGGTCAGGCTTCCGTAGTACAATCTAATGATTTGACAATTACTGCAACCCCTAAGGCTCCGGTTATAGAGAGCGCTTATTATCTTATTGGAGCAATGAATAATTGGGTTGCAGATGATGCTACGAAATTGATTAAGCTCAATCATAGTGATAAGGATGTATACGAGGATCCTTATTTTACGGTTGTGGTAAAGGTTCCTGCTGATTGTTATTGGAAGATTATTCCACAATCTCGCGTAGATGCTTTGATAGCTGGTTCTGCTACAAATGTGTGGGGAGATGGCGTACTTGGTACGGCAGCTGATGGTGATACTTCTATGGAAGGAACGTTAACTAGCACAGATCCACAGGCTGGTAAGATTGCTAAAGAGGCTGGATATGTGAAGTTTACACTGAATATGATGGAATCTACTTATACCATTGATTACATTGGCGATATGGCACTTCAACTCTATGTGCCCGGTGCACATCAAGGTTGGAATCCTGCTACAGCACCTATCGTTTATTGTCAGAACTACGATATGAAATATGATGGTTATGTAAACTTTACCGCTGCTGATCAAGAGTATAAGTTTACTGCTCAGCCCGATTGGGGGCCGATAGAGTATGGTGATGGTGGTGAGGGTACTCTTGTTACAACAGGTGGTGGTAATATGAAGGTGCCTGCGGCCGGTTTCTATCGTGTGACTGCTGATTTATCTGCTACTCCGATGACTTACACGGCTACCAAAACTGAGTGGAAGATTATTGGTGATGCTACGGTAGGCGGATGGGATGCTGCTACACCTATGACATTGAATGCTGCAACGGGTGAATGGACATTGAGCACTACATTAATAGGAGGAAAACTCTTAAAGTTCAGGGCCAATGATAATTGGGATATAAACTTAGGCGGAGATGCAAATAACCTGACTTACGGTGGAGACAATATTGCTATTGCTGCAGATGGAACTTATGCTATAACATTGAAACTGGGTGATCCTACTGCTTATAAATGTACTATTGTGAAGCAGTAGCCTCTCATCATTGTTGAATAATTAATTGGTTTTTGTATAATTCAGCAGAGCCTCAAATGAGAAAGATATTTGAGGCTCTGTTTATTACTTTGAATATATTATGAGAAAGATATCAGCTTTTCTGTATTGTCTTTTGCTGCTGCCACTCTTCTTTACGGCTTGTAGTGGTGACGATCCTATTGTGACTCCACCTGTGGTAACTCCGCCTATAGTAATAAAAGATGGATTGAATTATTCTCTTGAAGCACCAGATGCTGATAAGGAATTAACCATCACTTTTAAGGCGGGCAGTTCTTCTGAATTGTATAACTATGCGGGCGATGTTTATGTCCATACGGGAGTTATAGTAGAGGGTAGCTGGACGTATGTTCCTGCCGGCTGGAGTGAAAATCTGGCTAAATGTAAGATGACGAAAGGAGATGCCAATGTATGGAGCATTACTCTTTCTCCTTCTATTCGAAGCTGGTTTGCCTCGGGAGAGACAGCTGTTCAGAAACTTGGAATTGTAATTCGTAGTTCTGATGGCACTAAAAAAGGATTGACAGACGATTCATTCGTAACCGTCACAGATTCTAAATATCAGCCTTTTGCTCCTGCTGCTATTAAGAATGGTGTGCTTCCTTCGGGAATGAAAGAGGGGATCAATGTGGTAAATACTTCTACTGTAACTTTGGTGCTTTATGATAAAGATAAAAATGGAGGTCACAAAGAGTATGCACATGTTGTGGGCGACTTTAATAACTGGACACTGAGTAACGACGAGAAGTCACAAATGTATCGTGATGATGCTGCCGGCTGTTGGTGGATTACATTGACGGGACTTACTGCGACTAAAGAGTATGGATTTCAGTACTATGTGGGTACTGCTTCCGAAGGTGCTATTCGTTTGGCAGATGCTTATTGTCGCAAGGTGCTTGATCCGGATAATGACCCATCTATAGGATCTTCTACTTATACTGATAGCAAGACTTATCCTACAGGTAAGACTACCGGTATTGTTTCTGTGTTTAAAATCCAACCGGATGCCTACAGTTGGCAACACACTAACTTTAAGATTCAGGATAAGACGAACTTGGTTATCTATGAAATGCTTTTGCGTGACTTCACTTCTACCGGAGATATAAATGGAGCAATGGCTAAATTGAATTACATCAAAGCGATGGGGGTGAATGCTATTGAGTTAATGCCAGTTCAGGAGTTTGATGGAAATGATAGCTGGGGTTATAATCCTTGTTTCTATTTTGCGTTGGACAAGGCTTATGGAACGGATGTTATGTATAAGGCATTTATCGATAAATGCCACGAACTTGGTCTTGCTGTTATCTTCGATGTGGTTTATAATCAAGCTAGTGGGAGTCATCCGTTTGCCAGACTTTATTGGAATAGCTCGACAAGTAAACCTGCCGCTAACAACCCATGGTTTAATGTCGATGCACCACATCCATACAGTGTATTCAATGACTTCAATCATGAATCGTCTTTGGTACGTGCTTTTGTGAAACGTAATCTGGCATTTCTGTTAAGTGAGTATAAGATAGACGGTTTCCGTTTTGATTTAACAAAGGGTTTCACTCAGAAGAGTAGTACAGAGAGTACAGCTTCAAATTATGATGCTACTCGTATCGCCATTCTGAAGGATTATAATAGTGCGGTGAAAGAAGCCAATCCGAATGCGATGGTGATTCTGGAGCATTTTTGTACAACGAGTGAAGAGAAGGAATTAGCTAATGACGGCATGTTTCTATGGAGAAATATGAACTATGCTTATTGCGAATCGGCGATGGGCTGGCCCGATAACTCTGATTTCTCTGGGCTATACTATGATACTTCTATGCCGGCCGGCTCTTTGGTGGGCTTCATGGAAAGCCACGATGAGGAACGAATGAGTTTTAAGCAAAAAGAGTCTGGAAACTATACGTTTAAAACGATCTTGGCTGATAGAATGAAAGAGCTGAAGGTAAATACTGCTTTCTTTCTTACTGTGCCCGGGCCGAAAATGATTTGGCAATTTGGCGAACTGGGTTATGATCATTCCATTGATGAGAATGGACGTACAGGAAAGAAGCCTCTTGAATGGGGGTATTATGAAGATGCTGATCGGAAAAAGTTATACGACACTTATGCCAAATTGATGACTTTGCGTAATGCGAATGCTGACTTGTTTGCTACTTCGGCAGTGTTTAGCTGGCAAGTGAAGGGAAATACGAATTGGTCGAAGGGGCGCTTCCTGACACTACAGATAACCGGAAAAAGTGCGGTTGTGGCAGGCAACTTTACCAATGCATCCGATAACTATACGGTTACTTTTCCTCATACCGGAACGTGGTATAACTATGTGGATGGTGGGTCTGTGACGGTAACATCGGCTACGCAATCCATCACTGTTCCTGCTCATGAGTTCCGCTTGTTTTTAGATTTTCAGGCAGCTAACTAAGGGAGTCCGAATTTAATTTCTTATTCACTTAAAATAAATTAAGCTGTTAACCCTGAAAAGTTAACAGCTTAATTTATTTGATAACTATCTTTATGTGTTTAGTGCTTTTTTCTTCTCTTTCTCCACCAGATAATATAACCGGTAATAGGCAGTGAAGCAACCACCAGACTGACCAGAAATACCAATATTCTTCCGGGTAAACCCAAGATGGAGCCTACATGTATGTCGTACGTCATTCGGTAGAGTTTATCTCCCCATGAAGCCTCAGATTGTTTGATGCCATACGTACCACCTCCTTTTACCTCTTGCAACGTATTGCGATCAAAGAAGCGAAATTCACGTTGGTAATAGGTAGCACTGGATGGGTTATAACAAACTGTATAGGCATCGGTTGGCTTTTCGGGATAATCAAAACGGAAAGTTCCTTTTTGACCTATAGGATACTCTTTGTTCATTTGTTCCCAAAGTAGGGCGGAGGGGTCGTTCAGTCGAGTTGTTTGTGTAGAATCCGATTGGGCCAACTCCCATTTTTTGAACTCTTTTCCTCCTGTGATGAGGCTATAATATCCTTCGGAAAACCAGTTGAAGCTCCATACCAAACCAGTGAGAGCAATGAGTAATGCAAAGATGGCTGTGTAGAATCCTAGAACTTTATGCAGGTCGTAGTTCACACGAGAGAAAGGAGCATTCCACTTTATCTTCAACCCACTTTTGAAAGCTTTCTTTGTTTGCTTAACAGGAAACCATATAACAATTCCCGATAGGGTGATAAGGACAAATATGACAATACTCCATCCTACAATTGCTTTACCAATGGGGCGTGGAAGCCATAAACTGCGATGCCCTGCCAGAACGGTATGAAAGAAACCATCCCTGAATCCTTCTTGATGGATGACTGCCCCGCTATATGGGTTTGCATAAAGGGTACATCTGTTTTTACCCAACGAGCAGGCTACTTCTGCGGCTTGTGCGTAAGTACCATAAGTAACACCTTGGATAACATTATTACTATCTGCGGGTGTCTTGAAGATGTATTGACTTACTTTCTGCTTCAAATCATCCGGCGATAAGAAAGGTCTGCCGGTAGCCTCTACGGAGAGTGATGGACGAAACAAACCGTCTATCTCCTCATGAAAGGCATAAATGGCTCCCGTTATGGCCACAATGAAAACTACGATGCCGGATACTAGTCCCAGCCAAAGATGAAGTTTGTGAAATACAATACGAGCTGATAGCTTTTTCATGTTTCTTTAGTTGTTCTTAAAAATTATAAGTAATGTTTAATCTGAAATTGCGTGGTGGCTCTGATTGCCAATAGTAGTAGGTTTCATACGGAGAACCACTGTACAAATATCGATCAAATAAATTATAGATGTTCACTGCAAGTTTTAATTTGTTTTTTTGCCAACCAATAGCTCCGTCAAAGCGAAAGTAATCGGGCAATGAAGCGGTATTGTTTGCTGTGTTTCCCCAGTTCCATGTACTGCGATCTAGTTGTGTGTTTTGTCCTAAAGATAGGCTGAACCCATCTAAACAAGCTTGTGTGAATTTATATTCCAACCAGATATTGAAATTGTGTTTTGCATATCCGGCTAAGCGTGTACCGACAGGGCTTTTTTCATTTACCGATTTAGTTACTCTATAGTCTGTGTATGCATAGTTGGTGGTCATACTAAGATTAGGAATAACTTCACCGATAAGGTCTACCTCCACTCCTTTAACTTTTGATTGTCCTACTTGTACAAGGAAGGTTTCCACTCCTTGTTTGTTCGTTGGGTCACTTGCTGTTTCATTGTTTCTAAGAATCTGGTATGCAGCCACGGTGGTTGTCCATCGATTGTCAAACCAGTTACGTTTCAAACCAATTTCCCAGTTATTTCCCGTGATGGGACTTACCTTTTTGCCGCTCCTTAGTGTTCCCATTTGTGGAGAGAATGATTGATCATAAAGAGTATATATTGACGTGTTTTTATCGAGAGAATAACTCAGGGCGACACGTGGAGAGAAATGTCTATCTTCCGTTTTGGTAGTGCCGTATGAGCTTTCTTTTACATAAGTATATCTTCCGGCAAGAGTCAGTCGCAGTTGGTCGTTAAAGAAGCCCAGTTCATCTTGCAAATAGAGTCCGATGTATGATTGAGTAACTTGTGTCAAGTTAGCACGCTCTTTGAGACTCTTTGAACGGTCGAATGTTGGATATCCGTAGCGTGGTTTTCCTCCTGTATAGTTGGTGTTGTAGATATTATACGTACCGATGGAATCGAGGTTGTGGCTTTGATCTGCACTCCAGTCGTACCACGCATGCTTATCTCCAGTATCAAAACCTGCTAAAACATTATGAGAGACAAGTCCTGTTTGTGCTTTCCCATTTATGTAAACTTGCCCAAACTTCATTTCATTGATAGCATCTCCTATGCTGACTTTCCTGACTAAGTCACCGTTTGCAGCTAAAGAAGAAGGCCAGATAGAACTCCCTTCTTTATTATAATTGAAGTAGGCTCCCTGCGCTGTCAGTCTCCAATTCTTATTGAAATCGTGTTGTAAGTTTAGGATAAAAGTATGGTCATTTACCACAGTGGATGGCAATCCGGGTTCCAGAATGGAATAATCTTGTGGAAGGCTGGCGTAACCATCCGGTGAAAAGCTGTAGTACGATCCAATGTTTGAGGACTCCATATATTGATAATTATACTCGGCCGTAAGTTTAGTATTATCATCAAGTTGGTAGCTGATGACGGGAGCAATGCTATATCTCTTGGCAAATTCGTATGCCCGCATTGAGTTAGTCGTTTGTCCCATAGCGTTAAAACGATAAAGAAGTCGCCCGCTTTTATCCAGTTTCCCATCAAGATCGAGGGTGGTGCGATATAAATCGTAGCTACCGAAAGTGAATGAAGCAGCTCCTTTGGTCTGTCCTGTCGGTTTTTTTGTCACTACGTTATAGATGCCGTTCGGCTCTCCGTTGGACATCATAAAACCAACTGGTCCTTTGATGAATTCAATGCGGTCTACGAAACTCATATCCTCAGTAAGTGGTCCCCATGAACTTGTTACATTCATGCCTTCGCGAAAGGCTGATGCACGAGATCCACGCATGTTGATGCGAGTATACGAATCACCCCAGTGCTCCAATTTAGTTACACCACTTACATTGCGGGCAATGCCGTCGCTCATGCTTACAATCTGTTGATCGGCCATGATTTGTGAGCTAATAACTTGTACATTTTGAGGTATTTTAAGTAGTGGCTGATTTAAACGTATTGAGCTGGATGGATTGCGTGTGGTATATGTACTTGAATTACCAACTACAATAACTTCATTAAGTTGCTGACTATTTGGCTCCAATATAATCGTATCAACAACTATTGTTTCGTTGCTGGATGATACCTCAATAGCCATTTCTTTTGTTTTATAACTTACGAATGAAACCGCAAGGGTATACTTTCCCGGAGATACTCTGTGGAGATTAAATTGCCCACGATTATCGGTGCTTCCTCCCGTATTACTTCCTTTTAGGAGTACTGTAGCAAATGCCACTCTTTCACCAGTATTGTTTATCACAATTCCTTTAATGTCTCCTGCATGAACTGCAAAAAAAGCATGGAGCGCCAGTAGCATGCTCAAACTAAATCTTTTCATATAATACCTATTAATTTATCTAAAAAAAACTTATGCAAAGTAAGTGCATAAGTTCTTTCTAATAAATCGCTTTATCTAGGTATTCTGTGAGTTAAAATAACTATAAATGGTGAATAATTATTCTACGGTAATATTTATCTCTTCAGTATTATTTAGACTATCAGGAAGAGTAACTGCTATAGAATCAGTATCTCGCCTGTGATAGATGGTTCGGCATTGGTATGATTTCGTGATTGGTTGTTTAGGTTTCGGGAATTTTTCACGATACTTTGCCATTGACTTATCTTTGAGTACTTTCTCCATGAAATAACCAAATATAGGTAAGGCTGTGCGACTTCCTTGTCCCAGTTCTCCTGTGCGGAAGTGAATGCTACGGTGTTCGCCGCCAACCCATGCGCCACCAACCAGCTTTGGCGTTACACCTACAAACCATGCATCTGAATGGTTGGAAGATGTTCCTGTTTTACCTCCAAACTCGGTGTCATACTTGAATAAATCGAATGCCCACAATGCTTGAGATGTTCCCAGTGGTTCTGTCAACCCTGCTTTGAGCATTTCTGTCATCAGGAAGGCGGTTTCGTAGGGTACTGCTTGAATTTGTTGAGGCTTGTTGTTATAAAGTACATTGCCATTCTGATCCTCAATGCGTGTTACCAGCACAGGATCTTGTTCCATACCATCGTTGACAACCGTACCATAGGCATTTACCAATTCTAACAATGAAACGTCTGAGGCTCCGAGACTTAGAGCCGGCGTTTCTTCTAATGGAGTCTTTATCCCCATGGCATGTGCCGTCAGTGCCACATTGTGTATGCCGACCTCTTTCGCTAATTGTACAGCAATGGTATTGATAGAACGGGCAAAGGCTGCTTTCAACGATAGAGTATCTCCCGTAAATGCACCATTGGCATTACGAGGAATCCACTTTTTGGGCACTCCTTTCTCTATTACATCCCATGCCAGATATTGGTCAATACGCTCATCACAAGGAGAAAGTCCCATGTTCATTGCAGCGGAATAAACGAAGAGTTTGAATGTTGATCCAGGCTGACGCTTAGACAATACTTTGTCGTACTTCCATGAATTAAAGTTGATATCGCCTACCCATGCTTTTACATGTCCGTTTTGCGGTTCCATAGCTACAAAGCCGCAGTGCATATAGCGTTCCATATAGCGGATGGAGTCCATCGTGCTGATCGTAGTATCGCGCGTTCCTTTGTCGTAATCGAACACTTTCAGACGGTGAGGTTTATTCAAATAATAAGTAATGGAGTCTGGTCGATCGGAGAACTTAAGCTCTAGTTGCTTGTAGGCTACTGTGCGCTTAGCCAGATCTTCTATAAAGTGAGGTATCTCTTCGTGGTTGCGGTCGCGCCAAGGATTTTCGCGTCCCCAGTGATTATTGAAGTTACGTTGCACAATACGCATTTGCTTGTCTACAGCTTCTTCTGCATACTTCTGCATACGTGTATCGATGGTGGTATATATCTTCAGACCGTCAGAATATAAGTCTATATTGTTTTCCTTACACCATGTTTCGAGTGATTGTGCTACAGCTTCCCGAAAATAAGGTCCCTGACCATCATAATTGCGCTCTATGCTGAAGTTGAGCTGCATTGGAATTTGCTTCAAAGAGTCGAACTGAGCATGCGAGATAACATGATGAGACATTAAGTTTTCCAGCACAACGTTTCGTCGTTTCAAACTGTTTTTAGGATTCAGCTTTGGATTGTATGTGGTGGTTGCTTTTAGCAAACCCACAAGAGTGGCAGCTTGTTCGTAAGTAATGTCTTTAGGAGTCGTGTGAAAGTAGGTGGCGCAAGCAGTATTGATTCCATAGGCATTGCTTCCGAAGTCTACTGTGTTGAGATACATCGTTAGAATCTCTTGCTTAGTATAGAATATTTCTATTTTCACAGCTGTAATCCACTCTTTCGACTTCATGATAAGTAATTTCACTCCCGGTATGGAGCCCAATAGGCCGGTAGAATATTGCGAGCGCACTTTAAACATATTCTTTACCAGTTGCTGAGTGATGGTGCTGGCACCACGTGCCCGTCCGCTTGCCATATCCTTAACGGCCGAGAATACTCCTTGAAGATCCACGCCGAAGTGCTCGTAAAAGCGTTCGTCTTCCGTACTAATCAATGTTTTGATGAGTTTAGGCGATATTTCCTCAAACTTTACCGGAGTTCTATTCTCCTTGAAGAATTTGCCGATAAGTTTTCCGTCTTCGCTGTATATCTCGGAAGCTACTGGTTGTTCGGGGTTATGAATACTTGCCAATCCGGGTGATTTGCCGAATAGCCAGAGGAAGTTAATGTCTACCATTGCCAGATAGAGCATGAACGAGAGAATAAAAGTCACGATGACAAGTAAAGTCTTTTTATACCATGGAGACTTTCGGTATGCTTGTCTGTACCAAGTCCATCCGGTTTTGCATTTACTAGTCAAGAGATAGAAAACGCTTTTTCCGCGTGAAACCCATTTATGAGTATCAAAGTTTATCATCATGTGATATAGAATAAAAACGGCTGCAAATGTACGTGAAATTTTGGAATAATGTCTTTGCTTAGGGAAAATAATGAGACTTTCGCTAAAAAACAGAATCCTATAGTCTGATTTTCTTAAATTCTATATATTTTGGTAGCTTTAACCCAACAAAAAAGAGGAAATTCCCATTGAGAATTTCCTCTTTTTTATCTGTCTTTTCCTCGACGGATTATTTCTTTTTACGGTCACCGTAACGAGTCATAAACTTGTCAACACGACCTGCTGTATCTATCAAATTAGACTTACCAGTGTAGAACGGGTGAGAAGTGTTTGAAATTTCAAGCTTCACTACCGGATAAGTTTCACCTTCGAATTCGATAGTTTCTTTGGTGTTGCAAGTAGATTTTGATAAAAATACATCACCATTCGACATATCTTTAAATGCTACCGGACGGTATGATTCTGGATGAATACCTTTTTTCATTTCAGTATTTGTTTTTTAATTATTATTTCGTTTTACTATTTGGTAAGAATAGTGTAATGGTTCTTTTCAGAGCGCAAAGATAGTTGTTTTGTTTGAAATGAAAAACTTTATTTCTAAAAAAGCGATAAAAAGCATTCTTTTTAAGAAGAAAGTTTTTATCGCTCTTCAGGAATATCGTTATATTCTATTTTTCTGATTCTGTTTTGAAGCCAATGTCATTCAAACTATTGACCAGCAATTGATACTTAATATATCCTCCAGATTTAGAGGAGTATTTAGTGTAGATTGCTGTTATATCCCCCATCGTACCATTTGCGGGCAGAGGTTGAAGGGCAAAGTTTGCATAACCACTTACACGGAGTATATAATTGCCTGATGTTGTAGTAGATGTTTTATCATAACTAAACCAAGAAGAACCATAATAACGTTGGCCGTCATAGCTGTAGGCGTATGTTGGAGTCAAATTTTCATCTTCGTAATACTTGTTTGTGTAGACAGCTGTGGTGCTGCCACCGGGGTAAGTGGTCTCCAAATATTGTGGGTATTTATCTCCATCGAATGTTCCTGCATTGTAGGTTACACCTTCTAAACGAATCAGGCGGCCTAAGGCATTGTCATCTAGAACAGTTTTATAGTTTGTAGTATTTACAACCAGTGTATCGGCTGCGGTAAGATTGCCTAGGGCTCCCGGAAGAATATGCGCATCAGTCTCCAAGCTTGTGCTTAGATTGCGATTAGCATAACCATCGGCAATATCAGCAGCTGTTGGCATGCCTCCTACGCTGAGCATATAGCGGTAACTACCGATAGCCAAGCCTTTCGTTTTTACAAAGATTGTTTGCCCGAGGTGATAGTACACATAATTGCTAACCATTAATTTCAATTCAATGGCAGATTCGGACTCTTCATCGTAGATGTAGACTGATTTATAGACATTACCTGCCTGATCACTTGAAATTACTTTTCCATGAATCACATAATCTTCTGTGATCTCTCGAGTCTTGCCTAAACTGGATGCACTATTACCATAATCTTTATAGAAAAGTTGCTTGAAATCCTTGATAGAGATCATTTGTTCATTCGTGAAATCCTCCTTAGTCCACACTTTGGCAGATGCAGGGGAGTCAAAATCGTTGTAGCAGCCGGCAAAACTAAATGCGACTACTGCAACCATGCATAATTTTAGTATTTTGTTCATAACATTCATTCTTTTACTCGTTGCACATCATTAAAAGCGGAAATAAAGATTCAGGTAGTAAGTTGTACCAAACATATAAAAATACTTCGAATCGAATGGTTGGTAACTTTGGTAGCTTGCATCTTTGTCTTTTAATAGACGAACTTGTTCATAACCTCCTGTTTTGATATCCTGATTGTTTAAGATGTTATCAACATCCAGGCTGAACCCGAGGGTATAAGTCCGGTTGATAAACCAGTTTTTGCCGATGCTGGCATTGAGCACGTGAGCTGATTTGAATTTCTCCTGATCACGTAAAGAGTGTATATCTTCTGCTGTCATACCAGGTGATAATACGGCGTCGGTGCGATAAAGAGGACTCATTGAAAGATACATATTATCGTAGTAGTTCATGTCTACTGAAGCATAGATGTTGTTGCGGCCACGATAAGATAATCCAATATTAGCAGCTGTCTGGGGAGTGCTTTCTACACGGAAATTCTTCCAGTAAACTTTACCTTGATTTTGGATCTTGTCACTGTTATCCTGAATCTGAACATAATTTGGATTGGAGTCATAAGTATATTGTCCCCAACTTAAAGCACCGTTAACAGATAATCCTGCATAGATAGGAACTGATGTTGCAACTTCTAAACCAAAATGACGTTTATCGATGCCACTCATTGCAAAGTTGGAAAAAGTAGCTTCTACATCATCATAGTAGGAGAGTACTCTTGTTTGATCTGTAAATTTAGTATAGTAACCTGAAACACGTGCTTTGAGGTCTCCTATACGCAAGTTGTAGGATGCGTCTACGCCGAAAACTTTCTCTGTAGCAGCTCCTGGAGTTATTGAATTTCGTGTACGAGGCGAAACAAATATTGATTGGAATTCCGGAGCATCTTGCATGTAAACGATGTTGGCTTCAAAGGTATGTGCTGCCGATATTTTGTAGTTAAAATTACCTTTTAACTTGTAAGTAAGATAGTCTTTCTTTTTAGAATCTCCCTGCGAATTGTCCATAAATAGACCTTTCTTCCAGATACCGTGACGCCACAAGGTGGAATGTCCTAGTTCGCCACCAAGGTTAACTCCTAATTTGCCTAAATTAATATTATATTGTGCCCATGCCTTAGCTGCAATTACATTGGCGTAATAGTCGTAACCAACTTTATCGCCTTTTTTTGCGGCACGTGCATGACCTGTATTTGTGTAGTAGTCCATATCATTTTGATAATTTTCAGGATCTAGACCACCCATATCTCGTTCTGCAAATTTATCCACATCTACCCAGTAATCTCCTCCAAGGAGGTCTTTTACTTCACTATAATACTCTGTGCGGTTGCGACGAAGGTTCAATCCGCCGTTAATCTTAGAATTGTTGCGAAATAAATGAGAGAATTGAGAATAGAAATTCCAATCTAATTGGTCGGCATGACGTTCTTCAATCATATTAATGGAACGTTGTCCGGAACCATATAATGAATTTTCCGGTTGGGTACGATTGATATCATATAGCTTGCCCCAATTGATGTTGCGGATATCATCTGTGTTAGCACGCCAAGCTTCATCTAGCCAAGCACCAACGCTTGTTCCTTTATAGAAACTGGGGAGATAACGATAATAGTCGGGACGTGGGTCCGGACCGCCATACCATGTTAGTGCAGAGTAACCATTTTGGCCGAAGCGCAATGAAGAAGCAACATTCAATTGTGAGCGGTCACTGATATCAAATGTATAGTTCAGTATTGCAATAGGTTCATGGTACTTGCGAACACGCGCATTACGGCGTTTTCCTGATTGCCATCCCCAATTAGGGTTGTAATAGTTATTGCCAACTAAATCATAGACCTCTTGTGTGGAAGCTTGTTGGACTCCACGTTCTGTGGGAGCACCCAGAATTGTTAATCCAAGGCGATGACGAAGATTCAGTTGCTTCTCTACAGCAGCAAAATAGCCATAAGCGTTATAATAAACGCCGTCTACATAAGAGTTGCCCCCTTGACGAGTAGACACAGAGAAAGCATACGACCAACCGTTGTCTTGTTGTCCTGAAGCATAGGTGAGCATTCCACGGAAACGGTACATTGCGTTACCGTTCACCAAGCTTGCACGAAAGCCTTTACGCATTTGTGAAGGACGAGTGTTGATATTGGTAGTACCACCAATGCCACCAATTCCCATTTCACCCATGTTCAAACCTGACGTAATTTCTTGGTTACGTGTTGCATCGTTTAGACCACCCCATAATGACCAAGGTGTATAACCTGTCATTGCGTCATTTAGTTGTATCCCATTCATGTATACATCTGAGTATTGAGAGTCATAACCACGAACATTGAACCGCATCTCACTGAATTTATAGGATGCAATGTTATTGAAAACATCTTTGGAAGCCGATAGTGAAGAGGGGAGTGATTGAGCGTCATTAAGAGTTTCGGTATCAAATTCAGCAAAGATAGCGTCATCCTGTATTGGGGTTGCTCTCTCAGGAACTAATACTACATTATTAAGATCTCTCACCAATTTATCTACGCGAGCAGCAATCGTAAGAGATTCAAACTCTACAGCCTCAAAAGTCAGAGAGTATTCTCCTTTTGCTAAATTTTCAATTACGAAATATCCTTTCGCATCGGTTTTTGTCGTTACATTTCCCGGTGTCAAAGTGACTTTCACACCGTCTATAGCTGCATGTGTAGTACGGGAAACGACTTTACCTTTGATACCGCCATTCTGTGCAAAAGCACTGAGCGAAATCAAAGATAGTACCATAATTAGAATTGTTCTTATTTTCATAAATAGTAAAGTATTTTATTTGCCTATATAGATATATACGGGAAAGTGGTCACTAAAACCTCCTTGGAAGTTGTTGCCCACATAAGTTCGTAAGGGATATCCTTTGTATTGCCCTTCTTTTTGCACCATGTAAGGTTGCTTGAAGATATTTCCATAGAATTTTGAGCCGGGAGCTGTTTGCAATTTAAGAACACCGCTAGAGCCTTTGGCTAGATTCTCTGTTACGACAATGTTGTCGAAAATATTCCAGGCATCACCATAAGCCAATGTTCCGAAACCTGCTTTGAGCATGTCTGCGTAAGGATCATAAAAATCTCCTTGAGCCAGATCTTTTAGCTTGAATTTGGCGTTCAATCCTTGCGATATGCTTTTATCTGTAGGGTCATCATTGAAATCGCCCATTGCGACTATCTTTGTTGCCGGGTTAGCTCTTAATACCGAGTCTGCAATGCTACGCATCTGTTTACCTACAGCGATACGTTTAAATTCGGAAACTTCCTTGCCTCCTAAGCGAGAAGGCCAGTGTGCCACCATAAAGAAAAAAGGCTCGTTCTCAATGGTTCCCCACATAGTGAGGATATCGCGTGTTTTAAAATCAGGTAGAGAAGGAATAACCGTTTTTACGGGATGTTGTCCCTCTATTTTAAACACATCGGGGCGATAAAGGAAGGCAACATCAACACCACGGGCCTCAGGAGAATCAAAATGAACGATTCGATAGTTGGCTGGTAACAGTTTGCGTGTTGATGCAATATCGTCCAAAACTCCGCGGGTTTCGACTTCGGAGAAGCCAATAATAGCCGGATAATCTTTGTCGATAGATGCGATGTCGAACAATGCTCTTTCAATATTGCTCAGCTTTTTATTATATTTAGGTGCGTTCCATTTCTTTACTCCTTCAGGAGTAAATTCATCATCTAAAACTTCTGGATCATTAATTGTATCAAAGAAATTTTCGACATTGTAGAAAACTACCTTATACGGTTTATGTGCGAAACTGAAAGATGCCAGTATCGTAAAGAACGCGATGAAAATAATTAGCTTTCTCATAAATCAAATTGTTAGTTTATACCCCATTGAGTAGGATTGTTTTGCTGTTTCACTGCATTGGATATCTGAGGGAAGAATTTGAAACCGGTTTTTGATTCAATTTCAGCTACAGACGTGCAAATGGAGCGTGGAGGCTCAATGTTGCCGTAAGATTGGTGGTCTACCCAGAATCCAATTGAGATTAGTTCACTGTCCGAACAATCTTTAATAGCTTTACCTGTCGATCCACTCTTAGTTCGTAACAGAACCTTGAAATAGTTTGTGGGGATGGAAACACTGTTGCCGGCACCATCGGTAGTGGTGGCAACGGAATTGAAATAAGCTCCGGTAACAACATACAATGTATCTGAACAGTTGTTCTGACGGACCTTTGCTTCAAGTTTTGCCCACATATCTTGGTTCAGGCGATTAAGCTGTGGAGTCATATTAGACATGTAAAATGTCTGCGAATTAAATTCGGTAGTTGCCAGACGGTCGGCAGAGGGTATTTGGTGACCGCGGTCGTATGCTCCATTGTAAGATCGATCTACACAGTTTGCCTGATAAATGCTCGATATGATAGGATCGAATGCCCAAGCATCGGTACGTCCTCCAGAACCTAGATATGCCGAATGTATGGGGTAAGCGACCCATAATGCTGCTTTTCTAGTCTTGTCGAAGCAAATTGAATAGTTTCTTATTTTTTTATTACTTAAAGTGGCATAATGCGTCACATACTGATAATTGGCATTTTCTTTGCGCTCGGGTATTTCAACCCATGTAGTAAATGCCGGCAGATTTTGCTGTACTTGCGATAGTTGATTCAGATCGAACGTTTGCGCTGCTCCTCCCTCAAATTGAAAAGATATTTTAGCTGGACGTTGTTCTGCTCCTGTGTTAGCTTTGTAATATACATATAGTACATTAAGCCCTTCTTTCACAGTTCCGACTTTACTTGCTGAGTTGACGAAGTCTTTGCTACTGAACGAACACCATGCGCTGCCTTCAGTAATCTCAGCACTCCATGCGGTATTGGGTTTACCCGTTATAATAATAGCCGAAGAACCCTCTGCATAGCTTACTGTTGAAGATATCTTCCAGTATGCTTCGTTCTGTAGGGAGGTTGTTTCCGAATCGTCTTTGCTGCATGCGTTTATAGAAAATATAAGGGTTGTCAGCAAGACAATTTTCACCACATTGGTACAATATTTCTGTATTAATCTCATTTATGGGATATTTAATAAGAGTACCTCTCAGAGGAATTTATTCCTTCTGAGAGGCCTGGTCTTATTGTTTACAATTTATTACTTGTACGTAATTTTAATAGAATCTATGTACAATGCACCTGCTAGATCATTCATAATAGTGAAATAGCTATAACTTCCACTACTGAAGTCGAACTTTTGAGTGTATATTTTAAAGCCTTCAACGGTTTCGTCTGTAGATGTGGCGGCTATCTTTGTATCTGCACTTGATGGATTAGCAGAAGTGCCGGCATAAACATTGTAACCTGGTTCAAAAGTGCTCGTAGTTACTACTCGTAGTACAATTTCCATCGATTGTATGTTCGACAAAGCTGTAACATTGGCAATTCTACCTTGGCTAGCTAAAGTTGACGCATTTCCTTGCACTTGTATGCCGCCACCATTAGCGGTGGAAGCTATAAGAAGTTTTACTCCGGTGAAATTCAATCCACTAGAGCCCCATGTGTACCATGTTGCCGGATCGTCAATCTTTTGTGCTCCATAAGTATTGGCTGTAAGAGCAACTGTTCCGGTTATGCCGTCTACAATATTCTGTGCAGTCATTGTAAATGTCTTCTCTCCGTCAACGCTCTTAGCATCTTGTGTTACAGGGACTGTAACGCTGTTGCCATTTTGAAGCTCTATTGTGAGTGTCTGGCTAATGGCAGTAGCATTGTTTTCTGTAGCTGTAACAGTTACGGTAGTTCCACTTACAGATGCTGAAAGTGTGCCGCTCAACCCACTTGTGGAAAGTACATTGCTACCTTGGTTTACAACTGAAACATCAATTGTTTTAGCTTCACCTGTTGCAATGAAATTTAAAGAGGTAGGATTGACCGCTGTGATTGTTGGAACTGCAAAGTCTACTTGTTGGCCTCCGGTACCTGTTGTTAGAGTGATGTCATCAAGGCGGAAAGCTGAAGATGCCAAGGCTGTAAATTTCACATATAGGCTTGTTGCAGGCTGTTTTAGAGTAAAGTCAGCAGTAGCCAAAACCCAGTATGGAGAAGCCGCATCACCACTGTTCTTAGTGTAAGTGATAGGAACCCAAACGATACCATCAGAACTTAACGATACTGTAAATTTAGATGGGTCAAATGTGTTGTCATAATCAGTAGCGCCATCTGCCTTAAATGAATAACTTGCGCCAAATGTTAGCTTAAGATTAGTCTGTTCCGAAGTTATAGCAATTTTGTTGATTTGGAAATCACTTGGAGAAGTTCCGAAGAATAGTACGTTAGGTCCGGAAGCTCCTTCATATGCGCCTGTATTGGCTAAGCCGCTTGAACGGATGCTTGATTTTTGACCTGAGTAGGTAATCTCGGCAGAACCTGTACCAGATTTGTCCCATCCTGTGTATGCGTCAACATAGGGATATGGACTTGCTACTGCAGTTGTACCCATAGATTCGTGGTAAATTACTGTTGTAGGGGTTACATTTCCACTTTTAATCGTGATTGTTTCCGACATTAACGGGCCGACCTTATTTGATATTTGGATAACTACGCTTGCTTGGTCATTAATGTTTTCAGGAATGCTAACTTGAACTGTAGCAGAACCATCTCCTTCAGTCTTTGAAAGTGTTACCCAACTTTTGTCATCTTTAACGGTTGCTGTCCAGTGACGATTAGTTGAGATCTCAAAAGCTGCTTGACTACCCTCAACAGGGTTGCCATTCGTATCGAAGGCCAAATTAGCCGGAGTAACTTCTAAAAATGGAGCTTCTGTGTCATCATTATCGTCAACACAGCTCGTAAAAGTTGTTGCAGTCATTGCGAGCATGAGCCCGATGAATAGTTTTAGATAATTCAAATTCCTCATAGGTAATTGTTTTTTATAAATTGTATATGTTTGTTTAAAAATGTCTGGTCTCTGTGTTTTTATATGGAATTGGAATGCAATACTTGTTAGTTTTTGTTTATTCCATGAGTGGTGTATTCTATTTTGGTCTTAAAGCTATGCAAAAGAATAAAAAAAAATGTATTTAAAAAAATATATGGCTAGAAAAATGTATTTTAATGTGCACAATATTCTTTTTTTGAAGATATTTGTAATCTGAATGTGATGCTAAATCGAATTAGTTTCTAATAATTAAAATTAATGAAAAAATCATTTTTAATGTTTTCTCTGCTGCTTTTACTTCCTGTT
Organism: Bacteroides ihuae; assembly: GCF_900104585.1. GTDB lineage: Bacteria > Bacteroidota > Bacteroidia > Bacteroidales > Bacteroidaceae > Bacteroides > Bacteroides ihuae. Next base: position 146,114 of record NZ_FNVX01000005.1, read on the forward strand.
TTTATTCACGCTCAGGAAAAGAAGTCTTCACTTTACAGTGTGGCGTTTTATAACTTAGAGAATCTATTTGATACTATTCATGATACAGGAAAGGATGATTATGAATTTCTGCCCAATGGTGACATGAAATGGACTTCTGCTAAATACGAAGCAAAATTGAAAAATATCTCCAAAGTGTTGAGTGAACTTTCTTGTGATAAGGTAGCGGAAGGCCCTTCTGTTATAGGGGTAGCAGAGGTCGAGAATATTCGTGTACTCAACGATTTGGTGAAACAACTGGCATTGATGTCTAGGGGATATAAAATAGTTCATTATGAAGGGCCGGACAAGCGTGGTATAGACTGTGCCCTGCTTTATAATCCTAAGTTATTTACAGTCACTTCGAGTAAATTGGTTCCATATATTTATGTTAATGATACGATTCATAAGACTCGTGGCTTTTTGGTTGTTAATGGTAAGTTGGCAGGAGATGATGTTTGTGTAATAGTGAATCATTGGCCTTCTCGTGGAGCAACGTCACCGGCTCGTGTCCGTGCGGCAGTACAAGTGAAAGCTCTCAAAGATTCATTGATACGTGCCGATAAGCAACTGAAACTTATTGTGATGGGAGATCTGAATGATGATCCGATGGACGAAAGTGTATCTGTTGCTTTGGGAGCTAAAAAGTATGAGAAACAGGTGAAAAAGGGAGAATTATACAATCCTTGGTGGGAAACACTGGAGGATAAAGGTGTGGGTACTTTGCTCTATCATGGAAAATGGAACTTGTTCGACCAGATAATGATCTCTTCTTCGTTGCTTCACGCCAAAAAAGGATTGAAATATGATCATAATGAAGTTTTTAAGCGTCCGTACTTGTTTGAACAAGAGGGTAAATATAAGGGCTCTCCATTCCGAACTTACGGCGGTAAAACTTGGCTAAATGGTTATAGCGATCATTTACCAACTATTATCTACTTGACTAAATAGAGGAAATCGCTTTTCTTTTATAATATTCTATAAACAGACCGTAGCTCGTAAACACAGGCCACGGTTTGTTTGTTTATTAACAAAATGCAAAGGTTATGCAATGGATAAAGCTGATTGCTACGTGGAGATTACAATCTATTGTCAAATGATACTTAATTCTCTGTAATTGACTTTAAATGTAGATATTAAGGATAGATTTGTTATTGTCTCGTTCTTCTAATTAAACTATTATTCTTACTTTTGCGTAGATTTTTAATTCACTAACAATAAATTGTAAAAACATGATTAGTTACAAAGATTTAGGCCTTGTAAACACCAAAGAGATGTTTGCCAAAGCAATTAAGGGCGGATATGCAATTCCTGCTTTTAACTTTAATAATATGGAACAGTTACAAGCTATTATTATGGCTGCTTCAGAAACCAAATCTCCTGTTATTCTTCAGGTTTCTAAAGGTGCTCGTGCTTATGCAAACCAAACTTTGCTTCGTTACATGGCCGAAGGTGCTGTTGAGTATGCAAAAGAATTAGGTTGTGCAAAACCTGAGATCGTGTTACACCTTGATCATGGTGATTCATTGGAAACTTGCAAATCATGCATCGACATGGGATTCTCTTCTGTGATGATCGACGGTTCTCATCTTCCTTATGATGAAAACGTAGCTCTTACAAAGAAAGTTGTAGAATATGCTCATCAGTTTGATGTTACAGTGGAAGGCGAACTCGGTGTACTTGCCGGAGTTGAAGATGAAGTTTCTGCTGACCATCACACATATACAAAACCTGAAGAAGTAGTTGATTTTGTTACTAAAACAGGTTGCGATAGCTTAGCTATCTCTATTGGTACTTCTCATGGTGCTAACAAATTTACTCCGGATCAATGTACTCGTGACGCTAACGGTCGTTTGATTCCTCCTCCATTGGCATTCGATGTATTGGATGGCGTTATGAAAGAACTTCCTGGTTTTCCTATCGTTCTTCATGGATCTTCTTCAGTTCCTGAAGAAGAAATTGAAACTATCAATAAATATGGTGGTGCAATGAAGGATGCTATCGGTATCCCTGAAGAAGAACTTCGTAAAGCTGCTGCTTCTTCTGTTTGTAAGATCAATATTGACTCAGACAGTCGTTTGGCTATGACTGCTGCTGTTCGTAAAGTCTTTGCAGAAAAACCAGCTGAATTCGATCCTCGTAAATATCTAGGACCGGCTCGCGACAACATGAAGAAGCTCTACAAACATAAAATTGAGAGCGTACTTGGTTCAGCTGGCAAACTAGCTGAATAATCGAAAGATTACAATAACACCTTTAAACATAGTAATCCCCGATATTCTTTTAGAAGAATTATCGGGGATTCTTTTTTTTGCATAAGGAGAGTTTAAAATATTATTAGTGCAACTCATTGTAATATGAAATTCTTTATTATTAACAAACAGGTCAGTTCTCGTTGAGCTTATACTTCAGCATGTTGAATTAACTAGATCAGCGTGTTGAATTCACTACTTCTATTTACCCTTCTCACAGGGCCCGTAGGAGGTCCTGCTAATTATTGACAAACGGTGATTTCTCAATCGATCTATAGCTCAATTATCATCGATTCTTTGGCAGTCATAGTCAGTTCTTTGTCCAATTCGATGGTTTGGCCGCTAATGATTTCTTTTCCTTGCGATTTATCCTTCAATATTTCTGCATAATAGCTGAGTGGGAGCGTTACCTCTTCATTCGTTCCGTTGAGAAACACCATCACTGTTTTGCTATTGTATTGGCGGGCGTAAACGTATACGCCATCTTGTGGCATAAACTGAATCATATTTCCTTTAGCTATCACATCGTTGCCTTTGCGCCATTGCAAGATGGTACGGTAGAAATTGTAACACTCATTTTGAATTTTATTTCTGCCGGCTGAGGTTAATAGATTCTCTTTATCTCCGGCCCATCCTCCGGGAAAATCTTTGCGTACATAGCCGTCGCTCTTGCCTTTAGTGCCGTTCATCATCACTTCCGTTCCATAATATAACTGAGGGATGCGGCGAGTGGTGAGTAGTAAAGTTACAGCTTGCTTCAAAGCTTTTAAATCTTGCCCGTCGCCAAGAAATCTATCTGTGTCATGATTCTCGTAGAATGCTAATACGGAAGCTGGATTGGGGTAAAGGAAGTCGTACACAAAATTGTTATAGATACGATTTAGTCCGGTAAAGTAAGGATCAGTTTCTTCGCCTTTCGCTGTGCTTATCTTATCGTATAAACTAAAATCCATAACAGTTTTAAGGTTGCTGTTTCGTGGTGCGGACAGTTTGGAATCCTTTTGCCACCAAGCAGTATATGCCGGTTCGGTAACCCACGTTTCGCCTACTACGTTGTAATTAGGATATTCTTCGTTGAGCTCTTTCATCCAGTTGCTCATAGCATCATAATTAGCATAAGGATAGGTGTCCATACGTATTCCGTCTATTCCAGAATACTCTATCCACCAGAAGCTGTTTTGCACCAGATAGCGATATACGTGTGGATTTTGTTGGTTAAGATCGGGCATGGCAGTGACAAACCATCCATCACTCATCTGGCTGAAATCATATTGTGAAGCATATGGATCAACATGTGGGGTGAGTTTAAAAGAAGTCTGCACAAAGTTTGTTTTAAAGTCAGAATGATTAAACCAATCTTTTGATGGCATATCTTTGATCCACGGGTGCTCTACGCCGCAGTGATTGAAAATCATGTCCATCACCATCTTTATTCCTTTGCCATGAGCCTTTTCGATCAGTGATCTATATTCTTCGTTGGTACCGAAGCGAGGGTCTACCTTATAGTAATCTGTGGTAGCATAGCCATGATAAGAACCTCCAGTCATGTTGTTCTCCAGCACCGGAGTGAACCAAAGTGCGGTGATACCGAGATCTGAGAAATAATCAAGATGCTGCTCCACACCGGCTAAGTCGCCTCCGTGGCGTGCATTCGGATCATTGCGGTCAACGGTATAAGGAGCCATGCCTTTAATTTGGTCATTATCCGGATTACCATTAGCAAAACGATCGGGCATCAACAAGTAAAGAGCGTCCGAAGCATCGAAACCTTTGCGTTCACTTCCTTTCATTTTGCGAGCCCTTAGCTCGTACTCTTTAACGATCTTCTTTTTTCCTTGGTTGAAAGTCAACTGTATTTTGCCGGGTTTTGCATTTTTATCTAGTGTCAGATAGATCAGCAGGTAATTATCACTCTCAAGTTTTACTATACTCCCAAGAGAGACTCCCGGATAGTTAACCGTTACGGAAGCATTTCCGATTCCTTCTCCATACACCATTAGTTGCAATTCGGGGTTGTGCATGCCGGTATACCAGAACGGTGGATCAATTTTAGTCACATTCATAGCTGCATCAATACTGATAGATAGTAATAAACAACTTAGCAAGAAGAGGCACTTTTTCATGATATTAGTGGGTTATTTATGTATTAACAGCACTAATATAGCGTATGTTTATCTATGTTTTCTTTTTCTATCTTTATTCTTAATAATATATCTGCGCAAACGTTTTCATGGATAACTAGAAACTGATTCTACTCAACTGTAATCATCTCTTTTGCTGTTGAGACTTCTTTCTTTTTAAATTCTTTTTCAGGGATGCCTTCTTTAAAAAAACGATCTTTACGTATTTGCTCTAGGCGTTTTGTGGTTGCGTTATAATAAGCTGCCTCGCCTACTTCTATCTCTCCTTTGCTGTTGAGCTGAGTTGCTTCTTCTGTCTTTTCTTTCGGCTTGGTCTTAAGATACATCTCCAGATATTGCTCCGCTTTTTTGTTATTTTTGAGTGCATCTTGATATATGGCACCCATTTGGTAAAGCAACTTGGTGTTTTTACTGTCATACTTGTATTGCTCTTGCAGAGCTTCAATCTGATTTTGAGGCATTCCTGCTAATTTGTAGCAATCGGCCAATCCGATATATAGTCGGGTTAGCGTGGTATCTGAAGGGATAGTGAGGGCAATCGCTTGATTCATATATTCCACACCTTCTTTCTTCCAGGATGTTTTGGCACAGCTACGGGCCATATAGTAGAGCAAGTTTACGTTTTTGGGGTCGTTCTTGAGCGCAATGTTGAGGAAGTCGTGTGCTTCGTAAAAATTCTCAGTGGCATAATAACATATACCTAAATAATAACAAGTAAGGTGACTTGAGTCTCCTTGATTGACAAGGTATTCATAACGTTGAGTTGCTATAGGGTAGTCTTTGTTCAAGCAATAGGCTAGTGCATTTTGTTTGTTCACGAATAGATTGGTACTATCTTTCTCCCGATAGGTTTCTGTACACTTGATAGCAGCTTCCATTTTATTTGCCTTTATGTACAAATTGGCTAAGCGAGCGACAGAAAGATAATCTTCAGGTACGGTTTGCAAGATCGTGTTGTAGCAGGTAATGGCTGAATCTGATTCTTCTAAACCTTCATAGCACAGCGCTAATAAACGCTTAGATACAACAGAACTATCGTTCTTCATCAGTTCGTCACATGCTGATTTGCCGGCTTTGAAACGTTCCAGACTACAAAGTAGATTGATGTGTTGTAGTTGAACATATTTATTGGTTGGATTTAGTTGAAGCACTTTCTCATAACACCCTAGCGCATCTGTAAAATTTCCTAATAGCTTGTAGCATTCGGCCATCTCTATCAGTGCACGTTGGTTTTCAGGTTCAGTTATTGTTATTCTTCGGAATACCTCCAGTGCATCAGTTGGCAAGTTGAGTCCTTTTAGGGCTTGAGCTTTCTGAAATAGAAGTTTGGTGGTGACTGTTCTTTCTTTTTCAATAAGCTTAAGTGCTGTTTCGTAATCGTAGTTTGCAATTGCTTCTTGAATAGAGATAATACTTTGTGCTTTTGTGATGACACAAACACAGAGAAGGATTAGTGTTGTTATTTTTTTCATGGATTATAGTGTATTGTATTTCATTTATATGAGTGCAATATACTAATAATCTTCTTGTTACGAAAATGTCGTAATAAGAAGATTCATGTTTAATGTTTTTTAGCGGAAGTGATTGCAGAAAATAGAAAAAACCGCCTCTTCCCTACATTGAAGGATAAAGGCGGTCTTGTTTTCATGAATAATATTTAAAAAAAAATGAAAAAAGATTAAATTAAGAATCCGAGTAGCACACCGGCTGCAACGGCAGAGCCAATAACTCCTGCTACGTTCGGGCCCATGGCATGCATCAGTAGATAATTGGTTGGATCGTATTCCAAACCAACATTCTGTGAGATACGTGCTGACATTGGTACAGCTGATACCCCTGCATTACCAATAAGTGGATTGATCTTGTTGGTTTTCGAAAGTAGCAAGTTGAATCCCTTAACAAAAAGGACTCCTGAAGTTGTGGCAATGATAAATGCCATAAATCCTAGGAAGAAGATATAAAGAGTACTAGATGTCAAGAACTCGCTTGCTTGTGTTGAGGCACCAACGGTTAGTCCTAACAACATCGTGATCGTATCAATCAACGGACCACTTGCAGTATCAGCTAGACGACGGGTTACTCCACTCTCTTTTAGTAAATTACCAAAGAAGAGCATTCCTAGTAATGGCAGACCCGAAGGAACCAAGAAGCAAGTGAGTAGTAAGCCTATAATCGGGAACATGATTTTCTCTGTATGAGATACCTGACGAGCAGGTTTCATACGGATCAATCTTTCTTTCTTAGTTGTTAATAAGCGCATCACCGGTGGCTGTATAACAGGGACTAATGCCATATATGAATACGCTGATACGGCAATGGCACCCATCAAGTTTGGCGCCAATTTTGAGGCGAGGAAGATGGCTGTTGGTCCGTCAGCACCACCAATAATGGCGATACCAGCTGCCTGATTGGGCTCAAAGCCAAGTGCCAAGGCAACCATGTAGGCTCCAAAGATACCAAACTGTGCAGCTGCGCCAACGAGCATCAACTTCGGATTGGATATCAATGCCGAGAAGTCTGTCATGGCACCAATGCCTAAGAAGACTAATGGGGGATACCATCCGGTTTTGACTCCCTGATACAGGATGTTTAGTACTGAACCTTGTTCGTAGAGCCCAACTTCAAGTCCGGCATCTATTTTGAAAGGAATATTACCGATGAGGATACCAAATCCAATAGGAATAAGGAGCATCGGTTCAAAGTCTTTCTTGATTGCAAGAAAGAGGAAGAACAAACCTACAGCTAGCATGATGAGGTGTTGGGGCGTTGCGTTGGCAAATCCTGTATATCCCCAGAAGTCAGCGAGGTTGTTCGAGATGAATGACATAAATTCTCCCATAAGACTATTCGATTATGATTAAGTCGGTTCCTTCCAGAACAGAGTCACCTTTACTTACTTTAATTGCTGATACTACACCGTCTTTGTCGGCATTGATGTTGTTTTCCATTTTCATGGCTTCGAGAACGAGAATGAGTTGTCCTTTCTTAACTGCATCGCCCTCTTTTACTTTAATGTCGAGGATAATTCCAGGTAGTGGAGATTTTACTCCGCTTTTACTCGAAGTCGTAGCCGGTTTAGCTACCACAGGAGTACCTGTCGATGTCTTGGGAGCAGCGGCTGGACGGGTGATTGGCTTTGGAGTGGCCTTTAAGGGTTTATCCATCTCCACGGTATAAGGAGTTCCGTTTACCTCTACGCGAGCCACATTTTCTTCAATGTCGTTTACAGTAACATTGTAGAGGTTGCCATTGATTTTATACTTATATTGTTTCATCTTGATTATTCATTTAGGATTTTGACTTATTTTCGAGGTGTCTGACGCAAAGTGTATATCTTTGAACTCCACGGTGAGTAGTTACGTTTTACCCTGTTAATGGTAAGAATCGTATCTTCTATGTCGTGAACGTTGTCTTGATATTCATGCAGTGCTAAGGCGATGGCAGCAAAGACTTCTCCTGATTCTGATCCGATAGCTTTCTCTTTTGCTTCTTTCTTATCAGTAATACCGTGTGCTCTCATGGCATTTCTCTTAGCCAGCTTGACACTTATATAACCAATAATACGGAATGAAAGATACAGCAAGATCAGCCCACAGAAAACAACACTCATAGCCATGATCGCCATACCTATTCCTGATGCATCATGTTTACGAAAACCGTCAATTTTCTCTTTTTTGTCCTGAGTCTGATTATTGGTGCTTGGAGTTACATAACTGTTTTCATCTCCACCTTTCAATACCCATTTACTGTGACCGTCAACTTCGCGTGCATACGAAAAGTTGGCCGGAATATTAGCGGGTATGGTAACGGAGTCAATTAATGTTTTTCCATTTGCATCATATAGCGCAATCCAGTTCGGCGCTATAGAATCCACTTTGAAATTCAAGTGAAACGTTCCTTTATTTGGCATACCGTCTGCCCAAAAGAGCAAGTGTTGTCTGGGAGCTATTTCCGTAAGAACATCACCTTTTGGAATAGAATACATCATGTTTACCCGTTCCTCTATACCTAGGTTGGGGTTCAGAACTCGCTTATCATTTGTTAGGTAGCAACTAGCAATATCAACGCTGGCAAACGATGTATTAAAGATTTCTACCCAAGCATTATGCTTACCATAATCATCTTGGTAGTTGTCGGTGTTGTTTACCAGTATTTCGTTGATCTTCAGACTTTTTGCTCCTTGCCCATACGAGCTAAAGCAAACTGCTGCCAACAAAACGATAAGTATTCCTATTTTTCTTTTATTCATAACAATGTTTGTATTAAAAGTTATAATGGAATATTACCATGCTTTTTGGCAGGGTTAGTTAACTTTTTAGTTTGCAGCTGTTGTAGTGCACGGATAATGCGGAAACGAGTATTTCTCGGTTCGATAACATCGTCAATATAACCATATCTGGCTGCATTGTATGGATTAGCAAACAGCTTGGTGTATTCTGCTTCTTTCTCGGCCATGAATGCTGCTGGATCGGCTGCCTCTTTGGCTTCTTTAGCATATAGCACTTCTACTGCACCTGCACCACCCATTACGGCAATTTCAGCTGTAGGCCATGCATAATTCATGTCGCCGCGTAGTTGCTTGCAACTCATTACGATGTGCGAACCACCATATGATTTACGTAGAGTAACTGTTACTTTAGGAACTGTAGCTTCGCCGTAAGCGTAAAGCAATTTAGCTCCATGCAGAATAACACCATTGTACTCTTGTCCTGTACCTGGAAGGAATCCCGGAACGTCTACCAATGTTACCAAAGGAATGTTGAATGCATCGCAGAAGCGTACGAAACGTGCAGCTTTGCGTGAAGCATTGCTATCGAGTACGCCAGCAAGGAATTTAGGTTGGTTGGCAACTACACCTACTGATTGTCCGTTGAAGCGTGAGAAACCAATGATGATGTTTTTAGCATAGTCTTTTTGCACTTCAAGGAATTCGCCATTATCAACGATAGCACCGATTACTTCATACATATCGTATGGCTTGTTGGGGCTATCAGGGACAATCTCGTTTAGAGAATCTTCCAAGCGGTCGATTGGGTCTGTGCAATTTATGATAGGAGCTTCTTCAAGATTGTTTTGTGGAATGTAGCTCAATAGTTTGCGTATGATAGCCAAACCTTCTTCACCATTGGTAGCAGTGAAGTGAGTAACACCTGATTTAGAAGCGTGCACGCTTGCACCACCAAGATTTTCTTGAGTAACATCTTCTCCAGTTACGGTTTTCACGACTTTTGGTCCGGTAAGGAACATGTAAGATGTACCTTCTGTCATTAGTGTAAAGTCTGTCAAAGCTGGAGAGTAAACTGCACCACCGGCACAAGGGCCAAAGATACCTGATATTTGAGGAATAACGCCCGAAGCCATGATGTTACGTTGGAAAATCTCAGCATAACCTGCTAATGCGTTGATACCTTCTTGAATACGAGCACCACCTGAATCATTGATGCCGATGCAAGGTGCACCCATCTTCATGGCCATATCCATTACTTTACAAATTTTCTGAGCCATTGTTTCAGACAAAGAACCACCAAATACAGTGAAATCTTGTGCAAAAACGTACACTAATCTGCCTTCAATGGTTCCGTATCCAGTTACGACACCGTCGCCAAGGAAATGTTTTTTATTTTGGCCAAAGTTGGTACATCTGTGTTCTACAAACATATCCATTTCTTCGAAACTACCTTCATCCAACAATTGGGCCATACGCTCACGAGCGGTATATTTTCCTTTTGCATGTTGTTTCTCTATAGCTTTTTCGCCACCACCTAAGCGAGCTTGAGTGCGAAGTTCAATAAGCTCTTTTACTTTTTCAAGCTGGTTACTCATGAATTTTATATTTAAGCGTTAATAATAAGATTAGTAATAAAGTGTTATTATCGATTATGCGAAGAAATTAGTGCTCGCAAAGTTCGGTCAATACACCAAGAGTTGATTTTGGGTGAAGAAAAGCAATGCTTAATCCTTCTGCACCATTGCGTGGAGCTTTGTCTATCAAGCGAATTTCTTTACTTTCAGCTTCGATTAAAGCTTCTGCTACTCCATCTTCAACGGCAAATGCTACGTGATGAACGCCTACACCTTTGTTTTCAATAAATTTTGCGATGGTACTTTCGGGGCAAGTAGGCTCGAGTAACTCGATTTTTGTTTGTCCTACTTTCAGGAATGCGGTTCTTACTTTTTGGTCTTCAACGGTCTCAATGTTGTAACATTTCAAACCTAATACATTTTCGTAGTAAGGGAGAGCTTCTTCGATGCTTTTTACAGCAATGCCTAAGTGCTCAATGTGTGAAATCTTCATAACTATAAGTTTTTATTTGAACTTTAAATGTGTTTTTTCTGCCTAAAAACAGCACAAAGAAACGCAATTATTGCATAATAAAGAAATATTTCCTCAATTAAGTGAGAAGTTTTAAGGATTGTTTCCAGTACGATAAATACTGTTAAATGGATATTTTAATTAGGATATTATTTAAAAAATTCCATCGCAGACGAAACCATCGGCGTGTACTACTTTGCTTTCCTCCGAATTGTAGAACGAAATTACGATATCCGTGCTTGCGGAATGGTAGGCCTACGTCGATAAATTCCAAATGTTGGTATCCATTCTGATGAGCGTCTTTCAAAGCCATCCATACAGATAAAACACCAGGATATTGCGGAGCATACGTTTTACGCATTCCTCCTGAAAACCAGAGATATGCGGTCCCTTCGGAGAATACGCAGACAGCACCTCCAATCACTTTTTCTTTATACTTCACTACAAAAATTTTGCCAAACCGGTGTTCTATGATACGTGTATCCATATTCTTAAAGAACTCAAATCCGGGGAAATATCTTCGGATACGAGATGAATATATGCGGCTCATCATGTGAGAGACGGCTTGTATTTCTTCTATCGAATGTGCTTCGTGTACTTCTGCACCATTTTTTAGTCCTTTCCTTATTTGTCTAATGCGTGAAGAGCTAAAACGTTCTTCTACATATTTCAGGCTATGGAGAGAGTTTCTTACTCTCATCCAGTTCACTGCAAAATAGTGATTAGAACGGAAGTATTTGTAAGCAAACATCGGATTTTCGAGATTGCGAAATTCGATAAGAAAGGCTTCTCGTAAAGCGTCGTTACTGAGATGTTCCAACATTTCGCTAAAAATGGCCTCTTTGTCTACTTGCTCATCCAAGTATTCGCCAACTCCATACACATCGCAACGCTTGGTGAAACCTAATGGGAGTAGGTGGGTGCTTCTGCGGGTGGTGGCTAATAGTTTGGCGATTGGCTTGTCTTCTTTGGATGCTACTATTAATATAGGTGTATAGCCGGGAGTTGCTTCATACATCAGAAACAATTCTTTAGAGTGAAAAATATTTTTCCCCGGTAAGTTCGGAATATCTTTTCCTCGATAATATGTTGTAAGTCTCAATGGCATTATGCGACAAATATACTTTTTTTATTTGTTCTTCATTAAGTCTGCAGAGTGAATCTTCTTTATTATATGGAATAAGAAATGCGCAAATATTAGAGTGAAGAGAGTTTGCTTCTCTATTACTTTACACTAGTTGTTTGGATAAGAATGAAATTTCAAGGAATTTGGTGGGTGAGCGGGAGGAATTTATGCTGCTAGAGGAAAAGAATAAGGCAGACCCTTATTGCCTGCCTTTGTCTTTTTGCGGTTATAAACTTTCTTGGATTTGTGCACCCTCTTAAAACTAATTGGATGTCCGTGAGCCTCGATTTCTTCTTCTCGACTGGCTTTACGATTCGCTTTAATGTAATCGTCTCTTGTTATTCGCTTTTTCATTTTCTACTGTTATTTAAAGATTGTATGAAATGAGGATACAAAAATACGCAATTCTTTCTATACTCGATAAATTTCTATTATTTATCTGCTTCTATTGCAATGTTTAGTGTGGGTCATTTTGTTTATTATGTGTAACCTTGCGTCTGTTACGATGTTTATATGTAAAGATTATGGATCTAGCCCTACAGGCCTTCTGAGAGGGATTTGCTGAACTAACTAGATCACCGCGGTGAAGTAGTTAATTCACCGTGCTGATCTAGTTAATTCACCGCGGTGAAGTTATATCATCACCAATAAGATCCTTGTTTGTAAATAAAACGTATTTATTGGAGGATATAGAAGATAGCTAATTGATCACGTTAAGAATACATCCGGAAGCAAATTGGCAGATCCACTTTATTCGCTATAGAGCCATCAATTAATGTTGCTATTAGCTCTAACTTTTGTATCTTTGCAGCAAGGATTAACGACTAGAAATATAATACGGCATGGAAGATTTTAGCGAATTAATAAAGAATCGTCGCAGTATGCGGAAGTTTACTGACGAAGAACTGACTCAGGAACAGGTGGTTACGTTGCTCAAAGCGGCACTGATGTCTCCCACTTCAAAGAGGAGTAACTCGTGGCAGTTTATCGCAGTAGATAACAAAGAACAACTTCAACAACTAGCACATTGCAAAGAACATGCTGCCTCTTTTCTGGGAGATGTAGCTCTGGCTATTGTGGTTACGGCTGATCCTTTGGCTAGCGATGTATGGATAGAAGATGCGTCGATAGCTTCTATCATGATTCAACTTCAAGCAGAAGATTTGGGCTTGGGTAGTTGCTGGATACAAGTGCGCGAGCGCCATACTGCTGCTGGCATGCCTTCAGACGAGTTTGTGCGTGGTGTTCTCGATATTCCATTGCAGTTGCAAGTGCTCTCTATTATTGCCATCGGGCATAAAGGCATGGAACGCAAACCTTTTGACGAGGAACATTTGCAATGGGAAAAAATACATATCAATAAGTTTGGAGGAGAGTAAACTTGAGTGAGCTGAACTCAAATAATAAAGATACGTACAAAATGAAAAGAAGTATAGAAGATACTCCGATAGTCTTTATTGGTGCCGGTAACTTAGCTACCAACCTAGCAAAGGCACTTTATCGGAAAGGGTTTCGTATCGTTCAAGTGTATAGTCGCACGGAAGAGTCGGCACGCATATTGGCAGATGCGGTAGAGGCCGAATTTACTACTGATCTGGGTGAGGTGGTGACGAACGCTCAACTTTATATCGTTTCTCTTACTGACTCTGCTTTTATACAGTTGTTGCCGCAGATTGCTGCCCGAAAAGAGGGCGCTTTGCTGGTGCATACTGCGGGAAGCATTCCGATGGATGTCTGGCAGGGTGCTACCAGCCGTTATGGAGTGCTCTATCCGATGCAGACTTTCAGTAAGCTACAAGATACTGATTTTAGCCAAATACCTTTCTTTATAGAGGCTTGCACCGTAGAAGATGCTGAATTTCTTAAAAAGATAGCTTCCATACTCTCCCAAAAGGTGTACGACTCAACTTCCGAGCAACGACGTAGCTTACATTTGGCGGCTGTCTTTACTTGTAACTTCACTAATCACATGTATGCTCTGGCTGCAGAGTTATTGCAAAAATACCATCTTCCGTTTGATACCATGTTGCCGCTTATTGATGAGACATCGCATAAGGTGCACACGTTGCAACCGAAAGAGGCACAGACGGGACCGGCTTTAAGATGTGATCAAAATGTGATTGACAGCCATTTGGCTATGCTTGCCGACGAACCGCAGATGCAGGAGATTTATCGTTTGCTTAGCGAGGATATTCATCGTCTGGTAAGCGAGGATTGATTTTCAAGCGAATGTTTTAATTTGAATGTTTAACAATATGATTAAATAGAAGATGAGTTCGATTAATTATGATTTATCTAAGATAAAAGCTCTTGCTTTCGATGTAGATGGTGTGCTGAGCTCAGATGTGCTGTCGCTACATCCTAGTGGAGAACCCATGCGCACGGTTAACGTGAAAGACGGTTATGCTCTGCAATTGGCGGTGAAAGAGGGATTTCATGTTGCTATCATTACCGGTGGACGAACAGATGCGGTGCGCAAACGCTTTACCGGACTAGGTATTACGGATGTGTATATGGCGTCATGCGTTAAGATACACGATTACCATAACTTTCGAGACAAACATGGATTGAAAGATGAAGAAATTCTTTATATGGGCGACGATGTGCCTGATTTAGAAGTAATGCGTGCGTGCGGATTGCCTTGTTGTCCACGAGATGCTGCTTCGGAAGTAAAGCAAGTGGCATGCTACATCTCTCACCAAGATGGAGGATACGGTTGCGGCCGCGATGTGATAGAGCAAGTGCTAAAAGCGCAAGGTAAATGGATGACGGGTGATGCTTTCGGATGGTAACCGAATATGATAATAAATAAAGGATAGAATCGTGTTAGATAACTTAAATAAATACCGCATTTTACTGGCCTCGAATTCTCCTCGTAGAAAAGAGTTGCTTACCGGACTTGGCATTGATTACGAAGTAAGAACGTTGCCCGATGTGGATGAATCTTTTCCCGCTGAACTGAAAGGAGAGGAGATTCCGCTGTACATAGCCCGAAAGAAGGCGGAAGCTTACAGGGAGATGCTTTTATCGGGTTCATTGGTGATAACAGCAGATACCATTGTGTGGCTGGACGGTGAAATGCTTGGAAAGCCTTGTGATGAGGCCGATGCAGTAGCAATGCTTCGTAAACTTTCAGGAAAGACACATCAGGTAATTACCGGTGTTTGCCTCACTACAGCCGATTGGCAAAAGATTTTCTCAGCAGTATCTGAAGTTAAGTTTACTTCCCTGACAAATGATGAAATAGATTTTTATGTTCATCGTTTTCATCCGCTCGACAAAGCCGGTTCATATGGAGTGCAAGAGTGGATTGGTTTTATTGGTGTAGAAAGTATTTCGGGCAGTTACTTCAATGTAATGGGTTTGCCGATACAGCGACTTTATCAGGAGTTGAAAAAAATGTAGGGCTTTATCATTCAAAATTTCTATTAGAGTATTGTGGAAGTACAGTATTTCAAGCATTCATTTGCCATTGATAAGATTAAGTTAATAAATATTTGTGATGTATTAATAATTTGCTATTTTTACTGCTGAATAGTGAATTTTGTGCAAGCTTTGTTAACTTAAAAAGATAATATGATGGAAAAAGACCTTAATCTAAACTCGTTAATGCGTATACTCAGAAAGTTTACTGCTTTATTACTCTTTTTGAGTTTGTTTGTCGCCTGTTCCGATGGTGATGATCCTATTAGTTCAGTAGAGCCTTTTAGCAATGGTACCAATGAAAGAAATCTTATTTTTGTAATTAGTGATGTGCATTTAGGTGCTGATCTTGCTTATGCAGAGTGTAAAGAGAATCTAGCTTCTCTTGAGCTTTTTCTTGGAGAAGTACGGAAATCACCCAATATCAAAGAGCTTGTTATTGCGGGTGATTTGTTGGATGAATGGTTTGTTCCGGCAAATATAGACACCTACAACGGAAAAGACCAGACCGATTTTGTGCAGCGTATAGCCACTGCCAATAAAGGAGTAATCAGTGCCTTGAATCAAATTATTGAGGAAGAGAAAATTAAAGTTACCTACGTTCCGGGTAATCATGATCTCACTATAACTGCTGCAAATGTGGATAAGATTTTGCCGAAGATCCATCAGGAACGTGATACACAATTGGGCTTAGGCACCTATTCACCAATTCCGGAAATAGCGATTGAACATGGTCACCGTTATAATTTCTTTTGTGCTCCCGACCCAATATCCAATCAGGATCTGGCACCGGGAACGATAATGCCTCCCGGATACTTCTTTACAAGAATAGCGGTTCTTCATGTTGTGCAGAAGTGCACTGAGTTGGGTGATGTATTGCCTATTGTTGTGCCCAATAGCTCCGGTAGTGAGAGCCAAAACTTATTGTACACTTATTGGGGAGGTTGGGCAAAGATGATAAAGGCATATCCTATTGAAAATAAGTTTGATGAGAAAATCATTGTAACCAAAATGGATGGGTTTACGGATAATTACTCTGTAAACGACGTGCTTCCTTACCAAACGGTTGCCGGAGGAACGATTGCCGTGAAGCTTTACAATGGCATTCAAGATACTTGGCAACAGCGGGAGAACATAAACGGAGTTGCGGTACATATCCCTACAATGGACGCTATTAAAAATGCAGGAGCCTCTACCGGAACTGATGTTCAGGCACAAACACAATACTTTTCTAATCCAAAATCAGATGTGAGGATTGTTGTTTTTGGGCATAGTCATGTGCCTCTGATAAACTCTTCTATCAATCACAATGGTGATAAATCAATCTATGCAAACAGCGGTACATGGATTGATCATAATACCTTAGCTCCAACGAAAATGAATTTTGTTGTCATTACTCCGCAGGGTACTGCCGGCTCTACTCAGACTACTGTGAAACTCTACAACTTTGAGAATAATGTTGCAAATATAATGAATGCAGATTCATTGAAGTTGCAATAGGTAAGAACAATAATGATGAGTCTGGATACTTAAAATGAAGAAAGGCAACCCAAATAAGGTTGCCTTCTGTCTGACTCAATTACTGGTATCACACCACTGAACAGATTCTTTTATCTATACTCGTAATTAAATAACTTTTCTGATCGGAGGAACTTATTCTGCTTTAGCAAAGATATTGTCTAGAGTAGGAACTTTTGCACTCTTTTGCAGTTCCCATTCTTTGGTACGTTTGTTCATCTTGTAACTGTATTGGGTAATCATGTTGTCTTCAACATTGGTTACATATACAAATTTATCGGAAGGAGAGAATTCTTTCTTTTTAGGCACCCATAATGCATGTTCTACAATTGTTTCAGTTCCGTTGTAGCTGATACTGAGTAGAGATACTTTTTCCCATTTCATGCTAGAGGAATTCCATTTATGGGTCGTTTTCTCTTTTAATTGCTTCGTTTCGTCATAGGCATATTCAAACTTCTTAACCGGAGATAAGGCTGAAGAGCCTTTTTCGAGTTCATATACTTCACGAGATACTACCTTTCCGTCTTTCAATACATCGTTATTAATAAACTTTCTTTCGTCGTCGTTACTATTGGCTGCTGAAGCCCATCCGCATACACTTAAAAACAGGGTTACTAATACAATCACTTTACTGATAAACATTGTTGCTTTCATGATCTTACTTATTAATTGGTTTTTTATTATTGCTGTCCGGTAAAAATTAGTGGACCAAAAAATTAGGGCTGTTTTCCTCTCTTGGAATCCAGCCCTTTTTCTTTCCTTTGCAGTTACCACACCTAAAAGGAAAATCTATGGGCAAAAATACATATTTTACCGGACAGCCGCTTTATGCGCAGCTATTAAAATTGATCGATAGCCAAGAAATTGCAAGAATAAGCCGAAAAGGTTTGCATGAGCGCTATGTGAAGAAGCTAGACGGCTACTCTCACTTTGTAATAATGCTCTACGCCGTGCTGATGCGCTATGATTCTCTACGTGAAATCGTAATAGGAATGCTCTCTGAGGCAAATAAGATCAATCACCTAGGCATAGATTACATGGTAAAACGCAGCACTTTGGCAGAAGCCAACAATAGGCGCAGTAATGAGTTCTTTGAGCAGATATATTTCTCCCTATACCGGAAATACAAAAATGATTTAGCGGACAGCCGAACGGACAAGGCTTGGGAGCGCTTGCTGCACATCATGGATTCTACTACAATAACACTGTTTTCAAACGTTTTGAAAGGTGTAGGCCGCAATCCCAAGCATGGAAAGAAGAAAGGAGGCATAAAGGTTCACACTGTGCTCAAAGCCGAGGAAGGAGTACCTTATAACATTCATTTCACATCGGCAGCAACTCACGATCATGTTATGCTTACTAAACTAAAACTGACAAGTGGGGCATTCATAGCCATGGATAGGGCATACATAGACTATAAGGTCTTTCAAGAATTAACAGACAACGGAGTCTTTTATGTAACCAAAATGAAGAAAAGCCTACGCTACACCCCTCTTAACGGCCATTTTCTTGTGAATAAAGATGGGCTGGTTGTACTAAGCGATCATATGATAGAGCTTAAAAAGGACGATATAACACATGTTTCACGTCGGATAGAGTATTGGGAGGAAAAGAAGAAGTACTCAAGCGTTCTTCTGACCAATAACTTTGAGTTGGAACCGGAAGAAATTATTGCCATTTATTTACGGCGCTGGCAGATAGAGAGCCTGTTCAAGCAGTTGAAGCAGAATTTTCCACTCAGATACTTCTTTGGAGAGAGCGTAAACGCAATCAAAACACAGATATGGGTAACACTTATTGCAAACTTAGGCACTATCCATAATTCTGTGTAAACTATGTTCGGGTTCGAGCTTTAGTCGAGTGCTAAAGTTCGATTCTGTTTTCAAAGATAACTAAAAATTGATTCATAACCACACCCCAATTTCTTATAGGCATCGTCCATTTCTTTTCAATCTCACTAATAGCCAACCAAACGGACTTTCTGAGGGCATCGTCAGTAGGAAATGATAATTTTGTTTTGGTATATTTCCGTATCTTGCCATTCAGATTTTCGATTAAATTGGTTGTATAAATGATAGTACGTATCTCTATGGGAAAATCAAAGAAAGCAGTCAGATCGTTCCAGTTGCGATGCCAACTTTGTACGGCATGACGATATTTAGCACCCCATTTTCGCTCAAATTCTTCCAATGCGATGGCTGCTTGGTCTCGATTGACGGAGGTATAAATCTCTTTCATATCAGCCGTAAACTCTTTTAAATCCTTCCATACAACATATCTACATGAATTACGTATTTGATGTACCACACATATTTGAGTTGTGGATTGGGGAAATACAGCACGTATGGTTTCGGTAAAGCCATTTAGGTTGTCAGTTACCGTTATAAGTATATCCTCCACACCACGTGCTTTGAGATCCGTTAGAACAGACATCCAAAAAGAAGAACTTTCAGTCTTCCCGATCCACATACCAAGAACTTCTTTGTAGTCACGGTTATTAAGCCCCACACATAGATAAACAGTCTTGTTTATCACTTTCCCAGATTCTCTAACCTTGAATACGATGCCATCCATCCAAACAACCATATATAATCGTTCTAGCGGGCGATTCTGCCATTCAATTGCAGCCTGAGTGACTTTATTGGTAATGATTGATATTGCACTGGTAGAGAGGTTTATTTGA
Organism: Bacteroides ihuae; assembly: GCF_900104585.1. Classification (GTDB taxonomy): domain Bacteria; phylum Bacteroidota; class Bacteroidia; order Bacteroidales; family Bacteroidaceae; genus Bacteroides; species Bacteroides ihuae. The sequence continues at coordinate 165,588 of NZ_FNVX01000005.1, forward strand.
TAAATGTCTCGTAACTCATCCTCAATATCAGATACGCTCATTCCCTTTGCATAAAGAGAGATAACCAGGCGTTCTATAGATAAACCACGACTTTGATGTTTGGGAACTACAATAGGTTCAAACTCTCCTTTGCGATCACGAGGAACTTCGATTAGATGCTCACCATGCTCGCTCTGAATCTTCTTGCTAAAGCTTCCATTGCGAGAGTTACCACTGTTATAACCATCAGTACTATGCTTGTCATAACCTAAATGGGCATCCATCTCACCCTGAAGCATTTGTTCCAATACTTGAGAATGAAGATCTTTGAGAAACTGACTAACATCTTCCTCTGTCTTGAATTGACTCAAGAACTCTTTACTGAGCATCTCGGCAGGAACTGCCTGGCGCTTTTCTCGTTTTGACATAACACTATCCATATTTTTATTTTTAAAGATAAAAAAAATAACTCGAATCTAAAGACCCGAGCTAGAGTTTACACAATATATTGGATAGTGCCCAAACTTACTATTATCTGTCATAAGAAAACGAATTAAACGGAAATGGAGCTTCTCAAATCTTGTAACAATCATAAGGCAGACACTCATGTACTACATTGACCTCTATATGTTCTGCGAAAATCCGGAAAAAGCATGGTTGAGAATCATTAACCAGTCCAGTTTATCACCTCCAGAACCAACACTCTTTGATTAAGAGGGCTTGCTTTTTGAAGGAAAAAGCCGAACTGCCTTTTTATAGGCAATTCGGACAGATATTTTATGCTTTTCAATTTTTACCGGACAGCAATAGTTTTTTATTATTTTCTTTCTTATATCTATTAGACGTAACTAATCTTTTTTTAGTTGCAGCAATAAATCTATTATTTTAAAATTTATTGCTCGTCAATAAGAATACAAGAGATGTGCCAAATAAGTAATCTTTTGAATTTCAGTATTTTACGATATTTATGTAGTGTGCGAAAACGAACACTCTGTTCTCTTTTATGTTCGCTAAATTAAGTCGAGCATCAGTGGAATGTCTTCTTCATTCACTCCTTGTTCTATTAAGTGCACTGCATTTTCGTGAAAGAGTTCTAGGAAGAGAGTCTGATTGTCGCATAGAACTTTAGCTTTAAAGTATGTACCTAGAGCATCTTCAATATTTCCCATACACCAGAATACATGCCCTTCGTTCAGAAAGTCTTGCCACAGAGGAGATTTCTCTATTGCTTTATCATAATATTTGCTTGCTTGCTGGAGTTTCCCTTCCACAAATGAACACCAGCCAATAGCTCTCCATGCTTTTACACAGTCGGTTTCTATAAAATCCAGTTTGAAGAAATAGTTTAGCGCTTCTTCATATCGTTGCAACTCAGCAAGGCAGCTACCGCAATAGAATAATATATTATGTTTTTCCGGTTGCACGGTTTCCACTTTTCGATAATATTCGATGGCTTTAGCATACTCTTTCGTCAGGCGGTAACAAGTGGCTAGATGGCGATTGGTCCACACATTATCAGGCTTTATCATGTCAGCTTTTAGGTAAGCTTCAATGGCAAGCTCATATCTCTTTTCCTTTTGGCGACAATAACCTATTTTCTGAAACAAATTTGCACTTCCACCCACAAGGCTAATGACCTCTGTATACACTTCGGCAGCTTCTTTCGGGTGTTCTTTGCTGAAATAATAATCACCTAATTGCATTAAGTATTCCGGTTTGAGAAGCGTCTCGCGAATTACCGGATATTTGTGCAAGGAGACAAAACCATCGAAAATAGGAGGGAATTCTTGTTTGCGAGGGTGAACTTTGAAGAAGCGGTATAGGCTGTGGAGGTACTGATTGCAAATGATTTCGGGTTGTTGAGCAATCTTCTTTAGCGATTCACTATTTTGCTTATCATTGAATTCGTCCATTTGCTGTTCGGAAAGCTGGCTCAGCATCATCTCTCTCTGACCTTTAGGGATGTGCATCATTGTAAAGCAAAGTGAATATTTGTCGCTATCGCAGAAGAAGCCTGACTCAAGTACGAGGTCGATGATACTATCGTCCTGATTGTTTTCGCTGAACTCTTTAATAATTTCGGAGTGTTGCTTGTCGAATGGATAAAACCAGTTACTCAATGTTTTGAAGAATGGGTACGACTTTAGTTGTGAGAAGGTGCTCATATACACATCTGCACCTTCTATTTGTAGTTCGCTCATCTCTTTCAGCTTATTCTCCAGATCGGACTGTTGTGGATTCTTCCAGTCGGGATTCTGATCATCATTATCTTCTTCTGACTCCTCGATGCCATATCTAAAGCCACGCATATTAACTTTTTTAAGCATTTCGGGAATGATTTCTTCGCGCATCTTCTTATCTATCTTTTCTGTTTCCTGGCAGCGTAGCCATTGAATGTATGCGCGGTTCATCTCTTTGCCGAAGGTCTCATTTTCGTTGAGCAGTGAGAGACGTGCTGTTACTTCAGGATAAAACATTAGACGCTTATTATATAGATGTATGGTGAAAGCAATGCCTACCAATGCTCGTTGGTTGATTTGCGCATTGGGATGAGTATAGGCATCAAAGAGCCACATCATTTTTTTTATGTCGAAACATTCCATCAGACTAAGGGTGACGGCGCTAACAAACAGGCTGATGTCGTTTGCTGTCATGTGCTCAGAACTTAAGAATAGGGTAGCTTCTTTCTCGTCTTCCACGCTCCAGGAAGTATTGATCCATGTCTCTTCAAACAGCATGTTGAGTGTTTCTTCGTGCTGTTTGCGTACTTGATTGGCCTCTTCATTAGGCGTTTTTGGAAGGATATTTGCCACCGCCAGATTGTCGATGTATGCTTCCAAACTTAATCGACTATTTTTAAGGCTTTCGGCCGGAAATGATTTTAAACCCGACTTAAGGATGTTATAATAGTCAATCGAGGTGGCCATGCGTTTATCCAAGCGAGATTGGTCGGCTATCTCTATTGCGCCGGTCAAAAGCTTTAGATATAATTTTTTGCGGGCCGGATCTTCAACGCCTTGCTTCATATATTGCAGCATATAGCTATAAGAAGTCTGTATTTGTTCCAATTTTTGGTGCATTTCCCAGTCAGCACTGTCATGCAAATACTGACTCAGCATTGCCAAAGCTTCTTTGAGTCGTTTGTTATATATGAGGTTAATGATTAGCTGGTGCTGTTCATTGATATATTGTTCGCTGAAATAATTTCCGGCCATTTTTTTTTATTATTTTATTTTCTAATCCACGTCAGGCGTTTCCAAAGTCCTTCGAATGGGCCATGCTTATGGCTCTTTAACCACCAAGAGCAGAAAGCCATCTGAAGAAGAACAAAAACAATGCCAAAGATAAAACTATAGGTGATACCCATGTATCTGCCAAGGAAGAATCCCCAATGGTAGAAGAGTAGAGAGCCGATGAGTGACTGACCAATGTAATTTGTCATACTCATTTTGCCATAAGTGGTAAACCGCATAAGGAAGCTTCTGTCTTTCACTCGATAGAAAGTAAGCAAGCCTCCGGTAACAAGTATTACCATAAAACTGAGGTTGCTCAAAGAACTGATTATAAGTTGCAACGGAGTGAGTAGGGCAGCTCGGGAAATGAAACCGGGCAATAGATTATTTAATCCATAAAGGGGGAAGAAGCATAACAAGGCGATGCCCAATGATTTGAACCATAGTTGTTCGGTGCTAACGCTGTGCAAGAACAATCGCTTGCGCCCCACGAGCATTCCGAAGAGGAATAGTCCGGCTGTCTGCATGATGCGTCCGTGTTCAAAGGCCCATGTGAAGTTGGCCAACTGACCTTCCCAGATGTTCATACGTATTGTCTCGAGGAATGTACCACTTTTCTGTACCTCGTAGGCTATGCCAAAATAATAGTTCCCCAAGCTTTCTCCGGCGGTATAGTTGGGATCGATGAGGGCATAAATCACTTTCCCCCAATCGAGGGGTTGAAGTATTAAGAGGGTGCCAATGATCGCTACTGTTCGGTCACTTAATTTGCAACAGATGGGTAGAATGATACCTATTACGGCATACATGGTTAATATTTCACCGGTAAAGAAAGATGCGTTGAACTGTCCGATGATAAAGAGTAAAGTCAGGCGCCATAGAAATCGCAGGCGGAAATCTTTTCCACGTCGTTGTTGATTATCGTTTTGAATGAAGAAACTAAAACCGAACAAAAGAGCGAAGACTGCATAAGCTTTGCCACCAAAGGTGAAGAAGAGTCCATCCCAAATGACTCGGTCGGTAAACTTCATCCATTCAAAGGGGACGTTTTCGGGGAAATAGTAGAAATTGAAGTGTTCGATGCTGTGTAAAACGATGATTCCCATTACGGCTAATCCTCTCAATACGTCGGCTACGTCGACGCGGGCATTTGTCTCGGCGATTTTTTGTACCATGGCTTTAATGTCATTTTTAAGGTATTACATATGGGCAAATGTACAATATTATTTTATAAGTGCCTTCCTTTGTTGTGATAAAACAGTAGATGTAATGTCTTTTTTTAGGGATAGTGAGGTCATTTTTGTCAAGAGACGATTTACTGATTATTAACGAACGAGGAGGGAGGCAAAAGGTCAAGGCGTTGTTGGACAGACAAATAGGTGTTTTTGGAAAACATAGAGGTGCTTGGTGCTAACAAATAAGCAGATTGCTGAAGTGCAACCGTATTTTGGGTGAAGTGCAACCGTGCAAATTGGCAAGAGAACCGTGCAAATGCTTCAACTGCACCCTGCAGATGAGTAAAGAGAACCGTGCAATTGATCGATAAAGCACTACGTTGAGGCAATCCGAATTGTTTGGGCACAAAAAAAGGAAGAAGTTGCAACTTCTCCCTTTTACCGTAATTTAAATTCAAACTATTTTATGATTACGCTAACAAAGGTAATGCATTTCACATCCAAAGTCAAGCGTTTCGGGTGAAAAAAAGAGATTATTTCTTTTTTTTATTCAGTTTCGGTTGTTACATCAGGTTGTGTATAGATGGAGTCTACGAGGCTTTTTATGCTATACGTGTGTGGCAATAGATTCTTCGCTTTTAACCAAGCAATGGTGCCTTCCAGATCTTTGGCGGCAGGCAGAGAGGCATACTGATACTGCGGCAGAGCAATGATACCGGCCAATGCTTCCGGCACTCCGACATCTTCTATCAGTATCTGTCTCCACTCTTCCAGTGGGTGCGTTCGGATGTAGTCAACAGCTAAATTATATCCTTTGACCAGTCGTTTAATATCTTCCGATTTATTCTTCAAAGCCTTTTCAGAGAAGACCGTTCCTGTGATCGATAAACCTAATTCCTGCGTACTGATGAGTGATTTATGTCCGCTGTTCATTGCGATGGTAGCAAAAGGATCAGAGAAGACGGATGCATCAATTTGTCCGTATTGCAGCATCTCCAGTCGGAGGGGAATGTTGTTTATTTCCGGTTTATTCACTTCTGCGAGAGTAATGCCGGCTTTGTTGAGAATGAAGTCCGTAACATAGTCTATCACACTGTTGTGCGATACGGCAATGTTCTTTCCTTTTAATTGAGAAAGTGATTTGATACCGCTTTCTTTTCCGGCTATGAAGCAGAAGTAGCCATCGTTCTTCATAACGATTTTCAACGGAATGTGGTGTGTTTGCAGAAAGGCGGCATTGGTGTAGTCTATAATCGTTCCGTCTATGTCGCCCGATTGAAAGGCGGCGTCGCGGTCGGTGGTTGAGAAGAATTTCACAATGTTTACTTTCAATCCCAGAGAGTCATAAATGCCTTCTTTCTCTGCGATGATAAACGGAACATAGTCCATAGAGGACATGACTCCTAAGCTGATGGGTTGCAGCTCAACTGAAATAACCTTTCCTTTTTTGCTCCCGGTGCATCCGGAAAGTATCAAAAGGATTGAAGAACATACAAGTAGAATTTTCTTCATGATGGTGTTTTAAGAGTATAAGATTAAAAAAATAGGCAACCTTCCCGGGGGAAAGCTGCCTATAAGTATATGCTTTGCGAGAATTATCCTTTGATTGCGGCGATACCCGGAAGAACTTTTCCTTCGATTGCCTCAAGCAATGCTCCACCACCTGTAGAAACGTAAGATACGCCGTCGGCTAAGCCGAACTTGTTTACACAAGCTACAGAGTCACCACCACCTACTAGTGAGAAAGCACCATTCTTAGTCGCTTCAACGATTGCTTCGCCTACCGACTTAGAACCGTGAGAGAAGTTTTCGAATTCGAACACTCCTGTAGGACCATTCCAAAGAATAGTCTTTGATTCTTTGATTACTTTCGCATAAATCTCTTCAGTCTTAGGGCCGATATCAAGTCCTGACCATCCGTCAGGAATTACGTCGTCGTCAACAAACTGAGTGTTGGCGTCATTTGAAAAGCTATCGGCTATCTTAGCATCTACAGCAATGATTAGCTTAACGTTATTCTTCTTTGCTTTTTCAATCAATTCTAGAGCCAAAGGCATTTTATCGTCTTCACAGATAGAAGAGCCGATCTTTCCGCCCAATGCTTTAGTGAAAGTAAACGTCATACCTCCGGTGATAATGAGGTTATCAACCTTTGAAAGCAAGTTCTCTATGATTTCTATTTTAGAAGAAACCTTTGAACCACCCATGATAGCAGTAAATGGACGTTTAATGTCGTTCAATATTTTATCAACAGCAGTTACTTCTTTTTCCATCAGGTAACCGAACATCTTGTTGTCTGTATCGAAATAGTCGGCAATTAGTGCAGTAGAGGCATGTGCGCGGTGAGCAGTACCGAAAGCATCGTTCACGTAGCAATCAGCATACGAAGCCAATTTCTTGGTGAATTCCTTTTGGCTTGCCTTTACCGCTTTTTTGGCAGCAGCTTTTTCTTCATCAGTAGCATCTTCAGCCAATCCTCTTGGTTTGCCTTCTTCTTCAGCATAGAAGCGAAGGTTTTCAAGTAATAGGGCTTCGCCTGGTTTCAGAGCAGCCGATTTAGCAACAGCTTCTTCGCCCATGCAGTCGTTAGCAAACTGAACTTCAACGCCCAGTACTTTTGATACATGAGCTACAATATGCTTCAGAGAAAACTTATCAGTAGCACCTTTGGGACGTCCCAAGTGAGAGCCGATGATAATGCTACCACCATCAGAAAGAATCTTCTTTAAAGTAGGGAGAGCAGCACGGATACGATTGTCGTCTGTAATGTTGAAGTTTTCGTCCAAAGGTACATTGAAGTCCACTCTGACGAATGCCTTTTTGCCGGCAAAATTGAATTGGTCAATTGTTTGCATAATACTCTATTTTATTTAAAAGTGTTAGTACTTTTTTCAATGAGTGCAAAGTTAGTATATATTTCTCTTTTTTGCTATGAATTTATTATTTATTCTTGCCTTTTTCGGCCTCTTTACTCAGTTTATGTATGCCGGAATAATAAGAGCACATAGGCCTCAGGCCACACTCTTCACACTTTGGAGTGCGGGCTTGGCAGATGTATCTTCCGTGCAGTATGAGCCAGTGATGGGCAATAGGTACAAGCTTCTTAGGAATGTATTTCATTAGCTCTTTTTCCGTAGCGAGAGGTGTCTTTGAATTGGTCGTCAGCCCGATACGGTTGGAGACTCTGAACACGTGCGTGTCCACTGCCATGGCGGCTTTGTTGAACACAACAGATTGAATGACATTGGCTGTTTTTCGTCCCACTCCGGGAAGCTTGATAAGTTGTTCTAGTTCGGATGGTACTTGGCTACCAAAGTCGTTCGTTAGCATGCGTGCCATGCCCACGAGGTGTTTGGCTTTATTGTTGGGATAAGATACACTTCGGATGTATTCAAACACTACTTCGGGAGTGCTGGCAGCCAGTGCTTCCGGGGTAGAGAAGTCGCTAAATAGTTTTGGAGTAATTAGATTCACTCGCTTGTCCGTGCATTGAGCAGAAAGAATAACGGCTATCAGAAGTTCGAACGGATCGTTGTAATGTAGTTCTGTTTCGGCCACAGGCACATTCTCCTGAAACCATGCAATCACTCTTTCATATCTTTCTTTCTTCCTCATTCTGATTTTTATTTTGTATTCTCTCTCAAAACAAGTATTTATCTCAGTTTGTTTCGCTCAAAGTGTGGTGCTACCTTCAGACGGAAAAAGAGAATGGAAACAATCGCGAAACAGGCTCCTGAAAAATAAACCACATCCCATGAACTGATCTGAGCAAGGTAACCACCCATCATAATGCCGATACCGATACCTACATCCCATGAAGTGAGATAGGTTGACGTGGTCGTACCTCTTTTACTGTTGGGTGCTAGATTGACAAACAGCGAGTTGAATGCCGGAAACATGGTTCCGAAGCCGATGCCTAGTAATAGAGCGATGATGAAGAAGATGACGGTTGTGAATTCTTTGTTCCACAGCATCAAGTTGCCGCAGGCAGCTAGCGCGAAAAAGCAAACGCAAACCAAATACAACCCCAATGATATTACTTGGGGAATTCTCCCTTTATCGACCTGCTTACCTGAGAATATGCGAGAGACAGCCATGCCAATTGCCATGAATGTGAAGAATAATCCTGAGCTGAGTGTAATGCCTATCTTCTCGGCATACATGGCTACATAAGTTTGTGTCATGCCGTAAGGCACTGAAAGAAGAAGTAGAGAAACCCCTGCCGGTACGCCTTTGAGTAGTATAAATCGGTCGAAAGAGATTGGCTCGCGCGCTATCGGTTCTTTAGCGGGAACTCTCAGCCACATTGCCATGATAAAACCTAATGTACCCGAAGCGATGGAACTGATAAAAATAACTTGAAACGGGAATAAGTCATGTAAAAACAACCCTGTCATTGGACCAATACTCATGGCCATATTATTCATCATTCCATAATATCCAAGAGCTTCACCACGGCGTGAGGAGGGAGTGATATCTATCACAAGAGTGTTTCCGGCAACTGTCACCATGCCAAAGGCTAATCCGTGAACGATGCGCAGCATCACAAATAGACTTAGTATGCCAGCCAATATATATCCCGTAAAGATGGTGACAAAAATGAAATAGGCAATGAGATAGAGCGGTTTACGTGCCAGCGTATCTAATAGGTATCCAGAGAAAGGGCGGATGCAGAGGGCTGCTATGGTATAGCAAGAAAGTATCAATCCGATTTCAGCGTTGTTGGCGTGGAATACATCTGAGATATAAAATGGAAGTATAGGAAGTATCAGGTAGAAAGCAAAATATAAAAGAAAATTTGCTGCCAAAATACGACAATAGTTTAAAGTAACTAGCTTGTCTTTAACCATTGAATTAATAAGATGTAGTTTAAAGAAAGTGTGTCAAAAGTTTCTTCGCAGTTGAACTTTTGACACACCCTTATGTTGCTTTTTGTTCTTTGCTCTAGTTTGCCGCTTCAAACTCTTTGAGGAAGCGCGTATCGTTTTCAGAGAACATGCGCAGGTCTTTCACCTGATATTTCAAGTTCGTGATGCGTTCTATACCCATTCCCAAAGCATATCCACTGTATACTTTACTGTCAATGCCATTCGATTCGAGTACGTTTGGATCTACCATGCCGCAACCCAAAATCTCTACCCAACCGGTGTGCTTGCAGAAAGGACAACCTTTACCGCCACAGATGTTGCAGCTGATGTCCATTTCGGCACTAGGCTCTGTAAAGGGGAAGTAAGACGGGCGCAGACGGATCTTTGTGTCGGCACCAAACATCTCTTTGGCAAAAAGCAATAATACTTGCTTCAGATCAGTGAACGAAACATTCTTATCCACATACAATGCCTCTACCTGATGAAAGAAGCAGTGCGCACGATAACTGATAGCCTCGTTGCGATACACACGTCCGGGACAAATGATGCGGATGGGGGGCTCTGAAACCTCCATTACACGAGTTTGTACAGATGATGTATGTGTGCGTAATAGAATATCCGGATGAGATTCAATGAAGAAGGTATCTTGCATATCGCGAGCGGGATGATCTTCGGCAAAGTTAAGTGCCGAGAACACATGCCAGTCATCTTCAATTTCAGGACCTTCGGCTATGCTGAATCCCAGGCGACCAAAGATGTCGATAATTTCATTTCTTACGATAGATAGCGGATGGCGGGTACCAAGCTTTACGGGATAAGCCGAACGAGTAAGGTCCATTTCCGAACATCCGTTATCTTGCGATTCAAACTGTTCTTTCAATGCTGTGATTCTTTCTTGAGCCTTTGTTTTCAACTCGTTAAGTCTCATGCCTACCTCTTTTTTCTGTTCGGCTGCTACGTTACGAAAGTCGGCCATTAAGTCGTTGATGGCACCTTTCTTACTTAAGTACTTAATGCGGAGAGCTTCCAATTCTTCGGCGTTGGCAACTTTCAGAGTTTCAACTTCTTCGAGAAGTTGTTTAATCTTAGCTATCATATCTTTGATTTATTAATACTCTAATCTTCATTTGTAAAAGAGATGCAAATATACAGGTTTATCTTTTAATTACCTCGAAGAGCAAGTAAAAACAACGCTAAAAATAAGATTCTGAAGTGTAATATCTATATGGCGTGGAAGTGCATCTGAATGAGAAGAGATTCAATGTATTCCATTTAGGGAATACATTGAATCTCTTACTAGTATACAATTGTGCTGATTACTTTTCAGAATACATTCATAGTATATAAAGCTACTTGAGTACTTTCAGTATCTCTCCTTTTACGATATCAACTCCCGGAAATCCGGTAGACTTCCATGTGATTTTTCCTTCTTTGTCGAGTAAGAAGTAAGAAGGAACACCACCTATTTTGAACTCTTTGGTAAGATAACTCCATTGATCGTTAGTTAGCCTTACATGTTCTCCATGAATATCTGGTATCATATTTTCCCAAGTCATCTTTGGAGAGTTTTCTCCTGCAATAAACAAGTATACAATCTCTTTTCCGGCCAACTGCTCTTTCATTGGTTTCATCTCTTGCATAGCCATTTTACAAGGTCCGCACCAAGTTGCCCAGAAGTCTACAAGAACAGCTTTCCCTTTGTATTTAGCGGTTAATGAATAAAACAGATCTTCGTTATTTACCTCTCCTGTTTCATTTAGTGTATATCCTGTTTTCTTCTTGTTTGCCTCTACAAAAGCGATAAGATCATTGTTTTTCTTTTCTATTATCTCTTGCCACGCCGGAAGATTGTACGATCTCAATTTGTTCAATTCTTCTTCACTCAATGGAGTAAAATCTTTCAGTTTAAGACCCGCTTGCTGAAAAGCGATTAAGTTGACGAGTATTCCTTCGTTAGTCCCTAAAGCTTCTTGTATGGAAGAATTGTTTTTTTGCATAAATATACTAATGATACCTAAAGTATGAGGTAGCTGCTGAGCATATAATATATCGGTTGTGTTTAGTAATGGCAGCTTACGAACGGAAAGTAATATTTCTTTTTTAACTAGTATGAAGTCATTATGGGTTTTGTCGTATTCATCTATCTGTTTTTCATCAAAGTTGTTTATTGTAACATAAGCTCTATTATGATTGGCTTGCGCCATGTATAAGGATACTATGCCTGATGATGTGGCATCAATACGAAGTAACTTTTTATATACTTCGCTTGCCCTGCTATTATCGATCATTTGCATAATGGAATCATATTTAGCCATGTAGTAGCTATTGCACTGCTCCAGACTCATGTTGACAATATCTTTAAAGATTCTTTTGTAATCTCCAGTTACACTAGTTTTGATGGGAATTTTATTTAGCTCAGTGTTTAGTCCGGCCAGGTAGCCGCTGAAATAAATTTTTTCTCCTTGCGAAGGATACTCTTTCATATACCGCCCTCTTTCTCTGGACATTTCACGTAGGTTAATGACTGTTGATAGGTTCTCTCCAGGTGCAAGGATGATTTTGAATGAATTACGGCCTACATACATTTGAAAAGTAGTAGGCTTGAAGATTTCTGTATCAAAGTTGAAACTGCCATCATCATTGACTGGCACTTTGTTCACGACACTCTCATCGGTAAATAGATCGGCGGAATGGAGTGTGATTTCTTTCATCATACCTTGTGGCATTTCAAGCAAACATCCTTTGAATATTGCTTTACCTGTTTTTATTTCAGGAATTGGTAATTCTTTATCGGGAGAAGCAACTTTGGTACCTGCAGGTAGTATCAGTTTTGGCAGCTGAGTTCCTTTAAGCTGTATACCCCATATCTTAAAGCAATCATCACAATCACTTTCAATAAAGTCTACTGACGCCACCGAAGAGGGCAATGCAGGAAAGGTAAGCTTGAAAGATGTTTTTCCCGAAGCAAGCGTATAGAACTTTTCTCCAAGTTTTATTCCCTCCGACGATAGGATAGAATATTTCTTTCCGTCAGCCATTAGATAAGAATCCGGGCTAATTTGCAGCCAGTTAGTGGGTCTGGAAAAGGCTTCAAAAGAGAAAATAGCTGTAGTGTCTGTAAGCTCAATCTTATCAATTTCAAGAGCATTTGTGTTTCGCACTAAAAAAGGTGGCTTTGTCACTGTACGTTCTTTCGCTTGTGCGCACACTACAGAGAGGAGCAATAAAATAGGGAGAATTAGTTTATTCATTATGTTAGATTTAAATGTTTGGTCAAATTTATTACATAAATAAGTAACTCAAAGATGTTTTGTCTTAAAGTTTGTTTAATTTTTGTTCAGATTACTGTTACAGAACTTCTTGCATTCACTTTACTGCTTCCAGATCATATTTGCTCGGAAGAAACGGAAGAATACCTGTGATAGTAGTACAACTGTTTGGATTCTTATTATTTATCATTAATTTTGTTTTAAATTGATTTGGATGAACAAGAAAATACTTCAGATAGCCATTCCTTCTATCATTTCTAATATCACGGTTCCTTTGCTTGGATTGATTGATGTGGCCATTGTCGGTCATCTTGGTTCCGCAGCTTATATCGGTGCGGTGGCAGTAGGAGGTATGCTTTTCAATGTACTTTATTGGAGTCTGGGGTTCTTGCGGATGGGAACCAGTGGGATGACTTCACAAGCTTATGGCAAACGGCGTTTGGATGAGGTGGTGCGTTTATTACTACGCTCACTCACTACAGGAACAGGCATTGGACTTCTGTTTGTCCTTTTGCAATATCCGCTACAATTGTTGGCTTTTCATTTTATCGGTGCCAGTGAGGAGGTAGAAGCGTTTGCCATTACCTATTTTCGCATTTGCATTTGGGGCGCACCTGCGGTCTTGATCCTTTATGCTTTTATGGGTTGGTTCATTGGCATGCAGAACTCACGCTTCCCGATGTACATCTCCATTGTTCAGAACATCGTTAATATTCTGGTTAGTCTCTGTCTTGTTTTTGTCTTTGACTTTAAAATAGCCGGAGTAGCATGGGGCACACTGATTGCTCAATATGCCGGAGTACTTATGGCTGTTTTGCTCTGGAAACGTTATTATGCCCGATTGGGTTTTTGGCAACACTTTACGGAGAGCTTAAAGTTGCGTGCCATGCTTCGTTTCTTTTCTGTCAATAGTGATATTTTTATTCGTACCCTTTGCTTGGTGGTGGTGACAGTGTTCTTCACCTCTTCGGGAGCGAAAGAAGGCAATGTGCTACTTGCGGTAAATACTCTGCTGATGCAACTTTTTACTTTGTTCTCTTACATCATGGATGGTTTCGCTTATGCCGGTGAGGCACTTGGTGGTCGCTATGTGGGTGCTCACGACAAACGCTCGTTGTATCGTCTGGTTAATCGTCTGTTCCTTTGGGGAGGGCTTTTGGCTTTTTTCTTTACCCTTCTTTATGCGGTTGGCGGTAGTGGATTTTTAAGACTGCTCACCAATGATGAAGCCGTCATCGCTACTTCCGCTGACTACCTGTATTGGGCGTTGGCCATCCCGCTGACTGCTTTTGCTGCTTTCCTATGGGATGGACTCTTTATTGGTGCCACTGCCACAAGGTATATGTTATTCTCTATGTTAGTAGCTTCTGCTGGTTTCTTTGCCGTATATTATTTGCTTTATAGCTATTGGGGTAATCATGCCCTTTGGGCGGCTTTTATCGTTTATCTTTCTTTGAGGGGATTGATGCAGACGTTTTGGGGGCGGAAAGTGTTGGCAAACATATAGTCACTTTAATAGCCTTTAAATCTACTTATTGCTACTTTTAGGCTTGTCTTTTAATGTTCATGTTGGTTATAAGATTATAAAAGAACAAAAGGAATATTCATCTTAGCACTTGTTTTTCTTATTTTAGTGAAATAACTATTTAAAATTTTATATTGTCATGAAGAAACTTAGTGTATTATTGTCATTATGTCTTACTGTAACTTGCCTTTTTGCACAAACGACAACTCCCCAACAGCTTAAAGCTGATGGAGACAAGGCCTTGCAAGCTAAAAACTATCCTGTAGCTCTTACCAAGTATAGCCAATATCTGAAACAGACTAATTATCAGGACTCGGTAACAGCTTTCAATTGTGGCGTATGTGCCGACAAATCAAAAAAGTATGCTGAAGCTGCTAAAATGTTTGATGTTGCTATCCAAAAGAATTATAATGTATCTTCTGCTTATGTGGGCAAAGCTATTGCTTTAAACAATCAGAATAAAAATGCAGATTATATCGCAACTTTATCTGAAGGAATGAAGAAAATACCTGGAAATGAAACGATTGAAAAGTTATATTCTATCTACTATCTGAAAGAAGGACAGGCTTTCCAAAAGGCAGGTAGCATAGAGAAAGCGGCAGAGGACTATACACATATGACTGAGGTTACCAGCAAAAAATGGAAGACTAACGGTCTATATAGTTTAGGTGTGTTGTTTTTCAACAATGGGGCACTAACGCTTAAAAAAGCAGCTCCTATTGCTAACTCGAATCCTGATAAATACAAAGCAGAAAAAGAAGCTGCCACTGCTGACTTTAAGAAGGCTTCCGATTATCTTGAACAAGCGGTTGCTCTTTCTCCTGAAAGAACAGAGATTGCTAAATTGCTCACTCAGGTAAAGGCTTCTATGTAATTTACTGATAAACAGAGAAGCTTTCTCATCTTATAAGATGAACTAATTTTGTTTGCGCATTTGTAAAGGCAAATAGATTTCCCTTATTCCTTGTTTTTCTTTATTGAAAGACGACTTGGAATAGGGGAAATTTATTAATACACCCTTTATCTTATTATTAAAATAAAATAATCGCTTTTTGATCCATATCCTTATTTTATAATTATTTTTGCATGTTGCATTTTATATATTGTATATGGAAATTCTTGTTGTGGAAGATGATAGCCGAATGGCCGAGCTGATAAGCCAAGGGCTGAAAGAGAATGGTTATGGGGTGACGTTAGTTTATGACGGTATAGAGGGATTTACTCAATTTGTGCTTTGCCGTCCGGATTTGGTGATCACCGATATTTTGTTGCCTGGCATCAATGGGCTCGATTTATGTAAAAGGATAAAAGAGAAAGATGAGAGCATGCCTATAATCATGCTTACTGCTTTGGGCACCACCAATGAAAAGGTTGAAGGCTTTGATGCCGGTGCAGATGATTACATGGTAAAGCCTTTCGAAATGCGCGAGCTGCTAGTCCGCATACGGGTATTGCTTAAGAGGAGTAGTGCTATACGCAGCAATGATGTACTTAGGATAGCTGATCTTGAAATGAATCTAAAGACTAAGGTGGTAAAACGAAGTAATCGCGAGATTAACTTGACTCCTAAAGAGTTTAATTTGCTGGCTTTTATGTTGAACAATGCTGGTCGTGTGCTCTCTAAAAGTGAGATTGCCGAGAAGGTTTGGGATACCCGTTTTGATACAGGTACCAATTTTATTGAAGTATACATCAGCTATTTGCGTCATAAGATTGATAAAGATTTCCCTCGAAAACTTATCCATACCAAGTCTGGTATGGGATTTATTCTCAAAGATAACAATGAAAATACAGACTAAGCTTTCATTCATTTACTCGTGTATATTTGGCATTATTCTGCTGATTTTTATTGTTGCAGTTTATCAATACTACAGTCGTAAGAGTCAAGACGATTATTTTGAAAGATTGCATATACGGGCTGCACTCAAGGCTGATCTCATTGATGGTGAAACGATTTCACCGGACATACTGCGCCTTATTTATGAAAGTACGCCCGGCGAATACGAGCCACTTGTTACGATCTATGATAAGCAAGGCAAATTGATTTATCGCGATAAGCAAGATGTGATAGAGAGTAATAAGCATCAACTATTGATAAATGAGGTAAAGAAAAAAGGGATTTGCAAAACTTGGGATGAGGATAACAGGCAGACTTACGGTTTTCTCATAGAAGGATTAAAAGGGGAGTACGTGGTGTTTGCTACAGGTTATGATGTGCATGGTTTCACTCGTTTAACCAACTTGCGCTGGATACTTTTGACGGCATATCTCATCGCCATGATCTTCATTATAATTACCGTGAGACTCTTTGCCCGTCAGGCCTTTCGTCCTGTTAGCCGTATGATAGAGGAGGTAGAGAAAAATAATCCATCCAATCTAGCTTTGCGTCTCGATGAAGGCAATCGCAAAGACGAACTGGCTTCGCTTGCCATCACATTCAACAAGATGCTGACGCAGCTCGAAGAAGCTTTCACCGAACAAAAGCGCTTGGTGTACAACATGTCGCACGAATTGCGTACTCCGCTTGCGGCGATCATCACTGAATTGGAATTGTCTGTGCAGCGTCAATGCGATGAAGAAGAGTATCAAAGAGTGATAAGGCAAGCTCTGAAAGATGCTAATCGATTGGCGAAACTTTCAAATAGTCTCCTCGACTTGGCAAAAGCCAGCTATGACATTTCGGGAATAGCGATGCATCCTGTTCGTCTTGATGAATTGGTGTTGGAGGTTTGTGGTAAAGTACAAAGAGCTGACTCTAAGTGCTCCGTTCACTTATTGTTCGACAAAGAGCCCGATGACGAAAGTCTCATTACTGTAGATGGTAATAGTTATTTGCTCGAAGTGGCATTGACCAATCTTGTAGAGAATGCTTGTAAGTATTCTATTGATAGAGCTTGTGAAATTCATTTGTCTTATGAAGAGAATTTATGTTTGGTGAGTGTGGTAAATAATGGAACTGATATTCCATTGGAAGAGCAAAAAGCGATCTTCGATCCTTTCTATAGAGGTAGTAACAAAAGTGTGGCGGATGGTAATGGCATTGGACTTTATCTGGTACAGAAGATTATAGACTTGCATCAGGGAAACATCTGTTTGCATTCCTCTCAGGGTTCTACATCATTTATTGTTGACCTGCCGCTTATTCACTAATTTTATTTCCTGGATTGATTGTAATTTATCTCTGCGTATTCTACGTAATCTCTCTCTCTCTTATCTTCGTGAATTCTTCAATGCAATGCTAAGTTCATGAAGAGTAGTGAGGCTTGCTTATCTGTTTGTTTCTAATGAAATTCTAATGTTTTTATAAGTATTCTCTAACTACAATGTCGGTCAAGGCGATGCTATCTTTGTGATGTCGAAAGACAAAATACAAATTGGACGTTTTACTAAAAAAAAATTACGATTATGAAAAAGATTATTTTCGCAGCCGCTATTGTAGCTATGATGTGTGCAGGTAATGTTGTTTATGCTCAGACTCCTTCTAAGAAAGCTGATGTTAAAAAAGAACAGACCGTAGCAAAGAAAGAAGCTGTTAAAGCTCCGAAATCAAAAAAATGCGAAAAAGTAGTTGCTCCTGCTACAAGTACAGCTGCTAAAAAAACTGCTAAGACAAAATAATTAGCAGCGACAGTTAAAAAGAAATTTTTTCATTTGGTTTTTAAATAAAAAGAGGTAACGTCCTATGGGAAAAGTTACCTCTTTTTATTTAATTATCTGTGGTGATTTTATTATTTGCAAGCCGATTGCTGTACTGATTTTAATGGAACGTACTCCTTCGTTACAACTGACGGATCCAGATCCAAAATCTGAGTATCGGAAGTAGAGCACTTCTTGATCAAATAATAAAGTAGCAAGAGTGTTTTCTTTATAGGAGGTAAATCCAGATTACGAGCGATTCGCTCCACAACTACAAACCTGAAATCTCCTTCAATATTCCTTTCCCTTAAAGATGGATAGCGACTTAATAAGTCAACTTCCCCTTTTTCTTCCATCTCCTTACAGATATGGTGAACGAACTTATCCATGTGTGCTCCTTGTTTAAATCCTGAATGGATATCAAGCCTGAACATTTTTCCGGGAACAAAGGTTTTTACCGTATATTTAAATTGGTAAGGCTCGTCACTGCGGTGTAGGTAAACAAACCAATAGGTGTCTGCCCGTTTGGGCTGCTTGTTTACCAATGAATATGAAATCTTACTTTCCATATCCGTTGGATACTTGGCACGGGTTACGTATACCAGATGAGTGGCAAACTTAGGAATTGTTTCATCCATGCTGATTTTCTGTAGACACTCAATGGTAGGCGCTATCGGTTCGTAGGTGGAGCAATGATTCTTGATGCGCCTGCCATTGTACCACACAAACATAATACCAAAAATGCAACCGGCGATCAAAATAGTTGCCCAACCTCCATGAGCGAACTTAAACAGGTTAGCAATAAAGAAGCTACCTTCTACTGTAATGAAAAACATCGTTAACGGAATGCTCACCCATAGTGGAACATTCTTGTATTGGAAATAGATGAATAGCAGTAAGGTAGTCATCAACATGGTGATGGTGATAGAGAGTCCGTAAGCCGCTTCCATGTTTGAAGATGAACCAAATGCGAGAATTATC
Source organism: Bacteroides ihuae (assembly GCF_900104585.1). Classification (GTDB taxonomy): domain Bacteria; phylum Bacteroidota; class Bacteroidia; order Bacteroidales; family Bacteroidaceae; genus Bacteroides; species Bacteroides ihuae. The sequence continues at coordinate 184,254 of NZ_FNVX01000005.1, forward strand.
AGAGTACACAATACCATTAAAGCATAGTTTACCTGAGGGATAAACATTTGTCCCTTAATATTGGTCGGATATTTAATTTTGATGTTTGGCCATAAATCTAATGATATAGCTTCGCTGATAATAGTGAAGGAACCACTGATTAATGCTTGACTGGCAATGATCGCAGCTAATGTTGCCATTGCGACACCAATGAATGAGAACCAATTGGGCATGATGGCAAAGAACGGATTAACATCAGTTGTTACCTGTGAGTGATGAGTTAGTATCCATGCACCTTGTCCCAGATAATTTAAAATGAGAGTTGATTTTACATATACCCATGATACACGAATGTTGTGTAACCCGCAGTGACCAAGATCGGAATAAAGTGCTTCTGCACCTGTGGTACAAAGAAACACAGCACCCAATATGAGAAATGCATCGGGCACGTCTATTAGTACTTTAACGGCATACATCGGGTTGAATGCTTTGATTACCATCGGATAATGAAAGAGAGCGAATACGCCTAAGATGCCAATCATGGTGAACCAGAGGAACATGATTCTTCCAAATGGTTTTCCCAGTCGTGCAGTACCCAGAGGTTGAATCAGAAAGATAGCCAATATAATCGCTATTGCGATAGGAATTACGGGAATGGAAGGAATCAGTATGTTTAGTCCTTCTATGGCCGAAACGACTGTAATTGCAGGAGTAATGATGCCGTCGGCTAGTAATGTGGAGGCACCGATAATGGCAATGACGTAGGCCCAGCGATATTTCTTTCGGATTAAAGCAAACAGAGACAGAATACCTCCTTCACCCCGGTTATCGGCACGAAGAGTTACGATGACGTATTTGATGGTTGTTTGCAGTGTCAACGTCCAGATGATACATGAGATAGCTCCGATGATGTAATCTGGATTTGTTTGTAAACCAGCAGGAAGCCCATTCACTATGGCCTTCATTACATACAAAGGAGATGTTCCTATATCTCCATAAACTATCCCGATGGCCATAAATATGCCCATCATCCCAAAGGGCACTTTGTGTTGTTGCTTCATCCTTATACTATACCTTAAATAAAAACCGCGCAAAAATACGTAAAAAAGGCGTCAGTTTATCTGAAAATACAGACTATTACTTTAGGAAGCTACAAATCTTATCAAACGTCAGGTTGAACTGCTCGTCTACGCTGTCAGCAATGGATGAGAGGGCAGGAAATGGGTCCTCATGCTTGTATGTGTACGGGAAATCCAGGATATCGACTTTAATGGAAATGTCTCGTCTCACACCTTGAAGTGTATTGATCACTTCATAAGCAGGTACGACCGTATCTTTGGCCAATGTTACGGCCATTATTCTGTCGCTCATCGAACGGAAGATGCTTTCTCTCTTTTCTGTTAGAGATTTATAGTTCAACATGCTCCGGAAGTTCACTCCTTCCGGATGTGCATCTCCCAAATAGTGACGCAATAATTCGTCTCTTCGCATGTGACTCTCCAGATGCTCTACTACGTAAGAGTACAAACTTACGTTTGCTTCGCTGTCGAGTATGAATTTAGATACAGGAGATAACCTATTGAACACAGCTCCGCCACAGAACATACCAAGTTTGGATTTTGAGAAATACCCGTTTTTGTTTGTCATTACCAGTATTTCCGCTAAGAAACTGCCGATGGAGTAGGAGAAGAAATCAATGCTGGCATCCTTATCTATTGCTGGGTGTAGATCTGCTTTGATATTTTCGACCAAATCGATTACATCATAGTATGTTTGTAATCCTGACCATATAAATCGCTGAGGCTTGTTGTGTAAGCGTGTGCTGATAGCCACGTTTGATAGCGTTGAGCAAAGCACATCTGGATGTCTTTCTTTGCGTTGCTGACTGATATGAAACATCTGGCGGCTTTCACTCCAACTGATTGGAGCTCTGTTCATGTGGAAAGCAATAGGGAAGAGAATAACCGCTTTTCCTGTTTCGTCCACCAGTTTTTTTGCCCATGTGAGATATTTTGCCCAGTACTTCTCATTAAAGCCGTGAAATAGCAGAATGATTTCCTTAACCTTCTCTTTTCCCGTTGGTCGGAAGATATGATAGCGGAATTTTATGTTCTCCATAATTTCCGCATCACTTTTATTGAGCATTTCCTGAATAATGTCCGGCTCATAGTCGGGGTCAGTTGCTGTGCAATATTCGTAAGGGTCTTGATTTCCCGCACCTCCGGGTAATAGGAATCTATAGGCCGACTCAAAATTGAAGTTCTGCACCACTACTTTGTCATCAATTACAATCTCTTTGTCCTCGTAATTAACGACTTGTTTCAGATAATTGTGTAAATCGATATATTTCATGATTTCTGTTTTCAAAATATATCTGCAAATATAAGGTTAACTAAGTTAATAAAAGGATATATCACCTATTTTTGTAGGTGAAAAAAACTCTTTAATTTATTTAGGTTTCTTATCTTTGCGACTTTAATACATTAAAGCAAATTTGCAAAATGAATCAAACCAGTTTGTCTGAATTATGCATTATTGTTCCTGTCTATAATGAAGAAGACAATATGCCAAGGCTCGAAGCAGAACTTTCTGCTTTTCTTAAAAGTGCGTCTATAAGCGCATGCGTTTTATTTGTCAACGACTGCTCCTCCGATAAAAGTCTTTCCCTGATAAAAGATATTTGTTCAAGAAATAAGGGCTTTACCTATATCTCTTTTTCCAAGAATCAAGGTCTAAGTGCTGCATTAAAGGCTGGTATTGATGTTGCTCAATCTATTTATGTGGGCTATATTGATGCCGATTTGCAAACTTCACCTGAAGATTTCGAACTTCTTATTCCCTATGTGAACGATTATGAAATGGTGATGGGCATACGTATGGGCCGCAAAGATAGCTTTGTGAAGAATCTGTCGTCGAAGATAGCGAATGGCTTTCGCCGTATGATGACGGGAGATGGCATCACAGATACCGGTTGTCCACTGAAAATAATATCTACTGGCTATGCCAAGCGCATTCCGCTTTTCAATGGTATGCATCGTTTTTTGCCTGCATTGATTCAATTGCAAAACGGTCGGGTGAAAGAAATTCCTGTTCGTCACTTTGAACGCATAGCCGGGGAATCAAAATATCATCTTTGGAATCGTCTTGTGGGACCGTTCAAAGATTGCTTTGCTTTTCGTTGGATGAAAAAGAGATATATTAATTATACCATTGATTCAAGCAATCTACAATCTAGAGAATGAATAATATCGTAGTCTATAGTATCGGTTTTTTGGCGCAAGGGCTGTTTTCGGTACGCTTGATAATACAGTGGTTCCTTTCGGAGAAAGCAAAAAAAGTGGTTTCACCTACCAGCTATTGGCAAATAAGTATTTTAGCTTCTTATTTATTGTTTATCTACGGATGGTTGCGCGATGATTTTGCCATTATTCTGGGGCAATTCATTTCCTATTACATTTATATATGGAACCTTAATACGAAAAATCACTGGATGAGTTTGCCTTCCATTCTTCGCTATTTGCTATTGTTTACTCCGTTAGCTGTGGTGGTTTATCTGTTTTTCACATGGGACACACATGGCCCCCGCTTATTCCAGAATGCAGATATCCCTTTGTGGATGCTCATTTTTGGTTCTATGGGACAAATCATCTTTACCTTTCGGTTTGTTTATCAATGGTTTTATTCGCGTAAGGAAGGTAGATCGACTTTCCCCATAACTTTCTGGGTGCTGAGTTTGTTTGGCTCCTCTATTATTATAGCTTATGGCATTTACCGGAGAGACCCTGTGTTGATACTTGGTCAATCTGCGGGATTCATAGCTTATATACGTAATATGTTTTTATCGAAGAAGAAATAATTGTTTATATAATGAAAGTTTTAGTTACCGGTGCTGCCGGATTTATAGGTTTTCATGTCGTTAAGAAGCTTGCCACTCAGGGAATGGAAGTCGTAGGGATTGACAACCTGAATACGTATTATGATATTGACCTGAAGTATGCTCGGCTGTCAGAGTGTGGAGTGGATGCAAAGAAGATAGTCGATAACGAGTATGCACAGAGTGATGAATATGCCAACTATACTTTCCTGAAAATAGATCTTGTAGATATGGACAGGCTGACCAAACTTTTTGATGACGAGCAATTCGATGTGGTTATCAATCTGGGTGCTCAGGCAGGTGTGCGCTATTCCATCGAAAACCCATCTACATACATCCAATCCAATATAGTTGGTTTCTTGAATATCCTTGAGAGTTGCAGGTATCACCATATTAAGCATCTTGTTTATGCTTCCAGTTCTTCTGTTTATGGAATGAATGATAAACTTCCGTTTTCCGAGGACGATGTTGCCGATTCTCCTGTAAGTCTTTATGCGGCAACCAAAAGGAGTGATGAGCTAATGGCTTATACCTATAGTCACCTCTATCATTTACCCACTACCGGATTGCGCTTCTTTACCGTCTATGGCCCTTGGGGGCGCCCCGATATGTCTCCCATGTTGTTTGCTGATTCTATTTTAACAGGCAAGACAATCAATGTATTCAACAACGGGGAGATGGTGCGCGATTTTACTTACATTGACGATATTGTTGATGGAATACTCGAAGTGATTCCCTGTATACCCGGTAAGGAAGGAGAAGAACTTTATTGTCGCATATTGAACATCGGTAACTCTGAACCTGTTCCATTAATGTTATTTATCCATACTATGGAGGAAACTCTTGGAAGAAAGGCGAGTTTGCACATGCTTCCCATGCAGGCCGGAGATGTGAAAGCAACGTATGCAGATGTCACCAAACTGATAGCATTGACAGGATATAGTCCTCACACCCCTTTAAAAAAAGGGTTGTCTTCTTTTGTCGCTTGGTATGAAGCTTATATACATGCCAAGGATACTCGCATCTAAAATCTGAATTTTAAAGAAAAAACTGTTATGGTCGACTCTATAAACTACGTAAGGCATTCTCTGGCAATTCTTATCGTTTGCTTTTTCTCTTTTTTTGTAAACAACAGTTTTCTTCCGGCGGACCTGATGGAATCGCGTAACTTGGCTACGGCTCAAGAGATGGTAACTCAAGGAAACTATCTAACTCCCACGCTAAATGGAGAACTTCGTTTGGAGAAACCACCTCTACCCACATGGATTGCTGCCACAATAGATCATGTTGCTCCTGATAATCTGGCTATGCAACGCTATGCAGCGGGAGTGGCTGCCACACTTCTTGTTTTCTTTCTCTACCTCTTAGTGGTGGAACTTACCAAGAACCAAAATTTAGCACTTATTTCTGCTTTGGTACTTGCCACATGTTATAATGTTGTGATGATGGGTCGAACAGCTACGTGGGATATTTATTGTCACGCTTTCATGCTTGGTGGTCTTTATTACCTCATTAAAGCCCTTGACAGGAGAGGCCCTCAATGGGGATTATTTCTATTATCCGGTTTGTTTATGGGACTCTCTTTTCTTAGTAAAGGTCCTGTTTCTTTCTTCGCTCTGATGCTTCCGTTCCTGATCGCTTATTTCTTTATTTATCGCCCCATGCTCAAAGGGAAAATGTATCCTATTATTGGTATGGTTCTGGTTACTTTGGCTGTTAGCCTTTGGTGGCCGGCTTATATATATTTCTTTCATGGAGACTGGGGAATGCATGTAGCTAATAAAGAATCTTCTTCATGGATCAACCACAATGTGCGTCCGTGGTACTATTACTGGCAGTTTCCTGCTGAAGCAGGTATCTGGGCACTCTTCTGGGTTACTTCACTCATCTGGCCCTATTGGAAACTTCGTTTTAGCGATTTGAAAATAAAGAGGATCTACTTATTCTCTGTGATGTGGACAATAATAGCTCTTGTTTTGCTTTCGCTCATTCCTGAGAAGAAAACGCGTTATCTGCTTCCGTTACTTATTCCCGGTGCACTAAATATTGGCACTTGCCTATTTTATTTTGCTACAAGCAGAGTTTTGCAAGCCAAGGAAAAGCTGATTTATCGCATCAATGCGTCTGTCATTTTACTTATCTTATGCGCTTTGCCCGTAGGCTTATACATCTTCTTTGTTCAGAAGGGGGATTTGTCTATGTGGTTGTTTGTCGTTATCTCCATTCTTAGTCTTACCTTGGCTGTTACACTCTTTTATTATAGCTTTAGAGCTGAGAAAAGATTCATGATTTCTTTCTTTTGCATTGTTGGTGTGATGATTCTGGTTGAAGGCCTCTGTTTTATTCCTGCAAGCAAACTTTTTATCAACAGTGATCGCCATAGTATCCGTGAAGTACGAACAGTTGCCAAAGCGCAAAATCTGCCTTTCTACTACATTGATAGCGAGGAGCTACGCATCGAATTGGTTTACGAGAGTAATCAAATCATTCGTCCGTTGAATGTAAAAAATGATAGTGTCGTGCTTTCTAAACTGCCCTTTGTGCTGGTTAGCGGTTCGGCTCCCGATTCTATTCTTCGGCATTTGCCAGTGACTGTAGAACCGGTTGATGTTTATGATAACAACTGGCAAAAGAGAAGCAGCAAGAGGTTTAATGCAGCCTTGGTTCGCTATGTTAGTATCATAAAAGGTAAATAACTGCGGTAAGTGTGGATATAGTACCCACTGATTCCACACAATCTACACTGATTCCACACTACTTAATTTTTCATTAAAAAGATAATGCGCTTATTTATAGCGCATTATCTTTTTAATGAGCTTGTGGCATGCACTTTGCTATATATATGGTGTAAGCGATTGATTAGTATTTAATTAAAAGTCTTGCAAAACTAAACTACACGATTATGAAAAAGATTCTATTAGTAGTAGCATTGTTTATGGGATTAGGTAGCTCTGCTGCAATTGCAAGTGTTTTGGTTACTAACAATGTAGTAACAAGTCCACAAGTTCCTCAAACTGAAGAGTTTGTAAAGATAGCCCTAACTGAGATTCCTGCTTTGATAACAGACACTATTGCAAAAACATATGTTGAAGCAACAATTAAAGAAGCGTTTGTGTCTGAAAAAGAGGGAGTGAAGATTTACAAAATCGTATTGGTTAAGGATGCTGAAGAGATTACGGTTTTGCTGAATGAAAAAGGTGAAGAAGTAAAACCTTTGAACTAAACTAAACTAGACATGTAATGGGCATTGGTGATGCATTGCCCCCTTTGAGTTGTTTGTTTTGTTGAAACCCCGGTTCGTGAGAGTCGGGGTTTTTCTATATTCTTCCCGCAGAAGATGATCTTTTCACGAAACAATAAAAGGGGATAAAAACAAAAGTTCCACTTTTTCACAATAAGCGAAAAAGCGGAACTTTTAAATGTTGAAGCCTTATTTATACGTTATATATTGTAGGCTGTTTTTTCAGATTAATATCTGCCACCACGGTTTCCACCGCCGTAACCACCACCGTTGCCGCCACGGCTTCCACCGCCGTAACCACCGCCGCCGCCATTGCTACGACGTGGAGCGTCACTTTTAGGGCGAGCTACAGAAACAGAAATAGCTTTTCCGTCAATTTCTGCACCGTTCAATTCTTCGATAGCTTTGTTTCCGGCTGCTTCGTCTGCTAGTTCAACAAAACCATATCCTTTAGAACGGCCTGTTTCTCTGTCAGTGATAACTTTAGCTGAAGAAACTTCTCCATACTCTGCAAATAATTCCCCTAGGTCGGAATCGCTAATGTTATAGCTCAATCCTGCGATAAAAATGTTCATTAAAAAAAAATTTAAAGAAATAAACAATAGTAAATACTTTGCATAGAATTCTTATGTAAGGAGATAACACTCTGCAATATTGATTGAAAAGGGGAACATTACCTTATTCAGATTTTCTTATGCGTGACAAAGATAGAAATAAGAATTTAAAAACAAACAAATGATTGACTTTTTTTCGAATAAAACAGAAATATATGTTTCTTTTTGTTCGCTTTCTCCGTGAGTTAGACTGAACTCTTGTTTGGATGATCATCTTAAACTTTATTGTACGCTTACATATTATAGATAGAGAAAGCTGAATTAATAAAAAAAACAGGCGATAGTTAGATTTACTCCATTATCGCCTGCTCTAAAAATTAAAATTTGATGTTATTTATTTTTCTTGCTCTTATCAGGGAATGCCGGGATGGCTGGAATTTCCTGTCTTTCGGTTTTCAGTTTGTCCAAAGAAACTTCTATGGCTTTGTTTAATTGCTGATCTTCACCCATATACTCTTTGTACGGATCGTTCTCCAGTTCAATATTGGGTTCTACGCCATGTCCTTCAATAATGAATCCACTACCGTCAGCAGCATAAGGTGCATAAGATGGAGTCACAATGGAACCTCCGTCTACAACAGGTACTGTACCACTGTAACCTACTACGCCTCCCCAAGTGCGCTTGCCAATTATCGTTCCCAACTTGTTGTATTTAAACCGATAAGGAAACAGGTCGCCATCGGAAGCAGAATATTCATTGGCTAGCAATACTTTTGGTCCCATGAATGTGCCAATCGGATTTACCGATCCCTCTTTCTGTCCGGTGTGCATGGTGAAATAAGTTGGAGTACGCATCAACCTCTCTATAATCATAGGAGATACGTTTCCACCACCATTGCCGCGATCATCAATAATGAGGGCCTTTTTCATTAGTTGTGGGTAGTAATGCTTCGCAAACTCATTTAGTCCCTCAACCCCCATGTCAGGGATGTGAATGTAGCCTACTTCCCCGTTGGTGGCTTCATTTACTTTGCGGGTATTTTCTTGTACCCAGTTGTAGTAATTCAGTTTGGAAACATCTGCCAATGGAGTTACAAGTACTGTACGGGCACCCTTCGTAGAAGGAACATTGTTCACTGTTAGTTCAGTTGTTTTATCTGCTAACCCAATCAATAGTTCATGAGGATCTTTTACCTCTTTCAGTGACTGACCATTGATTGCGATGATGTAATCTCCTTTCTTAACATTTACTCCCGGCATGGTAAGTGGAGAACGAGTTGACTTATCCCAGTTGGCGCCTTCAGTAATGGACACTACCTGGAAGAATCCGGATGCATCTTTAGTGAAATTTGCTCCAAGCATGCCCATTGGAATACGGGTAGGAGTGGGGTGCTCGCCATTTTGAGAGTAAGAGTGACCAATACTTAGCTCGCCAATCATCTCACCAATAATATAAGTAAGATCGGTGCGGTGGTTTACATAAGGTATCAACGCTCTGTATTTTGCGTGAACCTCATTCCAATCCACACCGTGCATATTTGGTGCATAGAAGAAATCGCGCATTTGTCTCCAACTTTCGTCGTAAATCTGCATCCACTCCTGGTGATAATTTATCAATTTCTTTACGTCAGTCAGACTGATAGGCTCACTGATAGTGACTGCGGCGGTTGGAGCATCAATAACCTGCATCTTTTGATCTTTAATGGCAAGTGCCTTCTTATATCCGTATCCAAAAACGATATATGCACCAAGATCTGTTTCAGCTTTCTTCTCCAAATCATACATTGAAGTGCTACTGCCGCGAGAGTAGTATACTTTTTGTCCCACCATGTGGATATCCCGATAGTAACTAGCCTGAATTGGTAGTTCAACAGCATCTTGAGCGGTGTAGCTTATCGTATCATCTTTCTTTTCTGCTGCCTTCTTGTCTTTCTTCTTCTCTTTGTCCTCTTTTTTAGGAGTTTCGGGTTTGGTTTCATCTACCTGACCAACGATATCGTTTATCAAGGCAAAAGGAATCTTAGCGCTTGCTTTGATAGGAAGGATGTACACTTTACTCATGTTGGTGTATACATGGTTCCACTCAGTCTGTCCGTAAGTAGGATTGAAGGTGCGTGCCGATTGAAACACGAGATAGTTTCCGTCCGAGCTAAAGTTTGGATTACCCGAATTGTACCAATCATCGGTAACCTTATGTTTTGCACCAGTCGTTGTATCGTAAATAAGGATGTTGTTCGCGGCCTTCCCCGGAAGTGTATAGGTTATATAGCGACTGTCAGGAGACCAATTGAACTCATCAATAAGATCTATTCCTGATTGCTCTACCAAAGTGGTCTTTCCTGTGGCAATGTCGGTAATATTAAGTGTATTCCTTTTATCGCACCAAAGAATTTTCTGAGAGTTTGGAGACCATGAATAATCGATTATATAGGTCTTGACATCTTTAGTGAGAGTCTTTTCTTCACCCGTCACAGCATTGCGCACATAGATGCGAAACTCTCCATCTTTATCGGATATGTAAGAAAGTTGTTTGCCATCGGGTGACCAAAGCGCATTCTGATCATTTGCACCCGATGAATTTGTAATATTATAGGTAATTCCTTCTTTTCCGGGAAGAGAGAATACATCTCCACGAGCGGTAAGCAACACGCGTTCTCCGTTTGGTGCTACACTGTAGGAGGTGATCTGTGAACTGACATCCTTCCATTCCGGACGGGAATATTCCTGATCGTTATTGACTTCCACTGTTACCTTTTGAGAGGTTTTACTCTTTGTGTCGAAAAGATAGATGTATCCGCCACATTCGTACACAATCTGATCGCCACCTATAGATGGAAATTTGATGTCGTAATCCTTGTAAAAGGTCAGTTGCTTGGTTTGCTTTGTAGAAAGCTGGTAAACATAAAGGTTCATCACGTCATCGCGATCGGAGGTGAAATAAATCTCATCTCCATTGCTGCTCCACATAGGGAAGACATCCTGTCTTACGTTATCTGTGATTTTCTTTGATTCTTTGGTCTTGAAATCAAAGATACGAATATCATCCGCCATACCTCCCTGATATCTTTTCCAGGTACGGAATTCACGGAATACATAGTTGTAGGCCAATTGTTTTCCGTCTGGTGAATAAGTGGAAAAACCTCCATTCTTCAGAGGAATCTCAGTAGGAATGCCTCCTTCGGTGGGTACAGTCAGCAGCTGACCGGTAAAGTCATTGAATGTATTTTGACGACTACGGTACAATACACTTTTACCGTCGCGTGTCCAGTCCATTACAATATTGTTAGGTCCCATTCTGTCGCCAAGATCGTCACGTCCAAGAGTAGCACTGAACGTTAGTCGCTTAGGCTCTCCACCTTCAGCAGGTATCACAAACACTTCCGTGTTTCCATCATACTGGCCGGTAAAGGCTATTTGCTTTCCATCGGGAGAAAAATGTGGAAACATCTCGTAACCAATATTCGATGTTAACCTACGAGCGGTTCCCCCTTGCTTATTCACTGAATAAAGATCGCCTGCGTAGGAAAAAACGATCTTGTCACCATGAATATTGGGAAACCTTAGTAGCCTGGCTTCTTTTGCGCTGATAGTAAATATCGCAAAGAAAGCCAGTGTACCTAAAAAGAATTTCTTAATCATAAACCCTATTTTTTTATTATAATTCAACAATGAATCAAAAAGTATAACGAAATTACATAAAAATCATGTATTTGTATTCAATGAATGAAATAAAAAGATGAAAAGTTTATTATTTAGGCGGTTTAACTGACAAACTCGTTCATTACTTCATTTAAAAGATATTTGCTCTGTTTACTGAAAAAATCACCTTTTAGTATTCGAGGATATTATTATCTTTGTATGTCTCAATAATATATTTAAAGTAATATGATAAGAAGAGCTACGATAGAAGATTTGGAAGATGTTCAGGAAATTGTTCGTAAAACGATAAATGAAATATATCCAAACTACTACCCTCAAGAAGTAGTAGACTTTTTCCTTAACCACCATAAGCAGGAGAACATAATGAAAGATATACACTCGGGAAATGTGTATATTCTCATGGAAGATGGTAGTTGCATAGGAACAGGTACTGCAAATGAAGAAAATATAAGTAGGGTTTTTGTATTGCCTAATTATCAAGGGAAAGGATATGGCTCTAAGATAATGGATTTTTTAGAAAAAATAATATCGGATAAATACGATATCATCAATTTAGATTCTTCTCTTCCTGCATTTAAAATATATCTAAAAAGGGGTTATAAACCTATTGACTACCTTGAACAACCTGTTGAAAACGGTAGGGTGCTCTGCTATCAGGTTATGACAAAAAGTTCATGCAAAAAATGATATCTGTGTGCAATACTCTTTTATATCATTATCTTTGCAAATAAAAAAGAGATGCCAGACGAAAAGAAACTCCCCATTCACTTTGCTCCTTTACAGGGCTTTACTGACGCACCTTACCGTAATGCTCACGAAACTGTCTTTGGTGGTGTAGAAACTTATTATACTCCTTTTGTCCGTGTGGAAAAAGGAGGTTTTCGCACCAGAGAGTTGCGGGATATTGAACAAGAAAACAATACCGTTCACCATATAATACCGCAATTAATCGCTTCTACCCCCGATGAGATGCGCAAACTGATCACTCTATTCCAACAAAAGGGACATTCGGAGGCAAACTTAAATATGGGTTGCCCTTTTCCTATGTTGGCTCGCCGACATAAAGGTTCGGGTATTCTTCCCTATCCGGAGGAGGTTGAAAAACTTTTGCAATGTACGGAAGAGTTTCCCGATATGCAGTTTTCCGTAAAGATGCGACTGGGATGGGAAGATCCCAAAGAATGCCTCGCCTTGCTTCCCTTGTTGAATAGTTCTCTTTTGAAACAAATAACCCTCCATGCACGTATCGGTGAGCAACAATATAAAGGAGAGACTGACTTGGACTCATTTGAGGCTTTTTACAATGAATGCAAGCATCCGCTAATTTACAATGGTAGCATCAATACCCTTGAAGATATAAACAAGATAACAAGCCGCTTCCCCAACATTTCGGGGATAATGATTGGTCGAGGATTACTCACCAATCCTGCTCTTGCTTTGGAATATCAACAAGGCATTCAGTTATCTCAAAAAGAAATGATGGGCAAAGTGAGAGCTCTTCATCATCTGCTGTTCGATTATTATGAGTCTCATCTGCAAGGCAATGATCAATTGCTCAATAAGGTGAAGACCATTTGGGAATATCTTTTGCCTGACATGGATAAGAAGTTTAAAAAGAAAATACATAAGTGCACCAAAATAGAAGTCTACAGGGCTGCTGTTGCAGAAGCATTGTTGGATTAAGGCATTTACTGTAAGCAAGCAAACTTACTAGGATGCATTTTCCGACATCTGTGTAGGGTGACAAAGGATATATTATATGTAAATTTGCCGTTGAATTAAATAAGGATGTAAAAATAATGGACCTACCCCTACAGGCCTTGTGAGAGGGGTTCGGTGAATTAACTAGATCAGCGTGGTGAATTAACTACTTCAGCGTGGTGATCTAGTTAATTCACCACGCTGAAGTTATATGATACCTTATAGGAAGCTGATTTGTAAATAATAAGATACTAATAGTCATGGCAAGACCTGAAAAAAGAGGATTAGATTATTTTCCCTTAGACGTGGACTTTATGCGAGATATCAAAGTGCGACGCATCAAACGTAAGCATGGGGCTCTCGGAATAGTCGTCATCATCGAACTTTATAGCAGAATTTATCACGATAATGGCTACTATCTGCCTTGGGATGAAGATACTTGCTACGACATCTGCGAGGATTTGAGGACCGAAAGTCCGGAACAGATACAAACCATTGTGGACTCTTGCCTGCAAGTGGGACTTTTTCACGCCGGACTTTACAATGCTCAACACGTGCTGACTTCCAACGGAGTGCAATGTCGCTACAAAGCTTGCTGCGCCCGAAGAGCTTCTGCACGGATATTGCCCGAACTAAATCTGATAGAGTGTCCTCAACAGCAAGAAGAGAACAAACCTACTACCGAGGCTATCAAAGCTCTTGAAGAAGCTGTGAAAAGCCCTACAGCAAGTACTCTTGAAGAAGTAAAGGTGGTAAAGACATCAGAGTTAATGCATACAGAAACTCAGTTATTGCCTACAGAAATGCCACAAACAAAAGAAAACAAAACAAAAGGGAAAGCAAACAAAACAGAAATAAACCTCCCCCATACCCCCTCCGAAAACGGAGGAGGCAACGAGAAGATGAGGGTTGATCGATTGGAAGATTATTTTTTTCCTCCCGACGATGCCTTCGCTATGAAAACGCACAACTACGACGGCCTGCTGGAGAGGTTTTACGCCATTGCTGCGCATCGACCGGTGGGTTTTTTACGTGCCATTTTGAGCCTCTCGCTCTATGCCGACGGTCTGCTGGTGTGGGATAATCATCAACGGCAAGCTGCCAGAACCCTATCCGCCACGTGTAAGCTTCGCCAATGTACGCCTCGCTATGTGCCACTCGAATTATTCGCAATCAGCCTCTTTGTCGTAAACATGCCATTTTGGGGTATCGGTCAAACTTTGATAGCTCATTTAGTCTCAGGATAGCCATTGCAGGGTCTTGATTAAATGTGATGATATTTGCTTTCTTGGCTGAAAAAAAAGGGAAGAAAACTCATAATTTCCTTCCCTTCGATAGTATTGGTCTAATTATTTTACTCCTACTAACTTCACATTATCAACGCGATAACCTGCTGTATTTGTACTAGCAGAAGAAATGAACTCTATGGAAGTGATATTCTCAGGTAGGCTACTTAGTTCTACTGTCTGGTAAGTATTCACAGTAGATATAGCTAAGTCGGGAACAGTCATTTCTGTGTTACCGCATTTTACTTTAATTACACTCTGATTGCCAGAAGCATTTGCTGTGATGGCATATGATAATTTCAGATTGGTGTAACCAGTTGTATCGAAACCAGAGATTTGCAAACCTGCATCTTTGCCAGAAGCAAACCATATATGGCTATCCATAGTAGAGGTTGAACGAATGGTTGCATTGCTGTAGCTACTTGTTAAGTAGTTATCGGTGAAAGTGAAACTGGTGTTGTCCCAACCGGTAAACTCATTAATTGCGGGCCAGTATCCATTGCTTTTCTTTTCTACTGAGCCAAAAGTCTCAGTGAAGATTGTTTGTTCTGTGCCTGTTGTTGGGTCTGGATCGGTTGTACCAGTGCCCAAGTCAATATTAATATTGTCACCTGCAACAGTAATCCAGTCGGTGATTATAGCTTGACCTACAACGACCACAGGGTTGCCATTGCTATTTGATATATTTACAGTATAAGTATAATTGCTGCCAGAATTAAGTGCACTCCCAGCTAAACTTTGCTTAAATGTCTGCGAACCAATGGTGAATTCAACGGTGGCATCATTTCCCAATTGAGTAACAGGCAAAGCGATTGCTTCTACTTGTAATTGATTGTTACCTTTGTCCGTTAGCTTACAAGCCACTGTGGCAATGTTTCCGCTAGTGGTAGTTAGGGTACCAGTGGCTAAGTCGAATGTACCTTTAGTTTCAAAACCTTGCAGTTTTACCGCAAAGTTACTTAAATCTACACCCGATGCTTTTGTAATATTGAACACCATGTGGGTTAATTGATGTTTGAAATTCAGGCTTACTTTGTCTGAAGCGTTGCTATATTCGCTTGTTGTCGTTGGAACGTACAATAGATCGATAGCTTCTTGTGAAGTTTGATCTTTTAAGTCTACATCTATTTTATTATTTGTTATTGTGGCGGTGTAAGGGTAGTAAGCTGCGAAAACAACTTTAGTACCATCTGATGGGAAATAGATTGCTTGATCTTCTGTGTCATAAGTAAGTTCGCCTGTAGTAGAAGCAGAGTACTTTTTGTTTGATGCCAAAGCAGCGTCCAATGTACCACCTTGAGGAACCATGAATACACCTACCTTGTCACCTTCACTCCATGCGGTATCTGTAGCACGGGTTGAAGCGATTGCTGTACTGAATGAAACGGCACGCTTGGTGTCCTTACCATCGTGGTCATCTTCATTCGTGCAACTAGATAAAAGAGTGGAAGCTAAGGCCACAAAATAAAATAGATTTCTAATTTTCATTTTTGCTGTTTTATATAATTATATCATTTAGAATTATTGCCATTTAGATTTATCGAGTGTTGCTTTAATGGTCGTATCGATTGTGGGGAAGAAGGTAAATCCTGTTAGGTCTTCTAACTCCTGCACCGAGATTGCTTGATTCATGTAAGCGGTGCCTGAATAAGTCTTATTATCAAATTTAAAAGCTATGGTAGTGAAAACACCATTCAATCTTCGGGCCAAAGCTTTGAAATAGTAAGATGGTACAGCCATTTCTTTCATAAATTGCACATTGGTGCTCGGAGGAATTGCACCAGTCACTACATAGACCGTGTCGGTATCACTTCTCCAAGAACGTACCTGATTTTCGAGTTGCGCCCAAATTGATTGATTTAACCCTTGCCCAACTTGAGGGGTCATGTTGCTATAATAGAAAGTTGTTTGGTTGGTAGGTACGTCGCAGGTGCGGTCGCCACTGGGAATTTGATGTCCACGGTCATAGCCGTTTCCTCCGAAACCACTCGAAAGATTCGCCTGATAGCTCGTAGCAATGTCAGGATCATACCCCCAATCATCGGTTCGGCCCGTACTGCCAGTGCAAGCAGGGAAAAGAGGATAAGCCACCCAATAAGCAATTCGGCTGCTCTTGCTGTAAAGCATACTATAGTTACGCATCTTTCCTTTAGATACCGGATCGGTCATAGAATTGGGCATATAATGGTTCACATAAACCAAATCTGTGCCATTCAATTCGCTTTGCGTGATTAGAGGAGTTTCTGTCCATCGGATGTAAGAAGCTTCGGGATCCACTTCTCCACCTCCATTAGCTAGATTGAGGTTATACGAATATTGCTTTCCCTTCTCAATTGAAGTCAAAGGAAGAGTATATTCTTTCGTCTTGCCATTCAATTCAACAATCAACGTAATTTTGGTGCTCATAGAACTTTCCGGCAACAGAATAGCTTGGGCGGTTGCTGCAGCATTTGTAATGGCTGTATTCATTTGGATGGTGCCAATAGAAGTTTGATCTAGCGTCAGTGTTGCATCTGCTAAAGCAAAAGAGGCTTTCGTCCTGACTCCTGAAAGTTTCAATTTCAAGTTAGCCAGATTGCTATTATTCGTGTTTTTTATATTGAAAATGAGACGGGAAAGTTGGTGGGTAAAAGCTAGATTTAAGGCGTTTGGACGACTACTGATACTTGTTAAGTTATCAGAATAGAGAAGATCAATAGCTTCGAGGTCAGTTTGATTTGTAATATCTATTGGATAGATATATGGATTAGCTAAAATCTGTTGTGGATAGTAAGCAATAAAATCCACCATGCTTTCATCTTCCGGATAATAGATATCTGCTTTTATGGAGCTGAAATATCCGTCGCCATTTGCTGTAGAGTAAGGTATGTTAATGGCGCCATTTATAGAAGATGCTTCAGAAAGAGCCTCTCCATTTTTCTTCATATATACACCGATCGAGTCGTTTTTACTCCATGTTGCTCCGTTGGCACGAGTAATAGTAATGCCTTCTACTACTGAAGTAAATTGAATGGGGGATTTTGCGTTGTCATCAATGTGTTGTATTTCCTCTTGGCTGCAAGCAAATAATGAGAGCAGAAGGCTCATACTCCACAATTTCATTTTTATCATTCTTGATTTTTTATGTTGGTTGATAGTTTGTGATTTAGTATTTTATATAAGTTGCATCTTATACCTAATTCGATTATTTGTCTTTATTTGTACGATGCAAAGTTAGATTGGGGGTATTGCATAGGTGTTTCATATGCATTAATAAAACTTTTCATTATTTTCAAGGTGTTATCTTTTGCATCTCAGTATATACTCGAAAAAATACAAAGTGGTAGAATGAACAAATAATCTCCTAATATCATTCTATTTATAAATAAAATAACTTAATTTGTGCAAATGAAACAGCCTCGGATTACATATATGCTTGCTCTTTTGTTGTTCACTGCAATTGCCGTGATTGGGTGTATTGAGCAGGATAATCTGTATGATCCAAGCTTTCAGACAGAAAACCCACTGGACTTGTCGGCTCCCGATGGATTTGATTGGTCTACGGTGTCGACAGTGCAAATTAGTATAGAGGCTAATGATGAATTTGATGGAGCATACTACTACTCAATAGCAATATATGATAATAACCCTATTGCTGCGACTGACTCTATAGCTGCTTTGGCAAGAGGAGTGGCCAAGAAGGGGCAGAACCTTACTGCTACATTAACTTTATCCAAAGAAACGGAGTTTCTTTATATTGAGCAAACTGACCCAAGAGGACGAAGTGTGGTCAAGTCTTACCCTGTAGCGGAGAATATGACGTGTGATTTTAGTTCGGCTTCTACTACTACAAAGGCTGCAAGTAGTACACGCGCTGTTACAACAACCAGAGCTACTATAAGTATGCCCGACTATACTGTTATTCCATCGAATGCTGTGGAAGTCTCTACCTTGGTTTCATGGGATGCCTTGCGGGACAATAGCAACTATAAAATGACAGGGACCTATGATACTAACTTCAACTACTACGGTGGTACAGGAACGAAGCTTTATATCTCAGGTACTTGGAATATGCCTTCGAACTTTACCGTTCAGAGGGGTCTCGAAATTATTGTGATGAATGGTGCAAAGATAGTGAGTACACATGATCTGAACTTTAATGGTTCTTCTTATCTTACGGTCATGCCGGGGGGATCTGTTAGTATTAAAAATCTAGCTTTCTCCAGTTCAGAAAATGAATGTAAGAATTGGGGTAATTTAGAGGTAAATCAAACTATCACGGCTAGCTCAGGAGGCTTGTTCTATTCAAAGGGTACAGTCACAGCCAAAGATGTTACTTTCAATAGTGCATCACCTATTCAGAATGAAGGAAAGATGACACTGAGTGGCAAATTAACGATGCCTAGTAATGCAACGCTTACGAATTCGGGCGAGATTACAGCGTCAGACTTGGACGCAAATTCATTGACGTTGACGAACGATGGCACAATGATTTTTGATAGAATAACAAGCATTGGCAATAGCCATTTAAACAATAACTGTTATATAGAAAGTACTTCCAGAGCTTTAATTAGTGGAAGCGTGGTAAACTTAAATAAAGGGTATATAAAAGCGGTACACCTTACTATTACGGGTTCTACCGTCAACCTACTTAATGGTTCAATGATTGAGGCTACAGAAGATTTAGATCACACGTCGTGGAGTGATACATACGATGGCGGAACAGGCACTCGATCTCTACTTAAAGCTCCGAAGATGATTGGTTACGGATTCAAATATAATGGAAACCTGACGATAGAAGTTGACACACATCCTGTCAATGCTTTGTATTCACAAACATATCAATTGAACAGTCCGGCTCAAATGGCAGGATATGGAAAATCGAATGTAGTGATAGAGGTTTGTACTGGTACTGCCAACGGAGGAAACCCTGGAACAGATCCGGGTAATCCTACATTTCCGGTGGAAAGTGTGAACGATACAAAATACACGTATCTGTTTGAGGACCAATGGCCAATCTATGGCGATTATGATATGAATGATATTGTGTTGCGGATTGACAAAACCACGATGTATCTTAATTCGAGTAACAAAGTAGAGAAGTTGAAAATTGATGTCGAACTTTTGGCTGTGGGCGCTACTAAAACTATTGCAGCCGCTGTGCAATTAGATGACGTTGCTGTAGCAGCAGTGTCATCTGTAGAATATAGTGATAAACCGACTTCCTTGTTTAGTTTTACTAGTCAAGGGTTGGAAGATGGGCAATCGAAGGCTGTGATACCGCTATTTGCTAATGCTCATCGATTTATGGGTAGCGCTACTAATAATTTTATCAATACGGTGATAGGTAGTAGCTATAATGTAGCGACCGCTCCCGTCATAACGATTACGGTGTTATTTGATCATGCGACTCTCTCTCCTGAGAATTTTAGTATCAGTAAATTAAACCTCTTCATCATTACTGATGGCCTAAGTAATAACAGGAAGGAAGTACATGTGGCTACTTATCATCCTACGGATAGAGCGAATACTATTTACTTTGGCAACCATAATGATGCTACTTCAGTGTCAGGTAATAAGTACTATGTGAGTAAAGACGGCCTTGCATGGGGAATACTTGTACCTGCGGCTATTAGTTATCCCAAGGAATATGTGGATATTAAAACAGTCTTTCCACAGTTTGCCACTTGGGTGGTTTCGGGTGGCACTCAAAACACGAATTGGTATACTACTTATGACGGAAATGGTATTTATAAATAATGAACTATTCTACTCATTGGCTATCTAATCTGAATTGAAACTCTTCTAGCTATGTTATCTACCACTAATATAGTGCAATAAGTGTTGCAAAATATTTACTAGTATTAAAGCAATAGGGCGAATGTTTTGTTTTTGAACTTTTTTCAGTAAATTTAAAACTAAGCAATATTACTATTCTTTATTTTTGCCTCTCGTATTGATAATCATCTAAAATTACAGGAGGTTTTTTTATGACAATGCGAATTAGTTATTTAAATCTATTATTGTTTTTACTAGTGGGCTCTATTCCCGCTAAAATCTATGCCTCAGCAGATTCTATACGGATAAAAGGCGTAGCGTTGTACACTCCCTACACTAAGATTTCAGTTCCGCCGGGAGAATCAATCGATTACAGTATTGACGTTATCAACAAGACGGGATCAGTGAAGAATGCAGCAATTTCTATCAGGGGGTTACCGAAAGGGTGGGGGTATGAACTGAAGTCGGGCGGATGGACGATCAATCAGTTATCGGTCCTTCCAAATGACAAGAAAAATTTTTCATTTAAGGTGGATGTTCCTTTGAAAGTAAACAAAGGATCTTATCATTTCATTGTTTCTGCCAACGGATTATACCAGTTGCCTCTGACAGTAGTGGTATCTGAGCAAGGTACCTATCAAACAGAGTTCACTACAGACCAAGTGAATATGGAGGGTAGTGCTGAAGCTACATTTACTTTTAATGCAACATTGAAGAACCGTACGGCCGAAAAACAACTGTATGCACTGATGGCCAATACGCCACGGGGATGGAGTGTTGCTTTTAAACCAAATGGTAAACAGGCAACTTCTGTGGAGGTAGAACCTAACGCCACGGCGAATGTGACTGTTGACATTAATCCACCTGCAAATATAAAGGTGGGGACTTATCGAATCCCGGTTCGAGCTGCCAATGGATCTACTTCTGCCGACTTGGGATTTGAAGTTGTGATTAAAGGCTCGTATAAGATGGAACTAACGACTCCTAAAGGTTTGTTGAGTGCAGACATTACGGCAGGAGACACTAAACGCATTGAATTACAAGTTAAAAATACAGGTACGATAGACTTGACGGATGTACAACTGACAGCTAATCAGCCGGTGGATTGGAATGTCACTTTTGAGCCGCAAAAGCTAACTTTGGTCAAAGCTGGAGAAACGGCACAAGTGGTGGCTACAGTGAAAGCATCGAAAAAAGCTCTTCCCGGAGATTATGTCACCAAGATTGAGGCACGAACACCCGAAACGACTTCTGCAGCTGAATTTAGAATTTCCGTAAAGACACCTTTGATTTGGGGATGGGTGGGCATCTTGATTATCATTGGCGCTTGTGGCGGTGTCTATTTCTTGTTCCGTAAATATGGGAGGAGGTAAGCATGTGTGCACCTGTTATAGAACTTATCGGTTTAACTAAGAAGTACGGTGCATTTACTGCGGTCAATCATTTGAATCTAACTATCAAGAAAGGTGAGATATTCGGTTTGCTAGGACCAAACGGTGCAGGCAAATCAACAACTATCTTGATGATGTTGGGACTTACGGACCCAAGCTCGGGTATCGTGAGAGTCTGTGGCATCAATTCGACGACTGAACCCATCGAAGTGAAGCGCAAGGTAGGTTACTTACCTGATGATGTTGGCTTTTATGATGATCGGACCGGCATAGAAAACCTTATTTACACAGCGTCACTAAACGGCTTTAACCGGACGGAAGCATCTGCCAGAGCGGAACAATTGCTTATGCGTGTGGGGTTAGAAGTGGATAGGAAGAAGAAAACCGGAAAATATTCTCGCGGAATGCGCCAGCGATTGGGACTTGCAGATGTGTTGATAAAACAGCCGGAAGTAATTATTCTGGATGAGCCCACTTCGGGGATAGATCCTGCTGGAGTACGTGAGTTTATGGACTTGATAATGCAATTGAGCAGAGAGGAGGGATTGACTGTACTTTTTTCTTCACATCATTTGCATCAAGTGCAGCAGGTGTGTGATAGGGTAGGAATCTTTGTTTCCGGAGAACTCTTGGCTGAGGGAGATATTCCTTCGCTATCACAAAAGCTCTTCTCTGGTGAGCCATTTGTAGTTGAAGCAGGCATTGTCACTGATTCTTTTGCTGTGGCGGAAAGGACTTCTCGTAAAGAAGAACTGGAAGCCTGTTTAAAAAAGCTTGAAGGGGTATTGACAGTGCAGCTGACTAACGATATTTTCCATATAGGCTGTTCAAACGATATTTGTCCTGAGATAGCCAGAACTATTGTTGCATCAGGTGTCGGGCTTAATTATTTGCAAAAGAAAGAGCACGGACTTGATGATATTTATAATCGCTATTTTGAAGGAGGTAAGACACATGAATAAGAACACTCATCCTTTCTGGGTTATTGTGAATAAAGAGGTTACAGATTATGTGAAGAGTTGGCGGTTTATTATCTTGATTCTCATTATCGCTTTCACTTGCATGGGATCTCTTTACACAGCTTTGAGTAGCTTTAGCTCTGCTGTGAAACCTAATGATCCTGACGGTTCATTTTTCTTTTTGAAGTTATTCACCATTTCAGATGGAACGCTTCCACCTTTCATTGTCTTCATCAGTTTTCTGGGACCACTGCTAGGCATTGCATTGGGCTTTGACGCTATTAACTCCGAACAGAATAAAGGAACATTGAGTCGCATCATGTCACAGCCTATTCATCGTGACTACTTGATTAATGCCAAATTTGTAGGGGCGTTAATCGTGATAAGTGTAATGCTTTTCGCCTTGGGATTTCTGGTGATGGGCTTTGGTCTGATTAAGATTGGAATACCACCTACAGCTGAGGCGTTTTTACGCATGATTGCTTTTATTGTTATTGCTATCTTTTACGTGGCATTTTGGCTGAATCTTTCCATTTTCTTCTCGGTGCAATTTCGTCAGGCTGCTACGTCGGCTTTGGCATGCATTGCTATATGGTTGTTCTTTAGCGTATTCTATACAATGATAATCAACCTCATTGGCAAGGCTATTGCGCCTCCCCAGACTGCAAGTATGGAGCAGATTATGAGTTATCAAAAGTTTATGCTCGGTTTGTTGAGGCTCGCACCAAGCGAACTTTTTAGTGAAGCGACCAGTACTTTATTGATGCCTTCGGTACGTAGCCTGGGACCACTTACTATGGAGCAGGTTCATGGTGCTATCCCAAGCCCCTTGCCTCTGGGACAGAGTTTATTGATCGTTTGGCCGCAGCTTACGGGGCTGATTGCTGCTACAGTTATTTGTTTTGCATTGTCATACATAAGCTTTATGCGAAGAGAAATTCGACCAAGATAGTCGATTATAATTTGGAAGTACCGATTATTATTTTACTTTTGCAAGCAAAACAATAATTATGATATTCTATTTCTCTGGAACAGGTAACTCCAAATGGATAGCAGAACAAGTAGCCACTCATCAGCATGAAAGATTAATTTCTATTGCCGATGAACTTTCTTCTGGTGACAATTTACTAGAATATACTTTGGGGGAAACAGAGGCAGTTGGCTTTGTTTTCCCCATTTATTCATGGGCCCCTCCTGCCATAGTGATGGAGTTTATTAAGAAAGCACACTTTGCCAATGCCCAAGGGCACTATTTCTTTTATGTTTGTTCGTGTGGCGATGAAGTAGGGCTCACGCAGGATATCATGAACAAGATTGTGCGCCGAAAGGAGTGGGAGTGGCAGGCTGGTTTTTCAGTGATTATGCCCAATAATTACGTTTGCCTGCCAGGCTTTGATACTGATCCTAAAGAAGTGGAAGAGAAAAAGCTCAAAGAGGCAGTGGTGGAAGTAAAACGGATAAACGAAAGGATCTCCGAACGTGCTGCTCCTTTGTTTGAGTGCAAGAAAGGTAGTTGGGCTTTTCTGAAAAGTCGTATAATCTGGCCATTTTTTAATAAATATCAGGTTACAGCCAAACCCTTCTTTGCTACGGATGATTGCATTTCATGCGGACTATGCGAGAAACATTGTCCCGTACATAACGTGAAAGTAGATATCAAGCCCACTTGGGGAGAACATTGTACTTCATGTCTGGCCTGTTACCATATTTGTCCGCGTCATGCTGTTCATTATGGTAAAGCTACCCTTAAAAAGCACCAATATTTCCATTCGGAGTTTAAGTAATCTTAAATTAAACTCTACTACTATGAAAGAAAGCCCATTTACTCACGAAGAGGCCATGTCTGTTGGTTTATTCAAGAATTTGAATACGCCCAAGGAAGCTGCTGCACTTATAGCCGGAGTGATGAAGAGGTTTGACTTGAAACGGGGAGATATGTTGCTAAAAGAAGGACAAATATGTAAGTACATATATTATGTTTCTACAGGTGCTATCAGACAGTATTATTTTAAAAGAAACAAAGAGATCACAGAGTATTTTGCGCTTGAGAATATGGGTTTCTTTTGTGTCGAAAGCTTTATTAAGCATGTTCCTACTTATCTTAATATCACTGCGTTAGAAAATGCAGTCGTGATTGGTATTCCTCGTGAACCATTGTTTGCACTTCGCAAAATTAATTGGGATGTAGAATGCTTCTACCGAACTTGTATAGAAAACTCTCTCATAACCTCTCAACATCGGATGTATTCTATGCAATTTGAAACGGCCCGAGAGAGATACGAACGAATGATACATGATTTTCCTACTATCATACAGAGAGTTCCATCTGTATACATTGCCTCTTATCTGGGTATCTCTCCTGAGACACTGAGCAGAGTAAAAGGCCTTAAATAACCATTTGCTTTCTTATAGTAAGTATATCTAGTATGCTAGGCATAGTAGATGTACCTTCATTCCTTGACATTTGTCAAGGAATGAAGGTGAGGAAATTAGTTCTTGATATATATCAAGATACTTTGAGTGGTATCTCTGCTATTTTTGAATCGAATAAAAAAACTAAAGTAATAATTAACCTTTAATGCCATGAGAAATAACAAGTTTTTATTATTATTGCTTGGAGCGCTCGCTATACCGGTAATCTCATTCGCTCAGGATGAAGTAAAAAAAGATTCTGTGCAGGACGCAAAAGAAGTAAAAAATCGGAATGTGATGCTGAATGCTTCCAGTGACAATCAACCGCGTCAGATATCAATAGGTTTACCTTCAAGTCTTTCAGCCACAATTTATGAAGATGGTTTACCTGTTTCTTATAATGTTTGGCCTTGTTTGCCTTATTTGTATTGGACAGGAACAGCAGCTCATGGTCGCATGGGGTTGATGTCACTTGGTGAAAGTGCCATTACAAACGGAGCTGTAAATTATGCGGTGCAGTCGTATACCAGACAAGGGGGGGGCAACTTTGAAGGACACTTGAATTACAAGACAAATACTTTCAATTTACAGCGTTTTGATATGGCGGTAGCCGGTCCTATTGCTAATGGATGGAGTTATTCATTCGGAGCTTACTTCAATCTGGATCCGGGGTCAAATAAATTGGCTGATGTGCAATATGCCACCGATATGAAAATCTTTAAAGCGGGAATAACTAAAACCTTGAACAATAATCGAGGTAAAATCAACCTGTTCTATCGTTATGCCTATACGAAAAGCATGTCAGATAGTTACGGTCCGTTTGTCTATGTTGGTGATGGAAGTGTAAAAGAATACAATGGATTCGAATTAGGACACGATGGATTTCTCCCTGCTAACGGATTGATTACCTATACGGATGTAATGACAGGTGAGTCGAAAACCATAAACCGCAAAGATGGAATACATGCGTTAAATAATAGTCTTATTTTTAATTTTAATTACAAGTTAAACAACAGCATGAACTTAGATATTCGCTCTAAGTATAACTATGCAAACAGTTATTACGCAACATTGGCTTTGGCTGGGGTTGGACAAGCTATGGCTAGCTCAGGCTATACCTATGCATACGATTACAATGGAAATCAGGCAGGTTCAATATTCACAGGCAATTACAACAGTCGCTATATGTTGCGAGATATTGCTTTCGAACGTGATTGGCTTACTACAGCCGAACTGACAGGTGCTAATAATGGTCATAAATGGCGTGTCGGTACCAATTTGTTTTGGAACAGACAGGGAATACAAGCTAGCACAGGTGTTCTTGCACATACAGTAGAGGCTGATCCTGCATGGTTGCTCCATGACGGATCTCAGACTTATGCCGCAAACACAGGTGGAGAGTACTATGATACCCATGAGACAAAATTCTCATTGTATCTATCCGATGAAAAACAGCTTACGAATAGACTTTGGCTGTCCGCAGGAGCTCGTTTGGAATATTATTCCGTGGGAGGAAAAAATGCGCTGGCTTATCTCAATGCCACAGATGAGAGTGCTACCTACTCCGAAAATATCCGTACTATTGGTTTTAATGTAGCTGATGGAAAGATAACCAAATTCAGTAAAAATTGGGTGAATCCGGTTGCTACCATTAACGGGCGATATACCATCAGTCACGGATTTGGAGCTATTGGCGAGTATGTGTATGCTATACAACATCCGAATTCTCAGGATTTTGCAGGGGCATATATGCCGATTCTCGATGCGGTAGATATCAAATTGGGACGCTTAGGTCTCTTTTGGAATACTCCTTGGATGCAATTAGTATCACAAGTATCTGTCATTAGCCAGAGCAATTACAAATCGCGGACACAGTTTACGAACCCTAACAATGCGTCAGATGTTGTAACTTTACCGATCACAAACGATGTGCAAACCAAGGGATGGACAACAGACGTTGTACTCAATCCATTCAAAGGCTTTACATTTCATGGCCTTTTGACCATTCAAGACCCGAAGTATAAGAATTTTACGATGACACCCACATTCAGCGACGGTACATCGAAAAATTATGATTTCACCGATAAAGTCACTACTGGTGTGAGTAAGACAATTATTGAGCTTGATCCAAGCTATTCATTCGATAAATTTCGTATTTGGGCAAGTTTCCGTTATCAGAGCAAGCAGTATATCAATAAGACTAACTCGCTATATTTTAATGGACGTTGGGAGACATTTGGTGGAGTGGATTATAAAGTAAACAAGATACTTAGTCTATCTGCTAATGTAATTAATATTCTTAATCAAAAAGGCGCCAGTGGTAGTATCGGAGCGGCCGATTTAATCGAAGATGTATCAGCATACAAGAATTATCTGATGGCGGGATCATATATTCGACCATTTACCGTAGAATTCTCTGCTCGTCTGAATTTTTAATAAATAAATAATATGAGAATATTCTCATAAGATTGGACTTATGAAAAAGATAATACTAACAATGATAATGCTCTTGCTTCTATTGAATGCAGGAGCCCAGAATCTGATTCAGGTAAAAATAGCTGATGGCGTTATTGAGGGGCTGGATGAATCGGGAGTGAAAATTTTCAAAGGTGTGCCGTTTGCTGCACCTCCTGTAGGAGACTTGAGATGGAAAGCTCCGCAAACTGTGCAGAAATGGACCGGAGTGCGCAAAACAATTGACTATGGTCCTAATCCAATGCAGGAAAATATATTTGGAGATATGGACTTTGGTACAAAACAAATGAGTGAAGACTGTTTGTATCTGAATATTTGGACTCCTGCGAAGACTATGAAAGAAAAGCTCCCTATATTGATCTACTTTAACGGAGGAGGATTGATGGCCGGTAGTGGAAGCGAACCTCGCTATGCCGGTTTATCTATGGCTCGCAAAGGGATAATTTCTATCACAGCCAACTATAGAGAGGGCATTTTCGGATTTTTTGCACACCCGGAACTTTCGAAAGAGACTACTTATAAAGGTTCTGGCAATTACGGATTCCTCGACCAGGTGAAGGCTATTCAGTGGGTAAGAGATAATATTGCCGCATTTGGAGGCGATCCTGAAAGAATCACAATTGTTGGTGAATCGGCCGGATCAATGTCTGTTAGTGCACTGATGGCTTCACCATTGTGTAAAGGACTCATTCATCAGGCAATGGGATCTAGCGGTTCAGTCCTAGGATTTAAAAAGATTTCTACATTGAAAGAGGCAGAGGCAGCAGGCGTGGAAATGGTTCAAAAAATTGGAGGTAAGTCCATTAAGGACTTGAGAGACATGTCGGCCGAGCAACTCATGAAATTGGCAGCTGTCAAAAGTGTACCGATCTACAATGTTGACGGATACTTTTTGCTGGAACAGCCAATTGACGTTTACGCCAAGGGTGAACAAACTAAAATTCCGTTATTTGTTGGTGGAAACTCCAGCGAAATGTCTATGCCATTTATCTTGAGAGGTAAACCGGTGACGTTTGCTAATGTGAAAGAAGCGATAAGTTCAACATTTGGTAATTCAACCGATGAAATTCTAAAACTGTATGGTATTACTGATGATGCCTCTACCAATGGAGAGCCGGGTGTAGAACTAGCTTCAGATATGTTTATCTCATTTACCACATGGAAATGGGCGAATATGCACAAGCTGACAAGCGGACAGCCGGTTTACAGATACATGTATTATCATCCTCGCCCGAACATGTTGCTGAAAGACAAAGTAGCCGGATTAGCAGGTGGAGTGCAGGAGAAGAAGAATGCTGAAAACACTACGCCTAAAACTACAGGTGCGGTTCATTCAGCAGATATCGAATATGCAATGGGTAATTTATCTACAAATCGTATTTATGATTGGCAACCTGAAGACTATATTGTATCTGACATCTTTATGAGCTATTATGTAAACTTTGTAAAGACCGGCAATCCTAATGGTCTTGGGCTGCCAGAATGGATACCTACTAATAATCAAAGCGTAACACCTGTTCTACAGATTGGGGTAAATACCTATCAAAAGAATAACAGTCAAATGGAAAAACGATACGATTTTATTGATAAATATTTTTACCATAAATAAACTATGTTGAATATTAAATATTTATTATCTGCACTGTTTTCTCTGACAACGAGTTTGGCTTTTGCCCAATATTATACGGCGGAACAACAGTCTGAATGGCTGCGAAAGGCTGAAGAATGTAAGCCTTATCTGAAAACGACAATACATCATCCCGTACAGGAAGTTGCGATAGTGAAAGACGGTAATGCTTTCCAAGGTTTCAAGGCTGTTAAGTCTGGAAACATAAACGACTTGTATGTTAGCTCATTCAAGGAGAAAAAAACGGTTGTTCTGGATTTTGGACAACATCTCGTGGGCAAGGTGTCTTTTAAAATAAAAGACATCGGTTCGATGCAAGATGCTGTGTTGCGCTTCAAGGTGATGTTTGGTGAAGTCCCCAGTGATCTGGGATTACCTATTGAACCCTTTACCGGAAGTCTGAGTCGAGGTTGGTTGCAGGATTTTGTTTGTGATGTGAGTTATGATGGAATATTTACATTCAATCGTCGAATAACGGCACGATACATGAAGATTGAAGCTGTAGGAACTTCTATCTACAGCGACTTTTGCTTTGATAACATCACTTTTGAGGCTACGACTTCGGCTGGTGATTCTAAAACTAATCTGGCTGCCGCAACTCCGCAAATATTTAGAGACATCGCGCGCGTGTCTGAGAACACTCTAAAAGGATGTATGCAGGGTGTCTTTGAAGACGGGCCTAAACGAGATCAACGACTTTGGATGGGCGATCTCTACCTTCAGGCTTTGGCAAACTCGGCCTCTTTCAAGGAATACAATTTGACCAAACGATGTCTGTACTTGCTTGCCGGGTTATCTAATCCCCAGAATGGTTTACTATATTCTAACCTTGTGGAATACCCTACTCCGCATGCTCAGAAAACTTTTTTTGTGGATTATGCATTATCCTTTCTGCTGACTTTGGACGATTATTATGAAGCTACCGGTGACAAAGAAACAGCTTTGGAATTGTGGCCTGTTGCCAACCGACAGATTCAGGCTGTTTTAGGAGAAGCTATAGATAAAAATTGGTTGTATTCTAATACTAATTACCAATTTCCGGGTATGATGATTTCGATGGTGTTCTTCGATTGGGCACCGTCTCCCCTCGATACGCATGCAGCTATGCAAGGTTATTTGGCTTATGTCATGAACCGAGCCAATACTTTTGCAGAGAAGATTGGTCGTTCAGACGATGTGAAGACTTATCCGGCTACTGTTAAAAAAATACGTGCTGCGGGGCGCAAGGAATATTGGGATGCGAAGAATAAAACCATCGTGAGTGGTAAAGACCGACAAAGCTCTTATGCCGGAACTTCGTGGGCTGTAATTGGAGGTCTCATCTCCACGGATGAGGCTCGCCAAGCGATAACCAATGTAATGGCAGACAAAAAGGCCATTACTCCTGGTACACCTTATTCGACCCATTTTCTCATAGAGGCAATGCTACATTGTGGTATGGAGAGAGATGCCCGTCGATATGTCGAAAATTATTGGGGTGGTATGGTGAGATTAGGAGCCGATACTTTCTGGGAATATTATATTCCGGACAATCAGATGTTTTCATCCTACAATGGTTACACACTACTTAATAGCTATTGCCATGCATGGAGCTGCACTCCGATCTATTTTATTGTAAATTATCCGAATGTATTCCAGAAATAGAACATTTATGAAAAGAATTATTTTCGCATTAATAGCATTATTGGCAATCACAATGTCTGTAAGTGCACAGATGAAGAAAATAAAGGTTTTAATCGATAATGACTTTTGTGGTGATCCGGATGGCTTGTTCGTACTGCTGCAACATGCCCTCTTGCCCACAACCGAAATTGTAGGAATTGTTAGCGGCCACCTCAATGAAAATGCCGGATTCACCAACCGTAAAGATCAAGCGACCGAATCGGTTGAAAAGACAAATGACTTGTTGGATGCTATGGGGATGAAAGGCAAATTCAAAGTTGTTCCGGGATCCGAAACACTGATGACATGCAGCGATAAGATAATAGGTTCAGAAGGATCGAAGCTCATTGTTGAGGAAGTCAAAAATGTACTCCAGAGAAACTTCTTTATGTGTTGTGCGGAGCTGCATTGACCAATGTTGGTGGATGCATTGCTTAAATAGATGGATGAATTTCCGTGAAATGCACTCACTCTTTTCATTTGTATTTATAAGTAATTTAATTTAGTAAAAATAGAAGGTTTACCATGAAGAAAAATATTGTTTCGGCTTTGGCTTTTTGTCTGGCTCTATCGGGCTATGCGCAGAAAGTAGACAACTTTGTGCTTGTGAAAAATTCCAATGGGGTAACTTTGGGATACTCACCCGATTCGGGTGTGAAAATTATAACAGTGAATGGCTTACGGTTCAAAGATTTGAACCGTAACGGCAAACTCGATAAATACGAAGATTGGCGCTTGCCGGCTGATGTGCGTGCCAAAGACTTGGCCAAACGCATGTCCGTTGCTCAGATAGCAGGGTTGATGCTTTATAGTGGGCATCAGGCTATACCTGCCAATGCTGTAGGCTTTTCTTCAGGAACTTATGGCGGCAAGGCTTTCTCCGCAAATGGAGTAAAACCCTATGATCTGACCGACCAACAAAAGGTGTTTTTGAAAGAAGATAATCTGCGCCATGTGCTTATTACCACAGTAGCGGATGCTGTTACGGCTGCCCGTTGGAACAACCGTATGCAGGCTTATGTAGAGGCATTGGGAGTGGGTATTCCGGGAAATACCAGTAGTGATCCCCGGCATAATGTGAGTGTGTCAGCTGAATATAACGCAGGTGCCGGAGGGAAAATCTCCATGTGGCCCGATAACTTAGGCATGGCAGCTACCTTTGATGCGAAGTTGGAAGAAGAGTTTGCACAAATAGCCGCCAAAGAATATCGTGCACTGGGTATTACTACCGCTCTTTCTCCACAAATAGATTTAGCTACTGAGCCGCGTTGGAGCCGTTTTAGTGCCACGTTTGGTGAAGACCCCACTCTAGATACGGATATGGCTCGTGCCTATGTAGATGGTTTTCAAACATCCTATGGCGAGGCAGAAATTAAAGATGGTTGGGGATATAACAGCGTGAACGCTATGGTGAAACATTGGCCAAGTGGTGGCCCTGAAGAGGGTGGGCGCGATGCTCATTTCGCTTATGGTAAGTTTGCTGTTTATCCCGGAGATAACTTCAATGAACATCTGAAACCATTTGTTGACGGTGCATTTAAACTCAATGGCAAAACGGCCAAAGCTTCTGCTGTGATGCCTTACTATACTATCTCTTACAATCAGGACACGGTAAACGGAGAAAATGTGGGCAATGGTTTTAGTCGATACATCATTACCGATTTGCTTAGAAAAAAGTATGGATATGACGGTGTGGTTTGCACCGACTGGCTGATTACAGCCGATGAGGGTTCCAATCCGGGCGTGTTTGCCGGAAAGTCTTGGGGGCAGGAAGATAAAACCATTGCTCAAAGGCATTATAAAGTGATTATGGCGGGAGTTGACCAATTTGGTGGCAACAACGATAAGGCTCCGGTAATAGAAGCTTATGAAATGGGAGTGAAGGAGCATGGCAAAAAGTTTATGCGTGCTCGTTTTGAAGAATCGGCTGTTCGTTTGCTAAGGAATATCTTTCGTTTGGGTTTGTTTGAGAATCCTTATCTGAATCCTGATGAATCTGCTAAAACTGTAGGAAATGCTAAGTTTATGACAGCTGGTTATGAGGCACAAGTTAAGTCGGTTGTTTTGCTCAAAAATAAGCAGAATGTGATGCCCGTTAAGGAGAAAAAGACAGTGTATATCCCTAAGTTGTATCGTTCGCCAAAGCTTGATTGGTGGGGAAATGCCACAAAAGCAACGCTAGATTATCCGGTGAATCAGAATGTTGTGAGCAAATATTACAATGTGACGGATAATCCTGCTGAGGCTGATTTTGCCATCGTGTTTGTGAATAGTCCTGCTAGTAGGGAGAATGGCTATGACTATGTCGATCGTCAGGCGGGAGGTAATGGCTATCTGCCTATCACTTTGCAATATAGTACTTACACGGCTACCAATGCCCGCGAGAAGAGTATTGCAGCAGGAGATCCTGTGGTAGATCCATCTGTAGTCAATAGAAGTTATAGAGATAAAACGGTGACTGCCTGGAATTCTACTGATCTGCAAACCATCCTTGATGCGAGGAGAGCAATGAAAGATAAGCCCGTGATTGTCTCTGTTACTGCCTCTAATCCAATGATCTTTAGCGAGTTTGAGAGTAGGGTAGAGGGTGTCATTCTGAACTTTGGGGTGTCTGTGCAAGCAGTGCTCGATATTGTTTCGGGTAAGAGTGAGCCTTCCGGATTGCTCCCGGTGCAGATGCCGGTTGACATGAAGACGGTAGAAGAGCAGTTCGAAGATGTTCCCCATGATATGAAATGCCATGTTGACAGCGAAGGACATGTGTACGACTTTGCCTATGGCCTTAACTGGCAGGGAGTTATCAATGATGCCCGCACAGCAAAATATAAGAAATAGAGTTTTTTTATAAATAAAACAAGAAACCATGAAAAAAATAAAATTTTCCATTCTCATGAGTGTTATGCTCATCTGTTCGCTGGCACAAGCCCAACAAGTCATTCATTTGTATGACGGAGTTGCTCCCGGATCAGAAAATCAAACCCAGAAAGAGGTACAAACTTATTCTGAGATGTTCAAAACGGAAGTGGTGTACAACGTAACTGATCCTACGCTATTGGTCTATAAGCCTGAAGCAGGAGTGAAGAATACGGGTACCTCTGTGATTATAGCTCCCGGAGGAGGATTTATGAGCCTTTCTATCAACCGTGAGGGAGTAGATTTGGCCAAATGGTTAAGCAAGAAAGGTATAACAGCTTTTGTACTGAAGTATCGTTTGATGGAATGCAAAAGTGGTGATCCGGCTAAGGAGATGATGAATGGTTTGAAGGATCGTGCGGTGTACGAGAAGAACACAGCATCAGATATTGTTTTAGCCACGCAGGATGCCCGTATGGCAGTGAAGTACGTACGTGCTCATGCAATTCAACTGGGAGTAGATCCACAGAAACTTGGCTTTATTGGCTTTTCTGCCGGGGCAACTGTCTGCTTGCAAACAGTTCTCGACAATAGCAAAGAGTTGACACCAAACTTTGCTGCTTCTATCTATGGAGGGCCTGCGCCAGCTTTACTCAATGGTCAGCTGCCTACAGACAAACTTCCTTTGTTTATTTGCGCTGCAACGAATGATCAGTTGAAGCTTACTCCAAAGAGCGTGCAACTGTACACCAAGTGGTTTGACGCACAGTATCCTGTAGAAATGCATTTGTTTGCTGAGGGCGGACATGGATTTGGAATGGGAACACAAAATCTTCCTGTAGACGGTTGGAAAGATCTGTATTACCGCTGGATGCAGTCCATCGGATTCTAATTAAAATGAACTAATCCTTATTATAATGATTAAAAAATATCCAATTTTCAAATTGGCTTTATTGTCTGTAATAGCACTAAGTTTGCCGTTACAGGCTTCACAGCCCGCTTATTCGGTGCCTAAAAGACTGGAGACAACTGTAGTCAGTCGGCAAAATGATAAACGAATAAGCAAACTGGTGTCTAAAATGACACTCGAAGAAAAAGCGGCTTTCTTGTGCGGTACGGGCATGCCCGGTTTTAACGGGCTGACTCCGGTAGTTGGTGAAGTAAATGAAGGTCGCGTGCCGGGTGCTGCCGGAGCCACTTATGCTATTGATTGGTTGAAAATTCCTGCCATTGTGGTAGCTGATGGTCCTGCGGGACTTCGTATCAGACCTACTCGCAAGAATGATGACCAAACTTACTACGCAACAGCTTTTCCTGTGGGCACTGCACTTGCTTCCAGTTGGAACACAGAGCTGATATACAATGTTGGTAAAGCGATGGGTAGTGAAGTGAAAGAATATGGAGTCGATGTATTGCTTGCTCCCGCACTCAACATTCATCGTAATCCACTTTGTGGACGTAACTTTGAGTACTATTCAGAAGACCCGTTGATAGCCGGAAAAACTGCGGCTGCTATGGTTTCGGGTGTTCAAAGTAATGGAGTAGGAACCTCTGTCAAGCATTTTGCGGCAAATAATCAGGAAACGAATCGCTTGTCCATTAATGCTCATGTGAGCGAGCGTGCCATGCGTGAAATCTACCTGAAAGGTTTCGAGATTGTAGTGAAAGAGGCACATCCGTGGACAGTGATGTCTTCTTATAATTTGATTAACGGTACTTACACTTCTGCCCGCAAAGACTTGTTGACTGATATTTTGAGAAATGAATGGGGCTTTGATGGCATCGTGATGACCGATTGGTTTGGTGGTTATGCTGGTTTTTCTTCTCTGGGAGGAACCAGTAATGTAGCTGCACAAATCTCTGCAGGTAACGATTTGCTTATGCCCGGCATGAAGCCGCAGAGAGAATCTATCATTGCAGCTGTAAAGGCAGGTACACTTTCGATGAAAGATATCGATGCTTCTGTAACTAGAATCCTTCAGCTTATTTATAAGACCCCAACCACCCATAATTATCAATACTCCAATAAGCCCGATCTGAAAGCACATGCCGAGATTACTCGCCAGGCAGCAGCAGAAGGCATGGTGCTGTTGAAGAATGATAACAGAGTATTCCCGATTGCCAAGAACAATAAGATTGCAGCATTCGGAACCACTACGTATCATTTTATCTCTGGCGGAACGGGCAGTGGAGACGTGAATGAAGCTTACACTGTTTCGCTGATTGAAGGGTTGAAAAACGTTGGCTATACCCTCGATGAAGATCTAGTTCATTTATATACTCCGTTTGTAGAAAGTGAAGTGAATAGAATCGCTGCATTGAAAAAAGGAATCCTCGATGCACCTGTTCCTCTGAGTGAACTCGAACTGACTAATGAACAGATAGAAGCGCAGGCTAATGAGGCACAAGTGGGCCTTATCACTATTGGCCGTAATTCGGGTGAAGGCAGCGATCGTGCTGTAAACAATGATTTCAATCTAACTGATGAAGAGCAGATTCTGATTGCGCGAGTGGCCGATGCTTTTCATGCGCAAGGTAAGGCCGTGGTTGTGATACTCAATGTTGGCGGAGTTGTGGAGACAGCCAGTTGGAAGAATAAAGTAGACGGCATTTTGCTTTCATGGCAGCCGGGACAAGAAGGTGGCAATTCTGTTGCAGATGTGTTGTGTGGCAACGTAACCCCTTCGGGCAAACTACCGATGACTTTCCCTATGAATTACTTTGATACTCCTTCGGCTACGAACTGGATTGGAACACCGAAAGCAGACCCCAAAGAAGTAACTTATGCCGAGGGGGTGTATGTGGGCTATAGATATTACAATACTTTCCATGTACAACCTTCTTATGAGTTTGGCTATGGTTTGTCTTATACCACATTCTCTTATTCTGACTTGAGATTGAGCCGTGCTACTTTTGACGGAAAGATGATAGTGAATGTAACCGTGAAGAACACAGGTAAAACAGCCGGAAAAGAGGTTGTTCAACTCTACCTTTCTGCTCCTGAAGGTACATTAGATAAACCTGTGGCAGAATTGAAAGGCTTTGCTAAAACAACGTTGTTGCAGCCGGGACAAAGTGAAACGGTGACATTGACACTCACTGATAGTGATTTGGCCTCGTTCTGTGAAAAAGAGAGTGCTTGGATTGCAGAAGCCGGACAATATAAGGTTGCTATTGGAGCCTCTTCAATGGACATCCGTCAGCAGGCCTCGTTCACTTTACCGCAAACAAAGATTTTGGAGAAAGTGAAACCAGCCTTTGCGCCTGATAAGAGCTTTGTAGATTTGAAGGCACCTAAGCCTTAGTATAATAAGAGGGAGCTTTTATATAGATTTGCCAGAATAAATTTTCTATATTTGTAATAAATAAAATAAGAATTCATGTAATAAATTTGATTATTGTTTATTTAGTCTATATTTTTGTAATCAGCAATGAGACTGTAACATCTGTTTACGAATAAATTTAGACTATGGAACCAGAAAAACTATTCAAATTCTTATTTTTTCTCCTCTCTATCCTTAGTGGGGTATCTTGTAGCAACGATGATTCGCTTATTAAGCCTTCAACCTCTTTCGTCTCCATGGAAGGAGAGGGCGGTGAAAGTGTTATCACATTTGACAATGCTGACTGGACGATTGCCAGAGTGATCAATAAAGACGGTAACATCAACCTTACTGGAAATATTTATTCTAAGGATGGCGAATTGTTAAGCGAATCAACTCCTTTAACCTTGAGTGGCTTGGGGAGTATGGAATCTATTTGGTCCGATAAAGGTTGTAGGATTGTTCGCGATACACCGACTTCATTGAAAATTATTCTTAATGAGAATATGACCGATGATGATTTCAATTTTATCATCTTACTTCAGTTGGGGCAAGAAGAAAAGGAAATAACTGTGCAACAGAAAAAATCAGAAGGTTATACGTTTGATAAGATAGAATATGCTCTGAATGAAGGTGATGGAGATTCAATCTACACTGGTGAATCGAAACGGTCTTCATTCAATTATTCTGAGCCTTTCGAACTAACGATGGATGCTATGATCGATATACTCCAAAAAAGTTATTTTGAAAGTACGGAAAGTGATGCTTTCTTGTGGACTGATAACGATTCAATTCTGGTAAAAACTCCTTCTAGTATCTACAATGGTACAATATATTATGCAAATGTGAAATCTGTTTATAACAACCTTGTTAGCAAAAAACCACTAACTTACAAGGTGACTGAAACGATGACTATTCCCGCAGGTAAATTGAAACTAGAGACAGAAATAGAGTATCGCAGACTTAAGGTGTCGTATCTGTTGACACTGATAAATAATCGGACGGGAGAGAAAAAGACTATTCATGGTAAGTGGATTGATATTCTGCCAATAGGCAGTTATAGCACGATATCAAGTGATGAGTAAAAGAATAGCCATTGATTCATCGGATCAATGGCTATTCTTCTCTATTATGTTTTGGCATTATTTTAGCGCAGCTTCAATTTTGCTCATTACGTTTTCAAATTCTTCTTCTGTGTAACCAACGCTGATGTTTATTACTTTCCCGTCTTTCCCGATCAGATAACTTCTGGGGATACTACTACTAGCAAAGGTATCAAAGATGATGCGTCCTTTGTCCGGATAGAGTGGAAAAGTAAAGCCTTTCTTTATGTTATACTTTTGTAGTTCAGCATCTGTGTGATCACGTCCTATAACAAGTAACTTAAAATCAGCATTATCTTTTAGCTTAGGCCACAACTTAGCCTGTACGGCAGCCAGTTCCAACTGACAAGGTGGACACCAAGTGGCGAAGAAATTCACCAAAACCACTTTCCCCTCTAAATCGGAGGACTTAAATATATCTCCATTGTCCGATACGATATTAAAAGCGGGCATCGTATCACCTACTTTTATCTTTTCCGAATTCTCCTTTTGTGCCTTTGCACTAAATGCAGCACATACGAGAACTAAACAAACTATAATCCCTTTTCTCATAACTACTCAATTTAAATGAATGATAAGGCAAAGATATAAAATATTAGTGATCAAGCTTTCAAAAACAACTATTTAGTAAAACTAAGATTCTGATGAAAATAAAGTGTTGCGATTTTATCTTTATTTTTTCATCAAAAAAAGAACTTTTATGACAACAAAAAAAGTAGATAGAACGTTTATATATTTTCAACCTTATTTTACACTATAATTTAACATTAAAAGATAATAATCATCACATTATCAATTATATAAATAGAGAAAATTATGGAAGACACAATGAGAAAATACCAACCTGTAACTGCTGTATGGGAAGTGACGATGGGGTGTAATATGAATTGTACACATTGTGGATCGTCATGTAATAAACCTTATGCTGATGAATTAACTACTAGCGAAGCTCTTTCGTTGATAAAAGAGATGGCTCAATTGGGTGTGAAATGGGTTACATTATCGGGTGGAGAACCCCTGACAAGAGAAGATTTACCACAACTAATAAAATGTTTGAGAGAGAATGGTCTGGGTGCCAATGTGATTACAAACGGATGGCTGTTGGCTGAAAAAGCACATTTGCTGAAAGAAGCAGGGGTATGTGTTGTGGCTATAAGCATCGATGGCACGAAAGAAATTCATGACACTATCCGCCGTCAAGGTTCTTTCGAACGAGATATGGAAGGAATACGTCTGTTGCGCCAACTGGGTATAGAAGTAGGAGCTATTACGACCATCACAAAGAAAAACCTAGCTAACCTGAAGGAATTGCGCGAAAAATTAATTGAGGCTGGTGTGGATTCTTGGCAGGTGCAAATTGGACTACCAATGGGAAACTTGCTGAAGCATAAGGAGAATGTGATGACTCCGGAACATGTAGATGAAATTATCGATTTTTGTTATGAGACAGCACTCGACGGTAGAATTCGGATGTATCCGGCCGATTGTATAGGATACTATACGGTGAAAGAGCAGGAAGTGAAGAGGCGCTCGTACAATGCGGAGAATGTATTGTGGGAAGGCTGTAATGCAGGTATCAGAGGCTTTGGCGTGTTGCAAAACGGTGATGTTATAGGCTGTACGTCTGTAAGAGACAAAGAATTTATTGAGGGAAACATCCGTGAGCGTTCGCTAAATGATATCTGGAATGATGAGAACGCTTTTCGGTGGCGTCGGGAGTTGAAAAAAGAGATGCTAAGTGGAGAGTGCCAGAAGTGTATTTATGGCAGTAAGTGTTTGGGGGGATGTGCCAACACTCGATTAACCATGGAAGGTTCGATATATGGAGAAAATAAGTACTGTTCGTACAACGTGTATCTGAAGAAGAAAATGGAAGAAATAAGAAGAATAAAAGACGTGAACCACATTCAGGAAAAAGCCCAAGATGCTTTGCAGCACGATGAAGTGCAGGTGGTGGCTCTGCTGGCAAAGCATGGCGTAGCGCTCGATAAAAATAATTTGGAGCTATATAAATTGAAGGGATATGCCGATTTTATGTGTGGCAATTATGCGGATGCGGAGAAAAGTAACTCCGAAGCTCTCAAATTGTGCGGAGAGGATGCGTATGCCTTGAAAGGATTGGCGTTGTCTATGTACAAACAAGACAAATATCCGCTGGAAGATGTGATTCGCTTAATGGAGAGAGCGAACAGTTTGAATGGCGGCACAGATAATGATATTCTACACGACTTGAATCTTTTGCGACAGAAAAGTCTGGTTTCCAGATGATATAAATCTTATGTTTAACATTAAATTAAAGTTCAATGGAAGAATCAATTACTGCCTATCAAGGCAAAAGTTTCAATGTGACTCTGCAATCGTATTTAGGAAGTACGAATTATGGATGGTGTTTGATCTCATTGCCGAAAGGCATTATTCTGGCAGGACAGATAAATGAACCTGTAGATTGCTGTGGGAGAAGTTCGCTTGTGAATCAGATTTTTTTCTTTATTGCTACTGAGGCTTCTCAAAGCCAACTTGAACTGGACTTTGGATTGTGCTGTCTCACGCAAAATCCGTCGGCTGTGACTCCATTTAAGTATGAAGAGAAAGTTACAGTATTTGTAAACGTAGTTCCGGCTAATACAATTGAAGGAAGCAAATTTGTGAAATACAGCGACAATGCCGCCGTTTATTCTCCCAGTACGGGCAATGATCTGATGGCAGCCTTGAAGTATGGCTATCCTTGTGATCTGGAAACTAATGTTGGTTTGAAATATGGTTATCCATGCAGTCAGGACGCCTCCACTCTCATGAAATACGGCTACCCCTGTGGTCAGGAAGCAGCAGGTGTTGTGTTGAAGTATGGCTATCCTTGTGCACAAGATGCAGGAACATTGGTAAAGTATGGCTATCCATGCGATCAGGCTAATATTGCAGCTTTCAAATATGGATACCCCGGATGTTAAACGTACTTTGGTATTATTAATTGACGTCCGATAAATCATATAAGTTCAGCGTGGTTAACTAGTTACTTCGCCACGCTGAACTAACTAGTTAACCGCGGTTAACTAGTTAGTTCTATCAATCCCTCTCACAAGGCTTGTAAGGGGCGTTATAAATATTGACAGATGGAGTGGCGCTAGTACGCCTGCTTATCTGGTCGGACTTATTCTTTTTCTTTGCTACAATCTGCTCATCCTTTTTCCAATAGAGGTCTTGAACTCTAAACAGGAGGAAGCATAGCCCTACCGTTTTATGTTAGCTATTTCTATTTTATGCCAGCTACTGCTGTTGAGAACAGCCAACAATATTTTTCCAGAAGTTTAGGAAATAATAATCTTAAGAAATTCTTTTTTTTAATAACTTAGCAGTCGTAAAATAATCTTTTTAGGAATAACTGAACACAAATCGAAGATAGTAAATCACTATTATATGGACAAGCTTAATATTCTTTGGACAACGGACAACAAGGATACCATTTTCAATATGTTGTCAATGTATGCCACCAATTCTATTAGAAAGAATTGGTATGAGCAAGTGAATGTTATCATTTGGGGAGCTTCAGTAAAGCTGGCTGGTCATGATACGCAGGTACAGACTGAAATTATGGAGATGCTGCACGCAGGAGTAACCATTGAGGCTTGCAAAGACTGCTGTGATAATTTTGGAGTTACGGATACTTTAAATAAGCTTGGTGTAACAGTTCGTTATATGGGAGAACCGATGACTTCTTATATAAAGCAGGGAGAGTTCCTTATTACGGTGTAACATCAGCATTTAGCGAACCTCGTATTAAATGATAGTAGCCATGAGAAGACAAATAGCAATGTTATTACTTTCCACTCTTTTATTAAGTGGATGTGCCACAGGACGAATGGGAGATCCGAATGCCATGCTTGCGGGGGCTTCTGTCGGTGGATCTTTGGGAAATGCGGTAGGCGGTTTGATTGGGGAAAATAACAATGGTTGGAGAGGCGGATATCGTGGCTCAGCAATTGGAACGATCATTGGCACAATTGCCGGAGCGGCTATTGGTAATGCATTAACTACTCCCCAAGAAGAATCGACGAATAGCATTTATATTCCGGATACTCGCAATGAAATGTATTCAAGGCCGAATATTACAGAACGTCTTCGTGTTCAGCCGCCCTCAAATTTATTGAGATTGCGCAATATTCGTTTTATAGACGATGGTCGAAATCAAGCGATTGATGCCGGAGAAAATAGTAAAGTGATTTTTGAAGTCATGAACGAAGGACAAAGGCCTGCGTATAGCGTAGTCCCTATTGTGGAACAAGTGAGCAATATGAAATATATCGGTATTTCCCCATCGGTTATGATAGAACAAATTCTTCCGGGAGAAGGTATTCGCTACACTGCTACTGTTTATGCGGGTAATAAGTTAAAAGAAGGAGAGATTACTCTTCGTGTAGCGGTTTCCGATGAAAATGGAGTAATTTGTGATTCTCAGGAATTCACTGTGCCCGCTCATCAGAGAGACTAAAGATTGCTTCAAAAAAGATAAGGCATAATGAAAATACATGCTTGTGTCAATGATACTTTGCATGTAACTGTGTTCTGAAATGTGAAAGATTTGTTTTGGTAAAATAAGGTTTGATTAGCCGTTGTTTTTTGACTAATATTTTTAAGTGCTTCATCGATGAATATCGAGTGGATTGTTAGATACTTTTTCATGGCTGATAAGCCATGAAAAAGTATTCGATTATAGCGAATGTTTTCATTGAGCTATTGCCTGGAGTCGTTTCTATAAAACATTTCGTCTCGAGGCGTAACGGCAAACAGGCAACGTTTGCACATTGATTGAGTATTCAAATAAGTATGAAATTTTGGATACCTGAATGTGTTTTCGGTTGCTACGCTACGCTTGACAGTGGATGAATTGAAACACTATCGGGCCGATGATGTGCAGTATGTTAGTCATGCCGAAACTACAATTCGTGATAGTCTTGTTTATGTTACCGGTCCGGAAGCTTTTTCATTATTGGGATAAATGGTTAAGCATTGATGGTGTTTCGAGTATAATTGTGCAAAGTTGTGATAGTATTGCTTAGATTATGCATGCGGTTTATAAACGTAGATTCCTTTGGTGGCGGTGGGGATTGGAAGGAATTAGCTAGGAAGTTGTTAGTTTTAATCCTTGTCTACTATTGATTATTTGAGGTTTGTTAGAGAAAAAATAATCAAAATAAGTAATCTTTAGAACATTTATCGCTGCTCTTAATATCCATGTTTTTTATTAGGAATCTTTTGCTGCGTTTCTTTTTGATTTAATATCTTTGGCCATTACTGTCCCATTAAAATCTAAGATAATTCTTTAAAATATTTGAAACGTAGTTAGTTACAGAGATTTTCAAAGTAAACGGACTTGAAATCGTAGCTCGCATCGGATTAATTTGATAACATGCGTCTAAAAACGGAACCCTTCTTCTAGCCCTTGTAGCTAATTAATTCTCAAATAACAAAGAACGATCTGGACCAAATGGGCCAAGTTTATTTTTTTTCTAATAACGTCCCAATTTTAATGGGACACTAGTGATCTTTGGTTTACAAATTTAGATATTCTATTTTACTTTAAATAAGTGAAAAAAATATCGAAAAAAGATTGGATTAGATGTAATTATCGTATTTTTGTTTCAACTAACTGTTAAATCAATATTATGTATACATTAACTGATATAAGAAAAGAGC
This sequence comes from Bacteroides ihuae, assembly GCF_900104585.1. GTDB lineage: Bacteria > Bacteroidota > Bacteroidia > Bacteroidales > Bacteroidaceae > Bacteroides > Bacteroides ihuae. The sequence goes on from NZ_FNVX01000005.1 coordinate 227,802, forward strand.
TGAAAGTAAAAGAACGTTCTGTGGCTGACTTGATCCGATATCTAAAAACAAGGACAGACGACAACCCTAACTATAGTTTGTTATTAGGAGCTGGATGTTCTGTCACATCTGGCATACGTTCAGCTAACGAATTAATAAAACAATGGAGGGCAGAAATTGTCGAATCCGAGGATGGTGAATCTTTATCTGATGAAGATATTAATAAATACCTTAACGGTTCGACTTGGTATAATTTCAGAAACCCATATTCATCTCTTTTTGAAAAACGCTATGATTTGCCACGGCAACGGAGAATGTTTGTTGAACAGGAAGTTAGAGATAAAATGCCATCTATTGGATATGCTTATCTTGTAAAATTAGTTGAATATAATTATCTTAAAACAATATTTACTACAAATTTTGACGACTTATTAAATGAAGCTTTTTATCAATTTTCCTCTGCTGGTCGTCCTATTGTTTGTGCACATGATTCAGCAATAAATAGTATAACCGTTACTTCTAAGAGACCTAAAATCATAAAACTTCATGGAGATTATTTGTTCGACGACATAAAAAGTACATTACGAGAAACCGAATCTCTAGAGGAAAATATTAAGAATAAATTTATCGAATTTGCTAAAGATTATGGATTAATAGTTGTTGGCTATGGGGGCAATGATAGATCTATTGTTGATGTAATAACTCATTTATTGAGGAATGAAGACTATTTTAAGCATGGAATATATTGGTGCTTAAGAGATGATAGCGAGGTTAACGATGATTTAAAGAAATTGTTATGGAAAGATCGTGTTTATTATGTTAGAATAGAGGGTTTTGATGAACTTTTTGCTGAGATTAACTCTCAACTTAATTCTGCTCAATTGCCAATTGATAGTAATTTTCTTAATGATAAAAAAATAGAAATGTTGAGTAAAATGACAGCAAACTTGTTTTTAAAAGAAACGAAATGCATCTATTTACGCAATGATTTTCAAAAAATAAACAAAACATTAGAACAAGATCCTGTTAATAATTTTTTTAGGTATATCCTTGATAAAGAAAATCTTGATGAGAGTAGAGATGATTCATCCTTTGAGCAAATAGATCAAGAGCATAATCCGACAAAAAAACAACTAAATGTTTTTGCGGAGATACAGTCTTCTTTTTTGCAGGATGACTACGAAAATGCTTTAAATATAATTGCGGATAATTTGAATAAATCGACAAAAAAAACATCTTTTCATAAAGGATTGTTGGAGCGTAAAGCTAAATGTTTATTTTTGATGAATAATAGTCCTGAAGCAATTCCTGTTTATGAAGATTTAATCGAGATATACGGAGATAATTCAAATTACTATATAAATTTATCCAACATGTATACGGATTATTCTTCAAAAATAGATGTATTGGACAAGGCCCTATTAAAATATAAATATAAAGCTATTTTGCATTATAAAAAGGCGGAATTAATGTATTCAAAATACGAAGATTCTCTAATTAAAAGTGATTTGCCTTTTACGCTTAGCGATATTGATTGTATTGTTGATGCCTGTCTTAAAATAGATCCTAGTATAGATAATGATTGTTGGATTATAAGATTTAAGTTACTAGATGATGGGAATGGTGATATAGAGCAAAAAATAGCTAAAATGAAAAATTTCTTAATTAGTTATGAGTTGCAAGATATATTTCATCCGGATTTAGTTAGCAAGAAAGTTCGTCTAATGTCTTTGGAGAAAACGAGTAAAGAGAATATTTATAGTTATATTGAGGAAAAAATAGAAAATTCAGAAACTCCCAGATATATAAAATATAACGAAATGATATTATTGAAAGAATACATGCGTCATCATGAGAAAGAGCTGTTGCTTAAAAGGATGAATAATATTGAAACTAAATATAAATTAGATGACGATTATTTACTGCTAAAATCAGAAATTATGTTTAATGAGTTTCATGATTTATATAAATCAATAGAACTTTTAAAGGGAATTAAGCGGAGAGATAAAACAGCAAGTAGAAAATTATTTACTTATTATTTGTATAATAATCAAATAGAGGCTGCTAGAGAGATTTTGAGGGAAGAACTTCCTAATAATAATAGTTTAAAAATCGAATTATTATCTCGTGAGCAAAAATACGATGAGGCTTTTTTATTAACAACAAAAGAGAGAATGAATGATGAAAATAATGAGGATTTGATTAATTTAGAGATCTTTTATTTGTTGAAATTGAAGAGGTATTCAGAAGCAGGTAATCTTGCATTTAAAATTTCAAATAAAATTTCAAATAAAAATGAAGTTCTTTTTATAAATTATTTACTATCTGAAAAGAAACAAAACAAGCCTATAAAACCAGAAAAAATTAGAACGAAACTTTTATGTGAAAATACAGAACTCATATACAAAGTGGCAGCTTCTATTCTTCTTGGAGAAACAAATGAAGCCTTTAAATATCTTAAGAAAGCTATTGAAGAAGATTATTCATGGAAGTACCGAATATCGGAATGGGTACTCTTTGAGGATTATCAAGATAATTCTATTTATAAAGAAATAGTAAGTCAAACTTCATGATAATAGTTTTTTAGCAAAGTAATGTTGACATTATTTGAAGGTGTTTTTTTTATATACAAATCAGTTTTAAACATAAAGACTGAGGGTCGTTTACTAAACCAGCTAGTTCTAAATCTTCCATTTTATTGGGTTTTTAGGATACTTTAAAAGATTTGTTGAGTTTGATTCTAGATACAATAAAAGCCCCGTGGAAATTAATTTTTATTTTTTCCGCTTTTGAGTTTTTTGGCTGGAACGACTGCTGTTTTAGGGTTGTCATAACAGTTTTGGATTCGTTCTTATGCCCAAAAGTGGGTGGAGAAGCGTTTTTTTATTCAAATCGAATCTTCGAGGAAAAAGGGAAAGTGCTCTCTAACGCTGTATTGCCAGGGCTTTGGCCTTTTTTGAAGAGTGGAGAGTATCGGACTCGAACCGATCACCTTAACACTGCCAGTGTTACGCTCTAGCCAGATGAGCTAACCCCCCATTACGTTTTCGGTCAATAAGGATAGATTTCCTTTTTTTGACGGGGCAAATATAATAGATTATTCTGAAATAATTGCTAAGTTTGCGGGGATAATCATAAAAAATATATATAATGTTGATTTATAATACGACCTACCAAATAGAGGATGAAGTACTTAGCACTTTTTTAATCTGGCTCAAAGAATGTTATATCCCTCAAGTAGAGATGGTTGGAATGCTAAAAAAACCAAGACTGTGTGAGGTGTTGAGTCATCGGAATGAGGATGGTGGTTCATCTTACTCACTACAGTGGGAGGTGGAAAGTTCGCTCTTGCTACATCGGTGGCACACGGAGCAGGGAAGACAACTCAATGAGGATTTAATCCATATATTCAATAATAGGGTGGTGGGATTTCCCACATTAATGGAGGTGAAGGAGTGATTCAACCGGTAAAGGAAAAGATTATTTTGGGTATCGATCCGGGGACGACGATCATGGGATACGGTGTGCTGAAGATTACGGGCACCAAACCTGAATTGATTGCGATGGGGGTAATCGACTTGAGAAAATATAAGGATCATTATCTGAAATTAGGTAAGATATTTGAGCGTGTCATTGGCATTATTGAGAGTTATCTACCTGATGAGGTTGCCATTGAGGCTCCGTTCTTTGGAAAGAATGTGCAGTCGATGTTGAAGTTGGGGCGTGCTCAGGGAGTAGCTATGGCAGCTGCGTTGAGTAGGGATATTCCAATAACAGAATATGCACCGCTAAAGATTAAAATGGCGATTACCGGCAAGGGACAGGCATCGAAAGAGCAGGTGGCGGATATGTTGCAACGCATGTTGCATATCTCGAAAGAGGATATGCCGACCTTTATGGATGCTACGGATGGACTGGCTGCGGCGTATTGCCATTACTTGCAGATGGGGCGACCTACTCTGGAGAAAGGTTACAGTGGTTGGAAGGATTTTATTTCAAAGAACCCTGATAAGGTGAAGAAGGTATAGATGATATTTTTTTAACAATAAAAGAATTGTAGAGAGATGAAAATGAATAATATTCTTGTTACCGGATTGTTGGCAATAATGTTGATCGCCTGTGCACCCTTGAAGAAAGAGTATGCTACTTTTGCAGAATATCCTGTGCGAGAGGAGGATCTTACGGAAATGGAATATACGGCGGCGGCCACGAAATTTGCTTTATGGTCTCCTACTGCTGATGAAGTAAGACTGATGTTGTTTGACTCCGGGCATGAGGGACATGCTTATCAGACGGTGCCGATGGAGCTTTCTGAGGATGGAACTTGGCGGGTAACAGTGAATAGAAATTTACTGGGTAAGTTTTATACGTTTAATGCGAAGATAAAAGATAAATGGCAGGGAGATACTCCGGGTATCAATGCTCATGCGGTAGGAGTGAACGGCAAGCGGGCAGCCATCATTGATATGCGGGCTACTGATCCTAAGGGCTGGGAAGCGGATAATCGCCCAACGTTGAAGTCTCCTGCGGATATAATTATTTACGAGATGCATCATCGTGATTTCTCGGTGCATGGGTCATCGGGCATGAAGTATAAGGGTAAGTTCTTAGCATTGACTGAGCGGGGTACGAAAAGCTCCGATAGTTTAAGCACGACCGGTATTGATCATCTGGTGGAACTCGGCGTGACGCATGTGCATCTCTTGCCGTCGTTTGACTTTGCATCGGTGGATGAAACACGGCTGAAGGATAAAAAATACAATTGGGGATACGATCCAATGAATTATAATGTACCGGAGGGTTCGTATGCTACCGACCCTTTTACTCCTTCTACTCGAATCAGAGAGTTTAAGAAGATGGTGCAGGCTTTGCATAAAGCGGGCATACGAGTTATATTGGATGTGGTGTATAATCATACTTATAGTGCTGCTGAAAGTGGCTTCGAACGTACAGCACCGGGCTATTTCTACCGACAAAAGCCTAATGGAGAGTTGGCTAACGGTTCGGGTTGTGGCAACGAAACTGCCAGTGAACGCCCCATGATGCGGAAGTTTATGATAGAATCGGTGCTTTACTGGATGAATGAATATCATGTTGACGGCTTTCGCTTCGACTTGATGGGGATACATGATCTTGAAACGATGAATGAAATTCGTCGGGCGGTGGATGCGGTAGATCCGTCTGTTTTCATCTATGGCGAGGGATGGGCGGCCGAGGCTCCTCAATTGCCTGCCGATTCATTGGCAATGAAGGCAAATGTAAAACGAATGCCTGATATTGCTGCTTTCTCTGACGAATTGCGTGATGGTCTTCGCGGGCCTTTCGATAAGAATAGTAAAGGTGCTTTCCTGGCAGGTGTTCCGGGAAACGAAGAGAGTATCAAGTTTGGTATTGTGGGTGCTGTGCAACATCCGCAGGTACGCTACCATTTAGTGAACTACAGCAAAGTGCCGTGGGCAAAAGAGCCTACGCAGATGATTAGTTATGTGTCTTGCCATGACGATATGTGTCTGGTAGATAGATTGAGAGCAAGTGTGCCCGGTATCACTCCGGAGCAGTTGGTGAAACTCGACAAATTAGCGCAGACGGCAGTGTTTACTTCTCAAGGGATTCCTTTTATTCTAGCGGGAGAGGAGATGATGCGCAATAAGAAAGGAGTACACAATAGCTTTGAAAGTCCTGATTCGATCAATGCCATTGATTGGCGGTTAAAGGCTATTCATTCGGATGTCTTTGCTTACTATAAGGGATTAATCGCTTTGCGCAAGGCACATCCTGCCTTTCGTATGGGGAGTGCTGAACTGGTTCGTAAATATTTAGAATTTCTGCCGGTGGAAGGAACTAACTTGATTGCATTCCGACTCAAAGGACATGCTAATGGTGATGCTTTTGAAGATATTATCGTTATTCTTAATGCAAATGCGCAGTTAGCTAAAGTAGCTGTGCCTGAAGGTAAATATACTGTTCTTTGCAAAGACGGTATGATAAACCTTGCAGGCGGATTGGGTGCAACTTATGGACCGGAGATGTATGTTGGAGCACAGTCGGCTTTGATCATAGGTAAATAAACAATCGAAGCTATTTAACTTCTTTTGCCTGAGCAGCTTGTTCTTTATATTCCGTGGGTGACATGCCATAAAACTCTTTGAAAGAATTAGAGAAGTGTGACAGATTTGCAAATCCTGTAGCATAAGCTACCTCGGAGATGGTCAGGTCTTTTTCATTGAAGAGAGCGGCAGCTTGCTTTAAACGAATACCACGAATAAAGTCACGTGCCGACTGATTTGTAAGCTCTTTGAGCTTGCGATGCATGTGTACGCGACTCATACCTGCATTGGCAGCTAGTAACTCTACATTCAGAGCCGGGTCGGAGAGGTGTTCGTTGATAGTTCTCATGATCTTTTCCATCAAAGCTTCGTCGGATGATTTCATTTCAAGTTTTGCCATCTTTTCGTCTACCTGTTTGCCGCCTATATATTTACTCTTCAAACGTTCACGATTACTAAGCAGGTTGCCGATGGTAGTGCGAAGTAGCTCTGTATTGAAAGGCTTCACAAGATATGCGTCGGCACCTATTTCAAGTCCCTCTAGTCGATCTTCCTGTTTCGATTTGGCTGTGAGTAATATAACGGGTATGTAGTTGATGTTGATGTTTTGTTTCATTTTTCGACAAAGAGTAATGCCGTCCATTTCGGGCATCATCACATCACTGATAACAAGATCTGGCTTTTCTTTTAGAGTGTATTCCAGTGCTTCACGTCCATTTACACACTCTGCTATATGGTATTCTTCATTCAATTCGTTACAGATGTAGTGACGTATTTCATCATCGTCTTCTACCACCAGAATTCGATAATGCGTTCTAGCTTTCATCTTTTTCGTGTGATCTTCTTCTCCTTGTGAAGCAGCATACTGGGCTGCTTCTTTTTCCATCGAGATAGGTTTCAGACTGGGTATTTCGGAAGGGTCTTCCAACTCATCTATCTCGAGATGGTCGCATCCCAACGGCAAACGAATGATGAAGCTTGTGCCCGGGCCATCTTTACGGTTTTTAGCTTTAATAATGCCATGATGTAGCTGTACGAGAGAACGTGAAAGATGCAGTCCGATACCTGTGCCAAAATTAGATTTGGTCAGGTCGTTATCTATCTGATAGAAGCGTTCGAAGATTTGTTCTACTTTATCTTGGTTAATGCCTATTCCCGTATCGGAGACGGTTATTTCAAAATAGTTTTTGAGCGGTCCACGTACATTTTCATCGTGACCAGTGGTTAGTTTTACCGAAATATTTCCTCCTTCGGGTGTATATTTGAAAGCATTAGAGAGGACATTCAGCAATACTTTATCGAAGTTATTGAGGTCTACCCAGACTTTCAGCTCTTCTTTGGGAATAGCAGCTTGCAGAGGTGTTTCAGCAAATTCATGCGTATCTAGGTTTGTTGTAAAGGTGAATGAGATATTTTTCTTCTGAGCCTGATAGTCGAAAGTTTGCATGAGGTCGTCAATGAACCCCACAATATCTGTTTCACGGAACTTTAGGTGCATTTGTCCCTTGTCAAGCTTACGAATGTCCATGAGCTGATTGATGAGTCGCAAAATACGTTGCGCATTGCGATAGATCATCAGGTAGGTGGTTTGTTTGGATGAGTTCTCAGCAATCAATTTTTCCAACGGACTAATAATGAGAGTCATTGGAGTTCGTATCTCGTGAGATATGTTGATGAAGAACTGTAATTTGGCTTCACTTATCTGCTCTTGGTGTTCACGTTTCAGCAACTCCTGTTTATGGCGTATGCGGGAAAGGAGGTACATGGTAATGGCATAAATAATTGCCACACTGAATATGGACCAGATGATGATGGCCCACCAAGTTTGGAACCAGGGTGGAGTGATAATGATGGTTACCGTTCGTATGTTTGAATAGTTATCGTGATCACATGCTCTTATTCGAAATGTATATTTACCCGGATTCAGGTTGCTGAAAGTAACGCGGTTTACTCCCGGACGGTTGCTGATCCATTCGTTGCCCAACTCATCTATTTTATATTGATAGCTGATGCGTTCAGGATTATTAAATTCGAGCACAGAGAATTCAATACTGAATGTGTTTTCGTTGTGAGCTAGCGTGAAGCGATCGGCATCCATAACGGAAGTATCGGTTATCACGTTATTTCCCGATTTATCTCCTTTTCTCACAACATGATTAGAGATAGATAGCTCGGTAATAATTACTTTCAACTCTTTCTTTTGCTCAGTTATTTCTTCGGGAAAGAAGCTTGTGATACCGTTTGTTCCACCAAAGTAGATTTTGCCACGAATGTCTTTGAATAGTGCACCACGTGTAAACTCATTGCCCTGAATGCCATCGCACGCATAGTAATTGATGAACTTTTTTTCTTTGACTATTAGCTTGGCAATTCCTTGGTGAGTACTTATCCAGATGTTGCCCCGCTCATCTTCCGCCAGTCCGCAGATAACATCACTGGGCAACCCGTTGGCCGTGGTGAATTGTGTGGTGTTTGATTGTTTCCTATCAAAACAAGCTAATCCTTCCGAAGTACCTGCCCATATACGCCCATCTGATGCTTCGAGTAATGTATAAACGACATATCCCGGTAACAGATTATTCCTATTCTTATAATTAATAAAGGTTTTTTTCTTCGCGTTGAAGCAAGAAAGTCCTTTGTAGGTTCCGATCCAAAGCATTCCGCTCCGATCTTTCATGATACAATTAATCCAATCGTTTGGCAATTTATCGATCTTCCAATCATCATTTTCGCTTCGTGTAGATTCATAGTGTGTCACGGTGCGATTTTTCAGATTCATCTTATACATACCTGATCCATAAGTCCCGATCCATAAGTTCTTATCACCATCCTCTGTAAGGCAAAACACCTTCTCATTCCCACCATCGTTAACTCCTTTAGATGACAAGCCAGTGATGTATTCGCACTGCCCGGTATGTTTGTTGACTTTCGCCAGTCCATTAAAATAAGATCCGATCCATAAGTCTTGATTAGAGTCCTCGAATATACACATGATTGTTCCCGGTACCGAATGAGGATTGCCCGCTTGAGGAGAATAGTGTGCTAATTGTTCCCCTTTGTCATTAATGGCATATAGTCCGTCATTGTCTGTACCCACCCAGGTAGTACCTGATTTGTCCGTACAGATGGCCATGACACAACTAGAGCCGATTGTGTTCTTTCGGATTGATTTATAGCCATAATAACCAAATTTGTTTGGTGTTCCGGGGATAAGAATAATTCCTTTTTGAAAGATACCCAACCAGAGGTTTCCATCTTTATCTTCAATGAGCGAGTGAATTTTCGATTTGGAGAAATCGAAAGGAGCTGCATTGATTTCACTATCCTCTATTATATTTTTGCTAGCATTGTACTCTTTGAGTCCTTCTCCATCTGTACCAATGAACAAACGCCCTTGTTTATCGAGCATAAGCGTACGGATATTAAGTTGCACGTTCTTTTTGTAGGGAACGGGTTGAAATTTATTTCCTTTACTTCCTGCAGGTAATTTAAATAGTCCTCCGGTTAGCGTACCAAGATAAATGTTTCCTTTTCTATCTTCAGAGATGGCATACACATCGTCGCTTGAAAGATCTTGTGGAGCTTTGAAATGTTTCATTGTTTTCCTTTCGGGTGAATAACAGAATACCCCCTTATCTTCTGTGGCAATCCACAAGTTCTGCTTTGAATCTTCAAAAATCACGTTCAGGAAATTGCTGTGCATCTTTTCTATCAATGCTGATTCTGTCTGGAATTCTTGCGTGCCTCTGCCTTTTTTCAATGAAATGACTCCTTGTCCCGATGTTGCGATCCAAATATCCCCATTCCTTCGTTCCACAATAGAGGTGATATGCGGGTTAGACCTTCCGTCTTTGCGACGGATATGCACCTCCTTGAAAGAATCAGTAGCCCGATCATACAGTTGCAAACCATTGATACATCCTATCCAGAAGCGACCGAAACTATCTTCGAAAAGCGTGCGTACGTAGTTGTTCTTTATGCTGGTGCTGTCGGAAGCAGCATGCTTATAGATGGAAAAGCGCGCTCCATCAGAACGGTTTAGTCCGTTTTCCGTAGCAATCCAGATAAAGCCTTTCTTATCCTGATAGACTTGGTTGATGAGACTGTTGGATAGTTCTTTGTCAGTAGAATAGAATTTGCCTGTTTGCGCTTTCGCATGGAAAGGTAACATTAATATAAGGAGAGCAATGATGACTGCCGAGGTGAATTTCTTCATAAATTAAAATGTCGTTAACTTCGGAAGGCAAAGATAGATAAATTAGTGTAAGTTCGGCGAATTAGATTCATTCGATTTGTTTTTTTTAAGTGCTTTCTTTTTAATCTGTTGATATTAAGCTGCTTATATGCCTTTGTGTTACCTCCTCGTAAGATTATGTTACATTGTATCTCAATAATGTAATGCCAGCGACAATTTGTGTAACATGCTTTGTGAATTTTAATTAGGATCATTCTGTATATTTGCCATGTATATGTCAACCAATATAGCCTCAAACAAAAGTTTTTACGACAACGAAGAGATGAAGTAATTATTTTGTTTTTTAGAAAAGGAAATTGCATAAAGAACGATTATTATAGTACTAAAATAGTTATTCAATTTATTTTTTAATCTTTATTCTATTAATTAATGGAAATATCAAAATTTAAATTCACTTTGTCACGAAGTCAACAAATTGTAACATTGTTTGCTTTTATGATTTTATCTTTCAATGGAGTAGCAAGAGGGAAAAACAAGACGGAAGGGAATATTTCGAAGAATACTCCACTTTTCACTCAATTTATTTATCAGGGTAATGATCAGGTATATATTGATAACCCTTTACTTCCGGATGAATTTTATACCCCAATTTTGCAAGGATGTTATCCGGATCCCAGTATCACATGCAAGGGTAAGGATTACTATTTGGTAAATTCTTCATTTGCAATCTTTCCGGGGGTACCTATTTTCCATTCCACTGATTTGGTGAACTGGAAGCAAATAGGCCATGTGTTGGATCGACCTTCACAGCTTAAAATAGAAGATTGTGGTATCAGTGCAGGGGTTTATGCTCCGGCTATAAAGTATAATAAGTATAATGATACTTTTTATATGATCACTACGCAATTTTCCGGAGGCTTTGGAAACATTGTAGTAAAAACAAAGGATCCTCTTCAGGGATGGAGTGACCCCGTTAAATTGCAGTTTGCGGGTATTGACCCTTCTCTTTTTTTTGATGATAATGGCAAAGCTTATGTTTTGCACAATGATGCGCCTGATAGAGGAAAAGAACTTTATCAAGGACATCGTGTGATCAAGATCTGGGAGTATGATTTGGCAACTGATCAGGTAATTGCCGGAACAGATAAAATTATTGTTGACGGCGGCGTTGATATAACAAAAAAACCGATTTGGATTGAAGGGCCTCATCTTTATAAAAAAGACGGACGATACTATCTTATGTGCGCCGAAGGGGGTACAGGTGATTGGCATAGCGAAGTAATTTTTGTAAGTGATGATCCTAAAGGTCCTTATAAGCCGGCTCCGAATAATCCGATCCTTACACAGCGTTATTTCCCTACTAAGCGTGACAATAAGGTTGATTGGGCCGGACATGCTGATTTGGTAGAAGGACCTAATGGTAAGTACTACGGTGTCTTTTTGGGCATTCGTCCCAATGAAAAACAAAGGGTAAATAAAGGACGCGAAACATTTATTCTTCCTATTGATTGGACTGGAGAATTTCCTGTCTTTGAAAATGGGCTTGTTCCTTTGACTCCAAAATTGAAAATGCCTCAAGGTGTGGAAAATAAAACGGGAAAGGATGGATTTGTTCCTAATGGAAATTTTAAATTTATAGATAACTTTGATTCAGAAAAACTAGATTTAAGATGGGTTGGAATAAGAGGACCGCGTGAGAGCTTCGTTACGAAAACCAAAAAAGGATTACAAATAAAACCATTCCCGACGAATATCAAGGAAGTAAAGCCAACTTCTACACTCTTTTATCGTCAGCAGCATGATTGCTTTACGGCAACCACTACGATGGATTATAACCCAAAGTCAGAAACAGAACTTGCCGGTATAACTTGCTATCAGAATGAGAAATTCAATTATGTGTTTGGTTTGACTAAGAAAGGTAAAGATTACTATTTGTTACTGGCAAGAACAGAAAGAGGTAAATCTACTATTCTTGCAAGTGTTAAACTTGATAGCCATAGCCCTATTTCGTTGCAGGTAGAAGCTAAGGGAGATGATTATAGATTCAATTATTCTGTAAATGCAAAGGACTTTGTTAATTTGGGAGGTAGTGTTTCCGGTGATATTCTTTCTACAAATGTTGCGGGAGGATTTACCGGACCATTAATTGGCTTGTATGCCACTTCAACTAATGATGTGATACCTCAATAAGTAAAGCTATCGCTTCTAAATTCAAAGGATATTATTGATTTGGACTGCTTAAAAGAAAAGTATATTGAAAGGTAAAAAGGTAATGTTTTACTCATTGGTTATAATTTAATTAGGTATTAGTTTTTAATTCTCTGATTTTTCACAGAGAATCTCTTTTGTCTTTTTTATATTCCACATTTTCTGTGAAAGAAAGTGTGGAATATTATCTAAATAGAAGTCGTACATTCGATACGTTGATCGCGGACGTTCAACACGTTGAAAGCGTGCTTTCTATACGTTGAAGTCATGAGTTCTATTTAGAAAAGATCATTTGTAAGGAGTGAAGAGAAATAGAACAGATAGGAAAGACTTGCGCAAATTTCTGATTGCATCTAACTTTAACGAACAGGACAACCTTCAAATCGTTTTTTCTTCCTGAAAAACTTGACTTTGCTTGTTTTATGTAGTATCTTCGTTAGAGTTATCATAAAGTAGTTTCAAATTAAACTACGGTAAACGGGAGAAGCAACAACTTCTCCCGTTTTTTGGGTTCTGCACCGTGCAGTTGACCCTTCTGCACCGTTCAGTTGGCCCAAAAGAAGGCGGAGGATGGGCAAAGAGACAGTTGCAGATTCTCCAAAAGACGGTTTCTCTTCACCAATATGCTTATTTGTTATCGGAATAACTCCTAGTGAAAGATAAATTTCCTCTATATGCTATCCCGATAACTCCTTTTGTCTTTGGAGTGGGCTCATTCCGTTAATTATGCATAATTCGTCTCTTGACAAATTATAGGTAACTGTCTGATTTATTCTCAGAAACTCTTTGACCCCTTCCTCTTACTCTTTTATACCAACTAATTAGTTAGCCCAATCTTCTCCTTCAGGTGTGCGTCTCCATTCGAAGTAGGAGTTTAACACTTGAAGCGATTCAAGGCTTGGAACCGGCCCCGTGTGTGGTGTCGGACCTAGATACATCACTACCGGGTTGTTATCGCTGAAGGTGGGCCATTCAGGAACTCCATTTCCATTTGGATCACCATACTTGGCAAAGTTTGTCCAATACGTACCCATAGCGTCTGAAATGGCAATATCACTTTTTGTTGTTTGAGGATTTGAAGTGTCTAGATGTCCGAAAACATAGGCAACCTCTTGCCCGTGTGGTGAGCCATACCCTGCGCGTGGCGAACCTTCCGGATAATCAGGGTGCTGATCGAAATAGTAATAGAATACTTTCGATTTTCCGGTTTTTGCCTGAAGTCTTGCCCAACTCCATGTTTGCCATCCGAATGCTGCATCACGTGACAAGTCGCGTGCGGTTTTAGGAACAACATCCGTTCCAACAGGATAAGCTTTGAGCAAATCAGCAGCAAACTTACCGTAACGTGTCTCTACGCCGGAAATGTAATCTTTCGGATTCCGTCCCGGCGAAAAGCTTGCGCCTTCATCGGAGTTATAACCAACGAGAATCGGTATATCGTTGTATTTTCCGGCTTCGTAGAGTTTATACTGATCGTCGGGAATTACATAACCATCAACAATAGGCCATGAGCCTCCGAAGCCACGATCCGGGAGTTTCGCGGCATCGATCTTCCGTAATTCTGCGATAGAAGAAGCTCCGGCGCTTTTCATGTAGGTCTCTCCGTCAAGTTCGGCATATTTTAAGCGTTTCATATTTTCACCCGGATACGTCATTGTTTTACGTGAAGGGCCAAAAGAGCCACCACTTTCCGAAATAGCACCCTGAAATAGCCCTTTGGCCAAAGGAGAAGCACATAACATGCTAACGGCAATCCCACCGGCTGATTCACCGAAAATGGTCACCTTCTTTGGATCACCACCAAAGGCCGCGATATTTTTTTGTATCCATTTAAGGCCTGCAATCATATCAAGCAATCCGTAATTTCCAGAAACATGATTTGGGCTTTCAGCACTCAATTCAGGATGTACGAAAAAGCCAAATTGCCCAACTCTATAAGCAATACTGACTAATACCACACCTTTATTAGCAAGCTTTTCACCACTGTAAGGCCATTCGGAAGTAGCTCCGGCACCAAATCCGCCACCGTAAATCCAGACAAGTACGGGAACCTTCTCTTTTGCCGATTTCGCCGGTGTCCAAACGTTCAGATACAAGCAGTCCTCGCTTTTTCCCGATGGAGGATTACCCCCTTGCATAGGGCCTGGAGCAAACTTTGTGGCTTGCTTTATATCGGTCCATTTTGCCGGAGGCTGGGGAGCACGCCAACGAAGGTCGCCAACCGGAGGCGCAGCAAACGGAATACCTTTGTAAATAGTCAACCCATCGTCAAATGTTCCCTGCAACAATCCACCATCGACTTTCACCGGGGCAGGTTGTTGCGCAATGACTAGTCCGGTAAAGGACATAAAGAACATTGCAACTAAACAAATCTTGTTTTTCATAATGATAATATTAATTATTGAATCGCTTTCAAGCAGGCGGCGAAACCACCTCTGCCCAGCAATCTTACTTTTACTATGCTTGATTTATCAACTACCAGATATTGCGTTACTAATTCTTTATCGTGCTCACCATCTGCAATTAATGTCAGCTTATATTTTACTCCTTCCGGCAGATAATTGAATGTTATCGTTTTGTCTTTAGGATATTTTTCTGCACTAATGCCTCCAATATACCATTCATTGCCTTTATTTCTTGCGATGATCAAATCCTTTCCGGGATATCCGTCAATTAGTTTTGTATTATCCCATGCATTTGGCACTTCCATTAGGAAATTCTTAGCAGCAAAGGGCAACCCGTAATAACCGGAAGGGCGGTCGGCCATGTGTTGAATTCCTGATTCGAATACTACACTGAGTGCCAGTTCATGTCCGTAAGATGTCGTATGCGGAAATTGAGAATTGGTAAAGGTTACCGGGGTATAATCCATAGCACCAACCACATTTCGCGTAAAAGGTAAAATGGTATTGTGTTCAGGTGCAGTAGTGGTGAATTCGGGTCCATTATTGTACCACTCAGCACCACGCACACCTTCGTACGTCATCATGTGCGGATATGTCCGAGCCCAACCGCGAGGTACCAAGCAACCGTGAAAATATACCATCATTTCAAACTTGGCAGCGTCATCCAAGATGTCAAGATAGTATTTAATCATGTCTTGCTTTTCGCTTTCAAAAAAGTCGATTTTCACTCCCACAATTCCTAGCTTCTTTAGTTTGGCAAACTCTTCCATGCGGTTTTCGTGAGTATACATACGGTCACGTGGTGTTGCAGAGACCCATGTGTGTGGCCCTCCCGAATTGTACCATATCAAGGGTTTTATACCTTTAGACAGAATATACTTAATGGCATCTTCAAGATTACCACCATTGCTCATGGCATCCCATTCCCAATCAAGAAGCGTATAAGGCCAATTCATAGAAGCTGCCAAATCGGCGAATTCGCAAACCGTTTTATAATCTTTAGTTCCATGATTGCTCGACCAATAGTTCCATGATGCGACACCCGGTTTTATCCAATCAGTTTTGGTTACAACGGAAGGGGGGCAAACATCGTCTACTAAGGTTGACTCTACAATATCGGCAAGGCTTCCCATGATGATTACCCGCCATGGCGACTTCCAGGGAAGGGTTATTGTGGGTTTTGATTCTCCCTGCCCGTTACCGTCTCTTTGATCGGGGAAGGTAATTTTATATTGCGCTTTATCAGCTACATTACTAAGCTTCGAACCACAGTAGTTGCGGTTTACATCGGCTTCATGTATCAGATACCAACAATCTTTGTCAGCTGAATTAAAAAGTGCCGGATAGCCCCAATTTTGCTGTACTTTATCATCGTTCATAGTGCTATAGAGGCCTTCATTAGCCGTATTCCACTTTTCCATCCAACGCTTTGTACTATCAGGTATAGCATAAGATGTTAGCTCGTCTTGTATCACAAATGAACCTTTCTTTTCTGGAAATTCATATCGAAAAGCGACGCCATCGTTATAAGCCCTGATAATTAAGTTGAGTTTTGCTTTTCCCGGATTCTCAAAAGATATAACTGTTTCGTTTGCCAAATTGCTACATTGCATCCGTTTACCGTGCAATGCAGAATATCGTTCGGTTATTAAAGCGGGTTTAGATGCCTTCAGATATTTAAGCTCTTTCGAGAAGTTCTGGTCGGTACGCGCGAGTCCCATCGCTATTTTCGGAATAGCCTCACAACTCTTATCTTTATTTATATAGTTCACTTTTAAGTACCATTCACCAACTTCAGCACTTTGTGTGTTGTAAAGCCCGATATTTATCTTATGGTTTGGTGAAATGACTGTTACTTTTTGCGAAAACACAGCCAATGAGTTGAGGAGGATAAGTCCTGTTATAATCTTAGATTTCATATTCGTTCTATTTGCTTATACTAATCTTTACTGTTTTTAAATCTTTAGCAGATGAGCTGTTCCCATACAAAATTTCATATTCTCCTGCAGTTATAGCCATTTCAACATTTCTCCTATCAAAGAACTCAAATGCTTCATAGGGAAGTTTGATAACTGCCTGGCTCGTTTTACCTGTAGGTACGTCAACCCTCTTAAAACCTTTTAAAGTTTTAATGGGTCCGTCGGTGTCATTTACTTTGCGAATATAAACCTGCACAATTTCAGTTCCGTTACGTTTGCCGGTATTTGATACAGGTATGGTAAGGTCGACAGATTCGTTGGGTCTAATGACTGTACTACTTAATTTTGCATTACCAATAGAGAAAGTAGTATAACTCAATCCAAAACCAAATGGGAATAAAGGATCGGACATATAACGATAAGTACGGCCTTTCATGGAATAATTTTCAAAATCGGGCAACTGATTCATACTCTTGTAGAAAGTGATTGGTAGTTTTCCCGATGGGTTATAATCACCGAAAAGCACATCGGCTACAGCCTGTCCTCCCGATTCGCCTCCATACCAAGCCTGCAAGATAGCATCACAGCTTTCAGTTTCGGGAACTAAAGCAATTGCAGAACCTGAACAATTTACGAAAATCACCTTTTTCCCCGCCTGTTTTAATGCTTTTAAACAATTGCGCTGTACTGATGGAAGTTCTATATCTGTACGGTCGCCACCTTTGAAACCGGGATATGATACAGGCATTTCTTCACCTTCGAGTTGTGTGGAAAGACCACCGACAAATACAACAATATCAGTCCCTTCAAGTTTCTTCAAAAGTTTAGTATAGTCTACATCTACTTCTTGTCCAAAGTTAAATTCGATATCTGCCTCCCAATTGTTTAACTGTGCAAAGCGGATCTCTATTTTATATTTTTTACCACTCTCTACTTTAAATGGGATCCTTGACGGAAGTGTTCTCCAATTTTCATATTTTGCGATCGACTTACCGTTCACCAATAATTCAAAATATCCGGTAGCTCCGCATTTAAATACAAGTTCTTCATCTTTGGGTGCTTCGAAGTCCGTTTCATATTTTGCAGAGAACCCTTGAAGCTTAACCCCGGACGCAAATTCGTGTTGCCCGGCAGTGGTTAGTTTTATTGGATTTACAATCTGTTGAGTTGCAACAACATCTCCCTCAAGGTCTTTATTATTCCAGTAAGTAGCTTTAAATCCTTTCTTACCATCAATTGAACATTTAGAAAAGTAGGTCTCGGTTACTTTATCTTCAACCAAATCGCATCCTTTGTCATATATAACCTTATTGGCTGAGAGTTTGGAAGTAATGCCATCGAGAATTGTAATTGTTCTCACAGGAGTTCCGTTATAATTTCCCCACAACATGGGCTTATCATTGGCATTTGGACCGATGACAGCTATTTTATTGGATTTCTTTAAGGGAAGAAGTTCGGCTTTATTCTGGAGGAGTGTCATTGACTTGAGGGCCATTTCTAAAGCCAGCTTTCTGTGTTCATCGTTATTAACAATAGATAGAGGAATTTTAGACCAGGAGACTAATGAGTCATCATCCATCTCACCCAAATCAAAACGGGCAATTAATACCCGCAACAGGTGCTTGTTTATTTCTTCTTCTGTAATTAACCCTTTTGCAACAGCTTCAGGTAATTTTTTATAAATATGGTCTGCCCATTGACATTCCACATCGGTTCCTGCTAAAACGCCCTTAGAAGCTGCATGAACAGCATCCGATGAAACTTTGTGGCTGGTGTAAAAATCGGATATTGCGCCACAGTCAGAAACGACCATATATTTATATCCCCATTCATCTCTTAGAATTCTTTGAAGCAGTTGTGTATTTCCACAACAAGGCTCATCATCCAAACGCTGGTAAGCACACATCACTTGGCGTACGTCGGCTTGCTGAACCAATGATTTGAAGGCAGGAAGATAGGTCTCGTACAAGTCGCGTGGATCTAAGTTATTAATATTCAGAATATGGCGGCTCCATTCTGGACCCGAATGAACGGCAAAATGTTTGGCACAAGCTAAGAGCTTTCTGTATTTAGCATCGGAAGGGCCTTGCAAACCTTTTGTCACAGAAATACCCATACGCGAAGTCAGGTAAGGATCTTCACCATAAGTTTCCTGTCCACGTCCCCAACGTGGGTCGCGGAATATATTCACATTTGGAGTCCAGACGGAAAGGCTTAAAAAACGAGTATTCTCTAGTCCATTCTTTTTCGCCTCATTATATTTAGCTCTCGTTTCATCGGAGACAGCATTAAAAATGCGATAAACCAATTGGTCGTCGAAAGAGGCAGCCATACCAACGGGTTCAGGAAAAACAGTCACATTACCATTATTAGCCAAGCCATGTAAGGCTTCACTCCACCAGTTGAATTTTTTAATACCCATACGTGGGATGGCATCCGAGACATCGCACATCAAAGTTGCTTTTTCGCTCAATGTCAAGCGGGTTATTAAATCTTTGGCCCTTTCTTCGGAACTTAAATTAGGGTTTTGGTAAGGCAATTGACCCCACAAATGTACCGAAACCACTAGACTTAAAGCCATTAGTAATTTAGTTTTCATTTTTTCTCATTTTTATAGTTGTTTTCCTTTTGATTTAATTTTTATCTTCTTTCCGTGGTAAGGAACTGTTTTTTTACTTGTGCTTATAGTTGTTCCAATTCCTTCAATTTCATTCACAAAGACAACATTAAAAACACGGTTCGTTAAGCTACCCGGATAATCCCCTTGTCTGTTACCAATCGTCAAAGATTGCTGTTTGTCATCCCACTTAAACGGAATAACTGTGTACTTTCCTTTCTCATAGTTATAATTATCACCTTCATCTTCGTATAAATCAAAGTTGCCATCTGCTCCTTTATACACGCGGATTTCAAGGGATTCACCCGTCTTTTCGCTCGTATATTGCACTATTGGCCCCATAGGTATTATTGACCCTGCTTTTATAAACAACGGTATTTTGTCCAAAGGTGCTTCAGCTTTTATGGTCTGTCCGCCTTTCATGCGTTTACCGCTCCAGAAATCGTACCAATCGGTAGATTTCGGAAGATAGACGTCTCTTTGTGTTGTGCCTGCATCGGTAATTGGTGCCACCAGAAATGCTTTTCCAAACATGTATTCATAAGGCTGTTTCACTGCGTCGGCATCACCGTTGAAGTCCATTACCATGGCGCGCATCATCGTTGATCCATTTTTTGTAACCTGCCATGCTTCGGAATAAATATATGGAAGTAAGCGATAGCGAAGGTTCAGCATCTTTCGCATGTTGTCTTCAACCGTACGTCCGTATTTCCATGGTTCAGTCTCGGTTTGGTAACCATGCATTCGGAAAATCGGGTTGAAGGTACCCCATTGGTACCAGCGTGTTAGTAGTTCATGGAATTTCACATCGGTGTATTGCGATTGACCGGGACGGAAGAAACCGCCGATGTCAGTTGTCCAATAGGGTAATCCGGTAATCGTAAAGTTTAGCCCGGCAACAATCTGATTTCGGAAAACGTCCCAAGTACCACCAATATCGCCTGACCAGTTAATCACTCCATAACGTTGCTGTCCAGAAAAAGCCGAACGAGTAAGGATGCAAACCCGCTTGTCGGAAGAAGCCTCGCGTTGACCTTCATATACCGCCCGACTTACCATTAATGGATAGGTTAAACGATAAAAATCGCCTATACCGATATGAGTTTTTGTCCCTTTCAAAGCATCATTCTCGGGTTCGACAGCATCCATCCACCAAGAGTCAACACCATAATCGAACATATTTACCTTCAATGTATTCCAGTATTCTTTTCTGGTTTCCGGATTGAAATAATCTAGCCATTTGGTGTTTGGTATGAATCTATTTTTTGCCACATACTCTTTACCAATTGTTGAGTTCTTATCGGGATTCGACCAAATAGAGATATTGAAATGCGCATTCAAATCGTGTAATTCTTTTATAAAGGCGGAAGGATTTGGGTAATTCTTCTCATCGAATTGCGGAACGCCCCATCCTCTGCTGCCCCAGTATTGCCAATCTTGTACAATTACATCCATCGGAAGGTTTCTTTTTCGGAACTCTTTTACTGTTTCAACCAAATGTGTACCCGATGTGTAACGTTCGCGACATTGCCAAAAACCATAAGCCCATTTAGGGAACATGGGTGCATTGCCCGATAAATTGCGGTAGGAGGCAATTACATTGTCAGCCGATGGTCCGTAAAATACGACATAATCAAGCAATTTAGCGTTAGGCGAACGGAATGTTGTTAAATCGCCACTAAATCTCCACGACAATTTAGGTGTGTTGTCTGATTTACAAACGACCTGCACCTGATGCTCTCCGGCTTTTAGGTTTACCAACGTACCGGCAGTAGGAGGGAGCCACATATTACTCTGGTCAATACAGGGTTTTCCATCGATAACCACATATTGACGATTACCCATGTTACCTAAATCCAGAAATATGGAGTATTCCCCATCCGTAGGGATATTTAATGTCCCTTGATATAAAGATTGATTCTGAGACACTTTCTGAGTACCGGAAGTAGTGGTTACTTCCGCCATTTGGTTGTTCTCTGTGGTTGATTGTTGTTGTTTTTCAAGGGTAACAAAGTTATCCGTCGGATTAAAATCGGTAAGACCGTACTGATGCCACAACAATCCGTAGCCTTTACTTGAATAAATAAAAGGAATAGCAATTTGCGTATTGACCTGAGTCAATTGTCGGGTAACGTTTTTTAGATTATATTGTCCATCCTGGAACTGTCCCAAGCCGAAAATAGACTCATCAGAGGGTGACTCAAAGCTTTGTTCTGCCACAAAACAAGGTTCACCTTGAATTAAGTCGGGCGTTAGTTTGCGAGCATCTTCTTTTTCGCTTAAAAACACCTTACCGGTATTATCAGCATACGACAATTTGCCGGTAAGTTTATCCAAGGATACAATTATCTTTTTTACTTTTATTTCCAGCTTTGCCGACGTATCGGCAACCTGAAATTTTGGAACTGCAACACCCGAAGTGAAAATTAGTTCCGGAAGGTTTCCTTCTGTTTCTTTGTAGAATTTGATCCTTACGGCATTCTCGGTCAAGGGAGAAATACTAAGTGTTCCATCCGATAAAGTAATATTCACCCTGTCGGGCAATTGTTTGAAGCTTTTCACAACCTGTCCATGGCAAAGAAGGGGGAAAAGACAAACTATTGAAAGGTATTTTAATTTCATATTGATTTTGTTTCCACTGTAAGGCTATCAATTCATTTCTTGGCTCTTAATAACCTAACATAGTATACTTTACCTGCCGTGTTTCCAGATAACGCTTTGAATTTCACACGAACAAATTCTTTTCCGTTCAACATTGTATCTGGAATCGGATATTCGACATTTTGGAATTTGTTTTGTTTCCATTTATCGGAAATATTTTCAGTTACCAACTTTTGATCGTCAATATAAATATCGAAAGATCTATTTCCTTTCTCAGCACCCCAATATCGAACCAACAAGCTTAGGCCACTTTCTTTACTAGTGGCGAGTTTGTAGCTGAAATAACCTTCGTTTTGGGCTTCGCGCCAAAACTCATTCATATTGTTTCCTGTTGAAGAATATTGCCTTTCCATGGCATGATCAACCTCAGGTTGTTGTTCACCGGGTGCAACAAAATCAAGTGTTCGTTTCTGAAGTTCCATATTTTCTTTTTCAATATTCGAAATCGAATCCGTGAAAGAACAATATTCCGAATTGGTAAGAGCCATCCAGTACATCATATACCTTGAATCGTGGATTTGATAAAATGGTTCTAACTTTATCTGATCAATTGGATTAATCATTTTGACATTAAGAGTGAAGTTCAGCGGTTTATCTTTAATTGGCACTAACTTGTCTGCAATTTTTTTAATGTCGTCTTCAACTAAAATGGGAGCTTTGTCGATAGGTAGTTTTTGTCCACCCGGATATTGTCCGAAGCGGCTGTCATTGGCAATCAGACCTATCAAATCTTCTGTTCCTGTTTTGGCACCAAGCAAAATCGGTCCATGCATAAATGCAATATATTGAGGCACGTTAGGTAGATATTCGATGGAGTTATGCATTGGAAGTTTGATTTCCACTACATCGCCTTTTTTCCAGGTTCTGCTAATACACACAAAAGAGGATGGATGATTGGAGTAAGTCACGTTCTTGCCATTTACAGTAATCTTTAAAGCGCCATCGCTCACCCAAGCAGGGTAGCGAACCATTAATTTGAATTTGGCGCCACCTTCGGTTACGGTAAATTTACTTTGTTCTTCATAAGGAAGCGTGGTTTCTTGTTTGAATCTAATCTTCTTTTCTTTCCAGTTTAGTTCCGAAGCAATAAAGAGATTCAAATATAATGAATCATTTGAATGAGTGTAGATAAATTGGTTGTATTTAGAATGATTTTCCATGCCGGTACCAACGCAGCACCACATTGCTTCATTGGGAGCAGAATATATTCTGTAGTGACGCGGGCGAGCCGAAGTAAAATACACATATCCTCCGTGTTCGGGGTGTTGACTTGAAAGGATATGGTTATATATTGTTCTTTCATAATAGTCGACATATTTAGCCTCAGGACGTACTCTAAATAAGTCTTCAGTCAATTTCAACATGTTGTTCGAATTACATGTTTCAGGCCCATCCACATCATTGACGTAGTCGGTACAAGATTCGGCATTTGGAAAATGTTCTCTTCTACTATTTCCACCTAAAGCCAGAGAGCGGTTTGTTGTAACTGTCTCCCAAAAGAAGCTACCTGCTCTATCATATTTCTGATCATGACTAAGCTCTGCAATTCTTTCAAAACCAACCACTTTCGGGATCTGAGTATTTGCATGTTTGTTATCCAGGTTGTCTATTTCTTGCGACATCGGATCAAGAATCATTCTGTGAGAATAGCGTTTTGCGGCCACTAGGTATTTTTTATCGCCTGTCATCTGGTAGGCATCGGCAAACATTTCGTCCATACCCCCATGTTCCATGTTAAGCATTGATTCCATCTGCTCATCGGTAAGGGCGGAAGTGATGGAGATTCCCCAATCACAGAATTTTAAAAACATTACTTTTGCATTTTCATATCCGCAATACACCCAAGCATCTCTAAGCCCCGCATACATTTTATGTAAGTTATAAAAAGGAGCCCATGAAGCAAGGTACACGCTGAAATCTCCTTTTTTAAAGCTAGTCCATATTTTTGCGCTATTTGGAAACCCTCCTACATAATCAACACCCCATGTAGAATTATTTAAGGCGTTGGCTTCTTGGCAGATTTTAAGTTCAGCAAGCATATACTCCATGCGTTTTTTGCATTCTGCATTACCTGTGGATGCATAATTTAGAGCCATGGCTGTCAAATAATGTCCTGCTATATGACCATCGAGACCATCCCAGTTTGGATATGTTTTGGCCTTTTCGGGCAATCCTGCTTCTTTTCGGTAAGGTGCCAACATTCGGTCAACATCATACTTCAAAAGTACTTCAAGGTTAAGATCTCGTGCGTGCTTGAATGGACTATCGAGTAATGTGACGTCGCCTAATGGAAACTCATTAGGATAAAGCTTATTCTGCGCTTTGAGATTTGAGCTTCCTAAAAGTATGCAATTTATTGCACAAAAGTATAAAAGGTATTTCTTCATGTGTTTTTTATTTATTATAATTTCTAAATTATTTATTAATCGTAAAAATATCCGTTGTAACATTGTTTAGACCATGCGAACTTACTGAAAGTTTAATCGTACCGGCAATTTTAGTACTTTTAATTACAACAAGGGCACGTCCATGCCAGGCTTTTCGGGAAGTAGCAACGTAAGGATCAACATCTTTGATGTTTGCATTATCCACACCGGCAATTACGCCCGGACCACTAATCTTAAATTCTAACCTGTTTTCAGCATTGGGCTGTAGATTTCCATCTTTATCCGTTACTTCAATAGTGACAAAGGATAAATCCTGCCCATTAGCTGATATTTTCGTACGGTCGACAATTAGTTTAATTTTAGCAGCATCACCCGAAGTTTTCAAAATGGTTGTTTCCACTTCTTTATTATTCATTACTCCAACTGCTTTTAACTCGCCATTGGTATAAGGAACACTAAATGTTGCCTTGAATTGTTGTTCCTCAGTTGTAGATTGTTCGCCAATCAGTTTCTGATTTAGAAAAAGTCGAACCTTCGGATATTTTGAATAAACTTCAACTTCCAGTTGCTTTCCTTCGTAGCCTGGCCATGTCCAGCTTTCCCATGTCGGCCAAACAGCCCAACCGGTTGTTTTTATTTTTCCTGAATCGGGATTTGGCTCCCGAACGGCCATATAAAGCTTTTCATTTTCATTATAAAGCATGCTTCTGTAATGCGAAATCGGTTTGCGCCATCCCGTCAAATCAATATCGCCACAATATGCGCCATGCCAGGGGTATAATACCCCTTCCCAATGTTCGCCGGGTTTATCGCCCGGATAATACCAACGTCCAATGCTCGATTCTCCTAAATAATCAAGCGCAGTCCAAACAAAATCACCCAGAATATAATTGTGACTTTGCACCATTTTCCAATTGGCAAAAGCATCTCTCGGATACGATTCGGTTTGAACAATAATCCTCGAAGGCACTCTCTCATGATCCGATGGAGCGCGGTGCAGCTGATAATTATACCCACAAACATCATGTGTAGCCATTAGTGGATCGAATATTTCCCAATCGCTGTCCCATGTCGTCATAGCTGAAGTAACTGGTCGTGTGGGATCGTTTTTGCGGATGCAATCAGCAAGCATTTTGGCTGTTTCAACAGCTTCAGGCTTTTTCCGCTCAATAATCTCGTTGCCAGTGCTCCACATAATAATGGAAGGATGGTTTCGGTCGCGTTGTACCATGGCTTCGATATCGCGTTGCCACCAACTGTCAAAGTACATGGCATAATCGTAGTCATTTTTTCTTTCTTTCCATCCATCAAATGCTTCATCGATAACCAGCATTCCCAATCTGTCGCAGGCATCCAAAAAAGCTTCTGACGGAGGGTTATGCGAAGTACGAATTGCATTAAACCCTGCTGATTTAAGAATTTGAACCCTTCGTTCTTCGGCACGATCAAAAGCGGCAGCTCCTAAACAACCATTGTCGTGATGCACACAACCTCCATTGATTTTCACCATTTTTCCATTAAGTTGAAATCCACTTTCGGTGGTAAATTTTATGGAGCGAATACCAACGTTTGTTTTGATATTCTCAATTGTTTTTTTATTCTTCTCAATACGAACTTGTGCCTGATATAAATTAGGGGTTTCGGGAGTCCACAGCAAAGGGTTATAAACTTGAATGGTTTGTTCAACTTCTTTCTCGCTGTTGGCAGGAAGTTGCACGATCAATTGATTGTCACCTGCTTTTCTCGCACTTGCATCCCAAAGTGTAGTTTTAAGACTAATGTTTTGAGGTAATTCTGTCTCATTTTTCACCAACGTTTTCACTATAACAGTTGCTTTTTTAGTGGATACAATGGGAGTCGTAACTGATAAACCCCATTGAGCAACATGTATTGGGTTGGTAACAACCATCCATACATGTCGGTAAATACCGGAACCGCTATACCAACGGCAATTCTTTTGCTTTGAATTGTCCACCCGAACAGAAAGAACGTTTTTACCATTTAATTTCAGGTAAGGAGTAAGGTCATAACTAAAAGAAGTATAGCCGTAAGGATGAACGCCCAGCAATTTTCCGTTAATCGACACTTCTGAATTCATGTAAACACCTTCGAAATATATAGATATAAGTTTGTCCTTAAACGATGCCGGGAGCGTGAACGTTTTTCGATAGCAACCGACACCTGCAGGAAAATATCCTCCATCGTTTCCCATCGGATTCTTTGAATCTACTGTCCCTTCGATACTCCAGTCGTGCGGTAAATCGAGGTTTCGCCAATTTTTATCATCAAAATCGACAGTGCTGACAGCAGGAGGATCGCCCAAGAAGAACTTCCAATTACTATCGAAGAGTTGTTTGCCTAGTGTAATTTGCTGTGCTTTGAGGTTTGTTGTACAGACTAATGAAAGCACTGACATTATTGGTAAAAGTTTCAAGTATTTCAACATAGTATTTAATTTTATGATCAATTTTATCTCCATCTTGTTATTATCGTACAATCAAGGCATCCACAGCTACCGGTCCGGAACCAATATTGATAATACTAACCGTATGTTCACCCGGAGTTAGACCTGATATTTCGCACACCACTTGCTGTGCCTTACGTGCTCCAATGATAGATAAATCTGCTGTTGCACGGGTTTTGCCATCAATAAGAACTTCTATTTTTCCTGCTCCCACTTCTTTTGGGGCAATAATTGAGATATTGTTACCTATGAACGAACAAGTCCAACTATCGCCGGACGTATCGCTGGTTGTAAGGTCGTTATTGAAATCGCCGGTGCCCAGATTGCATTTGCGAAGCCATCCGGGAGCTTTTGCACCGGGATCATCGTCATTGAACCAGCCTTTGTCGTGAGTAATACGCATAACACGGCATTTCGAAGCCAACGACTGATCGGTGATTTCGGGCAATATTTGAAGCGGCTCTTCTGGTTTAATTGTCAAACCTTTATCATCTTGAACAAATTTCAAAGGACGGTCGGAACCTAGTATTTCAACTTTGGATACTTTACCCAAGGTTGTACCCCCGGCATGAAGTGCAGAAAGAGTGACAGGATTGCCGTCCCACTCCAAAAGCGTAGCGTAAACATTAGCTTGGTTGCGGGTATACAGGACGGTATTATCACCAAAAACTTCAAAAGGGCGGGAACCGTACACCGCTTCCCCATTGATTTTCAGCCAAGCACCAATATCTTTGCAGATGCGAATCACTTCAGAATCAAGGTCACCACGTCCGTGCTGGGTGATATTGAGCAACATGGTGCCGTTGCGCGAAACATTTTGCATCAATAGCCCAATTACTTTTTTAGCATCCATATATTTTTGACCAGTCAGATAATGCCACTCAGCAATGCTTGTTTCTGTCTGGAAAGGATAGGCCGTAATCTCCGGCTCAATGTCAGCCTCAGTACTCTTAACTAGAGACCGATCAACGAGAGGAAGCAGTTGAGGGCTGTTCTGGAAACTATTGTATCGTCCACCAACAGCTTTGAGGTTAATCACAACATCCATTTTTCCATGATTCCATTGCAGCGATTTATTGTAGTAATTTGCAATCAGTGACGGAGCAAGAAATCCCAATCCCATGTTCACACCCAAATCAATTTGCGAATCTCCCGCATGATCATCGAAGTAAATCATATCGGGATGATACTTGGTAATGGCATCATCTACCCGCCACATAAATTGGTTGGCGAAAGGTGAATGCAAGGGGTCTTTTTTGTCGTGTTTCGGTCCATATAAATCAACCGGATCCATCCCATCCCACCATTTCCCTTTTCCATCTAGAATGGTTTGAAGGGCATCATAAGGTACACCTTGTTTCGGTCCGGTCTTATCACTTGTGTAACGCACCGTCATAAATTGCCCCCATGTACGTCCCGGAGTGTTATGAAAACCAATGCCAAATCGTAAACCGCGTTGTCGGGCCATTTTTTCCCAAATACAGACAATATCTTGCTTGGGGCCAACATTCACTGAATTCCAGGGTTGATAAGTTGAATTCCAACAATCGAAGTTGTCATGATGCACTCCCATCGCCATAAAGTAGCGGGCACCCATTTCGACATACAAATCCATCAATTCTTCCGGTCTCCATTTGTCAATGACCCAATTGTGGCAAATGTCCTTGTATCCATATTCAGAGGGATGACCAAAGCTTTTGAGGTTGTATTCATATTGTTTGTTATCTTGCATATACATGCCGCGTGAATACCAATCGCTCTGCTCGGGCATGGACTGCGGATCCCAATGTGACCATGCTCCAAACTTAGCCTCACGCCACCATTCAGGTACAGTATAAATCCGGCTTAACTTCTTCCAATCGGCAGAATAAGAACCTGAAGCCACCGGAAACGGTGGTAAATTCCATATATCGGGCGGTAATCCCAAATCACCTTTCCCAACAATGATTTTGTCAATATTCACGGCTACATCATTATGAGCCAAACTGATGGTCAGCGAAGCATTATTTGGAATCGCAATGTCGATGATTGAATATAGAAACGATCCCATAAGAGCGCCCGATGAATGGATGTTAACCTTATGGGCCGATTGATTATTAACTGCAATACTGATAGTGCCTACTGATACTGAAGCATAGCAGATCGCTAGTTTGTTAGATGCTTTAATATTAAATAGTTTCACACCTTCACCAGACTTGGTCAAACAAACCACATACCCTCCGGAGGCCTTACTATCTGGAGCTTTTGACGCACTACCGATAAGTTTTGCAGCTTCTACCTCAAAGGAATGCTTTAGTGGCTTGGCTTCAGCTAAAAAACTAAAACCAAGCACAATTAAAACACAGATCAAGAACTTTTTCATCTGGAGACCCATAATAACATCTATAGTTTAACTACAACTTTTTTTCCACTATAAGTTACAGCTTTATCCATTTTATCACCTGCGGCTACAACTACAACACTAAATTTACGAGTTGTAAGCATTCCCGGGAATGAGCCTTTACGGTCATTAATAGTTAATGACTTCTTTGCATCGTTCCAAGTAAAAGTTATCGTAGAATATACACCCTTTTCGTAGTTATAATTATCATTTTCATCTTCGTACAATGTAAACTCACCATTAGCTCCGGGGTAAATGCGAATTTCCAGGTTATCCCATTTCTTTTCGGTAGCATACTGTACTTGTGGCCCAAAAGGAACTATACTTCCAGATTTAATGTACAAAGGAATTTCATCGATTGTTGTTGCTCTTACTATTTCCTGACCACCATTAATTTTCTCGTTAGTCCAGAAATCGTACCATGAAGTGCCTTCGGGTAAATACACTTTTGTTGATTTAGCCTCGCTAAAGTTCACAGATTGTTCCTTATTTTCGCTATTTGCATCTTTTTTATCCCAACCGGTTTCAGCATTTGCTCTTAAAATAGTTTCCGGGGTATATTGCGCATTAATAATAGGAGCTACCAATATTGATTTACCAAACATATACTCATTGTCCATGTCTATAACTTTCTTATCATTAAAGTCCATCACCAAGGCACGCATAATGGTAGATTGGCTATTCGTAACCGACCAAGCAGTAGAGTAAATGTATGGCAAGAATGAATAACGCAAATCAATTGTTTTTGCTATCGCATCGTAGATCGTCTCGCCTTTTTTACCAAAGTTATATATTTCTCTTGGAATATCAGTACCATGCGAACGCATCATAGGGGTAAATGCTCCGAACTGGAGCCAACGAACATACAATTCTTGAAATGAAGGATTCTTCGCTCCTTCGCTCCATCCTCTGTTATAAGCACTTGCAAAAAAACCGCCAATATCAGTATTCCAGTATGGAATTGCGCTCATCGAAAAGTTGAGGCCTGCAGGTATTTGATTGCGTAACGATTGCCAAGATGAGTTGACATCGCCAGACCATGTATTGGCTCCATAACGTTGTTGTCCTGCAAAAGCAGAACGAGTAAGGATAAATACACGTTTATCGGAACTTGCAGCACGTTGGTGTTCTGCAACTCCTCCTACTGTCATCAATGGGAATGCGTTGCGTACCTTACGGAATGAGCCAAGATACGTTTTAAGATCGAAATCGGAAGGTTTGAAATCCAGATGGTCAGGTTCTGAAGAATCCATCCACCATCCGTCAATACCCAACGAGAAAAGTCCTTTGTCCAGATGTCTCCAGTATATATCGCGAGCTTCGGGGTTATATGGGTCATAAGGCTGAACACCAGATGGATATTCGCGGTTTGGAGGCCATGTCTCTAATCCCGATTGTGGCCATGTACCAAAGTTCAGAAGCATACCTTTCGGCTGCATTTCGCGAAATTGCTTTGTTTGAGGGCCAAATGAAGACCAAATGGAAATAATCACATGCGCATTCATATTGTGAATATCATCTACCATTTTCTTTGGATTAGGGAATTCTGTGTTGAGAAATTCCATGGCATTCCACAAGTAATTATTGCCCCAGTATTGCCAATCCTGAATGATTCCATCGAGTGGCACACCTATTTCACGGTATCTTTTAACTATTCCCACTAGTTCGTTTTGACTTTTGTAGCGTTCTTTACTTTGCCAGTAACCAAAAGTCCACAATGGAAACATTGGAGCTTGTCCTGTGAGTTCGCGCATGCTGGCAATTGATCCATCAATATTTCCACCAAGCATAAAGTAATAATCAATACAATCGCCAACATCTGATTTGAATGAGGTGCTTTCCGGCTTATCTTCAAATACTGTTGGGGAATAATTATCCCAGAATAAACCGTAACCTTTTGTAGAAACAAGGAAAGGAACGTAGTCGTCAGTATTTCCCTGTACCATGTTGATTCTTGCGTTACGCAGCGATAATTTACCTCGTTGTTGTTGACCCAGACCATAAATAGCTTCGTCCTTGTCAAGTGTAAACGATTGATTAATGGTATAAGTTTCTGATCCTGCATCATTGAAATCAGTAAATGTTGCACCCGATTCTTTCTCGCTTAAAAGTTGTGCTCCGGCAAGAGTAGCATAGGATATTTTACCCGACTTAACGTTGACATCAACTTTCATCTTTTGGCTTTTCAACGAAATAACGTCTCCTCGTCGACTAATTGCAAGCTTTGTAGCTTGTGGCTTCTTAACGACAGTTAAGCTCTCTTTAGTGAAAGCTTGTCCAATAGGTGATTTTATAACCCTAACAATGGAAGGTCCGTAAAACTGAATTTCAACATCGATTGAGTCGATTTTTATTTTTAAACCTAAATCCGTTTTCTGATACGATTGCGCTTGGCTACCAGTAGCAAAAACTATTAGTAATGAAAGTATTAAACTGATTTTCTTCATAAAATTAGTTATTAGTTAATCTATTTGTTTTAATATTCATATGTTTAATTTACAGCAACTTATAAACTTTAATCACGACATAAGGTTCCTCGCCAGGTTTCAACTCGGGTATTATTAATGTTCCAATAAAGATAGCATGATTAAGATAATCGTAAAGGCTATCTTTTGGTGCTTCTAAATCAAGAACAGACTTGCAATAGAAAGTCTTAGTTTTTGCATCGGTATGAATCAATGCCTTATTAACGACCTGAATTACATATCTATCATCTGTTTTCAGTAGATAACGAGCATCTAGTTCAGTGTCTCCATCGGGACGAACCAATTGACTGTCTTCTCCACCAGATAAGACTTCGCCTCTTATTTTTGGGCCGATAAATGTTCCTCCTGTAATCGGAATAACTCTTTTAACACCACGCTTGCTTTCGCCCACGGTTATTATATTAGCAATTTTCACCTTTGCTTCCCACATAAATTCAGTCTTGAAATCTTGGTAATTATTCCCATAATCTCCAATACTAACATTCTGGCCACTCAACGTTGGTGAATATAAAAAAAACACTGTTAATATATTGACAGTCAAAATCATCTTAGAAATTGATTTCTCTGCTTCAGTATATGTGCTTTTTGTTAGTTGCATTTTGCGTGTTTGTTTATTGAGTTAGATTATCTCTCCTTATTTATATGTTATAGCATATTAACGTAAAGGACTGATTCTATATAATCCGGCACCATGTTGAGATAATTCGCGACTGAAACTTTTTTTGAAAGTACCCAGATCTTTGTGACTCCACAAATCGCGTACTCTGGTTTTACCTTTTACACCTATGGCTTCGAAAATTACTTTTACATTAGCGGTTTCGGGAAGAACAATTGCTCCTTTGCTAACAAGGACCCCAAAAACAACCGAACCATTCATCGTTACAACCCCAGTTGCCGTAAAAGTATCATAACCTTCCGGCAATTCATAAATTATAATGGATTCACCATGGGTGCCAATACCCTCAGCTGGTTTATCATCTATAATAATCGGTTTATTGTCGCATGTTCGGTTCACATGTGTTTCTCCCCATCCGGCAGTAGCACTGATCCATTTCATCTTGGTAAGTTTAAGGTCTCCTTTTGGCCCATGAAGAATAGGATCGACCCACACTACATGATCCCAGTCGAAACCATTTCCACCATCTTTAACGAATAATACGAGTTTCTTTCCGTCTTTCACTGATACCTCTATCTTTTGAGAACTACCCTTACCTGCAATTAATGGGCTTGCATAGTCGGCATTGTTGAAATCAATATTGTCTCCTTTGCTTTGCGCATTGAAAAGTGCCACATATTTATCTTTACTATTAGGTATATCAGCAGTCCATACTATCAGGTTTTTATCACGAGATACCTGACGGTTGTTTGTACTTTGCTGGTTTACCTTCAACATCTCGGGGTTGGTGAGCATTTGTTTGGTAAAGTCATCAAGCTTAGTCATATCTCCACCGAAAATAAGTGGTGAACGGCCAATTGCCCACATGCTCATAAGCGTGTATTGTTCATTCTTAGTGAAGTTGGTAGGGCGTTTGAAATCAATCATTCCAATCGGAAGCATATCGGCATCCGGAAAATGTCCGGGTCCACGGTATGGGGTCCAGGCATCCATCCGCTCGAACATAGCTAACAACAACCCCCATCTATCCCAGAAGTCATCAGTAATACGCCACATATTGGCATGGTTCATTACATGCTCACCGGCTGTAATTGGCGTTGCGCCCGGAGACAAACTTAAAATTATCGGGCGAGCAGTTTTGTCAATAGCATTGCGGAGCGCTTCAATTTCGGCTTTTTGAACATCGTCGTAAGGACGCGAAATGTCGTCACACTTTATAAAATCGACTCCCCAATCGGCATACATCTGAATAATTGAATTATAGTAAGCCTGACCTTCGGGTTTAGTCGCATCAACGCCATACATATCGGGGTTCCATGCACAACGGGAGTTCGTTAATGCAATATCCTGAGCCTTTACCGTTGTACCGAGCACAGGAGTGTTTTTTTCAACAGCCTGACGAGGAATACCACGCATAATATGGATTCCAAATTTCAGTCCTTTTGAATGCACATAA
This sequence comes from Bacteroides ihuae, assembly GCF_900104585.1. GTDB lineage: Bacteria > Bacteroidota > Bacteroidia > Bacteroidales > Bacteroidaceae > Bacteroides > Bacteroides ihuae. The sequence continues at coordinate 261,622 of NZ_FNVX01000005.1, forward strand.
TCAGCAAGAGTCTTAAATCCTTTACCATCGATCGCTGAAGGGAATTTTTTCACTCCAGGGGTTAAACGTCCGTATTCATCCATTGTGAGTACCGCATTGGGATCGTAAGCATGTCCTTTCGCTTCAGGTTCGTACCATTGAATATCCACAGTAAGATATCTATATCCACTTGGCAAAAGATACTTTGCCATTGCATCAGCCTGTTCCTTGATTTGTTGTTCGGTTACAGTCGTTCCAAAACAATCCCAACTATTCCATCCCAAGGGTGGAGTCGTTGCCCATGCGTGATAATTCTTTTTTGGCTGTGCAAGAACAGTCCCTAGAGATGAAGGTAAAAGTAAAGCTAAAGCTAATAGAAAAATATAATATTGTCTTTTCATATTTGTATTAATAACTAAGGTTGATTCTAGTTAAATGCAGTTTATTTAGCATTGTGTTGAAGAGAAGGAACTCCGAAATAACTAAGATGATCGTTATCCGGGTTTACCACAATTCTCTCTAGAACAAGTTCCGGATCAATCATAAACACTTTCAGCGTGTGGAATCCGGGAGCAGCCACATCCAACTGAACGTCCAACCAACGAATATTATCAAAAATCTCATTACGACGCAGTTTTCCTGTTCCTACCAATGCAATCTCTTTATTGAGCGGAGGCAGTGGTTTCAATACTTTTGAGTTAGCCAGATTTGTTGGAGTATATTCGGTAAATGTATCTACCAATCCTTTACGTGCATCAAGAATTTGAGGTTCCCCATTATCAATAGACACAGCAATGCGCAAACCACGCTCCGGATTAACATCCTGAGTTGGAAGAATACCTATACAAAAAGTCGTTTTGCCTTGTTGATTAAGATACATTTTGTACTCCAAACGAGGAGCCGTTTTGGGTATTTCACTAGGAGCTGTAACCGGAAAAATTCCCATACAAGCTTCATCTCTACCCAAATCAGGGAGAAGTAACCATTTTGATTTCTTTCCCGCCACATTGGCATTGAATTTATTGGCTGGTATCGAGAATTCTCCTGTAAGACTTCCGAAATAGGGTTCTGTTGTTACCGGAATTATGGATTTAACAGCACTCACCTGAACCTGAACCAAACTATCGCCTTGTCTAATTTCAATCAAACCATCAGCTTTACCAACAGGCAAAGATTCCCAATCAATATCAACTATGATACGATTTTCTTTTTCTACAGTGCCTTTAGTTACACTTAATTTAATCCATGAATTATTGGCAACCGCATTGAAAGTGAATGCCCCCGTTCCACGGTTAAATACATCAATATAGTACGGTTTCTTGTTAAGACCATCGAATACGGGTAAAGCAGCTTTTTCTGCCGAAGCTGGCCATGCTTGTTCGCTACCTTCAACGGCAATGCCCATAGCCGGAGTAGGAAGCGGCGTTACATCAACTACAGCAGGCATCGTACTGGTAAGAGGCATAGACCATATTCTGTAACAGATATGTATGTCAGACATCATGTTTTTCCATTTTCCATCTGCCATTGGACCGTTGTAATAATCACTCAATTGTTTATCCAAATCGTAAAGATCACGAACGCGTTTAGCATAATCATTGGCACTTACACGTCCTTGCTTGGCATAAAGATTATTTTTATCTGCCGCGATGTACATTTCGGCAACACCGGCAGATGCTTTAGTTGGATATAATACCAACTGATAATAAGCATCTTGTGCTTCCGGAGCAATTTTAGATTTCAAAGCTTCCGCCTTATTAGCTACGTCACGCCAAAGTTGAATAACACGGTCGCCTTCATTATGATTCACAATGCTGAAAATGTTCGGAACCTGAGCTTCAGCTTTTCTCCAAAGATTGTATTTTGGGTATTTAGAAACAATATCTGCAATTTCAACAGCATGTTCGCTTCCAAAAGTTTTTGTTGCCCAGTCGATACTGTAATCCATGGTCTTATCAGCAGGCACTGCCTCCGGATTCCATGCATAGTGCATAATAAAGTCGATAGGAATTTCCTTGGGTTTAAGATCTCCAACGTTTACAACCCAAAGCTTATTGATACCAGATTGGTATGCCAAATTGAACTGCTCGCGTAATTTGGGTATGGTAGTGGTGTTAACCCAACGATCATTCCATGGTCCTCCATTCATGTCAATGTGATAATACAGACCTCCACCTCCTATTCTGTCTTTTTCTTTTAGAGGAAGGGTTCGTCGTATATAACCCCAGTTGTTATCGCAAAATAAGAGAATTATATCGTCAGGAACAGTAAGCCCGGCATCATAATATCGCTGAACCTCCGTAAAAATAGCCCATAGTTGCGGATGATTGGCAGGGTCATCGTTGTACACTTTCCGAATGATATCTCGTTGACTTTTCACTACATTTTGCAACGTTTTTATATTTTCCAAGTCTTCACCTTTACCCATAGCTACATCGCCATCACCACGCATACCCATCGTAATCACATTATCATAATTCTTGTTGCGATTGAGGCCTTCAAACCAAAACTTTTCAAGATTCGCACTGTTTGTAACAAAGTCCCACTCACCGATTTTCTGTTTGCGTTTAGTATATTCTTTTTGCGCCCGCATCATTGGTTCGTGGTGCGAGTTTCCCATTACAATGCCGTACTCATCTGCCAAAACCGGATTCATTGGATCATCTTCGTTAAATGCATTACCCCACATTGCAGGCCAAAGAAAGTTGGCTTTCAGACGCAAAAGTAGTTCGAACATGTTTACATACATTTTGGAATTAACGCCACCAAATTTCGCATTGCACCAGCCGGTAAAAGAAGGCGATTCATCGTTAATAAAAATGCCGCGATATTTTACTTTAGGCGAATCCTGAACAAATCTTCCCGCTTTCACATAGAGTTTATTGCTTTTCTTAGCAGGAACATCAGCCCAAAAATACCAGGGCGAAACACCAATTTTTTCTGAGATATCATAAATACCATAAATGGTTCCGCGTTTGTCGGCTCCGGCAACAATCAGATTGCCATCTACAGTCTGAATGACGAAAGACTCCCATTGACCTTTGATGTCGGATACGTTAATTTTTCTGTCGGCAATCAATTTGTCTATTAATTTGCTTTTACCGATTGTCCCAATTATGATTGAATGTGTTTCGGGTGTTGTTGATTCCTTCACTTTGGAAGCAATGCCTGAGACTTTACGAATGTCGTTACCTAAATTATTGGCTGCACGGATTACGCCCTTCCAGTCTGCAGCATCAACGTAGATTGAAGTAGCTTTTCCATTGGCAACAATTGTGAAGGCATTTTTTGATGCCTCGTGCTGAATATACTGAGATGGAATTCTGTAATTAACCTTATTAGATGCATTAACAGAAAATGATTTAATAAAAATAATCCCTGCAATAAGGAAGAGATGTTTTCGTTTTATATTATTCATATGAAAATTATTATTTACAGCTTATTCTAAATCATTTCTATTCATTGTCTCTTAATTCGTTTTTATTTTTTCGCAGGTACACTTATTCCTTCAGTTGTAAGTTTGATTGGTTTAATGCTTCCGTCAGGATTAAAGTAAAGGTATTCTGCACATACCTGACGTCTGCAATCGCCACCCGGAGTTCCGTTCAACGTATAAGAACCATCGTGGTAAAAGAAATACCATTGATTTTTGAATTCGATGATCGATGGATGAATAGTGAAACCATACTTTGCCGGACCGGTTAGTAATCCTCCATAGGTCCATGGACCGTTAATATTCTTAGCAGAAGAATAGGCTATTTGCTCAGCCTGCACTCCCGGGGCATCGGCGGCATATACCATGTAATAGAAATCACCCCGTTTGAAAAGCCATGGACCTTCCGAATAATTTCTGAATGGAACTTTGGTAACAGGACCATCGATCTCAACCATATTGCGTTTCAGTTTCACCATGTAACAGTCGCCATTGCCCCAAGCCATCCATGGAGTGCCATCGGCATCAATAAGAACAGTGGGATCAATATCTGAATTCGGTCTATGTGAATCTTTGGTCATATCGTCGGTGATCAGAGGCTTGCCGGGTAGCGCTTCCTTGAATGGACCGGTAGGGTTATCGCTTACAGCTACAGTAATAAAGTGGCCATTTTTCCCATCCAATGTGACATAGTCGTAGAATTTCCTGTCCTTCTCAATCACTTGTGCAGCCCAGGAAGCTCCACCGTATGCGTTTACGAAATCTTTTGCGGCCAAAACAGGACCATGCGCCTTCCAGTTCTTCATATCTGTTGTAGAGTAACACAGCCAACTTGGCATATTGAACCATCCACCAACCGAAGCAGCATCCTGACCTACGTATGCATAAACAGTACTGCCAATAACAGTCATTGCAGGATCAGCTGTAAAGAAGTCTGTGAAAAGCGGATTTTGACCCGTTACACGAGGCATTGCCTCGCCAGAAATTTTAACCTCATCTATCGCCCCATCAAGTACTTGGAGACTATTAGGAAAGCCTCCTGGAAATCCACGTCCAATTACCCACATACCTGCATTGCGATTTAAAGCCGAACCCTTGAAGGAAATTGTAGATGACTTTCCGAAGTTAGCTTGACCTGAAGGTTTCACTTCAAAGCGAAGTTGAGTTTGTCCACTCTTTGAATCATAGTCAGCTTGAGCACGAACATTATACCACTTGCCCGCTTCTACTTCATCTCCTGCTACAATACGACGAGGTATGCCGTCAGCACACATAACCTCAACAAAGTATTTTTTATACATATTGTCAAAGCCAATGGACAAATCGCCTACCAACTGCCCTTTCGCTCCTTCTTTGCAAAGATAAACCTGCTCAGTACCAAGTAAGTTACACTTCAAACTGGCCTCTATCGCCCAGCTTTTCTGCATATCGTAATAAGCCAATGGGCGATCGAATGTCACCACATACTCACCGTTTTTCAAGGAAAGTGAGCGGGTGTTCAGTTTACCATCAACCTGAACACTCGGGACATTGTCGGAAAAAACATTTGGTGATGTTCTTGAACCTTGTACTTGCAGGAAATTCCCTTTGCCTGACTCATCAAATACAAATGGCTGTGGCTCAATTGGACCACGGTTACCAGCAGTTAGAGCCTGACCTACTATAGGGGCTGATACAGAATCATCTTTGAGGTGTTTTATTTGTTCAAAGTTCCAATGAGCGAGAACCTCTCTCTGGCTGTATACATTGGTAACCGAAGCCAATATTAAAGTACTGAGAACAAATACCTGTTTATACGAGCAAATACTTTTTATATTCATAAAATAGTTTGATCATTTTAATTTCCACCAGTCGAAATTGAACAAATTACCTTCGCCTCCTTTGAAAACAAAGAATAAGTCGTGTACTCCTTTGACTTTATTCACCTTACACGATAGAGTTTTCCATATTTGATCACCATCTGTATTTTTTACTTCTAAAGTTCCTAACAAACTGCCGTTTTTTTCATCAATGCGAATTTCAATTTTTCCACCCTGCAATGCAGAAGCAACACTTGCCTCAAATTTCTTGGCACCTTTGCCAAAATCGACACTACGGACTTTGATATACTCGCCGTTATTAATGTCGGTAACATAAACGCCTGTTTCTTCATCTTTCGCGGTTTCAATACCTTCTTCCCATGCAAAGGTTTCAGCTTCAACTCTTACGAATGGATTCAAGTTACCGGCACTTTCTTTTACTCCCTCTTTGGTTGGAGTAATTAATGGAATAGATCCATCGGCATTAAAGGTAAACGGCTCAATACAAACTGAACGTTTAAAACCACTACCATCGGGCAATGCGGCATTGTGGTAAAACAAATAAGATTTCCCCTTAAATTCGATGTAACCCGGATGGTTAGTAAATGCTCCTCCTTCTTTAATTACGTGCATAATCGTATCACCGTAAACCCAAGGTCCGGTTGCACTTGTACTTGATGAATAGGCCAGATGCTCAGGAACACCACCGGCAGGATATAGAAGGTAGTACTTACTATTACGCTTGAATAACCAAGGACCCTCCTCGTAAGACGCTGTCCGATTATCTATTTTTTTTGCGCGATATCCGAAGTTTTCATCTTTCAAATCTTCCTTAACAATACCTGGTTCCTGATTATAAGAAATCATATCCTCATTTAACTTCACGTGCCAAAGGTTTGGATTACCCCAATAGAGATATGCCTGACTATTGTCGTCGATAAATACGGTTGGGTCAATGTAGCCATAGCCACTCAGCAATGGTTTGCCAATGGCATCTTTAAAAGGACCGGTCGGACTGTCAGATACTGCAACTCCAATGGCATTCTCACCGTTTTTTTGATTCACCGGTAAGTAATAATAGAACTTGCCGTTTCGGTAAATACACTGACCAGCCCAAGCATCGCCGCGAGACCATTCAAAAACCTTATACGACAGAATCGCACCGTGGTCGGTCCAGTTCACCATATCAGTTGATGAATAGCAACGCCAGTCGTTCATAGTGAAAAAATTTCGCACTGTTTTGTCCTCGTCGTGTGATGTATAAAGGTAAACTGTGCCGTTGTGTACCATAGGTGCAGGATCGGCTGTGTAATTAGTCTGAATGATTGGGTTTTGTGCGTTTAATCCCAATGGTAATATTGCTAATAAGATAAAGACTGTAATAGCAAACACCTTTATTAATGCTTTATTCTTCATTTTATATTTGTTTTTTTATCAAATTCGAATTTATTTCACAGAAGTGAATTTATAAAGAAGCACCCCGTGTGCCGGAATTTTAAGTGCAAGTTGTCCTGTTTTGGTATCGATGTTTTCAATATCTTTTTGTCGCCATAAATCACGTACTTGATACATCCCGTTAAGACCTATCTTTTCGAAATCTTTATATGCAAGGTTTACTATTTCCAGACCGAAATTGCAAAAACCTATAGCGCGACTACCATCTTCGAGTTCCTTTACATAAATACGTAAATCACCAATTGTATGCATGCAGGATGCTTGTTTGCCAAGCGGATCTTGATTAACTGCTATAACTTCATCATTGGTTAGTAAATTTAATGTGAAATCATCAAGTTTCTCCATGTCACAGCCAATGAGGAGGGGTGCAGAGAAGAGGCTCCATAGGCTGATGTGAAGATACTGCTCATCAGGTTTAAGTTTACTCGGATGTGAATTTCCCCACCCAACGGTACCAACGACAAGCATATCAGGATCGTTCCAATTTCCAGGTTTGGCATAAGGAGCTGATTTATCTTGGTCAAGAGCAATATTCTTCACGCTTGTCCAAGTGTCGGTAATATCATTGGTTGTACGCCAGCAATTGCCGTTAACAGAATCACCCCACTTCCATACATCCGACATTCCGTACTGACATACGCTAAATATAATATCGCGGGGCTGTTGGCGAAGATATTCACCCATCACCTTAAACGGTTTAATGGCGGTATTCAATTCACTTCCACCATTGTACGACAAAGACGATACTTTATATGGATCGTTGTTTGGCAATCCATCGATTACATTACCATAACTGCACCAGTCGTATTTAAGATAGTCAAATCCCCATTTGGCATAACTTTCGGCATCTTGCTTTTCGTGCCCGTAACTACCTACGCAGCCACCACATGTCCACGGGCCTGGACTTGAATAGAGTCCAATTTTTAACCCAAGGTCATGCACATAATTGGCAAGGGATTTCATATCTACAAACCGTGAGTTGGGGATGATATTACCAGCTTCATCGCGAAATTCTCCACGCAACGACTGATCTTTGGAATCTCGATTGTTTTCCCAGAAATCGTCGATATTAATATACGTCCAGCCGTGGTTGATAAGCCCGCTTTTCACCATGGCATCAGCTGCGCGCTTTACCTTATCGGCAGATACTTCTTGAGCAAAACAGTTCCAACTGTTCCATCCCATTGGTGGGGTTAGCGCAATACGGTCTCCACAGACAATGCGCAATTTTTTTTCCGCCTTGCCTTTTGCGTTTTTTGCAGTTAGGGCAACAACAAAAGTTCCTGTTTTGGAAAGTTTACCGGTTATAATTCCGGTTTTAGAGTCAATCTTTAATCCTGGAGGTAGTCCAGTAGCTGAAAAAGTTATTGGACGGTCACCAGTTACCGGTACAAGAAATTGAAAAGGAGAACCTGGACGTGCGCCAAAGACACTCGCACCATTAATTCTTGGCCAAGCGGGGGGGGGAGGAGTTAGAATATAAGGTTCGCTTGCCACAGGATTGTAGGTAATAAAGGTATCTACACCCGTAGTCTCGAATTTTGCATCGGCCCAATCTGCATGATCATAATAATTTCCGTTACCACCGTCGGTTACCACTAATTCAAGTTTTTTTATTCCAACAAGCGGAACTGAACACGGTATGGCAGCATCTCCTAAACGCATTATACCGCTTGACCATAGTTTCTTTCCATCGCCATATATTACGAATTCAGAGGCTGGTTCATGGCCTGCAATCTCATCATCAATACCCACCTGTGCTGTGAACGAAGTTGCTTTTCCATCTAATAGAATCAATAATGAACTCTCTGCATGTGTTCCAAATCCGCGCTCGAAAGTTTTACCTTTGATTGTCATAACCTTGCCATCAACAGATTTATTCTTCTTCGGTACTCCATACCCTTGGGTAGCGGCACTGAGATCCAATTGATCAAGCCATACAGTCTGAGCAGATAAGTGATTGATTTCCATCAGGCTAAATGAAATAAAGAGACCAATAATGGTCGCAAATCTAATGTTGTTTGTTACTACTTTCATTAAATAATTATTTTTTGATTTATATTGTAATTACGATATTATCCTTCAAATCTCACCTTTTATTTATTGGGTTCAAAGGGATCATTATTGCATTTTTTGGGAATATCCTTTATTTATATTGCGATTCGTTGAATTTAAAAAAACCTTTATTTAGTGTTAAATGTCCACCAATCGAAATTGAACAATTCTTTTTCACCCTTGAAAACGAAATATAAATCGTGAATACCGTTAATGTGCTTAACAGAAGTGCTAAAAACTTTCCAGACATCTCCTTCGCCAGAGGTGTTAACATTAACTATCCCAATTACAGGGCCATCAATCTTGTCAGTATGGACTTCAATTTTCCCACCATATAAAGATGCTACACTAACATCAATTGATGCTGCGCCTTTAGAGAAATTTACACCTTGCACTTTGATATAATCTCCGTTATGGATAGAAGAAACAAAAAGCCTGTCAGCTATCTTTTTCCCTTTGTCCCAAGATACGTTTCTTTCCCATTCAGTGACAAGTTCAGTTTTAAGCCCTTCGCTAAAAGCCATTGTTTCGGCTTCGATACGATTGTAAGGATTCACTGTGCCAAGCTGTTTGACACCTGTGGTTGACCAAAACGGAAGCTTCTGAATGGAACCATCGGTATTATATTTTAGATTTTCAATACATATTGAACGTCTTTCGTAATGCTTCAACATAGTTTGTTTTAGAATAGCATAATTAAAGCCAAACACGTACGAATTTCCTTTGTAATCGATAACCCCCGGATGATTTCCGTTTGAACGTTTATCACCTTCCATTATCATACCTTTATATTCCCAAGGGCCTGTCGGAGAACTACTCATTGCATAACCGATGCCTTCAGGGCAACAGGTTGAAGCATAAGCCAGATAATAGTGTCCATTGTGTTTCCATACCCAAGGGCCTTCCTGATAATTGTCCGGTTTAGTCGGTTCATTTATAATTTCGCCTGAATAGGAAATCATATCCTCATTCAGTTTTACATAGTAAAAGTTCGGATTTCCCCAATAAAGATAAGCCTGTCCATCTTCGTCAATGAGTATTGTTGGGTCAATGTCTAGCATACTATTCTTGATTAGAGGTTTCCCAATAGGGTCTTTAAAAGGTCCATAAGGACTATCTGAAACTAATACGCCTATACCAATACCGTTCGGCATAGGGCAATACATATAGAATTTATTGTTGCGTTGAATGCACTGTGGTGCCCATGCCCCATTGTCATAGGGTACCCATTTAAAGTCTTTTAAGGAGGCGATTACCCCATGATCGGTCCAATTAACCATGTCGGTGGATGTGTATAGTAACCAATCTTGCATTTTAAAACCAAAGGCATCATCTTCGTCGTGACTGGTATAGAGAAAAACCGTGTCGTTGTACACCAATGGAGCGGGATCGGCAGTGTAATTCGTTTGGATAATCGGATTTTGTGCATTACCAGCAAGAGGCAGATTTACGACAACTATAAAGATTGAAACAATGATGAATAGACTCTTTTTCATAAGATATAAATTTTATTGAAGATTAAAACAAGTTAATCGTATAAGTGAAAGAAGTGGGTTCGGCGAACACTTGGAATTGTTTAAGCGGACGCGGGCCACAACTGGCTGATCCTACGCCTAAAGTTTTGGTAGAGATGCAGAATACTGTAGCTGTGCTTGCAGGCAGATCAATTTTATATTCTACAGGATACATTTGCTCATCAGTATGTGGAAGGGCTGCTACTTGCATCAATTTTTCATCGGATTGTATTAATAAAGAAGGCATGTCTTTGCCGCTTAATTTTGCCCATCTTACTTCTTCATGATTTCCGCGTTCCATCGGTTTTTCGTATTCATATTGTTCATTTACACCCAATTCATAAATGCCCACTTCTGCAGAGCTTTTGCGGTCGGAATAATTCTCGAAAGGTCCACGGCCAAAGAATGTCATGTGATCAAGCTTTTTATCGAGCATCATACGTACGCCTATACGAGCCAAATTTATTCGGAATCCAACAAAATGAACCTGATTATCTACTTTTATAGAACCATCACCCTTTACTAAATAGGTTGCCGTGTGATAAACTCCAAAGCCTTCTTTACCATCTGCCTTTGTTGTTGAAGTTACCTTCACTGAAGAATTATCAACAGTTTCTACTTTGAAATCAAGCAATGTATATTGAAGTGTCGTTACACCAAACTTCTCCCATTGGCGATAAGTCCAGTCGTCGTCATTGCGGTGAGAGGCACGCCACAAATGTAACTTCGGAGAACCATCGGCAGTTAAAAGGTTGGTTCCATTTTTTATAAGCTGATTCATCAAACCGCTTTTCTTATCGAAACTTACGGCAAAATCTTTCCCTGAAATTGTGACTGTTTGTGCATTTTGGACCAGCTTTACTGGTTGCGAAACTCTTGCTTCTATTACAGGAGGGGTGTTGATGGGAAGTTTAATTTGCTCAGATGCTACTTCAAAACCTTTATCAGCCCAAAGTGTTTTCTCCTTTTGTTTATATGAAATGCGCAAAAAATATTCTGCCCCAGCTTTAGGATGTTCTATTTTATATGGAATCAATGCTCTGCCAACGCTTCGGGCATTGATGGGCTGCATTATATTGATTACGCCCTTGTCTATTTCTGTTCCATTCTCGGTCAAACTCCATGTTGCCTCAAAGCCATTCAAAGAAATAAACTGGAACTTATTCTTAATCGTGATCATTCCAGCGATTGGATCCGATAATTCGGTATCAATCCATTGGAATGCTTTCTTCATTTCAGGATAATGCGGCTTAACTTGGTTTCCTTCCGTAGAACGGTCATAAGAAACCACTCCTTTGTGGATAAAATAATGGTCGTTAGGCTGTTCTCCAAAGCCACCGCCATATGCTAAGATTGGGTGGTTTGGGGTGCGCTTGTTCCACAATGCCTGATCCTGAAATTCCCAGATCGCACCACCTAATATCTCCGGAGTATTATCAAACACTTTTGAATATTCATCTAATGAGCCCATTGAGTTGAACATAGCATGAACAAACTCACAAATGTAAAGCGGTTTGGTCATTCCCCAGTTTTTTACCATTTCGGCGTAATCGGCGGCACTACCATACATGCGGCCTTCCAAATCGGCAGGATTTCTACTACCTATACCAAAACGTTCATAATGAACAAAACGAGTGGAGTCAAGAGCTTTAACTGTAGACATGGCTGCTTTCAAATTTGTGCTGATTCCGCCACCTTCATTGCCAAGTGACCAAATAATCACGGATGGATGGTTCTTAAAGTTTTCAACGTTAGCCACATTGCGGTCAATAATAGCTGCTTTTATTGTTGGCTCTTCATCAAACCGAGTATCATAACCATGATATTCCATATTGGCTTCGGCTACTAACCAAATGCCCCATTCATCGCATAGTTCGTACCAACGAGGGTCATTAGAATAATGGCTTGTACGTACATGGTTGCAATTTCCTTGTTTTATAACTTCCAAATCGCGAATCATTTGCTCTTCGGTGATGGCATGTCCCACATCCGACCAATGTTCGTGTCGGTTTACACCTTTCAATTTTATTGGTACCCCATTTACCATAAATATCCGTCCTTTGATTTCTATTTTTCGAAAGCCGATTTTTGATGATAATATTTCTCCTTCAGAGTTAGTCAATACAACCGTATATAAATTAGGTGTTTCAGCAGTCCACTTTAGCGGGTTTGTTACCTGCATTTTCACATTCAGTGATTCTTCCTGATTTGATTTGAGAGACACTCCTTTTGCGCTACCTTTGGCTATTTCTTTGCCTTCTTTGTTGTAAAGAGTAGCCATGAATGTTTGAGTTTTGGCCGTTTTATCACTATAATTCTTTATCTTGGCGGATACATCCAGCGTCGCATCTCTGTAGTCTTTATCTAAATCTGTTTTTATGAAAAAGTCGCGAATGTGTACCTGAGGGGCACTCCAGAGTGTTACATTGCGGAAGATTCCGTGCAGACGCCACATATCTTGATCCTCCAACCAAGTACCCGAACTATATTGATATACTTCTACGGCTATCATGTTTTTACCTGGTTTCAGATATTTGGTAAGATCGAAATCTGCAGCATTACGACTATTCACGCTAAAGCCTACTTTTCCCCCGTTTACCCACAAAAAGAAAGCACAGTCAACGCCATCAAATGTGATGAAATTGCGTCGCCCTGCCCATTCGGTTGGCAAATTGAATTCTCGACGATAACTCCCCACAGGGTTTCGCTCTTTGAATGATGTGTACCATGTATCCGGCTCGCTCATCACATGCGGATAATCTTTCTTAATGGTATAACCCAAATTACGATAAAATGGTGTGCCGTAGCCTTCTACCTCCCAATTGGAAGGTACCTTGATTTCTTTCCACTCCGAGACATCGCAATCAGACTTGTAAAAATCGATTGGACGTTTTTCGGGTGTTGGCACCCAGTTGAATTTCCATAGCCCATTTAAACTGAGACAAAGTGAAGAGGCGTGTCGTCTGGCGGCCAAAGCTTCTTGTAAGTTGCCATATGGCATTAATGTGGCGTGATATGGTTCTTTGTTTATCCCGAGTAATTCAGGATTTTCTATCTCTGGCGGAATAGGGCCTCCATTGGTCGGTTGAGCGTAAATTCCATTGGTGGAAAAAAAAGATAGAAAAAGAATCGTTATAAATATGTTTTTTGTCATTAGTATTCGATTTTCTTTATTATTAAGGTCTAAATAGTATTTTCAATTACTGTTTTGGAAATACTCGATATTAGTATGATTATCTATTGTTGTCATCTGCCAATGATGATTTTATTTCCTTTTTTCATCGGAACATCATATTCGTACACTTTCTTCAGATTTGAAATTGAAAGAGGGAATGTTGCATGATTTAGAGGAGTTTTAATTTCTGAAGTTGCATAAAATAGATTAGCATTCTTACCTTTGGCTTCCTTAAGCCCCTTAGCTTTTAATGGATAATATGAGCGTATACGGCAATTTCCCGCTATTGAACAGTTTATCACAGCTTTGGATAATTCGTTATTTTCCCATTGAATATCAACTTCAAAACCACCCCTTGCTTTCAAGCCCTTCACACTACCGGTTTTCCACAAAGAGGGTAATGCCGGCAACAGATGAACAGCGCCATCTTGACTTTGCAACAACATCTCGGCAATGCCGGAAGTGCATCCAAAGTTGCCATCAATCTGAAAAGGAGGATGAGCATCAAATAAATTTGGATATGTACCACCCTGCTGAGTTCCGTTGGCTTGAATAGAAGGCGTAAGCTGGTCTGTTATTAGCTTTAGAGCATGATTTCCATCAAGTAGACGTGCCCATAAATTTACTTTCCATCCCATTGACCACCCTGTTGACTCATCTCCACGAGCTATTAATGAAGTTCTTGCTGCAGAGAATAATTCAGGAGTTCGGTAAGGAGATATCTGATTGGAAGGGAATAATCCGTACAGATGTGAGACATGTCTGTGATTGTCGGTTTTTTTGTCCCAATCATACATCCATTCTTGCAATTGTCCCCATTTGCCAATTTGCATCGGAGGTAATCGTTTTAATGCATTCTTAATTTTTATTGTCAATTCTCTGTCTACACCCAGAATCTCTGCCGTTTTAATGGTTTTTGTAAATAAATCGAAGACTAATTGGTTGTCCATAGTGGTTCCTGCAGATATAGATGATTCTGGATGAACAGATGGAGCATTTTCAGGTGAAACAGAAGGGCAAACGACCAACCATTTATGCTGAGGCTCTTCTACCAAGAAGTCGAGGAAAAATAGCGAAGCTTCTTTTATTATAGGATATACCGATTGAAGATATTTTTCATCAGCACTGTATTCGTATTTATCAAAAAGATGCTGACTGAGCCAAGCACCACCCATTGGCCACATTCCCCAGAAAGCACCATCTATGGGAGCAGTAATTCTCCATATATCCGTATTGTGATGCAATACCCATCCATTTGCTCCGTACATATCTCTGGCTGTTTGTTTACCTGTCACCGCAAGTTCGCGAATCATTTTAACCAGTGGCTCATTCATTTCGCTAAGATTGGTAACCTCAGATGGCCAATAATTCATTTCTGTATTAATATTTACAGTGTATTTACTATCCCAGGATGGAGTAATTTGGTCGTTCCATATTCCTTGCAGATTGGCGGGCTGTCCACCGGGTCTGGAAGATGATATTAGTAAATATCGTCCAAACTGGAAGTAGAGTGCTACCAGTTGAGGATCATTGCCTTTGGCAAATTCAGCCAGACGGATGTCTGTTGGTTTATTAACAGCATCAGTTGTTCCAAGATTGAGGTCTACTCTTCCAAAATAGTCTTTAAAATCAGTGATGTGATCTTTTAGCGCCTGATCATAGTTTTTCTTTAATGCATTTTGGAGGTATGTAGTTGCCTTTTCAGAGGCATTGCCACTTATATCGTTATAATTCTTAAAGTTAGAGGCGATAGAAATATAAATAGTCGCTATATCAGCCTGGCTGACGTTTAATGCTGTATCATTTGCGGTCACATTACCTCCTGAAGTCAGAATTTTCACCTTGGTTTCGAACATTACATTGCCTTTAACTGATTCAAAATCACTCGTTTTACCGGATAAAATAAGTTCATTGTTACCCATTGTAGATACGTTGACTTTCGAAGGCCTGTTCATCGAAGCAGAAAAGTTTATAGAACCTGGTTTGTCAGAGGAAATCCGTGCTATGATAACTTGGTCTGGGAATGACGAGAATACTTCTGTAGTGTAGTTTACACCTTTCACACTATAATGTGTTGTTGCGATAGCTTTCTCTAAGTCCAATTCCCTATAATATTTGGAGTAGTTTTCATGCTCTGGGAATGAAAGCTTGAGGTTGCCAACTGTCTGATAGGGCATCCCTTGAGACGTTTTACTTATCATGTTGTGGTTAACCAAATCCTGCGCTTCTTTATATTTACCTTCAAAAACAAGCCTTCTGATTTCTAATAATGCTTCTTTAGCATTTGGATTGTCATTGCGATTCGGCTGTCCGGCCCAAACTGTATTCTCATTGAGCTGAATTATTTCTTTAGACGGATCACCAAATACCATTGCTCCCAAGCGTCCGTTTCCTATAGGTAGTGCTTCAACCCATTGCTTTGCAGGATGAGCATACCAGAGTTTTAGATACGAATCATTTTGAGCTGAAATATTAATTGCTAAAATCAGTCCAATTATTAAATTTAGGATTTTATTTCTCATGCTTTAGTTTATTCGTCATTGAATATTTGATTTTAATCTCTCTTCTTATTTATTCTTTTCCTGAGATATTTTATCTTTAATATGAAAATAGTCAAAATCAACAAAGCCTCCCGGATTTTTTGTGGCATAATTGAATAGTCCGAAACGATACCCCATAAAATGTGGTATTGTGTAAGACATTTTAAGTGAATTGCCTATTGATATCCATGATTGACCGTCCAAACTATAGAAAAAGTTTGCTCTATCGGTGCGTTCTCTGAAATCACAATCTATTTTAAGATAAACCTTATTTTGAGATAGTGGTATCTTGTTTATTTCGAGAGCTTCACCGGATTCTGCATTTATCATAACAATTGATTTGCCCTTATTTTCGGCTTTTACTCCTACCAATCCATAATTTTTTTGAAGTAACCCCAAACCTGCAAAATCACCGTCGTGCATATTAGTTATGTCTATTGAAGTTGATCCTGTACATTCCGGTCCTATAGTGCGTTGAGTAAGTGTGTTTTTAGCCATAAGGAAAGATGGATCAGCACGCTCTGTTGTAAGACGGAGATAGCCTTTTCTTTTTGTTACCGACCAGAATTTATTGTCGGGGTTGTGGTTCCACTGCCAGACTAATGGCAGGGCTGCATCTCCTTTTTTTCGATTGAAATCATCAGAAGCTACAATTCCCGGAATTAAGCTTTTGTTCGCTGGCAGATCCAGCTTTTCCGGAACTTTGCCATTTTCACCGAGAATAGGCCAGCCATCTTCCCATTTTACTGGCACAAGATAAGGTATACGGCCTACAGAGCCAAAGTCTCGAAATAGATACGCATACCATCTCCCATCTGGAGTATCGATAAGCCCTCCTTGAGCCACTCCTTTATCTTGTAGAGCCACTCTGCCTTCATAAGGTCCTGCTATTTTATCAGCTTTGTGAACAATGACAGTACGCATTCCGTTTTTCGGCCATGTAATGTTGAAAAGATAATATTTTCCATTAATCTTGAACAGCTGAGAGCCTTCAGCTGGAAGTCCTCTATTCGCACCTGTAGATAAACTTGCATTTTCAATAATTACTTGTTCCTTTGTCCCTGGTTTTATGCCTGATGCATCGGCATTCAGTTCTACCAATTTTAGATTTTCGTTTCCATAAATTAGATATGTGCGACCGTCATCGTCAAAGAATAGAGAATGATCGTGGAAGCTTGGTGCGAATGTAAATTCTTTCCAAGGTCCTTTTTCTATATTTTTAGTTGAATATATATGCGTTCGACCTGTGGCCTGAGCGAAAGTACTTACATAATAGCTTCCATTATGATAACGCAAGCTGCTAGCCCAAGAACCTCTACCATAGTTGCTTTCTCCATTATTAAGAGACAGTGGCGCTATTGTATCAAGAACATTGTATGCATAATTAATAATCTTCCAGTTTACTAGATCTGTAGATTTCATAATTGGAACTCCCGGACTCATATGCATTGTAGTGCTACTCATGTAGTAGTTATCACCTATGCGAATTATAGACATATCCGGAACATCTGCGTAAATAATAGGGTTATGAGCTTGTTTCTCTTGTGCAAATGCCGGGTTGCATACTATCAGCGCAACAAAAGCTGCAATACCTAAAAGTGTGTTTCTTACCATATTGTTTTATTTGTTATTTGAATAATAGTTGAGCGAAATTATAGAGATTATTTCTCCATACGGGCCAACTATGTCCTCCAGGATATTCAGAGTAAGTATATTTAATATTCAAATTATCAAGTTTTGAAAGCATGGTTTGACAATTGTTATAGGCAATATCCTCTTTACCTCCCATTGCAATCCAAAACTGTTTTAAATTACCATTAATCAAGGCCGTATTATTCTTCATATACTCGTACTGAGCATCTGAAATAGTTGTTTGATTAGGCAACCATCCCGAGCTAAACACTCCCAGAGAAGAGAATAATTGTGTATTATAAATACCTGCATATAGCGTTTGCATACCTCCCATTGACAAGCCAGCTAATGCGCGATTATTCGAATCTGTTTTTGCTCTGTAATTCTTCTCTATGTATGGAATGACACATTGCTTTAATTCTTTTTCAAATAGCTCAAGAAAATCTCCACTAAAACTTGGTGCTATATTTCCATCAAGCATGACTATAAGCATAGGATTTGCCTTTTTCTCAGCAATTAAATTATCAAGGATCAAATCAGTTTTTCCTTGAGTAGCCCATCCACGTTCATCTTCTCCGCCTCCATGTAACAGGTATAATACAGGATATTTTTCATTGGAGTTGATCTCATAATTGGCTGGTGTATAAATATAGAACTTGCGCCAAGAGTTGCTCACGGAAGAGTAGTAACGTTGAATTCTTATATCTCCATGTGGAACATTTTTTTCCGCATAATAATCTCCTCCTTTAAAAGGAATCTCAATGCCACTTGCCATTCGACCCATGCCATAAAATGTTTCACTGGCAGGATCTGCTACTGAGACTCCATCAATTATTAGGGAATAGTAATGGAAGCCTTCTCCTAAAGAATCAGTCGTTATTTCCCATATTCCATCTTTGTTTTTAACCAGATCATACTTTTTTCCTAAATCGATCTGTATTTTCTGTGCTTCAGGAGCATTGATGCGAAAAATGGCTCTATTATCCGGAGTGATTTGAGGATATTTAGCTCCTCTTACATTTGAAGATGCAGCCACTCCTAATTGAGTATATTGATTGATTGTGTTTGTGCTGACAGGTTTAAATAATAATTGTGAGAATAGGTACAAGTCATTCTTCCAAACGTTGAAGTCATGTACTCCCGGTTCTACATGAAAGATATGTTGCACATTGTGTTTTTCAAGATAGTCGTGTGTTCTTTTGCTGAAAAACATCAAATTGTCGTTATTACCACATGATATCCATAGTAATTTCAGTTGTTTTTTTGCTATTTCCGGATTAGGAATCAATGTTTCGGGTGTTTTGGTATTGGGCGCAGATGAAAAGCCTCCAATCCAAGCAAATTCATTCAAATTTCCTAGTCCGAAATTAAGTGATTGTCCCCCTCCCATTGAAAGACCTGCAATTGCACGACTTTCACGATCTTTTATTGCTGGATATTTTTTCTCAATAGAAGGAATTAAATCATTTAATAGATCTTTTTCGAAAGTCGCGAATGCTTCTACTTTTTCAGGAGACATGATATTTCCTGATGCTCGGTCATCTTTCATTGCTCTTCCGTTTGGAAGTACAACGATCATTGGTTCCAATTTATTCTCTGCATATAGATTGTCCAAAATGATTTCCGGATGTCCGTTGTTTAACCATTCCTTCTCATCTCCACCAATTCCGTGTAAGAGATATAATACAGGATATTTTTTCTTGGCTGAGAAACCGGGAGGGGTGTAAACCAATGCTTTACGCTTGTTACCTACAGTTTTTGAACTATACGTAATTGTATCTATCTTGCCTCTAAGTATATTTGCTTTTTCAATATCAAAACCTGCAGGAGCTTTGAAAATGGAGGTTTGCGCTTGTGTACACAAGCAATATGCGAATGCACATAACAAGAAAATTCTTATGCGTTTCAAGGATAAAGGTGATCTCCAAGTCTGCACATTCAAAGAAGCTGTTGGCAGAATTGGCATTGGTAAGCCGGCTAATTTCTTTTTCATAATAATTCGTGTTAATCATAATTCATAGGCAAAGCTAATCAGTATTTAATTAAAATAAAAATAAATGAGTTACATGATTTTAAGGCTATGTTACATTTTCCATTAAATCGATTATTTTATTCACAATGGCTTCTAAAAAATAGCATGATGGATCTTCAGTTTATCTTTGGTTTTTATTGTCTATTTTTAAGAGATAACTCTTTTATATTCAGATGTTTATAATGTTTTTGTGTTACACTGTTGAAAGATTAGGTAACTTGTTTTTGTGTGTGAGGCTTAAATAAAAGCCTTTGTGATATAATAATTAGCATCTGTTGGTGGAGCTTAAGAATTATCAGTGGGCAGATATATAACACTTCATTTTAATGCTATGTTTGCTTAGTATGTCCTTTATAATTCCTTAGATATATGAATTGCAGGATTAACTCTTGTTTTTTGTTGCATGCTGGCATATTAAGTATAATGCGAATAACCTCTAAACTCAAGAACTGTTGGTCTTCTAATTGATGCTACCTCTTTAAATAGTGTATTTATAGATGATATAACGGAATGCGTATGTGTACTTTGATGTCTCATGTTACGTACAGAAAAGCTTTTGTAACATTTAGTGTTAATAGTGTAATATTAGTGTAAATTTGTGTAGCACGAATATTTAATATCTATTAGTAATATTCGGTACATTTGCCACACTATGTTAAAGCATACTTTAACTTAAATGGTGTTGATATGCCGCGTTAACCTTAATACTTTATTCTTAATGTACTACTTGTATGATGATAGTTAATATTCATATAAAAACACTACTTGAGATTTTACTCCATGGGGTGAGCGCCCTTACTATCCATTTATTTATTCTAAGCTGAATGCATTCTCTTACATTGTTAAACTTAATTTTAATGAAAATGAAGAAAAATCTAATTTTTATTTTTCTGATTTCTCCGTTCTTCTTTGCCTGCAATGGTAGCGAGGAAATAGAGAAAACACTTGGGACAGGGAATTATTACGACCCTCAAAAGCCTGTTTCTGTTATTGAACTTCTGCCTTCTTGGGGGAAAATAGACCAAAACTTCCTTATCAGAGGAAACTTTCCAAAAAACACGGATCAAATTAAAGTTTATTTCGATACTAAGCGAGCTGTTATTTTAGGTTGCGATGGACATGAACTTTATGGGATGATTCCGAAACAATCTCCCGGATTTAATCAGTTATCTGTTGTAATTGGAGAAGATAGTATCGTTCCGAACATCAAATTCAAATATTATCAGAAACAGTCTCTTAAAAATATTGTCGGAAAAGAGAACCAAGGAGACAACTATGTGGAAGGAAGTTTTGATGAGGCTCGAATAAAGAATCCTACCGGACTGGGCACTGTCAAAGGTCAAAAAGGGGATAATATTATTATGGTTGAAGGAGAATGGGATTCCAGAATCAGCCTGATTTCTCTGGATGACAATAAAATGATAAAGATAGCTGATGTCGGCTGGTGTGGCGGGCCTGCTGTTACAAATACCAGAGACAAATTTTATGTGATAAACAGAGACGGTAATCGAAATATCTATAGTTTCTCAAAGGCGGACGGATGGATAGCCACACCTGTTACGGATTTGCAGATTACGAATGATATGTTGTCAAGTGGAGGTATTGTCGGGGGCTTAACTTTTGCTGAGGACGATCGCTATCTGTATGTTATGACTGGCGACGGACACATGGGGTGTATCGATTTGGTGGAAAAAAAATTCACAAAGATCTTAAGCAGTAACGATTGGGACGGAGTAAACGTTGGTACCGGGTGGAGTAGTTACCTTGTTTATAGCAAGTATTATCATTGTTTCTTTGCAACGCAAGAGGGTGCGAACGGCATATTTAAAATAGAAAAAAATGCTGAAGGAAACTGGAAAGCAAAAAAATATGCTGGTTTCAATTCTGGCAACAACGTTGTTTTGGGGCACCGTCTTAATGATGCAGTCTTAAGAAATCCATCAGGAATTGCTGTGAACAATGATGGCGAGATTTATTTTGGAAGCAAATCCGGATCTTGTATTCTTAAAATTAAAGGAGACATGGTATCATTAGTTGCAGGAGTACCCAATTCTTGGCAGACCGGGGTTTCAAACATTCCACTTGAGTCAGGTTTTAATCAGCCGCTTGCTATTGTAACTGACTTTGAAGATAATTTCTATATCGCAGACAGGGATAAACGTTTGGTTAGAAAACTTACCATAGAATAAAAACGAAATAGATTTATGATATGAAAATAAAATATGTCATTTTACAATTTATAGTACTAGTAGTATGTACTAGTGCTTTCGCTCAATCGAATATAATAGCCGGAGGTTCTGTAATGGATGAGAAAGGAGACGCTTTGATTGGTGTTTCTGTGTCGATAAAAGGAAATCCTAGTAATGGAGCTATAACAAATGCTGACGGACATTTTAGACTTACCGGAATAAGCGCCAAACAGATAGTTGTTTTCTCATATATTGGTTTTGAATCGCAAGAAGTTGTTATGGGAAAAACAAATGAACGCATGCGTATTGTTTTAAAAGAAGACATAAATGCGCTGGATGAAGTTATTGTAACAAGTTCAGGTAAAGTTCAGAAAAAGATCAATGTAACAGGAGCCATTACGAGTGTTGAGATGAAAGACCTTAAGGTTCCTGCATCCTCAGTTAGTAATATGCTCGGTGGGCGTGTCCCGGGGATTATATCTGTTAATCGTAGTGGAGAGCCCGGAAAAGATTTTTCTGAGTTCTGGATTCGTGGTATAAGCACATTTGGAGCCGGATCATCGGCTTTGGTTCTGATTGATGGAATAGAAGGCGATCTCAATACGCTTGATCCGGAAGATATTGAAAGCTTCTCTATCCTGAAAGATGCTTCTTCTACAGCAGTATATGGAGTAAGAGGTGCGAACGGCGTGGTACTTGTTACAACGAAGAAAGGTAAAGCCGGGAAATTGGATCTCAGGGTGAAAGCAAATGCCGGTATCTCTTACTCTCCGCGTATGCCTGAATATGTTCGTGCCGCTGACTATGCCACCTTGGCTAATGAGGCATCTGTAACAAGAGGCGGTATTCCAATCTACTCGGATGTCGATCTGGCGTTATTTGCAAATCACATGGATCCTGATCTTCATCCGGATGTAAATTGGAGAGATGTGATTCTAAAAGATTATACATGGAACCAACAATATTTTTTGAGTGCCTCCGGAGGTGGTGAAGTAGCTCGATATTATATCAGTGCGGGTTATCTGACGAAAGATGCCATATTCAAGCAGGATAAAGGTTTGAATAGATACGATACGAATGTAAATTATAACAAGTTTAATTTTCGTGCAAATGTTGATGTGAATCTAACTTCAACAACAACTCTGTCTTTGAATGAAGAAAGTGTGATCACTACGCAGAATTATCCTGGTTATGGAGATAATACAGATGCCCTATGGCAGGCTCAATCGATTTTGACCCCTGTTACCGTGCCCATCCTTTATTCAACAGGAGAAGCTCCCGGTTATGGTAGCGATAAGAATAATATAAGTCCTTATGTATTGCTTAATATGACCGGTTATCGCAAAAACTATTCCAACAACAACAAGATCACAATGCAACTTAACCAAAAGTTGGATATGATCACAGAAGGTCTTTCTATCATGGGATTGATAAATTTGGATACTAGTAGCTGGATGTGGCAGTCGAGAGAAAAAATTCCGGCAATCTATTACGCGGATGGAAGAACAAGGGATGGAAAATTGGATCTGATTAAAAAATCGGAATATCAAGAACCGTATTATTCGAATAATACTCAAACAGATCGTAAATATTACTATGAAGGCCGTATCAATTACGAGCGTGTATTTGATAAACTGCACCGTGTTGGCGGATTGATACATGCTTACTGGAGTGATTATGAATCTTCTAAATACAAAACCGGGCTGACTGCTATTCCAAAGCGCTATAACAGTTATGCAAGCCGTTTTTCATACTCATACGCAGATACATACATGGCGGAATTTAACGTGGGATATACCGGTTCCGAAGCTTTCGAACAAGGAAAGAAATTCGGATGGTTTCCGGCTGCATCTTTGGGCTGGGCTCCTTCCCAATACGAAGTTGTGAAAAAGGTCTTTCCTTTCCTTAATTATTTGAAATTCAGGGCTTCTTACGGAATTGTTGGTAATGACCGCCTGACTTGGGATGACTCTGTACGTTTTCCATACCTCACGTTGATCGGATATTCGGGCTCGGGCCAATGGATGAATGGTTCGGGGATTACAGAAACTCAAGTGGGATCAAGTAACTTGAGATGGGAAAAAGCAACTAAATATAACTTTGGTATTGATGTGCGTCTTTTTGATGAACGTTTTGAAGCTACCGTGGACATGTTTAAGGATGTGCGTTCGGGAATATATCAGCAACGTCAGAGTGTTCCTGAAGAAATGGGACTTGTTACATTACCTTGGGCTAATGTTGGTAAAATGAAAAGTTGGGGTGTTGATGGACATATGTCCTATACGCAGCCATTAGCCCCTACGGATAGAAGCAAGTATCTTACTTTTCGTATGAATTTTACACAATCGCGCAATAAGATTTTGGAATTTGAGGAAGATATAAAAAAATATCCATATCAATCTGCTGTAGGTTACCAAAGTGGGATCAATAGGGGGCTAGTTTCTCTTGGTTTGTTTAGAGATAAGGAGGATATTCAAAATAGTCCTAAACAAGAATTCGGAAATTACTTGCCTGGAGACATCAAATATAAAGATGTGAATGGAGACGGTGTTGTTAACTCAGACGATAACATTCCATTGCAATATTCATGGACTCCTCAAATACAATATGGTTTTGCTACTGAATTTAATTGGAAGAACTTTAATGTTAGTATCCTTTTTGAAGGAGTAGCCAGAGTTAAATATTTCAAAGGTGGAAATATGTACAATCCATTCTCTGGACGGGAAAGCGGTAATGTAATTACTGATTATGCCAATCCTAATAATCGCTGGATCTCAGCAGAAATATCAGGAAATCCAGCTACAGAAAATCCTAATGCAAAATACCCAAGACTTTACTATGGAGGTAGCTGGAATAATAGTGTGAATTCTACATTCTGGCTTCAGGATGGTAGTTATGTGAGATTGAAAAATGTGCAGATTTCGTATACGGCAAAAATAAAGGCTTTAAAGAAGTTTGGTCTACAGAATGCTGTCATTAGCTTTATAGGTGAAAATTTGGCTATATGGTCTAAAGAGAAAATGCTGGATCCAAGTCAGGCCATGTATAGCGGAACCAAATATCCTGTTCAGCGGGTATATACATTGCAATTAAACCTCTCATTTTAATATTGTATTTTAGACTTATAATTAATGATAAAATAGAAGTTATGAATAGAATAACCATTATAAATAAAATAAGAACGCGCCTGTTGGTCTTACCGGTTATTGCGCTTTTTGCTTTCTTGACATTTAACTCGTGTGATGATTATCTGGACATCAATAAATATGTTTATGACCAGACAACAATGGATTCAATTTTCTTGTCGAAGGCAAGAACAGAACAATACATCAATGGAACAGCCGCTTTGTTGTTTGACGAATCTCTACTCATGGGAACCGACTGGGGTGGAGCAGTAACATTGCCGAGTGGTTCCGGAGCCGATGAAGCTATTATTCCGTTTATGCTTAACGGAAATAGTATTTTATACGATGAAATAACAGAGACCAATACAAGAATAAATCCTTGGCCAACCTGTTATAAAGGAATACGCAAAGCGAATATTGTGCTTGCCAATATCCATAAGAATCAAGAAATCACAGAAATGGAATCACGAGATTTCAAAGGTAGAGCTTATTTTCTTAGAGCCTATTTTTACTTTTATCTTGTACGCCTATACGGACCGGTGCCAATCCTTCCGGATGTGGCTTTTGATACGGATGTAGATATTGCCAAAGCCTCAATTGAGCGCTCGCCGTATGATCAGTGTGTTGAAAAGATTTGTGCGGATTTTGAAGCAGCGGCAGGTCTACTTCCTCTTCAAAGAATTGAATCAGAACAGCTTATGCCAACAAGAGGAGCAGCTTTGGCTTTCAAAGCACGTATGCAATTGTACGCGGCAAGTCCATTGTTCAATGGAAATACGTACTATGCTGATTGGAAAAACTCCGAAGGAGTTCCTTTCATCCCTCAAACTGAAGATAAAACTAAATGGGCGAAAGCTGCCGCCACATTCAAACGGATAATTGATATGAACACGTATGAACTTCAGACGGTAGCAAAAATGGTCAATGACAAAGGTACCGGAACACTACCATTGCCAGCCACAGTGTCTAGCGCCAGTTTTCCTAATGGAGCAGGAAATATAGATCCGTATAAATCGTATAAATCTATTTTTGACGGGACTTATCAACCTTACAGTGTGAAAGAGTATATTTATTATGCGAGGAGAAGTGATAGTGATGATCGTCTTTATTTTCCGGATGCCATTGGAGGAAATGCCACATTTAGTGTAACTCAAGATATGATTGACGCTTACAGTATGGCCGATGGTAGAAGCTTTGATGAAGCTACCGAGGATGAGAAATCTTATAAAGCAGTAGGAAGCAACAGTACTTTCGCTTTAGAGTATCAGCTTTCCGCAAATAGAGCTCGTAGAGATGATAACCGTGAACCTCGTTACTTTGCAACAATTGGATTCAACCATTGTATTTGGCCGGGTACATCTTTCAGAGGTACGGAAAATTTAAAGAATCGCGAAGTAACTTATTACGATGATGGTAACGCTAAAAATCCAAGTGACAATAATCATAGAAACAGAACCGGATATACTTGCCGCAAATATATACACCAAGAGGATATAGGCCATTGGAACTCTACAAAAAAGTCCAAGGTATGGCCTTTGGCACGATATGCGGAAGTCTTATTAGGCTATGCTGAAGCATTGAATGAAATGCAAGAAGGGTCATACACTGATGAATCAGGGGTTGTGGTAACTAAAGATGTAAATGAAATTGTTAAATATTTTAATCAGGTTCGTTACAGAGCGGGACAACCTGGTATAACAATAGCCGATGCTTCTGATTATAATAAAATGAAAAAAATAGTGAAGCATGAGTGGCAGATTGAATTTGCCTTCGAATCGCGTCGCTATTGGGATTTACGCCGTTGGAAAGATGCGTATGATGCATACAACAAACCAATAAAAGGTTTGGATGTGAGTGCTAAATCCTCGCAGCGTGAACAATTTTACACAGCGAGAATCTGGAATACAGAAGTGTACATGAAGCGAATGTTTTCTAATAAAATGTACTTCTGGCCTATTGACAGAAATGTGTTGCAGAAAAATGGCAAACTGGTTCAAAACCCGGGTTGGAAATAGATTGATTAATGAAATAATAAATGAATAAGATGAAAAAATATACATTATTATCATTGTTCATGCTGGCTTTGTTTTTTACCGGCTGTGATGATGAGGCTCCTATGGATCAAGCGTTATATCCTGAATCAGTCTATCTTGTCGGGGCTAAGGACAAAATTATATACCGGGATTTAAATCTTGGTTATGTTCAGGATACTGTTTACGCATCGGTTGCAATCAGTGGCTCTCTTCCAATAGATAGAGATATTGTTGCTGAAGTGAAGGAATATCCGGAGGCAATTAAGAGGTATAATGACAGAGAACTTGGAACGAATGATATTCTTTTCCAGAATTTGCCGTTGGATATTTATAATTTGCCCGCCCCAATCGTAACAGTGAAAAAGGGTGAGCCATATAGTACTTGTCCGATATACGTAAAACCGGCTACATTGCATATTGACTCGCTGTATATGATTGCATTAAAATTGAAGTCAACTTCTGCCTATGATTTGGCAAAAAAAGATACGGTTGTTTTAATGAGATTCAATATCATGAACAAGTATTCCGGTTTGTACTATATGGATGGGGTTATTAAGAACCTTTCAAATCCAAATGATTCTGTTGTTTATAAAAGCCCCAGAAAGCTACAAGCTGTCTTTGACGGAAACACCGTTCGCATGTATCACTTGCAGAACGAATGGAGTAAAGGTGCTACGGATTATCGTCCTAATTATTGTTTTAATATCACAGTAAATGCTGACAATAGCCTATCCTTGGTTTCTTGGCAAAATTTTAAAATTCTGGAGGGAGGCGGTACTTACTACCCGGAACTTAGAGTATATGATTTGTGGTACAGGTTTATCGAAAATGGGGTAACAAAGAAGACCAGAGGATTTTTGTATAAAGAGCGTAAAAGTGATGATGAACAACGAATCATAAACGACTGGATGGGTGAACATAGAAAATATGACTAATTAGTCTTTTTTCTATTGAATAACAATTTTAAAATAGGAGGAGAGTCTTTGAAAAGAATCCTCCTATTTAATTTATAAATAACGGTATAATGAAAATCCTGTATTTACAATTATGTTTGTTACTGTTTTTTTGCAATAGTATGAAAGCCCAGGAAATAGATACAACTTCAATAGAGAATCTATTCCTTGAGCAAATATCCAGCTATCCGCATGAAAAAATTTATGCTCAAACAGACAGGAGTATATATATGTCAGGAGAAACCGTTTGGTTTCGAATACATTTGGTAGATGCTCTTTTTCTCAAACAAGCGAATGCCAGTAGGTATGTCTATATTGAATTAATTAATCCGATTGGCAAGGTCGTTGAGAGGGCGAAAATTCGACCGGACAGTACGGGCTGCTTTTATGGCCAGCTTCAACTGAGCGAAGAATTAGAAGAGGGGAATTATTCGTTAAGAGCCTATACACGGTTTATGCAAAATCAGGGAGAAGACTATTTTTTTCATAAAACCATTTATGTCACAGACCCTTTATCCCGAAAGATTTCACCTGAAATCTCTTTTTCTGAGGACAAAGATAAAATTAAAACAGAAATACATTTTGTAAATAAAGCGGGAAATACTAAAATCATTCCTGAACAATGCCTCATTTTCCCGGATGGAGATCCTTCCGGAGAAGGCGAGCATTTATCGTTTGAAGAAGGCGTAGCTAAGTGTTTTTTAAAAAGCGGAAAAAATGCTCAGGCAAAGAACTTCTTACTACAAGCTACCTTCAATAATATAATTTATAATCGCTACATTGATATTCCATCTTCAACTGCAATATTCGATGTATCTTTCTTTCCGGAAGGCGGACATGCGCAATTTTCCACAGAGATGAAAATGGCTTTCAAGGCAACGAACGAGAACGGCTTGTCTGAAGAGATTAAAGGGCAGATATTTGATGAGCAAGGCGATGTTTATACAACCTTTGAGAGTTCGCATTTAGGAATGGGTAGTTTCAGAATGTACTATCTTCCCGGAAAAAAATATCATGCTATATGTACAAATAGAGAAAATGTGTCGAAGCGCTTTGATTTGCCTGAAGCCTCTGAAAACTCTGTGTCGTTAAAGGCGGCGTGGAATAATAATATTCTGCGAGTAACACTCACAAAATCTCCCGATTATAAACTACCTCCACAAACTCAATTAATAGCCCATATCAGGGGAGCTGTTATTTATGCGCAACCATGGGATGATAAAATAGGGCGCCTCAACTTTGAGAACGATTTCTTTCCGGCAGGCATCGTTCATTTTCTTCTAATAGATGAAAGCAGAAATATTTTGAGTGAACGCCTTGTGTTTTCTTCTCAAAGCAGCACTTTTGCTAAAGCCAATATAATCTTTAATAAAGAAAAGTACAATACGCGAGATAAAATAGATCTGACGATAAAGGTAATGGATGAAAATCAACTTCCTTTAACCGGTAATCTATCTTTGTCCATCGTGGATAAAAAAGATGCAGGCGTAGATACAACCTCAAATATCATTTCAACGCTATTACTGTCATCCGAACTTAAAGGGTATATAGAATCTCCAAGTAGTTACTTACAAAAGAACAATAAGCAGTCAGACCTTGCGCTCGATGTTTTGATGATGACTCAAGGTTGGAGAAGATATAATGTGCCTAACATTCTAAAAGGAAAAATAACTCAAGATCTTCAATTTGCCGTTGAGTCGAATGAAGAAGTTACAGGAAAAGTAGAAGGACTATTCTCTACCTTAAAAAAAGGGGGCATTTCACTCGTTGCCGTAAAAGATTCGGTTATTGGAACTTCTTTAACCCAACCGGATAAAAATGGGAAATTTGTATTTAAGAATATGGAATACCCCGAAGGAACCAAATATATTGTGCAGGCATTAACTGAAAAAGGTTCAAAAAAAGTGTTTATAGAACTTGACCCTCTTAAGCCGTTTCCAGCATTGCCTAAATTAATGTTCAATGCCAAGCCGAAAACGCAAATAAAAAACGAATCAGCAATAAATGAAAAACATCTGATAGAGGATGGTATGAGAATATATAATTTGGCAGAAGTGTTGGTAACCGCAAAAAGAAAAATGGATTTGAAAACCAAGTCGCCATATTATTCTGTCAACTCGTCCAAGGTTCTGACCAGTGAAGATGTTGAAAAAGGAAACATTATATCCATATTTGATTTATTACGTAGAATACCCGGACTTACTGTTGTTGGGGATGAAGTTCGTCATCGTAATACTGCTCCTTTGGTTGTTCTGGATAATGTTCCCGAAGAGAATTTTGATTACGACAGGCTGAACGTAAATGACATTAGCGATGTCTTTCTGTCTCCGCCTATTTCTGCTATGCCTATATTCGGTGGGCGGGCAGCTGGTGGAGCCGTTGTGATAAGCACAAAAAAAGGATTTGTTGAAAGAAATAAGCTGAATAGCAATATACAAGTTTTTACCCCTGTCGGTTATGAACAAACAGTCGAGTTTTATTCTCCGGTGTATGCAACGCAGAAAGAAAAAGACAGCACTGTTCGCGATCTTCGAACCACTATTTATTGGAACCCGAATGTACAGGTTGATAGTTCGGGTAGTGCAAAGATAAGCTTTTATTCTGCTGATTTTCCAACCCAGTATGGAGTTATACTTGAGGGTGTAAGTTCTGAAGGACATATTATCTGTTCGTCAGAAAAAGAAATCACAATAAATTAGAACGATTCTTTTCTCCTCCCATGAAAAAACGTGTTTTACTCTCACATCTCTCACACAAATCGCTGTATCGGCTTGCTGTAAGCCGATACAGCGTGTGATAGTAAAATATGTCTACCACGTTTTTGGCTGTTTTACTCTCACTTTCGGGTGTTTACTATCACACTTTTGGCTTTATCTTGCTTGATTAACCCTTTTTTGCTTGTCATCACCTTATATGCAGGTGATATAAAGCACTGCTCGTTCACTACGAAGAGTAACCTCACCTCACCGTCACTTCCCGCTACTTAGGAATGGATATCCTTATATATACGCTCTTTATAAGTGTAAATCCGGTAAGCACTTCGCTTCACACGTGTGAAGCGTAAGATACATCTTCTCTTTCCGGGGAAGTACAGTTTCATTAGTTTTGTGTGCTATGAAACTTTTATTTTCACGGTTGGAAACCAATCGTTTCAACGTATTAAACCTTTTGTTTCAACAGATGGAAACTTTAGTTTCATCACTAGAAACGAAATGCTTGTGACTTATACTTGTATTTCCCTGGAAATGGTTGACTTTGATTTAGTTTATTTGTATAAGTGGTTGACTGAAAAAACTACTAATCCTAAATAAGGTTGTCTTTTGATTAAGCTTATTGCGAAATTAAGTAGACCGAACTTTGTCTTATCACTAAAAGTGGTGGACTAACCACTGGTTATGGCTCAATTAAGTAACCACTTAGCTATTGTAGGAGAAGATAAAGAGAAAAAGGCCTCTTTTCTTCTCTTGAATCTGTTATAAACAGATCATTCTTGTCTTCTTCATGTGCAAATGTATATAATATTAGCATTTATAATTGATTCGTTACAAGATATTTTTCTCTGTAACTAATCCATTTTTTATTGAGCATTCCACTTTTAGTTGCTGCTTGCGCAGGTGTCATCATATCCAGGCTCATGTGTGGTCGCTCGTTATTATAAAATCCAACAGCCTTTTTTACTGCCTCACGCACTTTTTCTATTGTATGGAACCTCATGTCTTTAAGTAGTTCATGCTTAATGATGCCGTTTGCTCTTTCGGCCACGGCATTATCTTTGGGATTACCACTTTCGGTCATGCTGATGCGTACGCCTTTTGCATGTAAACGCCCGGTATATTCAAAGCTTGCGTATTGAACGCCTCGGTCTGAATGATGGATCAGATCTACTTCATCAACTCCTTTTAATCGTTTGAAAGCCATCTCCAAAGCTTTGAGCGCATAAATGCTTTCAAGAGTTTCTCCCACGCAATAACCGATAATTTCCTTGCTGTAGGCATCGGTTATTATTGACAGGTAACAGAATGTGTAATGCGTTTCATTCAACCACAAAAGGATATAAGTGATGTCGCTTACCCACAACTCATTGGGACGACAAGGTAACAGGGTCCGTGTCAAATCAGGATGTTTTGGAAAATGATGGGAAGAATCAGTCGTGCGAGGACGACGAACGCGCTTACGCACATTGAGTCCATACTTGGATATAATTCCCATAAAGCGATCGCGCCCAACAGCATGCTCATCTCCAAAGCATTGGCGATACATATACCACAATTTCTCACCACCAATGCCGGGATCTTTTCGACGTACCTCCTTGACATATTCAAGAATAAAATTCTCCTTAGCCAGATACTCCAAATATCGGTTATCATCATACTTATAATAGGCTTGTTTCGTCTTACCAAACAGCACACAGAGGGTAACTACGGAACGGGGTGTACCCTCGGTGCAAAGCCTTCTCACTGTTTGGTGCCAGATTTTTTTCTGATGGGGATGTTAAACATCTCTTCAGCGATGTCGATCATGGTGTCATAGGCATGCGAACGCAACTGTTCATGCTTAAGTTCTTGCTGTAAACGGGCATTTTCACGCTTTAATGCTGCGATTTCATTCGACTGATCATTTTGGGGAGAATCTTTTTTCTTCATACATGCTACCATTTCAGGGTTAGAGGTCTCAAAGGTATGAATCCAACGCCATAAAGTGCTACGGGAAACTCCTGTTTTTGAAGATAAAGAATAAAGAGATTCCTGAGTGTCAAAATACGCCGAGAGAACTTCTAAACGAAACGAATCTGAATAAACGTCTGACTTTTTCATCTTACTATAATTTTATAGGGTGATTATGAAGTCAACCTTTTCCAGAGTAAGACACTTGCTGCCCGAGTCCGCGCGGAAGCAATAGTAAGTGTAGCATCTTTAATTGCCCAATATCTTTTAAATCGTGTATCAATACGATGATATAACGGAATGTGCATGGGAACCTAGATGTTTTGTTATGTACAGAAAAGCTTTTGTAACATTTAATGTTAATATGTAATAGTAGCACAAATTTGTGTAACACAAGTATTTGATATTTATTAGTAACATTCAGTATATTTACCACATTATGTTAAAGCATTCTTTAATTAAATGATAGATATCTAATGAAAAATGACAAACTATTAAAATCTTTATTATTGGCTTTGTTGCCCTCATTCTGCGTATTGGATGTTTTGTATTCTTGCAACTCTAATGATGAAGACTTGAGATCATATACTGATACAATCATTGGTCTGCATATTACTTAAAATATATATAAATATTTCATTAATATATATTGATATGAAAGTTGGATTATCGTTATAAAACAACTCTATATTCCATGTCCCAAATCCTTATTAATAATTTAATTTATTGTATTATGAAAAAACTTATTTTATCATTCATTTTAATGGCATTGATGCCTGTTTGCAACTCTATGTATGCACAGCTTCAAGGAACGTATATAGGTGTATCCCTGATAATATCGCCCGTTTGGTACCGCTATATCACTCCCTTGGTACCGTGTGCGACACTTTCGTGGTACCGCTCGTAGCGTTGGCTGGTACCGGTACCAAATGTGTGATATGAACGTCGTAAAGAGATACTTCTCAAGGGTGGTTGCACACCGCCAAAAGGTATCTCTCTCTGATTCTATTTTATTTATTTTTTCTCTTTCGTAATGATGGTCCTTCAAGATTCAGGTGATGAGATGAGTTTATCAGCCTATCCATGATGGCATCAGCAAGTGTAGCTTCCGCTATGTAGTCATACCACTTGTCCAAAGGAAGTTGAGACATAATAATCATTGACTTCTTTTCATAGCGTTCTTCTAGTAATGTAAGCAATGCTATACGTGTATCACTGTCCATTTTCTGCAACCCAAAATCGTCAAGGACGATAAGATCGTTCTTGTCTAGTCGTGACAACATCTGTGAGAAGGTTCCGTCAAGGCGTGACTGTTTGAGTACATCGACAAATCGGTTCATGTTCAGATAAAGTGTTTTCAGGCCAAGCGTACAGGCTTGATGTCCAAGAGCACATGCCAGATATGATTTTCCGCATCCAGTAAGCCCCGTAATAAGCAGATTTTCTCCACGCCGCACAAAACCGCAGTCAGCAATAGAGGTTAGCTGCTCACGGGTAAAGTTGCGGGCAGTCGAACAAGTGATATCCTCGACAAGTACTTGGTATCTCAATTTGCTCTCCTTCAGCAGTCTGGTAGTTCGGCTGTCATCACGACAACGGATTTCCGTTTCCAGCATTTTTGACAGAGCCATTTCTAAGCTTGGCCGCATCTGCACAGGAAGCTTTATAATATCACTGACCGCTTCAGCCATACCGCTCAGTTTAAGAGCCTTTAGGCGTTCTACAATTGAAGCAAGTTCATTCATGGTCGGCCTCCTTTCTAAGTGATGGTATGGACGTGTACGCAGAAGATCCTCTCACATTGTCGTTAAAGGGAGTTCTTGAAATAGATTCTTTCTCACCGGAAGCCAAATCCCGATTATTCTTAAGCATATTACAGAGAGTCTTATAGCTTGCCACATCCGTTTCTTCTCTCATCATCATGCAAGCATGTTCCAATCTGCTTCTGCCATATTTCTTTGCCAAAGCAAGCAGTCCGTTGCATTTCCCATATGCTTGCTGAGGGAAAGTGGTGCGCTGGAGGATGTCTGTTATTGCCCATTCAACAGATTGCCCAATGCGCGCACCTCTTTCTATGAGTGTTGCGGCATTCTGCTCCTTGCGATGCTCGTATGCAGTATGATTCTCCGGCATGTGCGATTTCTCAGTGGAGTAGCCATATGGTATGAGGCTTCTACGATGCATACAAGCGCATATTGTACCCACATAGATCTCTACAGAGTGCACGTCCCACATGATTTTAACCTTTTGTCCGACATATTTAAACGGGACACTGTAGAAGTGGCGCTCACTGCCTACACATACATGGTATGTACTGCTAAGCTTAACCTCCTTGCGCATACGAAGACGATACATTTGATCCGGCAACGGATTCATTTCAGGCTTCTCATACTTCTGAAAGATCTCCCACCGGGTAGAACCCTTGAAGGGAAGACTACAATATTCTTCAAGGAGTTCAAGGATGCGATCGTTCAGTGCATCCAAAGCGTAGAACTCTTCACCTTCAAGGCGGGCATACACGTACTTGTAGAGTTGGCCCACAGCACCCTCAACAGGTCCTTTGTCACGGGGTTTGCGCACGCGACAAGCTGTAGGTTCTATGCCGTAATACATCGCCCATTCCACATTGGCATCCGAAAACGTAAGGCTGTAGCGGTCAGATTTCGTTACCCATTGTTTCATGTTGTCACTTTTGGCTGTATGGGGGACAGCACCTATAAATTCTAGTCCTTTGTTGAGTCCATGGAAAAACCATTCGGTAGTGGCATTGGGCATGGCCATCATGAATGGCAGATTGCTGTAGGGCATCACGCATACCAATACCACCAGTTTCTGTCTCACCTTGGTGAGCCTGTCGGTCAGAAACAAGGCATCTCCGGCAAAGTCTATTTGCCATTCCTTACCGGGCTCATAGACGTTGTGATAGGAGTAGTCATTTTTCTCTCTATAAGAGCTAACATGCTTCTTGAATTGAGTATAACCATAACCGCTGGGACATTCCTTATGGTAGTAATCCTCAAATACAAACTGGACATTGGCATGCTTGCGACCCAGGCGCTTGATAATTTCCGGCATCATGCGTTCAAGCTCCTGCTTACGTCCATCGTCATTAAGTGCATTCTTTGGGGGCATAAAGATGGTTTCCAGCTCACTGTCTGCCATTGCTAGCAGCTCTTCAAAACTTTGTCTCGTCG
This sequence comes from Bacteroides ihuae, assembly GCF_900104585.1. Taxonomy (GTDB): domain Bacteria; phylum Bacteroidota; class Bacteroidia; order Bacteroidales; family Bacteroidaceae; genus Bacteroides; species Bacteroides ihuae. The sequence continues at coordinate 297,394 of NZ_FNVX01000005.1, forward strand.
TCGATGCAATCTTCCGATAACCCGATACGGTACGTTTGCTGCAATGAACAATTCCACATATATCAGCTTGTGGAATACCATTGCCTAGCATCTGTAAAATCTGTCTTAGTCGTAACATTTGGTTTACTTTTAGACGTTAATAATATTGTTAATTCTGGGCATAACCCAACAACAATATAATGCCATTGCAAATTTTACGAATAGAAGTACCGCTAAAAGTGATATTGATGGTACCAATCAAGTGATATGAACGTGGTTGAAAGTTGGAAATGGAAACACAAACGCCAACGGTACCAGTCAAGTGATACAAGATCAATCAACACGATAAATTGGGGTACCAGAACACCGCTATGGACGGTACCACGGGGATGATATTATCAGTATCCCCAACCGGAGATACGGGTGATATACCTCTATTGTATGAGAATTACATTTCTTTAAAAGATTGCAGCAATACAGTCGCAATTAGCCTCTCGTATCCTATCGGTACTGAATATACTTGGTATGCATTCACTCCAAATTTTAATACATCGCTGTATTGGTATGGTCCATCTAGCAGAGATCCAAGCACTGGCTTGTACGGACCATCAAATATGAGTGTTATGTATTTTATCCCTCAAATTGAACATGGTTGGGTTAGTTTTAATGTTAGGGCAAAAACTCCCGATGGGAACATTATTCAAACAAGTTTTAAATTTGTAATTAGACCTTAAAGTAAAAATTCAAAAGGCGGGGCATGGAATACTTCTTTAAACTGTTTTGCAAACATGCTGATGTTATTACGCGCGTAACAGTTTGGGGAGTTACGGATAAAGATTCATGGAAAAATAATTTTCTGGTAAGAGGGCGAGTAGATTATCCATTATTCTTTGATCGCAACTATCAACCAAAGAAATCTATTAATAACTTTGAAAAAATAATTAAATAAAGAAGAAAATGAAAATATTGATTACGACAGGATTATCACTCCTGTTAAGAATGAGTGTCTTTGCTCAAGATCCTAATTTTTATATTTATCTCTGCTTCGGACAATCCAATATGGAAGGTAATGCCCGATTTGAGGCACAAGATACGGCTTCGGTGAATCCTCGTTTTCAGGTATTGGCAGCAGTAGATTGTCCTGACTTGTGCCGAAAGAAAGGGTGTTGGTATACGGCTGTTCCTCCTTTGGTTCGTTGCCATACAGGATTGACACCGGCCGATTCTTTTGGCCGTACATTAGTTGAAAATCTGCCTCAAAATATCACTATAGGTATAGTGAATGTTGCCGTGGGTGGGTGTAAGATTGAGCTGTTTGATAAAGATAATTATGAATCTTACGTAGCTACTGTACCAGACTGGATGCTTAATATGATTAAAGAATATGATGGAAATCCTTACGGCCGTTTAGTAGAAATGGGCAAAATTGCTCAAAAGGCAGGCGTAATCAAAGGAATTTTAGTGCATCAAGGAGAATCGAATACAAATGATAGTATCTGGCCGCAGAAGCTAAAGAAAGTATATGATAATCTTTTAAGAGATCTTGATCTAGAGCCCAATTCAGTACCTTTATTGGCAGGAGAGCTATTGAATGAGGACCAGAATGGAGCTTGTTCAAGTATGAATACGATAATTTCTACACTGCCAACAGTGATTCCTAATTCATACATTATTTCTTCGGCCGGTTGCAAGGGTGCTCCAGATAAATTGCATTTTATTGCAGAAGGATACCGCGAATTAGGCAAAAGATATGCTGAACAGATGCTTTTGATCTTAAAAGCTTCGTCTTTAGGTCGGTAGTTGTAAAGTAGGCTATTATGAATCTCAAGCTACGGCTCATGAATGGCTTATATGGAGACGTTAGCTCCACTTTTACACAAAGAAAGTGGAGCTATTTGCTATGTAATATAATCACTCTTTTTCTTCTTTCTTTTCATTTTTAAGGTGATCCTCCATATATTCAGTTGGAGAGATTCCGTAAAGTTCTTTAAAGGCACTAGAAAAATAAGTTATATTGTTGAATCCTACTATAGCTGCAACTTCCGATATGTTATGATGTTTCTTAGCTAATAATGTAGCAGCTTGCTTCAATCTTATATTTCGTATGAAGTTTTGAGTTGTTTGATTTGTAAGTTCTTTAAGTTTTCGGTACAAATGGACTCTGCTTATACCAACTTCAGTTGCAATCATGTCAACGTTTAGATTTGGATTACTCAGATTGTTATTAATGACATTCACTATTTTCTCCAAGAGTTTATCATCAGGTGATTTTAGCGAAATCTTCTTAACATTTTTGTCTTGTTGTTGCTGCCCATTGAAACTATTTTTTAGAATTTCTCTGTTAGCTATAATGTTTTTCACACTTTTTTGTAGAATGGCTATGTTAAATGGCTTGACGATGTAGGCATCCGCTCCATTCTCCAATCCTTCTAACTGGTCGTTTTCACTCGCTTTAGCTGTTAGTAAAATGACTGGAATATGGTTTGTTGTTATGTTCTGTTTAACTTTATGGCAAAGTGATAGCCCGTCCATTTCAGGCATCATAATATCGCTGATAATTAAATCAGGAATTTTGGTTAATGCAATATTGAGTGCCTCTTTTCCGTTAGAACTTTCAATTATATGATATTCACCAGACAATTCGTTACAGATGTATTTACGTATTTCTTCATCATCTTCTACGACAAGAATCCTATTTTTACTTTTACGTGTTTTATTTTCGGATTTTTCATCTTGACTAAGAGGCATAGCTGTTGCTATCTGTATTTTCCTATTCGTCGATTTAGTTTGTACTTCTTCTGTTTTTAAATGCTCTTTACCTGAAGGTATTTGAATAATAAAGCGACAGCCTTTTTTATCTTTATTATTTTCTACTCTGATATTTCCGTGGTGTAGTTCTATTAATGAATGGGTTAGGTGTAAACCTATTCCTGTACCTACATTGGAGTTATTAAGGTTGTTGTTTATTTGATAAAATCGTTCGAATATGCGGTTTATTTCATCTTCTGGAATATTAATCCCGTTATCAGATATTATTATTTCGATATATTTTTGTAATTCAGGTTTTGTTGCATTTATGTTTTCTCTTTTTTGTATCCAAACCTCAATCTCTCCTTTCTCAAAGGTAAACTTAAATGCATTGGATAATAAGTTCAACACAATTTTATCAAAATTCGTTGGATCTATCCACCCGCTAATATTTTCAGTCTGGGGATTAAATTTTATATCGATCTGTTTAATTTTGGCTTCATATTCGAAGGTTGAAAGCAAATCTTTAACAAGACTAACGATATTGACTTCTTCGAACTTTAGAATCAGCTGTCCCTTATCTATTTTTCGGATATCCATCAATTGATTAACGAGTCTGAGGATACGTTCGGCATTTCGATATATTGTGTTGTATGTAAGTTGACGTTCTCCATTCTTATCAGTAGATATTAGCTTTTGTAGAGGACTAAGAATTAGTGTCATAGGAGTGCGTATCTCGTGAGATATATTGATAAAAAACTGTAGTTTAGCTTCGTTTATTTGTTCGGCGTGAATATGCTTTTGCATTTCGTTGCGAATTTGCTGACGTTGACGAATTTGCTCTATAATAATATATACACTTAATACGAATAAAATAAAGTAGATTAATTTAGCTATCATGGAGGCATACCACACCGGGTCTATTCTTATTGAGATTTCCTTAATATTTGAGTAGGTATTGTAATCTTTGGCTTTTATTTTGAAGTGATAAGTTCCAGGAGACAAATTACTAAATGAAACTCGATTAATGCCTGGATGCAAAGTAACCCAATTATCATTGTTCATCGAGTACATATAGGTGATGCGTTCTGGATTATTAAATTCCGTCGTAGAGAATTCAATACTGAAAGAATTATCTTTATGGCATAGATGAAATTTGTCGGCTTCCATTACATTAGTATCGATAATATTGTAACTGCCTGATAAATCTCCTTCTCTTACTGCTTTATCGTGTATGTAAAAGTCGGTTATTCTGAGATTTAATGCTTTTACAGGATTGGTTATTTTTTGAGGATCGAAAGAAGTAATGCCATCTATCCCACCAAAGTATATATGCCCGTTTTTGTCTGTGCATGTTGCACTTCTGCTAAACTCATTTCCTTGTAAACCGTCATTGGCGTAATAATTCTGAAATTGGTTAGTTCCCTGAGTCAATCTTGATATGCCAAAGCTTGTACTGATCCATAAGTTGTTTAATTTATCGCCTTGTATGCCATAAATAGTATTGCTGGTCAGTCCATTTTTGGTCGTATAGTATGTTTCTTTGTGAGTTTCAGGATTGATACATATCAATCCTTCTGATGTTCCTGCCCAAATATTTCCTATTTTATCTTCATAAAGTGAATAGATAACATTTCCAGATAGTATTCTATTCTTTTTATAGGTTGTGGTGAAGCTCTTTTTGTTAAGATCAAAACATCCCATGCCATCGTAGGTGCCTATATATAGCTGATTGTTTTTGGTGTATAGCAAACAATTGATCCATCCATTATGCAATATGTTACTGTCTTCCCGGTATTTTGTGCCACTACCGCTATGATATGACGTAATTTTTCCCGAAAGGATATTCATACAATAAAGGTCGGATCCCATGGTGCCGATCCATAAGTTTTTTTCAGAATCTTCCGCAAAACTGTATACGCTTTTTATATTATCGATTTCATTGTTTAAAGGATTTGTTATGTAGTGGCAATTGCCTGTGTTCTTATCTAGTTTGGCCATTCCTTGCATGTAAGAACCAATCCATAAATTCTTCTCGCTATCCTCGAATATACACATAATTGTTGAAGGAACATTTGAATTGGCGCTGTTATAGTGAACGCGCTTTTTTTTGATCAGGTCAATACCATAAATTCCGTCATTATCTGTGCCAATCCATAATACTCCTTGGCTATCTTTACATATTGACATGACGCAATTGGAACCAATAAAATTATAAGTGCTGGATTTGTTGCCAATGTAATTGAATTGATTATTCTTGATCGGCAATAGCATGACTCCTTTTTGATAAATTCCCAGCCAGAGATTATCTTTCTTATCTATAGCTATAGAATGAATTTTGAATTTGTGAAAGTTAGAAGTACTTGTGTTGTAGTCAGCTTCAGTTATTTTTCGTCTCTTAATATCGAAAATTTTCATCCCATCTCCATCCGTTCCAATTAGTATTTTCCCATCTTTTGCAACGAGACTTTTTATGGATAGATGAGACGAAAGAGGAATCTGAGCAAAGGTTTTGGCATTGTTGTTATATACAAAAAGACCTTTTGCGAAACTTCCCGCATAGATCGTATTATTGTTATCTTGAGTAATGCACGTTATGTTATTTGTTTTTTGGTCCTTTATAAAGTATTGATCGCATCTGTTTTTAGTGTCTATGCATAAGAGTCCTTTGTCTTTAGTCGATATCCATAGATTCTTTTCTTTATCAACAAATAGAGTATTTATAAAATAAGCATTGATAGAGAGTTTTGATTGATAAGCTTGTTTCTTTTGAGGATCGTAGATAAATAATCCATGCCCGGCAGTTCCTATTAGAATGTCCCCATTGTCTTTTTCGACAATTGAAGTAACATGTGGCTTGATAGATGATCCTCCTAACAAGTGCATTGGAATTTCAATGAATTTATCAGTTCCTCTGTTATATACTTGTAGTCCATTAAAATATCCAATGAATATACCGCTTGTACATTCATATATTACTCGTATATAATTATTTAATATGGAGTTAGGAACATCTTTATCATGCTTATATACAACGAATTTCGAACCGTCATATTTGTTTAGCCCATTTTCTGTAGCAATCCAAATTATCTCTTTTTTATCCTGATAGATTTGATTTATCAGGCTACTCGATAATTCATTATTTACAGTAAAAAGCCGGATTGACTGCGAATAAATATTAGTTGTGAATAATTCAATCAGTAAAAACAGCAACAATGATTTTGTTTTCATAGCAGATAGATGGTTAACAGAAGAATTAAATAGTTAGAAACGCAAAGTTACAAAATATCCAATAAGCTTGTTGTTGAAATAGGCGATAATTTGAAATGAATAATCGCGCTTCTATTTTTCAATGCATAGGGAATATACAACATTGCAATAGTCGGACCAAGCTTTTAATGGCATTTTTGCATTTTTTCTTAATTAAGTAACCTGCGAGCAAGCGAATGTAACTAAAACGCAAATCGATGTAACGTTTGCTTAACGATGTGATACTCTTTGTGAAGGTTCCCGAATGACTTATTTGTATATTTGCATCGGTGAAATTATAAATTGTTGAATCCTTAAATATTATGAATGAAGATGAAAACATAAATCTATCTCTACCTATTTTAAACTTTTTATCGAATTTGTTTATCGTTACTAATTTAATCATGTGATTTTATGAAAAACACAAATCATTATTATTCTAGGCCGTTAGGTCTATTTATTCTATTATGCCTTATGCCTCTATGGGCATTTGCGCAAAACATCACTGTGAAAGGAGTGGTCAAAGATGCTACTGGTGAATCGATTATCGGTGCCAGTGTCATAGAGAAAGGTTCCACAAACGGTATTATTACTGATTTGGATGGTAACTTTGCATTGCATGTGCCGAAGAATGCTACACTTGTTATCTCTTTTGTTGGATATAAGCCACAAGAGGTTCCGGTAAATGGAAATACTTTATTGCAAATAGTTCTTAAAGATGATGCAAAATTACTTGAAGAAGTAGTGGTGGTAGGTTATGGTACTCAGAAAAAAGCGGATTTATCATCTGCGATTGCTGTTTTGCCGGCCAAAGAGCTAAATAAGGTTCCCGGAGGATTGCAAGCAGGTTTGCAGAGCTCGGTGGCAGGTGTTCAGGTTACCAATGGAAGAATAAAAATTCGTGGTGTCGGTTCCATCAATAACACCGACCCTCTTTATGTTGTAGACGGCATGATCGGTGGTTCAGTGCCAGACGAAGCCAACATTGGAAGTATTCAAATCTTGAAAGATGCAGCATCTTGTGCTATATATGGTGCTCGTGGTGCAAATGGTGTAATTGTTATTACGACAAAACGCGGAATCACTGGTGAGGTAAAGGTCGATTATGATGGATTTGCTGGTATAAAAAATTTGTCACATAATATTGATATGCTTAATGGACAAGAATTGGCAGAATTAGTAAATGAGGAGTTGTGGAATGCTGGTAAAAGAGAGGCGGATGATTATTTAAAAGCATATAAAGATCCTGCTTCTATTGGTCAAGGATATGATATGTTCAATGCATTGAAGCGTACCGGTTTTTATCAGAAACACAATCTTTCAATAAGCGGAGGTTCTGAAAATGCGAGTTTTAGAATAAATAGTCTTTACTCTTCAGATAAACCAATTTTCATTAAAGAAGACACTAAAAATTATGGTATGCAGTTCATTTCTGATTTTACGAAAGGTAAATTCAAATTTGGAGAAACTGTATCTCTTAAACGTACTAATCATGATTGGAGTGATAAAAATCTGCTATTGGCTTTGAAATGGGCTCCAACATTACCTTTATATGATGAGACTAGTTCTACTGGATATGCAGGTGCCGGAAATGGTACAGACCTTGCAAATTCTTTGGCACAAGCACACTTAAATTGGCATAAAGGTGAAACGACTACTATCAATGGTAATGCATGGGCTACTTATGAAATCCTACCAGGACTAAAATATAAGTTTAATATGGGAGTTGATATGTATAGATATATGGTTCAAGATTATGAGGCAGACTATTCAATACCATATCAAAACCATTCGCCTGATTCATATTCAATGTCGAGTTATAAGACCAACCGGTTCTTGTATGAAAACACTCTTTCTTATGATAAGACCATCGGTAAGCACACTCTAAATGTTTTAATGGGAGTCACTTCCGAGGAAACAAAAGGCTTGAGCGTGACTGCTGGAGCCCGTGATATGCCAAGTGAGGATGTCCTTATTCTTGGTACAGCTCTGGACGATACTTCAAAGTCTATTAATTCTACAGTCACTAACGAAGCCATGTTCTCTATGTTGGGAAGAATTAATTATAATTATGATAGCAAGTATTTGCTTACATTCAATTTTAGACGAGACGGTTCTTCCAAATTTAGCAAGGCTAATCGTTATGGTAATTTTCCTTCTTTGTCGGTTGCATGGAGAGTCAGTCAGGAAAACTTCATGAAGGCTCTTCCAGCTATCAGTGATTTGAAATTACGTGCAAGCTGGGGAATGCTAGGGAACTCCAATATCAAATCTTATCAGTATCAGAGTACTGTTGCTTTTAGTGGAATCTGGTATTATTTTAACAATAGCAAAAATACCGGTGGACTTGATGTTACTCCATCTAATCTTGACGTTAAGTGGGAAAGCCAATACTCCACAGACTTTGGTTTAGATTTATCTTTGTTTGATAATCAGTTATCATTTACTGCCGATTATTATTATAAGAAGACATCGGATATGTTGGTGGAAATACCCATCTCATACGCAGCAGGATATAGTGATAATAAGCCTACACTAAATGCCGGAAGTATTGAAAATAAGGGACTTGAATTTGCTGCTACATACAGGAAGTCGGTTGGTAAGCTTGACTATTCTGTAACAGGTAATATCTCTACCGTAAAAAATGAAGTGCTTAGCATTGGATCTAATAATGAAATTATGGCAAGCAATGGAATTTCTAAAACAGCAGTTGGAAGATCTATCGGAGAGTTCTGGGGATATGTGACAAACGGGTTGTATCGTACCCAAGAAGAGTTGAATGCAGATAAAGCTTTTGCACCTAATGCATCATTGGGTGATGTGCGTTTTGTTGATAGAGATAAAAATGGAGTTGCAGATCAAGACTATATAGGTAATCCAATCCCTAAATTTAGTTATGGATTGAGTGCTGATGTAAGTTATAAAGCAGCTTGTGGAACATTCGATATGGCTATGATCTGGCAAGGTTCTCAAGGTAATGACATCTATAATAAGACCCGTTATTTTGGTGAGGGAATGTATCATTATTACAATAATTTTGCAAGTACATTGGACCGTTATCGTGCAGAAGAGTTAGTTTTTGTAAATCCAATCTCAGGGTTAACAACTATTTATCCTAAGAATACGAACACTAATATGCCAAGAGCTGTTATGGGTGACCCAAATCAGAATATGCGTAATTCAGACCGATATGTTGAAGATGGATCTTATTTGAGATTGAAAGCATTGACGATAGGTTATACTCTTCCTAGGAGTTTAACTAATAAATTGAATATTGACAATTTAAGAGTTTATATTGGTGGAAAGAACTTACTAACTTTTACCAAATACAATGGCTTCGATCCAGAAGTGGGTGATCAGGACACAACAGATGGAACCAACTTGACGAGAGGCGTTGATGGTTCTACTTCATGGGATCTTACATTCCCAAATTCTAGAGAATATTTTATGGGCGTTCAATTAGCGTTCTAAGGGTTAAATCTTAAAATTGAAAATAGATGAAAAAAATATTACAATTATGCTTAGCGTGCACTTCTTCAGTAATTCTAAGTAATTGTGTTCCTGAAATGGATTTGAACAACCCATCGGAGTTATCTGTCGAGACATATTACAAGACGGCCGAACAATTAGAAGCTGCACTTACACCGGCTTATCAGTGTTTAATCAGCTTTAAAGGTGTTGAAGGTGGGTATGGACGTGGTGCATATTATTATCTGATACTTCCTGGAGATGATTTCGATCATACTTTTAAATGTGTAGGTGAGGAATTATATCTAGATACATATAATACACCTCCAAGCCAGGGAAATATCACTAGTGGATGGAAAGGATACTTTGAGGGAGTTCATGCGTCAAACACTGCTATTGAAAAAATAAGTAATTTTACTGGAGAAATTACTGAATCAGAGAAAAATAGATTGTTAGGAGAGGCTTATTTCCTAAGAGGGTTGCATTATATGCATCTTTGCGCTATGTTTGGAGAAACCATTCCATTAGTTGACCATACGATACAAAGTCAATTAGATCATTATCCAACTAATGCAGAACCAGGACAGATAGATTCATTGATTATTAGTGATTTCAAAAGGGCTTCAGAACTTTTACCGGTACGTAGTGAACTTTATGCTGATGTAACAAATAAAGGGCGTGCTACCCGAGGTACAGCGCAAGCTTATTTGGCAAGAGCATATATGTATCGTCCAATTCTCGAGAAGGGACAAGCGGCTGAGTTTGATAAAGCAGCGCCTTTGTTAAAAGCTGTTATTGATAGTAAGGAGTATAAGTTAATGGATAATTTTCGCGCCAATGGATTGGGAGGAACTGAGTATGAAAATAATGAAGAATCAGTATTTGAAGTTCAAATGTACAATGGCACAGATTGGCTAGGCGGAGACAATTCTGATTCTTGGAGATGGATAGAAATTGGAGTTCCTGATGGAACAGGTAGCTCTTGGTGGAATATAGCTCCGAATAAAAAGACTTATGATGAATTTGAGAATGGTGACCCCCGTCGATACATGACATTGTGGTGTCCTAATGGAGCTAAATATACCGAATTAAAAGGGAATATTGCTGATTGGGATTACATGATGGCGCATTTATCTTCGGATAATGATCTTTATGGAACTAGAAAGGAATGTCCTGACTATCAGCTAAGTGAAACTGATAATGACATTAATACCCGTTTGATGCGTTATTCTGATGTATTACTAATGTATGCTGAGTGTTTAAGTGAGACTGGTAATGATAGTAAAGCTATTACAGATCCTTCTGGTCCGAAATACTATATTCAGCAAGTTAGAAACAGGGCAAACAATGTTGTTCCATCTGAACAGCCACATTTATGGTATCAACATTCTCCTGGTACAATTCCTAATGTAGATGAATTATTGACAAGTGGTAAAGTTATTAATGGCGTTGCTATGAATAGTATAAAGAATATTATTGAACATGAACGTTATGTAGAGTTTTGTGGTGAATACTTGCGCTATTTCGATTTACTTCGTTGGGGTATGGCTGATTCTAAATGGCTTGAACCTTTAAAAGTATTAGGCTGGACGGAGAAAGCAATGTATTATCCTTTCCCACAGAATGAGTTGAACAATAATCCTAACCTGAAAGGTAATGATATGAATAAATAGATCGTAATAGACATTTGTTTTATAATAAAAGTTGTATTCGATTCTTTTTTCAATAACTATTAAAAAAAGAAGGTGTGCTAAAAGTTTAATTTATCACACCTTTCTTTTTTAAGCAAAAACAGGAACTAAAGGGACACATATTTATAAATATTTACTGTGTCATGCTCATGGTTCTTTTATATTTGAATTTAGTGATAATTAATATTTTCTGAACTGCTTATATATTCACTATCCTAATCAATCTCTTTGCGTTTATTGTATTTTGGTAGCAGTTTATTGCGTAATGTAACGTACGAGATAAGCTTTGTAACAGATGTATAGATGTATGTAACAAACGAGGAATGATTGGAAACAAAAGTGTGAGAATCAGATATAACTTATTGTGTATGTTTGTGTCAGAACTATGTCAATAATGAATAATACAAATAAGATCATTATGCGTAAGGGCGGTACTATTATCATGGTACAAATTGATAACGATGAAGGTTAAACTGAAAATAATTTGTTTACTAGCCGTTTTGTGGATGCAGCAAGGTTTGTATGCTCAGGTAGGAAAAATGGTCTCTGCTGATAAACAAGATGCGTTTGTCTTGGCGGAAGGCTCTTTTGTGGCCCCCTTGCTGGTAGACGATCAGGAGATGGTTGCAGTCAAACGAAGTGCAACCGCCCTACGGCAAGACATCAACCGTGTGACGGGCATTATGCCGGTTGCATTCAGTCAACTGACCGGTGATGCTAAAAAACAAATCATTATTGGTACTATCGGTCATAGCCGTTTCATTGACCAACTGGTTAAAGAGAATAAAATAGATGGCGCGCAACTCAGAGGCAAACGAGAGAAATTCCTTATCCAAACGGTTCAACAACCCTTTCCGGGAGTAGATGAGGCGTTAGTAATTGCCGGCAGTGACAAGCGTGGTACTGTTTACGGAGTTTACGAACTCTCTGCACAAATAGGAGTGTCGCCTTGGTATTATTGGGCGGATGTACCTGTTCGCAAGCAAGAACATTTATATATAAATAGAGGAACATATACAGATGGAGAACCTGCTGTAACCTACAGAGGAATTTTCTTGAATGATGAGGCACCTGCGCTTAGTGGATGGTCACGCGAACAGTTTGGCGGATTCAATCACAAATTTTATGAGAAGGTCTTTGAATTGATTCTTCGTTTGAAAGGCAATTTTATTTGGCCTGCTATGTGGGGGAATGCCTTTTATGATGATGATCCGGATAACGGGGTACTTGCAAATGAGATGGGGATTATTATGGGAACTTCTCATCATGAACCAATGGGACTGGCTCAACAGGATTGGAAACGCCGTGGAAATGGTGACTGGGATTATTCTAAAAATAGTGCTGAATTAAAGAATTTCTGGAGAACAGGTATTGAACGCTCTAAAGATTGGGAATCATTAATCACTATAGGTATGCGTGGTGATGGAGATGAACCTATGAGTGAGAATGCTAATATTTCCTTGTTGCAGAACATTGTTAAAGATCAGCGCAAAATTATTGCAGATGTTACTAAAAGAAAAGCTTCAGAGACGCCTCAAGTATGGGCACTCTACAAAGAAGTGCAGGACTATTACGATAAAGGCATGCGTGTGCCGGATGATGTAACATTGCTGCTTTGTGATGATAACTGGGGTAATGTGCGCAAGTTGCCCGAGCTCTCGGCTAAAAAGCGTAAGGGTGGTTATGGCATGTATTATCACTTTGATTATGTGGGTGGTCCGAGAAATTATAAATGGCTCAATGTTTCTCAGATACAACGTATATGGGAACAAATGAATCTGACTTATCACTATGGTGTGGATGAGCTATGGATTGTGAATGTGGGTGATTTGAAACCGATGGAGTATCCTATTCAGTTTTTTATGGATATGGCCTGGAATCCTGAACGATTTAATGAAAATAATTTATTACAGCATACGGAGGAATTTTGTGCTCGTCAGTTTGGTGTGCAGTATGCTAAAGAAGCGGCTCGCCTTATCAATACATACACAAAATATAACCGTCGTGTAACTCCCGAACTGTTGAATGAGAAAACATACAGTTTGCATAATTATGATGAGTTTCAAATAGCGGTCGATGATTATAAAACACTGTTGCTCGACGCTCTGAAGCTAAACTATCTGTTGCCTGCCGATTGTCGGGATGCTTATGATCAGTTGGTACTTTTTCCCATACAAGCTTGTGCTAATTTATACGAACTCTATTATGCAGTGGCGATGAATCATGATTTGGCTGACAAGAAAGATATAAAAGCTAACCTTTGGGCAGCCAAGGCAGAGACGTGCTATGTACGAGATTCGTTGCTCACTCGGCATTATAATAAGGAGATATCGGGAGGTAAATGGAACCACATGATGGATCAGACACATATAGGATACACTTATTGGCAGCAGCCGGAGCATAACGTAATGCCTGCGTTAAAGCGTGTGCCTCAGAATAAAATGGCACCACTTCCTCCTGTATTTGTGGAAGCGGATGGTTATGTTTCTATGGAGGCAGAACATTATACTCGGGCAATGGATGGAGTAGATACTCATTGGATCGTAATTCCCGCTCTGGGGAAAACTCTTTCAGGAGTGACTACAATGCCTGTAACGTTATTGCCGGATAGAGAAACCTATCTGGAGTATGACATGGAACTGACTTCTATTGGTGATATGAAGTTGAATGTATTGGTTTCTCCAACGCTTAATTTTAATGGAAATAGAGGTTTGCGTTATGCTGTCTCTTTTGATGGTGATAAAGAACAAATAGTTAATATCAATCAGACGTATGATACCAGGTTGATGGAGAGTTGGCAAGCTAACAGCATTAATAGGACAGTAACCATTCATCGGATAACGACTCCAGGAAAGCATACGTTGCGGTTTCGTTCGCTTGATCCGGGGATTGTGTTGCAAAAGCTAATGTTGGATGCTGGAGGTTTGAAACCTTCTTATCTAGGTGCACCTGAAAGTAAAAATAAATAAAATAAAACTGGTTAGTTATGAGAGTTTTCAGTAAGGTTAGTTTGATTGTTCTGTTTGTCTTTTGCTTTACCCAATTGGGTGAAGCAAAAGTCAAACTACCTACTTTGATTGCGGATGGGATGGTCCTTCAGCGAGAACAAACAATTTCTGTTTGGGGAACGGCTGATCCTAATGAAGAAGTTGTAGTTCAGTTTCTGAAAAGAAAGGTTGAAACCCGTGCTGATGCACAAGGTAACTGGCAGATTGCTTTACCGCCGATGAAGGCGGGAGGACCTTATACTATGAATGTTAATGAGATACAGCTAAAAGATATTTTAATTGGCGACGTTTGGCTCTGCTCGGGGCAGTCTAATATGGAACTTCCTATCTCCAGAGTGATAGATAAGTATCGTGCAGAGGCAGAGGCGGATAGCAATCCAATGATTCGTTATGTCAAGACGCCTTGGAATTATAATTTTCACGGACCGCAAACTGATATAAAACCAGTTGAATGGAAATCCTTGACTCCTGAAAATGCGATGTCTTTCTCGGCTGTGGCCTATTTTTTTGCAAAAGATATTTATGCCAAGACTAAAGTGCCTGTTGGCATTATTAACTCTAGCGTAGGAGGTTCACCTATAGAAGCATGGATTAGCGAAGAAGGTCTGAAGCCTTTCCCTTTATATCTTAATGATAAAAGAATTTGTGAATCAGACCAATACATAGCTGATGTGACAAAGTTGGGCCGGGAAAGCCAAAACCTTTGGAACATCGCACTTTATCAATCAGATGAAGGCTTGCATGGTAGTCAGCCATGGTATGCATCGCAGTATGATGATTCATCTTGGACTAAAACGGAATTATTTGATGTGTCATGGGCTGCGAATGGATTCAATCCGATTAATGGTTCACATTGGTTTCGTAAGGACTTTGATGTGCCACAACAATTCATTGGCAAAGGAGCAACTCTTCGTTTGGGATGTATAGCAGATGCTGATTCTGTTTATGTGAATGGAACATTTGTGGGCACGGTGTCTTATCGTTATCCTCCTCGTATTTATGAGATTCCTGTTCATTTGTTGAAAGCCGGAAAGAATAACATAACTATACGCTTGATAAGCTATGGCGGTCGTCCTGAATTCGTAAAAGATAAGCCATATAAGATTCTATGTGGAGATCAAGAAATTAGTCTGTTGGGAGAATGGAAACACCATTTAGGTACTCAGATGCCTGCCATGCCTTCACAAATCTCTTTTCAATATAAACCAGTTGGTTTATACAATGGTATGATTGCTCCTTTACTTCCTTTCAAATTTGCCGGAGTGATTTGGTATCAGGGTGAATCTAATACGGGTAAGTACAATGAATACGGTGCTCTGTTGTCTACTTTGATTGCTGATTGGAGAAGTAAACTCGATGCTCCTGAATTACCTTTTTTTATCGTGCAGTTACCTAATTTTATGCAATCGCACTCACAACCAATTGAGAGTAATTGGGCGGAATTGAGAAATAAGCAATTGGAGGTTACTCGCACTGTACCCAATACGGCACTTGCGGTGGCTATAGATTTAGGAGAATGGAATGATATTCATCCATTGAGTAAGAAAGAAGTAGGGCATCGCCTTTCATTGCAAGCTCAGAAGTTAGTTTATGGAGATAAAAAACTTGTGTCAGAGGGTCCTGTGTATGAATCAGCAACAACCGATGGTGATAAAATAATTCTTTCTTTTCGTAGTGGTACGGATGATTTGCTACTTGTACCTAAATTGAAAGGCTTCTCTATTGCAGGCAAAGATAGAGTCTTCAAATGGGCTAAGGCTCGTATAGAAAGTAATAAAGTGATTGTTTGGAATGAAGACATAGCGAACCCTGTGTTGGTTCGTTATGGATGGGATGATAATCCGGCGGATATCAATCTTGCTAATAAAGCGGGACTTCCTGCTTCTCCTTTTACTACTGAATATTAATACTAACAAATAAATGTGATGAAAAGCTCTTCTCAAAAAGTTTCGCTTGGCGAAAAAATTGGTTACAGTCTGGGTGACGGTTCGGCGAACCTCATTTTCCAGATGATGATGATGTTTCAACTTTTTTTCTATACGGATGTCTTTGGCATCAAGGCTACCGCAGCCGGTATGATCTTGTTGGTAGCCCGTATTTTTGATGCATTTGTCGACCCATTAGTCGGCATCCTTTCCGACCGAACCAACACCCGTTGGGGCAAGTATCGCCCATGGATATTGTGGACGGCTATTCCGTTTGCTCTATTTTTCATTCTGGCGTTTACTACACCGGATCTTAGTGAAAGGGGAAAGATTCTTTACGCCGGCATTACTTACACTCTGTTGATGTCTATTTATTCGTTTAACAATACTCCTTATTCTTCATTGGGGGGAGTGATGACGAGTGATATAAAGGAGCGTACCAGCATCTCATCCGTACGCTTTGTTACCGCTACTATTGCCACATTTATTGTGCAAGGACTTACGCTACCTTTGGTCTCTAAGTTTGGACATGGCGATGCTCAGAAGGGTTGGCTCATTACCATCTCACTGTTTGCCGTGATAGTCGTGGTGTTGTTGGTTATCACCTTTTTAACGGCGAAAGAGCGCATTACTCCTCCGGCTAATCAAAAGAGTTCCATTAGACAAGATTTTAAAGACATAGTACACAATGGTCCTTGGAAATCAATGTTTTTTCTTACACTCTTCTTATTTACCACTCTTGCATTATGGGGTAGTAGCATGTCTTACTACTTTAATTATTTTGTAGATAAGACAGCTTTGTTCGACTTCCTTCAACATTTTGGTTTAGTTAATGTGGACGGTAATACGTATGGAGCGATACATAAGTTTCTTGATGCTTTCGGATTGATTGCCTTGCCCGATCATAGTAATGTATTTGCTGTAGGCTTCAGCCTTTTTAATATGACAGGACAGATTGTGACGTTGCTCGGAGTTATCCTTTTATCAGGATACCTCTCTAATATCTTTGGCAAGCGTAATGTATTCATTCTTTGTTTGGCATTAACAGGAGTGTTCACTGCCTTATTCTATCTGGTTGACTCTACCAATGTAGGACTGATCTTTGTGATCAACTTACTGAAAAGTATGGCCTATGCTCCAACAATTCCGCTTCTTTGGGCGATGATGGGTGATGTGGCCGATCATTCGGAGTGGGCAAACCATCGACGTGCGACAGGTTTTGTCTTTGCAGGAATTGTTTTTGCATTGAAAGCCGGTTTGGGAGTGGGAGGTGCTATCTGTGGAAGTATTGTAGATGCGTTCGGCTTTGTGCCCAATACGGTGCAAACTGATTCTGCTATTATGGGTATCAAACTTACTTCGAGTGTTATTCCGGCCATCACGTTCTTTATCGGAGTCGTTGCACTTTTCTTTTATCCTATTTCCAAGCAGTTGAATGAAAAAATACAGATGGAGTTAGCTGATAGAAGAGCAAAAGATGATAATGCTCAGCCCGAAATATGAACCGGGTAGAATAATCTATTTGTCAATTTTGAAGAAGTTTCAATATGCCTTTTTGTACCCCTCTACAGGCGCTGTGAGAGGGGGCTGGTGAACTAGTTAATTCAGCGTGGTGAACTAGTTAATTCACCACGCTGAATTAACTAGTTCACCACGCTGAAGTGGTAAGTTTTATTTTGAGCATATTGTATGTAAAGTAATAAGAGTAAATTAGATAACTATAATGCGCTATTTTATGAGAATTTATTATTTAACCTTTCCCTTGTTTTTGCTAGCCTTTTTGTCTAGCTGTAAAACCGTGGAGAATGAGCATCAGCCTTCGTTAAAGACTTCACTTAAAGGAAAGTTCTTGATGGGTGTTGCGGTGAATGATGCACAAACTTCGGAACAAGACACCGCGGGACTTCGCCTCATCAAGCAACATTTTAATGCCGTGGCTGCCGAGAATTGCATGAAAAGTGAAGTCATCCACCCTGAGGAGAATCGTTACGACTTTACTCGCTCCGATCGCTTTGTTGCGTTTGGCGAGAAGTATAAAATGGCTATCACCGGACATACCCTGATTTGGCATTCGCAGCTTTCACCTTGGTTTTGTGTGGATAAAGAAGGGAAAAATGTATCACGCGAGGTACTGATAGAGCGAATGAAAAATCATATTCATACTGTTGTAGGACGTTATAAAGGTCGTATTCAAGGATGGGATGTGGTGAATGAAGCTTTTGAAGATGACGGATCTTATCGCAAAACCAAATTCTATGAGATACTAGGAGAAGATTATATTCCGCTTGCTTTTCAGTTTGCACATGAGGCTGACCCCAACGCAGAACTTTATTATAATGATTACTCCATGGCGCATAAAGGGCGGCGCGATGCTGTGGTGCGGATGGTTACTCAGCTGAAGGCAAAAGGTATTCGTATTGATGCCGTAGGTATGCAAGGGCATATGCAGATGGATTTTCCTGTAGCAAAGGAATTTGAAAAGAGTTTGTTGGCGTTTGCCAATACTGGAGTGCAGGTGATGATTACTGAAATAGATATGACCATTCTGCCTACTTCCAAGCAAAATATAGGTGCTGATGTTGGAACCAACTTCGAATATAAAAAAGAGATGAATCCGTATCCTGATGCATTGCCCGATTCTGTGGCACAGGCTTGGAATACCCGAATGGAGGAGTTTTTCAATTTGTTTTTGAAGCATAGTGATAAAATTAGCAGAGTGACAGTTTGGGGAGTGACTGATGCTGACTCTTGGCGAAACGATTGGCCTATTAGGGGGCGTAAGGATTATCCTTTACTGTTCGATCGCAATCATCAGCCTAAACCTATTGTAGAGGCTATTTTAAAATCTGTAAACAAAAATAATTAATTAATATTTATACTATAAGATTATGAAAAAAGAAGCACGATACCTTGTTCCGGGTGACTATATGGCCGACCCTGCAGTACACGTTTTTAATGGAAAACTTTACATTTACCCTTCACACGATCGTGAGAGTGGTATTCCCGAGAATGATAATGGCGATCATTTCGACATGTGTGATTATCATGTGTTTTCGATGGAAGACATTGACGGAGAGGTAACGGATCATGGTGTGGCACTCCAAGTAAAGGATATTCCTTGGGCAGGCCGCCAGTTGTGGGATTCTGATTGTGCTTATAAAAATGGTAAGTACTACCTCTATTTTCCACTGAAAGATCAGACAGATATCTTCCGTATCGGTGTGGCGATAAGCGATAAACCCGAAGGCCCTTTCATACCTCAACCTGACCCAATTAGAGGAAGTTACAGCATAGACCCTGCTGTGTTTGAAGATGAAGATGGTCAGTCTTATATGTATTTTGGTGGCCTTTGGGGTGGCCAGTTGCAGCGATATCGTAACAACAAAGCACAAGAGTCTGCCGTTTTGGGAGAAGGTGATGAACCTGCTTTGCCATCAAGGGTTGTTCGACTAAGCGATGATATGTTGGGCTTTGCTGAAGAGCCTCAAGCTATCACTATTTTGGACGAGAATGGCCAACCATTGACAGCAGGAGACAACGCACGTCGGTTTTTCGAAGCATCGTGGATGCATAAATATAACGGCAAATATTATTTTTCTTATTCAACAGGCGATACGCACAGACTGTGTTATGCTATTGGCGATAATCCTTATGGTCCGTTCATTTATCAGGGAGTGATACTTACTCCTGTGGTGGGGTGGACTACTCACCATGGCATCTGTGAATTTAAAGGAAAGTGGTACCTTTTTCATCATGATACTGTGCCTTCGGGCGGACGCACTTGGCTTCGTAGTCTCAAAGTTTGCGAGTTGGAGTATAATGCTGATGGTACTATTAAGACCATTGATGGTGGAGGAGAATAGTTCTCTTAACATGTTGTAGATTTAATAACCTAAAATTGATCACTATGAGACGCACATTTGTATTTCTGTTTGCTTTTCTTCTAATGAGCTTCCAAGTTATAAATGCGATGAAACCTTGGGATAAAGGAGCTTTTGAAACACTAAAATATCGGAATATTTTTGCTGAGCTTGGATATACTCAGAAGGAGATTGATGCGAAAGTAGAGGATGTATTCCAATCTCTTTTCTCTGGCCCAAATAAAATTTATTTTGAGGTGGGTGATTCTCTGGCTTATATCTCAGATATTAAAAATCATGATGTACGAACAGAAGGTATGTCGTATGGTATGATGATAGCTGTACAGTTAGATAAGAAAGACATATTCGACCGTTTGTGGCGCTGGAGCAAGAAATACATGCAACATCCGGATGGAAATTTAGAAGGGTATTTTGCCTGGAGCTGCAAGATTAATGGGATGCGAAATGCTCAGGGCCCGGCTTCTGATGGTGAATTATATTATGTCACTTCTTTAATTTTCGCTTCTAATCGTTGGGGAAATACTACGGGGATTGATTATCTGAAAGAGGCGCAGTATATCTTGGACAATGCAATGAATAAGGAGGGTAAAGGTAGAGCTGCTAATTTGATTAACAAAGAGCATAAGCTCATTACATTTTCTCCGGATGCTTGGGGAGGCTCTTTTACTGACCCTTCCTATCATGTACCCGCTTTTTATGAAGTGTGGGCTCGTTGGGCCAATGATGGTAGGGCAAGTTTCTGGAGAGAATGTGCTGAGGCTAGTCGTAATTACCTCCATAAAGCAACTCATCCGGTTACTGGACTTAATCCGGATTACTCTAACTATGATGGCTCACCTTTAAATACAAGTCACGTAATTGGTCAGGCTTTCCGCTTTGATTCTTGGCGTGTACCTATGAATATTGCATTAGATTATTCTTGGGTTTGTGTCGATAAAGAGTGGCAACAACAATATGGAAACAGGATTCAGGATTTCTTGTATTCACAGGGAATTCATACATTTGTTGACCAGTATAACATCGATGGTTCTACCGTGACTGAGATATTACCTGCCGGAGGGTATACTGCATTGCGCCATTCGTTGGGGCTGGTAGCAACCTCGGCTGCAGTTTCACTTGTATGCACTCATGATAAGAGCAGTGAATTTGTTCAACAGTTATGGAATGAGCGTCATGAACCCTATGCTGATGGCTATTTTGATGCTTACTACGACGGGCTGTTGAGGCTCTTTTCAGTGATGCATTTAAGTGGCAGATATCGTATTATTTTTCCTAAATAGCGATTAATTATTGATTTAACAAAGATGAAGAAAATTCTTTTTTTGTATATATTTTGCTCTTTCTTTTTAATGATAAAAGCTGGTGAGATAGATAATCTCTGGCTTCGAATGTCTGCTAATGCAAAAGCTGAAGTAATCTGCAAAAAACAATCTCCGACATTGACTATTGCAGCTACTGAACTCAGAAAAGCATGGAGAGGTGCACCCGTTGAACTCCAAGTGCAAACAAAGAAAGAGTGGAAGAAGCTTGGAGAGGAAGGATTCACCATTCGCACATCTGCTGATGGGAAGAAGATAACTGTTGCTTCGTTTGGCGAGGCAGGTATTCTTTATGGAGTGTATCATTTACTACGCTTGCAGCAGACGGGTGAACTGACAGCTCAATTAAATATATCTGAATCTCCTTCTTACAAGATACGGGTATTGAATCATTGGGACAACCTCGATCGTACAGTGGAACGTGGGTATGCCGGTCGTTCTCTTTGGCACTGGGAACAGTTGCCAGATACACTTTCGCCGAGATATGAAGAGTATGCTCGTGCTAATGCCTCTATTGGCATTAATGCTACGGTGTTGAATAATGTGAATGCCACTCCACAAATGCTATCAAGAGAATATTTGCAGAAGGTCAAAGCTTTGGCAGGAGTGTTTCGCCCTTATGGGATTAAGGTCTATTTATCCATTAATTTTTCTTCACCTGCTGAGTTGAGTGGATTGTCAACTTCCGATCCTCTTGATACCTCCGTTAGGTGTTGGTGGAAAGAGAAAGTGAATGAGATTTATCGTTTGATTCCCGATTTCGGCGGATTTTTGGTGAAGGCTAATTCTGAAGGATTGCCTGGTCCCCAAGATTTTGGTCGTACACATGCCGATGGCGCAAATATGCTGGCCGATGCATTACAACCTCATGGAGGCATTGTGATGTGGCGTGCATTCGTTTACAGTCCGGGAGATAGTGACCGTGCCAAGCAAGCTTATCAAGAGTTTATGCCATTGGACGGTAAGTTTCGAGATAATGTAATTATACAGGTAAAGAATGGACCGATAGACTTTCAACCTCGCGAACCATTCAGTCCGTTGTTTGGTGCAATGAAACAAACAGCCGTAATGCCTGAGTTTCAGATTACGCAAGAGTATTTGGGTTTCTCCAATCATCTCGTTTATTTGGCTCCATTGTGGAAGGAATGTTTGGAAAGCGATACCTATCAACATGGGCAGGGTTCTACGGTGGCTTGTGTCACGGATGGTTCAGTCTATCCACATCAACTAACAGCTATTGCCGGAGTGGCAAATATCGGTGATGATGCTAATTGGTGTGGGCATCCTTTTGCGCAAGCCAACTGGTACGCTTTCGGCCGATTATCATGGAATAACGAACTTACTTCGGCACAAATAGCCGATGAGTGGATTAAGCAAACCTTTTCAGATAATGAAAGTCAAAATGATACAATTGGGGCTACCTCGAAGAATATAGGTTACGAATGGAAGAATGGAGCATCAAGCAGTATAAAGCCTATAAAAGGATCAATGGATTTGACTGTTGCTTCTTGGAAGACTACGTTCCTTCCTCAAGTGCGACAAATGATGCTACAATCTCGGGAAGCGGCAGTTGATTATATGATGCCGCTTGGGCTACACCACCTTTTTGCTTTCGGGCATCATTATGGTCCTGAACCTTGGTGTAATGTGCTTGGTGCACGTGCTGATTGGCTGCCCACTTATTATCATAAAGCAGATAGTGTAGGTGTGGGATTTGATCGTAGCAGTACAGGTAGTAATGCCGTTTCACAATATCAGTCGCCCTTGTGTGAGATGTATAATGATGTGCAAACTTGTCCGGAAAATCTTTTGCTTTGGTTTCATCATGTGCCGTGGAATCATAAGATGAAAAGCGGGCGTACCCTCTGGGACGAGCTTTGCTATACTTATGATCAAGGTGTGCAGCAGGCACGTTCGTTTCAGAAAACATGGGATACTATGGAGCCGTTCGTTGATTCGCAACGTTTTCACGAAGTGCAGCGTCGTTTGAAAATTCAAACGCGAGATGCTGTGTGGTGGAAAGATGCCTGTCTGCTTTACTTTCAGCAGTTCAGTTGTCATCCCATTCCCTATGATATAGAGCGTCCTGTGCATAATTTGGATAGCTTGGAACAATATCATTTAAAGATCAGCAATTATGAGAATGCTCCTATGTGAAAGTTTTAAGAGTGACTTTAGATTTAGAGCCATTTAGTTTCTCTGTTTATAAGGCTAGATTACTTGTTTAAAAAGACATGAGTCAATGGTTTGAGTCTATTTATGAAGCTAAACTCAAATATAAACAATAAATTGTAGGATTATGTACTCATGATGAGATGAATAAGTAATTTTCCGAAGCTTCTATTTCATTCATCTTTAACAGTCATGTACTCAAAAGGAGTTGAATAACCTCTATCTGTTTGATTTATCTGTAGATTATAGTAAAATTATGTACTTTCAAAGAGGTGAATAAGCAATTTCTAGGGAGTGTATTCCTTTTGTTCTCAATCCGTTATTTATTCACAAAGAGTTGAACAACCTCTATAGTTTGATTTGTATGTAGACAATAGTAAAATTAGGCACTTACAAACAGATGAATAAGCCTTCTTTTTCTTTTTGTGTAACAGTTTATTTTATAGCTTTGGGAAATTTATTATTTATATATTAGGTTTATGCCTCCAACAATAGGATGCTATATGGATTAACAGTAACAACCGGCCTAATTTTTCGAGGGAAAAGACGATATATTCCGTGATGCGATGATAAACAAGGAAAATGTATCACTTTATAGTTGACATTGGACCTATTTTAATAAGGTCAAAAGGATTAAAAGATAAAACAATGGAAAAAACATGGAGATGGTTTGGTAAGAACGACAGAATAACTCTTACTATGCTTAGACAAATAGGAGTAGAAGGCATTGTGACAGCCTTACATCAAGTGTCTAACGGAGAGGTGTGGAATCTCGACGCAATCAAAGATATGAAAGCGTATATCGAATCTTTCGGTTTGCGTTGGTCGGTTGTGGAAAGTCTGCCGGTGTCTGAAGCGATAAAATATGCGGGGCCGGAGCGTGATGCGTTAATTGAAAACTATAAGCTTAGTCTGATCAATCTGGGGCGGGCAGGAGTGAAGACGGTTTGCTATAACTTTATGCCCGTTATTGACTGGATTCGTACGGATTTGGAGCGCCCGTGGGCAGACGGAACCTCTTCCCTTTACTTTGATAAGATACGTTTTGCTTATTTTGATTGTCATATATTGAAGCGTTCCGGTGCAGAGGCCGATTATACGGATGAAGAGCTTTCCAAGGTGAACGAGCTGGCTGTCGTTATGACTCAGGAGGAGAAAGACGAGTTGGTAGACACCATCATCGTGAAAACCCAGGGGTTTGTAAATGGCAACATCAAAGAAGGTGATCAAAATCCCGTAGCCATCTTCAACCGCCTGTTAAGCCTATACCAAAGCATCGATCGTAACGGCTTGCGAGAAAATCTCCGTTACTTTTTATCTGCTATAATGCCCGTTTGTGAAGAATGGAACATCAACATGTGTATTCATCCTGATGACCCTCCTTTTCAGGTATTAGGATTGCCTCGTATTGTAACTAGTGCCGACGATATTGACTGGATCCTCCATGCAGTAGATAACTTACATAACGGGCTAACTTTTTGTGCCGGTTCACTTAGCGCTGGTCTGCACAACGATGTACCTGCTTTGGCTCGTCGTTTTGCAAAGCGTACTCACTTCGTGCATCTGCGTAGCACCAATGTTACTCCAGAGGGTAACTTCATTGAAGCCTCCCACTTAGAAGGCCGTGCTCATTTAGTGGAATTAGTTCGTATTTTTGAGAAAGAATGTTCCACTGTCCCCATGCGTGTAGATCATGGACGACTAATGCTCGATGATGCTGATAAGGGTTATAATCCTGGCTACTCTTTTCACGGTCGTATGCTAGCCTTGGCGCAGGTAGAAGGTATGATGGCTGTGGCGAAGGATGAATTACGCTCATAGAGGTTTCTGTGAGAACAAGACCTCAGTCATGTACTCCTTCTTCACTTGCGTTCATAACAAGCTTTTTAGAGTGCTTGATTAAGTTGTATCGATCCAAAGTCAAATGTATATAAAATAAAAGCGCTAGTTACTAATGAAAGTACTAGCGCTTTTTTATAAATATAAAGCTATTGACTAATATAATATTAAGCAGCTTTTGCTTTAGCTACAATAGCACTGAAAGCTTCAGGGTGATTCATTGCTAAATCAGCTAAAACTTTGCGGTTTATTTCAATGCCGGCTTTATGCAAACCACCCATTAGTTTAGAATAAGACATTCCTTCTAAACGTGCAGCAGCATTGATACGTTGTATCCAAAGTCCACGAAAGTTTCTTTTCTTATTTCTACGGTCACGAAACGCATAAGTTAAACCCTTTTCCCAAGTGTTTTTTGCTACGGTCCATACATTTTTTCTTGCACCAAAGTAACCTCTGGTCAATTTCAAAATTTTCTTTCTTCTTGCTTTTGAAGCAACATGATTTACTGATCTTGGCATAGTTTTACTCTTTTTTGAATGTTAGCGTCATAACTTCATGTTATAAACTTAAAGCTAATGCATTCGGTTAATACTTTAATAATACTTTTACGCTTTGATTACTTCATAGCTAAGAGTTCCTTAACTTGGCTCACATTTGTTGCATCAACAGTTGTAGAGTAGCACAAGTTTCTTTTTCTCTTTTTTGTTTTCTTAGTCAAAATGTGGCTGTGAAAAGCGTGCTTTCTTTTGATTTTACCTGTTCCGGTAAGAGCGAATCTTTTTTTAGAACCGGAGTTAGTTTTCATCTTTGGCATCTTACTTGTTTTTAAATTATTAATTTAATATGGCAACGCACTATACCTGCGCGTTACGCATCTCTTCGTTATCATCTTCTTCAAGACTCTTTTCAGCTTTCACGACTTTATCAGCTTTCACAACTGTGATTTTAGCTGGAGCAGGGGGAGCAGCTGAAACTACTTTTTTTTGCCCTTCTTTCTTTTTAGGAGAAAGAAAGATAGTCATTCTTTTACCTTCGAGTACAGGCATTTGATCTACTTTAGCATAGTCTTCTAAATCATTAGCAAAACGAAGTAGCAATACTTCACCCTGTTCTTTGAAAAGGATAGATCGCCCTTTAAAAAATACGTATGCCTTAACTTTGTCACCATCTTCCAAAAAGCCTTTTGCATGCTTTAGTTTGAACTCATAATCGTGATCATCAGTTTGTGGCCCAAAACGTATCTCTTTCACGTTTACTTTTACCTGTTTCGCTTTTTGTTCCTTTTGACGCTTCTTTAACTGATAAAGAAATTTAGAGTAATCAATAATACGACAAACAGGTGGTTCTGCATTAGGAGAAATCTCCACGAGATCCATTTCACGTTCTTCAGCCATTTTTAATGCCTGAAATATCGGATAAACTTTTGACTCAATATCGTCATCGCCTACAATGCGAACGTCTTTGGCTCGAATCTGCTCATTGATTCGAAATTGCCCTTTTAAGCTGTCATTTTTCATTAAAAAACGGTTACTTCCAGTTTGTTTTTTCTTTATTACCAAATTATTTTTAAAGTTAAAGTAAAAGCGGACTTTAGAACATTACTGAATGCTATGCTTTTACAATCGGCCGCAAAGTTACCACTTATTTATCATATTTAGAACTTCTTTATTCAGAATTTCGCCAAAATCCTCAAATTTCATTGTTCCTTTATCTCCTTCTCCTTGCTTTCTAACAGAGACTTCTCCATTTGCGACTTCTTTCTCCCCTACTACTAGCATGTATGGAATGCGCTTCATTTCATTATCACGTATTTTTCGACCTATTTTCTCGTTTCTTTCATCTACTATGGCACGAATATCCATTGTGTCTAAATATTTCTTCAATTCTTGCGCATAGTCATTCAATTTTTCGCTAATAGGTAAAATGGCTACTTGGTCAGGGGCTAGCCACAAAGGAAATTTACCGCCAGTGTGTTCTATTAATACTGCTACAAATCTTTCCATGGAACCAAATGGTGCACGGTGAATCATTACAGGACGATGTTTTTGATTATCGGCGCCAGTATACTCTAATTGAAAGCGTTCAGGAAGGTTATAATCTACTTGGATAGTTCCGAGCTGCCACTTACGGCCGATTGCATCACGGACCATAAAGTCTAACTTGGGTCCGTAGAATGCAGCTTCTCCTAATTCTACTTTAGCTTTTAATCCTTTTTCTTGGCAGGCCTCAACAATAGCTTGTTCAGCTTTTTCCCAATTTTCATCATTGCCAATATATTTTTCGCGATTATTAGGATCACGAAGTGATATTTGCGCTTCAAAGTTTTGGAAGTCTAGTGCTTTAAAGATAATGAAGATAATATCCATCACCTGAAGGAATTCATCTTTCACCTGATCGGGACGACAGAAAATATGTGCGTCATCTTGCGTAAAGCTACGAACTCTTGTCAGTCCATGTAATTCTCCACTTTGTTCGTAGCGATATACGGTTCCAAATTCGGCTAAGCGTAATGGCAAGTCTTTATAGGAGTGAGGCTGCCACTTGTATATCTCACAGTGGTGAGGGCAGTTCATCGGTTTAAGCAAGTATTCTTCGCCTTCTTCTGGGGTGTGTATTGGTTGAAAAGAATCTTTTCCGTATTTAGCGTAATGCCCAGATGTGATATACAGTTGTTTATTGCCAATATGAGGAGTCATTACCTGCTGATATCCAAAGCGCTTTTGAATTTTTTTCAAGAAATCTTCTAATCGCAGGCGGAGAGCAGTTCCTCTAGGCAACCACATTGGGAGACCTTTACCTACTGTTTCGGAGAACATGAATAACTCCATTTCTTTCCCTATCTTACGATGATCTCGCTTTTTGGCTTCTTCCATCATCGCTAAGTATTCATCAAGCATCTTCTTTTTGGGAAAAGTGATTCCGTAGATGCGGGTAAGCATCTTACGATCTTCATGGCCACGCCAATATGCACCAGCTACGGAAGTTAATTTTATTGCTTTAATTATTCCTGTGCTCATTAAGTGAGGGCCACGGCAAAGATCTGTAAAATTTCCTTGGGTATATGTGGTGATGCGTCCGTCTTCTAATTCTGATATTAATTCACATTTATAGGTTTCACCGCGATCACCAAATTTTTTCAACGCATCTGCTTTGCTGATGTTATTTCGTACTACCGTTTCCTTCTTTGAAGCCAATTCAAGCATTTTTGCCTCAATAGCAGTCAAGTCACCTTCTTTTATAACAGCTTCTCTCGGATCTACATCATAATAAAAGCCGCTTTCAATTGCAGGTCCAATCCCAAATTGGATGCCTGGATACAATTCTTGCAGAGCTTCTGCAAGTAAATGAGCACTAGTGTGCCAAAAAGCATGCTTGCCTTGCTCGTCTTCCCATTTATAAAGAACCACAGAGGCATCTTCGTTTATTGTGCGACCTAAATCATACGTTTCGCCATTAACGCCGCAAGCCAATACATCTTGCGCTAAACGAGAACTTATACTTTCTGCTATTTGCAGACCGTTGACCCCTTCGTTATATTCACGAATAGAGCCATCAGGAAATGTTATTTTTATCATATATTGTGTTATATTTCCGTTTTAGCACGCAAAAATAATTAAATCTTTTAAGTATTTTGTTTTTTTATAGAGAAATGTTACTCTGTTTGTTCAGTAAAACGTTTAATAATATTATAAGCCGAAGCAATACCCAATTCCCCTGCTTTACTTAGATCAGTAATACCTTTTTTATTATTGCCTAGGAAAATCTGCGTTAGCCCTCTATTGAAATAGGCTTCAGCAAAATCCTTGTTTAGTCCGATGGCCTTATCATAGTCGGCAATTGCTGCACGATAATCTTTAAGCATTGCAAGCACATTAGCACGGTTGTAATAGGCGTACACAAAGTCTGGTTCTAAAGCAATTACGTGGTCCAAATCACTTTTAACCATATCGTAATCTAGTGCCAATACTTCTGGCTTTCTTTCCAAGCTTATTGCAGCAACAGTGTTCGATAAATCGTCTTTTGATTTTTGATATTCTAATTGCTTGCATCTCACTAAAGCACGCATGAAATAGGCCGGAAAAAAGGTGTTGTCAAGCAGAATTGTTTGCGTTAAGTCTTCGATAGAATTCGTGAAGTCTTGAACTAAATAGAAATCAAGAGAACGAGAAAAACGCCTTCGGGCATCTTTGGGTTGTTGAACAATATCGGAGGTATGAGTATCTATTAGAGAAAAGTGGAATCTTACTTGCTCTTCTGTCAAAGGGGACTCAGCATTGGTGATATATAAACGCTTAGGCAATACATTGGTGCGATTCAAATCATCAATATATTTGTGATAGTGAATGGTTCGTTTTACTTCACTTGCTTTCTCATAATAAGTAAGTAGATACATTGGCTCCATTTGAATTTCGACATTCCGGTCTTGTACCTTGCCGCGATAGTCACTCTTATATTGTTTCTCAGCTTCCGAATCGTCGGCAATAACTATTTTGCCATAATTTTCCATATTCTTATCTGACTTTTTACGAGTTTTGTTGTTATCCTTGTTTTTGTCAGTAGAATCTTTCTGGGAGTTTTTATTTGATGCAGTTAAGCCATTTTGCTTATCTAATTGCATCTTCAATACTTTGAATTCGTCACGCTCTGCCCCATTACGATCGCCTATTTTTCTTCTTGCTTCTGCTCGATTATAGTACCCAGCTAAGAAATTTGGATATTCATTAATAACAGTTGTATAATCTTTAATGGCTCCACGCAAATCTCCTGTTTGTGCTTTTAATAAACCTCTATTAAAAATAGCCATCATATTCTTAGGCTCTATTTTAATAACAAAATCGAAATCCTCAATGGAGCGATTGTCATCGCCTACTTGTGCTCGAAGTAATCCTCTATTATAATGCCCAATGAAGTTGCTTGGTTCTATGTCAAGTGCTACGTCATAATCCTGCATAGCTCCTCTTAGATTGTTTTGATGGAAACGCGCTAAAGCTCGATTTATATAATTGCCCGCATTTTTGGAACTTAAATGTGTTGCATTGTCTAAGTCGGACTCAGCAGCAGCATATTTCCCTTGTTGTAATTTTATGATAGCACGTGATGACCATGCATCAGGACTGTATTTATCCATTTTAATGGCTAAATCAAAGTCTTGTAAAGCACGAATAGTATCTTTTTGCTTTAGTGATACTTCGCCACGCATTAAATAGGCTTGCGTGTATGTAGGTGCAATTGCTATAAGTTTACTTAGATCATTTTCAGCTTCCTTATAATCTTCTTTTTGAATATGACATAGTGTCAAATTATGCCACAATGTTACATTTTCAGGTTCGTGCTCTATTGCCTTCTTATAATCTTCAATTGCTCCATCGAATTTGTTCTGTTTAATTCGAGCAAGGCCACGTATTTGATAGGCTCCTATTACAAAAGGATTTCTTTGAATGGCAGCATTGCAATCAGCTTCTGCTCCTTGATAATCATCTAGATTTATTTTTGCTAAACCTCTAAAAAAATAGGGCTCGTATAAATAAGGTTTTGCATTAATTACTTGATTAAAGTACTGAATAGAAAGCACATAATCTTCAAAATAAAGTGCATTACGGGCAATAGTCATGACCCGTTCTGTGTTTATTTGGGCAGCAATAAGAGTCGGAAATAGCAGTAGAGCTAATATTATTTTTTTTGCCATTGATCTTTATATACTTTTGTGAGCGTAGCAAAAGTAGTATTTTTCATTCATCTAATAGATTCAAAGGCTCATTTTTTATCTTTTTTGACTAAATTAAAGCTCGTTTGGATTGTACTGGTCGAATATTCACATATTTAAAGATCAACAGGACTAATATCTTTAGATTATGCCTGTTGATTATTAAAATATCTTCTGTTCTTATTTTACTGTTTTCACTTTGTAGGAACAATGAGCTTTGCCTTTTAACATGGCATTTAGTTTTCCTTTAATCATCTGTTTGCGCAAAGGAGAAAGATGGTCTATAAACATTTTCCCATCAAGATGATCAAATTCGTGTTGCATGACTCTTGCTAAATATCCTTCTACCCATTCATCATGTTCGGTGTAATTGCTATCAAGGTACTTAACGTGAATTCTATTTTTTCTTTTTACATTTTCGTGAATTCCGGGTAAACTTAAGCAGCCTTCTTCAATGGATACGTCTTCTCCGGTAAATTCTAATATATGTGCGTTGATGTACGCTTTACGAAAATCTTTATACTCGGGATGTTCTTCGGACAGAGGATCTAAATTGATAACAACAACGCGGATAGGTAAACCAATTTGTGGTGCTGCAAGCCCTACTCCGTCAGCTTTATCCATTGTTTCGAACATATTCTCAATGAGCTCATTTAATTTGGGATAATCTGGGGTTATGTCATCAGCCACTTTTCTTAATACTGGCTGTCCATATACATAAATAGGTAAAATCATATTTCTTGCAAAAAGTTTTAATTAGTAACGTTTACTTTCGAGGTATGTTTGTAAAATAATAGTGGCGCTTATTTCATCTACCAATGATTTATTTTGTCTATCTTTTTTTTTCAATCCAGCTTCAAGCATGGTTCGATGGGCTAAGACAGAGGTAAAGCGTTCATCAACAAGCTCAATGGTCATATCAGGTATCTTTTTTCTAAGATTATTAATAAAAGGCCTTATGTATTGCATACTCTCAGATACTTCGTTATTCATTTGTCTGGGTAAGCCAATAATGATGCACTCAACAGGTTCTTCTTTAATATATTTCAGTATAAAATCTAACAATTCATTGGTTGCGACAGTGGTCAAACCGCCTGCAATAATTTGCATTGTATCCGTAACAGCGATGCCGGTACGCTTTCTGCCATAATCAATAGCTAAAATTCTACTCATAATTCGTATGCAAAATTACAATATAATTTCAAAATTTATAGTATTTGTAGATGAAAAACGAAAAAAAGAAAAGAAAATTGGACGAAACCATTTTGTTTTCATGTAAAAATACTAGGATTTATAAAAAAATGTCTAAATTTGCATAATTATCTTGGATGTCCTGACCTTATTACTTTATATTGATAGAATGAAACGAAAAGGCTTTGGCTCAAACGAAACAAATAGAATTCGTAAGCATGCAATAAAAATATTTCTCTTCCACATCTGCTTCCTTTCAATGAAAGGATATTGTCAGAATGGCGAGATCACCGTTAGTGCATTAGCTAAAATGGGATTTGAAAATATTAGTTGGCATGAAGATGATACAGAAAGGTCTTTTGCTATCGAGAATTCGTCTTACCGCTTAAGTGGTGTTGGTATCGCTAGAGCTATAGATCAGATACAACAAACGGGGCTACCTCAAAATAAGAATTGTCGTCTAATTATTTTAGATAACAATATACCGCAGCTTTCCTTATATTATCAATCTTCGCTGAATGATAGTACTTCCATTGTGAGGCGGGAAGATTGGGTAGCTACTTATGAGCTGGGAAGTAACTGGGATAAGATAAAGAATTTGAAGAGGGGGAATAGCTCTTTGTATAAATTTGATATAGTGGTATATCCAGAATTTAGTTATCAAAACTATAAACTATCTAGAGTTTACGACATTCTACTTAACCTCTCTCCAGCTGTTGAAGTTTCATTATGGAGAGGAATGAAATTTACTGGCCAAATAGTTCTACCAATAGTTAATGACTATGGCCTTCGGTATGAGCAAGTGAGGCCTGGTTTTTTAACCCTTTCTCAATCGTTCCGTTTACCCCTGCGAACTCTTTTAACTTCCTCCGTGGGCTTTTTTAATAGTTTTCGTTGGGGAATTGATGTAAGAGCTAAACATTTCTTACAGGATGAACGTTTCTCTTTGGAGGGAAGGCTTGGTTATACTGGGCGAGGATATTTTGAGAACTGGGCTTATTACCACGGAAATAAATGGCTTTTAACAGGAAACTTAGGAGGAAATTTTTATTGGGCTAAATATAACACACAGTTTGGCTTGAAAGGCGAAAGATACTTGGAAGGAGAATATGGAGTACGATTTGATATGACCCGACATTTTCGTTATGCTTCTGTCGGTTTTTATGCTATGAAGGTTGAGCATGCCGGCAACAATGGGCTTAATGGAGGCTTTCGTTTTCAAATAGCCTTACCTCCTTATAAATATAAGAGAAAAGGATATATTCCTAGGATTGTGACTTCAAAAAACATGGGGATTAGCTACAATGCGGGTAATGAAAGAACTTACGGGAAAGGTTATAAGTCCCAAGCTAGTGATAACATGATGCAAGATAATAGTTTTAACCCGTATTTTATTAAATCAGAATTATTGAATTATTAATTTTATTAAAATTATTGAGATGAAAATGAAAGGTAAATTTTTCGGTTATAGCGCTAAGTTGGCGTTAGCCGTATTGGCAGTTTTCGGTACGATGTTTACTAGCTGCTATGAAAAAGAAGAGGTTGACACAACTACAGTTAACCCGGCAGCGTATTATGTTGTTGGATCAATTTCTGATGGTTCTGATGGACAACCTATTTCAACTGCGACTGTAAAAATTGATGATGCTGTGGTTGCATTAACAAATGGTGCTTTTATCCAGCAAGTAACTACTTCAGGTGCTCACACTGTTTCTGTCGCTGCTGAAGGATATTATGATGTTACAAAAACGGTATATTGTGTTGTCGTGGCAGATGGGCAAACGAGTTTTGCTGTTGCTGATATAGCATTGTTTACTCCTGACTCTCAAGCAACGTCACCTACTGAAGTAACAACTCCTTCAGCAAATGATATTACTGCTGAGATGCAAACGGTAGTTAAGGATAATTTCATTCCTACGACAGCACCGACTGGTACTACTATGGGAGCATCAACTATTGATGTTACTGATGGAACCATTGTAATTACAACTCCATTGACATTGAACACAGCTACTGTTGACCCTATAGAAGTTAGTTATACTTATAATGAAGGGTTCTCATTTACAGAAACACCAACTACAAGAGCCGTAACTGATTTAGATCAATTTATTGCAAATGTGGCTAGACAGCTTAATAAGGCATATGGTTTGACAAGAGTAACAAAAAATACAACTCTATATGAAGGAGGTAACTCTATTTACGGTTATAATATTATTTATACTATTAAGCTCCAAGAATACATTTTTCTGATTAACAATATTAATTGGGGAGGTACAGCTACTTGGCAATCTAGCGTAAGTATTGTTCCTTTAGTTGATACTCATGACAGTCATGATACTCACGGAGGTTCTACTAATGCAGGTGGTGGTGCAGGTGGTGCTGAATAAAAAAGGAAAGATACCGTATATAAATTGAATCAAAAGTGAAGAATACTGGAAGTGATATAGGAACGCTTTATTTCAATAAAATGTTTTTTACTTTAGTATTCCATATCTTCGGTTCAATTAATATGCGGCGTAACCGGTTTTACTGTATACTCTGTTTGTATAAAATGTGAGAGAATAAAAGAGTAATCTCGGTGCTAACTTTGTGAACAAGGAGATAACTCCTCCTATGGCCGTCCCATAAGTGTCTTGCTTTATTGGCGTTTGGTGAGGGCCATTTGCTTCTTAGCCGCTTACATACATAGATAAAAATGTAAAAGATGGAATCTTTTACTAGAAGAGAAATTTTCTCTTAAATCTATTTTTGAAGTAAGTAATGGTCGAGGCAAGTAATAGTGAAAAGAGTTAAATATTTAAAATATAATAAACAATGAAAAGTAAAATAGCAATATTATCTTTATTCTTGGTTGGAGCTTCAACAGCTATGGCTCAAAATGAAGGTGCAAAAGAAAGGTACTATTCTGAGAGATTTAAGGATAATATCTTTATCAGTGCTGGAGTTGGAGCTCAAGGCAGTGTCAATCCAGACAACTTTGATTATGGCTTTGGACATGCCATAACTCCACTGATTAGTATATCTGTGGGTAAATTAATTAATCCAGTATGGGGTGTTCGTGGTCAGTTTGCTGGAATGTGGTCAACATTGTATTCAAAGTATAATTCAGCAGGAACCTATGAAGAAATAAAAAACAAGAAATATCTGACGCTACATGCTGATGCTCTATTAAATCTAACAAACCTTGTTGCTGGATATAAAGAAGATCGCTTGTTCACTATTTCTACATTTGCAGGCCCTGGATTAACTTTTGCAAAAGCTTTTGGTAATCAAAGAAAGATTAATGCCTTGATCAATGGTTCTGTCGGTTTGATGGGACAATTTAATGTCAATAAGTATTTTGATATTAATATTGAAGCCAGAGGAGAAGTTTCACCTTCTATGTTTGGTAAGCAAAGTAGTGCATATACTGACGGAGCTGTTTCTTTGACTGCTGGTGTTACCTATACTTTTGGTGGAAAGAAATTTGTAACTTGTCCTAAAATTGATGAATCTGCAATCAATGATGAAGTTAACAGATACAGAAGTGAACTGGCTGATGCTCAAGCTGATTTAGCAAAGGCTAAGAATGCTCTTGCTAATGTAAAACCTGTAACTACAGAAGTTGTTAAAGAAGTATCTGTAGCAGGTCCACGCGCTGTATTCTTCGAAATTGGAAGATCTAAGATCAGTGATCGCGGTATGGTTAACTTGCAGATGGCTGCGAAAATTATTAAAGCGAATCCAGGCAAGAAATATAAAATTGCAGGATATGCAGATAAAGCAACTGGTAGCGCTAAGTTGAACCAAAAACTAAGCGAAAAACGTGCTAAGGTTGTTTATGAAGCTCTTATTAAAGAAGGTGTAGCTTCTGAGCAATTAGAGTTAATCGGTTTCGGTGGAACAAGCAATATGTTTAGCAAAGATTATCTTAATCGTGTTGTAATTCTGGAATGAAATAGAAAAGAGCGCTTTTAGCTCATAGAAGAAGCGGTATACTTATTTTAAGTATACCGCTTTTTTTTGACCTGTTTTTCTGTTATAGGTTAACTTGAGTAGCTTACACATTTCTTGTAAAAGAGATAAATGCTCACTCTAAATCCTAATTAATGAGGATTGTATGGCAAAATTGAATTATGTAATTTTGCAGTCTAATTTAGAAAGATCGAATGAGAACATTTACATTATTCCTTTTAATACTTTTTTGTGCCAACTCATGGGGAAAAACGGCCGTTATTGATTCTATTTTAGCCGATTCAGCTATTCATCTTCGCGTGATGCTCAATGAAGTACTTATTTCTTCTTATAAAGAAAAAAAGAATCTTGGTGAAATACCTGCTTCCGTTTCTCTTCTTTCAATTCACAATCTGAACACAAATAACATTGTTGACCTAAAAGAAATTAGTGCTTATATTCCTAATCTTTATTTTCCTGATTACGGTTCTAAGTTGACTTCTCCGGTATATATACGCGGCATTGGTTCCAAAATAAATTCACCTTCAGTTGGGCTCTATGTTGATGGTGTGCCTTTCTTCGATAAGTCTGTTTTTGACTTTGATATGAATGATGTAAATCGAATTGAAGTACTTCGTGGTCCACAAGGAACCCTCTACGGTCGTAATACGATGGGAGGGATTATCAATGTCTATACAAAGAATCCCTTGGATTATCAGGGAGTCAATTACAGACAGTTACTAGGCAATTATGGACAAACACAATTCTCTGGAAGTTATTATGGTAAGACTTCTGATAAATTCGGTTACTCTGTTTCTGCCAAGTATAAACATAATAATGGTTTCTTTAAAAATGATTATACCGGAAGTGATGCGGATGATCTAAATTTAGTTTCGGGAAGAGCCAAACTAATCTGGAAAAGTGATTGTGGGCTGGAAACAAACTTCTTTGCAAATTATGAATATACCGATCAAGGTGGTTATCCGTATGGCTTGATTGATCCCGAAACGGGTAAGATAGGACACGTGAATTACAATGATTATAGTTCCTATCGTCAGGGAGTGCTGACAAGCGGTTTGACTTTTGATTATGATTTTGAGCATTTTCAGGTAAAATCTGTTACAGGATACCAGAACTTAGATGACAGACAAGCCATTGATCAAGACTTTACTACTGCATCGCTTTATTTTGTTACTCAGAAGCAACAACAGCATCAGTTCTCGCAAGAGTTTGAAATGCGCTCCAAAGGAAATGGTCGTTACTCATGGCTGAATGGCCTCTTTGGATTTTATCAAATGAGTGACCGCTCTGTGCTGGTTGCAACTACGTTGAAAGAGTATGATGAGCCAAACTATGGCATCGCTTTCTATCATCAATCCACAGTGAAAGACTTGCTCATTAAAAATTTATCCATGACATTGGGTTTGCGTTTCGATTATGAGAAGGCCAAGCAGGATTATACTTCATCAAAAGTGGCTGACGGACAAAAAACTCAGGTTACCCACTTGAATGATGGCAAGAATTTTACTCAGGTTACCCCGAAATTATCTCTTCAATATCAGTTTGATCCTCGTAACATGATTTATGCAACTACCACAAAAGGATATAAGACAGGAGGTTTCAACACTACCTTTAGTGCAGACAATGAGCGTACCTTTTCTCCTGAATATAGTTGGAACTATGAAGTGGGTAATCGTTTCTCTGTGCTGAACAATAGAATATACGGAGATCTGGCCCTGTTCTATATCGATTGGAAACATCAACAAATTTCACATCCCTTGGCTACCGGCAAAGGTTCTCTGCTTGCTAATGCGGGTAAATCATATAGTAAGGGAGTTGAGTTAACGCTTAATGGAAGAGTTACTAACGCCTTGAATTTACAGCTAAGTTACGGTTATACAGAAGCTAAATTTCGCACTTATGTTAATGGAGATGCGGACTATTCAGGAAACTATATTCCCTATGTGCCTAATCAGACTTTGATGCTTGGTGGAGACTATACGTTAAACTTGAATTCAAGATGTATTGACAGACTTTGCTTTTCTGCCCAATATACAGGAACAGGAAAACATTACTTTAATGATGATAACTCAGTGAAACAAGGATTTTATGGAGTGCTTAATGGTAAAGTATCTGCCTCAAAGAAGTTCTTGACAGTTGATTTGTGGATAAAGAATGCTACTTCCAGAGAATATATGGCTTTTTACCTCAGCTCGTTGGGAAATAATTTTGCTCAGAAAGGAAAACCCCTTACCTTTGGTACCACAATTTCATTGACATTATAACGAGTAAAATAAAGAATGGCAGATAAACAGGCTAATAAGCTCTTTACCTTTTTGTCACTATACATTGCGCAGTCTGTGCCAATGAGTCTTTTCAGTACGCTACTGCCCGTATTGATGCGACAAGAGAATTTTTCACTTACGGCTATTGGGATGCTGCAACTTATTAAACTTCCCTGGATTTTGAAATTTTTGTGGGCACCAGTTGTCGATAGGAAAACTTCCGGTTTGGCAACATACAAACGCTGGATTTTCTCTTCAGAAATAGTCTATGCCGTTCTTATTTTTATGCTGGCTTTTCTTGATTTGAAAGCAAATTTCGCTGTAGTCTTATGCCTTATCATCGTATCCTTTATTGCTTCCGGTACGCAGGATATTGCCACTGATGCTTTAACAACACTTTCATTTCCGAAGAAAGATAGAGGACGTGCAAACAGTATGCAGAGCATGGGCAGCTTTATTGGTTCTTTGGTTGGAGGTGGTTTGCTACTGGTTCATTACAAACTCATGGGGTGGACAGGTCTGTTACTTGGGCTTTCAGCTTTCGTTCTTCTTATGCTTATTCCTTTGTTTCTTTATCGCGATCATACCTTTATTTCGCGTGCCGGGCGAATCCCTATCAGTATGAAAGACCTGTACCTCTTCTTCCGTCAACGTAGAATAGGGTCGCAATTAACTTTCCTCTTTCTTTTTAATTCCGGACTGATTGGAACCCTGACCATGCTAAAACCATGGATGGTAGATTTAGGTTACCCGATTGCTGATATTGGTTTTATGTTTAGCGTTTTTGGGTCGCTTTGCGGATGTTTAGGTTCCTATGTAAGCGGACATATTATTCGTAGATGGGGGAGGGGACATGCGGCTACTCTTTTTGCTACTTCTGTTTTGTGCACCACTCTCTTGTTTGTCTTTGTTTCCTTGATGGAGAATGTGGGCGATATTGCACTCTATATTGTCATCTTTTGCTTGTGGTTTAGTTATGGACTCTCTACTGTTTTGGTTTATACCGTAGCCATGGACTATGTAAGGGTAGGTCGTGAAGGTACCGACTTCACCTTGCAAATTGTGATTCTGCATTTCAGCAGTATGATTGTAGCCGTAGGAAGTGGCAAGTTGGCCGATTGTGTGGGATATAGTAATCTATTTCTGGTAGAAGTCGGACTATCCCTAATCTCTTTACTCTTTATCTGGTTTTACTTTAGAAAAATATTGCGTATATGAAATCTGATTTGCTTTTAAAATACAATGTTCCTACGCCTCGCTATACAAGCTATCCACCAGCCAATTATTTTCATGAAGGGTATACCTCCAATGATTATACTGAGGCAGTGATCGCTTCTAATCAGGAACATCCTGATTATATTTCATTCTATATCCATATTCCTTTCTGCCCACGTTTGTGCCATTACTGCGGATGTAATTCTTACCCAATGGCAAAGAAAGATGTAGTAGCTGCGTATGTGGATGCGGTGAAAAAGGAAATTATGCAGGTGTTGCCACTTCTAGATAAAAGCAGAAAAATATCCCAGATACATTATGGAGGTGGAACACCAACAGCCATTCCGCTGCATTACCTCAAAGAAATTAATGAATTACTTCTTTCATCATTCGCTTGTATTGAGCATCCTGAGATTGCGATCGAATGTCATCCGGGTTATTTGAACGAAAAGCATTGGCTGCAATTGCTTGAAGCGGGATTTAATCGTTTTAGTATTGGCGTGCAAGACTTTGATACAGAAGTACTCCAAATCTCTAATCGCACTCCATCTCTTCTGGCCGTGGAAGAAATTTTCTCTATACTGCGTTCTCACAACGTGAAGATCAATATGGACTTTATCTACGGCCTGCCCAAACAAACAATAGAAGGATTTGCACAGACGATACGGAAAGCCGCAACTCTGAACCCCGATAGACTAGTTACCTTTTCTTATGCTCATGTTCCATGGGTAAATAAAAACATGTTGAAACTGGAGGAAGCAGGATTACCTTCTGCGGAAGACAAAAGCATGATGTATAGAAAAACGATAGACATACTTACAGGCTGTGGATATAAACCTGTCGGCCTCGATCACTTCGTGCAGCCGGATGATGCCTTGTATGTTGCTCTTCAGAGCGGCATGCTTCATCGCAACTTTCAGGGATATTGCACGCGTGCCACTACCGGACAAGTCTATGCTTTTGGTGTAACGGCTATTAGCCAGCTCTCTTCTGCTTATTGTCAGAATGTGCGAGGCATCGAAGAATATATAGGGATTGTCAACAGAGGCTACTTGCCTGTCATGCGTGGTTATGCGCTCAACAAGGAAGAGCAGTTGGCTCGTGAGGTTATTACTGCGTTGATGTGCAATAATCGTATGAACTGGAAAGAACTTTCGGAACATATCGGCCTGGATGTAGAAACCATTCAGACCGATATCTCTTATGACCCAAGTAAACTGGAGGAGATGAAGAATGATGGTATCATAACTTATACTCCTGAAGAAATAAACATAACAGATGACGGCATGCTTTATATTCGCAATGTAGCGGCTGTTTTTGACCCATTGATGCGAAATGGAGCTTCAAAAAGATTTTCCAAACCTGTGTAAGTCATCTGTGTGTTCTACTATTCTTTTATCTTGATTTGGCAATTGGACAGATCTTCTATTATGGCTAAAGATTCTACTCGTACCCCTTTTTCCTCGAGCATCTTTCGTCCGTTTTGGAATGCTTTCTCTATGATAAATCCCATTCCAACCAGTTGTGCTCCCGATTGTTTCATCAGATCGATAACACCTAAGGCAGCATTTCCATAGGCTAAAAAGTCATCGACGAACAGTACTTTGTCATTCGGAGTGAGAAAATCCGAACTGATAACGACTTCATAGTCACGGTCTTTGGTAAACGAATGAACAGTGGTGATTAATGCATTTTGTATTGTCTTTGGAGATTTTTTCTTTGCAAAGACCACAGGAAGATCCATGAGATACCCCGTCATAATAGCAGGAGCAATGCCGCTAGCTTCAATGGTCATTATCTTGTTAACTCCGCTTGAAGCAAAAAGCCGTGCAAACTCATCACCGATAGATTTCATTAATCTAGGATCCATCTGGTGGTTAATAAAACTGTCTACTTTCAGGATACCCCCTTCAAAACACTTTCCGTCTTGCAGGATTCTTTCTTTTAATAATTGCATATTTAGTTTATTTATTGCTTCTGTTTATATCACTCACGCTTTTACATCATTTTTTCTGCAATCTCTTTTCCGGCAGCTAATGCTTTAAGGTTAAGTTCTATAATTTCAGAGCCTTTACGTTCAAAAATCTCACGAATACTATCTTGTATCTTAGCATAATCTATTCCCAAGAAAGGTATTGTAGCTCCCAATAATACGATATTTGCTACTCGTGCAGAACCTACTTCTTTGGCCACTTCATCTACGTTGAGTATTATTTTGTGAGGCAGCTTATTTATTTCCGCCATTACCCGTTCTTTGTCGGGATAGTTCGGAATGTTGATAAGAGGAGTCTCATTTGTAACCATCCAGCCATCAACACTGAGATAGGGGAGGTACCTAAGCCCTTCCATTGGCTCAAGCGAAATGATCAGATCGCATTTACCCGATGGAATTAAATCAGAAGCGATGGGGCAGTCACTTATTCGCAAATTCGATTGCACATCGCCACCACGCTGACTCATACCGTGCACTTCCGCCTGTTTCATATGAAGCCCCTCTTTTAAGGCAGCTTTACCTATTACTGTGGCAATAGACAAGATACCTTGTCCACCTACGCCTGATAGTATAATATCCTTTTTCATGGCTTATTTATTCCTTTTTTTGCGTGCTAATGTTTGTATACAATCTCTACGAGGGATAATTACAGAAACACCCTTGTAATCAATTTCCTCTCGTATCATTTGCTTCATCTCTTCGTAATTCTTCTTCAGTGGAACGATGATGCGGATGTGTTCAGGCTCTACTCCGAGGCCCGCACAAATAGCTTCCAAGCGTCCTGTACCGGCGGAATCCTGTCCTCCCGTCATTGCAGTCGTCTCGTTGTCAGATATGATGATGGTAACATTAGCCTTCTCATTAACACAGTCGAGCAATCCCGTCATACCCGAATGAGTAAAAGTAGAATCGCCGATAACAGCAACTGCCGGGTGGAGACCTCCATCAGAAGCTCCTTTGGCCATTGTGATAGAAGCTCCCATGTCTACACATGAGTCGATGGCATGAAAAGGAGCACTCGCTCCTAGTGTGTAGCAACCGATATCGCTAAATACTTTATGAGTAGGATATTCCTCTTTTAATACCTCCGTCAAAGTTGTGTACATATCTCTATGACCACAACCTTCGCAAAGTGCAGGTGGTCGCATTTCTAC
This sequence comes from Bacteroides ihuae, assembly GCF_900104585.1. GTDB lineage: Bacteria > Bacteroidota > Bacteroidia > Bacteroidales > Bacteroidaceae > Bacteroides > Bacteroides ihuae. The sequence goes on from NZ_FNVX01000005.1 coordinate 340,148, forward strand.
GATGCCGGGTATTGTGAAGTACGATTTATTTTCTTTTCCTATGGCACGAGCCACCGTATCAGGATTTAGCTCACCATCCTGAGATAAAGTTCCGTCCAGTCTTCCCTTTATCTTCAATCCCATGCCCAGATATCCTTTCAACTGCTTTTCTACAAATGGTTGCCCATCTTCCAAGATTAGAATCTCGTCGCATACTTCAACCAATTGTTTCAACTGTTTTTTAGGCAATGGATACTGCCCGATCTTTAACACCGGATACTCACATCCTTCCGGATAGTTCTCCATCAAGTAGTTATATGCGATGCCACAGGCTATGATACCTGTTTTTTTGTTTGCCCCGTCAATGTATAAGTTATAGGGAGATTCTTCTGAAGCCTTTATAAATTCATCTTGTTTGGCAAGGAGCATTTTGTATCGTTTACGGGCATTCCCGGGGAGTAAGATGAATTGTCGCGGATCTTCTCCGAAAGAAATATTGTTTTGAGGCATTTGAGTTTTACGTTCCACACCAGAACGAGAATGTGCCAATCGCGTCACCATGCGTAATAGCAACGGCTCTCCTGTTTTTTCAGAAAAGTCAAATCCGCTATACACCATGTCGTAAGCCTCTTGCTGATTACTTGGTTCAAACATCGGAATCAGTGAGAAATCCCCATAAAAGCGGCTGTCCTGTTCATTCTGTGAAGAATGCATGCTTGGATCATCCGCAGCAACCACAATCAGTCCCCCATTAACTCCCGTAACAGCTGAGTTAATAAAGCAATCAGCAGCCACATTCAGTCCAACATGCTTCATACAAACCAATGCCCTTTTACCCACAAATGACATTCCCAATGCCGCTTCCATAGCCGTTTTCTCATTAGCCGACCAACGGTTGTGTATATTCTTCTCTTTCGTAATAGAAGCACCCTGAATATATTCCGTAATCTCGGTAGAAGGAGTTCCGGGATACGCATATACGCCCGAAAGTCCCGCATCTAAAGCTGCTTGAGCGATAGCTTCATCTCCGAGTAAAAGTTGTTTGTTCATATCGTTCTTTTTAGTGTTAATCATGTATTAGTCGGTATCTATTTAAATAATCAGAGGCGATTATTTAAATATTTTTCTTTTATTTAAGGCCTCCCAGTATTTGCGGGCATTTACCATGTGCTCAGCGTAATTGGATGCAAAGTTATGCGTACCCGAAAAATCCTCTTTGGCACACATATATATATAATTGTGTTTCACATAATTGAGCACACTATCAATACCCTTCACGGATGGTATTCGGATAGGGCCGGGAGGTAATCCGATATTCTTATAAGTATTGTAAGGTGAGTTAATGCTGAGGTATTCATTTTTGATCCGCCTCAAACCAAAATCCTGCAAGGCAAATTTGATTGTAGGGTCTGCTTGCAGAGGCATTAATGCGTGAAATCGATTCAGATATAACCCTGCTACCATCGGCTTTTCATTGTCGTTATTGGTTTCTTCTTCTACAATAGATGCAACAGTGGAAACTTCTTCAGGCGTTAACCCGATGGCTTTAGCTTTAGCTAGTCGATCTTTGTTCCAGAATTTAGCATGCTCTTTTTGCATCCGCTTGAAGAAGTCGTCCAAACTTATATCCCAATACACCTGATAAGTTTCAGGAATAAACAGACATATAATCGTTTCCTCTTTATAACCCATTTTAGCACAAAAGGTAGAATCTAAAAGCTTAGAAGCAACTTCCGTAGAGTCAATCATCAGTTGCTTTCCTATGTTGCGGGCTAATCTCTCCTTTGTTCGTACATTACCTATTGTCAGATTCAAAGGTGTTTGCCGCCCTCTTGCCATGCGTTTGAATACGTGGTACACATTATCTCCGGGTTTTATGAGATATCGTCCGGTATGTATGCTCTTTGAATAATCTTGATATTCAGCCATCCAGCGAAATCCACTTAAATTGCCCGGTAATCCTTTGTCTATCACCTTGTTATAAATAGAGTCCAGCGTGTCGTCTCGATCAATATAGACGTAAACTTCTTTTTGCGGATGAAATTGTGAGGAAAAGAAATAGTAGTATACAGTGCCGATAGCTATAAAACCTGCAGCAAAGACGATGCCTGCGATTATTGATAACTTTTTCTTATTTTTCTTAATCATCGGATGAGTCTGTTGAATTTGCCGCCAAAGATATAAAGAAATAGGTGAATAGAATTAGTCGATGGACTAAAATCTTTATTAAATTTCTTGGAAGGGAATTTTGGAACACTAATTCATGGGCCAGTGCGAGAACTCTATTTGTGATTCAATTTGCCTTTCGAGCTTATTGGGTAAATGAGAAAAGAAATCTAAACCGCTTATGCTTTCTATATTGTCAATCGTTATGCAATAACTTCTAAGGTTGGCTACAGAACGCTCATTCTTAAAGATAAAACCGATAGCTCTCGGAGTTGGGAAAGGCGATAGTATTATTTTAAAGAATCCTGTTGGAACAGTGATCGAGTTTCGTCCGATAGTTTTTGATTGCTTATCGACCAAAGGTCCACAAATAATGATAAGTACACTGTCTACTCTTGCCCAATCACGAATTTGGCTTTCCAGATCCTTCCATTTTCTCCGGTTTAGTTCCGGATGTTGAGGGCAAACGTTGCTAAAGTAGAACGATTCCTTCATTGCTACCTCATCCCATTTCATGTCTGCAGCCGGAGCCATATGCCCTTTGTCAAAACCGCTACGAGCATAGTCTTTGTTGCTGGCACTGCTCCCGTAAACGAAGGGATCACTCATGAAACGATTATTCCTTTTTGCTTTACCGGTGAGTTCGGTTCTGGTAAGTTCATAAGAGACCCAGTTTGGTAGTTTCCACGATTTATTGTATGAAACAATATATCCTTTATGCCTTATAACTTGTTCTTCTCGGGAGGTTGTCGCATTGGGAATCTCTAAGTTTTGAAGATTTAGTTTGTTTAGAGTTGTGCCTTGATAGGTCTCTTGCCCGAATACAGGCAAATAGGAGAGAAAAAAGAGCTGAATCGCTATAAATAATATAGTAACAGTTTTAAGAGAGAGGTTTGTTGCTTTATAAGGAAGTTCCTGAGGCTGCATGAGCCGGTAGCCGGACTTGAACCGGCGACCTACGCGTTACGAATGCCCTAAAGGGAATTCGGTAACGTGCAGTGTATTAGGTGGTTACTACTCATTTTCATGTTCTCGAAGATTCGTTTTAGTAAATTGGGGTCAAGCTTCCATTTGTTATATGTCCAATATTTTCTAGTACTTCATCAATGAAGATCGAGCGGTAAGCGGGGCAATCAATCACCCCCTTATGTTTTGCTTCCCGGTAGACCTTGGCGAAAAGCCTGGCTTTTTCCTCTTCCGTCTCCGGCACTTCTTTAATCACCGTAGTGAGAAACTTGCAACCCCATCCTTTGCAGGTAGGAGTGAGGGAACAGTATGCTTCATCGGTACGGTTCTTGTTACACTGTGATATGCTATTTATCATCTTCATAAGTTTTAAATCCTATTGGCTTACGTGGCGGCTTCTTCTTATCATCTTTCTGCTTCGCCGCTAATTGTGAAAGAGCAAGGTAGATATCATCAAGTTCCTTTCGATAATCTTCGCTAAGGTCATTAATGGCTTCCATTGTTTCTTTTCCAAGGCGTTCAATCATTTTAAAGGCTTTTGGCCCCTGTTGCTCTAGTTCCAATATTCTATTGCGAAGCTCTTTCATTTCATCAGTATTAGCTTCGCTGCTTAATACGTATTGTCTTACGCTGACGAATGCACGCATGATGGCAATGTTTACCTTAATAGCGATGTTTGATCTTAGAACGGATGAAAGCATCGCTACACCTTGTTCGGTAAAGGCAAAAGGCGAGTAAGCACTGAAATTGTATTGGGGTGTGCCATTTTGGAATACCCTACTGGATATCAGATCATTAGCCTCTTTTTTTGTTAACTCAAACATGAAATCTTCTGGGAAGCGTTCAATATTTCGCCTTACAGCTCTTTTGAGTAAACTGGTTTCTGTTCCATAGAGTTTTGCCAAGTCAAAGTCAAGCATTACTTTGCATCCTCTAATCTCGTATATCTTGTTTTGTATGACAGCTATTTCCATTGTATTTTATTCAGCCTCATTACTAGTGTGCACTATTTCAGTAATATCTTTGTCAAAATAGTAATTTGCTTTTTCTATAATTTTGGCACCTAAGCTGTTATTACCTCTGCACGTGAATTTTGTATACCATCCACTAAATTGGCGTTTGAAGTTTTTCTTCCCAATCTCTATTTTGCTTTTTGTATCACCGATTAGTTGTTCGATCACTGGTATGCTATCAGTCATTTCTCTACATCTTGTTTTGCCATAAATATCTGGGTACCCTGAGTTGACCTCTAAATTTATTTTTTTTATCTCAAGGTCACTTTCGATTTTGCTTAAAGAATCATATTCGGAGGTCGAGAAGTAAGTCGTAAATGTTGAATCAGGCTTCGATATTTCTACAAACTCATAGCTGGACCAGTCTTTCATGGTTTTCTTCAAACTCTCTTCAATGAGCTTTTTAGCTTTATCTTCTTTGGATGGTGAACATGCTGTTGAGGTGATTGCACCTACAGCTAGAAACAATAGAATCTTTTTCATGTTTTGTAATTGATATAATGGGGCGCTTGGTTTTAGCCCCCATTTTACTATTTATCTTTAACTATTATTCGTTGCTCTCTTTCTTTTCGTACATGTTAATTGCCTTAAAATAATCTTCAGAATATTTATATAAATCATCAAGACTTTCGATAAGATGTTTGACGTCTTTTTTGTTCTCATCAATAGTTGCTACATATTTGTTTGATGAGTTAAAATACATTCGGCAAATGCACTTTCTATTGTTGTCGTCTAGGAGAATAGAGAAATATGTTTGAGCGTCTCTATGTACAATTCTAGATACTTCAATTTTTTCTCTGCAAATGGACTTGACTATCCTGTATGCTTCTAGTTCTTCTTCGGTAGTTACAATTTTGTTGTCGCTATTTTTATCTTCAGGACTGGCCTCAATTTCTTTTGGAGCTTCGACTGCTTCTTCAGTTTTTAATGCTGTTTTTAGTCTTTCAGAAATAAGATCGCTTATATAGCTACTTATTGATTTTCTTGTAAGCACAGTGAATTGTTCTAGTAACTTTGCTGTTATGCTACTGTCATAAACTTGTTTAGCGAAGAATTTAACAAATTCAGGTGTTGGATTAGCAAACTCTTTTGCAATAATCATTTTTAGTTCGCTTGTGTATTTTAACTCACTGGCTGAGCTTAAGATGTTTTCAATATCAAAATAAGACTTATGGAACTTTTTAAGCTCTTCAATTTGCGAATCTTTCACATCAGTAATGTCAACCTCCAAGAAGGGTTTTTCATCCATTTTATTAGGTTCCATAAGATCAGTATAAAACCGATAGATAATGCCATTGGTGAGCAGTCCAAATTTAGCTTTTGATACATTGAAATAGCGCAATAATTGATTGTCGTGTAGATTTAAGTCTTGTGCCCAATGCTTGCACTCAATCAGTAATATTGGCTCACCGTCTTTCATAATGGCATAATCAATCTTTTCGCCTTTTTTCATACCGATGTCACAAGTCATTTCGGGAACTACTTCAAGGGGGTTGAAAACATCATAGCCTAGCGTATTAATGAAAGGCATGATAAAAGCATTCTTGGTTGCTTCTTCGGTACAGATGTTATCTTTGAGCTTTTCAACTCTTTCCGCAAACTGTTTAATCGCATCTTTAAAGTCCATAGTTATTATTTTTTGTTATTAAAAAAGATTTCAGCTAAGTATGCTGTGAATGATCCAAGTAATGTCATACCTGATATGGCTAGTAATGCGGCTATGATTTTCCCATACACAGAGATTGGAGGGCTACAGTAGTCCATACCTAATATGGTATATATTGTCCACCAGAAAGCATCTTGGGCATTATTTATTTCTCCTATGCCTTTCTCGAAGGTTAAGATAAGCAGTGATGATGCAATAACTAACAGGATAGAGAATAAAATCACCGATTTGAAGATGCCTTCTCCTTTATTTTTGAATGTCTGATTTAGAATTCTATTTATTGATTTTGCAGCTTTGATTACTCTAAAGACGCGAATAATTTTAGCTACTCGTCCAAATCTTAGTATTCCAATATTGGGTATACTAGCCAATAAATCTATAATACCAAATTTAAGAAAATGTAGTTTTTGTGGCGCTTTGATGAAGCTAATTAGAAAATCGATGATGAAGATCACACAAATGCTTGTGTCTATCATCCATAATAGCTCTTTCATCTCTTCAGACATTGGCATAAAGAGTTCAAGAGTCATTACGCATAATACGTAAAGGGATAGTACGAAAATTATAATTTCAAAGAATGAAATTTTATTGTTGTTTGATACAGCCATTTCCCTATAGTCTTTTCATGTATCTATGTACTTTAAGTATGATCTTCATAGTGTTATTCGTTAGCCTTTTTATATGTTGATGGCTTTGAGATCGTCTTCAGGATATGTGTATAAAAAATAAGGTCTTGATATTATTGATTCCTTTGCATTTTTACTACATTGAATAGCATCTTAACGTCTACTAAATTCAACTCTCTATCTTTATATAAGGGGTTAAGGGAATGAATTGTGATAATCCCTTTTTCCACATCATGATCTATGATCTTCTTGATTAGCACGCCGTCAGTCTTGTGTACTATTACAAAAGCATTCCATTTATTAATGTGTAATTTGCTCTTCCAGTATTCCTGAGCGATATCCCGGCAAAGCACAATGTCGCCTTCTTCAAAGCTATATTTGCTTCCGTCGTCCATTGAATCTCCTTTTACTTCAAAGCAGATGTATTGGCCTTGATATTCTCGATCTACGGGGAATGGGACTGTTGGCAGTGCGCCTATATATTCTGGATCTGAGTATCCACATAGATACCCAGCGTATGCATATTGATTCACGAGTGGTACGTTCATTATTGTGCCGAACTCAAAGAGCACGGCTTCGTTCTTGATAGTTTGTGTTTGAGGTGAATTGTTTAGCATTTCACCTTCTCCTGTTAATAGCCAAGTTTTTTCTATTTCTGGAAAAGCGCTGGCTATCTTTCCTGCAAGTGCATTACTGATATTTTTTATTTTTCCTTTTTGTATATCATATAAGCTTTGAACAGTTTTGATTCCAATACTTTCTGCAAATTTCTTCGCAGACATATTGGAATACTTTAATAATTCAGCTATTCTTTCGCTTGTTTCCATCTAAAATCAAGTATAATCAATTAAAATAAGTTAATATCCAGTATTTCTTAGATGAAAAACTTGATATTACTTGAATTTACTTTATCTTTGCATCATTCAATCACACAAATATACAATGATTGATTGAATAAGCAAAGAAAAAACAATACCTAATAAGGATTAAGATGAAAAATCAACAATACAATTTGTCGCAAATCATGAGAACAGCTCATAGAAGTTATAGAAGAGCAAATGGTGAAAAAACCTTTTCAGAATGTCTCGTGAACTCATGGAAATTAGCAAAGCTTCAGGTAGCAATGAGCGGTGTTAATGAAAATGCAAAGAAAGCGATGGAGAGAAGAAATGAAACTATCCGTAATTCCGCAAAAGCTACTCCAAGCAAAGCATATAATGATCTGAATATTCCTGAATCTGCATATTACAATCCAAATAGCACTGGCCTGTACGGGGCACACTACGTCGGAGACTGACGGATGAAATATTCCTGTATGGTCTTAGAACCTACCTTTTGATAGGGTACAGAGAGCAAAATGCGCATTGGCTTAGTTTTCGGTGCAATCCCTTTGAGAATGAGCCTTCCGGCAACGGAGAATCTGAAAGAGGATACGAGGTTAATTGAACCTTAATCAATCGCTTGGCAGCGTTAAGTCACCCAATACAATGAGGTTTTAATCTGCATTTACCCGCAAAGGGATATTGGGAGCAATGAGAGTTTGACTCATAAAACAAACAGGGGTTGTTTCCTCCCCGCAATGAAGGATTCCCTGAAAGGCTCGGAACTGGTAACAGAAGCAGACTTGAGTAGGGATACGGGTGCAGACCCGGAAAGCAATCGGTTACGTGTGACTGATATAATCTGCCGCAGTTCGTACTGAGAAAGGTACAACGGAACTCCGAAGCATACCCATATAAACAGATAGTAGACATGTCCTTGATAGTAGTGGGTTAAAATGAAGCTTAACAACAAGCCCCGATCGGTACATCATTCCGGCTTGAAACCGTTGTAGGTTATCGGGGCACTATTATTTTAAATACGATATTCTTCTTATGCTTTTTTGCGATCCTTGATTTTGCAAATTGACTTGAATAATATTTGGAAAATAACAAAAAAGACAAAGAATGAAAATATAGCTATGTGTTGGTATAGAAATTCCAAAACTGAACCTAGTAGGGCTAAAATGGAGATAAAATAGGCAAAAAAAGTGCACACGTACATATCTAATTTATTAAACTCTTTACTTAATAATGGGCGTAAGGAATTAATAGACAGAAGTATACCCAATGTCGATAACACTATGACTGTGGCAACTTTTAGGAAATAATTATAAGATTCAAATTCGGGAATTACATTATGCATAAGTAAATAGCCAACAGGAGCATACATGATAATTGCCATTACAACTCTCTGCCCCTTATTTTTTAGAGACTTTTTAATAAGAGAAATCAGTTCGTTCATTTTATTTAATATTTTAATTTGTTATGAAAATAAGTTATACTATTTTATCGAGAAATTTAGGACTTACAATGCATAGCCTTTGTAAGTCCATAAATTATTTAGTGGAAGAGGGGTTAATAACTAAGGATGTATCTAAACAATGTACGTTCCTTACTTTAACTGAAAAAGCTCGGGAGATTCTTTCTCCAAGTTGTCCATCTCATTATACAGATATTCAACGTAGTCTTCTACAGTCTGGTGCTGGTTTGAGGATCCTCTATCAATTATTGTGGAGTTAGTGAGGTAATCACGGCAAAAATAATCTTTATCGGATGCGTTTGTTTCAATGGTAGTGTCTTGAGGAAATCCAATGATATCGAATGCTGTATCCAGAAGGATATTACTGAGATTTACGTTGACTCCAAGTTTTTCTAATTCATCGCATTTATAGCTTAAGCTAAGGTGTTCATGGATAAGCGTTTCGACAATCTCTCTTTGAGTTTTAATAATAGATTTTTTCATTATTACTTATTTTTTGGTTTGTACTACAAAGGTAAGTAAATCTCCCGAAAAAGAGCGTGATGCTGTTGATCGAATCACTTCGGGAGAACATTAATCAATTAATAATATTAGAGTTATGGGAAAAGTAAAAAACGTTCGACAGCTTGTCGAAAAAGCTGTTATGGACTCTATCGAGTTTTCTACTAGAAACAAAGGCCAAATCTTTGTTCAGTACAGTCCTCATGTGGATGCTGTTCTATTTCATGCGTATAAGAATGGATGGTCTATGGATAATCCAAATGCTCCAACTGATTTCAATTTTACTATTTATATCAAAGGTAATTTGAAGCCAACGATTCGAGAAGCAAAAGCGGCTTTAAAGTCTGTATATGATTTTATTAAGGAGGGAGGTGACAAATGAATGAAACAATAGAAAGAAGGGATGTTTCGCCTGTTCTGCGAGAAATGGAAGTAGGCAGTGAAGAGGTATTCCCTATTGAGCAACAACAAACGGTAGTCAACACGATTCAGCGTTTGCAGACAGAATTAATCCGTTCAGGTGCAAAGTGGTCACAATGCAAAAAAGGATTTGTTTGTGTGGCAAAAAGGATAGCATAATGATGAATGCTTTGTCACCGGCAGAATGGCAGGTCGCAAATGAATATTGCAAGGGACTTACCGATAAGGAGGTGGCCGATAATTTATGCAAATCGGTATGGACCACCAAAACACAGAAACGGACAATATACAGGAAGCTCGGAATATCGAAAGATACCGAGCTTCTTTTGTATATGCTCTGTGAGAAAATGAAAAAGAATTTCGATCTGAAAGAAATTCGCAAACACGGGCTTGAGCTCTTGTTCAGTGTCTTATTTATTGTGATGCAGGTAACATGTCACAATGTTGATTTAAGACGAATGAGAGGCAAAAAGAATGCTCGTATAACTGCGAGGGCTAGAACTGGATCGGGAAAGAAAAATGAACTTGATTTAACGACACTGATATGATATACCAAGCAAATAATGAACTGAGGACAACGATACTCGATGATGGGACAATAGAGGCAAAGCTTCAGGAAATACTAACGGTGATGAACAATAAAACGTTCGGCCAGCGTGAAGCTGCTGATATTGTCGGCGGACGTGGGAGACTCTTTAAGTTAGTGGGTGAGGGCAAAATACGTGCGGAGAAGCCAACTAACAAGCAAAATGGTAAATGGTTTTGCAATGCTTCCGATGTGCTTCGCTTTGCCAGAAGATCGTACCGTAAACCTCGTAAATTGAAAAGAGATGGGAAAAATAATAATAAACGTGCTAGTGCTTAATTTATTAGCATTGCCGTGTTTGTTGATGTTTAACGGAGAAAATCCAATAACAGGAGAATGGAACTGGCATTGGAATGTGATAGGGCTCGTATACTCGGTATGGTTTTATCATCGCATTCTAAAGCCAATATTTAAACCCATGATGTGAATCACGGTGAATTGTGTTTTTCATAGTATTTGATTTTTTTTAGCTTGAAAGTCCTACGTCAGGCGTGGCGTAGGCAAAACGGAGAAGTGGCGGAATGGTAGACGCTCCACCCTAGTGCGTGGAATTGGTTCCGATCGTGCCGGACGTTTGCAATTGGTATGTGACAAATACAGGTTCGAATCCTGCCTTCTCCACAATGCAATATTGCAGATTAATCAAATAATGTCGCTGCAAAGGACAGCGTGAAGTGCAAGCCTTCTTTAGGATTTATACTTAACCGAATACATTTCATTTTGCAGCCTCGCAAGCGTGCGGGGCAAAACGGGCTATTAGTCAAAGGCAGACATCGGAGTGTTTATCCGAAAATAGCGGTTCGATTCCGTTATAGTCCACACCTTAGCGGAGGGAGTATAAATACAATTTTAAACTAGAACTATAATGATTGTAAAGCCTGTTAAGGTGCATAAAATCGATTGTAATCCCGGTGTGGCTTGAATGCCTATCCGGGAACTATTTTTTTGATTCATTTTATTTATTAACCCACAAAATTATTAATCATGGGACTTATTAAGAAACCGACCGAGCTGATGGTCAAAAGTACAATATCAGCACTTATTTACGGACAACCGGGTATCGGTAAAACGACGCTTTCTTTGAGTGCGCCTAATCCGGTATTATTTGATTATGACGGTGGTGTGCACCGTGTGAATGCTGCACATCGTATGCCGACGGTACAAATCACTTCATGGGATGAAACGAATCAGGTTATTGCCTCGGAGGACATTAAAGAGTATAACACGATCGTGATTGATACGGCCGGTAAGATGCTTGACTTTATGAGTGCGGATATTATTGCTCGTTCAAAGAATAAAACGCCGGGCCGAAAGTTGGCATTGAATGAATACGGCGAACGAAAGGCTATGTTTATCGCATTTCTCAAAACTGTTTCGATGATGGGTAAGAACGTTGTGTTTGTTGCCCATGAACGCGAGGAGAAGAATGGCGAGGAAAAACAGATTAGGCCGGAGATTGGCGGTAGCTCTGCCGGTGATTTGATTAAGGAATTGGATCTTGTAGGGTACATGGAGGCCATCGGAAAAGAGAAAACAATTTCTTTCGATCCCTGCGAGAAGTTCTATGGAAAGAATACCTGCAACCTTCCTTCTGTGATAAAGATTCCGGTTATCATCGATGCAAACGGTAACATAACCGGCCGTAATACATTCATGACTGACATCATTTCAAAATACACGGAATATCAGGCTAGGCAAACGGAGCTCTCGAATGACTATGAATCTTTGATGGATGTGATAAGGGAGAACGTAGAGCTTGTGACAGATGAAATTTCCGCAAATGATGCTCTTACCCGTATTGGTGAATTCCAGCACATCTTTGATAGTAAGGTGCAGGCTGGCACACTCTTGAATGATAAATGTAGAAAGTTAGGATTGAAATACAATAAATTATCAAAGAAGTATGAACGTGCGGCCTGATTATAAATTTTATCCAAGTCTACTTGACCAATACGAGAAGTATTTGAGAGCGGACGAACAGCTGGAAGCATATTGGAATATTGATAATGAAACCGGGGAATATAAAAAATCTCCGGAAGAAATTGAAGTTGAACTGAAGCAAAGCTTGTTGGATTCTATCAACCGTGTTCCCTTTGAAAGTGAGGCGGCTGATAAGGGAACAGCTTTCAATGAGATCATTGATTGCTATGTGCATAGTCGTGGGCATGTGCCTGATGAACGTAATAACTTCACTATTAAAGGTGATGAAGAAAGGAACGTTATCATGGTTGAGTTTCCGAATAGGCGCTTCATGTTTGACAGGCAGTGGTGTATTGAACAAGCGAACTACTTTGAAAGTGCCGTTTCTCAGTTGTTTGTCTCCGCAATTCTCCCGACACAGTTTGGTAATGTTGAACTCTACGGGTTTATTGATGAACTCATTCGTGATACGGTGTACGATATCAAAACAACATCAAAGTATGAGTTTGGCAAATACGAGCATGGCTGGCAACGGCATGTGTATCCGTATTGTTTGATTGCATCGGGACAGATGGATAGCGTGAAAGCATTTGAGTTTACCGCTTATGCTTTAAAAGGTGGTACCAGTAGAACACCGCTTATAAGTGGTACACAGTTTCCGGAGTATTACACTTACAATCACAAACAGAGTACTCAAATGCTGATAAACCATTGCGAGGCTTTCATTCAGTTTTTGGAAGCTAACAAGGAACTTATTACTGATAAAAAAGTGTTTGGAGGGCAAAACAATGAGTAATATTTCGGATATAATGAGTGTCAATGTCAACAATCTGCGGGAGAGGCAATATTCGGCTTTGAAATCTCATGTATTGGAAAAATTGAACAGAGTGTCCAAGGCAATAGAAGAAGATCGGTTAAGCGATATTGAAAGCGAATTAAGCTTTAGTCCCGCCGGTGATGGTTACGGATGCAACAACCATTTCATTGACTTTAATTGGGAAAAAGGGGATGAAACGATTGATATGGCAGAGGTCACTAATATGCTTATGGAGCTCTCCGGACATGAGCTTAAAATGATTGGAGTGTTATGAGTCAGGAAGCAATTCTAACGAAGAAAGACGGAGAGGTAGAGTTATCAAAGCCATTAGAGTTTATGTATTCCCAGTTAAGGAATGGGCGTTATAGGTTGAAAATTGAACGTTATGTTGAACAGCGTACTATTTCACAGAATGCATTGATGTGGTTATGGTTTACATGTATTGAGCGAGAAACAGGGACAGATAAGCAAGATGTGCATGATCACTACTGTATGGCCTTTCTTCGTAGAACTGCTTTAATTAATGGTGTAGAGATGACGGTTTGCGGGAGTACTTCCATGCTAAACACGTTGCAAATGACTGATTTTTTAGAGAAGGTTAAGGCGGATGCGGCGGTTGAACTGGGAATCACTCTCCCTCTTCCCGAAGATCGGTACTATGCCGAGTTTATTAACGAGTATAAATACAGAAGGTAATTATGGATATTACAAAAGCAAAAATTACAAAGGATAATACGATTGTTGCAACGTATACCAATGAGAACGGTGACACGGTTACCATTGAGGGAAAGAACATTGTTCATAAGGATTTGACCGCCGCTTTTAGCGAGCTTATTCCTCACTTGACAATTCTGTGCGAACAGAAAGAAGCGGATGGGAAACTTCTCTGTGATCTTCCTGATGGAATATATTCGAAGCTTGAGGTTTCCGGCTATTCAATGGGCGGGAGTGATGACAGCGAAGGGGTTACTTTGACGGGAAAGCGCTTCCTTATGAGTAAGAAGGTGCTTAATTTGAATGCGCCGTTTACGATGTTCAACAATGAGAATGAAGAATACGAGTATGCGTTGGATCTTTATGAATCAGTGCAGAAATGCAGTTATGAGGTTGAACAGTACTTGTTTGAAAAGAAATGGGCTGTTGTGCAACAGGAGTTACCGTTTAAAGAGGGTGAGGCGAGTGATATGCCGTTTGAGGATATTAATCCTGATGCGGTTGCGGAAGCAGTAGAGGGCTTTGAGAATGCGGGTGCAACGTTTATTATTAACGGTGAGGAAGCGAAGCCGAAAAAATCCCGTAAGTCGAAGAAAGAATTAGTAGCATAGTTATATGGCAGCACCTTTACTTATTACACGCACGCCGGATTGCTATAAGATTCAGTTTGTGTTTCACCCGTTGTTGAATGAGTGTGTTAAGCGGATACCGTCGAGGGAGTGGGTGCATGATGAAAAGTACTGGAGGGTTAGCATTGGTGATTATGATTATGTGAACAAGTTTTCTCAATGGGCCGTAAATCGGGGATTATGCTCACGATTGCAATACAGGGAACAGAAAGAGATCGATAAAGACTATTCACTTCCTGATATGCCGAAGCTGAGTGTTCCTCATGGCTTGAAACTAGAGCCGTATGATTATCAGAAAGAGGGGATCGCTTACGCATTGCAGCATAAGCGATGCATATTCGGAGATCAGCCCGGTTTAGGGAAGACACTTCAGGCAATAGGCACGGTTACGATATCACAAGCGTATCCGTGCCTTGTTGTTTGTCCGGCATCGTTGAAGATAAACTGGCAACGTGAGTTTCATAAGTTTGCCGGAAAGAATGCCCTTATACTTGATGATAGGAGTAAGGCATCATGGCAACGCTTCTATGAAACGAAGTGCTGTGATATCTTCATTGTGAATTATGAATCACTGAAAAAATTCTTTGTTCGTGGCATTAAGGAACAGAGCCGCTTCACAATGAAGGCGATAGATTTTGATCCACGTATTGACTTGTTCAAATCGATCATCATTGATGAATCACACAAATGTAAATCAACGAAGACGCAACAGGCAAAGTTTGTTGAGGGTATCGCTAAAGGTAAGGAGTATGTGTGTTTGCTTACCGGCACGCCGGTTGTGAATGACAATACCGATCTTATACAGCAACTTAAGATCATGGATCGGTTAGAGGACTTTGGAGGGTATAAATACTTCTTTGAAAAGTATTGTGATGGTCCGAAGAGGTCAAGCAACTTAAAGGAACTCAATTGGCGGTTGTGGCATACATGTTTCTTTCGAAGGGAGAAAAGCAAGGTACTCACTCAGTTGCCTGATAAGACACGGCAGTACCTGACGCTTGATATCACTACCCGGAATGAATACCAAAAGGCCGAGTCCGATCTAATCAGTTATCTGCGTAATTACAAGAATGCGGATGATGAAAAGATTGCCAGGGCAGTGCGTGGTGAGGTGATGGTTAAGATGGGGATTCTTAAAGCGATATCGGCACGTGGGAAGATCAAGGCGGCTGCCGATTTTATTCATGATGTTATTGATGGAGGTGAAAAACTGATCGTGTTTGCCTACCTGAAAGAGGTTGTGATGGAGCTGAAGAAGATGTTTCCGGATGCGGTGACTGTTACCGGTGATGATAGCCAAGTTCAGAAGCAGCATGCTGTTGATGCCTTTCAGGAAGATCCTAATTGCAAGCTTATTATTCTGAACTACAAATCAGGTGGTACGGGGCTTACGCTAACGGCCAGCTCTCGTGTGGCATTCGTTGAGTTTCCGTGGACATTCTCGGATTGTGAGCAGGCGGAGGATAGGGCACACCGTAACGGACAGAAAAATAGCGTGAACTGCTATTACTTCCTAGGGAAAGATACGATTGATGAATACATGTACAAGGTCATTCAGACAAAGAAGGATATCGCAAACGGTGTTACGGGTACGGATGATCAGGTGCAGGAGGATATTATTCAAATGACAATGGATTTATTTAAAACAAAATTATGAGTAGTGAAAATACAGATAAGAAATCGCTTGTCTCCTTTACTATTGTAGAGGACGAAAAGGGGAGAATCAGAATAGTGAATCCGAATGTGAGTGGCGAAGGTATCAGTATTGTTTTGTTCGGCTCACTGATTAAGCATTTGGCGGAGCTTGAAAGTTGGTATAACCAGACTACGCAGAAATGAGACCAGAGAGTGAAAGTCAGATACAGCACGGATGTATCACGTGGTTCAGGGCTCAATATCCTTCTTTGTCACGCTTACTGTTTGCCGTTCCTAACGGTGGTAAGCGTGACAGTAGGACAGGAGCACAGATGAAGTACGAAGGTTGCATTCGTGGTGTGGCAGACTTAATATTGTTGGTTCCGAAAAAGGGCTACGCATCCTTGTGCATTGAGATGAAAACTTTAAAAGGAGTACAGAGTGATGAACAAAGGATATGGCAGCGGTCTGCTGAAAGGGCGAATAACAAGTATGTTGTCTGCCGTTCTTTGGAAGAATTTATGAATGAAGTTAATTCCTATCTAAGATGAACTATATAGAATTAATTAATCAGTTTTGGTCAATCAGAAGATATAAGCCGATGACAGCACATGAAGCAGACTTTTATTTCTTTCTACTAAAGGAATGCAACATGAGGAACTGGCTTTGCCCCTTTGACTTGCCAACACGTTTAATCCAAGCCGAATTAGGTTATTCAAATAAAGTGATAACTGATTTGCGCAACCGATTAAAGCAAAAAGGACTGATTGATTTTATTGAAGGAAATAGAAGGGAAAGGGCGGCTGCTTATATTTTGGTTTCTGTGAGTAACCAAAACAGTAATCAAACTAGTAACCAATTTAGTAACCAAAACGGTAATCAAATTGGTAACCCTTTAAATACTAAACATAAACAGAAACAAAAACAAGAGAATAACTCTAACGAGTTATTTGCGCAAAGTGAAATTAAACCTCCCAAAATCAAACGCCCTAAAAAAGAATTTATACCTCCTACGCTCGAGGAGGTTAAAGGCTATTTTGCCGGTAAGCTTCCCGAGTGGGAGCAGCAGGCTGAAATATTCTTTAACCACTTTGAAAGTCTTGGCTGGAAAGCGGGTAATGGCGTGAAAATACAACGCTGGGATAGTAGGGCTAATCTTTGGATAATAGAAAAATCAACGAAGAATGGAAACAAGAAACAGGCGAATGATGACCTTGGAACAGATGTTATCATACGGTCGACCACGGCCTGAGCCGTTTACGTCCGAGGAAAGACCCCGGCTGTTTGTTGAGTGCTGCAAATTTATTTGCCCCCAATTTAGCATTGATGAAAGGAACAAGGCTTTGATGAATGAAGTCTATCGTTACCTTGAGGGCGCTTCTGCAAAGTATGACCACGAGAAAGGCCTGTGGCTGTGGGGTACAATCGGCACGGGCAAATCTACCATCATTCAAATCATGAACTATTACAGCAAGTTTTCCAAAGGTCTTGACCGTGGGGATTATCCTATCGGTGGTTTCCGCATTGAATCGACCTCTACTGTGGTGAACAAGTTTGCAATGAAGGGACAGGATGCCATCGAATTGTACACGTACAACAATGGCCGGCCCCGCACGATTGCTTTCGATGAGCTGGGCAGAGAGCCTTTGCCGGCAAAGTATTTCGGGACGGAACTCAATGTGATGCAGTACGTCTTTCAATCCCGCTATGAATTGCGCAAGGAGTGCTTAACCCATGTGACAACGAACCTGAGTCTTATCGAGGTGCAGAAGAAGTACGGCTCATACATAGCCGATAGGATTAATGAAATGTTTAACGTAATCGAATTGACGGGGAGGAGTAGGAGATGAAAAAAAGCAAGTTCTTACTTAGTGCGCTGTTCATCGCATCCGTTTATGTGGCTTTTTATGTGATCATATACCAGATTTCATCATTCTTTATCAAACAACTAATCTGAAATGGCAGCAGATGAATCACCTGTACAGGTACGGGAGCTCGAGAAAATAATGAGTGGGTTTAGTTATTCCAATGGATTAGATGTAAGTCGCGTGTTTGATGATCTTCTGATGTATATAATCTATTACTTCACTCCTGATGCAAAGCCTTTGGAGAACTGGAAGTACAAGAAAGAGCAAACGGCTGTTTTCTGGCAGATGTTCCAGGAATGGATTAAGATCATGAATAAAGAAACGTCTCTTTCTGATTGGTACGATGCTTTTGGTGATCTGTACATGACTTGTGTTGCCGGTAAGTCGAGAACACAAGGGAGCGGACAGTTCTTCACTCCATGCGAGATTTGCGATCTAATGGCGGACTTTAACGGTGAGGGAGAGAAAGTGGTCGGCAAACTAATTTCTGATCCCACATGTGGTTCCGGTCGTACGTTGCTTTCTTGGCATGTTCGCAATTTAGGTAATTACTTATGTGGGGAGGACATGGATAGAACATGCTGCCTTATGACGGTTTGTAACTTCATCATACACGGGTGTGTTGGTGAGGTTATCTGGCACAATAGCTTGGACCCCGATAGTTATTATGGGGGTTGGAAGGTGAATGAACGTCTGAATGCATTTGGTATGCCATCTGTTCGAGAGATAGGCCGAGAAGAATCAAAGGTTTGGCAGGTATGGGAAAGCAGGCGGTTGGAATATAAATCACAGGATGAGGAAATAATAACGGTAAAGCCGGAAATTATAACGCCTATTGAGGAAATTAGTACGAAGAAGAGGAAAAACATGCCGGGAAAAGCGCTTCAGCTAAATCTCTTCGATTAATCACACACAAGGCAATAATTGATTTGAAAGGAGGTGAATGGGAGATGAAGACAACGATCTATTGGGTAACAAAAGATGTGGGGAATATCCAGCGCATAAGAGAGAAATTCAATCTGTCAGCCGACACAACTCTCAATGGAGAAACTCCGGCAGAAATACGTGAGGAAGATATTCCACTACTAAGAGAAACAGAGAAGAGAGGATTTATTCAAATAAGGAATAAGAATGAAGTTTAAATTTTCCATGGCCGTAATTGTAATAGCAATTGCGGTTTTTTATTATGCAATCTATTGGATTGCTGATTTAATTTTAATCAAATTATGAGCCAGATAGAATTAAACGGACTTCTTTGGGATACTGAAAATCTCAAAGATGAAAATGGCAATGACTTGTATTGTACATTCGAAGCGGCCAATGAGACTGCTAAATATTTGGGCAGGCGTTTGCCTACGAAAGAAGAATTTGAAGCTCTAGTGAACTTACCTCACGTCTGGGAGGCAGGGAAAAAGGGAATGTTGTTCGGTGAGCTGTTTCTGCCGGCGAGAGGTTATCGGTACTTTAATACGGATGCGTTCGCTTACGTAGATACCAACGGTTGCTATTGGTCGGCATCACCAAATTCCACAGGTGGATACTACTTGGGCTTCAATTCGTATGGCAACGTGCATCCAGCTAACAGCAGCTACCATGCCTATGGCTTTACTGTGCGTTGTGTTCAGGATAAATAATCTATTCATCACATTATGAAACCAAAGAAACAATTAATAAAAGCCGCCATTGAGGATGGGAGCTTGGACAGAATGAACATGTTATTATCAGCAGCTCACCTATTGAACTGCGAAGCAAACAATTTAGTCGATGAAGCAGCCGAGGTAATGCTAAAGAGAGGCTTATTGCTTGGTGAGTTAAAAATGAGGCATAATGACTTTGTACGTAGTGCAGACAGATATTTTAAAGAGTTTGCAATGATGATCACAACAAATAAGACGAAGATGGACATGTTCAGTGATTTGGAAGAGTTTGATAAATCATTCCGAGAGTGGGCAAAAGTAACTACCGAATGGGAACCTATAAACAATAGCGATAAGATTTGTGAATGATTTACTTGCTAATTCAATAGGCATAAAATAAAAAAAGGAGTCACGCTTGACTCCAACCTTTGTTAACCTTAAATCTAATACTATGAAAAACACACTGCAAAGGTATCCAAATTCTGGCTTTCACCAAATCTTCGGTGCATTATAGCCCTATTTATAACATGGTTTAATACAATGAAAGGTTTGGTTAACGTATTAACGTAATATTGATGTGTATTAACTTAAATGAACCTTGTCATATATTAGATTCCTACCCAATTCAAATTCACTAAACGTATGAAGCAAATTATAAAATTCATCTTCTGCATGATTGTATTCTTTGTGGCCATGCAGATAATAAGCTATTTATTATGATAATAAAAGAAGCAAAGTTAATCGCTGATGATGATTCTTATATAGTTATTAGCGAGCCTATAGAGACGGATGATCTCGAGAGAACTAGAAAGGAGTTACACGCTATTTATACGTGCGACCGTATATTATTAACTTTTGAAGAAAAAACGCATGAAAACAAGTGATGCATTTAAGAAAACTATCAAATCTTACCTAGAACAACGGGCAAAGGAAGATGAACTGTTTGCCGTATCCTATGCAAAGGAAAACAAGAGCGTCGACGAATGCTGTAACTTCATTCTGCAGCAGGTACAGAAAAGCGGCTGTAATGGGTTCGGCGATGAAGAAATCTTCGGCATGGCCGTTCATTACTACGATGAGGATGATATTAAAAACATCAAGCCTGTAAACTGTAATGTCGTGGTGAATCATTCAGTAGAGCTGACGGAAGAAGACAAGAAAGCAGCTCATGAAGCGGCAATGAAAAAGCTCATTGATGAACAGCATGCTTTACTCAAAAAGAAGCCGGCGGCTAAGAGGAATGAATCAAAGGAAGTTGAACAGATGAGTTTATTTGGATAGATGCAATCATGGGAACAGAAACAACATTAAAACTAACTCTATCCTGTAAATGGTATGACATGATAGAATCCGGCATAAAGAAAGAAGAATACCGGGATATAACGCCATATTGGATTAGCCGGATATGCCGTAAGAATGACAAGCACTTAACCAAAGAAGAAAAAACCACCCTGTTTAATATCCTCCATGAAACGGGTGCTCTTGGTTTTGTAGCCGCTATAATTTCTTGTGGCATTACTTTCTATAATCATAAGACAGTAACCTTTTATCGCGGAGTTCCATACTTTTCAGATAAAGCAAAACACATGACATGGAGTATTGAAAGCATGGGGATAGGTATCGGAAATATTGATTGGGGGGCACCTCAGAATAAACATGTCATTAAGTTAACATTAGGAAAGCGTATATTATGAAACCGAAAACAAAACTTCAAAAGCAGGTGGCAGGGCTGAGTGCAAAGCTGCCTGCACTTACAGATAAGCAAAGAACCTGGGCAGTTGAACATTGTTTTGAACAGAGAGGCTTCTTACGAAAAAAGAGTATCTGGTGCACTGAGTGTGGTCATACATGGAAACCAACCGTGGGGCCGTTATTATTGCAATTTACAGGCGCTGTTTGCCCCCATTGCGGAAAACAACTCAAAATAGAGAGCGGACGTAAACGGAAAGATGATATTCAACAATACTATACTATCATTATCACCTTCAAAGGATTTCAAGTACTCAGGCATTATGTAGCCCGGAAAACGTGCAGCGTTGGTTATCCGGCCAGTTATGAGGTTAATGAAGCTGTACAGAATTGGATTACCCCGGAAGGGAAAGAGGTGCTCATGTATCGCTCCACTAAGATGAGCTTCTTTTATATCGACTTATGGGATTGGGGATCTCCGTTGGAAATCAGAAATCAGCCGGCTAACAAAATGAAGTATGACATTTTTGCGGAATACATATATCCTGTGCGTCGATACATTCCTAGCTTAACGAGGAATGGATTCAAAGGACACTTTCATGGTATTTCTCCACTAGGCCTATTTAAACTCTTACTCTCAAACAGTATGGCTGAGACTTTAATCAAAGCCAAGCAATATTCATTACTGAAATACTTGCACGGTCATGCCGATATTAATTGCTGGCCGTCAGTTAAGATCTGCATCCGTAACAACTACATAATCAAAGACGCATCCATGTGGGTTGATTACATTACGATGCTTTCCCATCTTGGCAAGGACTTACGAAATGCTAAGTATGTGTGCCCTGATAATTTGAAAGATGCCCATGATCGAATAATGGAGAAGGAGCGGCAGATTGAAGCAAAAAAGAAAATTGAGCAGCAAAGGAAAGAGGCGGCGAAGTATGAAGAAGGATATAAGAAATCGAAGGTCAAGTTCTTTGATCTTGAATTTAGTGACGGTTTAATACATATTGCCGTATTGAGCAGTGTTCAGGAGTTTTTGGAGGAAGGTGCGATGATGCATCATTGCGTGTATGGAGGTAAATATTATGCGCGAGAAAACGCCCTGATTCTTTCCGCACGTATTGGAGAGAAGCGCATCGAGACAGTAGAGATCAATCTAAAAACGCTCGATGTGGTCCAGTCCCGTGGCGTTTGCAACAAGAGTACGGAATATCATGATCGGATAGTCGGACTTGTGAAGAAGAATATTGGTGTTATCCGGCAGAGGATGACGGTATAGTATTAATAATTCAAATATAATCAGAAATGAAAAAAGCTATTTATAAAGGCGTAGAGTATAATGTAGAGCCCTCAGAACCATTTGTTGATGCGGCGGGTAATTGGATAGAGGATGGGTATAAATCAGGTATACACAGATTTTTACCAGAAGATCTAGAGTTTATACGCAATGAAATAACTGATTCTGATTGGGAACAACGGCGTTACGAATTGGCTAAAGCAGCAATGCAGAGTATCTCACAGCTAGATGAATTTAAATATAGATTTGCAACCAAAAGCGAATCCGTGTCTTATGATTGGCTCTGTAGAGAATCAATTAAGATTGCCGATACAATGGTTAAAAAGTTGAAAGGAGAATAATTTATGAACTATGCTTAAAATCAATTTGTTTGGATTGTCTTAAACAATTTAGTCATTTAAGGCAAAAAAATAAATGGAAAAATGTAGAATAAACAATATCACACATTTTTTCCATTTATACAAAATATTGGATAGTCAAATTTGCTACTACCTTTTATATGTTATCTTTATTAAAATATCTATCTCATAGCCTGTTTCTAATTTTAGCTTTTTTATAACGGATAATATCTTATTAAAGTCTATTTTCTTTTTTCTTGATACATTGTTTTTTCGCTTGCTAAATTAATGTCAGCTTTAAAATATTTTTTATATAAATATATAATGCTATTGTCTTTCTTGCTTACAAGGTTGAACTTTATTTCTACAATACCCTTTTTCTTTCCTGCATAGAATCTAGAATAGTTATAATTTAATAGAGTTGTCTGTGTGATATTATACCCAACATAGTAGGGTAAAGTCTCTATTAAAGCAGGTTCAGCAGTTGCTTGTAGTTCGTTACATTCTCCTAGCACTCTTGCGACCTTGCAACTAAAATCAGTAATAGAAAAATCATTGCTAATAATTGGATTTAAGATTATTATGGACTGATCTGAAACGCTTTTGTAGTATGCATCTGTTTTACCATCATCATCTATAATCATCGCTCCATTCTTTGTCATTTGTAAATGCAAAATGCTTAAGTTAATTTGAGGAGTGCTAATTAAATTCCAGACTCCTAAAGCCGAGTTATATAGTGGCTTATTTGCCTGCGTTTCTGACTTAGTTCCTGGAATAGGAAGAGTGCAGTCTGTCCATCCAGGAAGTATTTTCTCTCCTTCAAATTTATATTTTGAATTTAATACCATTTTCAAGTCTACTTTACTAATAGTATTAGTACTACCCGACATGGAACTAAATAAACTACCCAAGGCACTAGCAACGACAGAACCACCACTTGAGACAATAGCACTTAGTCCTTGCTTTACGCCTGCTTCTAATCCTGATACAGCCCATTTAGCAGCATTTGACTTTATGTTGCCCCACAAGGAGGTATAGAAAGAACTTTTTGCTGCTACTCCATTTGCAATTTGATCTCCAACAGCTCCAACCACTGAATTTTGGTTCGTAGATATTGAATTATTAGTATTGAACATGTTACTGAATTGCACGCTTAAACCTGCGCCAGCAGGAGCGGTACTTGTTATTGTCCCTTCAATGTTACCCTTAGACTCTCCTGTTCCAGTATAAGTTATTTTATCAACGGCCCTTCCCATTAAATATAAATTGCAATCGTTTGAGATAGTTGTTTGCGGGTCATACGCACATTCTATTTCAAGACCATACCATACTTGATTTTGGAAACCGACAGTGCTAAAATTGTTGTTCGCAATTGCTCCGACCGGAGTGGAAATATGAATTGGAGAATCTTTTCTGACGCTAGCGTCCTCGGCTATGCTTGATGTGTAATTAAAGAGTGCACTTGGTTTATTAACTCCTATTCCCCAGATGGAATTAGTTGTTCCTGTACCTGAAGGATCGCTTAATATATAATAGAAACATCTTAAGATACCCGTCATCTTGTTATATAAAACTATATATTTATAAGAAGTTGTTTCATTTATATTGCTATATACCAACTCCCAATTCTTTTGTTTGGTATACATTCTTTGGGAATATTCTTCTTCTATATTCTCATCAATCCAACCAGATGGAATTCCCATATTAGAAACACCAAGTTGCCATGGTAGATTGACATTCTTGACAACATTCCCACTGCCGTTTACCATATCAACTTTTGTACTGTTTTCCCAATCAAAAGAATTGTCGTATGCACTTCTTGTCGTGGCTTCACCGCTAGTATCTATATTTGAAACACTAGGATTTAAATCATCTGCACAACTCGATAAAAAGGAGTTGGATAGAATCAATGTACATGAAACTATCAAATAAGAAATTAATAACTTTTTTTTCATAACAATAAAATAATAATTAATTAATATTTAGTCTTTATTTCAATGAATAATTATTGTTTTATAAGTGTCTATTAATCTATTTATTATGACTTATGGATTAATAAATAGATGTTATTAAGAATGTATGAATGAGGTACAAATATATAAATAAATAGTATATAATTAATTTTATAAATAAAATTAATTGAGAATATATGATTAATAAAATTTGTATTAGTTCTTGACTTTGTATATGCTTAAGTCGATAATTTTTTGGATAAATAATTCTAGTCGCACGTCATGCGACCAAGTAAACTACTACCGGGTAGTCCTTTAGGGGATTATTCGGTATCTTTATTTTGTGAAAATAAAAGCAAAAGAAATGAGTGTAGTTTACAGAAAGATTTCCGATCTGAAAAAGTACGATAATAACCCACGTACAATAACGAACGAGCAGTTAGAGAAGCTCAAAGAATCGATATCAAAGAACCCTGATTATTTCGAGGCACGTCCGATCGTATTATCAAATCGTACTGGTGAGCTGGTTGTGATAGCCGGCAACCAGCGCCTGGAGGCAAGCATGCAGCTTGGTTTGAAGAAAGTCCCGACCTACTTACTTGAGAATCTAACGGAAGAACGCGAGCATGAACTGATGATCCGCGATAATGTGAACAACGGTGAGTGGGACATGCAAAAGCTCTTGGAGTGGGATAGTGGCTCACTTCTTGACTGGGGGCTTGATGTTGATTTGAATTTCGATATTGATTCACAGATTGAGGAATCAAATTATACGAAGAAGATCGAAGCTCCGGTGTATGAGCCAAAGAGTAAAATCTGTCCGTTAGAATCATCTCTTTTTGATATGGGTAAGTATGATGCTCTAATAAGTGAGATCAATGCTGCAAGCATATCTCCTGAAGCTAAAGACTTCCTGATGATAGCTGCTTCACGTCATATTGTTTTCGACTATGGAGAGATAGCTGAATATTACGCACACGCCCAAAAGGAGGTACAGGCGCTCATGGAACGTTCAGCCCTTGTCATTATAGACTTTGATAAAGCTATAGAGAACGGATATACGCGTTTGAAAAATGATATATACGAAGTAATGTTGGAGGATACGGACGATGAAGAGTGATTTTGTTGCTTTTATATTGACGCATGGTCGTGTTGGTTCGGTGATCACGGATAAGACGCTTCGTAAATGTGGTTATACAGGCCCCATTGTCTATGTGGTTGACAACGAGGACAAGCAAGCTGAGAAATACAAGCAGAAGTTTGAGAATGTTTTTATGTTCGACAAAGAAGCTATTTCTCATACGTTTGATGAAGCGGATAATTTTGAGGATCGTAGAGCCATTGTCTATGCTCGTAACGCTTGCTTTGAGATAGCTAAGAAGCTTGGTTATAAATACTTCATTGAGCTGGATGATGATTACGATACGTTCTCATTCACCTATGGACGTGATGGAGTTGTGAGACAAAGAGCAATAAAGCAGCTTGACAGGATTTTTGAAGCTATGATTAGGTTCTATGAATCGACACCGGTCACGACAGTGGCCATGGCTCAACGCGGTGATTTCGTAGGTGGAAAAGAAAATGATATTGTTCGTGGCGAGAAAATGAAACGTAAGGCGATGAACTCTTTCATCTGTTCTACTGATCGTCCGTTTCAATTCGTAGGGCGTATAAACGAGGACGTAAACACATACACGACACTTGGTAGCCGCGGCTATCTCTTTTTACAAATTCCTCATGTAGCACTTAACCAAAAGCAGACGCAATCAAACAAGGGAGGAATGACTGATATATACATCAGCCAAGGTACGTACGTAAAGAGCTTTTATACGGTTATGATGATGCCGAGCTCTGTGAAGGTTGGAATGATGGGAAACAGCACAGAAACTCAACGTTTGCATCATAAAATTAACTGGAACAACACGGTTCCGAAAATAATCAGTGAAGACTTTAAAAAGAAATAAGATATGGGGGCACCTAGTGGGAATCAATTTTGGAAATTAAGATCGAAGCACGGAAGGGACAAACTATTCGCTACGCCTGAGCTTCTTTGGGAGGCAGCATGTGAATACTTCCAATGGTGTGACGAAAATCCGTGGACGACAAAGAAGGCGATTCAGAAGACGGTTCCCGTGAAACGAAAGGAAGGAAAGAAGGTGAGAATCGTCAACGAGGAACAGACGCAGAGGGAGATTACACCAACAGCAAGGCCGTATTCACTTACCGGCTTTTGCATTTATGTAGGTGCTTCGACAATGTGGTGGAGGAACTTTAAAGAGGGATGTAAGAGTAGTACAAATGATGAAGATTTTTTAATAGTCATCGCACGCGTGGAGGAAACAATCGAGACACAGCAGTTTGAGGGTGCATGCGTGGGAGCGTTCAATGCGAACATCATTGCTCGTAAGCTGGGGCTTGCTGATAAGCAGGAATTAGATCATACCACGGGAGGGAAAGAGTTCAAAGGATTTAACTTCCTGCCTTATACCAAAGAGGCGGAGGATGTAAAGTAATGAGTGATAAGATCAACATAAAGCAACGTAAGGCGTACAACCTGCTCCGGGATGATAAAAATTACTTCATCCTTTATGGCGGTGCCGGCGGTGGGGGCAAGTCATGGCTAGGCTGTGAATGGCTTATGCAATGCGCTCAGAATCTCCCCGGCACACGTTGGTTCGTTGGTCGTAATAACCTAAAGGATAGTCGCGAGTCGGTATCTATCACCTTTGCTAAAGTCGCGGCATCTTATAATTTCAAAGACTACCGACTAACATCTGACGGGATCAAGTTCGATAGCGGTTCAGAGATCATCTTTCTTGATCTTACCTATTACCCGATGAAAGATCCGATGTATGAAAGACTGGGTTCCAAGGAGTTCACCGGTGGATGGATAGAGGAAGCCGGAGAGGTTCATTACCTTGCCTTTGAGGTGCTAAAGACACGTGTAGGCCGTCACCTGAATGATGTGTACGGTATCCCTCCAAAGATACTGATCACCTGTAACCCTAAAAAGAACTGGTTATACAAGACGTTCTATAAACCTTGGAAAGAGGGGAAGCTTAAAACCCCTTATGCCTTCATTCCGGCTCTTGTTCAGGACAACCCGTTCGCTACCAAGGAATATATCGAGATGCTTCAAAATACGAATGATAATGTGACGAAGCAACGTTTGTACTTTGGTAATTGGGAGTATGATGATGATCCGTCTTCCTTGTGTGATTACGATGCTATCTGTGATGTGTTTACCAATGAGCATGTAAGGCCGAACGGATTACCGAAGCTCTCCGCTGACCTTGCCATGAAGGGGCGTGACAGGTTTGTTACCGGCAAGGCTGTCGGGCATGTATGCACGATGATACTCGATAAGACCTATTCTCCAGGCAAGATGATCGAGACGGATTTGCGTAATGCTATGATAGATCATCGCGTCTCACGTAGCAATGTGATCGTGGATTCCGATGGGCTAGGGGCATATCTTGAAAGCTATCTCACGGGTATCAAAGAGTTTCATGGCGGGGCACGGGCCTTGTCTGATGAATATGATAACATCAAGACACAGTGTGCCTTCAAACTGGCCGAGCTTATCAATAACCGTGACTTCCGTATCATCTGCACCCCGGAACAGGAGGAGCGCATCAAAGAGGAACTCGCGTTATTGAAGCGTGCCAATGTAGACAAGGACACGAGGAAGAAAAGTCTTATCACCAAGGAAACGATGAAGGCAACTCTTAATCACTCCCCTGACTACCTCGATATGCTTATCATGCTGATGATATTTGAATTGAGGAAGCCACTCAAGGGTGCAAGAGCAATCGTTACGGAGGCTGATTGATAACAATGTGTAAGATTATAAAGGTAAAAATGAGGTATTGATATGAAGGTGATATTTACAAAATGTCAGAAAATGCAGTTTGCCGATTTCTGGGTTAAGCTCGATTGCTGCAGCTCGAGCGGAGAGGTGTTCGAGCAAATGAAAAGAATTCCCAAGCCGGCTTATGTGTGTAAGACTGCGGTGCCGGAAGATTTGAATGATCTTACTTATGGGCAGTTGGTGGAGCTGCAGGGTATCACGAATAACGAGGAGTTGTTCTTTGTCCCCTGTAAGGTATTGCTTGGCTTGGATAGGGCAAAGGTAAAAACAGGTGATGCGGAATCGGTGATCGGCTTTGTCTTCTGGGTTTCACGTGAGATAGAGCGGATCAACAAACTGTTTGAATCTACAAACGTAAAGCCTACTCCGGAAGAACAGCAAGCCCGGATTGATAAGCTGAGTTTTGGCCCGTTCGGGTTGATTGATTACTATGCCCTGCGTATGGGCATAACGAACCATGATGAGGTGTTATCCCTGCCATGGGTACGTATTTACCAATGCATGAAGATTGATTCTGAAAGAGCGAAGTATGAACGAAGATTACGGAAAGTGTATGCAGATAAAAAATAGTGTAGAGCAAAAGATTAAGAGTGTGTCCGGAAAGATGGCCGGCTTCACTTACGTGTATGAGGATTGGACCAGAGCCGATCTTAAGTTAGAGCGCTTGTCTCTTCCCGCTATTATCAATCTATTACCGGTTAGTGGAGCATTGACACTCAGGAAAGACCAATTCAGGGATGTGCCTAACTGCATGTTCGTGTTTGTCGATAAGGTGCAGCGGGATGCGAACGGCATTGATAATGATGCTGTGTTTGAGAGGATGAAGAATGCGGCCATGGAGTTCATTGTTAAGCTGAATGAAAGTGGATTGTTTGAATCCATCGAGGGTGAGATTCCGTATTCCGTCATTCTTGAAAAGTTGGCGTCTGTGGTAACGGGCATCTCTATCTCGTTGAAGTTGAAAGAGGTCGCGGGTGTATGTGCACGTAAATTCTTGTAACGCTATGAGCAAAGAACAGGCTAAGGCTATTATCGGTGAAGAGCTCAATGAGTTGCGCAGGCGTATCATCGAGCATCATCTTTCAGCCGGACAAAAAGCATCCGGCCGTACGGTGAACAGTTTGCATGTAGAGGTGAATGATGATGCCGGGACGCTTTATGGTCGCAAAGCATTCGGGGTATTGGAGACCGGAAGAAAGGCCGGACCGGTACCCAAAAGCTTTGTCGGGGTTATACGGCAATGGATCATCGACAAGGGTATTTCATACAAACCTATTCCCTATGTGCTGGTACCATCGGAGAGATGGACGCCCAAATACACACCCGAGGAAAGGGGGCTACGCTCACTCGCCGGGGCAATAGCGTATAAGATACGTAAAGAAGGTACGGCTTTGTTTCGTTCCGGCGGGCGTGATGATATCTATTCACAGGAGATTCCCAAAACGATAGATAGCATTATGAACAGGGTGTTTGCCGTATTTGAAGAGGATGTTGAACATATTAATTTGAACAGCAATGAGAAAGACAACGATTGATACAACGACAATCGAGTATCCCGATGAGATAGGATTCTGCTTTAACCCGGTGGTGATAAACATCTTCGGCTATGCATGGTCCTACATCAAGGTATCGATAACGGATGTACAAACAGGAACGGTGTACACGGAGAAACGTGAGATGTTTGGCACATCCTGTTTCTTTGACTTGTCACCATACGGACAAGGAACATTTGACCTGTTGAACTTTAGTAAGGTGGATTACTCCGTTGTCGGTTTGCAGGATAGTAAGGTAGGTCGCTTGTTTAGCGTAGAGGTTGACATGTATAAGGCCGATGATAGTTTGGGAAATAGCTTTCAGTTTGAGGTGTTTATCATCTGGGGAGCTATGAAAGTGGGCCAGAGGTACAACGGTACACGTTCACTCACATGGTTTAAGAACTTCCCTTTCTCCGTTGGCATGTATTGCGCAACACCGTCAAACATCAACGTGTATGTTGATGATGTGTTACAGGGGGATACCATTACAACAACAGCACGCAGAGTGTGGAATCTCATGTTAAACGGACTCTCAGCAAATGAAAAGTTGGTGTTTGAACTGCCCGGATCAAGTGATACGGCTAGTGTGTGGGACAATACGTTTGACTTCACGTTTCACCCGTTGTTGAACACAGCATCAAAAGTGACGTGTGTTGTTGATGATACTGATTCCGGTGTTTATCTGCGTTGGATAGACCGACACGGCTTTTACTGTTACTGGTTGTTCCAGAGCGGTGATGAGAGTAGGCAGGTTAGCAACGATGGTGAGTTCATCCGTAACAACATGGCTGACTACAACTATGTGAACGGTTATCATGGAGGTAGCGGACGTAAACAGCGTAAGACAGAGAGCAACACGCTACCTGTATGTGCCCCCCTTGTTGATAGTGATACATACGATTTCTTATTTCAGATCGCTTTGTCTCCCTGTGTAGATATGTATGCCGGGGATGATGACGGTGTTCATCAATGGCAGGGGGTGAATGTATCTGTGGCGACGTTCACCAAGACAAAGACCAGTCTACAGGATTTTGTGGCGACGATCATATTACCTGAAACCTCAATACAAAGCTTATGAGAAACGAGGAACTGTATATTGATGATCAATTGGTTGATTTGGATGATAATACCAAGGTTACGCTAAACTATAAGAGTAACATCTTCACTGATTTGAGCAAGATCGTTAGCAACAATAGTTATTCGATCAAGTTACCCAATACGGTACACAACCAGTGTGTGATAGATCATGCCGATCTGCCTACCCGTGCGTCTACGTTTCCAAGAATTAAACACCGTGCTAGGTATTTTCGTAATGGCGTGGAGATTGTGAACAAAGCTAACGCTGTATTATTGTCAACATCAGACACGTTCGATATTTCATTACTATGGGGAAATATCACGAACTTTAGTAATATTATTAGTAATAAGAAAAAACTCAATGAGCTGAATGATTCGGATGACTTATTTGTCTGGTGGAGTATTTATCATACTATTACGCAGTATGGATCTATCCAAGATGTCATATACCCGAAAGCGTACTACGGATATGCAGAGGGTGAGGGTAAGTATGACGGATATGTCGCACCGAAGAATCCTATATTTTATCATCCATGCGTTAGGGCCTCATTTATCATGTCCTTGATTGAGAATGATTACGGTGTGAAATTTGAATTCCCGGATACAGCAAAGGCTTTTGTTGATAAGATGCTTATTCCTATGCTCACAAGAAACGATAGTGAGACATACGCTATTAAATTGGCCAAGGATTATATTGCTTATGGATATGCGACAAGGAACGAAGGAGGGTATTTTCTATATTTGAATACCAATGATAACAAGATTAACTATTATGGCCGTTTCACTCTATCGAACAGCAAGCTATATGCTTACCGTCCGTATGTAGATAAAGTCACACTAAAAATATCTGGGTCATTGGTTTACAAGGTTACTACAAAGTCAATACCTAATACGGCTAGGGTTATCATACACGGTCAGGAAAACGGGGATTTTGTAGGCGATGATGTTCTTACTATAAATGTGTCAACAGTAGAATTACAAAATGATGGCAAGTACTTGCTTACTTTTTTGTTCAATGAAGAAGAAACTTCAGAACTAGTGATCGAACAGGATTACTATTTCTATATGGATGGCTTGTCAGATGTAGGTGGCGCGATTTCAAATGTTGTTGATTCAACAATTAATATCATGCCATATCTTAAAGAAATACAATGTGCGACAAAGGGCTCATCTATTAACCTGGGATACTTAGGAACAGAGAAAACAACCACATTAACACAGAATTTTGCAGGTGGCCGTTATCCAATCATAGCCAATCTTCCAAATATAGATGTGTTGACTTTTATAAAGTCGATTGCTTATCTTGCCGGGCTATTTGCTATTCCTGAATTAAACAATACTATACGTTTTATCTCTTCCGATGATATTTATGCTAATGTACCGAAGGCGGTTGATTGGACGAAAAAGGTTGTCGCTACATACAGGGAAAATAAACCGATGTCTATGTCCTACACATTAGATGATTTTGCACAGAAAAATATCTTTGATTGGAAAGAAGATGATGCAGTGGGGGATTATTCAGGCGTGATAACTGTTGATGATGCAGTTCTCGATTCGGAGCGTATTATCGTGACATTGCCTTTTGCAGCATGCGATACTAAGAATGGAATGGCCTCTGTCCTTATGTACACTTATAACTCAGACGGTTATCTGGAATACGGTAAACGTGAACCTCGCCTACTCCTTGAGGATAAATATAATGGGGAGTACTCAAAGGCTTCATTCGTTAGTCTTGATTTTAAAACGGTGATAAGTACGTATTATGCGAGCTATCAGAAAGTTGTCAGACAGCCAATCATCATAAAAGAGAAGATCGAGTTAAGGGAAATTGAGCTAAAGAGTCTCGATGTAACGGTGCCGGTTTATCTTGCCCAATATGGGAAGTACTACGCGATAATCTCTGTTAAGGCAGAGGATACGGGGATATGTGAATGTGAACTTTTACAATTATAAGATTATGGGAACAGCAGTAGAAGAAAAGGTATTGGACATTAAGGTCCGCTATGAAGATGCGATACGTGGTATCGCTAAGTATCGGACAGAGTTGGATGTGCTCAAAAAGGTTGAAGCAACTTTAAAGGATGATTTGAAGAATGGAAGAATAACAAGGGAGCAGTACAATGTAAAGCTTACCGAGTCAAAGATAACTTCTAATGAATATAAAGAGGCTATCAGGGGATTGGAAAAAGAAACTCAGAATAATATCAAAGCAGAAAAAGAGCAGCAGGGTAGTTTAGTTTCTCTTCGTGGATCGTTATCAAACTTAACAAAACAATATGATGAAATGAGCGAGGCAGAAAGGAGCTCTGCATCAGGGAAAGATTTGGCTATTCACATCAATGCTATCACTGATAAGCTCAAAAATGCGGAGGAAGGTACTCAGCGTTTTTATCGTAATGTCGGTAATTACGAGGAAGCATTTTCCAAAGCTCTTTCTCCAATGAAAAAGAAGCTTGATGATATGACCACTGCCTATATGAATATGTCCAAAGAAGAGCGACAGAGTGCAAAGGGTGATGAAATGCGCCAGCATATGAAAGAAATGAAGGATCAGATAACGGCTACTAGTGAAGCCGGAGGTAAATTCCAAAACGAACTTCTTGGTATGGTGGGTGTTCAGGGTGGCCTATTGGGGAGCATAGCAAGTTCGGTGGGTGGCATTGGTTCGATGTCCCAGGCATTCATGGCCGGAAAGGCTGCCGTATCAGCTTTTTCAAAACAACTTCTGGCATTATTGGCTAACCCTATTGTCGCAATTTTGGCCGGAATAGCTCTCGTAATCATGGGTGTTGTCAAAGCTATTAATTCAAGTGAAGACGCAACTAATAGAGTAAGTGTTCTATTCGCTCCGGTCACGCGACTGTTGGATGGCCTGATGAGTATTCTTCAAAAAGGAGTAGGGTATATTCTTTCCTTTGTGGAAGCTGGCATGAAAATGTATGATTGGACTATGAAGATGATGGAGAAACTCCCACTTTTAGGTGGAGCTATAAAGACAGTGAATGATGCTAATAATGAAGCTATTGGATTGGCAAAAGAGAAAATAGCAATTGAGGAACAGTCACGTAAGGATGAGGTTGAAAATGCCAAATCCGCACTGGAGGTTTCTAAATATAGGACTCAGGCAAAGGATAAAGAGAAATTCACAGCTGAGGAACGGCTTAAGTTTGTACGTGAAGCGAATAACTTGGAAGAGGAACAATCAAAACGAAATGTTGAGCTTGCGGAGCGTAAATTAAAAGCGTTGCAACTAGAATCTTCTTGGGCTGAGAATAACGCCGAAACGAATCAGAAACTGGCTACTTTAGAGGCCGATGTTTATAATGCCCGCAAAGAATATTTTGATAAGACGAGAAGGTTAAAGCAGGAAGAAAGTGCACTTATTAGTGAAAATAAGTCTGACGAAAAAGCCCGTTTGGCTGCCGCTAAGACTGCAGCGAAAGAAGCTGCTTCCACTGCCAAAGAACGTAGAGAGAAAGAGCGTGAAGCCGTGAGAGCTGCCGAGGATGCAATGTTGGCCCTTGTCAAAGATGGAATAGAGAAGCAGCGTAAGGAAACAACACTCTCCTATGACAGGCAGATAGAGGACTTGAAAACGAAACTTGCCACGGAAAAGAACCTGACTGTAAATGCAAGGCAAGCACTCAATGATAACATTAAGGCCCTTGAGGAAAAGAAGATACAGGATTTAAAAGCTCTCTCCGATGAAGAGCTGACACAGACCATCGAGAAAGAACAGAAGCGTATTGAATTGATGCTTTCCGCTGTGAAGTCCGGTTCTGAACAAGAGTATCAGCTTAAGTTGCAAAGTATGCAAAAACAGATGGAGGCTGAATTGGCTACTGCGGAACTGACGGAACAGCAAAAAGCCCTCATAAGGGATAAGTATCAGATACAGGAGGATACTTTGATAGACGAGCACACGAATAGCGTTAATCAGAAACAGGCGAATGCTATGAATCTCGAGTATGAAACTAAGATAGCGCAGGCATACGGTAATGAACAAGCGATACTGCAACTCAAGATGGAACAGAAACAGGCCGAGCTGGATCAATTACAGCAAATGGAAGGTGAGAGCATGGAGGCTTTCAATCTCCGTAAGCTGAATATAGGGAATGAATATGCTGATGCTAAGAAAGATGTGGCAGATAAAGAGATAGAGATCGAACAAACGAAATACCAGGCAACGGCGGATATCACCGGCGCTCTTTCTACACTGGCTGATGCAGCGGGTGAACATTCCAAAGGTCTGGCAATGGCATCGAAGGTTCTGGCGTTGGCCGAGATCGCAATAAATACAGGTAAAGCAATAGCCGCCGGTGTTGCTCAGGCACAAAGTGTTCCGTTTCCCGGTAATATTGTGGCAGTAGCAACAACAATTGCTACCGTTTTGACCAATATAGCAACGGCAACGAAAACCGTTAAGAGTGCCAAGTTTGCAACCGGAGGTTTAGTTACCGGTGAGGGTTCCGGTACCTCCGATAGCATACCGGCACAGTTGAGTAACGGCGAATCGGTAATGACTGCCGCAACAACCTCTATGTTTGGCCCCATGCTATCGGCATTTAACACGATGGGTGGAGGAACACCGATAAACATTACGGCAAACAGTAGCCAGACGATAGGTGAGGACATGTTAGCAAGAGCAATTGCTAAAGGGTTCATGATGGCACCGGCACCGGTTCTTTCCGTGCAAGAATTTACCAGTGTAGCCAACAGAACCAAGTATGTAGAATCTATAGGCGATATTTGATTGTAAATGATTCGTATATATCGAAAAATTAGTATCTTTGGTTTCAGAAACGAAAATGAATTATGACAGCATACGAAATACTAGCAACTAATATATCAACGCTTCAAAAATTATCAGAGGCCTCTATTGATGTAGCCGATATTAAATATCTGGAGATGTACAGGGATTACACCCGTATGGCTCAGGAAGGGCATAAGATGACATACATAGCTTATTATATTAGTGAAGAATACGGAATAAACAAGGCTACGTTTTACCGGATAATAAAAAAGTTCGGGCAAGTAATTGTAATCTAATCGAGGGGGCTTTAAGCTCCCTCTTTTCTTTATATAAAACTTGGTCGCATGGCGTGCGACCACTATCACTTTGTAAAATTCGTATACGAGTAATGAACTATCTACCTTTGATTCAAAACAAAGGATAATATGGCAGTACTCAAAATCTACAGTGACATCGCCGATGAAGAAAGCAAGAACATGAAACTCCTGTTTACCGGTGTTGATTCCACATGCTTTAAAGATATCGACGAGTTCCTTGCTTCCATTCCGGAAGATGATAAATCAATTGACATCAGAATGAATTGCCGGGGCGGTTCCGTTACCGAGGGCTGGGCCATTTATGATAAACTTCGCGATAGTGGCAAAGAGATCAGTGTCACCGTTGAGGGCTTGTGTGCATCAATGGCCACGGTATTGTTGCTTTCCGCTCCTGCAGAAAGACGGTACGGATTGCCAAACTCCGAGTACCTGATTCATGCCCCGTACATCCCTGAATATACCCTTGCAGATGCTTATCGATCGGAAGATTTGCGAGCTATTGCCGATGAACTGGAGACAGATACGCAGAAACTTCTGGATCTCTATGTAGAGCGAACAGGTGCTGCAGGTGAAGAGCTGGCCTCTATCATGGCGGAGGACAAATGTATAAGCGTGACCGAGGCCAAGCGCTTAGGCTTTATCAGTAAAATTAAAGTGCCGACAACGGCAAAGTATAATCAATTCAAAAAGAGTATGAGTAAAAAAGAAGTGACAGTGAAGCAAGGCTGGTTAGACCGTGTCCTTGCTAAAGCCGGCTATGCCAAAATGGAGGATGTGCCGCAGATTGTAGATATGGAATTGTCCACCGCCGATGGTGAGACCTTGACCATTGAACGCGAGGATGGTGATCCGCAGGTTGGCGATGTGGCCAGTCCCGATGGCGAGTTTGTGATGCCTGACGGAAGTACTATCGTTGTAACAGACGGTGTGATCTCTGAAATCCGCCCCGTAGAGGAAGAAGAGACGGATGATGAAAAAGATGCCCGTATTGCCCAACTCGAGCAAGAATTAGTCGAGGCACGTACTCAGGCTAAATCGGCTAACGATCTGAAAATCCTGAATGCCGTTAAGATTGCCGGAGGTGATAAATTCCTAGCTCAGCATTGCAGTAGCTATAAGGTGCAGGGGCGTACGCAGACACGCCACCATGAAGAGTTTGAGGGTAAAGGAGGAGAGACCGCTATCCAAAAGAAACTTCGGGAAGAGAAAGAAAGAAGAAAAGCTAAAAACTAAAGAACAAGGAGGAATTTTATGCCTGTATTAGATTTTTCAAAATTGACTCCCGACAACCAAGCCGTTAAGGACTTGAAAGAATTGATTGAGCTGAGCGTATTCCAGAGTGAGAATATGGAGCAGTTCATGACTTTCATGCCTAATATTACTACGGGTAAAAAGCTTGGCTTTGTCGGTGAGATGGAAGACGTCGGAATTGCCGGCGCCGGATGTGATCCCAACTATCAGAAGGTGTCTATCGCTGCAGCTCAAAAAGAATGGGAGCTGGGAGATTGGCAAATACCGTTGGAACTTTGTTATACGGAACTCGAAAACACCATTGCGCAGTATTGCTTAAAGACGGGTACTGAGATTTCAGATCTGACCTCTACGGAGTACATGGATGGTATCGTGTTGCCTAAGCTGAATGATGCCATGATGAAAATGCTTTGGCGTTTCACATGGTTTGGTGATAAATCAGCCCTGAGTGTTACCGATGGCGGTGTTGTGTCCGATGGCATCAACATTGAACTATTCAAAACCTGTGACGGCTTCTTTAAGAATCTATTTGCTATCTGTGCCGCTAATGGCGGGCAACACACTTCTATTGCTGCAAACGGTGAAGCGACTTATACCCTGCAACGCTCAAAGTTGAAAGAACTCGGCGCTGCTACATCCATCTTTGATTCAATGCTCGAGGATGCCGATAGTCGAATTTTTGATAAGCAGGATAATGCGGTGTTTGCTACTAAGTCTCTTTGTGATTCTCTTTCTAAGGACATCAAAGAGAAGTACAAAACGATCATGCCCTGGACAACCATCTTTGATGGTCTGGAAGTAGGCGAGTATGACGGCGTGAAAGTTATCAAGGTGTCGATCTGGGACAGGTTCATTCAGAAATACCAGAAGAGTGGTACCAAGGTGAATATTCCTCATCGTGCCGTGTTCTGTTCTCCCTCAAACTTATTCTATGGATGCGAAGGAAAGAACCCTATGTCTGACTTGGATATCTGGTTTGAGCGCAAAGCTCGTAAGAATTACATCTATTCAAACGGTAAGCTTGGGGCTTTGGTGGGAGAAGATAACCTGATTCAATTTGCTTATTGATAAAGACTACGAGATGGGAAAATGTGATTCATTAATTAAAGCAGGGATTGTCGCAGATTGCGACAGCCCTGTTACTAAAGGCTTAGAGGGAAACGGTGCGATCATCAACCGTAAGGATCTTGATTTCAGCGCGACCGTGTTTGATGCTGCCCGTAAGAACATCATTAAGACACTAGTCTTGAAAACCGGTAAACAGGCATACGAGGTTTATTGTCCGGGAGGCACGCCTTTCACCGGTGCGAAGACTTCTCTTGAGAAGAAAACGTATCGAAACGCTTTCACCAATGATGTCCCTTTGGTGATTCTGGACAATGGCCCTGCTGTTTGTGAGGATATTATTGAGGGATTGGCAAACGGACAGTTCGTTGTCATTCTGAGGAATAAATACCGTGCTGCCGATGGCAGTGCCGAGTATCAGGTTTACGGCTATTATCAGGGACTATCTGCCGAGACATTGGAATCAGACAAGTATTCTGAGGATACCGACGGTGGTTGGTCATGCGCCCTGAAAGAAACAGGCTCTCCTAAAGCGGGATTGTACCTTTTCAATACGGATGCCGAAACAACTGAAACAATGTTTAATACTCTTCTTTCCGGTACTAATACCGAAGGAGGAACGGGGGATTAAGGCGTATGATGACGTACAGTAAAGCATTAGAGACAGTTGAAGGGCTGAAAATGACTATTAGCAATGAATTTTCAGCCTCTGACAAAGAAGACATTGTGACTCTATATCGCGAGGTACTCAGAAAAGAGTTTGTAAAGTCCACTTGCAATGATTGTTATCGAGATGCGCTAATAGAAGTTTATACCTATTTAAAACGTGAAGGAAAAATGAAAGAAAAGAGTGATTACACCCTGAAAAACGGAGTTGTTATTCAGGTTTTTGGCACTAACAAAGTGTACACCAATGAGAATATAACGAATGAAACAGCCGAAGCGTATTTGAAAGAGTACCCGAAGGCTATCAATCAGTTTGCTCATTATCCCGA
Source organism: Bacteroides ihuae (assembly GCF_900104585.1). Classification (GTDB taxonomy): domain Bacteria; phylum Bacteroidota; class Bacteroidia; order Bacteroidales; family Bacteroidaceae; genus Bacteroides; species Bacteroides ihuae. Next base: position 379,738 of record NZ_FNVX01000005.1, read on the forward strand.
TGATTGGGAGACACGTGTCTCGGGTAAAGCCCCCGAGGAAGTAACGCTTAACGAGGAGCTTGTGACGGAGCTGGCCGGTAAACTGGTCGAAGGAGCAACAAAGAAATCCCTAAAAGAGGATTACAAAGCTTATGAGATAGACGGTAAAGCTCTTACGGCTCGTGCCTTGGATGCTTATTTGAAAGCCGCTGATGAGTTGAACCAAGCAAAATAGTGATTCTATGAATGTAAAGACTGCAAAGAAGCCCGAACCCCGTATTGATATTAGTTACTTGTCTAAACTAAAGATGAGTTCATTCGGCAATGATAACCTTTACCCACAAAATCTGTCTGCCATTACAGCTTCTTCGGGTACCGGTACTCTTTGCCTGAACAGGTACGCTAAGTTCATCGAAGGTAATGGCTTCAAAGATGTGGTCTTTTCTGAGACTGTTTTAAACCGTGCAGGGGAGACGGCCGACACCATACATCATCTACTATCGCAGGATGTTGCAGGGTTCAGCGGTTTCGCTCTGCATGTTAACTACAACCTCTTCGGAGAGATTGTTGAACTACAACATGTCCCTTTTGAGAATTGCAGACTTGAGGAAGAAGATGAGAACGGATATGTGGCCCGTATTCTCGTGCACCCTGACTGGCGTGGTAGAAAAACCCGTAACGGTAAGGTCATCAAGGTGGATGATAATAGTGTTGACAGGATCGATGTTTTCAATCCGAACAAGGATGTGGTATTAGCTCAAATAGAGAAGGCGGGAGGTATTGAATACTATAGCGGCCAGATTTTGTGGGTTAGCATGGCCGGAAAGAATACCTACCCGCTCGCTCTCTATGATTCGGTCATCACGGAAATGAGTACCGATGAGGGTTTGTCCAATATCAAGAATCGTAATGCCCGTAACAATTTCCTTGTTGCCTGTATGCTCGTTGTCAAAAAGGGAAGCCCCCGAATAGATAATGACGGGAACGAGGTAGAGGTTAGCTTTATTGAAGCCGATGACTTGAAGAAATTTCAGGGAGATACGAAGAGCAACAATATTATGTTGATAGAGCTTGAGCAGGATGAAGAGGAACCAAAGTTGGTTAAGTTTCCCGTAGCCAATTATGACAAGGATTTCACCGTGACGGAAACAAGTACGGTTGAGCGTATTTATGCCGCTTTCGGGCAGGAGCTATTCTATGCCATACGCATCGGTAAGCTAGGTTTTTCTGGTCAGGTGATGTGTGATGCTTACGAGTATTATGCTGGTCAGGTGACCAATGAACAACGGTTCATAGAACGTGCCTTTGATCGAATATTCAAATGCTGGCATGAGCCAATTAACCAAAGCAAAGACTTTAGTATTCAGCCGATAAAATACATAAATAGTGATGGAGCATCTAATAAAGCCCAGTGAGGTACTCACCCTTTCACGTCCAACCTCTGCGCATGTTGAAGAGGATGATATCAACATCTTTATTGATGAATCCGAGCAGATGGATATCATCCCGGCCATTGGTGCGCAGTTGTATCTCGATCTCTTAGCGAATTCTGATGATAAGAAATACACCCTGCTTTTGGATGGCGGGTATTATGAAGGATTAAAAGGGGAAAAGAAAATATTCAAGGGCCTTAAAACCTCTCTGGCTTATTTCGTTTATGCCCGATTGGTTAAGAATGACGGCAAGATACTTGGCCAGAGCGGATTTCTTTCTCATAATGATGAATATGCCTCTAAGGTTGAGGATAAACAAAAATATGTGAGTTACAACGATACCATGAATGTAGCTAAAAAGTATCTGGCCGATGTGTTGGAGTATTTGAAATCGACAGACGCTTCCTTTGATAAGAAAGCGAGAGTGAAAAACAATGGTACTAGAATTCTTGCAATAGGTGATTGATGAGTGATACAATTGACATATTAAAGAAGCTTGCCTTACAGGTACGTAATGCTGTCGATCCGGCTGAAAATACAGCGGAAAGGGTAGGGCGTGTTCTTGTTGGCCTATTGGAGAATCTGAACTCTGTTGATTTAGAAGAATTGGCAAAAACTTTCCTTCGCAAAGATCAACCCGATACGGCAGCCGAACTAATAACATTCATAGAAGGTCTGGTTTCCAAAAAGGTTATCACTGCAGAAGATGGCCTTTTGCTAGGAAAATACGTAACTGGAATTTCAGGAGGCAAGATAGATTCCAACGGTGATGCCGAAGTACGCAATCTCATAGCACGTATCAAGGCAACGGTTGCGGTATTGGAAGTTACCGGAAATGCCAAAGCCAAGACGGTAACTGTCACGGATAAAGTCACCACTCTGAATTTGCTCGTTCAAAAGCTTACAGAGACATACGATCTGAACGTATCCAATGTAACGACTTTGTTTCAAACGATAGTGAAAGATTATGTGAGCTCCGAATCTTTTGTTCCCGGCATAACGGGCGAAGGGATGAAGTTATACAAGTCACTTTCTGGTGATTGGAATTTGGAAGTGGATAACGTTACTATCCGCAAGGCCATGACCGTTTTTGAGCTGATCATTTCAAAAGTCAGGGCGGTTAATGGCGGCTTGGTTGTCTCCCCTGCAAACGGGCGTATCAAGTCAGTGGCAGAAACGACAGGCTCACCAACATACTACGCCTTAGGGATTGAAGGAGATATGGCCTTTGTCGCTGATGATTTGGTACGCTGTCAAGTGTTTAGCAGCACAGGGGCAAAATATTACTGGGTGCCGATTGATTCGGTGAGCGGTAAAACAATCCTGATCCTTAAATCAAAGTTCCCGGACGGAGTTGCTCCGGCTGTTGGCGATGACCTCGTTCAGATGGGTAACAAAACGAACACGGCCCGACAAGGTATATTGTATCTCACCGCATCCGAAGACGGTAAACCCCGCTTCTCCGTATTGGATGGTATTAATTCTACTGATCTGACAGGTAAATCCAAAGTAATACTAGGTTGCTTGGATGGTATTACCGATTCTGATTTCCCCTCTGATGCACAGCCTCACGGTTACGGTCTTTGGGCGGGTAATGTATTCTTGAAAGGGTTATTTATCCTTCGCAATGGCAAGTCTATTGAGGATGAACTAAACGATCAGATAACAGCAGTTCAAACAGCCTTTGAGGTTCGGGAAGGACAGATTAGCATCAAGGTTACGCAAGCAACAACGGCCGCACAAACGGCAACGAGCAAAGCGGGAGAGGCGGCCACTTCTGCCGGAACAGCAAGTACTAAAGCGGGTGAAGCGGCAGGCTCGGCAACAACAGCCGGGCAAAAAGCAACTGATGCAACCAAAGCTGCTTTCGACGCAGCAACTACTTTGCAAGCTGTAACTCAGAAGGAGACAAGCATAAACCAGACGGCCGATGCAATTGAACTTAAAGCCACTCGTGCAGAAAGTGCTGCTGGACGTGCAGAGTCCGCCGAAGCTTCAATCAATATAAAAGCTGACGGAATAATTTTGCAGGCAAGCAATAAAGCGGCGCAAACGGCTGTGGATGGGGTGCAAATTGGTGGACGAAACTTATTTAGAAATTCAAAAGCAGTAGTTAATAATGCAGTGCCATATATCATAAGTAATGGAGCAGCATTGACTGTTGATACAACAAATACATACTTAGGAGAATCAACTTTAAAGGTTGAAGGAGCTTCTGGCTTTTGTTGGACTTATAATCCAATATTAGAACCTAATATTGAATATACATTAAGCATGATGGTGAAAGGTAACAATGCATTAGCTGGTAACCTCGAGACTCCACTGCATATTCAAATACCAGTAGGCACTCATACTTATGAAAATATATATGGGGGTGATCCTAATATATCTACTAGTTGGAAAACCATAACTAAGATATTCAAAAATACATCTACAGTTAATCAATCATTGCGTGTATATCTATATAGTATAGGTAGTGTTATTGTTAATGTGGCATGGGTTAAGCTTGAGAAAGGTAACAAAGCTACCGATTGGACGCCCGCCCCTGAAGATGTGGATGCGAACATTTCCAAAGTACAAACGCAAGTCACCAGTGCCGTATCCCGTCTAACAATCGCCGAGACAAGTATAAGTACACTCGTATCTCAGACAACCACAATTGGTAATACGGTTAGTTCCCATTCAACGAGTATCAGTCAACTGAATAATCAGATTGCATTAAAAGCCGACTCAACGACAGTTACGGGCATTAATACCAGATTAACATCTGCCGAAGCGAAGATCACTTCCGATGCTATCAATTTGACGGTTAAAAGTCAGATTAAAACGGCTGTTAATGATGTGCAGGTTGGTGGAAGAAATTTATTGCTAAATAGCGCTATAGAAAGATCTGGTTCCAGAGAATATGTTTCAATAGAAATCACAGATATAGCAATTGCTAATTTGGGTAAGCAAGTTATCTTCTCTTTTGATCTTTGCGCTGAAGGGCTTGAGGGTAATATTAACTTTTATAGCTTAGGGGGATACGCAATAAATATAAATAATAATTTCTCTGCAAGTAAAGAATGGAAAAGATTTTATTCTACTGTAGGATCATTTAGTTATCACCCCTCTGACCCTAATGGAGATCGATGTATGTTGTCTTGGTATGGCACTTATGGAACAGGAGTTAAACCTCATATTCGCAACGTTAAAGTCGAATTAGGCAACAAAGCAACCGACTGGACACCCGCTCCCGAAGATGTTACGGCCGATGCACAAGTAAAGGCAACAGCGGCTTTAGCTACCGCAAAGGACTATGCAAATACAAACTTTACAACAAAATCTACTTATAATGCAGGAATAGAAGTTTTAAGTAATCAGATCAGCAGTAAAGTTTCACAAACCGATTTCAACGGAAGTACAATAGCTTCATTAATAAATCAGAGTGCAGGCGCTATAAAAATTCAGGCGGTTAATATAGATCTTGCCGGGAAAGTGACGTTCAGCTCATTAGATAGTAGTACGCAGAGTACAATTAATGGTAAGGCGACTACGGGGTATGTAGACAGTGCAAAGTCTTCTGCAATCAGTACAGCCGCTTCGGATGCAACCACAAAGGCTAATACGGCTCTGACAAATGCGAAAGCGTACAGTGATACGCTTAAGAACTCGTTAGGCGGCTTGGCTTATTTGAGTGCTGTTTCATTGGCCAAGCTTGACAGTACAATCGTTGAGGGCGGTTATATCAAAACATCTCTGATTGATGCCAATGCGATAATAACCACGTCGCTTTTAGCCACTAAGATAGCTGCTACGGATATAACAACAGGCAGATTGACCGTTACGGATGGAGCTAAGATAGGCCCCTTTATTGTAAGTTCGGGAAGAGCTAGTTTAACAGCTACATCCGGCTCAGATTCAATGCTACTAAGTTCGAATCTGATTCGCTTTATTGGTAGCAATTCGAATGTTTTCATTGGTGGCGATACATTCCCCAGCACAATGGGCGGAGCACTATTATGTCCGCAACGCACTGTAGTAACACGAAGCATTACTGGTTTTGGTTATGGAAATGTAGGTCATTATTTAAGTGTGGAAGGTGCTTCGTCTTATGATGATACGAATGCTCAATATACGGGCAATCATGCATTGTATATTGAAAAGGGGGATATATGCGGCTTTAGGCTTCGCATACGTACCGTCTCATCATCTCAGACATTATCGGTAATGGATAGCATTATTATATCCGTATCAGATAGTGAAATATCTCTAACTCTTCCGGCATCTCCTGAAAAAGGTCAAATGTATTTTATAAGAAAAAACGGAGGCGGCAGAATATGGGTAAATGGCAGTTATATAGTCAATGATGGAGACTGGTATCGTGAAAGGTCTACAAGCGTACAACTAAATAGGGGCTGTTTTGCAATATTCATGTATAATGGCACTTATTGGACATACAATACTTTTAATGGTTAATACTAAATAGAATGACAAAGATTGATTTTAGAAAGATTGAAGTAAAGAATATTGAGGGAAAGAAAAGTACCGTCGATATAAGTAAAGAATTAGGTAATCAAATCTACCAAAAGACATCCGATTTGGGAGAGTTGGAATTAGCTCGAACTATTTATAAAGATGGTGAAATAGAAGTCGATGCGGGGCATGCAGCTATCCTTAACAGATACATCCGTGAGGGCTTTCTTGCTTTCGTGCAGGAATCGGTTTGCCCGATACTAGATGAAATTATTAATCCTAAAAAATAAAGATCATGTTTACAGAAGAATCAAGAACAACAACCGTGGTAGGTTCAGCCGAAAGCGGAGATTACAAGTACAAGGTTGATTATAACCTCAATGGGAATAACCTCGTGAATTTGCATTGTAACGTGTACAAGAAAGTCAGCGAAGAAGTAACGACCTCTACAGACAAACAGACAGTGGAAAGAGAAGAGTATGCAGGTCTCATGTTTCAGGAGAATGGCAACAAGCAGTTCTCTTTCCCGCAGGATACGGATATGACACCTCATATCACTGTGTTTGAAAGTGTACTTACAGAAGTGAAAGCGGGATTGACAAGTGAAAATGTGACTGCTGAGTAGAAGCGGTGGTAATTTGTTGCAAATGTGTGCCGCCCTGGTCTTTAATTTGGCCGGGGCGGTTTTTTACCAATTTTAGCACAAAATTATATGCTTAAAAATACAATTATTAGGGGAAAACTACATCTAAAACGGATTAAAGTAGATAGTCCATAGACAGAGTAATTGCTTTATTGGAGTGATAATTAATAATCTAATTCTGATTGCGATCCTGAATATCGATCATCAACTACGTCATTTATTAAATGATTATCTTGATGTATGCTAAGCTTCTCTAGTGGTTTTAAAACTAATGACTCTACTATATTTTTAATATCTTCTTTAGGATATCCTATTGATTCAAGTATTTCGATCTTATCACTGATAACTGATAGTCTGAGCTTTTCTAATTCAAGATCATTGCGTATTTCTTCTTGTCGCATTCGATATTGTCTATCCTTTTTCCGTTCATGATGGTCCTTAAGAAATTCTCTAATTTGTTGTATTGGGTTAAGACTTCCAATAAACTCCCAAAGGCCAGGAGATTGTATGCGTATTTTGCTTAATATAAGTTTGTCTTCTTCTTTAATATTATAGTCGAATATTTCCAATGGTAAACTTCTGTTGTTGCCATAGGATGATAATATACTATCTATCTCTCTCTCAAAACATAAAATTCCGTTATATGCCTTCTCTATATCATTTAGAAATGATATAATTTCTTCTACCGATCCTAACCTGTTGGCCTTTATCGTTAAAATATTTTTGTCATCAGAATGATTTGTGAAGTTTGTAGTTTTCATCGTTTTTATTTATAAAATTTCTGAATTACATTACATTGGCAAAAATATACATTGTTTTGATATGTTATTCTTTTATTTTAAAAAAAAACATTTATTTTTGTTGGTTGTAAAATTCTAAATATAATCAATTATGAATGAATCGGATATTTTTGTAGGCTGCCTATATTCTTGTGGGCAATTTTATGTGAAGGTCAGTGCAAAGAGAATAGGTGCTGTTATAGGTTTAATTTCGAGTAATGTAACTGTAAACTTAAGTGATGAATATATAACATGGAGTGATTCTAATGAAATTCCATTTAATGTATTATCTCCAATACCGGTGGGACAGTTAACTTTTCTTTGGAATCAAAGAAGTGATGGAGCAATCTTCTTGGGCAATGAGTTAGAAGCTCCTGAACCATCTGTGACGAGTTATGATCTAGGACATAATATTTTTATTTCGGAGAGAGCAGGGCATTGGGTAATAGAGGGACGAGAAACGCCATTTCGATATATCCACGAGCTTCAAAAGATATATTTTGAAATCACTCATAATGAATTGCCTACTTTTATTTTTACTCCTTATATCTCTGATTTGAATTTGTAAAGTATAGACTGGAATTTATGTTTTTGTTTCACAATGAATCTAAGATGCTGTTTGGTATATACTTGATAGTATTGTTGTTAAATCAAAATAATGAATAAGGCAGCCGAATAAGCTGCCTTATTCATTATTTTGATTTTATAATTCTAGGGTATACTCTGACGATTTTAGGCCTTCTGCCACCAGCGGTGTTGCTTTTTGCCTTTTCTTTCAATTCGTTATTCACAACTAGATTCAGAGTAACTTTATGCGTCTCTTGCATATTGTATTCTTTCTCTGCACCTGCTGTAATTATTTTAAAGTCCAATCCTCCTTTTTTACTAGAAGATTCTGTAGCAACGAAGTTAACTTCAATCGTTAAATCGTTTACGACAAATAAAGGTTCTTTTCCTTCACTTTCTCTAATCTCTTGAGATCGTATAAGTTCATCATGTACTTTTCTTATCAATTCAGCGATAAATAGTTTATCAGCTAGATTATTTTCTTTCTCTTCCATGACAATAGCATTAAGTGGTTATCAATAACAAATTTTACAGGCTCTTCGTCCCATCTCTTTAGCATCCGCAAGGCTTATAGCTTTAATTTCTCCGCTACAGCGATTCAATCCTCTGCACTTATTGCTTAAATGATAAACGGTAGCTTTAGGTCCGGTACAAATATAGACGGAAGATGCTTCTTCTACTCCTGTAGTCATACTGAGTAATGGTAAGCAGAAGACCATTAATAATAATAGTTTTTTCATAGAGATTTGATTTATAGGATTATATCAGCAAAAATATACATTGTTTTGAAATTTTGTTCTTTTTTGATCCCGTTTTTTCAGATGACTCATTGTTTATTTCTTACTCGCATGTCTTGCGACCGCTTTCCATCTTCTTAACTCCTCTCTTCTTCTCTGATATAGGTAAGTTTGTCTATCAAATTATATTTTAAACTAAAAAAGTAATGGAAGAGAGTAATGTAATTAAAGGCACATCGGTTATCATCTTCGGAGGTGAGATGTTAAGCCTGTTTTGGGATTTGAGATGGATGATCATGTTAGCGGTTATCTTGGTGGCCGTAGATTTTAGATTCGGAGTTAAAGCGGCACAAGCAAGGGGAGAGAAGATTCGTAACAGTAAAGCCGGACGTAGAACAGCAAACAAGCTGATCGACTATATCTGTTACCTTGTCCTTGGTGGGTTGATCGGGAAAGCTATCGGTGAACCTCTGGGAATTAACCCTACGCTTGTAGCTGCTGTTTGTATGGGCGTTGCATGCCTGTTTGAAGTGGATAGCATTCTTCAAAACATCTGTGAGTATAAAGGTGTGAAGTATTCCTTTAGCTTATGGAAAGTAATTATTGCCTTGGTAAAGTCTAAGCGGAAAGATATCGGTGATGCTATTGAAGAAGGAGTTGGAAAGGAGGAAACGAAATGAAAGCAAAACAATGTAGTACAGGTGTTTTAATACCAGAGGTATCTGCTCAAATACTTGAAAGTTTTGTGCAAGAAATAGATGGAGCAAAGTATGTATCACTTGCTGATGCTGAGTGTGCAATTACGGCAGCTTTAGAGGAAGTTAGAAGATCTTTAATGTTGGAGGAAACGAAATGATTAAGCTGTTATTAAAACGTGTAGCCCGGAAGTCTGGTTACACTATCGGAAAGTTGTTTATGGATGGCAAGTATTTTTGTGATACATTGGAAGATACTGATCGATTGGATGAAGATATGAGCCTAGATGAGATTAAAAAGTTGAAACAACCGGGACAAACAGCCATCCCGGAAGGCACGTATAAAGTAATTGTGAACGTCTCTCCTAAATTCAAGCGGTTGTTGCCTCGTTTGCAGAATGTACCGGGATTTGAAGGTGTACTTATTCATCGTGGTAACACGGCCAAAGACACTGCCGGCTGTATTCTTGTGGGTCAGAACAAGAAAGTCGGTATGGTACTGAATTCTACCTATTACGAAGAGAGGCTTGTCGAGCTGCTCAAACATGATAATAACATTTCAATTGAGATTGTATGAGAAACTCTATAAAGAAACTACAGTGTGTTAGTGTGATGTTTGGCATCATACTAACGCTTGTTACTCTGTGTTCCTGCAGAACAGCAAAGCAAATATCTAGCAACGTTGAAACCAAGTATGACTCGATTGTGGTTGAGAAGTTGGTTCCTTATGCTTTGCCGGAAGATAGTGCAAAAATCAGGGCTTTGCTTGAGTGTGATAAGAATGGTAAAGTCGTGCTCAAATGGTTTGATGAAGAACACTCTAAACGAATGAGCTTGCAGTTCTCGTTAGATAGCTTGGGTAATTTGCTGGCTACTGCCAAAACGGAACCTGATACTGTGTACTTGCCTCAGACAACTATCAATGTTGGGAAGAAAAGTGTTTCTCAATCTGTTGTTACGGTACCTGTGGAAAAGAAGTTGAATTGGTGGCAGACTACACTGATTTGGACGGGTGCTATTACTTGGTTGGCGGCTATTATTGCTTTGTTGTACTGGAGTAATAAGAAAACGAACTGGATGAGTTTATTGTGGAAATTGATTAAGAAGTGAGGATGATTTTCCTCACTTCTTAATTTATCCCGCTTCATCATCTTCTTATGCCTGTAGAAAATATTCCTCATTCCATTTTACCCTGTCTTTTGGTGGGGCTTTTTGTAATTTCATTGTTATAATATTTGCATCTTAACTACTTATTTTAACTGGATATCTTATTTATTGTTGCAATATTAATTCCTTATTCAACCCTGTATTTTATTAGCGGAAAATTATATCTATATTTGAGCCGATGATTGTTAGTATTATTTTATTAAAAGCAAAATCATGAAAGAACTTGACGTTAATGACAATGCCAATCAAATAGCATCAGGTGCTATTGCTGGTAGTGCTGTTACAATTGTTGGCAGTTCGACAATTGGAGGTACAGCAATTGGAGGTACTGTTAGTACTGGTTTAACATCTTTGGCGAATGCTGCGGCAATGCCTGCAGCAGTAAAATGTGGTTTTGTGGGAGCTATTAAGATAGCATCTCTGTTTAATCCGGTTACGGCAGCATGCGTAATAGGAGGAGGTGCAGCCTTATATCTCCTAAACAAAATCAAGTAATTAGCATTTATCAAGTTTTAAATGCGAGGAGGATATTCCTCCTCGTTTCAAATCACAATATTTTTCTTGCTATCTTCAATAAATCAGTTTCGCTTATTCGATATGCTTTTTCTTTATATAATATTCTACCAAAATTATATGCTGGGATCTACAATATTCTGCCGAATTTATATAATCACAAAAGATACTCCTTCACAGCATTAACTCCTTGTATAACCGATTGTACAACAATATACTTACTCTGGCACGCTTCTGCTTGCTTGCCGTTGAAACTCTTTCTGCTCATCAGACTGTCGCCCTGTGGAAGTTTTAAATTCCAAGTAGAGTGAAGCATAACCTAAATTGATTGAAATGTCTTACTTGATCTGTAAATAAGCTCGTATGACTAACTCATAAAAAGAGGATTCCTACATAATAAATGAGAATCCTCTTAAAAAAAACTATTCAATATCCATTAGCTTTTTAATGATATTGTAAGGCATCTTGTTGCACATATCAAGCATTGCACTTGCTGTTTCAAGTTCGGACATCTTTACGTAAGACCTTCCTCTTTGTTTATTTCTTGACGGATAGAACTTTATCCATGATTTATCGCGCCACTCTTTAATGAGATGCTTACCGTAAATCTTTTCCGCTTGAGCTATAGATACAACTTCCGGGAGAAGTCCAAGTGCTTTCAATGTCTGAATGGTTCCAATCTTAATACTCCTTGCAATAATTATCTCTAGAAATCTTTCTTCCATGACTTTTAAATTCAAATTGTTTCATTCTGCTTTTGATGGTATGTTGAGCTGGATTTTACTACTGAAACATATTGATTTTGTTATATCATGCTTTAAACCATTTATTACACCTCCTTAGTTCTGTATTACTTGCCACAAATATACATATAGATTAATCTTCTTGTAATTCAAGAATCTCACTTTCTTCCTTTGTGAATACATTTACCGAAATATGGGACATAGATGATTATCTGTCGAGTGGTGTGCAACTTTACTCTTGGAAGATGAATATTTCACTTTCAACATACAATGCTATTCTCACCTATACCTATCTTTACTTGTATGATTTTAGCATTTTATTTTAAAAATATTGATCTTGCAGTTTCGATATAATATAATTTACTATATATTTACGCTCTCGTTGAACTTTATGAAAAACTACTATGGAATACACTCAAGAATTTAAAGACTTCGTAAATGCCTGCATGTGTCCTGATGGGCAAAATCTCTATGTCGGAATCGGCAATCCTAATGCAAAGATTTTATTTATAGGTAAAGAAGCTGCTATGCGTGAGGCAGATGATGATTACAAGAATAATGCTAAATGCTGGGGGAAACATATCTATAAAGGTACTTGCGAAGACTTAGATTATCTAGTTGATGAAAAACACCTTCTTCGTAAAGGATGGGGGAGAAATACATGGAGCAAATATCAAAAAATGAAGGACTGCATCGTTAAAAACAAGGAGGTTAAACCGTTCTATGTTGATTTCTTAAAAGACGTTTTTACTACTGAGATGAATGACTCGCCTAGTAAAAATGCTTCCAATGCAGATAAAAGTGGTCTAAATGCTCGGAAAAAGTTATTTAAAGATTCGGCGTTTATACAGAATTTTCCTGTCGTAGTTTTGGCTTGCTCAGGCTATCTAAAGAATGATGAGAATATACGTGAAATTGATGACATATTTGGTGTGACTTATGACGGTGATGAAAAGGGCAAGAAGGTTTATACCTCTGCCAATTGGTTTTATACACATCATAGTAAAGATGGTCGTAGATTAGTTATTCATACTAGACAATTGAGTGCCAATGTATTGAATGATATGCTCGAAGAAATGGGAGGAGTTATAAGGAAACATTTGAAGTGGGACAAAATATAGCTTAAGTGTCTGATTTTGTTTGGTTAATACAAACCGTAATATTTCTTTTTTCATTTTGTAAAGCTGAATATTTTATATATAAATTGTTTAACCGTGGCGAGAGTCATACAAAAATTAAATTTTATGGAAAACTTTAAAGTTGGAGATGTCGTTTGTTTGAATTCCGCAACTAATATTAAACTTACTGTTACTTCTATTGAAGGAGATTATCTTTGTGTATCGTATTACAGCGCTGAAAGACAAAAATTTGAATGTGAAAAATTTCCTATTGATGCTGTTTCGATTTATCAAAATAAGAACCGTGGCGTACATCTGCTATAATAGTATATGTTATATTCATAAATATAATGTAATATTCTGTTAGTACTCGCTTGAACTTCGCATTGCAAAGTTTTTGAAGGCCATATCCAAGGTTTACAGATATTCTTTAGGGATTTTCTTTATTCTTTAATGCTATTATCAAAAACGCCAAAAATATTCGGAGGCTGTTAGGAGATCATCAAATAGCTGTAGTTGCTTGCGATAGATGGATTGTGTCACGTCTTATTCTTAATAATTCATTGCTCTGCAATTGGCCTGCGATAGAAAACCTACCTCGTGATTCACGAGGTAAAAGAAAAATTATAACAGATATATTTGAATAAGCTGTTCGCATACAGATTTGTTATACCCTATTATAGAAAATAAGACTATGAGTAAAAATGGAATCGTTGAAATAATTTATGTTGATGAAAAAAGATTTGATAAATATTTCCAATAATTTTCATCTCCAGATAAAAAGGAAAAAACACTTTTAGGAAAAATAAAGTTTGGATTGCTTGATGCTGGAATGGAATTTAATCAGACACAGAACATAAGAAATTTCACCACTTTTGAAAAGTTAAAATTGTTTGAAAATTATTTAGATAAACATGGACAACTAAGTTATGGAAGACCTGATGATAATGAAAGATGGCGTAATGATAAAGTATTCGTTAAAGAAAGTGTGATTGCTCAAAAGATATATCTAGCAACAAATGAGAATAATTTAGGTGTAGGGATAAATATATGGGTAGTAGAAAAAAAATTAAAATCAAGGACATTATAATAGATTGAATGGACATCTTTTCTTGATTGAGGATTTTAAAGGAGAAGATAAAAAACCAACTACAATTAGTGGTTATTCAATTTTAAGATTGCTATTTGGAGAATATTACGAAGAATTAAACAGGACAATATTAGGTGGTGATAATTTTGAATATATTGAAAGCTCGTATTTTTCAAAGGAGCCATTAAATGTATTAAAAAAAATAGGTGCTAAATTCTTCGACAAGAGGAATATTACAACTGTTTATCGTTTAAGAGGTTCGTGTAATGATATTCCTAATGAAGGCTCTGTTTCGACTTTTGGATACCCGATTTATATAATTGAAAATGAAGAAATAACAGGGCATAACATGCGGTGAAAACTAAAAAACAAGATGAGATGAATTTAAATTTATACTATGACAAAGTCGGACGATTGGAAAAAGAAATCTCCGACCTGCAAAAAAGGATTGCTGATGAGACTAAAAAAGAGTTGGATAAACAAAAGCAAATTGATTCAAATAATCGCTCTGCTGCGAGTTCAACATCATTATCTACGTTAAAAAGCAAACAGCACCAAAATCAGGGTTATCAGGGTGATATTATAAGAATCCAATCTAATAAAGCAGACTTACATAAAAAGGTTGCAGATAAAACGCGAGAACTGGCAAAAGTGAAGCAAGATTTGCAAAAAGAGGAAATAAAAGAAAAAGACAAACTAAAAAGAGAACAAGAAATATTTAGGAAACAGCAAGAGGACTTTCAAAGAAACCAACTTAGATTTCAGCAAGAACAAGAACGCCTTCAGCAAAAACTTCAATCAGACATTTCAAGTCAGAAAGAAATTCTTAATGTTCTTGTCCATCAAATACACAGTACTAATGCAGATCGTGAGGTCATAGAGCAAAAGGAATATGACTTTTTTATTTCTCATGCAACTGAGGATAAGGAAAGTTTTGTTCGACCTTTAGCAGAGCTATTGACAAACAATGGATACAAAATTTGGTATGATGAATTTCAAATGAAAATTGGTGATAGTTTAAGAAAGAAAATTGATGAGGGACTTAAGTTTTCAAAGTACGGAATAGCGGTTTTATCAAGAGACTTCTTTAGAAAGAATTGGACCGAATATGAATTGAACGGTTTAGTTGCAAGAGAGATGAATGGAATTAAGGTTATTCTTCCTATCTGGCATAATGTGACAAGGGATGAAGTATTGTCTTTTAGTCCGACATTGGCGGATAAGGTTGCTTTGAATACGGCAATTTATAGTTTACAAGAAATTGCAAATGAACTGGGAAAACTCATTGAAAAATAATCTACCGCTGATATGCTTTATCGCTAATTGTCGTTACTGTGCTTAAATCAAGGTTTTTGCTTTTTTTTAAGTTCGGTGAATCTTAAGAAGAAGCCACTATGGGGGCGGCCATTGGCCATTGACCTCTGTCTGACGTATATTGTCGTGAGATAAATTTTCTAGAACCAGAGAAGATGTTTAAAGGCTGTTTAAATTTTATTCAGAATAGTTTTTAAAGTGTTTCCGTATCAGTTGATAATAAGCTTTATTTGTAGTGACCAAACTCATAACAAAGATACATCAGACTGATCTGAGGGAAAGACAGTGGCAATATATAAAGACAGTGTCGGATATAAAAGAAAGAAAGCGAAAATTTGATTTACGTGTAATTTGGAATGCTATCTTCTACGTGGTTAAAACGGGTTGCCAATGGCGAGTGTTGTTCAAATAATTCCTTTCTGGGCAATTGGTCTATTACTAATTCCATGATACTATCAAACCGGATATCATGCTGCTTATTAGACCAGAATTCTTTCGATTTAAAGAATCAGTATTACTTTAAGGTTTTAGCTACTTGCTTTATCACAAGTGTTCATCTCGCTTTAAAATTAGAAGCTTTTGGACTTTGGTTGTATTACTCATTCAATTCGAGTCATTAATTCGAACTATTAAATCATTAAATAAATGATCATTGTTCGCTTCGAAGATCAAGAAATGAATCATGCTTTCTTGAGAAAGAATGATTTTACTGTCGGTTTTAAAACTATTAACATATTCTTCGTTATCTGTTATTAGCCAATTTAAATCATGCTGATAATGTTTTAAATATTTATTATCAATGCGGTACTTGTTTGACACAATCTTCATTATGTCTGTTGTTTTTATGTTTAAATCTTTTAGTTTTATTTTTAAATATTTAGGGTGACTTTCTCCTGTTTTTATGTCAATTAACATTAGGCGATAATCAGTCCTGATTGATAGTATCTCACTTATTAGATGATCTTTTAAGGTTCTTTGATTATCAATACGTTTTTGAATGGTATTAACTATCCACCAAGATAATAATGCGGTAATTATAATGCCAAATAAATCAATCCATTCAGAATACCCCATTTCCTCCTTAGTTATGTTGTTGATAGAAGTTAAAATTAAATCCATTTTTCACATTCTATTTTACTATCAACTATCCTGAACCAAGGTTTATGTGTAATGGTTTTTTTGGGAGTTATACTTTTTTCCCTTCTTTTTTCCCATTGAGGATATGTTTGTTGAGTAATCATGTCAATCCATTGAGGTTCCAGCAATGAAGCTACTTCTAGATATGCTTTTACATTCGTGAGCCCGAAGTCATATACTAAATTTCCAAATGCTTCGTCTAAAAAGGATGGAGCAAATCCATCAACCCCATCTAAGATGATTGTTAATTTATCTTTTTTTTCAAAAGCTTCTTTAAATGCCGTATTTAATTTAGTATGATAGAAATCCTCTCCAGATTTTTCACTTATGTTACAATGTCTTAACCCGGTAAAAAGAGAATAATCCTTTGCTATATTTATAGTTGTCATAATACACGCTTATTTAAACATTCTGCATCCATTTCCCATTTGTATAATGTACCCTTGAAAGTGCGTCTTGAAGATGCAAATTTAATGCATCTTTCTGGATTCTCAAAATCTAGCATAACATTATTTGTAACAGCAACCAGCTTTTTAATTAATCCTGCATTAAAAGAACTTTTTATCCCGGGGAGACCTTTGTTACGATTAATTTCTTTTGACGAAGAACCATACTTTTTATCAAAAGCACCCATTAAAATATCAATATCTGACTTTAAGGTAAATATATCAGCAAGTTTTTTCTGAAATTTTCGATATAAAGAATCTAATATACCTCTTCCTAAATCTATTGCAACAAATATAATACGATCATCTTCATACTTTATCCCCAATGACCATTGTTGATTAAACGCATAACTCCATTCTATAGAATTACCGCATATTTCTTTTAACATTGATTTTAAATCCAAGTTGGGTCTTTTTTCATTAACAAGGTGATTGGAAATATGTTCTACTGTATCGCTAATCTTTTTCATATGCTCAATAGATAAAATTCCACAGCCTTTTTCAAATATCATAATTTCGGTTTTTTCTGTATTCGAAAATTTTGTGCCATTTTTATCGTATTTTTCATTAAAAAAACCTGAATCTGATAGATATTTTAAGCATTCCTCATTTTCAGGAAAACTTCCTCTTAAAATAATTTGATTATCTTTGAATTCATCGGAGATTGCAGATAAAATAAAGGCTGTAGAAAAATCGATCTTTTCGATTTTTCTAATATTAATAAATACATTTTTTCTTCCATTCTTTTCCCATATTGCATCTTCTTTTCTTAAATCAGAAAAGAATTTTGCACACGCCTCTATATTATCTAAAAAACGGAAATCTATGGGGGCTGTTACTTGATGAAATAGATTATTCTTTTTTTTATTTATTAAGGGAGAAACATACTTCTTATGTTTCTTTCTATGTTGTTGTTTGAGGCAATATCTTTTGTGATATCTCTTGTATTTAGATGTGGTGTATATTTTTTTCATAGGAAGTGGCGTGGTGAAAATATTTCTTACACA
Organism: Bacteroides ihuae; assembly: GCF_900104585.1. GTDB lineage: Bacteria > Bacteroidota > Bacteroidia > Bacteroidales > Bacteroidaceae > Bacteroides > Bacteroides ihuae. Next base: position 397,561 of record NZ_FNVX01000005.1, read on the forward strand.
AAGATACTAAAATAATTTTATAGTTCTTTTAATATTGATCCAAAAGTACATTATAGAATGTAAGAATGTAAGCCTTCGGTAAACTCCGTACTATAGATCTAATAAAACCTTGAGATTCAACTTAACAATTTTGTCTCAAGGTTTTCTATTATTTCATTGTTTTCGATGATTTGACAGATTTCATGGTTTTCAATGTTCTCAAGGATTTCAAAGTATTCCTGCTGATTTTAATCTGTCGGGTAACAACTCCGCTACATCCATCGTATAATCCGTGTCGTAATCATGGACGTGCTCTAGAAAATAAATCATCCAGCTGCGGAAGTCTACACTACTAGCTTTACAACAGCCCATAAAGCTATAAATAATAGCGGTACTTTCCGCAGTATCATCATTCTGACAAAATAAGTAGTTCTTCCTACCTATGGCTAGCGGCCTTACTGCATTTTCAATTCCATTATTATCAATATTATATCTTCCATCCAGATGATAGCGTGATAGTTTATTGAAACGCTTATAAGTATACAGGATTGCTTTTTCGATAGGGCTACCTTTAATAACTTTTGCATGTTCCACAACGAGCCATTTTTCAAATCTAACCATTATGGGATAAGCAAGACGTTTTCTAAGCACAACTGCATCTTCAAATGACAACTCCTGTTCCTTTATTTGTCGTTCAACCTCATAGAGAAGTTGGATTTGCTCCAAGGCACTTTCTGCTCGCTCCTTATCATTTTTGAGAGCCTCTGAAAATTTTCTTCTTGCATGTGCCCAACATGATAGTAAAATAACTCCTTTCTTTTCGTCCAACAACTCATATCGCTCATAACCGTCGGTTTGTAAGGCGCCTTGATATCCATGGAAAAGCTTGAGTACGACCTCTCCACTTCTGGAACCTTTGTCCCAATAGAAATACTGACGGCCTGACATGGGGTCTCGCACAAGCCAGATGTATCCTTTCACTGTCTTGTGTTTATCATTGCGTACTATAGGGAGTGTGGTTTCGTCACATTGTAAATAATCCGTTCCTTTCATTAATTCCCATAATCGGAAGTGTAGTGGCATGAGAAGATCGCTTACATCCTGGAACCATCCGAGTATGGTTGGCAGCGGTATTTTCATGCCTAGCCGTTCAAACTGTTTCTGCTGTCTATAGAATGGGATGTGGTCAACGTATTTATCGATCATTAGATCTGCAAGTAAGGATGCGGAAGCGTAGCTCTTTGCGATTGGTTTAACAGGGCAATCGGCTGTGACTATTGTACGGTCTGATTTGCGGATGGCTTTATGCCTATAGGTACGAAGTACGTAAAACTTAGTAGGCTCCTTCATCAACACTTCCGTATATAGTGGGTTTTCTTCATCTAATAAATCCCATTCTTCCGGATTGTATCCTTCAGGATATACGTGTTCAAACTTACGTTCCAGCTCTTCTGGGAGAGATTTGCGTACAGGAGCACCTTTTTCTTTTTCCATGCGTTTAATTCGGTGCTCTTTTGCGACTTTAATCTCCTCTTCAGCTTTTATCGCCGCCTCTTTTTCGCCGGGCAATAAAGGAAGACCTTCAAAAAGTTCCAACTGGCGTGCATCCGGATCGGGGTTGATGTATCGTTCTGCTTTGCCACCGTATAATTGGCGTTTCAAGTAAGCCACTTGCTTTTCTAACTGAGCAATACGGGTATCTTTTTTCTCAAGTAGCTCTTCTGTCTTATTGATAATGATATCTTTTGCTTCTAACTGTTCCTTATGGTCTTGTTTTACACTTTCGGGATCAGTGTTTATAGCAACTCTTAACCGAGAGTTCTCTCTAAACAATCGGTCTCTGTCTGCCATTAATTGGCGAATCAGCTCATCTTTATCAATAGTTCTGTCGGGCATTTCCTGTTCTTTATTATGATATAAATATACAAAGAATGGGTGAGATAGCCAGATTTATATAAGACTTTTTTTTATTATTTTAAACGTTGCTTTTTGTAGAAGGAATCCATCTTTTACGATGCTTTACTTGTTGTGTATCTATACCTTGCACCATTAAAACTAAATCGCTCCATAGGGTCTCATGTGAGACGGTTTTACCTTCCTGAAAATCTATTTCAGGGAGACAGAATTGTCCTTGTGATAACCTCATATGATAAATGACCAATCCACCGTATTCCATGTGGAGTATTTTCATGGCAGTACAGGGTTTGTTTATAAAAATAAAAGCATCGCCATCCTGCACATCTTTACCCATTTGGTTAGTCACGATGCCACTTAATGTATAGAAACTCTTGCGCATATCTGTAGGATATGGATATAGGTAAAACTTATCTGAAGAAGTAAGGCTAAACATGAGGCTAGGAGTTTAAGTTGATAAGTTGTCGAAGGATCTCTAAATCACCATCAGACTCTAGCTGTAATACAACTCCGTTTGGGTAAACAATCTTTATTTCCGAAGATTTTGCTCTAATAACTTTTTCTTGCTTTGGTTGGATAGCGGTAGCAAGACAGCTTACAGCTTCAGAACTTATTGGAATAAAGCTTTGGGGCTGTTCGATATTAGCAACAGCATTACATTTAAGCTTCTTGGTCCAATAATAAAATCGATTTTCACTTATACCTTGTTCCTGGCAGAAATCACGCACACTGATGTTAGCTTTTAGATATTCGCTATAGAGAATTCTAAAATAGTCTAATGTCCAATATACCATAATCTTTTTAGCCATAAAGGTACGGTACAGTTGACTGTATTAATAAACGGAGTTTACCGAAGGCTTACGTAAGAATTCAGGTGCGTTGTGAAACGTAAATTACTTTGTGCAATGAACCTATTTAGCATTTAGAGGCTCGGGGTTTACTTTAGCGTGTAAGTATTGGTGAGCCGTATCAAAAGCATATAATTCTATTGCTTACTTTTCCGCTTTTTATTATATGTCTCTAAAAAAACTAGAAAAACATTCAGAGAAGATTTATGGATGTTCGTAGTTTTTTGGTTACTCTCGTATTTCAAAATCTTATGGGCATTCTTCAAGAATCTGCCCTATTTTTTAATGATATTTTCAGAAACTCCTAGAATATTCGGAGAGTATAAATCCAGTGTCCACTTAAAGTTAGCTATTCCACTATTCTAATTGGATGTTCTCAAATATTCATTAATTTTGAGAATGACTATTTGTAATAACAAGAAAGAAATATTTAATTCTGGAATAGCTAACTTTAGCCGGATATTGAGTTAAGCATGAAAAAATAAACTTTATCAAATGAAAAAAAAGGAAGAAAATAGTATGACTCTCTCTTTAAAGAGAATGCAACTAAATTGAGTTATGTAATAAAATTCGTTGTGTGAATAGAACTGTGCCGCGTCTTCTTTTCAATAATTCAGTGGTTGGGGATTGGTCTACATCAAAGAAACCCGGCATCGTGATTCACGAGGTAGAGGTACAAATGCTTGCGTCTTATTGCAATTATAAAATAATATTAAATTGAGGAAAATGTTCCTCAATTTTGAATTTTGTCCCATATCACTGGACAACTCAGTAGGAATATCAGATTTCTCTTCAAGAAACAAGACGGAGCAGCTTTCTTGGGATATGCACTCTACTAAGTCAAAATAATCAAGCATGCCCGAAGGTAAAGACAAAGAAAGGGCAGCAGTCAGATTAATGGGATTTTGCTTCTTGGATTTCATGAAACAAAATATACATTTTAGCCAAATCTCAAACTTTTGATACTGATCCTACGTTAGCCTACAATTATCCTGGGCATGTATATAGCTAATAATATCGCTATAAGGATAGCTCGTTTTTTTTCTCAGATAATAATGTGATTATGTATTTTTTTTTGCGCTTGTAAGAACTTTCTTCTTTTGTTCATCAAATGATTCTCTCAATCTTTTCGAGAATTTAATTTCGGTGTTATCGAAATTAAAATGTTCAAATTCTTCTTGCTCTTGTTGTTCAATATATTTAATGAATTTTTCTGCTCTATCAAGTCTTAATAGAATTCTATCCATAGTTTTATTATTTTGCTTTAACCTTGATTCATCGTTTGCCGATTTTGATAGATAATTATTCATTTCTTCACTAAATAAACCGCTGTCTATACAAATTAAATCAATATATGCAAAATTAAAAGCTAAATTATCATATATATAAAGCCCATAAGCCGTGATTTTAATTTGATCAATAATATCAGAATATGTTTCAAGACGATTACTTGATTCAATCAACCCTTTTTTCATAAAAACATCTAAATGTTTTTCGCAATCCTCTTTTAAAAAGTATTTTTCTTCAAACTCTTGGACGAAAAATTTCGCATCGACGAATCCTGTTGGATTACTACTAAATTTCTGAGCTAATAAACTGAGAATCCGAATTCCTGTAAAATGAGAACTGTTTACATCGTTTCTCAATCTATATAAATTCGGTACTCTACTTAGATTTTCATCATAAAAAAATCTATCAGGAATCATCATTGGTTTGATAACTTGATGGATTTGAAATACCCAAAAAGGATTCTGTGAAATTTCTACAACATTTGTATAACCAGAAGAGATAAATCCTCTAAAGAAGTCTAATGCTTGTCTAACGTCTCCATGGGTTGCGTATCTTAAGAATCTCGATAAGTGCGATTCATTATTATTTAGCTGGAAAGTGCATATTTCTAGAAATTGAATTAATGTATTTAGGTCAGTTGCAGATTTGATGCCATATTCAAGATCAACATCTTCCGTCTCTTTTAATTTTTCAATTATATAAGTTAGACGTTTACTGATAACTTCAGGAATAACTGGAGCCGATAGATGGAAGCCAGGAGTATGATATGCGTCTAATGCACCTTTTGTTTTAGCACTGAAGAATCTTTCTTCCCGCATTGATATTATTACAAGGCAGCTTAGTTTTTTTGCAATTTCGATAGCTGTAAGGTAACTAATGTCTTGCAAAGCGGGATCAACTTGATCCATATTATCAATAAAAATAATAAGTCCTTTATTTTTTGATTTTAATTTTAAACTTATCTTCTCGCAGAATAGCTTCGTATCATTAAGTTTGTTAATAATAAACTCTCGTATCAGTCTTTGATATTCATCACTTGATTCGTTTAATCCAATCAATATTTGTCTTTTAAGTATTTCATACTCATCATTAAACAAATTAATTATATCTTCTCTCGTTGAATTATATGTATTTTCTTTATCAATTCCAATTTTTACTCTTTCCCAGATTTCCTCAGTTAATGTCTCTTTGGTCTGTGCAGAGTCTATTAAATCGATTAAAGCAATTTCTGCATACATATCTATTTCAATAGGATGTATGTAAAATAAAAATCTTTTTAAGAAAGTGGATTTCCCAGAGCCTCTACCTCCAAATAATATCATTACATTATCTAGATTTTCTTGTTTGATAGTTTTTATAATATTTTGGCCAAATGCACCTCCTGATCTATCATCTGTAAAATCTCTAAACCCCTGATTCCTAAAAAATGGTGTTAATGAATCGTGAAGGAATCCATGCACATTTTTTTGTAATTGATCATGATTCCCTTTGTTGCTAACGTAACAATTTGTCATGAATCCGGAATCTGTAACAGGTATGGGACCAAGGTATTTTCTTGATATAGACGTCAATGAGCCTGCAAATTTATTGCTGTTAACAGGAGAATCATATGAATTAATTTGTTGTTTAGGGAAATATATTTCCGAGTAAAATTTCTTAGAAACTCCAATATTTGTTTGTAGAGAATTTTGTTCATTTACACTTGTATAGCTAAGTAAATTTATAGCGGTTGTAAAATCTTCCTCGAAAAAATCAAGATTTTTAATGACGAAAGCTGGTAGTTTTTTCCAACCTTTTTGATTTGTAGCTGTTATTTTAAATATTATCCAAACTACGCCATTAGTTATTGCAGCATACTGGCATAATAAATCTTCAGCATATTCTTTAACTTGATTTATAGCACTTTTTATATTCTCATTAGATAATAGTTTATCAATTGCTATTTTTTGATAATTCTTCTTAATGTTTATGTTATTCGGTAATTCAAAGTAAGTACCTGCTTTTTTACTTTCAATGATTAATATGGGTTTACTATTCTTATTTTTCAATATATAGTCCGCTCTATTTCCTTCTATTACGAATTCGACTGAAGTTGCTATTTTAGGCCATTTTAAATATTTTTCTATAATCTCGTCTATTACTTTAAATCTAGTTTCAGCTTCATTAAAGCTATCAATATCTTGATAGTCAGTTTTTATTTTTTTGATTAATTCAATTTCATCCATGGTATTTGAAATTATTTCTAACGTCACGTTATGCACATCTAATAGCTCATATACCTAACTTCATGTTACAAGCGTTGTCTTTGTATTAATAAATGGTGCATGCGCAATCATAGCCTGACAGAGGTATTCATATAGACATTTGTGACACTTTGTGCACTTTTCATAAAAATACGCTCAAATATAGTAATGTTTTCTTTAAACAACAATAAAAGCCATTTATTTTCAGGCTATTTTTTTCTTGTAATTCAACAACCAATCTCTCTCCATTCATCGCTACATTTGCTCAAAATACATCAAAATAGCAACACTCATTTTGCCCATCCCAAATAATTTCCCCATATTTGCATTGCTTATCTTTCCGAAAGGCGGTTAACTGCCAATATTGTTACGGGCGTACATGCGTCCGTAGCTTTTCGTATATACGGTTTCGACCCCCGTGTAGAACGTTAATGCGTCTACAGCCTTTCGGTGATAAGCAACGGGAAAGCGGAACCGTTTTCTATTCCGCTCAACTAATGATGACTTACCATGCGGAAAACTAAAAAAGAAGATGTGAAGCAGCTCACTAAAGATTTTGTGGGTTATGGGCACTACAAACTCAATGTAGCTATTGAGGATGGCCGTGTGCTGTCCGCTGTTACCGGTGACACAGAACTTATGTCCAGACTTGATTCTGAACTTGAATCGGAGCAGGAACAGGCTAGGAGAGAGGCTATTGAATTTGTGCTATTGGAGAATGCATAAAAAGCCCCGTACGGCTAAATACGGGGCTAGGTGTCAAAAGATGCGGTTTTAGCCTAAAGACAGTGAGCCTAATTTCTTGCTAATGTCTTTGATTGCATAATTTAATTTTTCTATTTCTTCTTCAGTGAAGCTACACTTTTTACCGTGTACCATGTTCCCATTGATACGTTGATACAGCCAAGCTCTTGTTTTGCCGAAATAAGTACGTGCTAAATAAGACAATGAAATAATCTCTGAAATTTCTGCGAGTTGAGCTTTGATGTCTATCTCTTTTTCTATCTCTTTTATCTCTTTATTTATTTCACTGAATCCTTCACGTATGAATTGATGTATTTCTTTCTTATCTTCTTGGCTTGTGTAGGTCTTTTCAATGCTCGATAATGCTTCATAAAATTCCGGTGTTCCGGACAACATCACAAGCTTCTCTAATTTTGTTCTTAAAGTTTCCATAATATCTGTTTTGTGAAGTTCCCGTGGGACTTCTGTTGTTTACTTCATTAGTTTTTTGATTAATTCATCTCGTTTCTGTTTTAACTTTGAGTAATCATCTAGCATTATGTTCTTTTGAATCTCTTTTTCATTTTCGGGAAACGAAAACCGTTCTGCTAACGAAAGATAGGCTTTGATTTTTTGATCTAACTTTTTTATCCTTTCATTAATTTCATTAAGCTCATCTAATTCATTCATTTTTTAATGGGTTAGAACTCTATTCCCTGCAGACAATGCAAATATAGATAATCATTTGGTTATCAGCAAGCGAATTGAGAGTAGATTATAATTTTATCCTTCTATTTTAGATTATCTAGTATCTTCCGTATTGCTTCATCTGCATGCTTCCTCATAATCTTCACGTAGTTGAATATGGGGCGGTTCTTCTTCATGGATTGCCCGATGCAGTACTCCAAGACTTCAAGGGGGATGCCCAACTCAAAGCCATGCTGAACAAATGATTTTCTGGCTGAGTAGTACACAACCCTCTTGTTTATCCCGAGTTCTTCTGTCAACCGTCTGATGCGTCCGGCAATGAAGCACGAGAAGTTATGATAACTGAACTTATATCCGAAATCAAGTTTACCATTCTTTTTTTTATACTTTATAATGATGGGCTTTGCTTCATCAGGAATTGTGAGGCTTATTCTTCTTTCGTTACGTTTAGTGTTTTTGGATTTCTCTCGGATATAATTTATCTGTTCCATATCCCTAAAATCTATCTCAAGCAAATCAATTAGGTTGATCCCTCCAAGATAGTAGGAGAGCATGAACATATCTCTTGCTATGCACATGCTTCTATCATTAAATTCAGCGTCACGTATTAATTTCAGTTCATCAACAGTGATGTCTAGCTCACGGACCACCTTTGCGGGGGCAACGTAATACTCAAACGGATTGATATCGTATTTGATGATGCGATCCTTTTGTGCACGGTTGATAATTGTGCGTAGATGTCCCATCATCATGCCGACTGTTGTTTGTGACAGATTACCAGTGTTATTCAAATGTCTTTCGTAATTTCTAATTAGCTGTGGAGTGATTGAGCTGAATAGTATGTCTCCGTGATTGAACTCTTTAAAGAAATCAATTGAACGCTGGATAAAGCCTGCATATCCTATTCGCTTATCTTCAATCAAATCATTCATGAAGGATTTGGCATAGGATAGAAAAGCTCCATCGTTATCAATATTGATAATAGATGATAAGTATTCACGTAATTGAGCGCATGTATATCTGTTAGGTTCGATCTTATCAAGTTTATCCTGATAATCATTGAGTAGGATGCGGAGTTTCTTATTTATCATTCCGGCATCGGACCGGTTTATAACTTGACCATCTTTAAATTGAGATGTGTCTTCAAGAGCAAAACGGGTTACTAAATAACGAGTCTCTTTTCGATGGCCAATTGCTATTCTTATTTTGTGAATTCCTTTTTTGGAAATTTTTGCGGGAACGACCGCTAATTTTAAAGTTGTCATGAGTGTAAGATTAATTTGGGATTCGTTTTGGATTCGTGGATAAGTCCAAATATGGCCGAAAAACCCTTTTTTTTTAATCTTCGACAAAATGTGAAAGGAGGAGTGAAAAGCCCTGAAACGCTGTGTTTGCGGCTATTAGGCTCTTTTGGAAAGTGAGCCGGTAGCCGGACTTGAACCGGCGACCTACGCGTTACGAATGCGTTGCTCTACCAACTGAGCTATATCGGCGTATCTTTATCGGGGTGCAAAGTTAGAACTTTATTTGAGAAATGGAAACTAATCTTTTTATTTTTTAGAGAACTTCTGACTCTTTATAAAAAGAGGTGATCTAGGCATATAGTAAAGAACGTGTCTAAATAGCTGATAATCATTTGATATGGAGCTCCTATTTGTCAAGAGACGAATTATGCATAATTAACGGAGTGGGGGTACTTCCAACACAAAAAGGAGTTATTGGGATAACATATAGAGGAAATTTAGTTTTCTCTAGGTGTTATTTCAATAACAAATAGGCGTATTGGTAAAAAGAAACTGTCTCTTTGCCCATCCTCTGCCTTCTTTTTGACCAACTGCACGGTTCAGAATGGTCATCTGCACGGTGCAGAAACAAAAAAACGGGAGAAGTTGCTGCTTCTCCCGTTTGCCGTAGTTTAATTTGAAACTACTTTATGATAACTCTGACAAAGATACTACATGAAACAAGCAAAGTCAAGTTTTTCAGGTAGAAAAAAGCGATTTGAAGGTTGTCCTGTTTGTTAAAGTTAGATGCGGTCAGAAATTTTCGCAAGTCTTTCCTATCTGCTCCATTTTTCTTCATTCCTTACAAATGGTCTTTTCGAAATAGATCATATAACTTCACCGTGGTGAACTAGTTAGTTAACCGCGGTGAATTAACTAGTTAACCACGGTGAACTAACTAGTTTTATTTATCCCGCTCACAAGGTCTGTAGGGGGTGCTCTTGTTTCTTGACAATACTATCTCAAAAATAGGTACTCCTGAATAGATAATATCAGTTATCGTGCAAGATATGTATGAGTCGTGATTTTAATTCATAGGTGAATTAAATTAAGTTAAATAAGTCTTGTTTTGAATGCTTTATGTAATGTATACTTGTCTTTTTGAATTATATAACATACATTTGTGGCATAAACTTAATTATTGATATCATGAAAACAAATTATTTATTTCCAAACAGGTTTCGGATAATCGGATGGGTATTGTTAATACCTGCCATTGTATTAGGGTATATGGTTATATTCGAAAACCTAGAGTTCTCTTTTCTAAATATTAAAGCCCTTTCTTTGCTGCCTGATTTCTTTTTTGGTGCTGCCTCAGGAACAAATTCATTATGGTCCATTGTGGAAGATAATTTCACTCAAGAACTTGTTGCTATCTTATTTATTGTGAGTGCTGTTTTCGTTGCTTTTTCAAAAGAAAAGAATGAAGATGAGTATATTTACAAGATTCGCTTGGAGTCTCTTGTTTGGGCCACCTACTTATCTTTTGCTATTCAAATCTTATGTATCTTGTTCTTTTATGACTTCACGTTTCTTAGGTCAATGATGATAAATACAGTTACCATATTGATTGTATTCATTGTCAGATATAATTTTATTATTTACCGTTCTAAGCTAAAAAAAGATGAAGAATAATATAAGAGTAGAGCGCGCTATCCTTAGAATTACGCAGCAGCAATTGGCAGAAATGATTGGTGTTAGCCGCCAGACAATTAATGCCATCGAAGCCAATAAATACGTGCCCTCAACCGTATTGGCACTTAAGATAGCCAAAGTTTGTAGTAAGAAAGTGGAGGATGTCTTTTTTCTGGAAGATACGGACTAATTAGATTCTGATTTATTCTATTACTTAGATTAATCCACATTGAGAAACTTTTTGGTTCAATCAAAAAGTTTCTCAATGTGGACTAATCTGATATAGAAATAATGTTTTATATTTGGGAATAATTACGAATAAGTAGTTTCATACACAATAATCAATAATTTGCTAACTCCGGTTAATAGAATGGCGACAATATCCTACAAAGAAATAGAAGAGAAACTCACTATATTTAAAGAAGAACACATAAATTTAAAATAAAAAATATGGCTGACTCAATTAATGAAAATAAAATTCGAGTAAAGAAGTATCTTGGCTTAGAGAATGTAAGTGTGTTAGCAGGTGCCGGAACAAGTTGGCATTTGGGAGCACCGGTTATTCGGAATATACCTGAAGAACTAAAACTTCTTTGCCAAAAAGACATTGATTTTTATTTTGGAACAGCTGCTAATCCTTCATATGAAGATCTATTCAATTGTTTACAAGCAGATAGGTTTATAAAAGAAAAGAAAGGAGAATCAACTGTTGATATTGATATTTCAATTAAGAACATGCAAAAGTGGCTGTTTGATAATTGCAATACAGAGAAGACTGTATTAGAGGTAAAAAACGATGAACGATTAAATAGAAATAGATACCATTATCATGAAGCATTTATAAAGAAGTTGCTTCAAAGACCCAACAACCTTAAGCGAGTAAACCTATTTACCACTAATTATGATATGGCATTTGATTATGCACTTGATAATTTAGGTGTTCATTATCTTAATGGATTCATGGGAGTTCATAATCGTTGTTTTAGACCAGAAGTATATGATTATGATTTATATTACCCTGGTCAAAGTGTAACAGGTAAAGTCCATCGTGCAGAAAAAGTTCTTAAATATTATAAGATTCATGGGTCATTGTCTTGGCTAGCAACATGCCCCACTGTTAACAATACATATGGCATTAAAGAAATTCCATTAAATGATGAATTCAAGGTTGAGAATGACGAAAAATTGATGATTTATCCTTGTACTAGTAAGAAATCTTTTACATTAGATTTGCCATATTCGGAATTGTTTAGACAATTTTCACAAGCAATTAATCAGCCACAATCTGTTTTGTTTTGTGTGGGTTATTCATTTTATGATGAGCATATCAACGATATTATTAAGCAGGCACTCTCTATTCCATCCTTTACTTTAATTATAGTTAACTACTCTAAAACGAAAGATGCAAATTCTCCTATTGGTGAATTTGAGGCATTACATGATAAAAGAATCATCATATTAGATGAAACAGATGGAGGGCAATCCGCTTTTATTGGTTTTGTTGAAAATGTAATGCCTGATTTTTACGAAGAAGAAGAGAATAACGTGATAGCTGAAACAATCGAGAGACTTTATAATGGTAAGTGTTCATATGAAAATTCAGATTCATCTAATAAAGAGATCGCCAAAGAGTCTTCAAAACAAGAGATTTCTAGGGAACCACAAGAAGATGAAAAACAAATAGAGAAAAAGGATGATTTACCTTTCTAATAAAATAATAAATAGAATATTATGTCTATATCAAATAAAGTAATTGGCAGAGTTCTTTCTGTTGATAACTTCAGAGTTTTCATTAAAATAGATGAAGATTTACGAGGCTCGTATACTAGCGGCGTAAATGATATTTATGAAGTCGCTCGTATAAATTCATATCTAATTATTCCTGTAGGTTCAGGAAGAGTTGTAGCCCTTATTTCTCGTGTTACAATGAAAGAAGAACTTGAATTTGATAAAAACACGACAAGCATCACTTTGCCCACCTCTGCACGATATGTCTCAGCAACAATGCTTGGGACGATAGACAAAGATGGCAATGATGAGAAATTTATTCAAGGTGTTTATAATTTCCCGACATTAGATAACCCTGTTTGGTATGTTACAGAAAAAGATCTTAGGCATATTTTTGATGATAAGCAAGATACATCCAATATAAACTTCGAAAAAGATTTCTATCTTCCTATTGGCACATCTCCTGCATTCTCAAACTATAAAGTAAAGATTTGCCCTGATCAATTCTTTGTAAAACATGCTGCTATATTAGGCAATACAGGTTCAGGGAAATCTTGTACGTTCACTTCTATCATTCGCAATCTTTTTAAATATGATTATAAAGGTAGTAAACTTGAAAATGCACACTTTGTTATATTTGATACAAATGGAGAATATAAAGATGCATTTCTCCCAGACTCATTTAAACTGACAGAAAAAGAAGATGCTAAAGAATTAGGTTTAATCAATGCTTATTATTACGGTGGCGACGAGAAAGTTCAAGTTCCATATTGGTTTATGAATTGGAAAGATGCCAAATATCTTTTTAATCCAAGCGAAGGTACTCAAGCTCCGGTTTTGAATCGTGCTATTGGGCTAGCTAAAAATGAACAAGAAAGTGAAGTATTGTCAGTTTTGCCAAAATACTTATGTACAGATATTGAAAAAATACTGGAATGTACTACTGAAGAGTTAAAAAAGAGAACTTGGGATGGTGGAGGAAGTTGGCAATGGAAAGATAATAATGAAGTAATGAATATTGGTAGAGCGATAGAAAAGTATGATTCTGAACTTGGTAATGAGATTCTGTCTTTATCAGATAGAAACAATTTTAATGATGCCCTAAAACAAGATCCAATAAGAACGAAAATTAGAGACTTGTTTAAACTAGCAAATAAAAAAGCAGAGGAAAGGCAAATAACAAGTGAACAAAATATTGATTTGCCTACATGGTTTAGCTATCAAGAATTATGCACGAAATTTATTGATGCTGCAATTGATCAAGAGGGACAAAACAATAATCGAATTGCAGAATTTGTATCAACTCTGCGGTTGCGAATGAGAAGTTTTCTAAATGACAAACGAATGGCTATTCCGCTTATGCTCAAGAATTCAAATGCAGCAAACAAAGATATATTAGCTCATTTTATTGCTTTTACTTTAGGCGATTTTAATCGTTACTTTAAAGGAGAAGCAAATAAAAGCTTTGTAGAAAATTATAATGATACTGCTTATTGTCAAGACAAAACAAGAACCAATCAAATAACTATTGTAGATGTATCTCAGTTGCCATTTGAAGTTCTAGAAACAGTCACAGCGCTATTAGGACGTTTAATTATTGAATTTGTATCGCACTTTTTACCCGAACAAAGAGGAAAGTATCCCATTGTTATTGTTCTAGAAGAAGCCCAAAATTACATCGCTGAAAAAAAAGAATCAGTTGCAAAAACTGTTTTTGAGCGTATTGCAAGAGAAGGACGTAAATATGGTATTTCGTTGGTTGTATGTAGTCAACGGCCTTCAGAATTATCAAAAACCGTATTATCACAATGTAATTCTTTTGTGATACATCGTTTACAGAATCCTGAAGATCAGAAATATATTAAAGGTTTAGTTTCGAGTGCAAATGCAGACATCCTAGATCAATTGCCAATAATTCCACAACAACATGCCATAATTACTGGTGATTGCGTACGTACCCCTATTCAAGTAAAGATAGACAGCGTTAATCCTACTCCAAATAGTCATAACCCTAAGTATGTAGATAATTGGTTGACTGATTTGAAGATTCCTTATGAGGATACATGTAATAGATGGTTGGGAAAACTTTCTCCAAAAGAAGCTGAATAGAATCTATGATATTGACTAGTTGCAGGCCCCAATAGCGGCAGATATATTTTAGCTGTCAAAGGGTTAAATAGTAAGGAAATCTTGTTTGTAAATTACACCGTAGAACAATGAGCATTGAAGAAGATAAAATAAGGAGCTTGATAAATCAAGGCGAAGGACTGGAAGTGGAATTCAAAGAATCATATAGTTCACTTTCGCGCTCCGTGTTCGAGACAATATGCGCTTTCCTGAACCGAAAAGGTGGTTCTATACTTTTGGGCGTTGCCGACAACGGAGAAATAAAAGGAGTAAAAGATGATACTTTGGCGACTCAACTCGACACTTTGACTCGAGATATGAATAATCCAAATATCATTTCTCCAACATTTTATTTAGCTAAAGATGTTGTAGAAGTGGAGGGAAAGAAAGTTATCTTTATCTATGTGCCTGAGAGTTCGCAACCGCACACTTACAAAAACAGCTATTATGATAGGAGTAGAGATGGTGACTTAAAGTTGACAAATCCACAATTAATAGCTAGTTTGTTTCTTCGTAAACAAGATGGATATACGGAAAATAGGGTCTTTCCTTATTTGGAAATGGACGATTTCGAGGAGGACTTATTTGATACGGTGCGCAGCTATGCAAGGTTAGCCCGGGCAGATCATCCATGGGTGAAAATGTCTAATGAGGATATTCTGCTCTCGGCTCGCATGCGGCTAAAAGATATTAATTCCGGTAAAGAAGGATATACGCTCGCTGCTGCACTGATGTTTGGCAAGGATAACACCATTGCTACTGTGCTTCCGCATTTTAAAACAGATGCGCTGTGCCGGAAAGAGGATGTAGAAAGATATGATGACCGCGACGATATTCGTTGCAATTTAATTCGCTCTTATTCTCGTTTACTGGCTTTTATTCGTAAGCATTTGCCCGATCGATTTTATTTGGAAGGTAGTCAACGTATAAGTATCCGAGAGTCGATCTTTCGTGAGGTGATAGCCAATCTGCTGGTACATCGAGAATTTTCTAATGCATATCCGGCTACTATGACTATATATAAAACTGAGGTGATAACAGAAAACTGGAATCGACCCTATAATATGGGAAGAATTAATCTGGAGAATTTGAAACCTCATCCCAAGAATCCTACTATTGCCAATTTCTTTAAAGAGATGGGTTTAGTAGAAGAATTAGGTTCGGGAGTAAGGAAAATGTATAGATACTGCCCAATCTATGTAACTGGAGCACTTCCTGTTATAGAAGAAGAGGATGTGTTTAAGGTGACTATTAAGTACGAAGAAGATAATGAGGGAGTAAATGGACCTATAAATGGACCTATAAATGGACCTATAAATGGACCTATAAATGGACCTATAAATGAAAATGAGAAATTGATTCTTTCACTTTTAGAAGTAACTCCTGGAATGAATAGAGATGAAATTGCTATTTCTATAAATAAAGGACGTACTTCTACATATCGCTATCTCACATCTCTTAAAAACAAGAAAATGATCGAATATAGAGGAGCTCGTAAAAACGGAGGGTACTATGTGATAATTGAAGAAGACAAAGATAAATAGCTATGGAAAATATTGTCAACATTAACTATGAACAAACAGGTGAAAGCTCTAATACCAACGCATTGGGTATGCGCCAAATGCAAGCAATGGTTTATGAAGCTCGTACGCAGCAATATCTGTTGATCAAAGCTCCTCCTGCATCAGGCAAATCGAGAGCTTTGATGTTTGTTGCACTCGATAAGTTAGCCAATCAGGGTATTAAAAGGGTAATAGTAGCTGTACCCGAAAAGTCAATCGGACGGTCATTCAAAGAGACTAATTTGAGGAAGTTTGGCTTCTTTGCCGACTGGAAGGTAGCTCCTTACTTTGACCTTTGCGATGTAGATAATGAAAAAGATAAAAGTGGAAGATTTAAAGAATTCTTTCAACAAAAAAGCACAAGCATCTTGATTTGTACGCATGCTACCTTGCGCTTTGCAATGAAGGAATTAATGGACGATGCACTGAACGATACGTTACTGGCTATTGATGAATTTCATCATGCATCGGCAGATGAAACGAGCGGATTGGGTGATATTGTGCGTCGGGCTATGACTGGTTCTACTGCTCATATCATTGCGATGACCGGTTCGTACTTCCGTGGAGATGGCGTTCCGGTATTACGACCGGAAGATGAAGAACGTTTTTATAGGGTGACATACAATTATTATCAGCAACTCAATGGTTATCGGTATCTTAAGAGCTTGGGCATTGGTTATCATTTCTATCAGGGATCCTATCTATCTGCATTGGCCGAAACGGATTTGCTGGATACGAATAAGAAAACCATTATTCATATACCTTCTGTCAAGAGCCGTGCAGCGACAGGAGATAAGTATAATGAGGTGCAGCAGATTATGAGTGTCATTGGAGATAAGGTGGACACCGATTATAATACAGGGGTATATACTCTTAAATGTAGAAATGACGGAAGGTTGATAAGGGTTGTTGATTTGGTTGAAGATGATCTGCGAGACAGGAATCGTGTGCAAGGCTTTCTGCAAAGAATGAAAGGGAAAGATGCGGTAGATATTATTATCGCCTTGGGCACTGCAAAAGAAGGGTTCGACTGGGAATGGTGCGAACACTGCCTGACGATCGGAGTGAGAGGCTCGCTAACGGAAGTGGTTCAGATTATTGGTAGATGTACTCGTGATTGCGAAGGAAAAGAACATGCGCAGTTTACTAACTTGATTGCGGCTCCGGAAGCTATACAAGAAAAGGTTGAAATAGCTGTAAATGATATATTAAAGGCAATTACGGCATCACTGCTTATGGAACAGGTAATGGCTCCGGTGTGGAAATTCAAAACGAAAGAGGAAGCAGCAGCTAGTAAGGGTGATAAGCGTACGCTTATCATTGAAGGACTGAAGCCACTCTCTACAGAAAAAACGAAGCATATTGTGGCAAATGATCTGGATGATCTGAAAGCTACCATCTTGCAAAATGATATGATTGTTAAGGCAATGGGTGGCAATACACCGCCGGAGGTTATTAACAATGTGTTGATTCCAAAGATTATTCAGGAGAGGCATCCTGATTGCAATGATGATGAGTTGGAAGAATTAAGGCAGCATGTAGTGCTGGATAGTGTAACTAAAGGAGGCGAAGTGGTTATAGGAAGTGATGGAAATCGTATGCTTAAGATTGCCAACCGTTTTATTAATATTGATGATCTTTCTATCAAGTTGATTGATTCAATAAATCCTTTTCAACGGGCGTATGAGATTATGTCGAAGAGTGTTACTGCTCCGGTGCTAAGGTTGATTCAAGAGAGTATTGCCGAACAGCGTATTCAAATGACTAAAGAGGAAGCGGTGGCATTGTTTCGACGTGCTATTCCTGAATATATGAATAAACACAACGGTCATGAACCGGAAATGTCTGACCCTGACCCACAAGTGAGTAGAATGGCGGAAGCTATTGCTTTTGTTCGCAACGCAAAAATTCAAGCGATGAGGCAGTCAATGAATAAATAGGAGGAGTGATGCATGAATTTTGATGATGAATTTGAGGGCTTATTTGAATTACCAATGTTTGCCGATGTACGTCCTCCTGCACCGAAGGCTACGCAAACGGACAGATTAACGCAATCTTTCGAAGAGGTAAATTCTTTCTATGAGCTTTATCATAGAGAGCCTTTGTTGAATGGAGCTTTTACCGAGAAGACACTGGCTCGTATTCTGCTTGGCATACGGAAAGATGCAAGCAAGTGCAAAGCACTGCTCTCTTATGATCGCTTTAATTTACTACGCGAACCGTTTGTGGTAGATGTTGATCAGGAGTTTGACGATATATTTAATAATCCGATGCTGGATATCTCCGAGGAGGCACTTTCGATCTTTGATGTACCTACGCATCTTGCAAAAAAACAAGAAAAAGCAGAGCCTGACTTTGTCGCCCAGCGAGAGAAATGCGAAGATTTTCACCTTTATGAAAGTGGCTTTAAACAAGTACACAAAGAATTGAAGAAGGGTAAACGTCCGCTTACCAAGTTTAACAATCAGGCATTAAAAGAGGGTAATTATTATATCGTGTCAGGAGTGATGGTGTTTCTTGAAAAGATCTTTGAGCTAAAGATGAACAAAAACTATCACTATGATGGGCGTACCCGCTGTATCTATGAAAATGGAACAGAATCAAATATATTACTTGACACTTTAAGGAAATCTATTTATTCGGATGGGTTTCTTGTTTCTGAGTGTTCTGATACGGATGAGGAAGCTTTTCAAAGAAGTTTTTCTGTTGTAAAGGAGGATGTGCAGGATGGTTGGATATATGTACTTCGATCTCTCTCTAAGGAATCGGCTATTTGCGATCAAAAGAATTTGTATAAGATAGGATTCTCTACCATTCCGGTGGAAGAACGAATAAAGAATGCGGAGCACGAGCCAACTTATCTGATGGATAAAGTTGAAATTGTGGCAACTTGGAAGACTTTTAATATAAAAACGCATGAATTTGAAAATCTTATTCATCAATTCTTTAGTTCGGCTATGTTTCATATAAAGGTTCAGGAACAGGGTGGGGAGGTCTTTACTCCTCGGGAGTGGTTTGTGGTACCTTTCAGTATTATTGAGTCTGCAATAGATAAGATCATTGATAAGAGTATCGTGAAGTATCACTATAATCGCACTTTGGAGGCAATGGAAGAGGTTGCAGAAGTAAAAGAACGGATTAAAAGTGATAAGATAGACACAACAGGTTGGAATGTCTTAACACTAAACATAAAGCAGATTTGGTTTAATCTGATTATATCTGGCGAGAAGAGTATTGAATATCGTGATTTGAAAGAGTCAAAACTAGCTGCATTTACATGGGTAGACGGGAATGACGGGAAACGCTATTTACACCAATTTAACGCTATCCGTTTCTATGTAGGCTCAAGTAGAACTCAAGACTCTGCTTTGGTGGAGGTCATTGATACAACTTATAATGCTGATACCAGACAGGTGAAATATCATCTGGGGAAGATACTTGAAGTAGATATAAAGAAAGAGTCTCAGAATAATTCGTGAGATCTATAATCTGCTAAACAATTCTATATTATGTAATATCTATGTTACGCTTTGGTATAAAAAATATTATATTTGTATATTATTACAGATTAATCGTAAAAGTGTAGCAAGATGAAGATATCAGAACTATCGATACACAATTTTAGAGGCATTCCGGATATGAATCTATTTCCGGATCAACATATCAACTTGATTGTGGGTGTAAATGGTGCAGGAAAGTCTACCGTCCTGGATGCTATTTCGTGCTTACTGTCTTGGTACATTGCTCGTATCAACAATCCTAAGGGAAACGGGAATGTGATATCATTGGATGATATTCATCATCATACTGATTTTTGCGAAATATCAATTAAAACCGATATTTCCGGAAGATGGTCTCTCTTACGAAAAAGACCTTATAATAAAACGGATAAAGGTAGTAAATCGGACTTTACTGATATGATGGAGTATATCCGTGGCATTCGGAGCAATTTAGATGAAACACAGCAGCTTTGTTCTATTCCCGTAATGGCACACTATCAAGTAAACCGTTCCGTGACAAATATTCCTTTGAAAGTGCGTAAGCACAAAAGATTTGATGTGTTGGATACTTACGAAAATGCATTAGACGGAGTTCAAGGATTTAGACGCTTTTTTGAATGGTATAGAGAACGTGAAGATTTGGAAAATGAAGGGTTCCGCTACAATGAATCCCATACAGAGGATATGCAACTAAAGGCTGTAAGAAGTGCACTAACTTCATTCTTTCCTGAATACACTCATGTACGGATACAAAGAAATCCATTGGCTATGGTTCTCGAAAAGAAGGGAGAAAAATTCAATATAGCTCAGTTATCTGATGGAGAAAAATGTTATATATCACTTGTTAGTGATTTATCTCGTCGGTTGGCTATTGCTAACCCAACTCTAAATAATCCATTGGAAGGAGAAGGTATTGTGTTAATTGATGAAATAGAATTGCATTTGCATCCTCAGTGGCAGATGGAGGTAATTGCAAAGCTTAAAAAAACATTTCCTAATTGCCAGTTCTTTATTACAACTCACTCTCCACATGTTGTCTCTGATATTAAGAAAGAGCAACTTGTATTGATTAACGAGGGGCAAAAAGTCTCGATCGGATTAAATACGTATGGTAAACTGGTAAATGATATTCTGACAGACTACTTTGGAATAAGAAGCCCTCGTAGTCTGGAAGTACAAGTGCAAATGGATGAGGCTAAATCTTTGCTGCTAAATAATGAGGTGGGTGCTTTTGAGGAAAAGATGAAATGGCTTGAAAAAAGTTTAGGCAAAGGCGATATAGATGTAGTCGCTCTTAAGTTAGAGGCTGCTAGGAGGAACCAAGAGTGAAGCAGCATGAGAAAGATTAATAAACAGCTTCCAATAGGTAGCTTTAAGCGATTTCTTAAGGATGGACCAACGTTATGGCGTGAGATTCATCTATCGGAAAATCAACACGTATACAAGGAGAGTAGAGATTTTATCCTTATTAATGAGCAAAATGAAATGTGCGGCTATACGGAGTTGCCATTATCTGAGAATGATAAAGATATCCATATTGATCACTATAAAAAACGAGATCTATTTCCTCGAGAAACTTTTGATTGGAATAATCTGATTGTTGCACTTAAAAGCGATGAATTTGGTGCAGATTATAAGGATAACCGATATCATATAAAGAAGGAAGAATATTCTCAAATACTGAATCCTGCGACAGATATAGCACAAGACTATTTTGAATATCTGGCTACGGGTGATATCCGTCCAAAGCCTTGGTTAACTCCACCTGAGAAATTAAAGGCTGAAAAGACAATAGAAGTTTTCAATCTTAACCATGCTTCTTTGGTAAATAGACGTAAAGGCTTGGTGAGAATGATTAATGCCTATAAGGGCCTCCGAAAAGAAGTTGTAGCGAGTTATATAGCACCTTTGGGATTTAAAAGTTTGCAGGAGCAAGAATTATTATAATCCTATCTGACAAAACAGATCACTTAAATCCAATACCCTATGTCCACTACAAGAAGAAACTTTATCAAAACAGCCTGCTTGGGCGGAGCTTGTCTTTGTGGTTTTAGTTCCATACTGGAAGCTAATCCCCTGAATGCTATCAGTGAAAAGAACGAGGAAACAGATCCCAAAGTAAGCATGAATCAATTCTGGATTGCGGAATTGCTCAACAATCTAGATGCTAATTTAGATAAAGAAAGTATCAGAAAGGTCGTTAAATCGGTCTCTGTAGCTCATTACAATGATCTGAATATAGAGAATATTTTGGCTCCGTATAAGGGGAAGTTGGAGGAATTTGTTCCTTTCCTTGAAAAGGAATGGGGGTGGATCTGCTCTTTTAAAGATAAGAATACGCTGATAGCGAATGAGAATAAGCCACATTGTGTTTGTCCACTTGTGAAAGGGCTGAACGAGAAGTTGCCAGCACTCTGTTATTGTTCTGAAGGGTTTGCTGAGCGCATGTTTGGCTATGTTTGCCAAAGGCCGGTAAAGGCAACTGTCATCTCTTCAGTTTTTCGTGGAGATAAATATTGCGTTTATCAGATTGAATTATAACCGGAAAGAAAGTAAAGTCTTATATTCTTCTTTCTTTTTGGCACTATCCAATATATTGTGTAAACTCTAGCTCGGTTCTTTAGATTCGAGTTATTTTTTTTATCTTTAAAAATAAAAATATGGATAGTGTTATGTCAAAACGAGAAAAGCGCCAGGCAGTTCCTGCCGAGATGCTCAGTAAAGAGTTCTTGAGTCAATTCAAGACAGAGGAAGATGTTAGTCAGTTTCTCAAAGATCTTCATTCTCAAGTATTGGAACAAATGCTTCAGGGTGAGATGGATGCCCATTTAGGTTATGACAAGCATAGTACTGATGGTTATAACAGTGGTAACTCTCGCAATGGAAGCTTTAGCAAGAAGATTCAGAGCGAGCATGGTGAGCATCTAATCGAAGTTCCTCGTGATCGCAAAGGAGAGTTTGAACCTATTGTAGTTCCCAAACATCAAAGTCGTGGTTTATCTATAGAACGCCTGGTTATCTCTCTTTATGCAAAGGGAATGAGCGTATCTGATATTGAGGATGAGTTACGAGACATTTATCAAATAAACCTCTCTACCAGTGCAATATCAATCATTACCAATAAAGTCACTCAGGCTGCAATTGAATGGCAGAATCGCCCGCTAGAACGATTATATATGGTTGTTTGGATGGATGGCAT
This sequence comes from Bacteroides ihuae, assembly GCF_900104585.1. Classification (GTDB taxonomy): domain Bacteria; phylum Bacteroidota; class Bacteroidia; order Bacteroidales; family Bacteroidaceae; genus Bacteroides; species Bacteroides ihuae. The sequence goes on from NZ_FNVX01000005.1 coordinate 420,300, forward strand.
CGTATTCAAGGTTAGAGAATCTGGGAAAGTGATAAACAAGACTGTTTATCTATGTGTGGGGCTTAATAACCGTGGCTACAAAGAAGTTCTTGGTATGTGGATCGGGAAGACTGAAAGTTCTTCTTTTTGGATGTCTGTTCTAACGGATCTCAAAGCACGTGGTGTGGAGGATATACTTATAACGGTAACTGACAACCTAAATGGCTTTACCGAAACCATACGTGCTGTATTTCCCCAATCCACAACTCAAATATGTGTGGTACATCAAATACGTAATTCATGTAGATATGTTGTATGGAAGGATTTAAAAGAGTTTACGGCTGATATGAAAGAGATTTATACCTCCGTCAATCGAGACCAAGCAGCCATCGCATTGGAAGAATTTGAGCGAAAATGGGGTGCTAAATATCGTCATGCCGTACAAAGTTGGCATCGCAACTGGAACGATCTGACTGCTTTCTTTGATTTTCCCATAGAGATACGTACTATCATTTATACAACCAATTTAATCGAAAATCTGAATGGCAAGATACGGAAATATACCAAAACAAAATTATCATTTCCTACTGACGATGCCCTCAGAAAGTCCGTTTGGTTGGCTATTAGTGAGATTGAAAAGAAATGGACGATGCCTATAAGAAATTGGGGTGTGGTTATGAATCAATTTTTAGTTATCTTTGAAAACAGAATCGAACTTTAGCACTCGACTAAAGCTCGAACCCGAACATAGTTTACACAGAATTATGGATAGTGCCTTCTTTTTCTTTATAATATCTATAATTATGCATAGTATTCCAAAGCTTATTTGCCTGTTATGCATAAAAAAAGGCTACTCATCGCGAGCAACCAATCTTTTTGTTAACCTTAAATCTAATACTATGAAAAACACACTACAAAGATATTCATATTCAGACTATTACCAAATATATGCTGCTTTGTATCGTGATTTATAACATGGTTTAATATATAGAAAGAATTGCTTAACATATTAACATAATCTCTTAACTTATTAACTCCATTGACAGTTTGATTATTAGAACGGGTATTAAATGAGATTTACCATATATAATTGCGATGTAAGTACTATTTATTGATGCTTCTTAGGGCTCGTTTTATTATGTAACTTGTTTCAGCATTGGGGCTTTCTTTCTTCCATTTTTCAGTAAGCCCAATCACAAATGTAGGTTGTGATTTGCTGGCATCGTTGAGCCAATTGGCTACGCTATCTTGTACATATCTTGAAGAATCGGACTTCAGAGATTCTAATATTGGTAAGGCTAGTTCCGGATGTTGTTTCATTATTTCTAATTGTTTGCACCACACACCTTTTGGACGAATGACTTCGCAAGAGAAGCGGCGAATATTAGCATCTGTGTTCATTGCCCATTCCGATAGAATAGCTATGGCAGTTGCCAGCTGTTTCTCTATATCTTCTCTTACGGCCATCCATGCAATTTCTCTTACTCCAAAATGAGAATCAGCAGCAAAGCATTTAATTGATTCTAACTTGTTTTGCAGCGTTTGTGTATCGTCTAGGCCAATAATATAAGCAGCCCAGCATCTGACACTATCCGATTCATGTTTTGTGAGTTGATGTTGAAGGTCTTGGCTTTCTTCCTTACTTATTTCAGTGAGCAAACATCCTGCAATGCACTTTATTGTTTGCATGATAGAGGCTTTTGCCAGGCTATCTAGGCTTTTAGTACAAGCAATTCTATATTTTTCTGGTAGAACATTGTTGATCAACTCTTTGTGATTCACAGCTAACCATTCCGTAAGATTAGCCGATTCTATTTCTCCTCTATTCAATTGCTCTAATATAGAGGGGGGGATCTGGGATATTGATCTGGCTCCTTTGCGTTTTGCTTCCATAAAATCGAGGTGTAAAATGTTTTTTTGCTAATATACAACTTTTTTGATAATGTTAATGAAATTCTCATCTCACTCTTTTGTAATTCTCATGTAACGGAAGATGTGCTTCAACATGTCTATATACGTTTATGGGAATCTAATTCCACTCTGCTGATAAATAACAGGTTGTTGGGGCTTGATTTTAGCAGAGCATCTGATAAGAGATAATACCTCATTAGAAAATCTATTTTACGAGAGAATAAGAAAGAGATGCTTTCTTGTTCTCTTGTTTTATTTTATAAATTTCTGATTGGGCAATATTGATTTGTATTTTGCTGATAACCCAACAATTAATATAACTTGTTTCACGAAAAAGCTCGAAGGATCTTTTATCTCGCTGTTACTTGCAAGTACTTGGCTTTATTTATAAAGTATTGAATGCAAGCATCTGTATAGCTGTTTCGACTTTGCATTAATAAGCTTTGTGCATCTAAAACATCTGTCAGGCTAATTGTTCCAGCATTGTAATAATTCGTATTTAATCGGAAGTTTTCAGTAGATTCCTCTACTGAGAGCTTAGATAGTTGTGTTTGCCTGAATGATTCTGTAAACTCGTTCTGTATTTGCTGCATTTCTAAGAGAAGTAGTTCTTTACCTTCATGATAGTTGTTTTTGGCTATTGTTTCTTTGATACGTTGTCTTTGAAGTGCATGCGAACCACCCCACCAATCCGAAATAGGAATGCTCAATGTAGCAAATACTGTTCCGGTGAAATGCTTACCTTGCATGAAATTATCATATCCATAATTCGCGCCGATAGATATTGTAGGAAGGTATTCGCTCTTTTTGATTAAAGTTTCCAGATGGCTTGTAGTCATACTTTTATCTAAGATTCTGATCTCTGGTCTGTTTAGTACAACACTCTCATGTTCTACAAAATATCCTATGGGAAGTATTATTTGCGTAGAATCAGGAACTGTAATTTCGATGCTATCAGCTGAATTCATAGGGACACCAATATACTGGCATAAACTCATCTTACTCAGAAGAATCCCATTCTTAATCTTTAGTTCGGTTGCATCTATTTCATTCCGTTTTAGTTTCACTTTCAGCAAATCATTAGGTAGAGCAAGCCCTGCCCGACAGGAAAGTTCCACTTTTCTGAACAGTGTATCCAAGCTAATTTTGATACTATTTATTGTCCTTAGTTTCTCTGTGAGAGATACAATTTGCCAATAGTCTCTTTCTGTTTCTATTAGTACTTCATTTTTTGTCAGCTGGAGCTGATCCTGACTTAACTCAATGCCTAACTTGGACAGTTTGTTTCCGTTGTGTATTTTTCCTCCGGAATATAGCGGCTGTATAGCGGTAATTCCACCTGTTACACCCGATTTGAGCATCTTTAATTGTGTACCACCCAGATCTACAGATATCAATGGCTTACTACTTTTAAATGTAAAAGCGGATGCACTTACATTAGGAAAGTAGTTAGTGAAAGCCTCTTTTTCTGTTTGTTCTGCTGCTTTTACTGACAGTTGGCTATTTTGCAGTGCTACGTTGTTCTTCTCGGCCAACTCCTTACATTCTTCTAGCGTATATCTCTTTTGGGCAACGGCGTTAACTGTAAGCAAAAGAATGAACGTAGCTAATAATATTTTAATTTTCATATTTATTTCTTATTTGATTATATTTTTTTTGTTTTTTCGCTTCTGAAAACTAACCAATAAGCTACCGGGAGAATTGTAGTGATGAATAGCATAGAGAAAAAGGTTCCGAAACAGATAACTGTACCCATTGGACTCCATAGTGGGCTTTGGCTAATTATCATGGGAATAACTCCCATAGAGGCGGCGGCTGATGTTAGAAATATAGGACGCATTCTTCGTTTGCCCGCTTCAATAGCTGCATTACGAACGGTCATTTTTCCTGTAACTCTTAAGCTTTCAGCATAATCAAACAAAATGACTGCATTTCTTACGACTATACCAAATAGACAAACAATTCCAAGTACGGCAGTGATACTAAACTCCATATCTAGCAACCAAATACCTAAACCGGCACCAAAAAAGCAAAGTGAAATAGAAGCCAAGGTAAGAAGTGTGAGGCTAATCTTTTTATAATGATATATCAATACAAAAAAGATAATTAACAGAGCAATGATCAGACCGTTGATAATCTCCGGGATTGTTTTGGCATCTGATTCGGCAACACCACCATATGATACGTTTACGCCGCTAAATGTCTTTTCTTTCAAGAGCGTTTCAACAATTTTCTCTACTTTTGGAAATACTTCACCTGCATTTTCTCCTCTTTTTAAGTCTGCGAGCACACTTAAAGTCCTGGTTCCGTTTCTTCTTACTATTTGCCCATGCTCCCAATTAGGCGAAACCGTTGCTATTTGTTTAAGAGGAACAGATACTCCTGTTATTGTGGGGATATATTCGTTCTCTATATTGCTTGCAGTCACTTTTTTATTCTGCCACTCCGGTTTCAGTTTCACATTCAGAGCATAATCGTTTTCCCATAAAGTGGTTATATTAGTACCATCTAGTCGGGTTGCTAACTCCATTGCAAGAGTTGTTTCATTGATTCCCAATCTATTAGATTGAACAGCATTCATATTAATGTCTACGTAAGGGAGTGTGCCTTCAAGGTCAGTGCGTATCCAACTAGTCTCTTTGACCTCTTTTAATTTAGCCATCAAAGAGTCCGAAAATTGCTTCACAAGAGCGAAGTCTTCTCCGCTTATCCGTGCTTCAATCTCTACTGCTGCATCTTGATTATCTATTTGCTTAAACCTTACATAAGCATTTGGGAAATGCTGAGCATAAGTATCTGCATATTCGTCCAACATCTCTTCGGTGGCTTCATTAGAAACTGTATTTACAATAAATTGCCCATAGTTTTTTGCTGGAATCTTGGGAGCATAAGAAGAATGAAAACGTGGTGAACTTGTTCCTATAAAGGAGGCTACGGAAACGGTTCTTTTATCTCTCCTTAATATATGTTCCATGCTATCGCAAACGGATGCTGTTCTCTTTAGTGGACTTCCCTGTGGTAAATAGAATTCAACTACAAACTGATTCCTTTCTGCAACAGGCATTAAGCGTTGCCGTACATTCATAAATATAAATGCGGCCAATATGACGGATAATGCTCCTGCACCCATAACTAATGCGGGCCTTTTGAATAGTTTAGGTAATAGCCTGTCGTAAACAAATTGCAACTTTTCTAAGAACGATTTTGATTTATTCGTTTGATGAGCATGCGCTAATCCTTTTTTTATAAATACATATTGCATGAACGGAATAATAAACATGGCCACTCCCAATGAAACAAATAAAGTAATAGTGATAGTCCAGGGGAAGGACTTAATAAAATCATTCAACTCTCCGGTAAACGTAAACAGCAATGGGAAGAAGGTGACACTAATAGTCAAAGTGGCTGTGACTAAGGACTTGAAATAAGAAGTGGCACTGCTAATGGAGGCATGCCATCTGGACATACCATGATCTATCTTTTCAATATAGCCGTCGACTATTACAATGCAATCATCAACTATTAACCCTAATACAACAATCAAAGCAGCGAGAGTTACTGTATTTAGTTCAATGCCTACAGCATACATAATTCCCAAAGAGATAAAAATAGTAATTGGTATGGATGCTGCCGCAACACTTGCCACGCGAAATGGCATTAAGAGCATGGTTACTAAAATAACGGAAGCAATGGCTATTAGCATTTCCCATAAGAAGGTATCAACAGACTCTTCTACTACTTTGGCTTGATCTGCTACTCGGTAGACTTTAATGTCGTCTGGCAAGGATGATTCAAATTTCTTTATCTCTTTATCAACGTCTTCTCCATAGCTGGTGATATCATTACCTTCGCGCATTTCTACAGAAAGGAGAAGAGCCTTTTTTCCGTTATTAGTGATGTAACTTTCTGGCTCAGGATATTCTCTTACTACTCTGGCAATATCTTTTAAATGTATGATATTTCCTTGTGGATCTGAGTATACAATTTGTTCTTCAAGATCTTTTTCAGTTTGATATGTTTTGGTGATATGTACCGGAGTTTCAATTTCTTCAGATTTGATGTTTCCACTCGAGGATATCAAACCATGCATAAATAAACTCTGTCCTATCGTAGTTGTATTTATACCGTATGCAGCCATTTTATCCTTATTCAGATATACGCTGATTTGTTCTTTTTGCGTGCCATATCGATGTAAATTGGCTACTTTTTCTATTTTTCGCAGTCTGTTCTCGAGCTTTTCGAGATATGATTCCAATTGTCTATATGTTTTTGTTTCGGACTCTAATGTAATAAGGGTGGCTGAAGTTTGTCCGAAGTCGTCGTCTACCATTAATCCTAAAACGCCCAGTGGAAGTTCTTCTTTAAAATCAATTAGTCCATGCCTCAACTTAGACCACACTTCATCCTTATTATTAATGTTGTCATTAAGAGTTACATAAGTGTACACAACACCATCTTTGGATTGTGAATATGTTTTCTTTCTATTTATCTCTTTATAGGTGAAAATAAAATTCTCCAGAGGTTTAGTTAGCTGTTCATCTACTTGTTTAGCTGTTGCTCCTGGATACACTCCCACAATTATTCCCTGGCGAATGGTATAAACGGGAAATTCTTGCTTGGACATATTATAAAGTCCATATATTCCAAATAAAAGGAGTATTCCTGTAATTAAGATTATAATCTTTCTGTATCGCATAGCTGATGCGACAATACCTAATTTATTCATCATAAAATTATCTGATTATTTTTCTACAATAAGAGAACCTTCACTTATTTTCTGAAATCCTTCTGTCACAATTCGATCACCGGATTTTAATCCACTGAGCACGATCACACCGTTTTCAGTAAACGAACCGACAGTTACCTCCCTAAGTGAAACTCTGTTATCACTCTTTATAATCCATACATACCGCTTGTCATTTTCATATAATTGAATACTACTGGCAGGAATTACAATACCTACAGCGTCTTGCCTTGAAGAAAGAGCAATATTGCACAATAAGCCTGGTATAACATCCTGAGTAGGTTTGATAAGTGTTATCTTGACCTCATACGTATGCGATAAGGAATTCCCTAGTATGCCCTTCTGAGTGACAACTCCTTTCACTATCTTATTATTAAGTGCTGCTATTTCAATTTTAGCAGAATCGCCTAATTCAATTCTCCCGATTTCATTCTCGGGAATAGATACTTTTGCTTTAAGAGTTTTTATTTCAACTAATTTGAATACCGGAACTCCTGCAGTTACGTTACTTCCGGCTTCGATGGAGCGTTCTCCAATCATACCTGCATAGGGAGCATATAAGTTGCAGTCATTTATCTCTTTTTTTGCTGTACGCTCAGCAGCCATGGCTTTTTCCAGCTGAGTTTGTGCTTCAATATACTGAGCTTGGGGCAGACTCTTATTTTTATATAACATAGATAATCTGCTGTATGTATCTTGTGCTTGTTTGAGTGTAGCTGTAGCATCAGAATAGTTGTTGTTAATGTTTCCTTTATGCAAAACAGCAAGCAATTGACCTTTTGCTACTCTCTCTCCTTCAGATACTAACACTTGCTTTACGTTTCCAGAAACCTCAAAACTTAGAGAAGAGGCCTGAGACTCCACAATGTTTCCTATATACAGTTCACTCTTAGAGATTAGAGCATTTGTTATCTTTAGAGATTCTACCGGAACCTCTTTTATACTCTCTTTTTCTTTCTCTTTACCGGAACAACCATTTAGCATAATTGCAAATGCAGTTATTGCTATTATTTTCACTGACATTTTCATCTGATTTACCCTTAATTTGTTTTTAATTATTTTCATGATGCAAATTACGGAAGAGTGAGGTATTCTTTAATGGTGCTATTTCATGCTGAAATGGTTAAATGGACGGATTTATATATTATATCGCTTGATTTACGCTTTTTTAATGTGTATTTTTGCCGAAAATCATCCTTGTTATGAAAAACCAAACAGATCTTCCAATCATAAATATCTCTATCTTAAATAAAAAGAATGATGATAATTATTTGCGAAATAATTTTGTTCTGTCAGATACAGATACAGATTTGCCTGAAATCGTTCTGAACTATCCTACCATTATTGACGCCATTTTTTTTGGAATATGTGTTAAAGGGTATGGGAAACTGAATATTAACCTTAATAGCTATGAGGTAGTAGAAGACAGTATTATTGTTTTGCTTCCTGGTACTATTTTGCAATGCAACCTTGAAGAGGTAAGTGATGACTTTCTTATTTACTTCCTTACCTTCTCTGATGAATTCATTAAGGAGTTTGATTCAACAGATGTGTTTATGAGCCTTAAAGAAGCTCCATGCTTTAAAATGGAAAAAGAGGAAATCAAAACATTATTAGAAATTTATTCTGTATTACAAGAGAAGTTTGTACATGAAGATTATGCCTTTCATAAAGAGGTAATGCAATATGCTCTTTTATCGGCTATATATGAATTTTATTCTATTTATAAAAAATACATCTTATCAGTGCCGGAAAATCTTAGTAAGGAGAGTGAATTTGAGCGGACGTTTTTTAATTTGATTTTTATGTATTACGGAACGGAACGAAAAACTCAATTCTATGCGGATAAGCTTTTTCTTACTCCTAAATATTTATCAGCAAAGGTAAAAGCCCTTACGAACAAAACGGTGAATGAATGGATTGATGAATCTGTCGTTTTAAAATCTAAAGCACTTTTAAAATCGACAGAACTGACGATTCAGGAGATTTCTTTCTCTCTAAACTTTTCGGATGCTTCTTCTTTTGGCAAGTTTTTTAAGAAATATACGGGAATGACTCCTGTGGAATATAGAAAAGGAAAGTTTTAGGAAAGAGAGTCTTTATTATTCTGTTTTTGGACCAATAATCGGCATGCAGCTCGATCAATTTTTCCACTGCCAGTAAGAGGAACACAATCTACCATATATAAATGTTTAGGACGTTGATACTTTGGTAGGAGGTGATCAATCTGTTCTTTTATTGTTTCTAAGTCCGGTACGTTTTCCATCAAGAGAACGATTGCTTCTCCTAGGCGTCTGTCAGGAACGGATGTTATGGCAAAAGCAACAGAGATGACCGAACGCAGAGTTTTTTCTACCTCTTCTGCCTGTACTTTGATTCCTCCGGTATTAATGATATTATCTTTTCTTCCTACGATGGTAAATGTGCCGTCCCCAAAAATCTCAGCCACATCATTTGTTGCTAGTTGCTTGTTACACACCAAAGGGGCATCTATCACTAAGGTATTATCGGGCGATAAGGAGAGTTTGACGGAAGAGAATGGTTGATAATGTGATGAGGCTTCAATACCGTTAAGTCTTCTGAGCGCAATGTGTGAGAGGGTTTCGGTCATGCCATAAGTGGAATAAACGATATTGGGAAGTTGGCTAATTTCTCTTTCCAAAGCTGCATCAATAGCACCACCTCCAATAATAAGAAGTTCAATTTGACTAAGACATTCTTTTTCTTCAAGTATTTGAAGCGAATTGTATACTTGCAAGGGAACCATAGCAGCAAATTTTAGAGGAAAGTGGATATCTGCCAGCGGATGGCCGGAGGGAGTTCGAACAATGAGATTCAACCCGGCAACCAATGCACGCACAACCATCATTTTGCCGGCAATGTATTGCAAAGGCATACATAACAGGGCGGCGTCTCCGGGTTTCAGATGCAAAAAATCACAAGTGAGACGAGCACTTTGTATCATCTGTTTTTTAAGTACAGTGAGTTGCTTAGGCGTTCCCGTAGAACCGGAAGTTTGAACGGTTATATAAGGTGATGGGTTGAACCAATCTTCCAAAAATAAATAAAGCTCCTGAACAAAAGGAGAGGGGGCCTCGGATGCTGTTGCAATCAGTTGGCAGATTGCTTGAATGGAATAGGTTTTACCTTCCAGAGTTAACTGCTGTTCTTCTCTTTTTAAGTTCATTGTTTCTTCATCTGGGTTTTGGGATGAATAACGATAGATGGTAATGTTCCATCACGTATATTGTTATCACGATAACATATTGTCTTATAATAGAGTTCTTTACTCCTTAATTTATTGTTGTTTTACTTACTTAATTCTTTAGCAAAGTAGTCCTAAGGACGAAACCATAAACAGTCTTTTCGAATATCAAGAGGCATTTCCACATTGTTTGTAAATAGCATACCGGTGCCTAAGCCTTGCGGAAGGGGATTGTTGAGTGTAGCACACCATTGTGCAATGGCATTCAGTCCGATGTTCGATTCGAGTGCTGAGGTAGCCCACCAGCCAATGTTAAGCTGTTCAGCTTCTCTTATCCACTCTTCACTACCACAGATTCCTCCGTGCAGAGAAGGTTTCAATATGATGTATTGAGGTCGGATGGCGGTCAATAGCTCTTGTTTATCAATAATGGTATTGCAGCCAATCAGCTCTTCGTCAAGAGCGATGGGTAGAGGTGTAACGGCAGTAAGTTTTGCCATTTCTTCCCACTGTCCGGCACGGATAGGTTGTTCGATGGAATGTAAATCAAGTTCGGACAGACGTTTGAGCTTTTCCAAAGCATCTGAAGGAGAGAAAGCGCCATTGGCATCTACACGAAGTTCTATCTCTTTAGCCGAGAAGTGTGAACGGATGTGGCGGATTAAGCTCAATTCTTCTTCAAAATTGATTGCTCCTATTTTCAGTTTGATGCAACGGAAACCTGACTGCATTTTTTGTTCTATTTGGCTAAACATTTTATTGAAATCTCCCATCCAAATGAGCCCGTTAATCGGAATACCGACTTCTCCACGAGAAAAAGGTGTATCCCATAACGCCCAGTTGCCTGCTTCATAATGCCGTAATGCAGTTTCCAAACCAAAAAGAATAGATGGATAATTGCGTAAAGAGTCTTTGTCGAAAATGCCATCTTTCTCTAACTGATAGCAAGTCTGGGCAAGGATTTCCTCGTAATTGGGTAGATCGTCACAACTCAGATTTGGTAATGGAGCACACTCACCAATTCCTATTCGTCTCGGATGTTCGCTAGACGAAAGGTGAATGTACCAGACTTTACGACTTTTATAAATACCCCGTGAGGTTCCTGCCGGCTGTTTGAAATCCAATACTCTAGGGACAATCTTTATTGTATACATTATTGCTTGATTGTGATTGCTGTGTAATCTCATTCAAAGAGATTATAGGCTTTGAATGAGATTGATATTTTGAGCGGTTCTTATTTAATAAACTTCAAATTAAGGCAGTTTTTGATATTGCTTGAAGTTAGGCTTACGTTTTTCAAGAAATGCATTTTTACCTTCTTGTGCCTCATCGGTCATGTAATAAAGCATGGTAGCATCTCCTGCCAACTCTTGTATTCCGGCTTGTCCATCAAGTTCGGCATTCAGTCCGGCTTTAATCATGCGCAGGGCCAGCGGACTCAGTAGCATCATCTCTTCTGCCCATTGTACATACTCGTCTTCCAATTGTTCCAATGGCACTACTTTGTTTATCAACCCCATATCCAGAGCCTCTTGTGCATTGTATTTCCTACAAAGAAACCAGATCTCTCGCGCTTTCTTTTGTCCAACCACACGAGCCAGATACGAAGAGCCAAATCCGGCATCAAAACTACCTACACGCGGTCCTGTTTGTCCGAAGATTGCATTGTCCGAAGCAATGGATAAATCGCATACCACATGAAGTACGTGTCCTCCGCCGATGGCATAACCGTTTACTGCAGCAATTACCGGTTTAGGAATGGAGCGGATTTGCTTCTGAACGTCCAGCACGCTTAAACGAGGTATACCATCTTTGCCGATATATCCACCGCGTCCCTTTACGTTTTGATCTCCACCCGAACAAAAAGCTTTATCTCCTGCTCCGGTAAAAACGATTACACTTATATCTTGTTCTTCCCGACAGATACGCATCGCATCGCTCATTTCTCCCGTGGTTGTCGGAGTAAAGGCATTACGATAACGTTCCCTGTTAATAGTGATACGGGCGATGCCGTTATAATAATCGAAAAGAATATCTTCGTATTCTTTAATGGTAGTCCATTCTCTTTGTGTACTCATATTATTGTTGTTTTAATTGGTGATAATAATCTTCTAGCAGGCGAGCATCTTCTTCTTTATTAGTGAAAACCTCCATTAATACTGGTTGCGCCAAGAATTCCGGTTGAGTAAATAACTTCATAGCTTCTGCTAACTGTCCTTCATCTTCTACTCTCTGGTATAGGAAGCCACGTTCTTCTGCCCAACCGCGAGCCGATGTTTTGTGTGTTGCCATGACAAAACGATGTGAGTTATTGGGCATATCCAATCCGGGTAAAGTCTGGAAGATTTCTCCTCCTCCATTGTTTAGTAACAAAATGCGTAGGTTGCAACCGAAATGTCCATTCCAAAGTGCATTCATATCGTAGAAGAAACTAAGATCACCTATTGCCACAAAATTTAGTTTATCTGAAGCGGCAGCATAGCCGATGGCGGTTGACAACGAACCTTCGATGCCACTTGTTCCACGATTGCAGCATACTTCTACTGTGGAAGGTAAATTAAATAATTGAGCATAGCGCACAGTAGAGCTATTAGCCAAGTGTAAAGCACACTTTACCGGTAGCGATTGTATCAAGCTACCAATAGCCGACATTTCTGAATAAGGTAATTCCGGAACAGGCAATGTTTTGCAATAATTCTCCCATACTCGCGGATATTCAGGAGTTTTAGTATCCAGTAAAGAGGCTATTTTCTCCAGAAATTCAAATGGATCCATTTCAATGATGGTAGTCAGTGAGCCATATAAATCGATCACTTCTCCATCCGGAGAGACATGCCAATGTTCTTTGGGCGGATGTTGACGAAGGAACTTCTTTAACCGTTTGGATACTACATGGCCACCATATGTAATCAGAAGTTCCGGTACCATTTGTTCTTCCATCTCTTCCGGCATCGCATAAAGTGCGGCATCAAAGTTCTTCACTGGAAGTCCTGGTATGGTTTGGTTTCCTATATGCTCAGTGAGCCATGTAAAATGTTTATATAATAATTTGGAGTATTTCTTTTCAAACAGATATATTAAGTTCATCTGCCCTACTATAACCATCCGTTTATTATATTTATTCAGTCGATCAATTAGTTCGTTATAGTTGCGGTCATATATATTTAAGCCTTGATAGCGAGTCATTACTCGTACTTTGGGTAGTTCCTCTGTATTGAACTGAAAGAAGGGCTCAGAAATAGGAACATTTATATGCACCGGTCCTTTTCCATGATGATTTAGTTCTAATAAAGCTTCATTAATCAAACGATTACAGTACCATTCATCTTCATCCGTGTGAATCTCAGGCAGATTAACTGACTTCTTAACAAGTGTATTGAACACGCCCGGTTGAGGTAGTGTCTGACCATCCATTTGTCCTATCCATGCAGTTGGGCGGTCGGCTGAAATAACAATCAAGGGAACGTTTTGATAAAAAGCTTCGGCTACAGCAGGGTGAATGTTTAGTAGTGCTGTGCCGGATGTACAGCAAACAGCGGCTGGTTGCCCACCATGCAGAGCTAGTCCAAGTGCGAAAAAACCAGCACTTCGTTCATCTGTTATAGAATAACAGGTGAATGAAGGATGACTGCTCAACGTATGAACGATGGGAGAATTGCGGCTACCTGGACACAAAACGACTTTAGTAACATTGTGTTCATGAAGTAATGCTACTAATTGAAGTATATTTTTCTTGTCAGAATACATGTATAGTGTTTTTTAGTTATTCGTTATTGCTAACATTGTTCGCAATTTATTCTCAGTCTCATTCCATTCATCTTCTAACTCTGAGGAGGCAAGTAAACCGCCGCCTGCATATAATGTCAACGTATCATGCTCAATATTCATGCAGCGTAGGTTCACATACAAGTTCGTTTTTCCTGCAGGATTTAACAGACCGATAAAGCCTGAATAATAACTTCTATTGTATCCCTCGTTTTCTAGAATAAACTGATAGGCTTTTTCTTTAGGCAACCCGCATACAGCTGGAGTGGGGTGCAATAACTTGAGCATACTTCCCAGATTATTAGTTCCGGATAAATGAAAATGAAAATCAGTTTTCAAATGAGATAATTCTCCTGCACGTACTGCATAGGGGCCTTTCTCTTCCGAATGAATACCCCTCGAAAGCAACTGCTGACGAATATATGCTGTTACCAGTGCCTGTTCTTCCTTATTCTTTTCATCCCAGTTAATAGGAAGTTCCCCTTGTTGAAGCGATTGTGTACCGGCTAATGCTGTTGTATTCCATTCTGCTTGTTCACCGGACAAGATAATTTCGGGAGTACTACCTAACCAAACACCTGTCTGCGGCGTATAGCAAAGATACACATATGAATAGATATAGCGTTTACTAGCCCCGTAAAAAGCTTCAAATGGAGAAAAATCACTCGTCTTGTCTAACGCAAAGCTACGTGAAAGCACTAATTTATCAAATTCTTTTTCGCGTAATGCTTTTGAGAAGAGCTTGAATCGCTTGGTATAATCCTCTAACCGCTGATCTTGATTCTTTCTGAAAGTTGCAGCTTTTTCGGGTATCTTATTATCCGTATCCGCATTTTCCCATTCATCTATTTCAAAACAATCGGGTTGAATTAGTACAATAGGAGAATCTTTACTTACTCGAAATGGAGCTATGACAAATCCTTGCAATTCATTTAGTTCTTCTATGTCATAAACTAGGCGAACAGAGCCCGAAGTTTGTGTGAGGAAGTGAGGACTTTCTTCTCCTGGAGCACGATAAAGAGCAAAACTTTGTCCTCGACTAATGAGTGTATCTATTCTTTTATATCTATTTTTTTCTTCTAGAGTCATCTCTTTTTTAATATACTATTAACTACGCGCACAGACGATACCAGTTTATCGGTAGAAGTAACTACATCTACATTCCATACGTGAGATGAACGACCTTTGTGTACAATTGTTCCTATCGCCCGTACTGTGTCTCCTTCGTGCGCTGATGATATATGGTTACCACTGACCTGCATACCTACAACCATTTCATCAGGTTGACAAATAATCATTGATCCTAATCCGGCTACTGTTTCAGCTAAAGCCAACGTGGCTCCACCATGCAAAATACCAAACGGCTGGCGGGTACGCTCGTCTACAGGCATTGTGGCTTCTATCCGATCTTCAGAAGCATAGGTATATTGAATCCCCAAATTTCCCATCAGAGCATGATTTGCCAGAGCATTTAGTTCTTCTAAAGGTATTTCAGAAGGGTGGATATCGGCAAGTATCGCATTTTCTACGGCAATAGATACTCCATCTTCTTCATTAGATGTGGTAACGATATCGGCACAAGCTTTCACTGAATCTTGCGCATTGCCCATGGCGATGCCTAACCCGGCAAGTTGTATCATCGAAAAATCGCAAACTCCATCTCCAATGGCAATCACTTCTTTCGACTTAATTTTTAGTTTTTCCAATAGAACGCCCAATGTATTTGCTTTATCAATAAATCGGGGAACTACTTCAAGGAAATAGGGCTCTGAACGAAATACGTCCAACACACCATTCAACCTCTTCCGCCAGTGTTCTTCCAAGCTAATAAGAGCTTTTTCGTCATTGCTGACCAGCATGCATTTGCATGGAAAAAAGTCTATTTCAATGGAAAAATCGGTCACCGGTATTATTTTCATATTATTTAGGAGCGCTTCTTGGCGGACATATTCATTCTCCGGTTCGTTGGTAATGATTGTATCTTGGTGATAAGTAAAGATAGTAAAGTTGTTCTTCTTTGCTTTTTTTTCCAGATATGGTAACATTTCCGGATTAATTCGTTTTTCAAACAATAATTCTCCGGTCTGTACGTTGATTATCTGTCCACCATTATAGGAAAGAATAAAACCACCACACTTATCCAATTCCAGTTTTTTCGCCAATGGCATCAACCCAAAAGTAGGTCTTCCGGAAGCCAATACAATGCGTACACCCATTTGTTGTACTTTCAATAGCGTAGCTAAGGTACGGGTACTAATCTCTTTTTTATTATTGAGTAGTGTACCATCTACATCAAGAACTAATAATTTGTACTTCATGGCCTTATTTCTTTTACTTTGATCACAAAGGTATGAATTTGCTTCTATGTTTCTTAGATTATCATTATAGATTTATCTATTTTTGCAGATCTAAAGATGAATTCATGGCACAAAATGTTATTCAAATAATGGGAGGCGTGGCGCGCAACCCGCTTGTTCGTTTAGTTTCACCTATCAATATGGCACTTGTTGCCGGAGAACATCTGGCTGTTATCGGCCCCAATGGTTCTGGAAAAAGTTTGCTGATTGATACACTTTTGGGCAAATATCCGCTGAAAGAAGGTAAATTGGCATACGATTTTTCTCCTTCCAATAATAATATGGTGTATGACAATGTGAAGTATATTGCTTTTCGTGATACGTATGGTGCAGCAGATGCCAATTACTATTATCAGCAACGCTGGAATGCACACGATCAGGAGGATGCACCTGCGGTTAGTGATATGCTTGGTGAAATAAAAGACGAAGTGCTCAAACAAGAGTTGTTTGAACTTTTCCGCATAGAACCAATGCTTGATAAAAAGATCATTCTACTGTCAAGTGGTGAGTTACGCAAATTTCAATTGACGAAAACACTTCTCACGGCACCTCGTGTTTTGATAATGGATAATCCTTTTATCGGTCTTGATGCTTCTACGCGTGATTTGTTACAGGGGCTGTTGCAGCACCTTACGCAGAGATCCGATTTGCAAATCGTGCTTGTGCTCTCGATGCTTGATGATGTTCCTTCGTTTATTACACATGTATTGCCTGTTAGCAATCTGGAAGTGGGTGACAAACTTACGAGAGAGGAATATTTGCAAAATCTTCCTTCTCAGGAAGTGTCAACAGGGATGGAACAGGTGCGGCAGCGCATCATCAACTTGCCTTATGGTAGTACTAACTATGATGATCGGGAAGTAGTAAAACTCAATCAAGTAAGCATTCGTTATGGAGAACGTACCATCTTGAAGGAACTTGATTGGACGGTATGTCGTGGAGAAAAATGGGCCATTAATGGCGAAAATGGCTCGGGTAAGTCCACTTTACTAAGTTTAATCTGTGCAGATAATCCACAATCGTATGCTTGTGACGTAAGTCTCTTTGGGCGTAAACGTGGTACAGGCGAAAGCATTTGGGAGATTAAGAAACATATTGGCTATGTGTCTCCAGAGATGCATCGCGCCTATTTGAAAAACCTTCCTACCATTGAGATTGTGGCTTCAGGATTGCACGATTCTATTGGACTTTATAAGCGTCCGAAACCTGAACAAATGGATATTTGTAATTGCTGGATGGATCTATTTGGCATTGCTGATCTCAAGGATAAGCCTTTTTTACAACTATCTTCCGGTGAACAGCGTTTGGCTTTGTTGGCTCGTGCTTTTGTGAAAGATCCGGAACTTCTTATTCTGGATGAACCACTTCATGGATTGGATACATATAATCGTCAACTGGTAAAGAAAATCATCGAAGCTTTCTGCCAACGGCAAGATAAGACCTTAATCATGGTTACCCATTATGAACAAGAACTTCCATCGAGTATTACAAATCGATTATTCTTGAAGCGTAATTAATGATTGGTTCTTATCGATTGTTAGGTGTGGAATGTTTGAAAATTCACGATGAATACATGTTGCTGATTCTGATAAGTATATTCTATTCCCCACCCATGCAGTCTACATATTTGCTGTACAATAGATAAGCCTAAGCCATTTCCTTTTTTCTTTTCAGAGGTGCGACTGAATCGTCTGAATATTTTTTCTTTGTCGAGAGCATTCGATTCTCCGGTATTGCTTACTATAAATGCATTGTCAGTCACTGAAATAGAAATGGATCCATGGTTGATGTTGTGTCGTATTGCATTCGCTATTAGGTTGCTTATCAGACTCTCTAATAAAGTTTTATTTGCTGTAACTGTAATGGTATTATTAATTTCTACCGAAACGTTTATTCCATCATTTTCGGCTAGATTCTTTAAATAAAATAGTTGCGTATCCAATGTCTCTGTAAATTCTATTTGTTGTTTCTCTTTGAATTGTGAGTTATCTAATTTAGCCAATAATAGTAGATTTTTATTTAATCTTGTCAGTCTGGAAGAAACGGAATAAAGTGATTGAATAATATCTACCTGTGTCTTTGTTAGATTGGGCTTTTGTAGTAATAAGTCCAGTTGAGATTGAAATACAGCCAAAGGAGTTTGCAATTCGTGCGACGCATTTTCTACAAAATCTTTTTGTTGCGCGTAGGCGTTAAGATCACTCTCAATAAGTCTGCTCAAATTTTCATTCAATCGGGCAAATTCCAAGGTATCTGTTTCAACGAACTGTGGAGTAATGCCTGCTTCCAGATTGAATCCCTCTATTTTATTGAGGCTGTCATAAAAAGGGCTCCACAATTTTTTTGATATAACTCGCTGAATAATGAGCAATGCAATTGTTAATATCAGAGCCAGTACCCCATATTGAAAAGCTAACGTTTTGATCAGATGTATAGTCTCTATCATTGCGATGCGAGACATCAGTACATATGGCTTATTGCCGATCTTTATTTGAGTATAGTAGATTCGATAATCTACTTCATGCCCCTCGGCATAATTGTAGAAGGCTCTTTGCACCACATCATTCAATGGATAAGACGATGCAAAGGATAATATTTGCATGTCTTCGTTATATAGGTTCCACTCATTTATCTTAGCGGAATTTAACAATGGTAATTGTTGCTTTGTAAAGTAGTTAGCTCGATATTCTATTAATTCGTCCAGGTCTTCAGTATAACAATACTTCATGATGAAAAAAAAGAGGGGCGAGCTACACAATATAATGATGATCGTGTAACTCAAAAACTGGACTCTACTTTTATTTAGTAAACTTCTCATTCTATCCATTGATAACCTGTTCCATATATTGTTCTGATGCAATTGTTACAGCCGGCCTCTTTTATTTTAGATTTTAGATTTTTGATATGTGCATATACAAAATTATGACTATCCAGCATGTCGGCCATGTCTCCCGATAGATGTTCAGCAATGGCATTTTTTGATATCACTTTGTTTTTATTTCCAATGAGGAATAGGAGTAAATCATATTCCGTTTTTGTCAATACTACAGAAGCATTATTGACCTTAACGGTTTTGGCTAGCATGTCAACCTCTAGATTATTCGATTTTAGTATATTGCTGTGTGAAAAATGCTGTCTACGCATTAACGCATAGATACGCACACTTAACTCAGGTAAAGAGAAAGGCTTTGATAAATAGTCATCTGCACCAGTTTTCATTCCTTTTATTTTGTCATTCAGCGAGTCTCGTGCTGAAATGATGATGATACCGCTTTCTATCTTTTTCTTTTTTGTCTCATCGAGTATTTTTAGACCATCTCCACCGGGTAAGTTTAAATCTAGCAAGATGCAGTCGTATGAATACAACGAAATCTTTTCCATTGCATCTTGAAAATTAAAAGCCTGCTCACACAAGTAGTTGTCGGAGGATAGATAAGTTACTATATTTCCTGATAACTCGTGTTCATCCTCTATGATTAATATTTTCATGATCATTTTTGTTTTATTCGTTTGTGTTTTGGCAAGCGAATTGATGCTCAAATATACAAATTTTTCTTGTTATTGTTTTTATGGGTGAGAAAAGATTGCAGTAAAGTTGAAAATTCAAAGTTTCTGCTAAATTAGGCTCTATTTTTGCTTGAATAAGTAAGCTCTCTTACTTAGTTTACTAAAAGATGTGCGATAACTTAGATAAAACAAACTTTTTTGTATGAAGATGCAGTATAAGTATAGTTTTCTGTTTTTAGTCTTTATTGTGCTGAAGTTTTGTCCTGTTTTTGCGCAAGAAGATACAATTAGAGTTGAGCGAAAGAATAAGTTCAATTTTTCTGTATCTGATTCGGTCAATCAACAGAAGAGTGGCGTCGATGCTATTTCTACTGTGCACGATTTGAGTGACTTCAACAAGAATTCGTTTGTATTACCCTATGATCAGATGACATTCAACATTGGTAAGCCCAAGCAAAAAAACTTTGTCAATTCTTCCTATTCAACTTATATTATACCGGCGGCCTTAATCTCTTATGGGGTTGTGGCACATGTGAACAAATCTTTAAAAGAAATTGACTTGAGTACAAATCACGAAGTAGGAGAGCATTTGTCAAAACCTATACCTTACGATGATTACATGCAGTTTGCTCCCGCAGTGTGTGTGTATGGACTTGATTTTATGGGAATAAAAGCCAAACATAATTTGCGCGACCGTACTATGGTTATGGCTACTTCTTATTTGATAATGGGGATAGCAGTACAAGAGATGAAAACGACTACCCACATTGCTCGTCCGGATGGTTCAAATATGAAATCGTTTCCGTCGGGGCACACTGCTACTGCATTCGTTGGAGCTCATATTCTTTTTAAAGAATACAAAGATAGTTCTCCCTGGATAGGTGTTGGTGGATACGCTGTGGCTTTGGCTACGGGGACAATGAGAGTACTGAATAAAAAACACTGGGTGAGTGATGTAGCTGCAGGTGCGGGAATTGGTATCTTGAGTGCTGAGTTAGGCTATGCATTGTTGCCTGTTTGGCATAATGTTTTTGGGATAAAAGATAAAACTAAAAGTTTGGTTATACTGCCTACAGTTAGTACCGAGAACTTGGGAATGGGGTTGGTTTATAACTTTTAGTTTTATCTCATTGCAGTAGCTCTTCGCTAGCTTTTGACATTTTGTTACGCTCTTGCTTTTGCACAATGACTACGTCTGAATAGTTCTCTGTTTACTTTGATAACTTCCATATTCTGTTTGCTCCAATTAATTAAACTACTTATATGAGGAAGCAAATCATCTCCCAGACTTGTCAGCCCGTACTCCACATGTGGAGGGATTTCGGCATAGATATTACGAAATATTAGTCCATCTGCTTCGAGAGATCGTAGAGTAACAGTGAGCATTTTTTGCGATATATCTCCTAGAGATTTGCTGATCTCATTAAAACGCATGGTCCCAATACTTCCCAGAATGTCTATCACTAGTATAGACCATTTATCTCCAATGCCATTTAATACTGATCTCACAGGGCAACCGCTCTTTGACTTATCTTCTGTTTTCATCTCTGTTTTTTTATATTTTCAGAGAGAGATACTTCGTTAGAGCATCTCTCTGAAAAAAAATTATTTTGTAACAAATTGGATATATTGCTCAATGTTTTCTGGCAATCTATTGTTTACATCCGGAGTGTAAGCTCCATGAAACGTGTGATAAGAAATGTATTTAGCACCGACAAATTTAGCTGTAGATTCAATGGGCTTCAATAGTTGATCCATAGTACCATATACTTCATCAGCGTAGACTCCTTCTATACCAGCGGTTGATATGGCTACTCCGATTTCTTTTCCGGCTAGTTTATTTCCGTTTTCTCCGTAGCACCAACCTTGTAGAAATACATCGTCGAGCCATTTTTTTAATAATGGAGTCACGCTGTACCATTGGTATGGATATTGAAGAATGATTCTGTCATATTGCTCCAGAAGTGTTTGCTCTGCAACGGCATCTATATTCCAATCAGGATATGTCTGATATATGTTATGTACTTTGACTTCCGGGTTGCTTTTTGCCAACGCTTCTATCCATGATTTATTAATGTGCGATTGCTCTATGTTTGGGTGAGCTAAAATAATAATTGTTTTCATTTCTTTT
This sequence comes from Bacteroides ihuae, assembly GCF_900104585.1. Classification (GTDB taxonomy): domain Bacteria; phylum Bacteroidota; class Bacteroidia; order Bacteroidales; family Bacteroidaceae; genus Bacteroides; species Bacteroides ihuae. Next base: position 441,899 of record NZ_FNVX01000005.1, read on the forward strand.
TATTTAATAATAATCTAATTTTAATCCCATATATACTTGTTGCTTACTGCATATTTTCCTCCGCCAGTGAAGACTAGGGCAATAGCTCCAAAGAAGTATAAACCAAGTAATTCTAGTGCCCATCCTCCTTGGTCACTTAGCGTGAAAATCATGTTTGAATGAACTAACAGAGTTGCAACTAAACAATTAAAAGCAAAAATAGCTGCCGCCCCACGGGTGCAAAGTCCGGCGATAATGAGAATTGGTGTTACTACCTCGCCAACGTATACTCCGTAAGCCACAAAGTGAGGTAAGCCTGCACTAGTTACTATTTGTTCAATAAATCCCACCCCATGCATTAGCTTTGAGATACCATGTAATAGCATTAATCCTCCTACGGTTAATCGGATAATCAATAGCCCTAAGTCGATGTTTTTTTCTAAATACTTCATATTCTATATTTTAATATTAATCAATGCTCTTAGTTTATAAGAGTTATTAGGTTACTTATGGAGAGCAAATGTACTTTATGAAGTGTTCATGTGCAAGAGATTACACGGAAGTGCTTAAGTTACTTAAAAGTTAGAATTGCTGATTATGTGAGAAGTAAGAAATAATTTAAAGTAAATATTTAACATTAATTAAATTTTGCGGCTTTGAGAATATGCCTCTTTCGATTGCCTATAAAAAGTGCAACCATTCTCTTTGAGAACTTAGATTATTAGGCCTTGCTAACTTTAGTGTGTTTTTATTTACAAATAGCTTTGTTGTCATATACCATATAAGTTCAGCGTGGTGAAGTAGTTAGTTAACCACGGTGAAGTAGTGAATTAACCGCGGTGAACTAGTTAGTTCAGCAAACCCCGCTCAGAAGGCCTGTAGGGGTAGGTTGAAAATGTTTACATTATACTGATGCAAAGCTTATGAATTGTTAGTCGTATTGTTCCTCGGATTTACTTTTCGAATTTGTGATGGAGAATAAAAATAAATGAAAAAGGCTGTACTCGCAAAAGTACAGCCTTAATTTTGGTTCGCTCAAATAGTAAAGTTAAGTCTTGTATATTGATAGTTCTTAAGTTTCCAAAGGGGATACTTGAACTTTTAAAGTCAGAGGACTATTGTGCCTCTTCTTTCTTGGCTATGCTTGTTGCTTTGGATATGCTGCGAGCTGCAAAATAGCCAATGCCACCTCCTTTGATATTGGTAGTTATGTTGCTTAATGGCCCCCCAAAGAAAGGGCTTTCTCCATCTTTTTCGTCTTGGCATTGCTTTAGGAAGTTGTAGTATCCTTTATTAATGTTTGATAATTCTAGTTTAACTGCATCTCCATCGGTTACAAATACCATTTCGTTATAGTCATCATCGTCAACATACTTACCTCTCTCGGAGTCATCATAGAAATAACCAACTGAAGTACCTTTAATATATTGATTATCAAAACTCAAATCGTCAAAAATAATATATTTACTTATTTGATTGTACACGGAATCGTTAATAATATAGCGGCACATATAATAATTATCTCCAACCGGTTCTTGGGCATAGATGTTAAACGAATAATAGTGGTATTTACCTATCTTTTCATAAGAAATATCCATAGAATCCAGCTCTACTTTAGTCTCCATTTTAGCTTCTGCTTCGTATGTGTCAGGAGTGCCATCTTCATTGAAGTCAGTGATTACTTTCAGATAATAAGTTTTTCCTGGTTTTCCGGCTATTTGTGTGGTTGTACGGTATGTACCTGGTTCATCTGCCACTTCCTGTAATTGATAGATCTCTCCATTATCGGAGGAGATCGTTACTGTGGCATTTGATATTTTAGGATTCTTATTTCCTTCAAAATATCCGCTAGAAGCACTGAGATGTATTTCTTGATAAGTCATTTCATCGGTAATTACTCCATAAATTACGAGAACAGGATCTGCATCATCTGTATCAATATCGATGTTTTCCGTGCAACTGCTAAAGCTGAGGAGGGCGATAATAATAATGGATAATCGTCTGTAATGATTATATATATACTGGTATGTCATTGTTCTTAAAATTTAAAATTATAGGTGATAGAAGGCACCATGCTAAATAAATAAGTCATTTTTGCGTTAGGTATTCCGTTGGATGTATTCTGGTCATAGGTAATAATCCATGGATTTTTTTGTCCGTATGCATTATACAGCGAGAAGTTCCATTCACCTTTCCATTTTTTTCCGGGTTTATGAGACGGTACATAATTAGCAGATAAATCCAGACGGTGGTAATCCTTTTTTCGATACTCATTTCTTCCTGAATAGATAGGGAAATACTCGCCATTCACCTCAAATCTTCCGGTAGGATAGGAGGTAGGATTTCCTGTTGCATAAATCCATGCAGCAGACATGCTCCATTTCTTAGAAAACTCATACGAAGCTGAAATATTTATGCTATGTGTTTTATCGAAAGGTGAGAGGTAGGTCTTGCCTTTATTTATCTCAGGTATGGTTCTTTCGGAACGCGACAAAGTGTAGTTTATAAATCCGGTGAGGCGGCCTGTATTCTTCTTCACCATGAACTCTATTCCGTAGGCTTTTCCTTTACCGGATCTTATTTCTCCTTCCAATTTCTCGTTCAGCAACAGATTGGCATGGTCGGCAAAATCAATAACGTGATTCATTCTCTTGTAGTATACTTCCATAGACACTTCAATGGCATTCTGGTTAAAGTTGCGGAAATATCCTGCCGATATCATATCCACTGTTTGTGGTTTTATATTCGTACTGGCGGGAAACCATAAATCAAGCGGTGATCCTGCTGAAGAGTTATTGGCAAGCTGTATGAACTGGGTATTGCGTGCATAATTGGCTTTAACCGAAGATGTTTCGGATAGTTTATATACCATTCCCACTTTTGGTTCCAATGCATGGTAAGTGTGATAAATTTTACCCGATCCGTAAAGAGTAGAATCGGAAACCTCATAATTCTTATCGTATTTGTAAACTGTGGCACTACCCATGTTCTGGAATATAGACCAACGCAGACCATATCTTATAGTGAAATGATCTGTAAGCTTCTGTTCAGCAGAGAGGTAAACTCCATGTTCCAATGCTTTATTTTTCGGCATGCGAAAGTCCTCATAGTCAGGTTGCGTAATTAATCCCGGACTAAAATGGTGAAGTGTGCTTGTTGCCCCATAAGTGAGTTTGAGATTATTGTTTATGGTATGGTTCCAATCCCAACGAAGCATCATGTCTGTAATGCTGGCTTCCCATTTAATCTTTGAATTATCCAGATTGGACTGCAGATTATAATGGTAATTTGTGATATTCGTGCTTAGTTTAAAAAATACGTTTTCGTTAAATATATGTCCCCAAGTTAATGACCCTACACGATTACCGTAAGAGAATTCTGCCACAGAAGCTGCACCGAACTTATCGTTGCCCATATACATATTAAGCGATAATTTATCTTTATTTGAAAGACGATGAGATATTTTTGCATTCAAATCGTAGAAGTAAATAGTGCTCTTGTTGATAGATTCGTCGGATGATGCTTTTAAAAACAAATCGGCATAACTTCGTCGTCCCCCAACCATCCAGTTGGTGCGTTCACCGATGGAACCTTCTAGCATCAGACGACTGGATATTAATCCGATTCCTCCGCTGCCTTTTAATTTATTGGTATATGTATCTTTCAACTGCACGTCGAGTAACGAGGATAAACGGCCACCGTATTTAGCAGGCAAATCGCCTTTATATAGTTCTACACTCTCTACTACATCATTGTTGAACACAGAAAAGAAACCAAACATGTGCGATGCATTATATACGGTGGAATTATCGAGTACGATTAGGTTCTGGTCGGCTGACCCACCTCGCACACTATAACCAGATCCGCCTTCGGCAGTAGCTTGTACGCCTGGCAACAACTGTATTGCCTTGATAATGTCTACTTCTCCCATTAGAGCTGGCATGCGTCTTATTTCGCTAATTGTTAGTTTCTCAACTCCCATATTAGTACGCGTTACATTCTCGTCTTTCTTGTTAGCCAACACTACCACTTCTTCTAATTTCGTGTCTGACTTAAGGCTGAAATTGCAGCTGCTAACATCAAGGCTGGCATCTATTTTCTCCGTACCTGTTTTATAGCCAATGTAAGACATGCGGAGAGAATACGTACCATTAGGAATGGTAATGCTGAATGCTCCATTCTCATTTGTAGAAGTACCTCTTCCCAATTCCGCAATGTAAATGTTCACGTTTGCAAGAGGTTCTTTGCTTTCCGCATCTGTGACCACACCGTTGATTTTTACATTTTTTGTTTTCTTGTTTTGCCGAATCACGCTTTTGCTAACTTTATGGCTAATAGTAATTTGTCTGCCTACTATTTTATAATCTAGAGGAGTTTGTTCCAATACTTCATCTAAAATCTTCTTCAAAGGCTTATCTGTAGCAGAGATACTTACTTTTTGGCTTAGTTCTGTTTTTACATCATCCGAAAAAAAGAATACATAGTCGCTTTTCTTCTCCAGCTCAGTAAATAGTTGAATAATAGTAGTTTCTTTTCTTTGGATAGATAGTTTATTATTTTGTGCCAATAACTCTGTAAAAGTCATAGTGAATAATAAAGCTAGATAATAGTTCCTTTTGTTTTTGAATAGCTTAATAAATTTCATATATTTGTATTTAGTACATTAAAATATTCGCAGCAGTTTTTATGGCTACGGATTTTTTCAGAGCCGGATAATACACCCTTATTATCCGGCTTTTTATAATTTATAAGTCTAGTTTTATCTCATATTCTGAACAGATTTTAATTAGTTAAACATATCTTTATCTGATTATTCTTTTTTTCTATTTTTACGGGCATAGTCGATTGAATACAATCGAGTACGTCATCTATGTTGTTCGTGAGTATTAGTTTTCCGTTACATTTCAGAATGTCAGTTTCCGGAGAACTCTTTATCTTGACATCATAATACCTCTCCAGATAGTGTAAAACCTGATTTAGCGGATAGCTTGATAGACTAAGAATACCATCTTTCCAGCTAATGTAATCGTAGGCATCCACTTCACTGGCTGTGATATTATTCTGTGTGATGGTAGCCATCTGGTTGGGGCTGAGAGTTAGTGAATGTTTGCTTCCTGAATTAACCTTAACACTTCCTTCCAGCAGTACTACTTGCTTATATACATCTCCTCGATAAGCTGAAATATTGAATTTGGTTCCTAACACTTCTACTGAGAAATTATCTCCATTTACGGTAAATGGTCGTGTCCGATCTTTAGCTACTTCCAGATAAGCCTCTCCGGATAAGTTTATTTGTCGGTTGTTATTAGCAAACATTGTAGGAAATTCTATTTCGGAACCCGAATTAATCCACACCTTTGTTCCATCAGCCATCAATAAGGTAGATCGTTTTCCTTTGGGAACAATCAGACGATTTATCTTTTGAGCGCTTTTAATCGGAGATAATTCCTTGTTGCCATTTTTTATAAGTATCGTGCCATCCACCTTGTATTCAATGATTGCATTTTGAGGTAGAATTGTGATATCATCATCTGTGATTAATTGAATATCCTTGCATGCTTGGGCAACCGTCTCGTCTATTCTATTATCTGAAATGAGAAGATTCTGCAACATAAATACAGCACAGATTAGGCAGGCAGCAGCGGCCACATAAATGCTATAGCGTATAGTTAATCGTCTTTTCTCTCTGGCTATTCTCTTTTTCAGTTTGAGAACCTCCATCTTTTCTTCTTCCAGAGATAGTTTGGTATTGTTTAGCTTTACTGATTGCAAAATTTCAATAGCACGGTTTATTTCAGGTTTCATCTCTGGATGATCCTTCTGAAAATCATTCCAGAACTTGTTGTTGGCGCTATTCGGTGATAATCGCCAGCTGATAAAGCCTCTGTTCTTGGAAAAATCCACCGCTTTGTATTTTGTATAATCTTCTTCTGTTGTGTGCATAAATACTCTTTTTGCTTATATAGACGATAACTTTCTAAAAACGTTCCCATTTTAAAAGAAAAAACTAATTATTTTAGAAAGAATATTTAAAAAAGTTCTATTTCTTTCAGTTTTGGCTATTAAAAAAGAGATAAAAAATAGGTAGGAGAGTATATAATAAGGATAGGATAGTTCTGTTAAGCCTGTTTGCAGACTACTTTATAATTCTGGATAAGCAAAGGAAAAGTACTAATGATATTTCCTCAGTTCGAATACGTGCAATAGCTCTGCAAATAAGTTTTCGAGCTGCGGGAGCAGTCATGTCAAGTATTTCAGCGATTTCTTCGTACTCCATCTCTTCAATAAATCGAAGATATACAGCTTCACGTTGGCGACCTGTAAGTAGATTTAGATATTGTTGTATTTGTTGTTCAATAGTTTCTCTTTCCTCTTCGGCGATCATACTGTCTAGTACCGTAGGGACTACCGAAAACTCTAGTTCAGTTAGCCCAGTAGTCTTTATATTACTCTTTTGTAGGTCTATAATTCTGTTTTTTAATGCTCTTATTAAATATGACTTAGGATTTGTAGCTCCTTCAAAAGCTTTTCGGTTGCAGTAGAGCTTATAAAACACATCTTGAATGGCGTCTTTTAAGGTCTCTCTGTCAATTCCCCAGCCTATCCCATAAGCCATCAATTGATTAACATAATGGCGATAGAGCAGCGTAAAATCTTTATCATTTCCTTTTAGAAAGCGATTTAGTAGAAGTTGTTCATCATCAAGTGATAGCTTTGCAGTTGTTGACATGCAGATGTGTAGATTGTTGTATTTTGTCGCAAATATATCACAACTCCGCTAATTTTAGCCGTTATTTGTTTTTTTTAACGCTACAATCTTTAGGGATTTGCATATTTGTCCAGATGGCTACTAGGCTTTGATGTTGGGCTTATGCCAATGATGTAAGGGTACTTAAATAAATTTAATTTTGCTTTTATCTCTTGCCTTAGCCTCAGGCCATTCATTTTTATATCCTAGGGTAATCGTGTAAAGTGGTTTATAATTAGGGGGTAGATTAAGCTGAGCAACCAATTCTTTTGCATCCGATGTATTGAGGTATGCTATCACTCCTCCTACAACACAAGTCCCAATATCCATAGATTCGGCAGCGAGCAAAATGTTTTGTCCAAGTAAGCCACAATCTACTTCGCTATAATCGTTTTTTGTATCATTGGCTATAACGATAACTGTAGGAGCACCATGAAAAACGCTAAAACCTGCATTTTGGGATTTGGCAGCATTACCTTCCATCTTTTTGTTACTGGCGTATTTTATAAAACCTTCATTAATCTCATTGATTAATTCGGTCTTTTGTATCACTCGAATTTCCCATGATTGTTTGTTTAGCGCACTTGGGGCATTGATTGCGCATTGCAAGATGGTATCGAGTTGTTCAGATCTGATTTGATCTGTTTTATAAGAACGAATACTTCTACGATTTAGAATGTTTTCTACTGTTTGGTTCTTACTGTCCATTATTATTGTTTTGGTTTGAAACTTGCAAGATGTCATTGAAATGGCAAACAATGCGATGATATAAATTCTTTTCATGTACTAATTAATTATATTAATCTTTTCGAAATTTAAGTGGTGCATAATCTCTCTCAGTATGAGTAAAGAAGAGGCAAACGAACTATTGGCAGGTAAGGTATCCAAGCTAGCTGGCCTACCCGATATGATAAGGGCTAGTCGACTGAAAACATCTTCCATATTTTCGATGGTTAGTATTCTCTGTTCTCCCCATTCTGTCGTTTTAGTCTGCAAAGCAATCGTTTCTATTATAGGGGATAAAGTATAGAGAGGTGATTTCTCGGGCAGAAGCTTTCCAACAGATGAGATCTCTTCTTCAATTAGATTAATGGCATGCTCTATTTCTTCAGGTGTAGGAGGGTTGTGTTTAAAAAACTCTTCAGCAGTTTTCTTTGAACCAAAAGGAAATATCCATGTATTTTTAGGCTCTTCAGGTAAACGGCCTGTAGTGATAATTGTGTACTCGTCTGTGATGTGCAATATCGACACGATTTCATCATGAGGTACACTGGCTCTTATCTTTTGATAAATTTGTATAGCTAATTCGTTCATTTTAATTTTTGTTGATTTGCATACTTCTTGTTATTCTATCATTCCATATATTTATGATGACAAGAATTATGTCTCTCTAAAATTTTCTTTTTCAAAAATACAGATTTTATTTTTCATCGTACTATAATTACTCTATAATTACTCTCACGATAAACTTATTTTAGCATATCTTGTTTGTGTATTAACGAACAAAGGACGTGGATGAAGCGTTCTGATCACAAAAGTTCTGTTACCCTGAATCTTTGATTTGGGTAAAATAAAAAAAGGATAATTATGAATAAACAAATTCTATTCAAATCAAGACCGATCGGAATGGTTGGTAGAGAACATTTTGAAACGATTGAGGCCTCATTGCCTAACTCGTTGAATGAAGGAGAATTATTACTAAAAGCTCTTTTCGTATCGGTAGATCCTTACATGAGAGGTAGAATGAGTGCTTCAAAATCTTATGTTCAGCCCTATGAAGTGGGCAAGCCTATCTCTGGGGGAGTTGTTGCGAAAGTGTTGGAAAGCAAACATGCTGATTTTAAATCGGGAGATGTTGTGCTCGGAAATCTAACATGGACGGAGCAGCAGGCGGTAGATGGTAGTACTGTTACAAAATTACAGCAAGGTTTGGCTCCATTGAGCTATTATTTAGGTATCTTGGGGATGCCCGGGCTTACTGCTTATTGTGGACTAACGTATATCGGTGAACCTAAATCTGGAGAAACAGTTGTTATTTCAGGTGCTGCAGGAGCTGTAGGTGTAGTAGTAGGACAGATTGCTAAAATTAAAGGTTGTCGCGTAGTGGGTATTGCTGGCACTGATAGTAAGGCTGCGTATCTGAAAGATGAACTTCATTTTGATGAGGTTATCAACTATCATACTGAAGATATATCAGCAGAAATAGCCAAAGCTTGTCCAGATGGAGTAGATGTATACTATGATAATGTGGGTGGGGAAATATCGGATGCTGTGCTACAGCATATTAATAAATTTGCACGAATTATTGTGTGTGGACAGATCTCCATGTATAATAGCACCGAAGCCCCTATAGGGCCACGTCCACAAGTAGCGTTAGTCAAGAATAGCGCGCTAATGAAGGGATTCATTGTAAGTGACTTCTCTGAACATTTTCCTGAGGCTGTAAAGCAACTTACTGAATGGATTGGCGGGGGAAAATTACAGTATCAAGAAACGATAATGAAAGGTTTTGATGCCTTGCCAGATGCTTTTATTGGTCTCTTTAGCGGCGAAAATACAGGAAAACTTTTAGTGGAGATTTAAATGAACTAGAGCGTTACTGACAAAATATAAAGAATTTAAATATATGAATAAGAAGTATAGTAAAGTATTATCTCCGTTTACATTTCCTGTTTCGGGGGTTACTGTGGATAGTAGAGTAGTGATGGCTCCGATGACGACTTTTTCGGGAAATGAAGACGGAACGGTGTCGGATGGCGAAATAGCTTATTATAAGGAACGTAATAAAGGCGCGAACTTGTTGCTAACGGCATGTGCCTATGTTCTTCCTCAGGGGAAGGGTTTTCATGGACAGATTGGTGTTCATTCTGATGAAATGATTCCCAGTCTAAAAAGAATAGCGGATAGTTTAAAAGAAAATGGCGGTAAGGCTGTATTGCAGATTCATCATGGTGGAAGAATGTGTCCTCCTGAGGAATTACCCGATGGACAAAGCGTGAGTGCGAGTGCTGTGGCTGCTTTAAGAGATGGAGCTCAGATGCCTCGTGAGATGACTGAAGCGGAAATTAAAGAAACTATTTTTGCTTATGGTGAAGCTACTCGTAGAGCGGCGGAAGCAGGATTTGACGGCGTGGAGATACATGGTGCGAATACGTATCTTATCCAGCAGTTTTTCTCTCCACACTCAAATCGTCGTATGGACAAATGGGGAGGTAGTTTGAAAAAGCGTATGTCATTCCCCTTGGCTGTAGTTGATGCAGTGAAAGCGACTGTACAAAGAAATGCCAAGCACCCGTTCATTGTAGGCTATCGTATTTCTCCTGAAGAAGTGGAGAATCCCGGCATAACTTTTCAGGATACATTAGCGCTGGTTGAGGCTTTGGCCGCAAAAGGACTTGATTATCTGCATGTATCTACTATGAACTTTTGGGCTGGGTCTATACGAGATGAAAGAGATACAGAATCTCGTACCAAACTTATTTGTGAGAAAGTAGGCAATAAGCTTCCGATTATTGGAGTGGGATCTATCAGTTCTCCAGAGCAAGCAGAAGATGTACTGGAAACAGGTGTTTCTTTGGTGGCTTTGGGGCGAGAATTGCTCATTGAACCTCATTGGCTGGAGAAGATAAAAGCAGACGAGGTAGAACAAATAGAGAAAGCATTGGATGTACACAACCAAGAAGGATTGAAAATTCCAACTCCGATGTGGACTAGTTTGCTAAGCCGCACAGGATGGCTTCCAATCAAGGAATAATCACACTATCTACGCTCTTTCTGGGCGAATAAGGCATGGGAGAGGCATATCCTAAACGAACGAGTATCATTGGATATTCACCGTTAGGGAGAAGCTTCTCCTTTATTTTTTGTGCCAATTCTCTTAGTTCGCAAGGTTGGTTCATATATGCATTGGCAATCCCTAGTTTGGTAGTCTTCAAAAGAAAACGTTCTAATGTCCGGCCCAAGAGAATCCATTCTTCAGGGGTACTTGTTGTTACAGTAAATAACACCAGATGCGAAGATGACTCTATCTTTTTGATATCCGATTTATTCTGTGCTTTAGGTTTAAGGAAAGCTTTTACAAGGGGCTTTCCTAAGAGTTTAGGAGTACTGGGAGAACCCATGGTTGCATAGGTTAACCCGTTTCCGGTTTGGTTAACATGATGTTTGTTGTAGCGAACCCAGTTTAATAATTCATCCTTGAACTGTTTGTTTTTCATTTGTATTTCGTTGCCCTGACGAACATACTCGGTTAGCGTATCGAAAGCGGTTTCTCCGTTTTTATACATATAAAACTTAACTCCTTCTTCTTTCGCTACCTGTTGAACTAGATTTAGCGTGTCTGCTGCAATCGTGCGTGCGTTGTACACACTACGGTTGGTTTGCCTCTTGTTTATTGCTTCATAGAGAGAATTATTGGTGGGAGCCTGCTTTTTCAAATTTATTCGGATAATATAAGTGTTATCATTCTCTTTCAAGATAACCGGGGTAGGATGATACCCTTTTTCTGTGGCAGCTACACAAAGATTTTCTACTGCACAACCGATACTGATATAAAGTTCTCTATTTTCAGGATCTACCACAGCTAATGAATTTTTTAAATTAGGGTATACTTCGATGGCATCTTCTTGTAAGCGGAAAAGCCACGGTTGGGTATTGTGTCCCGAAGGAGCTTTGATAGCTGATGCTACTAATTCTTTGAAGTCTTGGTTCTGTGCCAATATAGGTTTTGCGGTTAGGATAGTCGCTGCCATAAGCGTATATTTTAAGAAGTTTGTCCAATTCATTTTGAGCCTGTTATAATTTGATGTGTTCTGTTAGATAACAAAGGTATAGCTTTTATAGTAAACAGTTGATTAAATAATACTTAATTCTATGTTTCTTATTTTTGCTTAATTCTTATTAATGTTAAAATAGTCTCTTTGGTCAATCTACCAATCATGCCATCTGTAGACTAATGGCATGATTTATTTAATCATGTTGGAAGAACAAAATATAGTGATAATCGTTTAATTGAAGTGATTCATTAGTAAAGACTATTACTAAATGAACTTTAGTAATCAAATATAAGCGTAATGGAAAAGATAAAGATTGGAAAAACAGATTTACAGGTAGCTCGGATTAATCTTGGAGGGAATGTCTTTGGCTGGACGTTAAATGAAGAACAATCATTTGAAATATTAGATGATTTTGTAGGAGAAGGATTTGATTTTATTGATACATCTAATTCTTATTCATGGTGGGTAAACGGCAAAGGAGGACAATCGGAAACGATTATCGGCAATTGGATGAAATCTCGCTCAAACAGAGGAAAGATCATTATTGCCACAAAAGTTGGTTCCGAGACAAAAGAACATCCTCTAGATATTAGCAAAAAACATATATTAAAATCAGTGGATGAATCATTGCAAAGGTTGCAAACTGATTATATTGATTTGTATTATACGCATTTTGATGATAATGTAACACCGGTTGAAGAGACACTTTCGGCATATGATGAGGTTATTAAAGCCGGAAAGGTGAAATATATTGCTGCTTCCAACGTATCTATAGAGCGTTTGAAAAAGTCATTGGAATTAGGCAAGAATGCTGAATATCCAATGTATCAGGCCTTGCAACCTCATTATAATTTGGTGGAAAGAACAAAGTATGAAACCGAATATGCTCCGATTGTTGAAGAGTATGGATTAACCGTATTTCCTTATTGGTCTTTGGCCTCGGGTTTTTTAAGCGGGAAGTATCGTTCGGAAGCCGATTTGGGGAAAAGCACAAGAGGCGGAAACTCCAAAAAGTATTTGAATGCCAAAGGACTAAGCTTGTTGGAGGCTTTGGATAAAATCTCAAAAGCACACAATACCCAACAGGCTTCTGTCGCTTTGGCTTGGTTATTGGCGCAGCCTCATATTGGCGCTCCGATTGTGAGTGCAACCAGCAAAAGCCAATTAAAAGCCATTGTTGATGCCACTAATTTAAAGCTTAATACGGAAGATTTCATCTTATTAGATGAGAGGAGTAAATAACTTGTGGTTTGATAAAAAAAACGAGTCTACCTATTCCAAAAAAAGTAGACTCGTTTTTTATAACTAAAAATGATTAATCTCTATATCTGCAGCATTCGGGTAAATTGTCGTAAACCTTTTTACTTGCTTTGTATTTATCGGTATCGTGTCCCACTTTGGCAATGGCTTTACTGATGGCATCTACCGAAGTTTTTTGAGGGTTGAATTGTAGATGAATCATCTGCTTATCCTGATCCCAACTGGCTGACAAAACACCATTGACACTTTTAGCTGCGGTTTCTATCCGATCTTTACACATCTCACATTTACCTTTGACTGTAAACATGGCATGCTCACTTTGTGCAGGCATTGTTTTCATTTGACTTGGTGTCATGCTTTGTTTTGTCTGAGCTTCGTCATCATTCATCATCGAGCGTTTTCCCTCCAATTGTGCGCTGGCATCGATGACAAAAGCACCATTTGTTACCACTTCTTCTCCTTCAGTGAGTCCTTTTATTATTACATAAGCATTACCTAATGAAGGCCCAAGTTCTACCTGCCGCATTAGGAAAGAAGGAGAGCTAGCTCCAGCTTCCTTAACATATACAATAGATCGTTTCCCGGTCCACAATATGGCGCTAGAGGGAATCACAATCTCATCTTTATATGCTTTCAATCCGGCACTTACTGTAGCAGTGGCATACATTTCGGGTTTTAGTACTCCCTTAGAATTGCTTACTTCGATGCGCACACCAGCTGTGCGTGTTGTGGAGTTGATGATGGGATCTATAAACGAAACTTTGCCCTCAAAGACTTTACCTGGAACGGAGGTTAAAGTGAATTTCAGCTGGTCGCCTAGATTGATGAAAGGCAAATCGGTTTCATAAGCCTGAAACAATGCCCATACTCTCGAAAGGTTAGCTATATCTAACAGCACAGCACCTTGTGATACATAATCGCCTTGATTAACACGCTTGTTGATAACAATACCGCTAGTATTGGCTTTAATATCTACTATGGGAGAAACATTGCCTGAGTGTTCGATAGCTGCAATCTGTGCATCTGTCATTTTCCAGAGATGCAGCTTTTCACGGGCAGCTTTCACCAATTGCGGCTGATTTATCTTTATTGCTTCAAGCAGCTCTTGTTGGGCAGAAAGTAATTCAGGAGAATATATACGTGCAAGAGTTTGTCCGGCGTGCACCGCTTCTCCGGTAAAATTTATGCTCAACCCTTCTATACGTCCACTGATATGAGCTGTCTGTGATTGCAAATTGCGCTCGTCCGCTGCAATTTTGCCATACAGTCGTATTTCTTTTATTGGATTCTTACGACTTACAAGCGAAGTTTGTACATTAGCTAGTGCAGCCGCTTCTTCTGATAATTGTATGGCGGCAGGGTCGATAGCTGCTTCACCAGTATCACCACTTTTGTGAAGTGGAATGAGATCCATTGCGCAGATAGGACACTTTCCAGGTTTATCCTTCCGTATCTGAGGGTGCATAGAGCAAGTCCATATTTGGGCTTCTTTTTGTACCTCATGTGTGTGTCCTTCGTGTTCATCACTTTTTGTTTCGGAAGGAGAGCTAAACAGCAACCATCCAATGAACAGTCCCGCCAAAGCAAACAAGGCATACCTAACTTGCTTCATTTTTCCTATTTCGGTTATTTTTTTCATTTCATTATGCATTAAAAGGTAGTGGATACTAGTTTTTGGATTCCGGCCACCATAGTGTTATAAGATGCTATTGACTCACTCTTTCTCAAATTATAGTCCAGCATTTGCCGCTCTACTGCTATCACGTCTGTTAATGATGTGTTACCGGCTGAAAAGCTTCGCACCATTACCTGATAGATGGATTGTGAAAGAGTGTATTGCTCGGTGTAAAGAGTTACTTTGCGGGAAGCATCTTCGAGTTGTTGCTTTAATCCAGTGTATTCGGCCTGAAGTTTGTTCACTGTGTCGTCATACTTCATTCTTCTGGATTGATAATTGAACTGACTTTCCCGTTGTTGAGCATTGTACTTACGGCGAAAGATAGGTAGAGTGATTTTTACCATCGGCATAATCATATCGTTACCATTCATAGCTGCCATCGTATCGGTACCTCCGGTTTTTTTGCCGATTAAGGAATATTGCAATCCTATGCCAAACATGGGATAACTCATCCTTTTATCCATCACTCTTTTTGCTTCGTAAGCATTGCCTTCAGCTTCGAGCATGGCAAGCATTGGGTTTTGAGTAGTGATGGTATCGAGCATAGCTCTATCGTCAGTACTAAATAGTACTTGTTGAAGCGAATCGGGTACGGTAACTGAGAGCTGTTGAGGACGGTTGAGCAAGGCATTGAACCGGGCTTCGGCCGCTTTAGTGTCCGAGAGTATCGTTCCCAACTTATTTTCTAACTCTTTCTTTTCTAACTGAATTCGTAGTACATCAGACAGGCTGCTACTAGTGCCACTACTCATAGAACTTGCTTGCATGGAATTCATACTATTTGTTGCAGGCGGAACAGAACTCTCTTGAGTCGTTCCTCCCCCCATGCTTTGCATACCTCCTCCGACAATAGTTGCTGGCTGCTGAGCAGCAGATGAAAAGCTGCGCTGAGAGTTTCCCCCTCCTGTAGGTGAGGAGAAACGCGTCAGAGCGAGTTGTTCCAACTGATTGAGCAGAACTAAGTGCGCTTGCGTATTCTTCCGTTGCTCGCGGAGATTGCTGAGCTGATACCATTGACTTTTTACTTGATAAAAGAGATCGTTTCGACTTTCGCGAAACTTTTCGTATGCCATTTTAGTCATCTCTGTAGCTTCGTTCTGGGCAGCACTGCGTGTACCAAACCATGGGAACATTTGCATCAATGTAAAGTCGGCTATTTGCTTTCCGTTAACCACTTCCATTGGTTTCAAGAAGAAGCCGATTTCGAGTTCAGGATCGGGATATGCACCTGCCTGAGTTACTTTCTCCATGGAAGCCTTGTAACTAGCAAAGTCAGCATTAATAAGCGGATTATTGCGAACTGCCGTTTCCAGATAATGGGAGAGACTGTCTGTCTGTTGCGCATACCCAGTCAGGGTTAGTATCATTACTAATCCACCGGATAAGAAACGTTTTAAGTTTTTATTCTTCATCATTTGTTTCCTCCTGCATTTTAGATTTTTTCTTAATAGCACTTTCTCGCCACCAGCATTGAAGTACGGGCACTACAAACATGGTCATGGACTGGATGAGCATGCCACCAAAAGTTGGTATGGCCATCGGTATCATGATGTCGGAGCCTTTGCCGGTAGAGGTCAGTACGGGTAGCAGAGCAATGAGCGTGGTTGCTGTGGTCATTGCAGCAGGGCGAACACGCTTCAATCCGGCTTCTATTACTGCTTCGCGAATGTCGTGTTTAGTCTGCGGATTTTTATGAAGGAAGGTTTGATGTATATATGTTCCCATCAATACTCCATCATCTGTAGCCACTCCAAACAAGGCAATGAATCCTACCCAGACAGCTACACTGAGGTTAATGGTGTGCATCTGGAAGAGGTCGCGTATATTCTCTCCTCCCACAGAGAAATTCATAAACCAATCCTGTCCGTAAAGCCACAGTAAAATGAAACCTCCTGCGAATGCCACAAAGACACCTGAAAAGTGGATCAGTGAAGCGGTTACGGTTCTGAACTGGAAGTAGAGTATTAGTAGTACAATGAGTAGGGCGAGTGGCACCACAATAAGTAAACGACTGGTAGCTCGTGCCTGTTGTTCATAGTTGCCGGCAAACTTATAAGTTACACCTTTTGGGAGTTTTAGTTCTCCGCTGGCTATCTTCTGTTTGAGCACCTTTTGAGCTTCATTAACTACGTTCACCTCGGCTTTCCCGTTCTGCTTGTCGAATATCACATATCCCACAAGGAAAGTGTTTTCACTTTGAATCATTTGTGCACCTTTTGTATACTGTATATCCGCTACTTCTTTTAGAGGAATTTGTGCACCGGTAGCAGTGGGGATCAACAATGTAGACAATTCTTCGGGGCTATTCCGTAGCTCCCTGGCATATCGCAGACGGATAGGAAAGCGTTCTCTTCCTTCGACTGTTTTGCTCAGTACCATACCTCCCACAGCAGCACTTAGAATTTCTTGTAGGTCGGCTACTTTCAAGCCATATCGTGCCATATTCTCTCTGTTGAGTTTAATCTCCAGATAAGGAGCACCTACAGCACGGTCATAGAATACGGAAGACGGAATAATAGACGGCACAGACTTTAACGCTTTTTCCATGGCTTTGCCTCCTTGCTCAATAGTCTCGAGGTCTGGACCGTATATTTTGAGTCCCATGGGTGCTCGCATACCTGTGGAGAGCATTACCAACCGGGCTTCAATCGGTTGAAGCTTTGGTGCGGAAGTGACTCCAGGCAAATGTGTTACGTTCACAATCTCTTGCCAGATGTCGTTTGCATTCTTTATTTTTGGTCTCCATTGGCGGAAGTAATTTCCATTCTTATCGGGAATCAAACTATCTGCCGGTATGCGGCGGAAACCATCAGATAGTTTGTAGGTAATACCCCCTTTTAGGAGATAGGCACCTTCTCCGTTCATTTTGAATCTCTCCCGCTGGCCGTCTTCATCTAAAATATATTCCGGACGATAGTTAATCGTGTTCTCAAACATCTGAATCGGTGCTGGGTCGAGTGCCGAATTGCTCCTTCCCCATTTACCTACAGCTACTTCCACTTCGGGAATTGCGGTCAGACGTTTATCCAAAGTTTTGATGTATTCCATATTTTGCTCTACTCCTGTATGAGGCATACTGGTGGGCATAAGTAAGAAGGAACCTTCATTGAGCGAAGGCATGAATTCTTGTCCCACACCCGGAAAAGTTTTGGATGCTGCCTGCCACAGACTTGTTTGTCGGAAGCTCTTCCATCCTACAGCCTCAAAGCCTGAAGCTACGAACCCGAAAGTAGTATTGAAACCAATCCATATCACAATGCCTAAGACAATCGTAGTGCTGGGTATAAGCATAAATTGCCATCTGTGAGCCAGACACCACCGGAGGATACGCTCGTAGTAAAGAACAAGTGTCCACAAGATGCTTAGAATGATAGCTACACAACCCGCTACAAATAGGGCATTAGAAAGAAATCCTTTCTGAGGCCCCATCGGTAGCCAAGCACCAGATAGATAAAAGATAGCTACTACCAGTGCAATACCTATATTTATATAGGTACTGCTCTTCGGCTTTTTCCAATAACTGGCGGTCAGGTTATTGGCTCCAACTGCCACTAACCCCAAAGCCGGAAGGCTTCCATAAACGATGGATAAACCAATACCCGCAACAACCAATACATAGTTGAGTACTTTGCGGATGAGCTGGGAATTTATTTTAATGGAAAATAGATAGTAGGCAATGGTCGGGAGCAGAATGAGTCCTAACACGAAGGCAGATGCCAGTGCATACGATTTTGTATAAGCTAATGGAGTAAACAGTTTACCTTCTTGAGCCTGCATGGCAAACACCGGTAGGAAACTGACTATGGTTGTTGCCATGGCGGTGGCAATGGCACCGGACACTTCGCTGACAGCTTGATAAATTAGGTTCACAAACTTCTTACCTGCCCTGATACCTTTGTTTTCGGGCATTTCCATGTATCGAATAATACTCTCCACAAAAACTACCCCGACATCCACCATCACTCCGATGGCAATGGCGATACCCGATAGAGCTACTATATTTGCCGCCACTCCCGTATAACGCATGATGATGAATGTAGACAGTACGGCTATCGGTAGCATACCAGCTATGATGACAGAAGATCGGAGATTAAGTACCAACACGATGATGACGATAATACAGATCAATATTTCGTGGGTAAGCGAAGTTTCCAATGTGCCGATAGTCTCTTTTATTAAACTTGTACGGTCATAGAAAGGAACGACTGTTACTTTAGAGACGCTACCGTCTGCTAATGTTTTCTGAGGCAGTCCTGCTTCCATCTCTTTAATCTTTGCCTTTACGTTGTTGATTACTTCCAAAGGATTAGATCCATAACGTGCAACGACTACTCCACCCACAGCCTCAACTCCTTCTTTGTCCAATCCACCTCTACGCGTACCAGGTCCAATGTTAACAAAAGCTACGTCGGATATTCGAACGGGCGCACCCTCTCGTACGGTAATTACAGCATTCTCTAAGTCTGAGATGTTTTTCACATAACCCAAACCGCGGATAAGATATTCTGCTTTGTTGATCTCCATCGTTTCTGCACCGATGTCTAGGTTACTCTTCTTAACTGCATCCATGATGTCCATTACAGATACATTGAATGCACGCATGGCATCAGGGTTAAGCTCAATCTGATACTCTTTAACAAATCCTCCGGCAGAACTAACTTCAGAGACACCTTCGGCCGATGAGAGCGAATACTTTACGTAGAAATCTTGAATGGTGCGCAGCTCTTCGGCATCCCATCCACCGGTAGGTTTTCCTGTTTTAGGGTTCCGTCCCTCAAGTGTATACCAATATATCTGTCCCAATGCAGTAGCGTCGGGCCCAAGTGAGGGCTGTACTCCTTCTGGCAAAGTCCCTTTGGGCAAGGAGTTCAACTTTTCGAGTACCCGAGAGCGGCTCCAGTAAAACTCTACATTGTCATTAAAAATAATATAGATGAACGACATGCCAAACATGGAAGTACTACGGATGGTTTTTACACCCGGAATGCCCAGTAAGGAAGTTGTTAAGGGATATGTAATCTGGTCTTGAATGTCTTTTGGGGAACGTCCCATCCATTCGGTAGCCACAATTTGCTGGTTATCACCAATATCGGGAATTGCATCTACCGGTATTGGGTCTCTGGGTATAATCCCTCCGTGCCAATTGAAGGGTGAAGTCGATATACCCCACACCACAATCAACAATAATAAGAGTATTGTAACCAGCCTGTTATCAAGGAAATAACGAATGATTTTATTAATCATGAGTTACTGATTTTAAAGATGAAACAAATGAAGAAAATACTCCGAAACGTAAGGTCTCTTATTTTAGGGTCTCTTTGATGCTTCCACAAGTGAGCATTTGACTTCCAAAATAAGGATTGGCTATTTTCTTTTCACTTGTTAGCCAGTAGGCTCCTTTTTCGTCATTAGCCATGGGGCAGAAAGCTGCATAAACAGCTCCTTTATTCAGCACACCTTTCCTGAAAATTGAAATTAGTTCGTTGCTAATAGATGAGAATTCCTTACGCTGAGCATCTATTGTTTTTGCTGACGCTATTTTCTTTGCAGTGATGGTTATGCTTGCGGCAGCCGGAAGTACTTTAGCTGTTGCTGATAAAGAAAGAGCGGCCTTTTGTGCTGCTTGGAGATTGTCTGTTATTAATGCCTCATATAGCACGTGGTAGCTTTTATAGAGGGCTTCTACTTTAAGATCTTTAAATTCTACACTTGTTTGCGCACTTGCACCGGATGTGGCATCATAATGTGCCGAATGACGAATGTCTGCTGTTTGCTGGATATGAAGATTATTTGCGGAAAATAGTGTAGTAGTAAAAGCCAGGCTGAAAAGTATAATACAGCTTTTGTTGAATAGATTTTTCATTTTGTAAATGTTTAAATCGTTATAGTATATGATAATTGAATTTCATACTTATTTAGCTTTAGGACGTGGGGCACTTGTACAAGAACCGTTATTATCCTATAGTAGAAAAGTTGAAATATAAGGCTATACTTCTTGTCTCTCTTGTGTGGAAACAAAAATAATACAGCAATAGTTTCATGATACTTTAATTAATTACCGTAAAACTAATATACATGAGCGATTTAAATCAGAAATGTGCAATTATGAATGAATAGCGGAACGCTACTGCAATCAGGTGGAGATTTTTGCGGAACATAAGCTATATTGCATTGTTCGGGAGCGAGCAATGAATTCCATTCGGAGATGTCAAATAATAAAGTTGTAACGGAAGGAACGAAATCGGTGATGCTTAAATGCGCTACCTCCTGATCTAATGATAGCTTAATCAGTTTTGTATCAGTGGAACAACATTTGTGAGTATCGTGCTTCATGCCACATGCCGGACATACTGCTTCCTGCCATAGACTTACATCGGCAAGTTTGCCCATGCAATAATGGTAGTTAATCGTTATTCCTGAAGAAATAACGATGTACAGCAACATGAATATGGTTAGCAGATACTTTCTCATTTTGATTCTACAGATTCTAGAATACTTTTATAAAGATAACGCTTATCGCTTTATTTAAGTTGAAAATCGCCTTCTTTTTATATTTAATTATTATAATGTGTTCCAATGAGAATATCGTTAAATCGTTATAATATCTATTGAAGTTTTAATTTATAGTTAAAGCGTTGATCCTTCATTAAACTTTTTCTCTACTATTGGTATCAAAGTTAAATTAATAATGGAAGGGCCTGTTTGATTGACAGAAAACAATATTGATGACTTAACTGTTTCTTTGATTCTATTATAATAGCAGGCCTTTGAAATTCTAGACTAATTAATTGTATGAGACGAATAGCAATCTTTTTTTTATTAGCTTTATCCGTGTTAACTGTTTCTGCCGAATCAGTTAAAGGCGGTCTAATTATCGGCAAAGTATTGGATGCCGGAAGTAAACAACCTCTTGAATTTGCCAATATTAGTCTTCGTAAGGCCAATGGGAATAAAGAGTTTATTAAAGGTGCGGTGGCTGACCAGACAGGTTTATTTCGTCTGGATGCGCTAACGAACGGAAATTTTATAATTAGCATCACAGTAGTTGGTTACACGCCATTTGAGAAAGAAATTTCTATTGGAAGTAATCAAAAGAATATAAATCTGAAGAATGTATTGCTGAAGGAAGACACTCATTTATTGAGTGAGGTTCAGGTTGTGGGACAACGTTCTCAAATGAAATTTGAGATTGATAGAAAAGTCTTTAATGTGGATCAGAATTTGGCTACTACCGGAGGATCGGCCAGCGATGTATTGAGTAATATACCTTCGGTGCAAGTCGATCCTGAAGGAGAGGTGTCGTTACGCGGAAATGCTAGCGTGACGGTATGGATCAATGGAAAAGAATCGGGCCTTTCCGCCGAAAATAGAGCTCAGGTATTGGAACAGCTTCCTGCAGAATCCATCGAAAGAGTGGAAATTATCACAAATCCTTCGGCTAAGTATAATCCTGAAGGAACTGCTGGTATTATCAACATTGTACTGAAGAAAAATAGAAAAGCAGGCTATTATGGTAGTGTTCAAGCGGGGGTGGATACAAAAGGTGGATATAATGCCGGTGCTAACGTTAATTATAGTAGTGGAAAATTTGAGACTTTCCTAAACATAGGAAAACGTTTCAGAAAGCGAGATGGAGAAGGATATACAAATCGTACTAATCTCAATGAGGATGGCTCATCTTCCAGTTATTTAAATCAGTTACGTAGTAATGAGGATGCTGGAGGCCCTTATATGGCACGGACAGGTGGCACTTATCATCTTACCGATAAAGACCATTTAGGCCTTAATCTTTTCGGGTTGCTTGGGAGTGGAGATGAAACTGATCGATTGATCTACGAAGGTAATATACCTTTATCCTTTACTAAAAGTCAGCGCATTTCAAAAGCAAATAGAAATATTCATGTAGGTAATATAGAGTTAAATTATAAACGGGATTTTAGTGAGAAAAGTAATTTGGATGTTTCGGCTTCTTATAATATTTTTGCTTTTAATCCTAAAAGTAACTACAGCCAGAATTCGATTTTTGCTGATGGGAGTGAATCTTCTTCTTATCAGTTCCAAAATAATGATATGAACCGTACTCAATGGGAGTTTCAAGCTGACTATGTAAATGAGTTTGGCAATCAAAATAAGATAGAAGCCGGCTATAAAGGCGATTTTACCAAGATGAAAAGTCCGGTGGAGACGTATGGTGGAATATCAGAAGCGTCGGCCGTATTTAATGAAGATTTATATAACCGATTCACATATGATCAGGATGTGCAAGCTTTGTATACTACTTATTCAAAGAAAATTAATAAATTTGGATTGCAGTTAGGTTTGCGTGGGGAATATACGCGAACAACTACAAATTCTTTAGGCTATGGACAGACGAATGCTCAGCAACCATCTTATAAAGATAATTATTTTTCTTTGTACCCGAGTATGTTCTTGTCGTATCAGTTGCCGGATAATAATGAAGTTCAGCTAAACTACTCTCGTCGCGTATCCCGACCATGGGGTAGGCAACTTAATCCATTTATGGATCTTACCGACTCGACTAGTATCTCTTATGGTAACCCTTACTTGGTACCTGAATATTCTAACTCATTGGAGTTGAATTACATCAAGAATTGGGAGAGCCACACTTTGTCAGCTTCACTTTATTATCGGAGTACAGACAATGTGATTCAGCACATTAGCTATCGTGATGGCGATATCATGAAGAGAACTTATGACAATGTGGCTAAGTCGCAATCTGCAGGAACGGAGTTAATACTTAAAGATAATCTTTTCCGTTTTCTTGATCTTACCACTACGTTGAACTTTTATTATAACAAGTTGGATGGCTTTACTTATCTTCCTGAAGGAGTTACTACATCAATTGTGGGCAATGCGGATGAAAACTTTTCTTGGAGTGGACGAATGATAGCCAATGTAATGTTACCTTATGCTGTTTCTCTACAGGCTACAGGAAACTACGATTCTCGTCAGATAGTGGCTCAGGGATATACGAAGCCTAGCCATTCTATTGATTTGGGGCTTAGAAAATCGTTTCTTGATCGTAAATTAAGCTTGACCATTAATACTCGCGATATACTAAATTCCCGCAAGCGTATTACTGTGACTTCCGGATCAGGTTTCTCGCAAGAGTCTATGTTTGCCCGTTCGGGACGTGTTGTAGGTTTTACACTTACTTATAACTTTGGTAATATGAATGCCGGAAAGAAGGGAATGAAGCAAGACAAGCAACAGCAAGGAGCGGAAGATAATTCCATGGAAGAAGGTTTTTAGGTAATCGAACTTTTTCGCAAATATATATAATACAACTGAGAGGAGCGGAACATTTTCACAAGAAATGCTCCGCTTTCTCTTTTATAGTAAACCAAAGGAAGATCGTAAAACCATTTCTTTTGATATTAACAGGCTTTTAATGAGTAGATTGAGAAGAGAGTGTAACCTGTTGTTCCCATGTTATTCCACTTATATCTGTCAGTTTGATTTTGTAATTGCCTTCCGGCAGATTTAGTAGAACAGCGTCTTTTATACTCAACCTAGCTTTAGCACCCAAAGGTATAATGAGACTATGCTTGCCAGGCTTTACCTTTGTTACATAGCTGTTTTTTATATCTTCTTTTGGGAATGCTGCTAAATGATTATTATCCCGTTCCAAAACAATATTCCCTTTACTATCTGTTAGCGTGATGCCTATTAGGAAAGAACCATAAACATCCACTCCCTCTACTCTGTAGACCGTAAATGCCAATTCATTCTGGTTGAGGCTTGCTTCTGAAAGTTCAATCTTAGGAGTGACTGATTTATTATGTAGCTTACCCCATACTCCGTTGTGAAAATACTGATTGGTAAAGAGTGCTATGAAGAGAATGATAAGAGAACCTGTTAGCACACTCCTGTTGAGTAGTTTCGGGGCTAAAGGAAGATTCCCTGAAGCAATCCACGGAAACCATCTACTCTGGACAATGCCCAGTTTCTTATTTATGAGCAGTTGATCTAACGAATACTTTCCACTGCCTGAAAGGAAAATAGTAAAACCTGCGGCAACGCCTAGTATACCTATTTGCCATTCGTCCAGGCAAGTAGTGCCGAGCCAACCGGAACCTAATAAGATACCAGCTGCAAGGCTTAGTACTCCGAAACTCATTAATCGTGTGAAGAGTCCTAACATGAACAATAGGCCTACTATGCCTTCTATGATGGTGAAAGCCACCATAGCCCACCACAAAGATTCGGGATTGCTAACTAAATATTCGATGATTGGCTTAATGCCCAATGCGTTGGGGAGAAAATGATTAAATTTCTCTCCGATATATCCTGCTTCATCCGGAGAGAGTTTATTCTCGAGGATTAAGCGTCGCCAGAAAGCGGAGAAATAGGTCCAGCCAACAACCAGACGAAGGGATAATGTAAAAAGAGCAAGAGAGGAATACGCATGTTGCATTCCTGTCAGATGATTTGATTGTGTCATATTTGATCTGATTTAAATTTGTTTTCTTCAATAAAAAAAAAGAGGAAGTTTTGTGCTATTTTCTTTGAAGTAATAGAACAAAATTAAACAGATGAATCAAATCAGTAATGTTCTAAAAAGGATAAATAATGGAGCTCGGCAAGCAATATTATTTACTGTTTGCGATCGCAACGAAG
The DNA here is from genome assembly GCF_900104585.1 of Bacteroides ihuae. GTDB lineage: Bacteria > Bacteroidota > Bacteroidia > Bacteroidales > Bacteroidaceae > Bacteroides > Bacteroides ihuae. Next base: position 466,980 of record NZ_FNVX01000005.1, read on the forward strand.
GTTGGATTGTGGATAAGGGGGTGAATGAATAGAGAAAGGAAAGAGTTGCACAAGTTTTCCGAGAATTATCCGGATGTCCTTGTTGTGTAGAGGTTTTTTTTGTTTTTTGCAACACAACGATACAACTCCTTGTCTGGTTAGGCTTTTCTTTAGCTGTTTGCGAGCTAAAGGGTATGCCTAGCTGTTGCTTAATCTCTTGCTTTATAGGGCAATTGATCAGCAATAAGACCAGCAGTGGGTAGAGGATGGACGAAATTATATATTTATTCTTTTGTTGCATTATTCTTTCTCACTAACTCACTGTATCTGTGAATATTACAAATATAGGAAGTATTTTCTGAAGCTCGTTTGTTAGCATTCATTTTTTAAGAAAGAATAAAGCTTTTTTATTCGAAGTATTGATGTTACGGGCTATGGCTTTTTCTTCTCTACTTCGAGTAGCCTCTTTTTAATCTCCAAACCACCGGCATAACCAACCAAATCACCACTCGCTCCTATTACCCGATGGCAGGGTACAACTATGGGGATAGGATTACGGTTATTTGCCATTCCCACTGCGCGGGATGCTTTTGGATTTCCCGCTGCTATAGCTACCTGTTTATAACTCCATGTCTCTCCGTAGGGAATACTTTGGAGTACATGCCATACAATCTTTTGAAAAACGGTTCCCTGCGGATTGAGTGGCAAGTCAAATTGTTTTCTCGTGCCACTGAAGTACTCATTAAGCTGTTGAAAAGCTTGCTTGGTAAGTGCTGTTTCCTGTTCAATTCCGGTACCTTCGACAGCATCTTTAAAAGATATTTGTGTAATGCTCTTTTCGTCGGCGAAGATGCAGAGCTTGCCGATGGGTGTGGAGTAGGTGTAATAGTAAATCATTATAGTAAGGTGTTAAGGGTGAAACTGTTGAATAATATTTAGCAAATCTTGGTGAAGTTTGCCATTACTAGCAAGGACTTCCCGGCCGGAGTAAAATGAATCACTATTAGAAAAATCCGTTACTTTTCCACCTGCATTCATTAAAATAAGAGAGCCGGCAGCAATGTCCCACGGTCCTAAAAAAGCTTCGATGCGAGCCTCAAATCGTCCGGCAGCAATGTAGCAAAGTTCTGCGGCAGCAGCCCCTTGTATACGAGTACCACCCACTTTTCCGTAAAGACTATGTATTAGATAATCGGCCATGGGTTTATAAGCATTGAAATTATAGGGTAGGCCTAATTCAATAAAAGCGTCGTTTATAGAAGATATGTCAGACACTCTGATCTCTTCCTCGTTCAAATAAGAGGGTGCATCTTTATACGTCCAAAAGCATTCGCTGCGGCATACCTCGTAAACAACACCGAGCAATATTTCATTTCGGTTTCTTAGGGCAATGCTTACACAATACGGTGCATTATCGTGAATAAAGTTGGTTGTTCCATCTAGTGGATCAATTACCCAGCAGTATTCTTCTGTAGAAAGTTGGCCGGAACCCTCTTCAGCTATAAAACCAGCTTCGGGCAGTAATGCCGAGAGTTGAGCTACTAAGCGCCTTTCCGATTCTTTATCTACATACGACACATAGTCGTGGCTGTTTTTCTCTTCTACACGTTCTCTGCGAAAATTCTTTCGCTCCTCGCCTAAGAAAGTACCTCCTTCAATGGCTATGTCACGAACTTTTTCGGTGAGCAAGGCTAATTCGGAACTATTGTTGGGATCTAAATTCATTGCAATTCGTTTTTTTATATTATTTCTCTTTTTTGATGACGAGTAGTTTATCCACTCTGCCATTATCCATATCGATGATTTCAAATAGGAGATTCTTGTAAGAAAATGCATCTCCTACACGGGGAATGCGGCCAATAAAAAACATCGCCATTCCACCTAAAGTAGTAAAGCCTTCAGCTTCTAGGTCTTCATTATTTGAAATTCCCATTTCATCCATGAAATCGCTTACATTCATGGAGGCCTCTACAAGCATGGAACCATCCTGCCTTTTTACTATTTCTTCTTCCTCCGTCTCATCTTCTTCGAGTATATCTCCAAAGATGCTCTCTGTCAGATCGTGTAGGGTAATAATCCCTTCGGTGCCGCCATATTCATTCACCACTACACCAAATTTATTTTTATTCTTTTTAAATAGTTCCAATACTTTTTTCGCATATAGGCTTTCAGGAATGTATAATGGTGTACGAGCGATGCTCTTGAGATCAAATTCTCTATTACTACCTATCATCAGAATAATATCTTTTACCGAAACCACTCCAATGGTTTCGTCTTTGTTCATATCTACCAGCAGATAGTTACTGAAATGTCTTTTATCTATCGTATCCAATGTTTCTTCTAGCGTGTCTGTGGGAGATAGCACCACCAGATCTTTGCGGTAAGTCATTAGTTCATTAGCTCGTTTGTTTGAGAAGCGAAATACGTCTCGGAGCATTTCGGTTTCGTCTTTATCTATTACTCCCTGTTGAGAACTTTGGTGCAGAATCGTGCGAAGTTCTTCGTGAGTTAAAGGGCGCTCTTCGGTTTCTTTCATGCCTATAATCTTGTTTATGAAGCGAGTAGAAATACTCAGCAGCAAAACGAATGGAAATGAAATTTTGGTGAGTAAGGTCATGATCGGACTTAGTGCTAAGGCGTAACGTTCGGGATTGGCAAGCGCGATAGATTTGGGTACCAGTTCACCTATAATTAGTGACAGGTATGTGATAATGGATATCACAGTTATCATCGATAAATCACTTGCGTAAGGAGCAGTAGCAGGCATTTTCTCGAAAAGAGGAGTTACGTAATCGACCAACGTTACTCCACCGAATGCTCCCGTAATGATACCGATGAGCGTGATACCTATTTGAATCGCGGAGAGAAACTTTTCGGGCTGCTTGAGTTGCTTTAATACTGTTTTTGCAGCTTTGTCTCCTTTTCCGGCTAAGGTTGCCAATCTAGTTTTGCTGGATGCGACAAGTGCTGTTTCATACAAAGCGAAAACGCCGTTTAAAACAAATAAAAGAAGAATGATAATGAATTCCATAAATGTTTAGGATGGATTTGAAAGTGGAAATTTAGCTGATTTTAAGATACTACGCAAACAATTGCACTGATTATTGATAATTTTATCTGAAAGTAATTTATTTATAATGGAACAAGGCTCTTAATACTTTTAGAGTTCAACTGTAATTCCTATTGTGGGTAGTATAGTGCCGCTTTCTTTCTTGATGTATTTCATTTGGTATCGTTGTTCGGCTAGTGGCGCTGTGGGGTTCTCGATTACCCCTGTACTCATAAGTATATCCGGTTGCTTGAACTTACTGCCACTTATATTTTGTATGTCAATATAAAACCCTAACATGCAGCGACCAATATAATATGTTTTGTCTACCCTAACATCTATCTGTCCAAAGTTAGGCAGGCGTTCAGTGTTGTATCTTGAATAGTCATAATAAGGTTTACCTTGAGCATTCCATGCGCTGACGAGTGATGACCTATCTGTATCATACGGAGTATAAGGCGCACCTCCAATGTAACTAATCTTCATCCCCGCACTCCAGTTGCGCGGCAGATTATAGGTACCATTGAGATTGAATATGTAGCGATTATCCCAAGCAGAAGCCATGTATGGTGCTTCTTTACTGTTCCGATATTCACTTTTGAAGAGCGTGAAAGAAGACGATAAGTTAATCTTTTGCGCTACAATCCATTTCAGGAGTAACTCCATACCGTAGGAGCGACCTTCAGCGGTGGATAGTAATGCTTCGTTGCCTACTACTCCATAGTCATTGCCTTTGCAAGCCAGCGGAATGCCGTCTGCAATAGAGTAGGGGATGTTATCGTAATCTTTATAAAAACCTTCGGCCGAGAATTCCATTTTATTATTAATGCGCCAGCTCAGTCCAATGTTCTTTTGGCTGACGGACATGTAGCGGAGGTTTGCTTTATTGACTAGTACTCCGTCATTATCTTTAAATCCTATACTTGTATAGGCTGGAAGTTGATAGTATAGCCCGACACTTCCATTCAGATAGAGTTCAGTAGTTAAACGATAAGAGAGTGATAAACGTGGAGAAAGCTGCTTGCTAATATCCTTCATTTCATCGGAATAGTTGTTAGCGTCCGTTCGCATACCGAGTGATGCACTAAAGCGATCGTCTGTTGATTCGTAGGTTATCTTGCCGAAGATTCCCCATTTTACCAGGTTCATCCATGCGTGATAGTCTATGGTTTCTGCTTCGTTAGTGTATCTCTTTTGATAGGTATCATTTGAGTATTGCACATAGTCTACTTTAGCTCCGAAAGAAATTTTGGTAGATCCTATGGTAGAAGAGTTCTCCATGCGAAACTTTGTTTCTTGTTCGGTGGATCGCAGTTTCAAAGAAAGATTCTCTTCACTGCTTTCATCATTATCAGTGTACTTTGTGTTTCGGTTGTTCATGTAACTATGACTTAGCACGATCGTTTGCACATGGTGTCCCGCAAAATGTTTGTACACACCGCCCAGAGTAAAGGTTTCCTGTTGAATTTTTGGTAAATATCCTAGGATATACTTCGCATCTTCACCGTCCGGATCTTTATTTAAGCGCATGTTATCGATGCCGGCAAGTCCTAATAGCGTTAGCTCGTTGGCGGAGTTCAAACGGGTTTTCAACTTGAACTGCGCATCAGTATATGTAGGCAAAAAGGGCAGACCAAGTGCCTTGAAAAGAAATTGTAAATAAGATTGGCGAAGAGAAACCAAATAAGAAGTCTTTTTCCCCAGATGTCCGTTCGACGTCAGCGATGCCTCGGATGCACCTAAAGTCGCTTTAAATGAATTCTTTTCCATGTCTCCGTCACGAAGTTTAAAGTCGAGCACGGAGCTCATTGCATTACCTTTTTCAGCAGGAAAGGCTCCTGTATAGAAGTTTACTTCACGAATGAGATCAGCATTGATAATGCCTACCGGTCCTCCTGATGCTCCTTGTGTACTAAAATGATTGATGTTGGGAATCTCGACCTCGTCCAGATAAAAACGATTTTCTGAAGGTGCACCTCCACGGACTATCAAATCATTGCGATAACCTGCGGGAGAGAAGGCCACGCCGGGATAGGATTGTACTATGCGAGAGATGTCGCGATTTGCTCCCGGACTTTTCTCTATTTCTTGCAAACCGATGGTGCGAAGGCTAACAGGACTTTCAGCTCTTCGCCGAAAAGGAGAAGCAGTGACGGTGATGCCGGATAGTTCTGTTGGATTCTCCTCGAGCTCTATGGTGATATGAAGGTCTTTGGTGGAAAGAATGTATTCCGAGGTTATTGTTTCTTTGTAGCCAAGGGCAGAGGCTTGTAAGCGATAGATACCCGGCTTTAACAGAGGAATAGAAAAGTGCCCCGTAGAATCGGTACTTGTACCTGTGCTTGTGCCCAGTGCCACAACATTCACGAACTCCAGCGGTCGCCGACTAGTATTGTCAATCACTACACCTTTTATCCGATGCATTGGTTGAGCCAAAGTAATGAAAAGAGTAAAACTCAGAAGAATGGATGATACAATGATACGTTTCATATATTCGTAGTGGTTTTATGTGATTATTCAACAAACTAAAGTAAAAAAAAGTTTTCATTTTCGTTTTAAACCCTTACTTTTGTCTTTTCAAACCTCTAAATTTCAGACGCTTATGAAAACTATTCGACTGACTACGTGTGATAATGCAATACAAGCTCATTTGTTGCAGGGAGCTCTTGAGAACGAAGGGATCAAATCTATTTTGCATAATGAAAACTTTTCGACCTTGCTTCCTGCTTTAGCCAATATTATGGGTGGTGGCGTACAGGTGCTAGTGATGGAATGTGATCTAGAGAGAGCACTTGAAATACTATATCGCAACACTCCTCTAGATAAGAAGTATTGTCCTTATTGTGGTTCGGAAGATATTTATATTTCATTAGGTAAACGCAAATATTCAAAACTCTTTTTTGCTCTCTTTTCAGGTTTGTTAGCAGGTACACCATTGGGTAACATACGCAGTGTATATCAATGTAGTGTGTGTCGTAAGGACTTTGATGTTCCCGCCGAATATCCTTGCATTGAAAAACCGAATGAGGTGGCTGATGAAAGTTTCAACAATGTAACAGTTAATGATTCTAATAAATAAAAAAAGTATGCTTAGAAAAAGAAATCTTTTACTTGCCTTGCTTTTATTGGCGGGGCTTTCGGTACAAGCGGCAAAAGTCGATACCTTAATGGTAAAAAGTCCTTCGATGAATAAGGAGGTACAGGTAGTGGTGGTTACACCCGATGCGGCAATGGGAAAAAAAGCGGTGAGTTGTCCGGTGATTTATTTGCTTCATGGATATAGTGGCAACGCGCTTTCGTGGATAGCTCTGAAACCCGAATTACCGCAGATAGCCGACGAGAAAGGCATTATCTTTGTCTGTCCTGATGGTAAGAATAGCTGGTATTGGGATAGCCCCAAGAATCCTCAATATAAGTATGAAACATTTGTTTCGTCAGAGTTGGTACAATTTATTGATCAGCATTATAAAACGATAGCTGATCGTAAAGGACGTGCTATCACGGGACTTAGCATGGGGGGACATGGTGCTTTGTGGCTCTCATTTCGTCATAAAGATGTGTTTGGTGCAGCAGGAAGTACCAGTGGTGGAGTAGATATTCGTCCCTTTCCTACCAATTGGGAAATGACTACTCAACTGGGCGAATTTGCTGCTAATAAGAAATCGTGGGATGAGCATACGGTTATCAACCAGATAGATAAAATTCAGAATGGAGATTTAGCTCTTATCATCGATTGTGGAGAGAGTGATTTCTTTCTGGCGGTAAATAAAGATTTGCATGAACGTCTTTTGGGACGCGGCATCAATCACGATTTCATTACTCGCCCCGGGGTGCACAATGGCCCATATTGGCAAAATTCTATTGATTACCAGATTCTCTTCTTCAGCAAATACTTTACGAAGTAAGGAATCATAGAACATATCATCCAGTTATAAAGCCTGCCTTGCCGATACTTTGTTGGTAGGGCAGGCTTTAGTAATAATAGTACTAAAAGTGCTTTTTTGAGCTCATTCTTGTCAAGACTAGATTTATACATTCTTAACGGTGGGCATTCTTTATGCTAAAATATGCTCTTATGCTAACGAGTAATAGGAGGTGTTTTCGATGAAGAAGGGTGAAGTAGCAAGAGACGGTAGCAGATTCTAGAAGTGCAACCGTCTTTTTGAAAAGTGCAACCGTCTTTTGAGTAATCACAACGGTTCATTTGGGTGAAAATAAAGGTTCTTTGGAAGAGAATACGGTTGAGAGTAATAAAAAAAGGAAGAACTTTGAGCTTCTTCCTTTTACCGTAGTTTAATTTGAAACTACTTAATGATTATGTTGACAAAGATAATACATTAACTCACCAAAGTCAAGTCTTTCTGTTGAAAAGATGCATGCGCTCATACATTAATATAAGTACATTGTCAGCTTATCGAATGATCACTCCGTTGCTGTCCTTTCTATCCAATGAAGAAGCGATTTTCTTTAAATTCATCGAACTACGTGTAACGGATTTTGTAGCAGTTACCGTAGGAGTCCCGCCTATTAAGCCAAGAGCAGTACTTAAGAGCAATTCATTCGTGTCACCAAATGGGAGAAATTTATCCAGTGTTTCAGCTTCGTCACGTTTATAATCAGGAATAAAGCCTACTTTACCATATTCTGATTTACCACTTGCATTGTATAGTTTGCACACAATAGGTTGGAGAAGCCAAGGATACTTATCATCAGTGTAACTTACAGAACCTACATTCTTTCCTTCTGTCGTTTTACCTATCACAACTACCTCCATGTATGGCTTTAAACAATTGATAACCAGTTCGGAAGCGGAAGCTGTTTCAGCACTCACTAAAACATAGATTGTTTTTAAGTCAAGGTTTATTCCGCCGTTCAATAAACTAGATCTCAACGTAATCGATTCACTTTGAGGACTTTGATTATCATTGTATTGCAATGTACAGAACGTTTTTCCTAATGCACTTGCAGGGGCCAATATAGTTGAGAGTAACTGTGCCGAACTTAGCAAGCCACCATTGTTGTACCGCAGGTCGAGAATAAACTCATTTATACCTTTAAATGTATTTGATAAAGAAAGAAGCTCTTTGTTATATTTGGTGTCTTCATCAGTCTGCCCGGCTGTAAAATGATTATAGACCAGGTAGCCGACTTTTCTCCCATTCCAAGGGATAATTGTGTGATAATGCACTGGATCATCTTCTATTTTACGTGCAGCGCCTAGTTGAGTCTTTTCAGTCTGCGTGACAAATTTGCCATTACTATATTTTGCAATACTCAATTCCATTGCACTTGAACCATATAATACTTTATAATTACTTGTTGTGATAGAATCTGCATTCATTGTGAGAATCCAGTCGCCACGTTTTAATCCAGCTTCATCAGCGGGGCTATTGGGAGCTACATAAAGCAAATGCGCAGCAAACGTAACTCCATCACGTCGCAGTTTATAGAATATAAACTCAAATCCATAACTCTGCTCTAAGTTACTGATAGCTTTTGTGATCGTAGAGGTGCTCTCTATGTATGAGTAATAATAATGTTTTCCGTTTGAATCTTCATCTCCATCACTAGTCGATAGAAGCGATGAAAAGAACGTTTCCGGATCAGCGCTAAAATTAAGTTTACTTTGAGCAGGCATATCCGCATACCAGAGGTAGTTTTCACGCATGGTACTTTCAATCCATGCGTTCACACCAGTTTTTTCTGTAGGATCTATAATAAGTCCTGAATCATCGTCGTTGTCACCATCTTTGCAAGATGCATTCCCAATTAGCAGAACAATTAAGAGGAGAAATATGGGTAATTTATCTTTTATTTTATTCATAATATTAAGGAGGATTAATTAGAGGTTGTTGTAGGGGGAGTGTAAGTACCGTCGATGATGCTTAGTGCCGTGCCAAGAAGCAATTCTTTTGTGTTTCCAAAAGGTAAGAAACTTTCGAATGTCTCTCTACTTTCTATAACCACATAGTTGGGAATGAATCCGCTTTCGTAAGTGTCACCTTTTGCATTGGATAATTTGCATACGGCAATGTGAATAGCCCACATATATTTACTGTTTGTATAAGTGTCTAAGCCAAGATTGTTTCCTTTGGTTGCTGCTCCAATAACCACTACATTCATATACGGTTTGAGGGCACTGATCAGTAACTCTGCATTTCCGGAAGTCGTAGCGCTTACTAGCACGTATATTGTTTGTAGGTTTAAATTGGTTCCGGTACTTATCAAACTAGCATCAAAAGTGTTACTTACTTCCTGAGGGCTTTTTTTGTTATTGTATTTCATTGTACAGAAAGTTTTTCCAAGTGCACTTTCCGGTGCAAGTATTGTTCCCAATAGCCTGGCGGAGGGCATCGTACCGCTGTTGTTATAGCGAAGGTCGAGAATAAAGTTACTGACTCCTGAAAATTCTTTAGATAGACTGAGTAATTCGTTATTGTATGTCTCATCGGAATCGCCGATTCCTGCCGTGAAATGGTTATATACCAGATAACCAACTGCCTTTCCATCCCATGTAAAAACACTGTGGTAATAAATCGGATCATCCTTTGTGGCGCGAGCTACACTGAGTTGTTTGATCTCTGATGTTCCCAACTTACCATTGGCGTACTTGGCAACGCTAACTTTCAACGTACTTCCCTCGTCAAGAGCTGTTGAGGTGGTTGTCGTGATGGAGTCTCCGTTTATCGTTGTAATATAGTCTCCTCTGCTTAATCCAGCTTCAGAAGCCGGAGAATCTGCTATAACATAAAGCACTTGCGCTACATAGGCTTTTTTTGTTAGTTCGTATAGCTTATATTTTAGCCCGTAGTTATAATTGGTTGCTGTAAGGTCTTCTACAAAGGAATAACTGTCTTTACTCGTTGATACCGATTTGAGAAAGGTTGCCGGAGCGTTGAAGTAATTTAACTTAGATGTGGCCGGTATGTCTTCATACCAGTAATACTCTTGACGCATGGTGCTGTCAATCCAATGGTCTAATTCCGTTTGTTCTACATATTCTTTTCTCCGGTCTTCACCGCTACATGATGCGAAAGAGGTACAAACTGTCAGAATAAGCAAGATGGAATATATACTATTTTTAGCGTTCATTTCTTTACGATATTATTGTACGTGTTGCAAATATAGTTGATTCTATTCTCATCAGCTTAGATTATTCATTGAAAAAACAATAATTATAGACCAACTACCATAATCGTGGTATGAAAATGCCTTGAATGTGCGATTTTACCACTATGCATCTGCTGCTATCTTTGCATTATCAGACTTTAATCAAATAGATTATATAGAACTAACAAAAATAAGGAAGCTCATGGGAACAAAGAAATTGCATTTTGAGACACTACAACTACATGTAGGACAAGAAAATCCGGATCCGGCAACAGATGCACGCGCAGTGCCTATTTACCAAACCACATCGTATGTGTTTCGCGACTCGGCTCATGCGGCTGCTCGTTTCGGTCTGCAAGACCCGGGAAATATTTATGGTCGGCTGACAAACTCCACGCAGGGGGTACTTGAAGATCGCGTGGCAGCTCTCGAAGGAGGAGTAGCCGGATTAGCATTAGCTTCGGGTGCAGCGGCAGTGACGTATGCCATCGAGAATATTACCCGTTCAGGAGATCACATAGTAGCTGCTAAAACAATCTATGGAGGGTCTTATAATCTATTGGCTCATACATTGCCAACCTACGGAGTGACCACTACGTTTGTTGACCCGTCTGATCTTGGCAATTTCGAGAAAGCTATTCAACCTAATACCAAAGCTGTCTTTATTGAAACTTTAGGTAATCCTAATTCCAACATTATTGATATTGATGTTGTAGCAGCTATTGCGCATAGGCACAAAATTCCGCTTATTATAGACAATACTTTCGGCACTCCTTATCTCATTCGTCCCATCGAGCATGGTGCAGATATTGTTGTTCATTCGGCTACTAAGTTTATTGGCGGACACGGTACTTCACTGGGAGGCATCATCGTAGACTCCGGCAAGTTCGACTGGGTAGCTTCCGGTAAGTTCCCTCAACTTACTGAACCCGATCCGAGTTATCATGGCGTTCGCTTTGTGGATGCAGCGGGTTCCGCTGCTTATGTGGTAAGAATACGTGCCATATTGTTGCGTGATACGGGTGCTGCTATCAGTCCTTTTAACGCTTTTATTTTGCTACAGGGCTTGGAAACGCTATCTTTGCGTGTAGAACGTCACGTGGAAAATGCTTTGAAGGTGGTAGAATACCTTTCGAAACACCCCAAAGTGGCTGCTGTGAACCATCCTGCATTACTCGATCATCCGGATCATGCACTTTATAAACAGTATTTCCCTAAAGGGGCAGGTTCTATTTTTACTTTCGAGGTGAAAGGCGGTACCAAGGAAGCGCAGACATTTATTGATAGTTTGGAGATCTTTTCATTGTTGGCCAACGTGGCTGATGTGAAGTCACTGGTTATACACCCGGCAACTACTACTCACTCTCAGTTGAATGAGAAGGAGTTGGCCGAGCAGGGGATCAACCCCGGTACAGTTCGCCTTTCTATCGGAACGGAACATATTGATGATATTATTGATGATTTAGAACAAGCATTTAGCAAAATTTAATTAATAATCAAGCATGAATGACTGAGCTAAGAATTGAACTATATAAGTCCGCTTATCTCAGAGATTTTGTCCGCCTTAATTCAGAATGGATACAGACTTTCTTTCATTTGGAAAGCTCTGACCGAGTCGTACTTAACGACCCCGAAGGATACATTCTGAAGCAAGGTGGACAAATATTCTTTGCCGTAAACGAACAAGGAAGGCCTGTGGGATGTTGTGCACTTATCAATCATCCTTCAGAAGAATGCTTTGAGCTTGCAAAGATGGCCGTTTCGCCTCATTACCAAGGAAAAGGCGTTGGACGTTTACTCGGAGAAGCGGCGCTTGCTTATGCAAGGGGGCAAGGAGTGAAAACTGTTTTTTTGCAAGGAAATACTCGTATGGTAGCTTCCATAGTGCTTTATCGAAAGTTGGGTTTCAAGGAAGTACCTATTAGCAGAGCTGCATATAGTAGATGTAACATTATGATGGAATTGGATTTATAAGAAGATATGAATATTGCAACATTATTATCGGGAGGTGTAGACAGCTCTGTTGTCGTACACCTTTTGTGTGAACAGGGCCATAAGCCCACTCTTTTTTATATAAAGATAGGTATGGACGGAGCGGAATACATGGATTGCTCTGCCGAAGAAGACATTGAACTAGCTACGGCCATTGCCCGCAAGTACGGACTGAAACTGGAGGTGATAGATCTCCATAAAGAGTATTGGGATGGGGTGGCGAGTTATGCTATAGATAAAATAAAAAAAGGGCTTACTCCGAATCCGGATGTGATGTGCAATAAACTCATTAAGTTTGGTTGCTTTGAGCAGCAGGCAGGCAAGGATTTTGATAAAACAGCTACCGGACACTATGCTACTACAGTAGAGAAGGAGGGTAAGATATGGCTGGGTACTGCCAAGGATCCGGTGAAAGATCAAACAGACTTTCTTGCTCAGATAAATTATCTTCAGGTATCTAAATTGATGTTTCCCATTGGAGGATTGATGAAGCATGAGGTTCGAGATATTGCTTTGAAGGCTGCATTGCCTAGTGCTCGCCGTAAAGATAGTCAGGGAATCTGTTTCCTTGGAAAGATTAACTACAATGATTTTGTTCGTCGTTTCTTGGGGGAGAAAGAAGGCGCGATTATCGAATTAGAAACAGGCAAGCGTATCGGCACGCATCGTGGATATTGGTTTCATACCATCGGACAGCGTAAGGGACTAGGCTTGAGTGGCGGTCCATGGTTCGTCATCAGAAAGGATATTCAGGAAAATATTATTTATGTGTCTCATGGGTATGACGTTGAGACACAATATGGTTATCAATTCCGTATGCACGACTTCCATTTTATCACCGATAATCCTTGGGAAGAGCAGGGAGAGGAACACGACGTTACCTTCAAAATACGTCATACTCCTGAATTCCTGAAAGGACGACTAACTCGCATAGGAGATGATTATCAGCTTGTTTCTTCAGAGAAGTTACAAGGCATTGCTCCCGGACAGTTTGGTGTAGTATATGACAAAGATGCACGCATCTGTTTCGGTAGCGGAGAAATAGCTGGTTAAACAATCAAATAAGTGCCGGATATTACGCTAGATGTAATATTCGGCCAAATCTATAATTCCCGCACGGATGGCATACTTAGTCGCTTCGTGCACATTGTTCACTCCCAACTTGCGAAAGATATTCTTGCGGTGACTATTAATGGTATGAAAACTTAGATTCTTCTCTGCCGCAATTTCTTTTGTCGTCTTTCCCAATGCAATTTCTTTTAGTATTAACTTTTCACTTTGTGTTAGCAAACGATCGTCTTGTATAGCCGAGGATGTAGGTACACTGTTGCCGCTAATCAGCATGTTGCTTACGTGATTGCAGATGAAACGCTCTTTTCGAGAGGCACATTGCAGGGCTGTTGTTATCTCTTCTTTCGAATTATCTTTCATGGCAACACTGAAGGAAGTACCAGAGAATAAAACCTGACGCAAGAAATTCATGCTCAGCTCCTCAGAAAAGAGCAACCAATCCACTTCTTTGAAGCGCTCGTGTAGCACGATTAACTCTTCTGCTCCTCCAAAATCAAAAAGGGTATAATCCAGTACGACCACTGCTTCCTGATGTAGACGTAATTCCTTTATCAACTCAGCTTTGTTGTCAGCTTCCAGTAGTAAACTAACATCTTTCTGCCTGCTAAGCAGAAACATCAATCCTGCTTTGGAAATATCTTGGTTATCTGCAATGATATACTCTCTCATGTTTTTCCTTATTTAAAATAAAGCTCTACGTGCAAAAATACACTTTTCTATGAATTATTTACTGCTTCTTCACTATTTTATATCCGATGGTAGCAATGAAAATGCTCATTAGCGGACTAATAATATTGAAGAAACAATAAGGCAAATACGTCAAAGTAGGGACACTTAGAATCGTTGCTTGAGTCATTCCACAGGTATTCCATGGAATGAGTACAGAGGTCACTGTTACCGCATCTTCCGTAGTTCTGCTTAAGAGTCTACTCTCATATCCTTTATTCTTATAGATATTATTGAACATGTTTCCGGTGAGGATGATCGAGATGTACTGATCGGCAGTAGTTAGATTCAGAAATATGCCGGAACAGACAGTCGACGTTACCATGCTAACTCTGTTTTTCATGAATCGGACAAATACTGAGGTGATGCTACCTAGCATACCGCTGGCAGTCATGGCTCCACCAAAACACATGGCGCAAACAATGAGCCATACGGTATTTAGCATACCAGCCATACCTCGGGTAGCTATTAAATCAGTGAGTTCTACATTGTCAGTATGCAATCCTGTTGGCCCGTATAGGGTCATCATTAGGCCTTTATAGGCAGACTCGGCACCTCCATTTGGGAGACCGGAAATCTCTTGAAGCAAATCCGGTTGAAAGATGATAGCAAATATTCCTGCTAGCGCTGTAGAAATGAAAAGAGTAATGAGCGAAGGCACTTTTCGAGCTATCAAGATAGCGGTTGCCAGAGGCACTAGTAATACCCAAGGAGTAATATTGAATCTGCTGTTGAGTGCTGCAGAGAAGGAAGCAATGTGTTCTGTATTACTTGCCTCGTGTGATAAGCCGGCGATGGTAAAGATGATAATTGTGATGACCAATGACGGTATAGTGGTTATCATCATGTAACGAATATGCTTGAAGAGAGGAGTGTCTGTTACCGAAGAGGCTAGGATGGTCGTGTCTGATAATGGAGAAATTTTATCTCCGAAGTAAGCTCCTGATATGATCGCTCCTGCAATCCAACCTTCATCGAAGCCTTGCGCTTTTCCTATCCCCATCAATGCAATGCCGATGGTAGCAATGGTAGTCCACGAACTACCAGTCATCACCGACACTAACGCACAGATGATGCAAGTAGATGCCAGAAAAAAGTGTGGATGAATAATCTGTATTCCATAATAAATTAACGTAGGAACTATTCCACTTATCATCCAACTACCACTTAAAGCTCCAATAATAAGCAAGATGATAAGAGCCGTTGCTATACCTGCTATGTTATTGGTGATAGCTATTTCAAAATCTTTCCACCCTATTTTGTAGATGCCCATACCAATGACTACACATACCGATGTGGTGGTGAGGAGTGCTATCTGGCTACCACCATTCAGAGCGTCACTTCCAAATATACGTATGGTTGCGGCAAGTAGGGATACTAATAATAAAATGGGAATGATGGAGACTATTGGAGAAGGGGTCTTCTGCATATTTTAGGGTGTAGAGGTTAGGCTTCTATTCCGGTAAATGTTTTGAGGGCATACCCAATTAAGAAACTGACTCCGGCTACACTAAAGCTAAGCACTGCCATTTCAATGAAACGCTTTTGGAAGCTCTCTCCACGTGCCACAGCAGAGTAATAGTTAAATATAGCAATAATGAATAATGCCATCAGTAACATTAGCCCCAGTGCAATAAGTACATTGTCGATAAATACGAAAGGAGCAACCAATGCAGCAACTGTGATAATATATGCTATCCCTGTGTAAACAGCGGCTTTCACCGGATGCTTTTTATCTTCTTTTTCGGATTTTGTGGAAAGGTATTCTGATGAAGCCATGGATAGTGCAGCAGCAATTCCGGTAATACTTCCTGTAAGAGCAATTAGATGTGAATTATTGAGTGCCAATGTAAAACCAGCCAATGCGCCGGTAAACTCTACAAGTGCATCATTAAGCCCCAAAACGACAGAACTCATATATTCTAATCTCTCTTCATTAATCATGTCGATGAGCTTATGCTCATGATTCTCCTCATCTTTGGCCAGTTTTGTCAACTCTGGATATTCAGGATGTTCATAATACAATGCTTGCGCATCCTTTTCGTCTGCTTCCAACAATTTGATAGCGAATGTGAGTCCCAGAATACGTGCCAACCAATAATATTTGGCTATGCGCATGCGTTTGGGCTTAACGTCTGTTCCTGTAAGTTTCTTTAATATCTCATAGTGAGCTTTCTCTTCAACCGATATCTGTAAGAGTATTTTTTTATTTGCGTCATCCTTAACAATTGAAGCTAGTTGCGCATAGACAATGCTTCCGGTTAGTTCGTCTTCCTCGAAACGAATAAAGCTTTTAAGGGTCTCTTTATTTAGGCTCATGATTTTCTATAAATTAATGTATGCACAAAGGTATGATATTTATGGAAAAGGATTACATGCGTGTATCCTTTTTATTGATTATCTGATAAAATAATAGCAGGCTGCCTCGAAATAATGTTCTCGGAACAGCCTGCTTATTTATAATTCCTGCTATTCTATTTCTTACTTATTTTATCTTAAAAGCTTAGTGGAATCAGTAGTTTTATACCAAAGTTACGTCCCATATTATAGATACCTTGTCTTCCTGTTACAGAATTTTCATCGGCATATTTTAGCCTGCTCAAATGACTTTGATACGCCTTGTTAGTCAAGTTATTGGCTGTGAAATATAGCGAAGCCAACGTATGTCCTTTGTGCATGAAGTCCGTTCCGATAGAAGCGTTCAGTAGGGTATATGCAGCTGTTGCTGTTTCAGTTCCAAAAGCAGAGTATATATGATCTTGCTTCAAATTACACTCAACGCCAAACGAAACATAGGTATTATTCAGTGTTTTACCATGGCGGATTATGTCGTAACGAAGATCTGACATTAATTTAGGTGCAGGAGTAAAAGGTAAGTACTTAGTAGAATCAGGTTGATTGAGCTGAACTGAATTTACATAAGAGAAAGTGTTTTGAAAATGTAATCTTTCTACCGGATGAATGTCAACGCTGACTTCTCCTCCTAATATGCGGGCATTACCGGATACGAATTGATAGGTCTTATATCCGTCGGCCAACATATCTTCACCGTTACTGTTGAGCAGTTTGTGTGAGAAGATATAGTTGTTTATCCGATTTGCAAATAGCGATAGCTCTCCAGAGATGAATGGTGAAGAATATCCCAATCCCCAGTCGGCTTGCCAACTGTTTTCGGCTTTCAATCCAGTATTTCCTTTTTCGTAACGTATGGTTCCCTCATGAGCTCCATTGGATGCCAGTTCACTCATGTTAGGAGCTCTGAACCCTCTTGAAACATTCAATTTAGTATGCCATGAATCAAAAATCTGATAGGTTAATCCCACACTACCACTAATGCCACTAAAATTACGGGAGAAGTCGGCGAACTTCTCTTCTGCTCCAGCAGCATTTGCGTTTACTACTTCTTCGTCCTTATTTAAATACAGTGATTTTCCGTGATTGTGGCGATTATCGAAGCGCACACCCCCGCTTACGTCCAATTTGCCAAAGCTCCGGCTAGCCAAAGCGAAAGCACCAACATCAAATAAATTATATTCAGGAATGAGGAACTCTGTTCCTTTATTCATTGATTTTTGATACATACCGTTTACGCCCGCTACTATTTTGTAGCCACTTATCTCGGGTAGGGAATAGCGTATGTCATAGTTTACCGTATGCAATTGAAAGTAAAGTCCATAATCATTTGGCGACAGTATATTAGCGAATTCCTGACGACGGTTTTGCTGATAGCCGATGATTGTTTTCAAGTTTCCTTCTCCTAACACGATATTGTTATTCAAAACAGCTTTATAGTGATATACCTGTTGATAAGGCATCTGATGCTTATACGACTTACTATCCTTATCTGTTGCGACAACTTGCCCTTCTTCACCATCAATAATGGCAGGTTTCAGAAATCTACCAGTTGCTTCGTCTCGTTCACCTTCTACTATTCCAGGTGTGAGGTGATAGTAATCGAGTGTGAGGTGAGAATATCCCCAATTGCGATTGATTCCAAGTAAGCCGGAGACCGCTCTCTCCCTAAAGCCCGAATTATAAACATATCCATCGTATTTATTCTTGTAGGAGTGAGCCATTTTATCACTATATCTCCAATTCCAGACAAACCCGTTTTTGTTTCCGGCAGTGTTAACGGAGTAATTGAATAAGCCGTTGTTACTCTGATATTCCGTTGCCACATTTGCCTTTATTGAACCTACTGGTAGTATGGGATCCGATTGGAAATTGATAACGCCTGCCATTGCATCCGAACCGTAGGTTAAACTTGCCGGGCCCTTTAGTATCTCTACAGAGTTTACACTTTGAGCGTCTATCTCTATTCCATGCTCGTCTCCCCATTGCTGTCCTTCCTGACGTATTCCGTCATTTACGACCACTACTCTGTTGTATCCCAAACCTCTGATGACAGGCTTTGAGATGCTACTTCCGGTTGTTATTTCTGATACACCCGGTTGCTTTGCAATCGCATCTATAATGTTAGTCGATGATTGTCGTTCCAATTCTTTCTTTGAAACGTAAGATATCGGCGACGGAGTCTTTTTTATCAGCGAATTTCCTGTTAGTGATGTGATGACTACTTCGTTAATTTCAGCATTCGATTCTTTTAGTGAGAAATTAAGAATCTCAACGGTTTTCAAATCTATTGTCTGCACAATTGTTTGATGTCCTAGATAAGTCACTTGCAGAGTTGTCTTTATCGCAGGCAGATTGTTTATATGATAGTCTCCCTGGTTGTCACTTACGGCTCCTTTCTTCAATTCCGGGAAATAAATGTTCACACCAATTAATGGGCTTTTGTCTATTTCATCGATGATTTTACCTTTCAGTGATTTATTTCCCACCGGAGCGCTTGCAAATGCAGACGTTAGGGAAAGTAGAAATATAGCGATTATATATATTCTTTTCATTGTTATATAGTTATGAGTATCAGCCTCCAAATTGATCATTTGAAGTCTACTATCTGATTAATGGATATTTTTATTCTTAATCTGGATATACGAAACAGCTTCTATTACACATATAATAGAAGGTTATAAGAAAATAAGCAAAATAGGATCAAGCAATAGCAGGGGGAGCACGTAAACCGTGAGAATAAGAGATATTGAATGTTCCCTTATTCTGGTAGATCGGAACTTTGTAAGGAAGAAGTTCCGCTATGAATAATGTTACGTGAATAGATTCTGATTGAATAAAAGGGGATAGAGTGAAATCACAAATGGGACAATTATGATGTTCGTGTCCGGTGGCATTTGAAGATTGCTGTTGAGAAGAGGTTGTATCAGTATCGTTGTGATGATGAAATGACTTCACCACATTTATTGGCATGAATGCTAATATTAATAGCCATGCTATACTGATTCTCTTCCTGTTTTCTCTTTTCACCTTCTTAAAGAATAGCTCGTCAAAAGTAGAACTTTTACTTTTTTATGCAATGATGTCTTCACTTAATAAAGACTAATTTTATTCTTATTTGACTTAACAATAAATTTGCCCATAATGTTTAGGGAACAGGTCTATGGAGTGAAAAATTAGGGAAAAGCTTAAGGATTGAGAAGGTTTCAAAAGAATTAAGCGGATTTCTGGCGAATGATTTGCAGATCTCATTAAAATTGGGGAACATTGTATTCAAATTGAGCATGAAAGTTTCTCTTTTGATCGTTTGCATACTGTCTAAATAGCGTATATCAACGATGTGCCCAACTTTTATAGAACATTAAAAAAATGACAATGAAAGTAGTTACGTTTGGAGAAGTCTTGCTGCGCCTTACTGCACCCGAGAATCTTCGTTTTTCTCAGGCTAAAGATTTTATCGTTACTTATGGAGGCAGTGAAGCCAATGTTGCCGTTTCGCTGGCTAACTATGGTGTTCACACCAAGTTTGTTACTCGTCTGCCGGAAAATGAGATCGCCCGTGCATGTGTCATGACTCTTCGCTCACATCATCTCTCTACGGAAGGTATCGTGTATGGGGGTAATCGTTTAGGCATTTACTTTCTTGAGAATGGTGCTGTGGCTCGTAGCTCTAGTGTGGTTTATGATAGAGCTGATTCTTCTTTTTCCACTCTTCGTCCGGGTATGATTGACTGGAAGAGTCTTTTCGCTGATGCTTCTTGGTTTCACTGGTCGGGCATCGCAGCCTCTTTAACCCAAGGTGCAGCAGATGCATGTAGGGAAGCAATTGAAGTAGCCAATGAAATGGGATTGACCATCTCTTGCGATCTTAATTATCGAAGAAACTTATGGAAATATGGTAAATCGGCTAATGAGGTCATGCCTGAATTGGTAAAATACAGTGATGTGCTTTTTGGCAGTGAAGGAGAATATATGAATGTATTGGGAATCAATCCTGTAGGATTTAAGGCGCTTGACACTTCATATCCTATAGATATAAAGGGATTTGAGCGGGTAGGAGATGAAGTTCAGGCGATGGTGCCCAGATGCAAGAAAGTGTTTATTGAGTTAAGAAACTCAATGAATGCTAATCATGATTTGCTAGGCGGAATTCTCTATTCTGATGGAGCAGTGAAGCAATCGTGTATCTACGATGTGACGCATGTGGTAGATAAGGTTGGTACCGGAGATGCTTTTGTGGGAGGAATGATCTATGGCTTGATCGCTTATCCACAAGATGATCAGAGAGCTCTCGATTTTGCTTTGGCTGCTTCTTGCCTGAAAACGACCATTTATGGAGACTTTAATTTAGTAACTGTTGAGGAGGTAGAGAACCTGATGAAAGGCGATGGCTCAGGAAGGGTTTCCCGTTGAGCAAATGTAAAATTGCCACCAATGTTTAACGAATAGAAGCCCGGTCATTATTAGTGCCACCGATAGTCCTGTATAGAAGTATGCAATAAACGAGTCAGGGAGTAGGTGAAATGTACGTATGGTAATACCCATAGTCATCATAAATGCCATAATAATCCATCCTTTGGCATCAAAAAAGGCCAGCGGATGGTTTCTGTCATCTTTCTCAGCTATTCTGCGTGTATGTTTGCCATACAGTCTTTTGAAGATGAGGAAAAAGAAGATTGTGAATATTGCAATAGCTCCGGCAACTTTCCAAGGCCAGTATAGCGAATCACTCATCCAAGTAGTAATTCCTATTTTCAATATGTTGGCTCCCGCTATGATCCATACAATACCTGCGGTGATGATCAGTGTCTGTCTGCTTACTTGGTAACTCATTATTGATGTTTTGCATTATGGTTAATAAACAAGTTTCTTAATATTATCCGCATAAGAAACAAAAAACATCTGTGATTGTTGTATCGCAAGAATTTTACTACACCCGCAAGCCTCCTGAGAATGGTAAATAAAAGCAGTTAATTAAGCGTATTGAATTCACTACTTCAACGTGCTTAATTAACTGCTTCCACACTTTGAACTTATAGCGTTTTATTTCTTTGTCAAAAGAGGTATGTAATCAGCATATCCTTCCTCTTTCATCTTCTCTATTGGAATGAAGCGCAGAGAAGCACTGTTGATACAATAGCGTAATCCACCTTTTTCTGCGGGTCCGTCATTAAAGACATGCCCCAGATGGCTATTACCTGACTTGCTACGAACTTCTATCCGCTGCATACCAAAAGAAACGTCTTTATTTTCTTTAACCAGATTACTCTCTATCGGTTTAGAGAAACTTGGCCATCCGCAGCCGGAATCGAACTTATCGGTTGAGATGAATAACGGTTCTCCGCTCACGATGTCAACATAGATACCCTGCCGATGCTCATTCCAGTATTCGTTCTTAAAAGCCGGTTCAGTCGCACTTTTTTGCGTTACAGCATATTGTTCTGCAGTTAACTTAGTACGTAATGTGGCATCATCTGGCTTTTTGTAACTTGGCTCTGTTGCCAAAGCAGGAGGATTGGCCTTTTTTGCCACTTCGAACAACGAAGACGGAATGTGGCAATAGCCTCCAGGGTTTTTATCCAGATAATCTTGATGGTAATCTTCTGCTTTGTAGAAGTTTTCCATCGGCTTTATTTCCACAACAATAGGTTTAGAGTATGCTTTACCCAATTCTTGCACAGCCGATTGAATGACGGGTAAGTCAGCCGGATCAGTATAATAAATACCTGTTCGATACTGAGAACCTCTGTCGTGACCTTGCATATTGATGGTGGTAGGATCAATGGTCTGAAAATAAAGATCGATCAACTGTTTTAGCTTTACTTCCTGTGAATCATACTTCACTTTCACCGTCTCGGCAAAGTTAGTGCTCCCTGTACATACTTGCTCATAAGTAGGATTCTTGATATTACCATTGGCATAACCTACCTGCGTCTCTTTCACTCCTCGAATCAGTTTTATAAAATGCTCTGTTCCCCAGAAACAGCCGCCTGCAAAATAGATATCTTTCTCTATATTCATCGTTTTGTTTTTTAATTGTTCTTTCTTTTTTTTATTAGAATCATTTGGCGCCGAAGCAAAACTATACAAAAGTAATAATATACCCAGTATTAATAAAGGCTTAATAATCTTATTCATCTTACTTGGTTTTTTATATATAACAAATAGTTTAGGAAAAAGGAATCATAATAATTCGTAATATATAGTCGACGCTTATTCCGAATCCTGACATAATACTCTGGGATACTTAAATACATGCCAACAAATCAAGTATGGGAAGGGATCTGAAAAAGAGCGAATATCAATGATCGGATACAAACTTTTTGAAACTAGCCGATTTGTTTAATAGATATAATTCAGGGAAACTCTTCTTCAACTCTTCTGTTTTACTCTTCCATTCTTTTGTCAGATAAAGAGGCACATGCATGATGACGATTTTCTTTGGGTGCAGTGTTGAAATAATATATTTTAAATTGTCTTCAGTATTCAGCATGCCATAGTATAAAAAGGCGATATCTATATTCGGTTTCCAATCTTTGTTTTGTTCTAAATAAATCTTCATGTTCTCAATACTGGTGTCGCCCGAATGGAAAATCTGTACCCCATCCATCTCTATTGTATAAGCTACGTTGTACATGTATTGTTCTATATCAATATCCTTACGAAAAAAAGACAAATGCTTCATAGCATGAGCTGTGATATATACGCCATTGACATTTTTTGATTCATTTCTGTTTTGTTCGGGGGTAAGTTCTACGAACTGATTTTTATAGCTTACAAACCCAAACTGATCTCCATCAATAAAAACTAATGCCGGTCTATTGGTAACCAACTTAATATTGGGGAATTTATTTAGGTATTTTACCATCAGTTCCGGGCTACAATGATCTTTATGATAATGCGTCAGTAAATGCATTTCTATATGATCGAATGGAGTAGTTCCCTCCATTATGGCATCTACTGTATCTTTTTCAGGTACATCAAAGATACCGTAGCTTTCTGTGAAAAGTGCATCAATAAGTACTTTGTGATGATCCGTTTTTAGCAAATAACCTTCATTGGCTATATAAGTTACTTCAAGGTTGTATTTCTCCTTTTGGGCATGCAATTTTATGTGTAAACTTGGGATAAAAAGAATTGCAAGTAATAAAAAAGTGTGTTTCATATTATACTATTGTTTTAAAAGTTTATTTGAATTTTATTCAATAGAAATGTAGTGGCAATATATAGATAAAATGTTGAATATGGAGATAGGCAAGAAGGAAATTTGATTTGAATTTCATCGCAGATGAAATATTATGGATAGTGTATATACTTTCTTAGTACATGCGATTGTTGCATTGAAATATTATTGTACTTTTGAATATAATCTAACAAATAAGGAAAAATGAAATTTAATCCACTTATCTGTGGTCTCATTTTGGTGGCGACTGCAACAGCATCTTGCAAGCAGGCAAAGTCTTCAATAGAAAAAGGCGATGCTCTTGCTTCACACATTGACTCTACAACGAATGCCGGAGATGATTTCTTTCAATTTGCTAATGGCAAATGGTTTAAAGAAAATCCAATTCCGGCCAGTGAACAGAGTAACGGAATTTTTCAATTGGTTCAGGATACAATTAATGAACAGGTTCGTAAGATATGCGAATCATCTGTAGCAACTAAGAATGAACCAAAGGGAAGTAACAAACAGAAGATAGGTGACTTTTTTTATTCGGGGATGGATAGTCTTTCGCTCAATAAAAAAGGAATCAATGATCTGAAAAACGATTTGGATAAAATAGATAAGATCAAAGACCTGAATGGCATTATAACAGAAGCATCTTATATTCACACCGTCTCGTCGGCTCCACTGTTTAATATGTATGTTACTCAGGATGATAAGAATAGTAGCAAATATCAGGTGTATATCACACAGGGTGGATTGAGTATGCCAGACCGTAACTATTATCTTGATATGGACGCGAGCACTAAATCTATTCGTGAAAAATTTGTTACTTATGTGGGTAATATGTTTGGGATCATGGGCTACGAAAAGACCAAAGCTAAGCAAGCAGCCGACCGATTGATGGAAATGGAAACGGCCTTGGCTAAAACCTCCCGTAAGCGTGAAGATACCCGCGATCCATTGACAAACTATCATAAAATGGCGTTCGGTAAACTAGAGACACTAACATCAAACCTCGACTGGAAGTCTTTTATGAATGGAGTAGGACTGGCAAAGGTGGATAGCGTAGTGGTTGGCCAACCGGAATTTCTTACTGCCCTGAACGGTTATCTTAAGAAATATACAATAGAGGACTGGAAGAACTACCTTAAATTCCATCTGGTGAATGGATTGGCTTCCTATCTAGATGATAAGACTTATATGGAGGACTTCAACTTTTATTCCTCTACTCTACGTGGAATAAAAGAACCGAAGCCTAGATGGAAGAGAGTAGTGGAGAATACTGACGGATATCTTGGAGAGCTTATAGGACAGGTGTATGTAAACGAATATTTACCTAAAGGTACCAAAGAGAAATTAGAAGAAATAGGGAATGCTATTAAATCGGTTTTTGCTCAACGCATTAAGGCACTCGACTGGATGAGCGCAACTACCAAAGAGAAAGCATTGAAAAAACTCAATGCAGTGATTATGAAAGTGGGTTATCCCGATAAATGGAAAGATCTTAGCAGTATGCAGATTGATCGTACGTCTTATGTGAAAAATGTGATGAGTGCCAACAAATGGGCATTCAGCTACATGATAAATAAATATGGTAAGTCGGTAGATCGCACAGAATGGGATATGCAACCGCAAACTTACAATGCTTATTACAATCCGTCTAACAACGAGATCGTCATTCCGGGTTGCAATATCATTGTTCCGGGTTACGAAAGAAAAATGGCTGATGATGCTATCTTATATGCCATTATTGGTGCAACCTTTGGGCATGAAATCACTCATGGTTTCGATGATCAGGGTTGCAAGTATAATGAGTTTGGCAACCTGAGTGACTGGTGGACAAGCGAGGATAAAGCGCAATTTGAGAAAAAAACAAAGATGATCGTAAAGCAATTCAATGACTATGTGGCTGTTGACAGTCTGCACATCAATGGTGAACTGACTCAGGGAGAGAATATAGCCGACTTGGGTGGAGTGATTATGGGATTTGAAGCATTTAAGAAGACTAAGCAATACACGGATAACGAAATGATTGCCGGATTGAATCCCAGCCAACGTTTCTTCCTTGGTTACGCACTGACATGGATGCTCAATATGCGTCCTGAAGCCATGGCAAATCAGATAAAGAGCAATGAACATGCTCCTGCAAAATGGAGAGTTCTTGGTCCTCTCTCAAATATGCCTGAGTTTTACCAAACCTTTGGCGTGAAACAAGGCGATAAGATGTGGCGTCCGGATAGCTTGATTGTGAAAATTTGGTGATAAGTATTTTTTTTGTTGAGATAAGAAATCCTTGCAACTGTTGCTAATAAGAATAATTATGCGAATAACTAAAGTTAAAGTTAAGGAGAGCAGTGATCAAAAAGATAAAATGGTTTTGATTCATCGGAAGGTTGGGGAGGGAACGCTAGTTTTAGACGAGAATCTAGCGGACCTAACTGCTCCTATTATTGATAAATATAAAGATAAAAGCTTTGAACTTAGCCTTTTGAAGCAAACTCTTGTGAGTGAAAAGGAAATGAATATTCCTAAATGTGATAAATGCACTGCTAAAGAACGCTGCCTAAGTTGTAAACAGAGGGAGAAAAGACTGAAAGAGGTTAGGGGAGCGATTGAAAAAACGATTGGAGCAGTCATCGCAGGACGAGATATTATTCCAAGATTGAATATCTTTAACGAGGACGAAATTTGCTGGCTTATTAAACCAAAATTAAGAAATGAGTTTACTTTTAAAGACGTAAACAAGCAAGTCGTTAAATTAAATCTCCCAAAGGTATTAGTAGAATATTCAAAGAAAAATGATCCTACATTGTTTTTAGCCTATCAGCAGTGGATTGCTGCATATCTGAAAAATAAAAAAGGGCACATTAAAAAATCGATACTTAACAATCGAGTCGTTATTGATTATTCCGACGAAAGTAAACTAAGTAAAAGGAAACAGGCACTTGAGCTATGGGGAGAAGAATATGAAACTAATCAGAGAATTGCTCTTGAGTCATACCATACTTCCTATAATATCGGAGAATTAGTGACCTTATTGCCTAATCCAGAGGAATATGTGAGCGATAAGGGAGAAATTAGACCCGCATTTCACTACAAACTTAAAAATGTATTGCAGATGCATCAATCTACAGTGTTTGGGACTAATGAAATATTGTGTATTAACCCTATTTTCAATGAGAATAGGGCTAATATACAACTATCTGCCTATAATCTTGAAGTAGTGAAATACTTTGAACATTACTTTCCGATCAAGAAAAAGAAAAAAAATCTGAGCTTGAATCAAGCTATATATTATCTAAAAGTGGAAACTCTAAAAGAACGGCTTAGCCTACAGTTGGAGAATGCGCTACGTATGAATTTATTGCAGAAGGGAAAAATCAAAAAGCATGAATTCGATAAAAATACATGTAGTAATACTTTATCTCAGATCAAACGCGATGAATTCTTTGTCCTAAATCTTGTTGAAATGTGCGCTTTTGCAGCCAATAATATTCGTAATATAGTTGATAAGGAACAAGTGAATGAAATCTTAAGCAAAAAAGATTTATGTAATAGTTTAAGCAAAAACACGATTGATAAAGAGCTATGTACAAAGTTTTATGGTGCTGACTTTAGCCAAATTCCTGTGGCTATTTGGGCGATGAGAGGATCGGTGCAACAGATTAGAAACGAAATCGTACATTATAAGGCGGAAGCAATTGATAAGATTTTCGCTTTGAAAACCTTCGAATATGATGATATGGAAAAGGATTATAGCGATACTCCTTTCAAGCAATACCTGGAATTATCTATTGAAAAAATAGATTCTTTCTTTATAGAGCAATTGAGTTCAAATGACGTGTTGAACTATTACTGTACAGAAGATGTAAATAAACTGTTGAATAAATGTAAATTATCTCTTCGAAGAACATCTATTCCCTTTGCTCCAGGGTTTAAAACGATCTATGAGCTAGGTTGTCATTTGCAAGATTCGAGTAACACTTATAGAATTGGTCATTACTTAATGCTCATTGGAGGTAGAGTTGCTAACTCTACAGTAACCAAAGCATCGAAAGCTTATCCGGCTTATCGTTTCATGTTGAAATTGATTTATAATCATCTCTTTCTGAATAAATTCCTTGATAATCACAATAAAAGATTTTTCATGAAAGCAGTAGCATTTGTACTCAAAGATAATCGAGAGAATGCTCGCAATAAATTTCAGTATGCCTTTAAAGAAATTCGGATGATGAATAATGATGAGTCTATTGCTTCTTACATGAGCTACATACATAGTTTGTCTGTTCAGGAGCAGGAGAAAAAGGGTGATAAAAATGATAAAGTACGCTATAACACTGAAAAATTCATAGAGAAGGTATTTGTTAAGGGTTTTGATGATTTTTTGTCTTGGCTTGGTGTCGAATTTATTTTATCTCCTAACCAAGAGGAAAGAGATAAAACGGTTACTAGAGAAGAATATGAGAATTTAATGATTAAAGATCGGGTTGAACATTCCATAAATTCCAATCAAGAATCACATATTGCATTCTTTACGTTTTGCAAACTTCTTGATGCTAATCATTTGAGCGATTTAAGGAATGAATGGATAAAATTCCGGTCGAGTGGCGATAAAGAAGGCTTTAGCTATAATTTCGCCATAGACATTATTGAACTTTGTCTATTGACTGTAGATAGAGTGGAACAAAGAAGGGATGGATATAAGGAACAGACTGAATTAAAAGAATATCTAAGTTTCTTTATCAAAGGCAATGAGAGTGAGAACACGGTTTGGAAGGGATTCTACTTCCAACAGGATAATTATACTCCCGTTCTATATAGCCCAATAGAACTTATTCGTAAATATGGTACTTTAGAGCTCTTGAAGCTCATTATTGTGGATGAAGATAAAATTACTCAGGGTGAATTTGAAGAATGGCAAACACTAAAGAAAGTCGTAGAAGATAAGGTGACGAGAAGAAATGAGTTACATCAAGAATGGGAAGATATGAAAAATAAATCATCTTTTTCTCAGGAGAAGTGTTCTATATATCAAAAGCTATGCCGTGATATTGATCGTTATAATTGGTTAGACAACAAACTGCATCTGGTACATCTAAGAAAGTTGCATAATCTTGTTATTCAGATCCTCAGCCGTATGGCTCGTTTTATAGCTTTATGGGATAGAGATTTTGTCTTACTTGATGCTTCCAGAGCTAATGATGACTATAAACTGTTGTCTTTTTTTAATTTTAGAGATTTCATCAATGCCAAAAAGACTAAAACTGATGATGAGCTTTTAGCTGAATTTGGATCTAAAATAGAGAAGAAGAATGCTCCTTTCATTAAAGCCGAAGATGTTCCTTTGATGGTGGAGTGTATCGAAGCAAAAAGATCTTTTTATCAAAAAGTTTTTTTTAGAAATAATCTTCAGGTCTTAGCTGATAGAAATTTTATAGCCCATTATAACTATATATCTAAAACAGCAAAGTGTTCACTCTTTGAAATGATTATTAAATTAAGGACATTGATGTACTACGATAGGAAATTACGTAACGCTGTAGTGAAGTCAATAGCCAATGTTTTTGATCAGAATGGTATGGTTCTTCAGCTTAGTTTAGATGATTCTCATGAGTTGAAAGTAGATAAAGTTATCTCGAAGAGAATTGTTCATCTGAAGAATAATAATATCATGACTGATCAAGTGCCCGAAGAGTATTACAAGATTTGCAGAAGATTATTAGAAATGAAAAAATGAAGTTATTCTGCTTGTTATTAATAATAAAATCGTAATTTTGCTTTGGACTATTTTTGTATATCTCTGTTAATCAATGGAATATACAGTTCGTTTTGTGAATGATCCCAATAGTGAAGGGAACTACAACTAATTCTTAAACGAATCTTTTTCGTTGAGTTTTGTGAATGATCCCAATAGTGAAGGGAACTACAACGTCGTAATTAGTACTAAACATTAGCCTATTTTTGTGAATGATCCCAATAGTGAAGGGAACTACAACTGTGGGAACTATTTCTTTCGGAAGCTTAAGTTTGTGAATGATCCCAATAGTGAAGGGAACTACAACGTAAAAGTGCTGTTTGCTTCGTCCACCTCGTTTGTGAATGATCCCAATAGTGAAGGGAACTACAACGGGCGTATGCGAATAATGATTCTGCGTCTTTTTGTGAATGATCCCAATAGTGAAGGGAACTACAACGTATTTTACCAACTGCTTTCAAGTGTTCCATTTGTGAATGATCCCAATAGTGAAGGGAACTACAACCCCGGTATTTCTTACCTCCCAATTTATTGGTTTGTGAATGATCCCAATAGTGAAGGGAACTACAACAAAGGTAGACGAATGAAAGTAGAATTTAAATTTGTGAATGATCCCAATAGTGAAGGGAACTACAACACCTTTGCCTTGTACCAGTATGCGCCGGATTTTGTGAATGATCCCAATAGTGAAGGGAACTACAACCAATTACTACACCTTCTCCAGCACAGAGTTTTTGTGAATGATCCCAATAGTGAAGGGAACTACAACTAAGAAAAAACGCAAGAAAAATAAAAATAATTTGTGAATGATCCCAATAGTGAAGGGAACTACAACCAGAAGCGTAGCGATAGGTAAACGTATAATTTTGTGAATGATCCCAATAGTGAAGGGAACTACAACTTTAGCGCTTCTTTTCCAATCAAAGTTGTTTTTGTGAATAATCCTAATCGCTTGCGTCTTTAAACTTTACAAATAGGTCTGATTTAGTATATCATATAACTTCAGCGTGGTGAATTAACTAGTTCAGCGTGGTGAAGTAGTTAATTCACCACGCTGAACTAGTTAATTCACCAAACCCCTCTCAGGAGGCCTGTAGCGGTATGCCTGTAATCTTTACATTCTACACTACTAAACCTATGAATAACTATTCTTATCCGGTGAAATATGGATTTATAAAACAGCAATGTTTCTAGAATTTGCTCTTGGGTTCTGTACTGAAGAACCTACTGAACCAATATGGGTATATTCTAAAAAATGTGTTGTGGAAGGTTGAGAAATAAAAAATAGGAGGAAATAAGCCATCTTATTTTCCTCCTATTCAATTGATTCTAATCTTTGCAGAGATTCGTGAATTGGTTATCTATTTGATCTCACTTTTTTTAATAGGATCGAAGATTTTGTAAGCCAATAATTTTAGTCGATCATTGATAAGGAACCAGATTAGAGCATAACCCCAAACAAATATGGCCCAGTTCCAACCGAGTGGAGTCATAAATAAACCATATACGGCAATTAAAGTGGCTTATTTTGAATTACTCCATTTCCAGTTCAGGATTTCGGGCATATCCAGACCATTTTTATCAATATACTTCTTATGCTCAACCAGCTTATCTTGTACCAGCTTTTTCAGTTGGGCACCTCTTGCTCCTAATTGAGGAAGGCGATCAATGACATCCTCTACCAGATGGAATCGGTCTAGTTCATTTAATACAGTCATGTCGAAGTAAGTTGTAATGGTTCCTTCTTCTTTGTATCCTCTTACATGCATGTTTTCGTGGTTGGTGCGGCGGTAAGTCAATCGGTGAATTAGCCAAGGGTAACCGTGGAAAGCAAAGACGATGGGTTTGTCTTTCGTAAACAAGGCATCAAAGTCTTGTTCGCTCAGCCCGTGGGGATGTTCGGTAGCGGGTTGTAGCTTCATTAAATCGACTACATTAATTACTCGGATTTTTAGTTCGGGCAGGTGCTCTCGAAGAATGGAAACGGCAGCCAATGTCTCAAGGGTAGGCACATCACCGCAACAAGCCATCACCACGTCGGGTTCTTTGCCTTTATCACTGCTGGCCCATTGCCATACGCCAATTCCTTTGGTACAATGTTCAATTGCCTCATCCATAGTTAGCCATTGAGGTGCTTGATATTTACCTGCAATGACTACGTTAACGTAATGCCTGCTCCTTAGGCAATGATCCCATACGGATAACAAACAATTGGCATCGGGTGGAAGGTAAACGCGAACAATGGATGCTTTCTTGTTGACTACATGATCTATAAAACCGGGATCCTGGTGGGTAAAACCGTTATGAGCTTGCTGCCAAACGTGTGATGCGAGTAAGTAGTTGAGTGAAGCAATTTTCCGTCGCCAAGGCAATCCGGCAGTTACTTTCAACCATTTGGCATGTTGATTGAACATGGAATCTACGATATGGATGAAAGCTTCGTAACAGTTAAATAGTCCGTGTCTTCCGGTAAGCAAATAACCTTCGAGCCAACCCTCACATTGATGTTCGCTCAGCATTTCCATGACGCGACCCTCCGTGGCTAGAAATTCATCGTTCTCTTTTGTACGGGCGTCCCATTGTCGGTTGGTGGTTTCAAATACAGCGTTCAATCGGTTCGATAGAGTTTCATCCGGACCGAATATTCGGAAGTTTCGTTGTTCTTTATTGAGGTTGATTACTTCGCGCAAAAACACTCCAAGCTCGTGTGTGTCGGCAGCTTCGATGCCTCCCGGAGTAGGCACTTTAACGGCAAACTTTCGAAAGTCGGGCATAACGAGGTCCTGCAATAACAGTCCGCCATTAGCATGAGGATTAGCACCCATTCTTCGTTCTCCCTTAGGAGCTAGTTCGGCCAGCTCAGGCAGAAGACGCCCGTTTTTATCGAAGAGCTCTTCGGGCTTATAACTTTTCATCCAATCTTCAAGCAACTTTACATGAGTCGGGTGTTGGGCATCTGCCAATAATGGAATTTGATGGGCACGAAAAGTGCCTTCAATTTGTAGGCCATCCACTTCTTTCGGTCCTGTCCATCCTTTGGGTGACTTTAACACAATCATTGGCCAACGTGGTCGGGTGGTATCGTTATTGCTCCTTGCGTTGTTCTGTATGTTGCGGATCTTTTCAATAGCCTGATCCATTACGGAAGCCATGAGTTGATGCATGGTTTCCGGATCATCACCTTCTACATAATAAGGCGTCCAACCACATCCTCTAAGAAACTGATCTAATTCTTCAGGCTCTATACGAGCCAGTATGGTCGGATTGGCTATTTTGTAACCATTGAGGTGAAGGATAGGGAGTACGGCACCATCGTTAATCGGATCCAGAAATTTGTTAGAATGCCAAGAAGTGGCCAATGGTCCGGTCTCTGCTTCACCATCTCCAACGACGCAGGCTACTATGAATTTAGGATTATCGAGTACAGCTCCGAAAGCGTGACTAAGTGAATAGCCCAATTCTCCCCCTTCATGAATCGAGCCCGGACATTCGGGTGAAGCATGGCTT
Organism: Bacteroides ihuae; assembly: GCF_900104585.1. Classification (GTDB taxonomy): domain Bacteria; phylum Bacteroidota; class Bacteroidia; order Bacteroidales; family Bacteroidaceae; genus Bacteroides; species Bacteroides ihuae. Next base: position 499,689 of record NZ_FNVX01000005.1, read on the forward strand.
GGGATACCTCCCGGAAAGGAGAATTGAGTAAATAGTTTTTTGAGTCCTTCTTCATCCTGAGTAATGTTAGGATATATTTCGCTATAGGTTCCTTCAAGATAGGTATTACCCACTACAGCAGGTCCGCCATGACCGGGGCCAGAGATGTAAATCATATCCAGATCATACTTTTTGATGACTCTGTTTAGATGTGCATAGATGAAATTTTGTCCCGGGGTGGTGCCCCAATGTCCAAGTAGCATCGACTTTATGTGCGATAACTTCAGAGGTTCATGTAACAGAGGATTGTCGCGCAGATAAAGCTGGCCGACTGAAAGATAATTGGCAGCACGCCAATAAGCATTTATTTTCCGTAAAAACTCTTTTGATAATGGAGTATTCGCTCCATCCATCATTTTTGCAGACATATCTTCTTCAGCTATTTCGTTTGTTCTCATCATATAAAAGTTTTATTGATTAAGTGAAATGCTATTATGAAATGAGTAAATAGTAGATTACTCTATTTTTAGAACGTTATGGCTGTTATTTGTGTTTCGGATTAGAGCGTTTTTCTTTTTTATTTAAATTTTAGAAGGACTAGCTACCGATCAAAGTAATTCACATAAAGGACATGTCTTAGCAGGATGTGTTTAGGATCTACCTGTCTCTATTGTTGCATGTTCAAGGGGCACAATAAAGTTTTATCCCTCTGGTTAAGAGTCATTTTATTAATTAGAATGGATATTTTCTCAATTTGGGGTACTGTTTCAATGGAAGCTTTGTTACGGCCTGAATATAATGGGGAGTGTATATTTTACTGGAGTAAATTCATAATATCGTTTTTCATAATTCCGTATCTTTCCAGGTTTCCACTTGGGCATGGTTGAAAGAACTCGTACCGCTTCAGCATCTAATATAGGATTAACCTTACGAACTACTTCGATATGACTAATTGAGCCATCTTTCTCTATTGTCATCTGGCAAATAACTCTTGCTTTAGCATCAGCCTTTAAATGGCGTACCTCTTTGTTAATAAATGGTATAACAGCTCCCATTCCTCCTGGAAATTCAGGGAGAATTTCAAAATTGTCAATAAATATATGTTCATTATTCTCCTCTTCTTTTTCTCTTTTTAGTTTTTCTCTATATTGGTGGTGCTTTTCACTATTGAAAACAATCATGAGTTCATAATCGAAGGCTTTATTCTTTCCTTTCTTCTGTGCTGGTATTATATATGGAAAGCCGTAGATAATACTTAATGCTTCGTTCCTTAATCTAGGCTCTTTGCTTTTAATGACTCTAGCTTGCTCAACATAACCCGATTTATTTACTGTGAATTTGCACAATACGGTGTCTATTTTATTTTTCATGCGTATAGGCCATGACATGTTTCCCATGACAATATCATAAATATCCGATGGAAATATTGGTTCGGTAGATACTTTCTGTTTATTGCATGCAGTGAGATGTATAGACATTCTGCTCAGGTTATCGTTTTGAGCATACATTTGTAGGATGCTAAGCGATATTAATAATAATAAAAGGGTTCGCTGTCTCATATTATTAGGTTTATTTGAGGCAAATATATAAAAAAACTCCTACAATCATAAAGATCGCAGGAGTTATTTATATATAGTAATTACTTAAATTACTTGCCTAAAGCTTGAGCTACGTCTACAGCTACAGCTACAGTAACACCTACCATTGGGTTGTTACCAATGCCTAGGAATCCCATCATTTCTACGTGAGCAGGAACAGATGAAGAACCGGCGAACTGAGCATCTGAGTGCATACGACCCATTGTGTCTGTCATACCATATGAAGCAGGACCGGCAGCCATGTTGTCTGGGTGAAGAGTACGACCTGTACCACCACCTGAAGCAACTGAGAAATATTTCTTACCCATCTCGATACATTCTTTTTTGTATGTACCAGCAACCGGGTGTTGGAAACGTGTTGGGTTGGTAGAGTTACCTGTGATTGATACGTCTACACCTTCTTTATGCATAATGGCTACACCTTCACGAACGTCGTCGGCACCATAACATTTTACTTTTGCACGGTCTCCGTCAGAATAAGCTATCTCGCGAACAACTTTCAACTCTGATGTATAATAATCGAATTGAGTTTGTACGTAAGTAAAGCCGTTGATACGAGAGATGATCTGTGCAGCATCTTTTCCAAGTCCGTTCAAGATGCAACGAAGTGGCTCTTTGCGAACTTTGTCTGCTTTAGCAGCAATCTTGATTGCTCCTTCAGCAGCAGCGAATGATTCGTGTCCTGCAAGGAAAGCAAAACATTTAGTCTCTTCACGAAGCAGACGAGCAGCCAAGTTACCATGGCCAATACCTACCTTACGGTCGGCAGCAACAGAACCGGGAATACAAAATGCTTGAAGACCAAGTCCGATTGCTTCAGCAGCATCAGCAGCTACTTTACATCCTTTTTTCACAGCGATGGCAGCACCTACTACATACGCCCATTTTGCGTTTTCGAAGCAGATAGGCTGAGTTTCTTCACACGTTTTATAAGGGTCAAGTCCATTAGCGTCGCATATTGCGTTCGCTTCTTCTATGTCTTTGATGCCGTTAGCGTTCAAAATATCCATGATACCTTTGATACGACGGTCTTGACTTTCAAATTTTACTTCTCTAATCATTGTTTCTTTCCTCCTTATATTATTCGTGACGTGGATCAATGTGTTTAACTGCTCCCTGTTCCGCTGTTACGCGTCCGTACGTGCCGGTTACTTTCTTCAAAGCTTCGTTAGCATCTGTACCCTTCTTGATTTCGTCCATGAACTTGCCCATGTGTACGAATTCGTATCCGCAGATTTCGTCATTCTTATCAAGAAAGATGTTTTTGATGTAACCTTCAGCCATCTCGAGGTAACGAGGGCCTTTAGCCAAGGTTCCGTACAAAGTACCTACCTGGCTGCGAAGACCTTTACCTAAGTCTTCTAGACCTGCACCGATGATAAGACCGCCTTCAGAGAAAGCACTCTGAGTACGTCCGTACACAATTTGCAGGAATAGCTCACGCATAGCAGTGTTGATAGCGTCGCAAACAAGGTCAGTGTTCAAAGCCTCAAGAATTGTTTTTCCCGGAAGAATTTCGGCAGCCATTGCAGCAGAGTGAGTCATACCAGAACATCCGATAGTCTCAATTAAAGCCTCCTGAATGATACCTTCTTTAACATTAAGTGTTAGCTTGCAAGCGCCTTGTTGAGGAGCACACCAGCCAATACCGTGTGTTAAACCTGAGATGTCAACAATTTCTTTTGATTTTACCCATTTGCCTTCTTCGGGTATGGGAGCCGGTCCATGATTAGGACCTTTCTTCACAACACACATGTGTTCCACTTCGTGTGAATAAGTCATAATTAGCTCTTTTTTTTAGTGAAATAATATAATTTTGTAACCACAGAAATCTAATTGCCCGCAAAGTTACTCGTTTTATTTGGTTTATGCAATCGAGCCTTGATTCGTTTTTTAAGAAATCAATCAAATAAAAGACTGTAAATCTGGGTATTGCAAAGTGGAGATTGCACTTGTCTTCCTCCTGTTATTATAAATTTCGTTTTGTTGAAGACTTTTGTTTTTAATGGCTGTTTTCACTTGGCTGGAAAAAGTAAATCCCTGATAATAAAATTACCAGGGATTTACTTTTTAGCTTGTCAGCAAGTAGTGCGTCCGGGGGTCGAACCCGAGTTACCGCCGTGAGAGGGCGGCGTCCTAGCCACTAGACGAATGCACCATTATTTCTTTTCGGCTGCAAAACTACTAATACTTTTTTAAATGAACAAGCATTCATGCGCAATTATCTGATTTTTATTCATCTTCTCTCTTGTTAGAGGGAGGAAGCTTTATGCTAAAGGTCACTTAATTATCACCGATTTCATCTTTTCATTTCCATAGAAGGTAGGAAAGTACATTAACTCTGCCTTTGCTGGATTGAGAGAATATTTTCCGGTATATCTCGGAATAAGTTCGATGGTGAAGTGATGTTCACTTTTAGTGAGTTTGTTGCTGAAAATGACAATCTTTTCTTTGAAATATTCTCTATGCATTTCTTGCCAGTAGTTACCTCTCTCTTTTGTTTCGTAGGAGCATCCGGCAGGAATAGGTATTTCTATTTGAACATATTCGGCATCGGCATCGACCTTTACACTCACTTCGAGTTTAGCTACTTTGCCTGCTTTTAGATATGAAATGGTATCTTTATTTTCCATAAAGAAGGTTTTTACTGTAAAGCCTTTCTTTGATTCAGGTAGCGGTTTTTTATTCCATTCTTGTTGATAGGCTGTTACAAACAGAGGTAATGTGCCTCCTTTTTTAATATTGATAAGTCCTTTAGACTTTATTTGTTCAGTATAAGGGAACTTTGAAATTCTGTGCTCATTCACATACATATATGTTTCCTTATATTGATCATTTTTGCTCAACATATCTGGCATGATCGTTTCGATGATGCCAGATGACTCATAAGTATTCTGCCATGATCCATCTTGACGGCGTTCGAAAAAATAGTTTCTTATGTTATTCAGCTCCGTTTCATGTCCGTCAATATTCCTTAGAAGCCTATAAGCTATCAATGTATTTTCGGTATTGTTCTCATAAGGTAGGATGAAGCTAAGAGACTGTTTATCACCTTCTTTCGTATTTCCCCAATACATTGCCCCAAGCATAGTTTTATACGAGTCTTTCATTAAAGAATCTATATCTATCTGATCTTTCAATCCAATAGCAGACATCGTTAGCATCGATTTTAGCTTATCATTCACAGTACGGCTTTTTAGCTGCTCGTTAATTTGTTTAAAATATAGAGCGTAGTCGATTGGAGCATTCATACGTTTCAATAGCATAAGTCTGTCGAGTAACTCTTGCTTGGCCAATGGTATTTTATCCGGAGTAGTTAATCTCAAATTAGCGAGTCCGTCTTTTAGCTCCGCTTCGAACGTATTACATAAGCTGTTCTTATTCAAATAGGTTTTATATCCTGCATTCTCAGCATCTAGCATCGCACTTATGACCTGCTTCGATATCCATGATACGGTTTTTTCTTTATTCCACCATCCCCATAAGCCTTCTGAATTGCGATTTTTATTCAGAGAGTTAATCAGATTATTTATTTTTTGATCGTCTTTAAATTCTTTTCCCAACATCTCAGCGATTCGTTTCTTCGATAGCATCGCTTTTATTTTAGAAGCCATTTGCTCATTACACATATACGGATAACGCTCTACTTTATCAATCTCCCGAAGAAATACCTCGAGACTCGAAGCTTCGGCATGAATTGTAGTTGTACCTAATGTAGGATCTATATTGAGAGCATGCGTCGTTGTATCATTGATCACTCTAAAGTCGCCATGAGTTTGCAACATGCCCTGTTCAAGTATAGGAATAGATTGTTCTTCTCCATCAAAATAGCCATTCTGCATTTTCAATGAATAAGAGACTGTAAGACTGTCTCCTGTTTTAGCTTTGACGGGAATATAATCTATATGTGATGTAAGTAGTTTTATCTTTTCTTGCTGTATACTTCCTTTTAGATCAATACTTCGATCTACTTGAATCGTATCACCAAAATGATTGATTATTCGCCCAACAGCATTCAAACTATCGTCTCTAATAGCAAAGCGCGGAGTAGAAAGACGTGCGGTCAGGGCTTTAAACGATTTTATTGTCATTTGTTTTTTGTCAGTCTGCTTTTTGTTGCCAATGGCTATAAAGTAAGCATTCCAAGTTGTAATATCGTCAGGATAGGTGATCTCAAATGACGCTTCTCCTTTTTCGTTCGTTTTCAACTTTGGTTGCCAGAAAGCATCATCATGAAAATTCCGACGCATGGAGTTTCCAGCTTGTGTTGGCATAGACTTTGTATCATCATTTTTGTCAGTTGCCGTTGCACTCAAAGTATTGGTTTGAATCATAATAACACCATCTTTAGCTCTAGTGCCGTATATTGCTGTTGCACTATTGTCTTTCAATATATTTAGAGATATAATAGAACTTGCATCGATGTCTTCTAACTTGCCACTATACGGTAAGCCGTTAACTAAAATAAGAGGATTGGAATTTTTTGAATCACTCGAAGAACCTCTAATTGTTAGCCCTGCAATGCGTCCTTGTAATGTCTGTCTATCTAGTGCAGTATTTGAAGAATTATCATTGATAGTAATAGTAGACCCTGTTAAGAAGGATTTCTGCTCGCTTCCATATCCAACGACAACCACTTCCTGCAAACTTTGAGAATCCTCATTAAGCACGATTTTATAATTGTAACCTTCTGAGTATTTTACTTTTTTAGGAACATATCCTATATAAGTAAAAATGATTTCATCGCCTGCCTCTCCTGCCAATTCGAAATATCCGTCTAAGTCGGTAGTTGTCCCTACTTTGGTCTTATTTATAGTAACTGAAGCTCCAATAATTGGTTCCCCAAAATTATCGTATACTATACCTGTTATGATGCCTTTACGAGCATTGCTTTTTTTATAGCTTCCTGTTTCTTGTGCCGGAACGCTTATAATACTATCTATCTTAAAAGAATTATTGATGTATGGATTTCGACTAAAAACCTTTCTTGTATCTCGCTGAAATAAATTAAATGCTGTTTTAGCCAATTTGCTATTGGTGTCATATTCTATAGAGTCTAGTCTAAGGTAGTTTTGTCCGTTTGGGTGTAACGTTACTATTTTGCTATATGATGTAGAATCATTGAGTGCTATAGTTACGACCATATTGCCTACAGATAAGCTGTTGAAATTTCGAGTACCTCCGTAGAATAGCTGATAATCTTTGATCTCTTCTTTTTTCTCCGGTACAATAAGTATTAAAGAAGGCTTTATGTCCAAACCTTTGGTATCTTTTCCTAGATATAGGCTTAATCGACATTTATTATAATGTCTGTAGTTAAAGTTGGCAGAACCATTTGAGCTAGACAATGTGGTGATTAAACGCTTATTGAATTGTTCCCGAATGTTACTTGGGGTGAGTAGCTGTTCCTTGAAATTTGTTTTAGGAATATATTTTGGAATAGATCGCTGAAAGGGTAGGGCATTCCAGCTTTTTATCTTCTGATAATTGTTATATAAAAGATATTTGTTTCCTCCTTCAATTTCTATATTTGAAACTAGCTTATCATCAATATATAGAGACGCCATATTAGAGATACCATTCATGAAATTGCGAGAAGGAAAGGGTCCTGCAAGAATAGCAGAATTTATAGATCCTCTTAATGTACCATTATAACTGTTTCTCTTTATGTTGTTCAGATAATAATTTGTGTTACCTGAACTTATATAAGCCGGTAGCTCTAAATTTTCCCTTAAGTTAGGTAGTGCTAATCTGCCAAAGGTATTGTCCACAGTGATTAATTGCGATGATAACTGCTCAATCTCTTTTTCGCTCAATTCATTCTGCTCTTTCTTTTTTAATAGTTTCGATACCAACACAAATGGAGCAATGTCTTCATCTTGAATAGCTGTGCGAACATATGGAATCTTAGCATTAAAAGATAGAATATTTTTTGCTCCCTCCTCAATGCTCACATTATATACAAATATTTCTCGGTCATGCGTACGAAATTTCAGATTGTGTTTACCGGGAGTTACACAGAATGAATAGACATCAAGTTGCTGTGCCTGATCAAAATAATACAATCGTTGATCAATCCATAACATATGTACTCCTTGTAAAGCTCCATCTATAACGATGTATGGTGAAATTTGAGTTGTACCATCTATACTAGGCTCTGCATAAGAATAGTAGGTGTTGGGGTATAAGAATTTATAATATTCGACGGTATCCAATGCCATCTTGTCTTTCCATTTTCCCCATGTCATTTCAGCGCTTCCGGCAATGGAATTCTCTTCTGGATCATATTTTTTATTTGTAAACCCTTTGGCTTGTACGTATTTCCCTTTTATTGCTAAATCAGGCATTGAGTAGCTCTCAAATTTGGAAGTAAATGAGTAAGCAGTAATATCAACGTTGTTCACGGGCATTCTATTCTTATCGGTTACTGATACCAGAACATTTGTTTTTTGTCCCGGATATACGGAGGTTGGAGTAGAAACATCTATTGATATATTCTTCTGTGCGAAAGGAAGAGATTGCTTTATGCTTTTGCTCTCCTCTCCGAAAAGATAGGATAGTTGCATACTATAACCTTGCTCCTTTTTAGCTTTTACTGAGTAATTCAATTGTGTTGTATATCCTTTTGCTATTTCTTTATCTTTTCTGCGTATAATAGCATACCAAAAGGGTATTTGTGCAGGGTTATCCACAACGAGATATATCGAATCATTTTGGCGATAGAACTTGTATGCAAGTTGTTCTTCTCTTATATCGTCTAAAAAATAAGATTTTGTAGTATGCTTTGTTTTGATTGTAACGTCTGATGCTATCCAAGATACGGGCATGGAGTGTGGCAGCATGACAGAATCTACAGATAATATTGATCCATTTTCTCCTGCGATACTAATTTCAGCCATTATCTCTTGTGATTTGGCTTTATTCAACTCTTTCATCGTCAAGATGCCTTTCGATAAAGAGAAATCAATTGTATAGTCATCCGCCTTTTGTGAGAGTCTTTTTGATATAGTTCTTTTTTCGTTATCAGCACTCACGTATGTACACCTTACTTGATAATTGATAGATACATTTGCAGGGAAAATAGAATCGGGCAAGATAATCTCTTTTTCAGATAATCCGCTCATATCTACAGTCTGTGTCCATAATGTGTCGGGGATAAAGACTGACTGTGCCTTTTTTATTTTGTATTGATCAAATGGATTGGGTGTGACCAGAACGTCTACTTTACCATCATATACAGCCATCTCGTTTTCGTCTGTTACTTTAAATTTAAGTTTGACAGAATCTCCTTTTTCGTATTCTTCTTTCTCCGTTTGTGCGGTAAATTGAAGGCTCTTCAGTTCATAATCTTCGTATCTGAACCGGGAGCTGATTTCGTTATCTCTGTCTTTTCTTGTATTTAAAGCAATGGTATAATTGTTATCTAGCTTCAGATTAAGACTATCTGATAGCTTAAATTGATATTCATACATTCCTTGGCGATAGGATTTAAGATTTGCTAATGTAGTGTCTATCTTGTTCGGATAATAGCTGAATAGTTTTATATCAATAGGCTTGTCATAAGGTTCTCCGTTACGATTAGCCATGTAAGCTTTAAGTTTTACTGTTTCTCCTGGTTTATACTTTGGTTTGCTGAATACAATAAATCCTGTATATTTATTTTTTGTTGGACGATCATTGGGGTTGAATAACCTGTGAAAATTATACTTCGTTCTGCGCCATGTAGTTTTAAACATGTTGCTTTTATAGCGATATAGGTTCTGTTTTTCTATCTCAATATAATGATAAACCCCTTTATTGTTGACCTCTATTATTTGCTTGTTTTCTGCATTTTTTGTGTTGTAAGTCTGAGTGTTTTTGTCGAACTTGAGCGTTCTCGATCCACACCTCACTGTGGCATCATCTATCATATTGCCTAATGAGTCGTATAGGCAAAGCATCATTTGTTTGGCTGTCACAATTTTAAAGTATAAATCGTCGACGATATGATCTGTATACACAAGCTTATTACCTTCTGCTTTTACAATGATATAATTACCTCGAGAGAGTTTGGGGATATTGCCGTCTAAAGGGATTTTGTTTACCAATAATCGTAGCATATCCTCTTCAATAGGCTTATTCTGAAGGTGAATCTTTCGTAAATCATCTTTGCTTATACTATATATATATCGCTCTGATGAGTTACGTCTACTGTCGGATAATCGGGTTTGTCCAAATGCGGTAAATGAGATAACTAATAGTATAGTTGCTATGATAGTTGAATGTGTTTTCATTGTAGTATTTTATAAAAGAAGTCTATCAATTGCAAATCTAGAAAATAATTGGCTAAAAGGAAAAATATTGTCGTGCTTTTATTATACTCAAAGTCATATTTATACGATAGGTCACACTGTTTAATTAAGAAAATAAATGGTGTCTCTGTCTTATCAAAAAAAGAAAGATCCTTATAAAACTTTCGTCTTACAAGGATCTTTCTTTTTTGGCTTTGTTTTGGTGTCACTATTGTTTCACCTCCGTTGCGGAAGCGGGGGGATTCGAACCCCCGGTACAGTTACCCGTACGTCAGTTTAGCAAACTGGTGGTTTCAGCCACTCACCCACACTTCCTTTACCCGCATTTTCTCTCAAATGCGGTGCAAATATAGGATGAACTTTTGGACTACGCAAGTCTTTCTCTAATATTTTTTTAACTGTAGGCGCGTTAAACACTCTAATAATCTAATTTTCAAATAGATAAGAAATTGTTAGAGCTTTCATTTTTTTAGAGTTACAATGTTTTTATAATTACCTCTGATGGTAACTCTTTGTTCGTTGAATGGAACGATAGAGTAAGTAGCATGCTTTTGTAAAATTCGTTATGCCTCTTCTCTGTAGAATAGATGAATAGTTGTATCTTTGCAGCCCGATAAACCAGTTAATCGGTATAACACATGGAATGGATCTATAATTTATTCGTCGAGCATTCGGCTTTGCAAGCGGTGGTAGTTGTCTCATTAATTTCTGCCATTGGGCTCGGATTGGGTAAAATACATATATTTGGTATCTCTCTTGGAGTGACCTTTGTCTTTTTTGCCGGTATTCTCGCCGGGCATATAGGATTGTCAATAGATAGCCAAATGCTCAATTATGCGGAAAGTTTTGGATTAGTGCTTTTTGTCTACGCACTTGGTTTACAGGTTGGTCCCGGTTTTTTTGCTTCTTTTCATAAAGGAGGGGTGAAGCTAAATATGTTGGCTATGGCTATTGTACTAATGGGTACTATGCTTACAGTACTGGCTAGTCTCACTATCGGGATTTCGCTACCTGATGCAGTAGGCATCTTGTGTGGAGCAACAACGAACACTCCTGCGCTGGGTGCGGCTCAGCAGACACTCAAACAGTTGGGCTTGGGGAGCAATTCACCTGCACTAGGATGTGCAGTGGCCTATCCGCTGGGAGTGGTTGGTGTTATTCTTGCTGTGCTGGTCATTAGAAAAATATTTGTAAAGAAGGCTGATTTGGAAGAGAAACAGAAAGATGATACTAATAAGACATACATTGCCGCCTTTCAAGTACATAACCCTGCTATCTTTAATAAGAGTGTTAAGGATATTGCGCATTTTAGTTATCCAAAGTTTGTAATATCTCGTTTGTGGAGAGATGGCAACGTTAGTATCCCTACAAGCGAAAAAGTAATGAAGGAAGGCGACCGATTGCTGGTTATTACTTCGGAGAAGGATGTGCTGGCACTTACGGTATTGTTTGGCCAGCAAGAGAATACAGACTGGAATAAGGAAGATATTGATTGGAATGCGATAGATAGTCAGCTGGTATCTCAGCGTATTGTTGTGACTCGTCCCGAGCTGAATGGAAAGAAGCTTGCTTCTCTGCGCTTGAGAAATACTTATGGTATCAACATTAGTCGCGTCTATCGTTCGGGAGTGCAGCTGCTCGCTACACCTGAGCTAACTTTACAATTTGGCGATCGTCTTACGGTGGTAGGTGAAGCTGCTGCCATTCAAAACGTGGAGAAAGTGTTGGGTAATGCTGTTAAGAGCCTTAATGAACCTAATATGGTGCCTGTGTTTATTGGTATTGTGCTTGGATTGGCCATAGGCGCTATTCCTTTGGCTATTCCTGGTGTAAGTGCTCCGGTAAAGTTGGGGCTAGCTGGTGGGCCTATTATTGTGGGTATTTTGATTGGAACTTTCGGTCCGAGACTTCATATGGTAACTTATACTACGCGCAGTGCTAACCTGATGCTGAGAGCTTTAGGTCTTTCTATGTATTTGGCTTGCTTAGGGCTAGACGCAGGTACCCACTTCTTTGAAACGATCTTTCGCCCTGAAGGATTGCTTTGGATAGGAGTCGGTTTTGGTATGACGGTTATTCCTGTTTTACTTGTGGGCATCGTTGCCTTTAAGTTTATGAAGGTAGACTTTGGTTCAGTAGTGGGAATGATTTGTGGAAGCATGGCCAATCCGATGGCACTTAACTATGCCAATGATACCATTGCGGGTGATAATCCTTCTGTAGCTTATGCCACCGTTTACCCTTTGAGCATGTTTCTGCGAGTAATTATAGCTCAAGTAATTCTGCTCTTTTTCTTATGACACTCACATTTGTTTAATGAATAAACCTTGGCAATTTAGCGAATCAAACTTGTAGGTTTATCGTTAAATGGCCAAGGCAGTAGGTTCATTTATCTCTTGTCCAAAAGCTTTCTTAGCCTTTTGCTTCTTGATATAAGAATCTTTTAATGCTCTTCTTTGGAGTCTTCTCAAACTCTTCAGGATATATTTTCATTTTTGCAATCTGCGAGTAGGAAGGTAATGATTCATTGAGAGTTATGCGATTCTCTTCCATAACCCGTTCCATGTCTCCATTTCCTAATCCATGAGCAAATGCGTCTTCAAAGTCCGGGTAGACTAATCCGACAAGTTTCTCGTTTTGTTGTACAATGATACTCTCGGCAACATAGGGTAGATTGTTGAGCCTGTCTTCTATTTCTTCTGGATAGATATTTTGTCCGCTACCACTAAGCAGCATATTTTTGCTTCTTCCTTTGATGGTGATGTTACCTTCGGCATCCATTAAGGCAAGGTCACCGGTGTGTAGCCATCCATCTTTATCGATCACTTGAGCGGTAGCTTCTTCATTTTTATAGTAACCCAACATCACGTTGTCCCCGCGGCATATAATTTCGCCTACTACATTCTCCGGATCAGGGGAGAGAACTTTCACTTCCATACGTGGCACTGGCTTTCCGCATGAGGCCGGTTTAAATTTTTTCCAATCTTCGTAACAGATGATAGGGCCGCATTCAGTCATACCATAGCCTACGGTATAAGGAAATTCTATCATTTGCAAGAATTGTTCCACATCTTGATTGAAAGCGGCGCCACCAATTACTACTGCTGCAAAGTTTCCACCAAAAGCGTTTATCATTTCTTGGCGGACGGTAGCTTTTATTTTATCATTGATGATAGGTACTCTAAGTAATATCTTCATAGCCAAGCTCTCCAACTTAGGCAACACATTCTTCTTAATAATCTTCTCGATAATCAGAGGTACCGCGACTACCAGATTGGGTTTAACTTCGGCAAAAGCCTGGAAGATAATTTTAGGGCTGGGGGTGCGTGTCAGAAAGTATATTTGGCAACCTACGGAGAACTCATATAGAAACTCGAATGCTAATCCGTACATGTGAGCCATGGGAAGCATTGATACTATCTTATCACCGGGATTTAAATGTAATACCTCGTAAGCAAATGTCGTATTTGACCATAGGCTACGGTAGGGCAGCATCACACCTTTCGAATAACTTGTTGTTCCCGATGTATAGTTGATTGCTGCCATTTCTTCGGGCTGATCTTTATGATAATTGATATGTTCTTGCCGGAAGTTCTTGGGATATTTTTTGCCAAATAACTCGTTCAGATGTTCGCGCGCATTGGTTAGTTTTTCGCTTCTCGATAGTAAAACGGAGAAATCATTTACCAACACGATACCCTCGAGTAGCGGCATGGCACTTTCATTTAGATTTTCCCATACCACATCACCCACAAAGAGAAGTTTGGCTTCGGAATGGTTAACGATATGGTGTACATTGTCTGCTTTAAATTCATGCAGAATAGGAACAATAACTGCTCCATAAGTTATCGTAGCTAAGAAAGCGACTCCCCAGTGGGAGCTGTTTTTGCCGCAAATGGCAATCTTGTCTCCTTTCTGAATTCCGCTCTCTTCAAAAAGAATATGTATTTTTTCAATTTTGCGGGCTACGTCTTTATATTGAAGAGTGGCTCCTTTATAATCGGTTAAGGCATCCAAATCCCAGTTATTTATGATACTGTTTTGAATGTATGCGATAAAACTGTGTTCCATTGTTTTTTGCACATTTAGTTTAAAACTGCGCAAATATAGGCTTTTATCTGTGCATCACAAATAAAAAGAGTAGAAAAGTATCGGAGGCTTCACTTATTCCTGGCTCTATGCTTTCTTCATTATTTTATCAATAATAAGTGCAATGGCTCCGTCACCTGTAACGTTACAAGCCGTACCAAAACTATCCATGGCAATATAAAGAGCAATCATCAATGCTTGCGCAGACTGGTCGAATCCAAGAATAGATTGCAAGATACCTAATGCAGCCATAATGGCTCCACCCGGAACTCCGGGAGCAGCAACCATGGTGATACCTAACATGAAAATAAATCCGGCAAACATCGGGAAATCATGAGGCATGCCTTGCATTATCATTAAAGCTAAGGCGCAGGCTACTATTTTGAGAGTACTTCCAGATAGGTGTATAGTGGCACAGAGAGGAATAACAAACCCGGCTATATCTGCAGAAACGCCATTTTTCTTGGTTTGTTCTAATGTTACAGGAATGGTGGCTGCAGAAGATTGTGTGCCCAACGCGGTGAAATAAGCAGGCATCATGCGGCCTAGTAGCTTGAAGGGATTTCGTTTTACGAAAAGTGCGGCAATGGAATATTGAAATATGAGCAAAAAGATGTGAAGAAAGAAAATGATTCCGATGATTTTGATAAATACTATTAAAATAGAATAGACCTGTCCGGTAGAGGTCATGCTCAGAAAAATGCCAAATATATAAATGGGCAGTACAGGCAAGATGACGGAGTTGATCAACAGAAGAATAATATCTTGGAAATCTCTTGCTACTTCTTTGAGTGCATTGCTCTGTAAACTGGCAAGTCCCAACCCGAGGGTGAAAGCAAGAACGAGAGAGGTCATCACGCTCATTAGCGGAGGAATGGCTACTGAAAAGTAGGGAAGAATACTTTCACTTTGTTTTGCTATCTCAAGTGGCACTCCGGGAGTAATTAGCATTGGAAATACGCTTTGCCCCACAAAGTAGGACAGAAAGCCGGAGAATAGTGTGGCTCCATAGGCAATGAGCACAGTGATGAGGAGCAATTTACCTGCTCTATTGCCAATGTCGGCAATGGCGACGGTCACTAAGCCGAGTATAATAAGAGGTATAGAGAAACCAAGTAGCTCGCTAAAAAGTCCGTTGAAAGTGCTAAACAAGCGCACTATTGGAGATGGGAGGAAATAGCCGGAAATGATGCCTAACATAATGGCAATGATAATACGAGGCAACAGACCTATACGCTTTATTTTCATATTAAGATTGTATTGATGGATGCAAAAGTAGTAAATTCTCCCGAACAAATGCATGAAGCATATCGTTATACTCGAAAATAAGAATAAGAAACATACATTCCAAATATAAAAAATATGGATAATAAGAAATCGGATATAGGTCTTATTGGCCTAGCAGTGATGGGAGAGAACCTTGCTTTAAATATGGAAAGCAAAAATTGGCAGGTTTCAGTGTATAATCGTACGGTAATCGGAGTAGAAGAAGGTGTGGTCGATCGTTTTGTGAATGGGCGTGCCAAGGGAAAGAATGTACAAGGCTTTACTGAGATCAAAGATTTTGTTGAATCATTGGCGGCACCTCGCAAGATAATGATGATGGTGCGTGCCGGAAGTGCTGTGGATGAGTTGATGGACCAACTATTTCCTTTACTTTCTGCAGGAGATATACTGATTGATGGTGGTAATTCGAATTATGAAGATACTAACCGGAGAGTTGAACTGTCAGAATCGAAAGGTTTTCTTTTCGTTGGCTCCGGAGTATCCGGTGGAGAAGAAGGAGCTTTGAATGGGGCTTCTATTATGCCTGGTGGTTCTGCAAATGCATGGTCTCAGGTTAAGCCTATCTTGCAAAGCATTGCGGCTAAGACATCGGATGGTACTCCCTGCTGTGAGTGGGTAGGTCCTGCCGGGTCAGGACATTTTGTGAAGATGATTCACAATGGTATTGAGTATGGAGACATGCAGCTAATAGCTGAGGCTTACTGGATGATGAAGAATCTTTTGAGTGTTGATCATGAAGAAATTGCTTCTATCTTTGCTGGCTGGAATGAAGGAAAACTACGGAGCTACCTCATTGAAATAACGGCCAATATATTGAAGCATAAAGATAAGTCAGGTGACTATCTGGTAGATAAAATATTGGATGCTGCCGGACAGAAAGGAACAGGCAAGTGGTCGGTGATTAATGCGATGGAACTCGGTATGCCACTGGGGCTTATAGCCACTGCTGTATTTGAACGTAGCTTGTCTAGTCAAAAGGCTTTGCGCGAAACTGCTTCACATAGCTATAAACACGGACATCTGCAAGCGGTATACAACAAACCGGAGTTGGTGAAGGATGTTCATTCGGCACTTTATGCTTCTAAGTTAGTGTCTTATGCGCAAGGGTTTGCCGTATTACAGAAAGCATCAGATGCATTTGGTTGGAACTTGAATCTTTCATCAATCGCTCGTATGTGGCGGGGTGGGTGCATCATTCGTAGTGTATTTCTTAATGATATTGCAGCTGCATTCGAAGCTAAAGAAAAGCCCGAACATTTGTTGCTCGCTCCTTACTTTAAAGAAGAGATGAGACAGTTATTGCCGGGTTGGAAAAATTTGGTCGCTGCAGCAGTACGCGAAGAGCTACCTGTACCGGCATTTTCTTCTGCTCTGAATTATTTCTATTCTTTGGTCTCGGAAAAGTTACCAGCCAACATGGTTCAGGCACAGCGCGATTACTTTGGTGCCCACACCTTTGAGCGTACGGATAACTTGCGCGGAGTATTTTTCCACGAAAACTGGACCGGACATGGAGGGGATACGAAGTCGGGTACTTATAATGTATAACAGTTTATTTAAAATGAGATTATGGTGAATGATAAATATACAGAACGCCCTTTCGTTATGGTCATCTTTGGTGCTTCAGGCGATTTGACCAAGCGTAAGTTGATGCCTGCGCTCTATTCTTTATATAAAGAAGAGCGTTTGCCGAAAGAACTTTCAATACTAGGTATAGGGCGAACGGTATATACCGATACTGACTATCGCTCTTATATATTAAAAGAAATAAAGCTTTTTCTGAACTCATCTGAGCAAGATGGACCGATGATGGAAAGTTTTGTTTCACACCTTTATTACCTCTCTATTGATCCTGCGATTGAGAGTGAGTATGGCCAACTAAGTTGTCGCCTTGAGGAATTGAGTGGCGAAGAGCGCCCCGATAATTTACTCTACTATTTGGCTACTCCACCATCTTTGTACGGAGTGATTCCGTTACATCTTAAAAAATGGAGACTGAATAGTAAGCATGCGCGCATCATTGTAGAGAAGCCTTTTGGATACGATCTAGAGTCGGCTCAAGAGCTCAATCGCATTTATTCTTCGGCATTTGATGAACGCCAAATCTACCGTATTGATCACTTCTTGGGTAAGGAGACTGCGCAGAATCTGTTGGCTTTTCGTTTTGCAAATGGTATATTTGAACCGTTGTGGAACAGAAACTATATTGACTATGTGGAAGTTACGGCCGTGGAAAATCTCGGTATCGAGCAGCGTGGCGGATTTTATGATACAACAGGAGCATTGCGCGATATGGTGCAAAATCATTTGATCCAGTTGGTTGCACTGACGGCTATGGAACCGCCTGCTGCATTCAATGCGGATAGCTTCAGAAACGAGGTGGTAAAGGTTTACGAATCTTTAACTCCCCTCAATGAAGTGGATCTGGACGAGCACATTGTGCGCGGACAATATACAGTATCCGGTTCAAAGAAAGGTTATCGTGAGGAGAAGAATATTCCTGAGGATTCTCGTACGGAAACCTATATTGCCATGAAGTTGGGAATCAGTAACTGGCGTTGGAGTGGAGTACCTTTCTATATTCGTACTGGTAAACAGATGCCTACGAAGGTGACTGAGATAGTGGTACACTTCAAAGAAACTCCTCATCAGATGTTTCGCATGGCGGGAGATAAAGCACCCATTGCCAACAAGCTTATTTTGCGCTTACAGCCCAATGAAGGTATTGTGCTGAAATTCGGGATGAAACTTCCCGGCCCCGGCTTCGAAGTAAAACAGGTGATGATGGATTTCAGTTACGATAAATTGGGTGGTGTGCCTTCCGGTGACGCTTATGCTCGACTGATTGAGGATTGCATACAGGGAGATCCAACCCTCTTCACGCGGAGTGACGCTGTTGAAGCATCATGGCGCTTTTTCGATCCGATACTTCAGTATTGGAAAGAACATACGGAGGCACCTCTGTATGGATATCCAGCAGGCACATGGGGGCCGCTTGAAAGTGAGGCAATGATGCATGAGCATGGAGCTGAGTGGACTAATCCTTGTAAAAACTTAACGAATACTGATGAATATTGCGAGCTATGAAAAAAAATATTTATTCCTCTTCTATAGAGACGGCACGCGCATTAATTCTGCATATCGTTAACTTGGTATTGAATGAACCGGACAGGATGTTCGATATTGCATTTAGCGGTGGTAGCACTCCTGCATTGATGTTCGATTTGTGGGCCAATGAATATAAGGCAGTGACGCCTTGGGACCGTATCAGGGTTTGGTGGGTAGACGAACGTTGCGTGCGTCCTGAAAAACCAGACAGTAATTATGGTATGATGAGGATGCTTTTACTGGATGTGGTTTCGATTCCAGAAGCTAATATCTTTCGTATCATGGGAGAGAATAAGCCTAAGGAAGAAGCAGCTCGCTATTCAGCACTAGTGAAGGAGCATGTTCAGTCACAGGGTAATTTTCCTGTATTTGACATCGTATTGCTTGGTGCCGGAAACGACGGGCATACCTCTTCTATTTTTCCGGGGCAAGAGCAATTACTTATTTCCCCCGAGATTTATGAGGCTACCTACAATCCGAATACAGGGCAAAATAGAATAGCCCTTACCGGACAACCAATTATTAATGCTGCTCAAG
Source organism: Bacteroides ihuae (assembly GCF_900104585.1). Classification (GTDB taxonomy): domain Bacteria; phylum Bacteroidota; class Bacteroidia; order Bacteroidales; family Bacteroidaceae; genus Bacteroides; species Bacteroides ihuae. The sequence continues at coordinate 518,578 of NZ_FNVX01000005.1, forward strand.
TCATCTTCTTTATTATGGGTAAAGACAAAGCTGATGTTGTTTCTGAAATTTGTCAGTCGGGAGATACGTGTCCGGCTGCATATATAGCCCATCATGCCGGCGAAGTATTATTCTTCTTAGATCAGGCAGCAGCAAGTAAGCTTCAATAGCTTATTCTTTACAAATTGCTTTATTCTTAGATATCATATAAGTTCAGCGTGTTGAAGTAGTTAATTCAGCACGCTGATCTAGTTAATTCACCGCGGTGAATTAACTAGATCAACAAACCCCTCTCAGGAGGCTTGTATCGGTACCTAACTTATCTTTACATTATTCCTTCTTTATCGTTTAATTCTGGTATAACTCAATAGATATTATCACGAAGAATTTCCTTTTGTAATCCTTCTGATTAACCATTACTTTTCCATTCGTTAGCTATTTTTGTTTTATTATTTGTGTACGTAGTACTTTCTGTCTATATTGGTACGTCAAAATATAAATTTTGAATACAAGGAGTAAACGCCTGATTTAGATATTGCTAAAGAAACTAATTTAATAACAAATAGTATGGAAACCTTCATTAGTGATTTGTCTAACAAAGAATATCCGATTGCGGATAGAGTATCAGCAAAATCAGTAAGACTACCTATCATGCAATTGATAAGAAATGAACATTCCAATTTTGCAGACAACCAATATTTATCTTTGAGTGAATTGGATGTTTATAGAGAGAAACACATTGAGATTTTTATGAAAAAGCAAGTTGGTAAGATTACCAAATTAGAAAAAAGAGTCTTAACATCGCTGAAGGATAAAAAAACTATTTCTGATACAATTGAACGGGAAGATGAGCCTGTTTTAACTTTCGGACAGCGGGTTGCCGATAAGATTGCCGATTTTGGAGGTAGTTGGACCTTTATTATTTCGTTTCTGGTATCTTTGTTGGTCTGGATTTGTTTGAACATTCTCTGGCTTGCCAATAAGGGGTTTGATCCATATCCTTTTATTTTGTTAAATCTGATTTTGTCCATGTTGGCAGCCTTGCAGGCACCTGTTATTATGATGAGTCAAAACAGGCAAGAATCTAAAGATCGAGATAGGGCAAAGAAGGATTATATGATTAATCTGAAGTCTGAATTGGAAATAGAGATGCTTCATGAAAAGATTGACCATCTAATAATTAATGAGCAACAGGAATTGCTCGAAATTCATAAAACCCAGTTGGAAATATTATCTGAAATCTTGAAGAGAGTTGAGAGTATGCAAGAAAAGTGATTCTTCTAATTATTTCAATATATTTTAAACTTAGCTTAGTTAGTCCAGTTAGCATCTTTTTTAGTTTTTTGTATTATTACTCCGACAACTTTTCGACAACTTAAACCATCGTCCGACAACTTTTCGACAATTATTTAATGTCATATATGGAGCTATTCTCGGAATATCATTTCGCCTGTAGCGCCCTGTGGCAAACAAAAAATACTCCCTGATCCGTTCGCTTACGGGGGGAGTATTTACACAAAAACTAAACTAGACTTAACTAAACTATTCTATTGCGGAGTTTCACAACCCCTATCTGTTCTCTGCAAAGATATGTATTTGTTTTCTTTTGTGCAAACAGTAATCGACAAAAGAGCGTTTTCCATCGATAAAACACTTGTTGATTTAACTTCTTTCATCCAAGAAAAGCTGAAAGGCTTGTTTATAGCTGTCACTAATAGGAATATAAGTTTTATCGAAGACTATTCTTCCGCGATCTATGATCCGTATTTTCTCTTTCTGAACGATGAATGAGCGGTGTACACGCATGAAATGGCTACTTGGTAGCAATTCTTCCATTGACTTCATACTCATTAAAGACAAGATTGGCTTGACGCTATCTTCAAGATATATCTTTATATAATCTTTTAACCCTTCTATATAAAGGATCTTTTTTAATTCTATTTGTATGAGTTTATAGTCGCTTTTTACATAAATACTCTCTTTTTCTTCGGGTTTGTGTACTAGTTCGAACCACTGCACAGCTTTGTTGGCTGCCTGAAGAAAATCGACATACGAAATGGGCTTCAAAAGATAGTCGAGTGCGTTGACTCGATAACCATCTATCGCATATTGACCGAAGGCGGTAGTAAACACGATACGTGTATGAGGGTCTATCATTTGAGAGAATTCCAAACCATTCAGTTCGGGCATCTGTATGTCCAGAAATAACAGGTCTGTTTCATTAATTGGCAGTTCCTTCATTGCCTGCATGGCGCTAGAGTATTTTCCTATTAACTTCAGAAACGGAGTCTTATTGACGTAACTTTCCAATAAGCTGAGTGCTAAAGGTTCGTCATCTATAATTGCGCAATTGAGTACCATAATTTAAATTTTTGAAGGCATGAGGTATAATCTTGATATATATTCTTTTCCATTTTCTGAGATATATTTATCCCAAGTATAGTGCTTCGAATAGAGCAATTCTAAGCGTTTTTGCACTTGCTCCAGACCAATGCCCGAACCGCTTTTATCCATCTTTTCGTTTTTAGGATGGTAACTATTGATTATTTCGCAGCATATTTTGTTCTTATGCTCGGAAAGGAGGATGCGTATGAAACTGGGTTCTGTAGGAGAAATGCCGTGTTTGAAGGCGTTCTCTATCAGTGATATGAAAATCAAAGGAGCAATTTCAGTTTTACTGTCAGAACGGATATCTATTTGCGTCTCTACTGTAACGTTGCTGGTAAGGCGTATGCGCATCAATTCAATGTAGTTGCGAATAAAATCAGCTTCTCTGCCTAGTGGTACAAAGGTTTGCTGATTCTCGTAAAGCACATGGCGGAGTAGTTTACTAAGTTCCTGAACTGCTTGTTGAGCCTTATCGGTGTCGAAAGTTATTAAGGCGTAGATATTATTCAAGGTGTTCAGTAAGAAATGAGGATTTAATTGGTTGCGCAAGTTTTTTAGTTCTGCTTCCGTACGATTTTTTTCTGCTTCGCGTCGAGCTGATTCCGACACTCTCCATCGACTACTCATGCGAATAGCTATACTAAGTCCTATGGCAAATATTAAGCTGACGATGTCGCGAATGAAAAAGATCAATCTTGGGGGACGCTTATATTTATACATCGAATTTGGATCGATAACGGGTGGCATATCCATCTTTTGCCATACTTGTAAGGCTGCTCCGATGCCAATTAATAGTATTACATTATATATTATGTATTTTCGGGTTTTTTCGTTGAATAAAAGACGAGGAATTAGAAAGAAATAGTTTACATAAAAAATCACCAAAAAGGAAAAGAGTACTGAGGTATGACGAAAGTAAGCATTCCAGTCAACACTGTTGTTTTCTCGTTCCATGAAGAATGGGTAGCCAAACACAATGCTCCAGCTGATGATATGTATCATCGCTTCGAGTGTACGATTGGTGGTTTGTAATTTCATGTTTACAAATATAATGTTTTATTTCATTATTCGTATCTGATAGCATCTATTGGATCAAGATCGGCTGCTTTTTTTGCAGGATACCATCCAAAGAATACTCCGGTTACGGTACAAACAGCAAAACTCAGAACGACACTCCATGGCTGTATGTAAATAGGCCAATGAGCGAATATCTTTACTCCGAAGGATGCTCCAATACCGAGAATAACACCGATGATACCTCCGGTAATACTGATTAAGATTGCTTCTATGAGGAATTGACTCAAGATGTCTATTCCACGGGCACCAACAGACATACGTAGTCCGATTTCACGAGTACGCTCTGTAACACTGACGTACATGATGTTCATGATCCCGATTCCTCCTACAATAAGGCTGATGCCAGCAATGCATGCAAGCAGAGTTGTCATTAAGTCGGTCGTAGAGTTGAGCATAGTACTTAACTCTTGCTGAGAGCGAATATTGAAATCATCGTCGTCTGTTATTCTAAGTTTGTGATTGGTACGTAAAATAGAGCTTACTTCCGTGATGGCTTGCTCGGTCATATCTTCGGTGAGGGCAGATGCCATAATCCCTTGTAGATAAGTCACTGCGAGCATACGTTTCATTACCGTAGTGTAGGGAGCCAAAACAACTGCGTCCTGATCTTGCCCCATCGTATTATAGCCTTTTGCTTTGAGCACACCTACTACACGAAAGGGTATCTTGTTGAAGCGGATCACGTGTCCTATAGGGTCGCTTCCATCAGTAAACAGATTGTCGACAATGGTTTTTCCGATGACACACACTTTGGCGCTGCTCTGTATGTCGGCATCAGTAAACATATCACCGTTTTCTACCGTAAGTTGTCGAATAGAGAGATATTCAGTGTTTACTCCATTGACGCTGCCTGGATAATTATTGGCTCCATAGATAAATTGTCCAGAGCTACTAACGTTTGGGCTAATGGCTGCAAGATATTTTGTGTTATTTTGCAGAGACTGATAATCTGTTAACTTCAATGTTTGCATAGCAGAGGGATCTTGACGTACACCACCTCGCATATCGGCTCCGGGGTTAATCATGATCATATTCGATCCCATTTCGGCTATCTGGCTTTGGATACTTTTTTTCGATCCTTGTCCGATGGCAAGCATGGTGATGACCGAGGCCACACCAATGATGATACCAAGCATGGTAAGGAAGGCGCGAAGCTTATTGTTGGCCAATGCCCGTAGGGCTATTTTAAATAAATTTGTTCCATTCATAATGTGTGGTGGATATGTTAGAGTTCTTGGGGCATCGGTAGTGCAGCTAGTGTTGCAGCGGCCGAATGTATACTCGAGTTGATTTTATCTTCCTTGACTTGCCCATCTCGCAGCACAATGTTGCGACTGCTATATTGTGCTATTTCTGGGTTGTGAGTGACGAAGATAATTGTACGCCCTTCTTTATGCAATTGCTGAAAGAGAACCAAGATATCGAACGATGTACGTGTGTCGAGATTACCGGTTGCTTCATCGGCCAATATCACGGCAGGATTATTAACCAATGCTCGGGCAATAGCTACGCGCTGCATCTGTCCTCCACTCATCTGATTGCTTTTATGCATCAGACGATCTCCTAGTCCTACAGCTTCTAATGCTTCTATGGCTCGCTTTTTCCTTTCGATGCTATTCACACTAGCGTTGTACATCAAAGGTAATTCCACGTTTTCGATTGCTGTGGTTTTGGCAAGCAGGTTGTAACTTTGAAACACAAAACCTATTTTCCGATTGCGAAGTACGGCGCGTTCATTTTTACTCATGCTGCGCACAGATATGCCGTCGAGCAGATACTCTCCGCTGGTAGGAGTATCAACGCACCCCAACGTGTTGAGTAAGGTTGACTTTCCTGAACCGGATGTACCCATAATGGTTACGAATTCTCCTTCTTCGATAGAAAACGAAACGCCCCGGAGGGCATGTACCGTTTCTTCGCCTACCTGAAAATAGCGCTTAATATCATTCAGTTCTATAATTTTTTTCATTGCTTACTTCGTTGTAACATTTACTAGCTTAGACTATTATTTCTTTTTGTTGCCTCCTGGACGGGTAGGCATGAATGGAGATGATTCTTTTTGCTCTCCGCCTTTTACTGCTGATGTGTCACTCATCTCTCCAGGCATTTTACCAGCTACAGCATCGGTTATGATGAGTGTACCTTCGGCTATACCGCTTGTTATTTCTGTTAAAATGCCGTTACTAATGCCGACTTGTACTTCATGTGCAGTGAAAGTATTTCCTTCTCGTGTCCATAACTTATGCTTGCCCTGGCAATCTACTACTTTATCTTCAGTGCCAATGAATGATTTTTCGGGAGTGAAGCGCAATGCTTTGGCAGGAACGGATAATACACCGTCTCTTTCAAGTGTGTAAATAGTGATGCTGGCCGTAAGTCCCGGTTTCAACTTTAGATCCAGGTTTGGAGCAGATACTACCACTTCGTAGGTTACAACATTGCTCGTGGTGGTTGCTTCCTGACGCACTTGGGTCACTTTTCCTTCAAAGGTATCGTTAGGATAAGCATCAACGATAAAAGTAACGTGGAGTCCTTGACGAATATCGCCTATGTCGGCTTCATCAACGTTGGCCACTACTTGCATATTGGTCAAATCTTTGGCTATGGTAAATAGTGTTGGTGTGCTGAAAGACGCAGCTACGGTCTGTCCTTCCTCTACGGCTCGGCTTAACACGATGCCGTCGATAGGAGAATAAATAGTAGCATATCCAAGATTTGTCTCGGCTTTAGCCAAATCGTTCTTACTAATATCATACGAATTCTTTGCTTTCTCATAAGTATACAAAGATGTCTCGTAGTCAGTGTCCGATACTAATTGTTTGGCATGTAGAGTCTTTATACGGGTATAGTTCTTTAGCTGATATTCGTATTCGGTTTTGGCATTTGCCAATGTACTCTTCTTACTAGCCAACTCATTCAACAAATTGGTTTTATCAAGCTGGGCAATGATTTGCCCTTTTTTTACCACGCTATTGTAATCGGCATAGATTTTATTGACTATACCGGATACCTGTGTACCGACTTCTACTTGTGTAACAGGCTCTATTGTCCCCGTGGCCGTAACAGAGTTACTAATATTGCTCTTGATAACTTTGACTGATTCAAAAGTAACTTTATTCTTAGGTGTTGGTCCCCAGAACAACCATATAAGCGTTCCGGCTATCACCACTGCGACAATGATGAGAATGATTTTCTTCTTATTCATATATTGTTCTTTTATTGATAATGCTGACTTGTGCTCCTGCATTGATATTGCAATTTATAATTTGATGCTTTCTCCTTGATAGAAATGTAGCAATTGTGTGTTTAATATCGCCATATATTTAGCTTGAAGAACCTCTTGTTTGGCAGCCAACAGATTGTTTTTTTCAGTGAGTAATTCTACTGTATTCTTCATTCCCAAGTTAAACTGTTCGTCTATCAGATCATAACTAACTTGAGTACTGCGCAGTTTCTCGCTTGCAGCAGCATAACTTTGCTGTGCGCTGTTGGCATCAAGCCAAAGTCCTTCGATGGTTTTGAAGAGATTCTTTTCTTCATCCAGCATATTTAAAAGGCTTGTTTCTTTTTGCAGTTTAGCCTTCTCTACAGCGCTTTTCGTTTTTCGGTTATTAAATATAGGTACGGATAAAGTGAGGCCAACCGAGTTATTCCAGCCATTTTTTACTTGCTGCTCGAAGGTGAAGTCGCTGCCACTGGTGTGACTGGTTCCTGTTCCCGCTGTCAAATCAAGAGTGGGAAGGTATCCTGCGCGTGCAATGGCTACCTCCATTTCGGAAGTCTTAATGCTAAGCTTGCTTGCCTCGATCTCCGGTCGTAATGTTAGGGCAGCTTTGTACACATCTGTTTTTGTGGGAAGCAGGGTTAGTACGTCTTGGTCGCTAAGAGCAGGCATGGAGATTTGCATCTCTTCTTCTCCATCCAGCTCCAGCAACTGTTTTAATTGTAACTTGTAGTTTTGTAAAGTGGCTTGTGCTGTGACGAGTTGATATTTATCTGTGCTGCATTGCGATTCCAGCTGTGCATAATCACTCTGGGCAATGGAGCCGGCTGCTAACAGTTCTTTGGCGCGATCTCTCTGTGCTTCCGATACCTTTAAGGTGTTTTCGTTGATTTTAGCTGATTCGGCTGCATAAAGAATCTGCACATATATTTGTGTGATTGATGTTTCTATTTCATTCTTCGATTGTTCTACGGTCAGTTCGGCTATTTGCTTGTTTAGCTTCTCTTGTTCAACCGTTTTGAGCAGTTTGCCTCCGTTGTACACCGTCCACGAAGCATTTAGACCATAACTTCCGTTATAGCTATTTTTTTTCTGATTCGTATCTTCTGTTAGTTGGCGGTTTACATAGTTGTGACTACTGCTGAAAGATAGGTTAGGAAAGAGGGCTGCTTTAGCTGTCTTTATATCAACACTGCTGCTCTCTGCAGTAATACGATTTTTGCGGATGCTGATATTTTGCTGCATGGCATAATCTATACAGGTAGCGAGAGTCCATTCTGTTGGACGATCTTGTGCCTGTACATTTATGCCTAGCCCCATTGTTGCTATACAAAGCATTGTTACTGTCAATCTTCTTAGGTTTATCATATTCTGCTTCTTTTGATTTCTGTAAACAAAGATATCTCTGTTATATACCTCTTGCAAAAGCGATAGACCGTTGTTCACTATCTATCTGCCAATGCATCTAATTCATCGATATTCAATTGTCTATTTGACTTATATTTTAGCTTTTATTCGACTTTTCTTCTTTTACATCGATCATTCTTTGTCGATAATTGGTTTATTCTAAACTTATTTATTAGTTTTGCAATTGTTGAATAGATGTCAATATTGAATAGATAACAAGATGAAACAAATAATATTACGTGTATGGTATTTCTACCTCGAGGGCTTTCGAAGTATGACGCTTGGGCGAACTCTGTGGTTAATTATTTTAATTAAACTCTTTATTATGTTTTTTGTTCTTAAAATATTCTTCTTCCCTAATTTCCTTAATAACCGCCCTGAGGGTGAAAGTAAAGAAGAATATGTGGGTAATGAACTTATTAATCGTGCAATTCCTTAATATTTAATATATGATAGATAGTATTGATACTTCGTTGATTGATTGGTCGAGGGCGCAATTTGCTCTTACGGCTATGTATCACTGGATTTTTGTTCCGCTTACGTTGGGACTGGCTGTGGTGATGGGTGTAATGGAAACTGTTTATTACAAAACAGGTGATGAATTCTGGAAGCACACAGCCAAGTTCTGGATGAAGCTTTTTGGTATTAACTTCGCAGTGGGCGTTGCTACCGGTCTTATTCTGGAGTTCGAGTTTGGGACCAATTGGAGTAATTACTCATGGTTTGTGGGCGACATCTTTGGTGCTCCTCTTGCCATAGAGGGAATTTTGGCTTTCTTTATGGAAGCAACATTTATTGCAGTGATGTTCTTTGGATGGAACAAAGTGAGCAAAAGGTTTCACTTAGTATCTACCTGGCTCACAGGTCTAGGAGCTACGATATCTGCTTGGTGGATTCTGGTGGCTAATGCCTGGATGCAGTATCCTGTTGGGATGGAGTTCAATCCTGACACGGTACGTAATGAAATGGTCGACTTTATGGCTGTTGCCACTTCGCCCGTTGCAGTAAATAAATTTTTTCATACGGTACTTTCCAGTTGGGTGCTGGGTGCTGTGTTTGTAGTGGGTGTGAGTTGCTGGTTCTTATTGAAGAAGCGAAATCAAAAGTTTGCTTTGGCAAGCGTTAAAGTTGGCGCAGCTGTAGGATTGGTGGGTATTCTATTAACAATGTGGACCGGAGATGGTTCAGCTTACCAGGCAGGTCGTACGCAACCGATGAAACTGGCTGCTATGGAAGGTTATTACCATGGACAGAATGGTGCAGGATTAGTTGTTGTAGGTATGCTGAATCCTGACAAGAAAACATATGATGATGGCAAAGAGCCTTTCATATTCCGTATTGCTGTTCCTAATTTACTTTCTTTACTGGCTCAGCGTGATTTCAATGCATTTGTTCCCGGAGTGAATGATATCATGGAGGGAGGTTACATGTTGAAAGACGGTACGATTGCACTTTCTGCTTCTCAAAAGGTAGAGCGTGGTAAAAAGGCCATTGCTGCATTGGCGTCTTATCGTTTGGCTAAAAAGAGTGGAGACAAAGCGACTGCCGATTCAGCTTATGCTATTTTGCAAAGTAACGTTGCTTACTTCGGTTACGGCTACATTAAAGATGTGCACGAATTGGTGCCGAATGTTGCTATTACGTTTTATGCTTTCAGGGTGATGGTCTTACTCGGAGGTTATTTCCTACTCTTTTTTGTTGTTGTTTTGTTCTTGGCTTATAAAGATAAGTTGGCTTCTTTGAAGTGGATGCAATGGGTCGCTCTGCTTACTATTCCGCTAGGTTACATAGCTTCTGAAGCCGGATGGGTCGTTGCCGAATGTGGCAGACAGCCATGGGCTATACAAGATATGCTCCCCACTTCTGCGTCAGTATCAAGACTGGGAGTTGGTTCTGTACAAACTACATTCTTTATTTTCCTTGTTTTATTCACCGTTATGCTGATTGCCGAAATAGGCATTATGCTTCGTGAAATAAAGAAAGGTCCTCAAATTAATGATTAAAAAACTATGGATACATATATATTACTTCAGCATTATTGGTGGTTTGTGATTTCTTTGTTGGGAGCCTTGTTGGTACTTTTGCTTTTTGTACAGGGTGGCAATTCGATGTTGTTCTCTCTTCCGAAGAACGAGGAGCAACGTAAGATGATGGTTAATTCGACCGGACGCAAGTGGGAGTTTACTTTTACCACGCTGGTAACTTTTGGTGGAGCATTTTTTGCTTCGTTTCCTATGTTCTACAGTACAAGCTTCGGCGGAGCCTATTGGTTATGGATGATTATTCTTTTTAGCTTTGTGCTTCAAGCTGTTAGTTATGAATTCCAAAGTAAAGCGGGTAATCTGCTGGGGAAAAAGACATATCAAACGTTTTTGGTGATCAATGGAGTGGTAGGCCCTGTTTTATTGGGCGGTGCAGTAGCCACATTCTTTACCGGATCAGACTTTTATGTGAATAAGGACAATATGACGGAGTTGATGCCTATTATTAGTAGTTGGGGAAGTGCATGGCATGGACTCGATGCATTAGCTAATCCGTGGAATGTAGTGCTTGGTTTGGCTGTGTTCTTCTTGGCCCGAATTCTTGGTGCGCTATACTTCATTAATAATATCAATGATGACGACTTTGTGGCTCGTTGCCGTCGTTCTCTGATTATTAATGGTGGATTCTTCCTGGTGTTTTTCCTTGCATTTGTCATTCGTACATTGTTTGCAGATGGATTTGCGGTTAACCCCGATACTCAGGAAGTTTACATGCAATCATACAAGTATTTTATTAACTTTATTCAGATGCCTGTAGTACTTGCAGTCTTTTTGATAGGAGTGGTGCTTGTCTTGTTTGGTTTGGCTATGAGCATCTTGAAGAAGACTTTTGATAAAGGAATATGGTTTACAGGTGCGGGCACTGTGCTTGCTGTACTTGCTCTATTCCTTTGCGCAGGATTCAATAACACAGCTTATTATCCGTCTACAGGAGATTTACAGAGTTCACTTACTTTAGCTAACAGTTGCTCTAGTTTGTTTACACTCAAAACGATGGCTTATGTATCCATCCTTGTTCCTTTTGTGGTGGCTTACATCTTTTATGCATGGCGCAGTATTGATAATAAGAAGATTGATGCTGAAGAGATGAATGAAGGTGGGCATGCTTATTAATTGAACTGATTTATTTGAACGAAAAACTTGACTTTGGTACTTAAATGTGTTATCTTTGTCAATGTAATCATATAGTAGTTTTGATTTATACTACAGTAAAAGGGAGAAGTTGGTGCTTCTCCCTTTTTTTCGCCAATTACTTTGATCGTTTTAATAAAACCTTTCATTTCTCTTTATTTCGGTCGCTTTTAAGCAAAAAAGAACCGAGCAGTTGGTTATCTGCACGGTTCAGTTGACTCATTACACGGTTGCACTTTAGTTGGAAGACGGTTGCACTTCACCAACCTGCTTACTTTATCTCATTAAAGTGCCTTTATGTTTTTGCAAAACGCTTATTTGCTTGCCTGAAAACACCTCTGTGCTTTGAAAAGCTCTGTTCCTGTTAATAATAAATAAATCGTCTCTTGACAAGAATGAGTTCGCTCTTATGGTTTTCTGTAATTAATTGCTCTGTTTACTTAACAATATTATTGGTTGGCTTACCTGCAATGTAAGCTTTCACATTATCAAGCATGATACCCATTAATCGCTCGCGAGCTTCAAAGCTTGCCCAGGCAATGTGTGGAGTGATATAGCAATTCTTGGCTGTAAGCAATGGGTTGTCTGCTAAAGGAGGTTCGGACGAAAGTACATCCACACCTGCTGCATAAATCTTTCCTGTGTTCAGTGCATCGGCCAGAGCTTGCTCATTAACCAATTGCCCGCGAGCTGTGTTAATAAGGACTGCTGTGGGCTTCATTAGTGACAATCGGCGAGCACCAACAAGCTCCTCTGTTTCTTCGGTAAGTGGACAATGTAGACTGATAAAGTCGCATTCGCTAAATAATTCATCCAACTCCATCTTCTTTATCTCAGGAGGTAATTGTAGTGATAGCTTTGATGTAAAAGCAAACACTTGCATACCGAACCCGATAGCTATGCGAGCTGTGGTATATCCGGTATGTCCCAGACCAACTAGTCCTATCTTCTTTCCACGAAGTTCGATGAGTGGAGTATCCCAAAAACAGAAATCAGGGTTGTTGCTCCATCTTCCTTTGTGAACTTCATCCGAATGGTGTCTCACTTGCTGAGCAATGTTCAGGATGTGGGCAAATACCATTTGTGCTACCGATGGAGTGCTGTAGGCCGGAATATTGGTCACCACAATGCCGTGTTCTTTGGCGGCGGCAATATCTACTACGTTGTATCCCGTGGCTAGTACGCCAATATATTTTAGTTCGGGTAGTGCAGCCATGACTTCGGCTGTGAACAACACCTTATTAGTAAGGGCTACTTCAGCGCCAGCCAAACGTTTTAGAACTTCTTCGGGAGAAGTTCGCTCGTAGATGGTACACTCGCCTAAGGCTTTTAATTCATCCCATGAAAGGTCACCGGGGTTTGTTGCATAGCCGTCTAATACTATAATTTTCATCTTTTTATCTACTTTACTTGTTAAATTGCATTGCATTTACTTGCTATATTTCTCATTCCACAGTTTTTTCATCTGCTCCAGATGTTTGTTTTCTGCAGCATTGTTTTGTGGTTGCCAAATGCGGCGCTCTTTTAGTTCGTCGGGCAGATATTGTTGAGTAATGAAGTTCCCTTCATAGCTGTGAGCATATTTATAATCTTGTCCGTAACCCAGCTGTTTCATTAATTTAGTGGGTGCGTTGCGTAGATGTAGAGGCACGGGTAGGTTACCTGTTTCTCGTACCAACTCTAACGCACTGTCAATGGCAGTGTAGGCTGAATTACTTTTAGGACTTGTGGCTAGATAGATCGTTGCTTCTGCTAAAGGAATGCGTCCTTCGGGCCAACCAATTTTCATCAGCGTGTCAAAGCAGGCATTGGCTAGTAACAAGGCATTGGGATTGGCCAGGCCGATGTCTTCGGCAGCAGAGATGACAAGGCGGCGAGCAATGAACGCAGGATCCTCTCCACCTTCCACCATCCGGGCCAGCCAATAAATAGCTCCATCGGGATCACTTCCACGAATCGATTTAATGAAAGCGGAGATAATATCGTAATGCATTTCGCCATCTTTGTCATAGGCCAAAGGATTTTGTTGGAGTCGCTCGGTGACTAAACTATCGGTAATTACGACGATATTTTCTGTTTCCGAATCGACTACAAGTTCTAGTATATTGAGTAATTTTCGGGCATCTCCACCCGAAAAACGAAGGATAGCTCCAGTCTCTTTCAGCTCAATCTTACGTTCTTTCAAAACCGAGTCCGTTACAATGGCTCGTTGAAGTAATTCCAGTAGATCTTCTTGCTCCAGTGATTTTAGCACGTATAGCTGGCAACGGGAGAGGAGTGGGCGGATGACTTCAAAAGAGGGATTCTCGGTGGTTGCACCAATTAGCGTTACAGTACCGTGTTCCACAGCACCCAGCAATGAGTCTTGCTGTGACTTGCTGAAGCGGTGAATTTCATCAATAAAGAGGATAGGACTACTTTGTGAGAAGAAACGGTTACTTTTGGCTCTTTCTATCACGTCACGTACATCTTTCACACCTGAGCTCACAGCACTGAGACTGTAGAATGGTGTTTCCAACTTATTGGCAATAATTTGTGCCAAGGTCGTTTTCCCTACTCCCGGTGGACCCCATAAAATGAAAGAAGAGATTCGTCCGGCATCAATCATTTTGCGCAAGATAGCGCCTGGGCCAACCAAGTGCTTTTGCCCGATATATTCATCCAAAGTCTTTGGTCTGAGCCTTTCCGCTAGTGGTTGCATATGTATGTGGGTCTAAAATGTTACCATCATCATAAATCGGATACCATCTTTGTTGATGTTTGGATTATTGAGATATGTTAGTCGGCGCACATATTCTATATGCAATATTTTGAAGATGTTATGAATGCCGACACTTGCTTCTAAATAAGGAGTACCAGGGTCCATCACAAAACTGGTCGTGATTCCATCTCTTGTAGGAAAGCGGAATAAGTCACCGTCATTTGTATTCTTGTATGGATTATTTTTATCACTAAGTGATCCATACAGCGCACGGAATCTAAAAACCTCGCGCCATTTCAATTTCTTTAGAAGTGGTATGCGATTGAATAGCTTACCATTCATATCATACGTTAAAGACATGGAAGCATAACGATCATTGAGGAATTCCATGTTATTAATTAAGTTGAACGTTTCCCGTTGGGTGATGTATGACAAGTTTGCCTCTGGCAATATCAATAGCGGGAAAGGAACTTTGTTCCATTGTATGCCACCTTTAAAAGTTATGTCTACTTTTCCCCATGATGATAACCAGAAACGTTTCCAAGCACTTGCTTCGGTGAGATTGAAATTGTACTCTCCACCTAGCGCACCTTTTAATCCACTTGTTTGCGAAAGGGTAAATACGGGAGAGTCCAGAGAAACAGGCACGCGCCGTTGTTTGGTATTGACAAATGTTTCGCCCGGAGCGTAGCGTAATGTCACTCCAAGTTCACTCGTTGTTATATCATGTACGAGGGTATTGACCGTTTCGTCTGCGTTGTTACGTATATATTGCAGTTTCCCGGTTGGTTCGTCGTTACGCCGACGGCCCATCAACTTAACCGAAAAACCCCAATTAGTCTCCATTTCGTATTGGAGAGTCGCATCTCGTATATATGACATCTGGTCAACAGGTGCTGTTTTCCATGCTACGAATACATTGTCCTTATCCGTTGCGAGGAATTTATCCATAGGAGACATTACGTCAAAACTGTAGGATGCGGATATATTGTTTTTGGGAAATTCCCAAGGCAAATAAGTGCATTTAGGGAATGAATAGAGTACTTGTCCGCTATATTTCCATTTCTGATCTTTAAAGCCATAAGCTCCATAGCCGCTGAGGAACCAGTGTGGATCAAAATTTCCTGTGGTCTGTCCACTTAATCGCAGACGGGTGCCATCAATATAGTTACTAGAAACCATGGTGTTGATAGGGCCAAAGTCAAATTTACTGGGATGTTCCTTAGAGCCTGTTTCAACAAAATTTTCGATTAATGCTTTTGCGCTAAAAAGGACGAGCTTAAAGCCGGGTATTTGTTCTAACTGATTCATGAATAGATCCATGCTATTTTCGGTCTTAGTCAGTGGTACTTGCCTTACACTAGCCCAATAATCATCACTTTTGGTTAGCATATCTGTCTCTTTCATTACATCTCCCCGAAATTTGAATAATCGTTGTTCTATTGGGGTAAATTCGTAGTTGGTGTATTTTGTGGTACGCTTTACCTGTAATCCTTGCTGCGATTTAAAAAGAGAGAGATCAACTGTCATATCGTCATCCGTGAGTACCCAGTTCCCATTGGCTAATTGTTTATAGTCTTGAGTAATATCTAAATTATCAACATAATTGACTCCTGTTTTCTTTGGCAAGTTCATAAGGCATCTCTTTACCGCGTATGTAGAGTCTTTGAGTACGTATAGGTGTCCGGTAAAACCAAAATCCTGCGAATTTTGAGGCACAAATGTTAAGTGCACGCACTCGCGCTTATCTACCATAACAGTATCCATTAGATAATACTTATAGAAAGAAATGCCCGATTCAGAGATGGGACTAACGAAAGGAGTTTGTAACAGACGGATATTGTTATCGTATATATTTACGTCCGAAAAGACATCTTTAAGAATGGTCCCAACCATATCTCCAGTTGAAAAGAATTCTTCAATGCCACTTGAATTCATTCCTTTGATAATCGTCTTCTTGCTTTCCGGGTTTTTGCGGTAGATCGTTTGTGATGCTGTTTCTTGTATCGATATGGGCAAAATCATTTTATGGGTCTCAGGAGAAACTTCTACTTGCTTTGATAAGAACTTAAATTTCTTGTAGATGCCCTTTTGGAGACTTTCAGGAGTTACGTTGTTAATGGACATCTTCATCTTTTGGTACTTGTCGTACTGATAATACTCATTCTCTTCAAGCTTTTGAGCCGATTTATGATCAATTACTTTACGCATAAAGTCCACTGCCGGATTATTCTTTCGCGAGTATTTTTCCTTCTTAGGTTTTACTACTACTTCATTCAACTGAATGGATGCCGGAGATAGTTGTACGTTCAATTCTTTGGTGTCAGGGAGAATTTTGATTACTTTACTAATATATCCTATAGCAGAGAATGTTACTTTGTTCCACCCTTTTTTCGTTTCAATCTTGTAGGCGCCGTTTACATCAGTAATACCTCCCACACCCTTACCTTCGTAGAATACGGATATATACATCAAAGGCTCATGTGATATTGAATCAGTAACAATTCCCCTTAATTGTGCAAAAGCATTCGGGGTAAGGAATGCAAGTAAAAATAGTATAATAAATTTGTGATATTTCTTTTTCATACATGTCATAATCAAGGAGACAAAGTTAGTAAAATTGTTGTTATATTGATTATTGCTATAACAGTTTTTATGCTACTTTTTTGAATTCTAAGTATTTAACAAAGGTTTGGCTTTACATAATACTCATTAATATAAACAGTTCTTTTCCTTGCGTTGCACGATACAACAGCTACCCTTATATGTAATGAGGTATTGCATAGGGGTATGGCGATAGCATATTATCCAATGACATTTAGTTGCGCGCAGTACAATTGGAATGAATAAAAAAGAAGTTTTTAGCAAGTCGTTTGTCAATGTTTAGGAAACTGTTCAATACCCCTCTACAAGCGTTGTGAGAGGGGGTTGCTTAATTAACTAGTTCACCGCGGTGAATTAACTACTTCACCACGCTGAACTAGTTAATTCACCGCGGTGAAGTAGTAAGATCTATTTCGACTGTATTATATGTAAATAAATAGTGGTGATGAGGTTGGTTAAATGATATTGATATGTCACCTATTAATAAGTGTATTTGCACCTTTCTATTTTGATAAAAATAGGTCTTGTAAAGAGGTTCAAATAAGTAAACCAGCCCGTCTGCTCGAATAGAGAGGAATTATTCGTTCAGAAGTATTTGCACAATCCTTTCGGCTGTGCGTCCGTCCCAGCGTTCGGGCAATATGCCTTGTTTCCATTCTCCTTTCGCTAATTTATCCATGGTTTCACCCAATACAGACGGATTTTCTCCTACCAACTCATTGGTACCGATTTTCCAAGTCTCCGGATGTTCGGCGTAAGTGTTGAGAGTGATACAAGGAATGCCTAGGAAAGTTGCCTCTTCGGCTACATTGCCTGAATCGGTAACAATTGCTTTTGCCTTATTCATAAGAAAGCCAAAGGTAAGATAGCTTTGTGGTAATAGTAGGTGTAGATTAGGAGCTTTTATCTGCATTTCTTTAATTGCATCACTTACATATGAGTGTAATGGGGCTACAATGGGCATACCATTTGCTTTTTCAATAAGTGTCTCGAGCAATTCTTTGAAGTTCGCCTTGTTGGCTAGTAATGCATGGCGGTTGATAGTAAGTAGAATGTAGTTTTGTTCTTTCAATCCCAATACGCTGAACCACATAGGGCGAAGCAATCGGTTCCGATTATAGCGTATCGTGTCCACTAGAATATTACCTACATAATATACGTGTTCGTTCTCTGTTCCGGATTGATTCAAGTTACGATTTGCTATCATTCCGGCCGTAAAGAGGTAATCGGAGAGACCGTCAGTTATCATTCGGTTCACCTCTTTAGGCATGCTCATGTCAAAGGAACGTGTACCGGCAACTACGTGAGCAACTTTTATATTTTGTTTTTTTGCTACGATGGCGCAACTCATAGTCGAAGTCAAATCATCTACAACCAGAACCACATGTGCGGGATTCTCAGCCAACTCGCGCTCAAAAGCAATCATGATACCTGCCGTAAGTTCGGTAGAGTTATTGCTATTTACGCCCAAGTAGACATCAGGTCCTTTCATGTTCAGGTCAGCAAATAGGGAAGCATCCAGGCTACTATCTCTTTCTGTTCCCGTGTATACTAATCTGTAAAAAATTCGTTTACCTTGCGCCTGTGCAGCCTCGATGGCACGTACAATGGGCGCTATCTTCATGAAATTGGGGCGAGCCCCGGCCACGATTGTTATTTTCATCCTAGTTTTTTGCTATTATTCGGAATGCAAATGTACGGCTTCTTTTGGAAATTATTCGTTTCTTTGCAAACAAAAAGCTTAGAATATGCCAACATTTGTTCAGATTATAGAGTTCGTCGGTACGTTTGCTTTCGCTATCAGTGGCATCCGTTTGGCTTCTGCCAAGCAGTTCGACTGGTTTGGAGCCTATGTCGTTGGATTAGTCACTGCTATTGGCGGTGGAACCATTCGGGATTTATTGCTTGGTGTTACTCCGTTTTGGATGACAGATCCTGTATATCTCGTGTGCTCTGGATTAGCCTTGCTTTGGGTTATCTTCTTGGGAAAATATCTTATTCATTTGCACAACACTTTTTTTATTTTTGATAGTATTGGATTAGCTCTTTTTACAGTGGTGGGAGTGGGAAAAGCACTTGCTCTGGGTTACCCCTTTTGGGTTGCTATTGTTATGGGTAGCATAACTGGCGCTGCCGGCGGGGTTATTCGTGATGTGTTTATTAACGAAATACCTCTTATTTTTCGCAAAGAAATATATGCCATAGCTTGCGTCGTTGGTGGAATGGTTTATTGGGCGTGCGACTTTGCTAGTCTTAATCCGATGTTCACTCAGATTACTAGTGGAGTTAGTGTTTTCATTGTTCGTATTCTTGCCGTGAAATATAAAATCTGCCTTCCTATTCTAAAGGGAAACCAATAATTAATTTTATTTCTTTATTTTAAGTTCTCCAGAAAAGTCGATGGAGTCTCTATTCTGCATATCCACACTTATACTTGATAAACCTGAAGTAAAAATTGATATGTAGAATTTAAAAACATCTTCTTTGGTCCGGGCGGTGAATTCTATTTTAGCTGTACCTTTCTTATTATAAGTAAGTTTGTAGTTCTCTATAGGTGCTTTAAACGTGAGGCCGTCACCTCCGCCGTATGGGATAGAGTAAGCTCGTCCGTAGTAAGGGAGCCATGAGGATGCGGAATCATTCTTTATCTCAAGAGAGTAAGAAGAGGTCAATTGTACGTTAAGACCTCTGCGTGGAAGGGCTGTGTTCACTTCAATACAGTATCCTTTGGACTCAATCTCCCTTTTTACAGTTTGTTCTTTCTTCGCTCTTTTTTCCTCCTTACTCTGTGCTATGCTCCATTGTGTTCCAGTCACTAATAATAAAAATAAAACGAATAAGCGTATACTTCTTTTCATGTTCTTTTCTTTTTCGACACTCTAATGTAACACTAACACTAATACTCGATGCTTTGATTAACCAAAGGCTTCTTTTAACTATTTTCGAGCTTTTACGATCTTTCTTGTTTCCTAGGCTATTTTTATAATATAATTGACGTTTTTGGGTATTCTGCTTCTTTTGAGGCTCTTCTGATTACTTCTAAAGAGGAATTAAGCATCTCTCTTTACCTTCTCTAATTGTGAAAAATAAAAAGGAAAGACTTCTATTGTTTAAAATAAATTTTAAACGACGTTCTATTACACCTGATAGTTATCAAAAAGCGCCTGAAAACTATTATTTATCAGTTTTCACCCTAAATATAAACGGAATTTCCCTTGCTTTTTTCAGAAAAAAGGTTTATACTTGCATTCAGAGAATCACAATTTATATTCACTTATAAAATTAGCAAAGTATGAAAAGTTTAAGTTTTAAAAAAGATCTGATTAGTATTCAGGATGAGTTATTTCGCTTTGCATATAAATTAACTTCCAATAGGGAAGAAGCAAACGACTTGTTGCAGGAAACTTCATTAAAAGCTTTAGATAATGAAGATAAATATATCCCCGAGACAAACTTTAAAGGTTGGATGTATACCATCATGCGCAACATCTTTATAAATAACTATCGTAAGATTGTCCGTGATCAGACTTATGTGGATCAAACAGATAATTTGTATCATCTTAATTTGCCTCAGAATTCAGGCTTTGAAAGCACAGAAGGGGCATACGATCTCAAAGAAATGCATCGTATAGTGAATGCATTGCCTAAAGAATACAAAATACCATTTTCAATGCATGTGTCAGGCTTCAAGTATCGTGAGATTGCAGAAAAACTTGATTTGCCTCTTGGTACTGTGAAAAGTCGCATCTTTTTTACCCGACAGAGATTACAGGAAGAATTGAAGGATTTTGTATAATTAAATATACTTATCAACTAGATATATAAATGATTTATCATATCTAAGTCTTTTAATATGAGTAGGTTATATTAATTTGTGTGACTTTTGACTTGGAAATATATATTTAGTATAGATCATAAGGAGCAAGCAGTTTGAAAGTTCTACTTGCTCCTACCTTTTTATAAGGATGGTATATTATACATATTTTATGTAAAAAACGAGCTTGATTGTTGTCTTTATGTTATTTGAATGACTATATTTGTGGACACAAATTTCCCAAGTCAAGTCAATAGCATATAACCTAAAGCAATGAAAAAAGAGATTAAATTCAGCCTCGTCTATCGAGACATGTGGCAATCTTCCGGTAAGTATCAACCCCGGGTAGATCAACTAGTCAAAATTGCTCCCTTAATTGTAGAAATGGGCTGTTTCGCCCGAGTAGAAACGAATGGCGGTGCCTTCGAACAAGTGAACTTGTTGTATGGTGAAAACCCTAATAAAGCCGTGCGTGAGTTTACAAAACCTTTCAATGATGCAGGTATTCAGACCCACATGCTCGATCGTGGATTAAATGGACTGCGTATGTATCCTGTTCCTGCTGATGTTCGCCAACTCATGTACAAAGTAAAGCATGCACAAGGAGTCGATATTACGCGCATATTTTGTGGATTAAATGAAGTAAGGAATATTATTCCATCTATTAAGTATGCACTTGATAGCGGAATGATTCCTCAGGCTACTCTTTGTATTACTTTCTCTCCTGTGCACACTGTAGAGTACTATGTTAGCATTGCTGATCAACTGATAGCTGCAGGTGCACCTGAAATCTGTTTGAAAGATATGGCTGGTGTCGGACGTCCTGGAATGTTGGGGCGGCTAACTAAGGCAATTAAAGAAAAACATCCAGAAACTATTATTCAATATCATGGGCACTCGGGTCCGGGTCTCTCTATGGCCTCTATTCTTGAAGTCTGCGAGAATGGCGCTGACATCATTGATGTGGCAATGGAACCGCTATCTTGGGGTAAAGTACATCCAGACGTAATTTCTGTTCAGGCGATGCTCAAAGATAAAGGTTTTCAGGTTGCTGAAATCAATATGAAGGCATATATGAAAGCGCGTGCCATGACTCAAGAATTCATTGACGACTTTCTGGGTTATTTTATTGATCCAACAAATAAACACATGTCTTCGTTGCTATTAAAATGCGGATTGCCGGGTGGAATGATGGGGTCTATGATGGCTGACTTGAAAGGTGTACATTCGGGCATAAACATGATTTTGCGGAGCAAAAACGAGCCGGAATTGCACTTGGATGATTTGTTGTTGATGCTGTTTGATGAGGTGGAATATGTATGGCCTAAACTAGGATATCCTCCATTGGTAACTCCTTTTAGCCAATATGTGAAGAATGTGGCATTGATGAATGTCATGGCTTTGGTTAAAGGCGAAAGTCGCTGGAGCATGATAGATACTCATACTTGGAGTATGATTCTAGGTAAGAGCGGTAAACTACCGGGTGCCTTAGATGCTGAAATCATTGAGCTTGCTAAATCTAAAGGGTATGAATTTGTAGATGAAGATCCTCAAAAAAATTATCCGGATCAATTAGAAGAATATAGAGCTGAGATGAAAGAGAACGGATGGGATTGTGGCCCTGATGATGAGGAACTATTCGAATTGGCTATGCATGATCGTCAGTATCGTGATTATAAATCGGGTGTTGCTAAGAAGCGCTTTGAAGAAGAACTTCAACGGGCTAAAGATGCTGCGCTTGCTGTGCAAGGATTCTCTGAAGAAGAAGTGAAGAAAATCAAACGTGCTAAAGCTGAACCTATTACGGCCTTAGAAAAAGGACGTATTATTTGGGAAATTGACGTAACCTCACCTTCAATGCCTCCCGAAGTAGGACGGAAGTATACTCCAGATGACACTGTATGCTATATAGCAACGCCTTGGGGCACTTACGATAAGGTGATGGCTCATTTTGCAGGACGGGTTGTCGAAGTCTGTGCTAAGCAAGGTGAACTAGTGAATAAGGGCGATGTGTTGGCTTATATTGAGAGAGGTAGAGATATAGCATAAATTATTGTTTCCCCTTTTCTTTCTCAGGGAAAGGGGGAAGCATTCGCATCAAACGTAGTATTTGTTGTTGTCTTCGTTTAATATATGGCGAGGGTCGAGAAGAATCAAAACGTATAGGATTGGGCAATGTTGCAGCTATTAATGCACATTGCCCTTTATTTAGTTTAGAGGCTTGCGTGCCGAATTTATATTGGGCTGTTGCTTCAACTCCATAAAGGCCTTTTCCCATTTCAATAGAATTTAAATACACTTCCATTATGCGCTCTTTAGACCATGCTAGTTCAATCAGAGCCGTAAAATACACTTCAAACCCTTTTCTGAGCCATGACGATTGTGGCCAAAGGAATACGTTTTTTGCAGTTTGTTGACTGATCGTACTAGCTCCACGCTTCTTCTTCCTTTTTTCATTTTCTTTTATTGCTTTTTTTATTTCAACCATGTCAAAGCCATTGTGTGTTGGGAAGCGATTATCTTCAGAAGCAATTACAGCCATTGGCATGTAGGGGGACATCTCTTCGAACGATATCCATTCATGTTTCCATATAGGTTTAGTGCCATCAAAAAGTTGTTGTATACATCTGATAGGCATCAAGGGGGTGGCATAAACAGGTATATAGCGGTAGGCCACTACTGCAAAGATGGTAGAAAGAAAGAAAAAGATAATTAAATTACGGATACTGCGGAGTATTTTTTTTACGATCATAGTAGCGGTTTTGCTTTTGGATGTGATTGACAAAAAAACAGATTTCACAAATTACAAAGTCCAGTTTTTTTGTGGTCGAAGTAATCTGTGAAATCTTTGTTTTGTATTCAGCTAAGTAGTGAAAGAGTAAAGCTTCTCTAAATAGGTTACTTTCCTGCTTCAGCGTTTTTAATCATTTGCTGGCTGGCATACATGTAGATTTCTACACGACGGTTTTGCTCAGCACTAACAGCTTCGTTATATTGAGCGTATCCTACACCTTCTACAGATTTGAATTGAGAACTAGATACACCGGCTAGTTGAAGGTAATTACCGACTGCTTGTGCACGTTTGGTCGAAACAGTTTGATTAGCTTCATAGGTACCAACTTTATCGGTATGGCCAATGATTGCAATATCTAATGTTGGGTCAGCTCTTAAAATTCCGGCAAATTCGCTCAATGATTTTTTAGATGTAGCGCTCAAGGTAGAGGAGTTGAAACCAAAAAGGATACCTGATTCGAAAGTAACTTTCACAGCAGCTAGTCCATTGGAATCAGTAATTTTCTCTACATTTGCACCATCGATTGCAGCAGCAGCAGCAGCATTCTTGTCCATTTTACGGCCGATTACTGCACCAGCTGTTCCACCAACAGCGGTACCTATAGCTGCACCAATCAAGGCACCTTTTCCTTTACCTGCTATCCCACCGATTATCGCTCCTAATGCCGCGCCTGAACCTGCGCCAATAGCGCCTCCCTTTACAGTGTTACTTGTAGTACTACAACTTCCAAATATTAAGGAAGCACTTAAAAATAATGCTAAAAATTTGATCTTTTTCATAATCAGTTGTCTACGGTTTATTTTTAATGATTTCTTTTATTAAACAATACAAAGATACGAATAGTTTGTATATTGCAAATATTAATTTTGTCTAAATAGAAAATGTTAGATTGTAATTGCTTGGCACACAAAGAATTATATACTTTTTTTGAAATCAAGTTTTAGAGCTTTCTTTTTTATGATTGCAAACCAAAGGGCTAAAACGATTCCTTTAGCGATACTCGTAGAACTAATTGCCCACCATATACCTTCAATTCCCATACCCATTTGGGCAAAAAGAATAGCCAATGGTATTCTTATATAATTGAATATAATGCTTATTACAGCAGGAGGTACTGTGCGCCCAATGCCATAGAATACTCCTTGAGTGGTAATTTCTAACATCATGAAGAGTTGAGAATAGCCTGATATTCTTAGATATTCTCCTCCTGAGAGGTATGCCTTTTGTTCGGGAACGAATATCGAAAAGATCTCACTACCAAAGAAAACGAATAAAAGCGTGCAGAGAGTACCAAAAATGAAAGTCATCCATAGAGTTGTATGCCAAGCTTTGATTACTCGCGTGGTATATCCTGCGGCATAATTTTGTGCAATGAATGCCCCTAAAGCGGTAGAGAATCCTTGTGATGTATTCCATGTGATTGCTTCAATTTGCCCACCTGTGGTGAGTGTCATTAATCCTATATGTCCGCCCACTTCGGATGCCGTCCGACAAAGGAACATATTGACAAATGCAAATAAAACGTTAAATCCGGCTACCGGTGCACCTAACTTTAGAATGCGATAAGCGTATTTTTTGCGTAGTTTGGTGAAAAAAGGAAACCCTCCAAGGAGAACATCTCTCTTGCGCAACTGATATACGAATAAAACAAATACAATGGCCTGTGAAATCCAAGTAGCATAAGCCGCTCCATTTGTGCCTAAATCAAAACCGAAAATAAAAAGTGGGTCTAGAAGGATATTAAGAATCAGTCCGGTTCCGCTAATAAAAAATGGAACTTTGCTTCTCCCTGCTGCATTGTATATTCCGATAAATGCGGCTGATATAAAAACAAAAGGCAAGCTTGTTGAAACAATTCGGAGATAAGAAATAGCATTTTCTGTAATATGCTCTTCTAGAGCATATATATTAATGATTGGTCTTGCTAAGAAAAAAAGTATTCCTCCCCAAATAATGGAAATAATGAGCGCGATTGAAATGTTATGTGAAGCGAAACATCTTGCATCTTCC
Organism: Bacteroides ihuae; assembly: GCF_900104585.1. Taxonomy (GTDB): domain Bacteria; phylum Bacteroidota; class Bacteroidia; order Bacteroidales; family Bacteroidaceae; genus Bacteroides; species Bacteroides ihuae. The sequence continues at coordinate 543,748 of NZ_FNVX01000005.1, forward strand.
ATATTCTCGGCGCCAATAGACTGGGCTACACTGACTTCAGAACCAACCTTATTGAGTAGGGATATAGATACCGACATCCACATCAATATTGCTACTGATCCTATAGCTGCAACAGATTCACTCCCTAATCTTCCTACCCATGCCATATCCGTTAGGCTATATGCCATTTGGATGAATGCTGTAGCCATAATTGGCATTGCCAGATTAAATAATTGACTACGAATGGGACCTTGTGTTAGCTTTTTAACTCCGATGTTCATATAAAGTTATCCTAATAATGTATTACTTTTGCGGCCCAATTGCGGAAATTATGGCAATGTTATAAGAGCGTGCAAATGTAGCTAAATTATGCGGCATAACCATTTATTCTTTTTTTTATAAGTTTTTCACCTTTAGTGATTACATAATTAATCATGCATCGTCTTTATGTATAAGGCTCTAAAAAAACAATAAACGAATTTGGCTATTATGCTTTCTAAATGCACTTTATTATTAATGCTTTACCTCTCTTCTACGTTTTCTTTGGAAGTAGAAGCAAATACGCTCAAGAACGAGAAGGATGGGCAACGATATAAAATAGCAGTGTGCGATTGGATGATAATGAAGCGTCAAAAGATAGGTTCATTTGAACTAGTCAATGAGCTAAAAGGTGATGGTGTAGAGATGGATATGGGAGGACTTGGTAAGAGAGATTCTTTTGATAACAAGTTGCGTCAACCATCTTTTCAAAAGTTGTTTAGAGAAAAGTCTAAAGAATACAATGTAAGTGTCTCTTCAGTTGCTATGTCAGGTTTTTATGGGCAATCCTTTGTCGCTCGTCCTAATTACAAGGATTTGGTTAAAGATTGCCTCAATACAATGAAAGTGATGGATGTTAAAGTTGCATTTTTACCTTTAGGTGTGCAATGTGATTTGAATAAGTATCCTGAGATACGCCAAGAATTGGTTTATCGTTTAAAAATAGTTGGCGATATGGCTTTAAAAGAGGGCCGAATAATTGGGGTTGAAACCTCGCTTGATGCGAAGGGTGAAGTTGCGTTGCTGAAAGACATTAATTCAAAAGGAATAAAGATCTATTATAAATTTCAAAACTCACTGGAAGCCGGTCGTAATCTGTGTGATGAACTTAGAATTCTAGGCAAAGATAATATATGCCAGATTCATTGTACAGATACTGACGGTACTTTGTTAGCCGATAATAAGAGATTGGACATGAATAAGGTTAAGCGAACTCTTGACGATATGGGATGGAGTGGTTGGTTAGTCGTGGAGCGTTCGCGAGATGCGAACAATGTTCATGATGTGAAAGCTAATTATGGAGGTAATATATCTTATTTGAAAAGTATTTTTCAAAAGAAAGATAGAATTTAACGTTATAAATATAATTTGTTTCAATTTAAAATTTAATCTATGAATTATGAAGAGTAAATTTAAGAATCTTGGTAGTCTTTGTTGCCTATCGATGTTTCTCTTTGTTATTTCTTGTGCCGATGGCATTAATGATAACGAAAGATTTTCGGGAGGCGTAAGTAATGCTCAATTGGAATCACCGAAAATTGATGATACTTGTTTTGCAACATTAGCTAATGACGATGGATCGGAGAGTGTGAAAGTTACTTGGCCTATAGTCTATGGTGCTGGTGGCTATTTATTTAATCTAAATATAGTGGATGATCCTTCTAATCCTATTGTACTCGTTAAGGATAGTCTTGTAGACGGATGCTCTGCCATCTTTCATAAACGGGCAGATACAAAGTATGAGGTCAGTGTTAAAGCATTGGGCAATGTGAAATTGAATAATAAAGAGGCTGCGTCTGCAACTGTATTTGCTTATTCTACGTTGGTTCCTGCTATAACGATTCCAGAAGGAGAGGATATTGCTGAATATATTATGGCAAATATCCAGCCGAGTGATAAAGAACAAGGTTTTGAACTTATTGGAGGTAAAACTTATACGTTAAATAGTCTTGTTGACTTTGATTTGAATACAGTTACATTCCGTGGTGATAAAACTAATAGAGCAACTGTTGTTGTTGGCCCCGATGGAGGATTGATGACTCAAGGCGGGCTAAAAGTTAAGTTTATTAATTTTGACTGTACAGAGATGCTTCAGACGGGAGTACTAACATTAAGTGCTAATCCTTCTGAGACTATATCTACTTTTGCATTGGGTTATAAAAACGATGGTGCAAATCAAGATGGTTTTGTGATTGAAAATCCTGTTATCTTTCAGGAATGCAATTTTAAAAACGTGAAGAACAGTTTCCTTTATGGAAATGGGAAAAACTGGAGCTTACGCGATTTTCGAATTACTGAATGTATTGTTCAACTTGATAACTCTGGATCTAATCCTGTAATTAATCTACAAGGATCAAGTAATGGCTTGATTAAGAATCTGACAATAAAAAACAGCACTTTTTATAACTTAAGTGATAATAGTTCTGCTTATTTTATTCGTTATGGTAACTCAAGTAATGCTCAGCCAAAGAAGATTTTTGGAGACTCGGGTAATTCTTCTGTTTTTGATATATTCAATAACACATTCAGTAAAACAATGAACGGCAAGGATTTTGCAAATAACCTTGCAAACACTAATACGCTAGTGTTTAATGTTCATCATAATATTTTCTACGATACATATCGCTTGAATAAGCTATTATCTTCTCAGGGCAAAAGATATACAAAGGGTAATACAATTTTTGGCGTCCTGAAATCAGTTGATTCCAGTGATACGGGTAAAAATGATTCTAGTGGGAATCCTTATGCTATTCTTGAAGATCCGGAATTCTCAGGCCCTATAGACCTTGCGTTTGATTTGAGCCGATCTGAAGGTGGTGTGAATTTCAAGCCTGCTGCTACAGTAGCTAATGATTATAAGAGTGGAGACCCTCGCTGGTATGGAGAATAATTATATGAACTACAAATTTTAATGCTATAATAATGAAATATAATAATAGTATAATCAAAATGTGTTTGGGCATTTTTCTGGTTTTTGTTCTGACTCTGTCTGCCCATGCCCAGAAGACCCAAACCTATAAAGGGGTTGTTCTCGATGAAGCGGAACAGCCAATAATAGGTGCTGCTGTAAAAGTAGTAGGTACGACTATAGGAGTGATTACTGATTTTGATGGTAAATTTTCGTTGTCAGTGCCTGAAGGAAAAATAGTTGAAGTCACTTTTGTAGGATATGTTCCACAAAAAATCTCCGATTTTAAAAAGGCAACTATTATACTCAAAGAAGATGCACAATTGCTTGATGAAGTTATTGTCGTTGGTTATGGAACTCAAAAAAAGGCTCATTTAACTGGAGCAATTTCTACTGTGTCGATGAATGATATCCAGGATCTTTCAGGTGGTGGTTTGGCCTCTTCGTTGAGTGGTATGGTTAATGGTTTGAGTGTTAGTGGTGGTCAATCTCGCCCGGGTGAAAATGCCCGTATTTATATTCGTGACACTAAGTCTTTAGGAGATGTGAATAGTGATTCTCAAGAACCTTTGTATGTAATTGATGGATATATTTATCCCAATGATATGAAAGTTGGTAATTCATCGGAAAATTTAGGAGCTGCTGCTTTTAATAACCTAGATCCTTCGGTCATCGAGAGCATTTCCGTTTTGAAGGATGCTGCTGCTGCTGTATACGGAGCCCGTGCTGCAAATGGTGTTATTCTTGTAACAACAAAAAAAGGGCAGTTGGGCGCACCTCAAGTTTCTTATAATGCAACTTTGGGTATTGCTGACGAAGTTTCACGTACCAAAATGTTAAGTGCATATAACTATGGGAGATTGTATAATGCAGTAGCTCTTGCCGATCCGACCCTTACTTCAAACCATACTACTGATTTGTTTCAAACAGATGAGTTGGAAGCAATGAAGGGACTTAATTATGATTTGCTCGATAAATATTGGAAAACCGCTTTCACCATGAAACACAGTGTCAACATCAGTGGAGCTACGGAGAAAGCTAGTTATTTTGCGGATATTTCTTATTTTACCCAGGATGGTAACTTGGGTAGATTAGACTATAATCGTTGGAATTTTCGTTCAGGTGTAGATGTGAAGGTTAGTAAATGGTTGAGAGCCAACTTAACTGTTTCCGGTGATTATGGAAAGAAGAACACACCAAATGTAAAGGTGGGTGGTACCAGCGATGAAAAAGATTATAATCTATTACTTACTCGCCCCTATTATATTCCGGAAGAAATAAATGGAAAACCGATTACTGCTTATGGAGTAAGTAATAAAGAAGTCGATGGGAATCAGAATTATTCATATTCAGTTCTTCAAAATTCAGGAGACTATAGTCGTAATATGACTTCAAACATGAGTGTCAATGGTAGTCTGGAATATGATTTTGGTTGGAATAATCTATTGAAAGGTTTGAAAATGAGGTTTTCGTATTCAAAGAGTATTAACTCAGATAAGAACAATCAATATGGTTCTGAATATAACATCTATCATTTGGCTGACCGTTCAGGAAGTGGCTCTCACTTATATACTCCGGTATCAGGTCAAGACTATGATAGCATCATCTCTGAAGATAATTTTAGTAGTTCTACGATCTCTAATGGCTCTCCCTCTTATCTGTCTCGTAACACGAGTCGTACGGACAATTATCAGATGAATTTCACCGCTTCTTATGCTCGTGATTTCGGTCAACATCATATAGGCGGATTATTTTCAATTGAGAAATCAGAAGCAGAAAGTGAGTACTTATACGGTTATGTATCTGATCCTTATACATTTACTACCGGTCAGTCTAATTCTGCAGAGGCTAATACAGAATCTACTACATTTACTCGTTCCGAATCAGGGACTATGTCTTATATCGGACGTTTAAATTATGCTTATGCTGATAAATATTTGTTTGAAGCCTTGCTTCGTTCCGATTCATCAACCAAATTTGCTCCAGAAAACTATTGGGGAATGTTTCCTTCCGCTTCTATCGGCTGGATTATTTCACAAGAAAGCTGGATGAAGAAAGTAAGCTGGGTGGATTATTTAAAGGTACGTGCTTCATTTGGTTTGACGGGTCGTGACAATACATATGCATGGCAATGGATGCAGGTGTATGCTCAAGATGCCAACAAAGGTCCAATGTTTGGGACGAATACTGGTAATGGTACTGAAAATCGTATCACCATCAATAAAACCAATTCAGCTGTAAATCGTGATGTACATTGGGATAAATCATATAAAGCAAATTTTGGTATTGATTTGAATACATTAAATAATCGTTTATCCTTTAATGTTGATGGATATTATACAATGAACCGTGAAATGTTGATGAATATTTCGCAGTCTATTCCCGGTATAGTTGGAACTCAATCGGCGGCACTTAACGTGGGCGAGATGGATAACTATGGCGTTGAATTTTCTGCGACATGGAGAGATAAGATTGGAAAGGACTTTAAATACAAGATAGGCATTAACACTGGCTATACAGATAATAAGGTACTTAATATGGACTGGGATACTCAATATCTTTATCGCCAGATTACTAAAGGACATCGTTCAGATGTTGGGACATGGGGTATGCAATGTGTTGGTATGTTCCGTAGTTTTCAGGATATTGAAGAGTATTTTACCAAGAACAATATTACCTCTTACATGGGGCGAACAAAGGACCAAGTGCGTCCCGGTATGTTGATGTATAAAGATGTACGCGGCGCTCAACAGGCAAATGGATCATATGCAGGGCCAGATGGTATTGTTGATAAAGACAATGATCAGGTTCAGTTGTCTAACCGTTCTAATCCTTATGCATTTACTACTAATTTGAGTGCAGAGTGGAAAGGTATTTCTTTAACAGCGCAGATTAGTGCTAGTTGGGGAGGTTACAGTATGATTCCGTCGGCAGCCTTAAAACCAGGTAGTAGTAGTAGTAGTAGTAGTAGTACTGATACTGATAATAATAATAGTAAGATTGGTTTGGAATACACAAATATGCCTTCTTTTTGGGATCCAGACAATATGTTTGTGTATAATGATATTTACGATGGCTCTGGTAATTTAGTGATGGCTGCTAATCGCGATGCTAACTTACCTAATTTGAGATATTCTAGTGTTAATAGTGTTGCATCTACTTTTTGGAGAGTGAGTGGCACTCGTGTTCAGTTGAATCGTCTGACTTTAGCTTATGCAATACCTTCCAGGTATATTAAGTTACTAGGTATTCAGAGTTGCCGTTTCAATGTTACGGGTCAAAATCTGTTGAGCTTTTATAATCCGTATCCTGATAATTTTATGGATCCGATGAATAGTTATGGAAGTTATCCTACTCTAAGAAAATTGACTATTGGTGTTAATCTTACATTTTAAACGAAGTTGACAATGAAAAGAAATAATATAAAATTGCTTAGTAAAGCTTTGATTTCAGTTCTTGCTTTATCTTCATGCAGCGATAGCTTTCTTGGTGATAAAAAGAATTATGATAATGTGAATGTTGGGATCTATGATTATTATACAGGCGCTAATGCCCGCGTATCTGATGTGTATTCTTGGTCGTTGCCTGATCCTAACTCAGATGCAAATTGGAAATACAATTGCACAGGAAATGCTGATGACCAATCAAAATCTACAGAAGAATATAGTGGATTCGGAGCATTTGTAGACCCTCAGGCTGAAATGACTGTAATGGGTGGAACTAAAGTGGTGGATTATTTTCACAATCAGGCTAATAATATTCAAGCTTCTGTTTGGGGACGCATTCGTAACATCAACGATGTAATTCAAGGTATTAGCGATGGCTCGCTGTCGCAAGAGGATAAGAATAAACTGTTAGGGCAAGTTTATTTTTTCCGTGCTTGGTGTTATTATAATTTAGTAAAATGGTATGGCGGTGTGCCTATTGTTAAAGATGTATTGGAACCGGTTGAGTCTTCAGCTGTTCCTCGTTCTTCGGCAAAGGCTTGCATTGAGTTTATTTGCGAAGATCTGGATAAATCTGCTGAAATGTTGACTGCTGCAACCACGAGTAATGGTTGGACGTCAGAAGATTGGGGACGTGTTACTTCCGGCACGGCTCTTGCACTGAAAGGACGTGTATTGCTACTTTGGGCAAGCCCTATGTTCAATAGATCGAATGACGTAGAACGTTGGAATACAGTTTACGAAGAAATTAAAAAATCAATTCCAATTATTAATTCATGTGGTTACAAATTATATCAAACCACTAGCAATATTAATGGTTCCGATTTTGCCGGAATATTTTCTACTGTTAACAATCCTGAAGCAGTCTTTGTTACGCTCTTTAACACGGTACAGTCAGGAGATGGAATGAAGAATAACAGTTGGGAACGTGGAATTCGTCCGAAAAATGCGACAGGTAGTGGTAAGGAGGCTTCTGCTATGTTAGTTGATATGTTCCCGATGGCAGATGGAAAGAAACCGGCACTTGCCAGTACTTATACGAAATTGGAAGGCTCAAGTTATACATACGATGAGAATTATCCTTTCATGAATCGTGATCCGCGTTTCTATCGTACGTTTGCTTTTCCAGGTGTACGTTGGGCCTATTCTGGTGACCCTACAGCTGCAAATGCTGATAATCCTTCTTACGGTGGTGGTCAGAATTATGAACTATGGAACTATGTGTGGTATACCAATGCTGACGATCAAACTGATTCAGAAAGTGGCAAGTCTTATGGTGCTGACAATCTGCTGTTAAACAAAAAAGGACTTTATGTACGTAAGCGTTCCGATGATCGTGATGTAAATGCTAATCCGCTATACACTTGGGCTGCTAGCGATAATAATGGTGGATTTGCATACTCAGCAGCTCCTTATATTGAAATTCGTTATGCAGAGGTGTTGTTGAATTATGCTGAAGCAGCTTGTGGCGCTGGACACATGGATGAAGCTGTTGCACAATTACAAGCAATACGTGCTCGTGCAGGTTATACTTCAGTTGATAATTATGGTTTGCAATTGAACTTATCATCTGATCAGGCAGCTTGTATGTCGGCAGTTCTTTATGAACGTCAGATAGAGTTGGCTTATGAAGGGAAGCGTTTTGATGACCTTCGTCGGTGGATGTTGTTTGATGGCGGAACCGGTAAAGCCGATGGAGCTCCTTCAACATGGACTCTAACTGGTTGGGGAGGAAATACCTGCACCTATTTAGGATTTAATCCAATGAACGGTCAACGTCGTGAAAATATGGAATTCCGTGTACAAGATTCTTATGGGTTAGGCAATACCACTATGGCTTCAGACCCTTTAGTTAATGCAAGTGTTGTTCGCCCCGCTGCTGTTGATTATCGTAAAGAATTGACAACTCAGTTAGAACAATTGAGAGAATTTTATGCAACTAAATTAGTTCGCAAGTTAAAGAAGGGGGACGCTCGTGATCTGAATCATATTAATTTGACTATGATGTTTTTCCCTAAGTATTATTTCTTAGGATTTGCTCAAGGAGCACAGAGTAGTAATAAAGATTTGGGACAAACTATTGGTTGGGAAGATTACAATCAAGCCGGTACTAATGGAACATTTGATCCATTGGCCGAGTAATCTCTGTTCTAATGTTCTTATGATTCTATAAAATTCTCTTTTTAGAGTTAACATATTATTAGTATATTTACGGGACGAGAGTCTGTGTGTGGTACTATTGATATTAGTGGGTTGGGATACTATATAAGTAACCCAATCCACTTTTTATTAAAGGTCTTCTTTCATCAGAATCTTTGAATTTTGATTTTTTTATAAAAAAGATCCCTTTCACCGATTACAAATGCCTAAAAAATTAGTCTAATTAGTAAAGCCGAACTAAGAAACTCAATACAATTCAAGACAATATGAAGAGAAAATGGATTTTAGTGATTTGTGCCGCAGCTTTGATGGCACCAATTTCCGTAGTTAAAGCGCAGTACCCCAAAGAACCTAAAGAGGTTCAGGAAGCTGTGAAAAAAATGATGAATGAAGAATACAAGCTGTCTGACGAAGCTTGGGCAAAGGCTCTGCCCCAAGTAGAAAAAGAAGCTAAAGAAGGTAAACCATATATTCCTTGGGCAGCTAGGCCAACAGACCTTCCTCAGGCAAAGGTTCCTTCTTTCCCCGGAGCAGAAGGAGGTGGCATGTACAGCTTTGGTGGTCGTGGCGGAAAAGTGATCACGGTAACTAACCTAAATGATCGTGGACCAGGCTCACTTCGTGAAGCTTGTGAAACTGGTGGAGCGCGCATTGTGGTATTTAATGTGGCGGGTGTGATTCGCATCAAAACTCCAATTATTGTTCGTGCACCTTATATTACTATTGCCGGACAAACGGCACCTGGTGATGGAGTTTGTCTTGCTGGTGAATCTTTTTGGGTAAACACACACGATGTGGTTGTTCGCCATATGCGTTTCCGTAGAGGAGAAACCAATGTTGGACGTCGTGACGACTCATTTGGAGGAAATCCGGTTGGTAACATTATGATAGACCATTGCTCATGTACATGGGGGTTGGATGAAAATATCTCTTTTTACCGTCACATGTTTAGCCCGGGAGAGGGTTACAAGGATCTGAAACTTCCAACAGTGAATGTGACTATTCAGAATACGATCTCTGCAAAAGCTCTTGATACATACAATCATGCATTTGGTAGCACGCTTGGTGGCGAAAACTGTTCTTTTATGCGTAACCTTTGGGCAAGTAATGCCGGACGTAATCCTTCTATCGGATGGAACGGAGTATTTAATTTTGTGAATAATGTAACCTACAATTGGGTGCACCGCTCTGTTGATGGTGGCGACTATACTGCACTTTATAATATCATAAATAATTATTATAAACCGGGACCCCTCACTCCGAAAAATACTCCTGTGGGACATCGTATATTGAAACCGGAATCAGGACGTAGTAAACTAGGCTATTATGTTTTTGGTAGAGTGTATTGCAATGGTAATATTATGGAAGGTTACGATGCCATCAGTAAAGATAACTGGGCTGGTGGAGTACAAGTACAAGAACAGCCTAATACGGATGGCTATACTGAAAACATGAGATGGAACGAGCCTTTCCCAATGCCTTCATTAACCATCATGCCAGCTAAGGATGCTTATAAATTTGTGATAAAGAATGCGGGTGCAACGATTCCTAGCCGTGATATTGTTGATCAACGCATTATTGAGGAAGTTGAGACAGGAAAAGCTTACTATAAGGAAGGTTTAGATCCAAACTCTTTCTATCAATTTGAACATCGTCGTTTACCAAACGATTCTTATAAGAAAGGTGTCATTACAGAAATCGTGCAAATGGGCGGGTATCCTGAATATAAAGGTACTCCTTATGTTGATACTGATAAAGATGGTATGCCTGATGCTTGGGAAAAAGCGAATGGCTTGAATCCGAATGATCCTTCTGATGCAATTAAAGATTGTACAGGTGATGGATACACTAATATAGAAAAATATATTAATGGAATTAGCACAAAGAAGAAAGTTGACTGGACAAATCTCAAGAACAACGATGATACTTTGGCTAAAAAAGGAAAATTAATGTAAGCTTATGAATAGGATTTATTTAAAAGGACTACCATTGTTCTTCTGTTTTCTGATTCTTACAGCTACTTCAGCTTTTGCGGTAGATTTGGATAAGCAAAATAGAGATCCAAAATATGTGGAGACAATTGTTGGTCGCTCTCAGAAGATAGTAGATAAGCTTAATCTTTCAGACAAGAAAGTGGCGGAAGATGTATGTAATGTGATTGCTAATCGCTATTTTGAACTGAATGACATCTACGAGAAACGTGATGCTAAAGTAAAACAGATAAAAGAATCAGGTGTAACGAGTACTGCTAAAAAGGATGCTCTAAGTGCAGCCGAATTTGAAAAAGACGCTGCTCTGTATCGTTCTCATTTTGCTTTTCCGGCTAATCTATCTCTTCTTTTAGATGAGAAGCAGATTGAGGCAGTGAAAGATGGTTTGACTTATGGAGTTGTGATGGTGACTTACGGTGCAACACTAGATATGATACCTTCTTTGAAAGAAGAAGAAAAAGCACAAATTCTAGCTTGGCTAGTTGAAGCTCGTGAGTTTGCTATGGACGCAGAGTCTTCAGGCAAAAAACATGAAGCTTTCGGCAAATACAAAGGTAGAATCAATAATTATCTCTCGAAGAGAGGGTATGACTTGGTCAAAGAACGTGAGCAATGGTACAAAAGGATTAAAGAAAAGGAATCCAAATAAGAAGCGATTATTTACAATATAGTCTTGATGGGAATGCGATTCAATAAAATGATTGCATTCCCATTTTTTTATGAATAATGAGAGTTATTACAGCGTTTTATTTTAATGCTTTGTAAATGTTTGAGAAAATCGAGCAAAACCCTTCTACAGGCGTTGTGAGAGGGGGTTGGTGAATTAACTAGATCAGCGTGGTGAATTAACTACTTCACCACGCTGATCTAGTTAATTCACCACGCTGATCTAGTTAAAACAGTTTTGATCCTATGTAATACCCCGTTAATGTTGACTATTTTCTTTTTTTTATTCTATGGTGGGCTGAACGTTTTGATCTAATACTCTAGCTTCGGTTGGCTATGATTTAAAAATAAGCCTTTTATTTTTAAATCATAGCCAAATGACTTTAGTTGCTCAAGGCTACAGTTAAAGAGAAATTGTAGTAAGTGATTGCAATGCGAATGAGTACATAAACCCCTTAAATCCGTCCTTTTTAAATAAAGAATTAATAGAAACTGTCGATAAAGCATGAATAAATATTTTAATCTTCTGGTTGTTTTCTGCCTCTTCTGTATCATGACATCTTGTCAAAAAGAAAAGGAGTATTACGTATTCACTTCTTTTCATGAGCCTGCTAATGAAGGCTTACGCTATCTTTATAGTGAGGACGGCATTCACTGGGATAGTATTTCGGGAACTTGGCTAAAACCGGAAATAGGGAAACAACAATTGATGAGAGATCCCTCCATGGTTCGTACTCCTGATGGCACTTTCCATCTGGTGTGGACCACTAGCTGGAAAGGTGATTTAGGCTTCGGATATGCTTCTTCAAAAGATTTGATACACTGGTCGGAACAAAAGATGATTCCTGTTATGGAACATGAACCTACTACGGTAAACGTTTGGGCACCGGAGATTTTTTATGATGATGAAAAGGAACAATTTATGGTCGTATGGGCCTCATGTGTTCCAGGTCGTTTTGCTCGTGGTATCGAAGAAGAAGATAATAATCACAGGTTATATTACATCACGACAAAAGATTTTAAAACAATTTCGGAAGCTAAGGTTTTGTATGACCCGGGCTTTAGCAGTATTGATGCTACTATCGTGAAGCGTGCATCAAAAGATTACGTAATGGTGCTAAAAGACAATACTCGGCCTAACCGTGATCTGAAGATAGCTTTTGCTTCTTCTCCTTATGGCCCTTATTCTCCTGCTTCTAAAGCCTTCACTCAACCATTTGTAGAAGGTCCTACTGTCGAAAAGGTTGGTGAGGATTATCTGATTTACTTCGATGTATATAAAAAGAAGATTTATGGAGCGGTGAAGACACGAGATTTTATTAATTTTACCAACGAGACAAAAGTTGTGAAGGTGCCAGAGGGACATAAACATGGAACGATTTGTAAAGTTCCTAAATTTGTTATTGAGAACCTTATTAAAAATCAAAAGAAATAACTCTTACCTATACTACAAGCCATGAAAAAATTAAGTAAATATCTCACTGCACTTACATTTGCTAGCTTTTTATCTACCTATTCTTTTGCGCAAGATAAAATTCATTATACAGGAACAGAACTCTCGAACCCTACATATCATGACGGTCAACTATCTCCGATTGTAGGAGTGCATAATATTCAAGTAATGCGAGCTAACCGTCAATTACCGGATGCTTCAAACGGAAACGGATGGACCTATAACCATCAACCTATGTTGGCATACTGGAATGGACAATTCTATATGCAGTATTTGTCTGATCCTGCTGATGAACATGTTCCACCATCGCAAACTTTTCTGACTACCTCTAAAGATGGCTACCATTGGACTAATCCAGCAATACTTTTTCCTACCTATAAAGTACCTGATGGATATACAAAACCGGGACGTACAGATGTATCTAAGAACTTGATCGCCATTATGCATCAACGCGTAGGCTTTTATGTTTCGAAGTCGGGTAGACTAATAACTATGGCCAATTATGGAGTGGCTTTGGACAAAAAGGACGACCCAAATGACGGTAATGGAATAGGGCGTGTAATACGAGAGATAAAGAAAGATGGAACATACGGACCAATTTACTTTATTTATTACAACCATGGTTTTAATGAGAAGAATACAGATTATTCTTATTTCAAGAAGAGCAAGGATAAAAGTTTTGTAAAGGCTTGTCAGGAGATTCTTGATAATCCCCTTTATCGTATGCAATGGGTAGAAGAGGCCGATAGAAATGATCCGATCATCCCTCTAAATAAAGAATATAAAGCATTTAATTATTATACATTGCCTGATGGTAAAATAGCTTGTTTGTGGAAACACGCTTTGACTTCAATTAGTGAAGATGGTGGCAATACATGGGCAGAACCTGTATTACGTGCTAAGGGCTTTGTGAACAGCAACGCTAAGATATGGGGACAACGATTGAGTGACGGTACGTATGCCACCGTTTATAATCCTTCCGAATTTCGTTGGCCGCTTGCCATTTCTTTGAGTGCAGATGGATTGGAATATACAACCTTGAATCTCGTTAATGGTGAAGTTCCTCCAATGAGGTATGGTGGTAATTATAAATCTTATGGGCCTCAATATGTACGTGGCATACAAGAGGGTAATGGCAAACCAGCAGATGGAAATCTTTGGGTAGCTTATAGTGTGAACAAAGAAGATATGTGGGCTGCTCGTATTCCTGTTCCTGTCCGTACAAAGGCTACGGCACATGCCAACGATGATTTTTCGGCATATTCGGATTTGTCTCAACTAACCGATTGGAACATTTATTCTCCACTTTGGGCACCAGTTTCTTTAGAAAAGGAAGAGGGTGTATCATGGCTTACATTAAGAGATAAAGATCCATTTGATTATGCTAAAATAGAAAGGAAAATACCGGCGACGAAGATGCTAACAGTTTCGTTTGATTTGTTGGCCGGGCAAAATGATAAAGGTACATTGCAGATTGAGTTCTTAGATGAAAATGGAATTGCATGTTCTCGTCTGGATTTGACGAATGACGGACTGTTTCGTGCCAAAGGTGGATCTCGATTTGGTAACATGATGAAATATGAAGCAGGAAAGAAATACCATGTTGAAGCGATTTTATCTGTAGCCGATAGAAATATTTCTGTATTTGTAGATGGCAAAAAGGTTGGTTTGCGTATGTTTTATGCTCCGGTAGCTTCAATAGAACGGATTGTGTTTAGAACCGGAGTACAACGGGACTTTCCTACGCCAGATACTCCTGCTGATCAGGATTATGACTTGCCGAATGCAGGATCTGAGGAACCAATGGCTTTCTATCGAATAGCTAATGTAAAGACATCATCTGCAGATACTGATGCTACGGCTACTTTTCTGAAGTATGCAGACTTTAGCCATTATGTTTCCTATTTTAATAATATGGAAGACGAAAACATTGCTCAAGCTATTCCTAATGCAAAAGCATCAGAATGGATGGAGAAAAACATCCCATTGTTCGAATGTCCGCAAAAGAACTTTGAAGAAATGTATTATTTTCGTTTTTGGAGTTTGCGCAAGCATATTAAGAATACGCCTGTCGGCTATGGTATGACAGAGTTTTTGGTTGATCGCAAGTATGCTGATAAATATAATCTTATAGCTTGTGCCATTGGCCATCATATCAATGAAAGTCGTTGGCTTCGAGATTATACTTATCTGGACCAGATTATTCACACGTGGTATCGTGGAAACGAAGGTGGTGCGATGGCGAAGATGAATAAGTTTAGTTCATGGAATGCGGATGCTATTTACAATCGTTATCTGGTAGATGGTAACAAGGCATTTTTGATTGATATGCTCAATGATTTAGACACTGAATATAAACGTTGGGAAAGTACCAATCGTTTGAAAAGTGGCCTTTACTGGCAGGGTGACGTGCAGGATGGCATGGAAGAATCTATTAGTGGAGGGCGCCGAAAGAAATATGCGCGTCCTACAATAAATAGTTATATGTATGGCAATGCTAAAGCTCTTTCTACTATTGGCTTGTTGGCCGGAAATGAGAATGTTGCGATGAAGTATGCTTTGAAGGCTGATACACTTAAAGATCTTGTAGAAAATAAGTTGTGGAACACTACGCATCATTTCTTTGAGACGCTGCGTACGGACTCATCAGCAAATGTGCGTGAAGCAATTGGATATCTTCCTTGGTACTTTAATTTGCCGGCAAAAGGTCAGTATGATGATGCATGGAAAGAGGTAATGGATGAAAAAGGTTTTTCTGCGCCTTATGGATTAACCACAGCTGAACGTCGCCATCCGGAATTTCGTACACACGGAGTCGGTAAATGCGAGTGGGATGGAGCTATCTGGCCGTTTGCCTCCGCTCAGACACTCACAGCAATGGCTAATTTTATGAATAATTATCCTCAGACAATTCTTTCGGATAGTGTGTATTTTCACCAAATGGAATTGTATGTAGAATCTCAATATCATCGTGGTCGCCCTTATGTAGGAGAATATCTTGACGAGGTAACAGGTTATTGGTTAAAAGGAGATCAGGAACGTTCACGTTACTATAATCACTCCACATTCAATGATTTGATCATTACGGGAGTGGTTGGCTTGCGTCCGCGTGTAGATAATACTATTGAGGTTAATCCGCTTATACCTGAAGGCAAATGGAACTGGTTCTGTCTTGATAACGTGTTGTATCATGGTCACAATGTTTCAATTATTTGGGATAAAGATGGGAGTCGTTATCATTCAGGAAAAGGACTGCGTGTCTTTGTTAATGGAAAACTAGTAGGACATACCGATAAACTTGAAAGATTGATCTGTAAGGATGCACTTAAGTAAGAATCGCTAATAATAATGATAAGAAATAGAATATTATTCCTGTTTGCTATTGCTTTGTTTTTATTCACCGGCTCGGTTAGAGCTATTGAGGTAACAAAGACAACCTGTGAAATGGCTGTTAATCCGCTTTGTGTGGCTGTTAAATCACCTCGTTTTGGTTGGCAAATGCACTCTTCTCAACGAGGGAGTATGCAGAAGGCTTATGCCATTGAGGTGTACGCTGTACAGAATGGCAAACGTAGTCTTGTTTGGCAAACAGATAAAGTTAATTCTACTCAAAGTCAGTTAGTTCAGTATGCGGGAGAAGCTTTACAACCCCTAACTAAGTATGTCTGGAGAGTTCAGGTGTGGGATGAAAATAATCGCCTCTCTTCTTGGAGTAAAGAATCTGAATTTCGCTTAGCTCCAGACTATTCATTCTTTGATGCCCAGTGGATAGGTGCTATCTCACGCAAAGATGCTAAGCTGCCTCAGGGACGGAAATTTCATGAAACGGACATGAGGAAACCTGAAGTAAAAGCATTGTGGGCAGCTGTAGATACCTTATCGAATAAGAGTATTTATCTTCGTAAATCATTCGTTGCAACAAAGCAAGTGGACGAAGCGATTGTATATGTTTGCGGGCTCGGCCATTATGAATTGAGTCTGAATGGCAATAAGATTGGTGAAAGCGAGTTTGCTCCATTGTGGAGTGATTACGATAAAACGGTTTATTACAATGTTTATGATGTAACTTCAAATATCCGTAAAGGAGAGAATACTGTCGGCGCTCTTTTAGGTAATGGATTCTATAATGCACAAGGTGGAAGATATAGAAAACTACAGATTAGTTTCGGGCCGCCGACTCTGTTGCTGAAACTCGTTATTAAATATAATGATGGAACAAAGAAGGAAATCCTTTCGGATGCTGATTGGAAGTACAGCTTGAGCCCGATTACCTTTAATAGCATTTATGGTGGTGAAGATTACGATGCTCGCTTAGAACAGGTTGGCTGGAATACTGTTTCTTTCAATGATTCTACTTGGAAGCCTGTGGTGCTGCAACAAGCTCCTAAAGGGCAATTGCGTCCACAGATGGCTACTCCGGTTAAAATAATGGAACGGTATGGTATTCAGAAAGTGACTAAACTGACTCCTGAACAAATAGTTGCCGCATGTAAATCGACCAAACGAACGGTCGATGCTTCAGCTTTTGTTCTTGACATGGGGCAGAATCTGGCCGGATTTCCTGAAATAACTGTCAGTGGTAAAAAAGGCCAGAAAATAACGTTGCTTGTTGCAGAAGCCTTAACGGATGAAGGTGCTGCAAATCAGCGCCAGACAGGTAGGCCATATTATTATGAATACACTTTGAAAGGTGATGGTGATGAAACTTGGCATCCTCGTTTCTCTTATTACGGGTTTCGTTATATTCAGGTGGAAGGTGCTGTACTTAGAGGACAAAAGAATCCCCAAAAGTTAGCTGTATTAAAAAGTATAAAGTCTTGTTTTATCTATAATTCTGCGACCAAAGTTTCCTCTTTTGAAACATCTAATGCGATATTCAATAGTACACATCGCATTATAAAAATGGCTATCCAAAGCAATATGCAGTCAATCTTTACTGATTGTCCGCATCGTGAAAAACTAGGATGGTTGGAAGAAACTCATTTGAATGGCCCCGGATTATTATATAACTATGACCTTACTTCATTTTTCCCTAAAGTAGTTCAGGACATAGCTGATTCTCAACATGATAACGGCATGGTACCGACTATTGCTCCTCAGTATGTCGTTTTTGAAGGTCCGGGAATGGATGATTTTGCAAATTCGCCTGAATGGGGTTCAGCAATGATAATATTACCGTTTATGTATTACGAGACTTATGGTGATAAGTCACTCATTCAAAAATATTATCGCAATATGCGTGCTTACCTTGATTATCTGACTTCGCGTGCAGAAAATCATATTCTTTCATTTGGATTGGGCGATTGGTATGATTATGGTGATTTCAAAGCAGGCTTCTCAAAGAACACTCCTGTACCTTTAGTGGCAACAGCCCAATATTATATGGATGCTTGTTATATGGTTCGTGCAGCGGAAATGGTTGGCAATAAATATGATCTTGAATATTATACTCGTTTAAGCCAAGACATTAAAGCTGCATTTAATGAGAAATTCTTCAATGCGGAGACGAAACAATATGGTACAGGGAGTCAGTGTAGTAATGCGCTTCCATTATTTCTAGAGATGGTTAATTCAGAATTTCGTCAAGCTGTATTAGATAATTTAGTGAAAGATATAAAAGCTCATGGTAATCGTTTGACTACAGGTGATGTGGGAAACAGATATCTTTTTCAAACTTTGGCTCGCAATGGACTAAATGAACTGATGTACACCATGCACAATCATGAAGATGCTCCGGGTTACGGTTTCCAGTTGAAGTTTGGTGCAACTACGTTGACCGAACAGTGGGATCCCAGACAGGGTTCTTCTTGGAATCATTTTATGATGGGACAGATTGATGAATGGTTCTTTAACTCATTGGCTGGAATCAAAGCAGATGCTGCTACTCCAGGATATCAAAACTTTATTATTGCTCCGCAAGTTGTTGGCGATTTAAAATATGTGAGAGCATCTTATGAAACACTTTACGGAGCGATTTCTGTTCATTGGGTACGCACTGACAAAGTATTTACTCTGAATGTAGAAGTACCCGTAAATTGTACTGCTAAAGTATACTTACCTGGCGAAGAAGAAGCCAAGATTGTAAAAAGCGGAAGTTATTCATTTACCAAAAAAATGTAGAATATGAGAATACGTATCTTGACTTTATTCATTGCAGCCGTATGTTTGGCATTGCCACTTCGTGCAGAGCGAGTAGATATGCAGAGGGCGGGTGCTAAAGCAAATGGTGTTACTCTGAATACAAATCTGATTAATAAAACCATTTTACGTCTGAGTAAGGCGGGTGGAGGTACACTTTTCTTCTCAGCAGGTAAATATCTGACGGGTGCTATTGTGATGAAAAGTAATATCACGATTGAACTGGAAGCTGGAGCAACATTGCTCTTCTCTGATAATTTTGATGACTATCTTCCTTTTGTTGAAACCCGCCATGAGGGAGTCGTGATGAAGAGCTTCTCTCCGCTTATATATGCTGTTGATGCAGAGAATATAACCATCAAGGGAGAAGGAACGCTTGATGGGCAAGGGAAAAAGTGGTGGACAGAGTTTTTTCGAATCTTAGTTGACTTGAAGGATAATGGTGTACGCGACTTAAATAAATATCAATCTCTTTGGGAAAAGGAGAATGATACAAAGTCAATTTATGCGGAAACTAATTCAGATTATGTTGCTACTTTGCAACGTCGTTTTTTTCGTCCTCCTTTCATTCAACCCATTCGATGCAAGAATGTGCGTATTGAAGGTGTCAAAATAACAAATTCACCTTTCTGGACAGTAAACCCGGAATTTTGTGACAACGTAACGATTAAGGGAATTACCATTAACAATGTTCCTTCTCCAAATACGGATGGGATCAATCCTGAATCATGCAAGAATGTACATATCAGTGATAGCCATATCTCGGTTGGTGATGACTGTATTACTCTAAAATCGGGCCGTGACCTTCAAGCTCGCAAGTTAGGTGTTCCGTGTGAGAACATAACTATAACCAACTGTACAATGCTATCCGGTCATGGAGGAGTAGTCATCGGTAGTGAGATGAGTGGAAGTGTACGTAAGGTAGTTATTAGTAATTGTATTTTCGACGGAACAGATAGAGGTATTCGTTTGAAGTCAACTCGTGGAAGGGGTGGAGTAGTAGAAGATATTCGCATCAGTAATATTGTAATGAGCAACATCAACAATGAAGCCATTGTAATGGATTTAATGTATAGCAATATGCCTGTTGAACCTTTAAGTGAGCGGACACCGATCTTTAGAAATATTCATGTGTCGGGTCTTACTGCTACAGGTGTGAAAACTCCGATTGTGATAAGAGGGTTGGATGAAGCACACATTACTGATGTATCTCTTCGTGATATCAATATAGAAAGCAAGGAGAAGCCTCACTTTCAGAATTGTGATCGCATAACTCTTGATGATGTTATAGTAAATGGTCAAAAGGTAATCTTAGAATAAAAAACAAATGAAGAAGATTTTTCTTATTGTATTATTAGTCAGCTTTGTTGGTGCAAATGCTCAGAACCTGACTTTCGAGAATAAGTTTGCTCGTCCCCTCAGTGAAGTGCTTACTGATATACAAGCACGTTTTCATATCCGTCTGAAATATGATGTAGATACGGTTGGTAAAATACTCCCTTATGCCGATTTTCGTATTCGTCCATATTCGGCTGAAGAATCTTTGACGAATGTTTTGTCTCCTTTTGATTACAAGTTTGTGAAGCAAGAAGGTAATCTGTATAAGATAAGGAATTATGAATATGCACGTCGTACTTCTGAAGACGGACAAAAGGCTTTGATTTATTTAAAATCATTGTATTCTGATAAAGAATCGTGGGAAAAAAGAAGGGCGAATTTGCGTAAGGAAGTTCGTGCAAGACTGGGTCTTGATTCATTACTAAATAAAAGAGTAAATGCGAAGCCTATTCTTTCCAAGATAAGAAAATTCGATGGATATACTGTTCAAAACTTTGCGCTCGAGACGCTTCCCGGATTGTATGTCTGCGGTTCTATCTATACCCCGAACTCTAAAGGCAAGCATGCTTTGATCATTTGTCCGAATGGTCATTTTGGAGGTGGGCGCTATCGTGAAGATCAACAACAACGTATGGGTACGCTTGCACGTATGGGAGCTATTTGTGTTGATTACGATCTCTTTGGATGGGGAGAGTCGGCCCTACAAGTAGGTAGCGCAGCGCATCGTTCGAGTGCGGCACATGTAATACAAGCTATGAATGGGTTATCTATTTTAGATTACATGCTCTCGTCACGTAAAGACATTGATAAAAGTAGAGTGGGAGTAAATGGAGGCTCAGGTGGTGGAACGCAAACGGTGCTACTTACTGCTTTGGATCAACGTTTTACAGCTGCTGCTCCTGTTGTAAGTCTATCTTCTCACTTTGATGGCGGATGTCCCTGTGAAAGCGGCATGCCTGTAACAATGGCTTGTGGGGGTACTAATAATGCTGAATTAGCAGCAATGTTCGCACCTCGCCCTATGTTGGTTGTGTCCGATGGTAAGGATTGGACAAGCAGTGTACCTGAACTGGAATTTCCTTATCTGCAATACGTATTTGGCTTTTATGGAGCAGTTGATAAGGTAACAAATGTGCATCTTCCTAAAGAGGGGCATGACTTTGGTCTGAATAAGCGCAATGCTGTATATGATTTCTTTATTTCAGCTTTCTCTCTGGATAAAACGAAACTGGATGAAAAACGCGTAACGATTGAGCCAGAAGAAGCGATGTATAGCTTTGGTAAGGATGGAATTCTTCTTCCGGCAACAGCTATTCGCTCTTTTGATAAATTGGCTGTTTATTTTGATAAAGGTCGCTTCTCTGTATTACAATCGAATATTAGCCTTGAAAAAAAAACTACAGATTGGGTCTCTTTTCTCAATTTGGAAGATAAAAAGAAAATCTCTTTTGTGACGACATTGGTTTATAACCACCTGCGTAGTGTACGTGAGTGGCACAATGAACATCCATATAGTACTGTTCCTGAAGGAATAAATCCATTGAATGGTAAACCTCTTAGTCAACTTGATCGTGAGATGATTGCTGATTCTGCTATGCCTAAAGAAGTGCATACAAAATTAATGAATGGTTTGCGAAAGGCTCTTACCGAAGAACAGGTTGAAGCTATCCTCGATAAATATACAGTTGGTAAGGTCGCTTTTACGCTGGCTGGATATCATGCTATTGTTCCTGATCTTACTGAAAAGGAAGAAGCTTTCATCTTGGAGAACCTGAAACTGGCACGTGAGCAGGCTATTGATTATAAAAGCATGAAACAAATCTCTGCTGTATTTGAAATATACAAAAACAAATGTGAAGAGTACCTTAATAATAATGGACGTAGTTGGAGGCAATTGTTTAAAGACTATGTGAATAAGGTAAAAGCGGAGAAGGCAGCTAAAGCTGCTCAAAAAAGATAATGTTTGAAAGATAAAACTGATGAATAGAATAAAAGCTTCTCTACTTTTTTTGTTGTGTATGTTGGCTGTAGATGCTTCTGCGGTTGACTACAAACTCTGGTATGATAAACCGGCTACTGTCTGGACTGAGGCTCTTCCTTTAGGTAATGGAAGGCTGGGTGCTATGGTCTTCGGTACTCCGGGGATGGAACAAATTCAGCTGAATGAAGAGACTATTTGGGCGGGGCGTCCTAATAGTAATGCCAATCCGGATGCGTTAAAGTATATACCTAAAGTTCGTGAGCTTGTCTTTGCCGGCAAATATCTGGAAGCGCAAACATTGGCTACAGAAAAGGTTATGGCCAAAACGAATTCGGGCATGCCTTATCAAACTTTTGGCGACTTACGTATCTCGTTTCCCGGGCATACTCGTTATACTCATTATTATCGTGAACTAAGTCTTGATTCAGCTCAGACGGTAGTGCGTTATCAGGTCGATGGGGTAAACTATAAAAGAGAAACAATAACTTCATTTACTGATCAGGTTGTGATGGTTCGCCTTACAGCAGATGTCCCCGGAAAGATCACTTGCACTTCTATCCTGACTACTCCTCATCAGGATGCCGTGATTGCTTCTGATGGAAATACCGTTACCTTGTCAGGTGTCTCATCCTGGCATGAAGGATTGAAAGGTAAAGTTGAATTTCAGGGAAGATTAACCGCTAAGATAGAAGGTGGTAAGATGAGCTGTAAAGATGGTGTGTTGGCTATTGAAGGAGCTAATGAAGCTGTACTGTATGTCTCTATTGCAACAAACTTTAATAACTACAACGATATTACCGGTAATCAGGTAGAACGTGCAAAAGCTTATCTTGACAAGGCACTGAAACATACTTATATCGAAGATAGAAAAGCACATGTTGCTTTTTTTAAGAAATATATGGATCGCGTCTCCTTCAATCTGGGAGAGAATCAATATAAGGATGTGACAACAGATGTTCGTATTGAGCGTTTCAAAGAAACTAATGATGCACACTTGGTCGCTACTTACTTCAAATTTGGTCGTTATTTATTGATCTGTTCTTCTCAACCTGGTGGACAACCGGCTAATTTGCAAGGTATCTGGAATGATAAACTTTTTCCGTCGTGGGATAGCAAGTATACTTGTAACATTAATTTGGAGATGAACTACTGGCCGGCAGAAGTGACTAACCTGACGGAATTAAATAAACCGCTTTTTCAGTTAACGAAGGAAGTGAGCGAAACAGGAAAGGAAACAGCTAAGACGATGTATGGTGCTAAAGGTTGGGTGCTACATCACAATACGGATATCTGGCGGGTAACAGGAGCGATAGATAAAGCGCCTTCGGGGATGTGGCCTTCGGGCGGTGCTTGGTTGTGCCGTCATCTATGGGAACATTATTTGTATACAGGCGATCTTGAATTTCTTCGTTCTGTTTATTCTATTTTGAAAGGAGCCGGACATTTTTTTGATGAGATTATGGTGAAAGAGCCGGTACACGGATGGTTAGTCGTTTGTCCAAGCAACTCTCCCGAGAATACACATGCCGGAAGTAATGGAGATGCAACCACAGCGGCTGGTTGTACAATGGACAATCAATTGATTTTTGATTTGTGGACTTCTATAATAAGCACTGCTAAATTACTGAATACAGATGAAGAGCTTGTTGCCCATTTAAAAGAACGTCTGAAAGAAATGCCGCCGATGCAAGTCGGTCGATGGGGACAACTGCAGGAGTGGATGTTTGACTGGGACGATCCTAATGACATTCATCGCCACATGTCTCATCTTTACGGCATGTTTCCCAGCAATCAGATATCCCCATATCGTACTCCGAAACTCTTTGATGCTGCACGTACTTCACTGATTCATCGTGGCGATCCTTCTACAGGATGGAGCATGGGGTGGAAAGTCTGTCTATGGGCACGCTTGTTAGACGGTGATCATGCATATAAATTAATTACCGATCAACTGTCATTGGTTCGTAATGAAAAGAAAAAAGGCGGAACATATCCGAATCTGTTTGATGCGCATCCACCTTTCCAAATTGATGGAAACTTTGGCTGTACGGCAGGTATTGCAGAAATGTTGATGCAGAGTTATGACGGTTTTATTTATCTTCTTCCGGCCCTTCCCTCTTTATGGAAGGAAGGAGAGATAAAAGGCCTTGTTGCCCGCGGAGGTTTTGAGATGGATATGAGTTGGAAAGATGGGGAGATTTCTCGTTTAGTAATTAAGTCACGTATTGGTGGTAATTGTCGCTTGCGCTCATTGGCAAAACTTTCGGGTAAGGGCTTGAAGCGTGCGAAAGGAGTAAACCCTAATCAACTATATGCTGTGCCGGAAGTTACTCAACCTTTGGTAAACGGAAAAGCTAAATTAAATAAGATAGTGTTGAAAGACACCTATCTTTATGATCTTGTTACAGAGGCGGGTAAGGAGTATATCCTTATGGGAAAATAATAATGATATAATTAAAAGACAACGATATGAAGACAAATGTTTTTAGGTATTTATTGATCCTTTTAGTAGTAATGGCAGGCAATACTGTTTCTGCTCAGAATAAAGCATATATTCCCTGGAAAAACGGGAAGTTGCTCGTTTCGAAAGAAGGACGCTATCTGAAACACGAAAATGGAGTGCCTTTTTTTTGGCTTGGAGATACAGGATGGCTTTTGCCTGAACGCTTAGATCGTGATGAAGCGGAATACTATCTTGAACAATGCAAACAACGTGGTTACAATGTCGTTCAAGTGCAAACCATAAATAATATTCCTGCAATAAACTTTTATGGACAATACTCTCATCCGGATGGTTTTAACTTCAAAGAAATAAATAAGAAGGGAGTATATGGCTATTGGGATCACATGGATTATATCATTAAGACAGCTGAAAAGAAAGGCATATACATCGGGATGGTTTGTATTTGGGGTAATTTGGTGAAAAGTGGACAAATGACAGTTAAAGAGGCTCAGGCTTATGGCAAGTTTCTTGCTGAAAGATATAAAGACCAACCTAATATTATTTGGTTTATTGGAGGAGATATTCGTGGAGATGTGAAGACGGCAGAATGGGAGGCTTTGGCTAAAAGTATTCGGGCTATTGATAAAAATCACCTGATGACTTTCCATCCACGTGGAAGAACTACTTCAGCTACTTGGTTTAACAATGCCGAATGGTTAGATTTTAACATGTTTCAGAGTGGACACCGTCGTTACGGACAACGTAATGGGGATGGTGATTATACTATTAAGGAAAACACAGAGGAAGATAACTGGCGATATGTTGAAAGCAGTCAATCAATGACTCCTTTGAAACCAATTATTGATGGCGAACCTAGCTATGAAGAGATTCCTCAGGGTTTGCATGATCCTAACGAAACTTTATGGAATGATAATGACGTACGTCGTTACGCTTACTGGTCAGTCTTTGCAGGGTCATTTGGTCACACGTACGGTCATAATTCTATTATGCAGTTTCTTAAACCGGGTGTAGGTGGAGCTTATGGTTGTACAAAGCCTTGGTATGAGGCACTCAAGTCACTGGGCTTCAATCAGATGGAGTATATAAAGAATCTGATGCTCACTTTCCCATACTTTGAACGCGTTCCTGATCAGACCGTGATTGCCGGTACTAACGGTGAACGATATGACCGCGCTATTGCTACGCGGGGTAATGATTATTTGTTGGTTTACAACTACACCGGTCGTCCTATGGATATTGATTTGAGCAAAATAAGCGGGTCTAAGAAGAATGTTTGGTGGTATAGTGCTAAAGACGGTAAATTGGAATATGTTGGCGAGTTTGATAGCAAAGTTGTTAATTTCCAACACGATAGTGGTTATTGCAGTGGAAATGATCAGATACTTATCGCTGTCGATTCTTCTAAAAATTATGTAGAGAAGGGCTGGGTAGCACTTCCTGATGCACAACAAAAATGGAATAAATAATATCTCCTGTCTATGAGTAAGAATAGAGCACTTTGTCTTTTTATTATCTGCTTACTTCTTCCACTCTCTATGTGGGCAAAGGTAGATATCACTTATTTACGTACCGAGCAGATGGTTAATCCGATGGGGATTGATGCCGAAACTCCTCGTTTGAGTTGGAGACTTGTTTCATCCGAACGTAATGTGTTGCAAACAGCTTACCATATTCTTGTTGCATCTTCTTTGGAGAAGCTAAAGAATGGTGAAGGTGATTTATGGGATTCCGGTAAGGTTCATTCCGATGCTTCTATTTGGGTGCCTTATAATGGAGCGCTCTTAAAGAGTAATATGTATTGCTATTGGAAAGTGAACAGTTACACTACTCGTGGAGAAACCGGCTGGAGTGAACCTGCTCGTTGGAGCATGGGACTTCTTTCTGAAAATAATTGGAAAGGACAATGGATTGGTGCTGATAAAGCTTTCGCATGGGATAGTGAAACACAGTGGAGCAGACTGAGTGCACGTTATCTACGTAAAGAATTTAAGCTTACCAAGAAAGTAAAACGGGCAACTGTTCATATAGCGGGTTTGGGAATGTATGAGCTATTAATCAATGGAGAGAAGGTGGGCGATCAAGTGTTGGCTCCTGCTCCTACAGACTATAGAAAAACGGTTCTTTACAATAGTTTTGATGTCACTTCTATGCTTAAAGCTGAGAATGCTATCGGAGTAACGCTAGGCAATGGTCGTTTCTATACTATGCGTCAGAATTATAAGCCGTATAAAATATCTACTTTCGGATATCCAAAGATGCGTTTGAATTTGATTGTGGAATACTCGGATGGTAGTAAGGAAACGATTGCAAGTGATTCTAGCTGGAAGCTGACTGCTGATGGTCCTATTCGTAGTAATAATGAATATGACGGTGAAGATTATGATGCCCGCAAGGAACTGAAAGGTTGGGCACTTATCGGTTACGATGATTCACAATGGGAGAAAGCTCAACGTGTAAGCATACCCACGGGAACTTTGCATGCTGCCATGGCTCCCAACATGAAAGTGATGGAAACAATCAAGCCTATTTCTATAAAGAAAGTGGAGAAAAAGTACATCCTTGATATGGGACAAAACATGGTCGGCTGGATTCGTATGAAGATTAAAGGCAATGCCGGTGATTCCATTCGTTTGCGTTTTGCTGAATTGCTGCAAAAGAATGGTGAACTCTATGTTCGAAATCTTCGTGATGCTCGGGTAACAGATACTTATATTGTTCGTGGAGATGAGGCTGGTGTTCAATGGTCACCTCGCTTTGTCTATCATGGCTTTCGTTATGTAGAAGTTTCGGGCTATTCAAATGCCCAACTGAGTGATTTTGTAGGTGAAGTGGTAAATGATGAGATGGAGACTCTTGGTTCATTTGAAACATCCAATTCGATTCTGAATCAAATCTATAAAAATGCTTATTGGGGTATTCGTGGCAATTATAAAGGATTGCCTGTTGACTGTCCTCAACGCAATGAACGTCAACCATGGTTGGGCGATCGTGCTACTGGTTCATTGGGAGAAAGTTTCGTCTTTGAAAACGGGCCTCTCTATGCTAAATGGATGGATGACATCCGTGAAGCACAGCGTGAAGATGGGTGTATTCCTGATGTGGCTCCGGCTTACTGGAATTACTATTCAGATAATATGACTTGGCCTTCTGTCTTGCTACTCTCTTCTGATATGATTTATACCCAGTTTGGCAATATGAAACCGATTGTGAAGAACTATTTTGCTATGAAACTTTGGCTTTCTCACATGAAGAAGGAGTATATGACAGAAGATTATATCGTAACAAAAGATAAGTATGGTGACTGGTGTGTTCCTCCAGAATCATTAGAACTGATACATAGTAAAGATCCTAATCGTCAGACAGATGGACAGTTGATTGCTACTGCTTATTATTTTAAGATGTTGAGCTTGATGGTTCGTTTTGCTAACCTTCAGGGATTTAAAGAAGACGCTGCAGAGTTTGATGCTTTGGCTGTAAAGGTTAAAAAGGCTTTCAATAATAAGTTTCTGACTGTAAAGAATGGAACATCACGTGTTCCGGGACATTTACTTTATCCGGATAGCATTTATTATGGTAACAATACTGTTACGGCAAATATTCTGCCATTGGCATTTGAGATGGTTCCTTCGCAATACCTTGATGAGGTCTCTAAAAATGTAATTGCTACTATTATTACGACCAACAACGGACAGATTAGTACCGGAATGATTGGAGTGCAGTGGTTGATGCGTGAGCTAAGTAAGATAGGGCGCGGAGATATCGCTTATCTATTGGCTTCGAATAAGAAATATCCAAGTTGGGGATATATGGTTGAGCAAGGTGCTACTACCATCTGGGAGTTATGGAATGGAAATACTGCTAATCCGGAAATGAATAGTGGTAATCACGTAATGTTGTTGGGCGATTTAATTCCATGGTGTTATGAAAATCTGGCCGGTATCCGTTCAAGCCGTGAAGAAGTAGGTTTTAAACACATCGTTCTTCGTCCTGACTTTGGAGTGCAAGAGTTGAGTAAGGTAGATGCTTCATATATAACCCCTTATGGTAAGGTAGTTAGTAAATGGACAAAGACTCCGATGCAGTTGGAATGGGATGTTACTATTCCTGCTAATTCCACGGCAGAAGTTTATTTGCCGAATGGAAAGAAGGAGCAGATCGGTTCAGGAAGTTATCATTATAGTGTTAATATTCCAACGCGTGATAAAGCGATACTTACGGATGAGTTTTTGTATGAAGAGGCTTCTTTCCCTGAATGCCATGCATCGACGATAGCTGAAATGCCCAATGGTGATTTAGTCGCTTCTTTCTTTGGAGGTACCAAAGAGCGCAATCCTGATTGTTGCATTTGGGTATGCCGCAAAGAAAAGGCAAGTGATAAGTGGACAGCTCCGATGCTTGCAGCTGATGGTGTGTTTAGTTCCACAGAGAGAAAAGCTTGTTGGAATCCGGTTTTGTTTCAAATACCCGGTGGTGATCTACTCTTATTTTATAAGATAGGTTTAAAAGTTTCCGATTGGAGTGGCTGGTTAGTCCGTTCCAAAGATGGAGGAAAAACATGGAGTAAACGTGAGGCATTACCTGAAGGATTTTTGGGTCCGGTAAAGAATAAACCGGAATTAATCAATGGTAAAATTATCTGTCCTTCTAGTACAGAAGGTAGCGGCGGTTGGCAGATTCATTTTGAAATATCAGATGATATGGGTAAAACTTGGCGTATGGTTGGGCCAATAGCTGCTTCAGAAGCGGTGTTGACGACTGATGCGAATAAAGTGAGTCTAAAAGAAGACCCCGAGGCAGGAGAAAATTTCAAAAATACAGGTAAGGTCGTTCAGGCCATTCAACCAAGTATCTTGAAACTTAAAGATGGACGTCTACAGATACTTTGTCGCACTCGTAACGGAAAGTTAGCAACATCATGGAGCCGTGACAATGGAGAAACCTGGGCACCACTTACTCTGTCTGATGTCCCGAATAACAATTCAGGAACAGATGCGGTTACTCTTAAGGATGGCCGTCACGTACTTATATATAATAACTTTGGAACCTTACCGGGGACTCCGAAAGGGGTACGTACTCCATTAAATATAGCTATTTCTAAGGATGGTGTGAAATGGGAATCTAAGTTGATACTCGAAGATAGTCCGATTAGTCAGTACTCTTACCCTGCTATTATACAAGGGAAAGATGGTAGAATTCATGCTATTTATACTTGGCGTCGTCAGCGTATTAAGTATCAGTGTATTGATCCTAAAAAACTTTGATCAATATTAGTAAGAAGATGAAAAGAATGAAATTAATATATCTATCGGCAATTGTTATGGTTGCCACTACTGTTTGTGCTCAAGATAAAGGGCTGACAGATATGAGTCATAGTCGCTTTGCCAAAATGCATAATACGGAGCTCGGAGCTGCTCGTTGGACAAATGGTTTCTGGGGAGATCGGTTTGCCGTTTGTCAGGATACGATGCTTCTTAACATGTGGAAAACATGGAATGCTCCCGAAATATCTCACGGATTCCGCAACTTTGAAATTGCAGCCGGTGTTTGTCAGGGCGAGCATTGGGGACCTCCTTTTCATGATGGCGATTTCTATAAATGGTTAGAGGCCGTTGCAGCTGTTTATGCGGTAAATAAAGATCCGAAGCTTGATGCGTTGATGGATAAAATGATTAAAGACATTGTTTTGGCTCAACGTGAAGATGGATATATTCATACTCCCGTCATTATAGAAGAGAAAAATAAAGGTGTGGACTCTCATAAAATAGAGAAAGAGACTGTTATCGGAACAAAAGTAGGAGCAGCAGATGAGAAAGGTGCATTTGCTAATCGTCTGAACTTTGAAACGTATAACCTTGGCCACCTGATGATGGCTGGTATCACTCATTATCGTGCAACCGGTAAGAAAACATTGTTCGATGTAGCTGTAAAAGCAACTGATTTCCTTTGGCACTTTTACGAAACGGCTTCGGCTGAGTTGGCCCGTAATGCTATTTGCCCCTCTCACTACATGGGTGTGGTTGAGATGTATCGGGCAACAGGGAATCCTCGTTATCTGGAATTAGCAGAGAATCTTATTAAGATTCGTGGCATGGTGGAGAATGGAACGGATGATAACCAGGATCGGGTGCCATTCAGTCAGCAGAAGACGGCTATGGGACATGCTGTTCGTGCCAACTACCTTTATGCAGGTGTTGCTGATGTGTATGCTGAGACAGGAGATAAGATGCTGAAGGAAAATCTGGAAAGTATCTGGAAAGATATTGTAACCCGTAAAATGTACATTACGGGAGCTTGTGGAGCGTTGTATGACGGAACTTCACCTGATGGAACCTGTTATGTGCCTGATAGTATACAGAAAGTACACCAGAGTTATGGTCGTCCTTTTCAATTGCCAAACAGCACGGCACACAACGAAACCTGCGCCAATATCGGTAATCTATTGTTTAACTGGCGTATGTTCCAGACTTCAGGCGAAGCCAAATATGTAGACATTGTAGAGACTTGTCTTTATAATAGTGTGTTGAGTGGCGTTAGTTTAGACGGTAAACGCTTTTTCTATACCAACCCTTTGCGCATCAGTGATGATTTGCCCTACACACTTCGCTGGCCGAAGGAAAGAACAGAATACATCAGCTGTTTCTGTTGTCCTCCTAATACCGTGCGCACCGTTTGCGAAGCGCAGAATTATGCTTATACTGTAAGTGACAAAGGAATCTGGTGCAACCTCTATGGAGGTAGCGAATTGGTCACTACTTTAACGAGTGGTGATAAAGTGAAAATCACTCAGGTATCTGATTATCCTTGGGATGGAGTCGTTCAACTAGCTGTTAATCAGGCACCTAAAAAGAAAGCTTTCTCAATTTTCCTTCGTATTCCGGAATGGTGCGAAAACGCCACGTTAAAGGTCAACGGGGAGGTCGTTAATAATCTGCTTAAAGCGGATACTTACGCTGAAGTGAACCGTGTATGGAAGAAAGGTGATCAGGTGGAGTTTGTAATGGATATGCCTGTGAAACTGATAGAATCCAATCCTTTGGTCGAGGAGACTCGTAACCAAACCGTCGTTAAACGGGGTCCATTGGTTTACTGCCTTGAAGGCATCGATATCGAAGGTGGACATAAGATTGACAACGTAGTAATTCCTGCTGATATTAAGTTCACTCCTAAGAAGATAGCAATAGCCGGAAGTCCGATGGTTGCTTTGGAAGGAATAGCTCAGTTGTTGCCTGAAGTGTCATGGAAAGGTACTCTTTATCGTGAAGTCGTTCAAAGTAACAAGCCGGTTAGAATTAGTTTGATCCCTTATTATGCATGGGGAAACAGAGGCAAAACAGAAATGACCGTTTGGATGCCACTGGGTAGATAATAACGAATGAAGAGAATGAATAAATCAATATATATGTTACTCTTGCTGATTCTGTCAGCAAGAGTTTCTGCTACAGATATATGGGTATCTCCTAATGGAAGTGATCTTGCTGTCGGAACCAAAGAAGCACCAAAACAAACACTTACGGCAGCGTTGCGTCAAGCACGTGAACTCCGTCGCTTGCAGTCAAAAAGCATAAAAGGTGGCGTTACCATCTACATGCAAGGTGGTAACTATTCGCTATACGAACCGATTTTTATTCGTCCGGAAGATAGTGGGACAGCCGATTCACCTACTCTTATTCGCTCTGTAGAAGGCCAACAGGCTGTGTTGAGTGGTGGCGTGCGTATATCTGGTTGGAAGAAGAGCAAAGGTAACTTATGGGTTGCGGATGTTCCAAACTTCAATGGGTATCCGTTGGACTTCCGTCAACTGTGGGTAAACGGCAGTAAAGCTGTTCGTGCTCGTGATGTGGCCGACTTTGAACAAATGGCTCGTGTCATCAATAACGATCCTGTAAAGCAGATACTTTGGGTTCCCACCAAAGCGATAGCTAAAATACGTAAAGCTCCATTTGCAGAAATGGTGCTTCATGAAATGTGGTGTGTAGCCAATCTACGCATTCAGTCAATAGAGGTACATGGTGATTCTGCTGCTGTACGATTTCATAATCCGGAAAGCCGTATACAATTTGAACACCCCTGGCCACGTCCAATGGTCACAACTGACGGGCATAATTCGGCTTTCTACTTGACTAATGCAATTGAACTTCTTGATCAGCCAGGAGAATGGTATCACGATATTCGTACCAATAAGCTTTATTATTACCCACGTAAAGGTGAAGTAATGACTTCTGCTGAGGCCGTTGTTCCTGCTATTGAAACGCTGGTTCAAGTAGAAGGTACACTCGATCGTCCGGTACAATATATTATTTTTAAGAACGTAGCTTTCCGTCACACTACTTGGATGCGTCCATCTCTTAAAGGGCATGTACCTTTGCAGGCAGGTATGTATCTGACAGATGGCTATCAGATAAATCCGAAGATCGTTCGCAATTACAATAATCATGAGCTAGATAATCAAGGATGGTTGGGGCGCCCTGCAGGAGCCGTTCAGATAATAGGAGGCAATCATATTGACTTCAATGGATGTAACTTCGAACAACTTGGTTCTACCGGACTCGATTATGTTTATGGTGCACAAGGTGGCAAAGTAGAGGGATGCCTCTTCCGTGATATTGCGGGCAATGGTTTGCTAGCCGGCAGTTTTTCTCCTGTATCGCTTGAGACACACTTGCCTTATGATCCTGCCGACCGCAGAGAAGTATGCAGTCACCTGACCATTGCCAACAATTACTTTACAGATGTTGCCAACGAAGACTGGGGTTGTCTGGCTATCTGCGCAGGCTATGTAAGCGATATAAACATAGAGCATAATGAGATATGTGAAGTTCCTTACAGTGGCATTAGCCTAGGATGGGGATGGACACAAACCGTAAACTGTATGCGCAATAATCGGATACATGCCAACCTTATTTACCATTATGCCAAACACATGTACGATGTAGCTGGTATCTATACACTGGGCTCACAACCGAAGTCGTTTGTTACCGAGAATTGTGTGCATAGCATTTATAAACCTGGATACGCTCACGATCCTAACCATTGGTTCTACCTTTACACCGATGAAGGTTCTTCCTTTATTGCAGTGAAGAATAACTGGACAGAAGGGGAGAAGTTCCTCAAGAATGCCAATGGCCCCGGTAACGAGTGGGAGAATAACGGTCCGATGGTGAATGATTCTATCAAAAATCGTGCGGGACTTGAACCTGAGTTTATATATTTGAAGAAGAAGTAAGTTTACTTTGAGCCATTTGTTTATTCGGAATCGTTATCGATAAATTTATTCTTAACTCTTATGAAAAAGAAATTAATAATTTCCCTTTTGACTTTAGCTTTTGCTGCACCCCTGTTGGCACAAACATGGATTTGGTATCCCGGTGATTACGAGTTATGGTTGGGAAACAAGATGAATAACCGTCGTACAGAACGCGGAACCTTTTTTCCACCCTTTTGGAAGATGGCTAGCCACTATGTTTTGGTGGAATTCAGCAAACAGATTGATCTGTTACAGCCCGAAGAGATAGAAATTGCTGTTGAAGGAAAATATAACGTGAAGCTAGACGGTAAATTACAGTTTGGCGCTCCTAAGAAGCTACTCTTGTCGGCAGGGAAACATAGTCTCAATATCAAGGTACATAATCAAGCTACTCCTCCGGCTATCTTTGTTAAGGGTAAGAGCGTCAATACCGATGCTTCATGGAAAGTAACTTTCGAAGATAAAGAGTGGATTGACGAAAGTGGTAAAGCCAGTGATACTTCTGCTACTGTTTATATGGCTGCAGGCTGCTGGAACTTCAATACTCCTCAAGAACTTCCTTCACAATTCCGTTTGGCTGTAGAGAAACAATCTGCAGTCAGCAAAAAAGAACTTGCAAGTGGCGAACTAATCGATTTCGGAAAAGAAACCTTCGGATACATTATTATTAAAGGATTGACAGGTGATGGAATTGTGAATATCTACTACGGAGAAAGCCCCGAAGAGGCACAGGATACAGAGCATTGTGAGACTCTCGATAAATTGCAGATAAAAGGAACATCTGTCATTAATCTGGCAACCGGCGTTTCTACTCCTTTGCTAAATGGCGAGTATACACTCGATAATAATAAAGCTTTCCGCTACGTTTATGTCACTACAGAAAAGGGTGTTCAGTTCAGCGATGTAAGTATGCTCTATGAGTATATGCCCGAAGAATATCGCGGTAGTTTCCGTTGTAACGATGAAGAGATAAATAAAATATGGGATGTTGGTGCTTATACGATGCACCTCACTACCCGTGAGTTCTTCATTGATGGAATCAAGCGCGACCGCTGGGTGTGGAGTGGAGATGCTCTGCAAAGTTACCTAATGAACTATTACTTGTTTTTCGATAGCGAATCCGTAAAACGCACCATCTGGCTACTTCGCGGCAAAGATCCGGTAACAAGCCATACCAATACCATCATGGACTATTCGTTCTACTGGTTCCTGAGTGTGTACGACTATTATATGTACACAGGGGATAAAGCCTTCGTGAGCCAACTTTATCCAAGAATGCAGACAATGATGGAGTATGTGCTTGGACGTACCAATAAAAATGGGATGGTAGAAGGTCTGACTGGTGATTGGATCTTTATTGACTGGGCAGATGGTTATCTTGAGAAGAAAGGTGAGCTTTCCTTCGAACAGGTACTTTTCTGCAAGAGTCTTGAGACAATGGCACTCTGTGCTAAATTGGTGGATGATAAAGAGGGGCAAACCAAATACAACGGTTTGGCATCGGCATTGCGTGCTAAACTCGAACCTACTTTCTGGAATGAATCGAAGAAAGCCATGGTACACGGTTGCATGAATGGTAAACAGAGCGAAGCTGTTACCCGTTACTCTAACATGTTCTCTGTTTTCTTCAACTATCTGAAAGACGATCAGAAACAGGAGATCAAACATTCTGTGTTGTTGAACGATAGCATCATGAAGATAACAACTCCCTACATGCGTTTCTATGAGCTCGAAGCCCTTTGTGCACTTGGCGAGCAGAATGCTGTTATGAAAGAAATGAAAGCTTACTGGGGTGGTATGCTTCGTGAAGGAGCAACTTCTTTCTGGGAAAAATATAACCCTGAAGATAAAGGCACTCAGCATTTGGCTATGTATGGCCGGCCTTACGGGAAAAGCCTTTGCCACGCTTGGGGAGCAAGCCCTATCTATTTGTTAGGGAAATATTATCTGGGCGTAACTCCGGTCAAAGAGGGTTATAAAGAGTTTGCTATCAAGCCTGTACTTGGCGGATTGAAATGGATGGAAGGTGATGTCCCTACTCCTAAGGGAAAGATACATATCTTTATGAATAAGCGTTTCATCAAAGTAGTGGCAGGCGAGGGCAGTGGCTATCTCTACTTCACAACTACCCGAAAACCGAAAGTTTCAGTAGGTAAGATTGAAGAAGTGACTAAAAATTCTTATCGTTTATGGATTGACACAAAAGAGGAAGTTATTGTAAAATACTAAATCTTAGCAAAACTTGTTTGTTGAACATAGCCCGGTACGGTGATTGCCTATAATCAGTGTATCGGGCTGTTTTTTTTGTCTTTTTAGGCAAACTAAATGTTTTGTCTTATCGTATTTTATGATACTATTGATAAAGAAAAGATCATGGAGATGATGAATTATTTGCTTGCTAATTAAGTAATTTCAACATTTTTTTGTTCATTCATCTGACATAAAAATCTATATTTGTAATCGTAAATAGTACAATAACTTGATACTATGATTGGATAGAAGAATTACCCTTGTTATAAAATAAACACATAATAGTATGAAAATCACAAACTTAATCAAACTACGGCATTTGGCTTTTACCCTCTGCCTATTACCAGTGGCGGCAATGGCGCAGGATGCTTATAAGAATCCTCAACTGACACCCGAACAGCGTGCTAAAGATCTTCTTCCACGCCTTACGCTGGAAGAGAAAGTCGGGCTAATGCAAAACACTTCCGTGGCCATTCCTCATCTGGGCATCAAGGCATACGATTGGTGGAGCGAAGCACTTCATGGTATTGCCCGTGCGGGAAATGCCACCGTTTTTCCTCAAGCCATTGGTATGGCAGCATCGTTTGATAATGCTCTTCTTTATAAAGTGTTCGATGCGGTAAGTGATGAGGCTCGCGTCAAATACCGTCAGTTCAGCAGCACCGGACAGCATGGACGCTATCAGGGACTTACCGTCTGGACACCTAATATCAATATTTTCCGTGACCCACGTTGGGGTAGAGGGCAAGAAACCTATGGAGAAGATCCCTACCTTACTAGTCAGATGGGGCAAGCCGTAGTTCATGGCTTGCAGGGAGATCCCAATGCCAAATACAACAAGCTACATGCCTGTGCCAAGCACTTTGCTGTACATAGTGGCCCAGAATGGAACAGACATACCTATAATGCTGAAAATATTTCGCCACGTGATTTGTGGGAAACCTATCTGCCTGCTTTCAAAGACCTTGTTCAGAAAGCCAAAGTAAAAGAAGTGATGTGTGCTTATAACCGTTACGAAGGTGATCCCTGCTGTGGTTCCAACCGATTGTTGATGCAGATTTTGCGAGATGAATGGGGATTTAAAGACATGGTAGTAAGCGACTGTTGGGCTATTGCCGATTTCTTTAATCCGATTCCCAAAGGGCATGGTACAGAACCCGACGCTGCTCATGCTTCCGCCAAAGCAGTGATGAGTGGTACTGATGTGGAGTGTGGCCCTTTTTATGGTAGCCTACCCGATGCAGTAAAGCAAGGACTAATCAAGGAAGACAAGATCAATGAATCGGTTATTCGCTTGCTCAAAGCTCGCTTTGAACTCGGTGAGATGGACGATCCATCCATCGTGCCATGGATGAAGTTGAAAGATGATGTAATCGGCAGTCCCGAACATCAACAGTTAGCTCTGGATATGGCTCGTGAAAGCATGACGTTACTTCAGAACAAGAACAATATTCTGCCACTCTCCAAAGATATTAAAGTGGCAGTCATGGGACCAAATGCAACGGATTCTGTAACCATGTGGGCAAATTATAACGGCTTTCCTTTCCATACAACCACTTTTTTAGAAGGAATACAAAGCAAGATTCCTGCTTCACAGCTTATCTACGAATTGGGATGTGGTCATACAGAAAGCAAAACACTCCTTAGCATGTTCGATCAATGCGCATTGAATGGTCAGCAAGGATTTGAAGCCATCTATTTTGGTAATAACACATTTGACGGTGAACCTGTTGCTAAAGGCTGGATAAATACCCCTTTTTATTTTAATGCAGCAGGTGGAACTGTATTTGCAAGTGGTGTTCCTTTGACTAATTTTTCAGCCCGTTATCATTCAATTTTCACTCCTGTAGAATCGGGCGATATATGCTTCTACCTCAATCTTGTCGGTGGATATAGCTTGTATGTTGACGGGGTGAAGCAAAATGGAGGAAAGAGTATTGGTCT
Source organism: Bacteroides ihuae (assembly GCF_900104585.1). Taxonomy (GTDB): domain Bacteria; phylum Bacteroidota; class Bacteroidia; order Bacteroidales; family Bacteroidaceae; genus Bacteroides; species Bacteroides ihuae. Next base: position 581,749 of record NZ_FNVX01000005.1, read on the forward strand.
TCCTACCAATGTCTATACCCTCAAAGCCGAAGCTGGCAAATCATACGATATTCGTTTGGAGTATAGCGTAAATTATGAAGGAGTGTTGGCCTTCAATATTGGCAAAGAGGTAGATCTTGACTTTGATAAGGTAGTAACTGCCGTTAAAGATGTCGACGTAGTCATTTTTGCCGGAGGAATTTCGCCTAAGCTTGAAGGAGAGGAAATGTCTGTTAAAATAGACGGCTTCAAGGGTGGAGATCGTACGAGCATTGAATTACCAGCGATACAACGTAACTTGCTTAAGAAACTGAAAGAAGCAGGCAAGAAGATCATCTTTGTGAACTGTTCCGGTTCGGCTGTTGGTTTGGAGCCGGAAAGTAAGATTTGCGATGCCATTCTTCAGGCGTGGTATCCGGGACAGGCAGCCGGAACAGCTCTGGCCGATGTCATCTTCGGAGATTATAATCCTGCCGGACGATTACCTGTCACTTTCTATAAGAATACAGCGCAGCTTCCCGATTTTGAGAATTACGACATGAAAGGTCGTACCTATCGCTTCTTTAAAGGCGAAGCACTCTTTCCGTTCGGTTACGGCCTAAGCTATACCACTTTTGCTTATGGAAATGCTGAGCTTGCCAAAACAACTGTAAAGGCAGGAGAGAAGGCTGTTCTAACCATTCCTGTAAGGAATACAGGTAAGAGAGACGGAGATGAAGTGGTGCAAGTGTACCTCAGTCGCCCGTCGGATATAGACGCCCCAATAAAAACTTTGCGTGGATTTAAACGCGTATTTCTTAAAGCTGGAGAAAGTCAACAAGTGAAAATAGAACTTTCGGCGGACGATCTTCAATGGTTTGATACAGCATCCAATACCATGCGCTGCCTTCCGGGGGAATATAAAGTACTCTATGGCAGTAGTTCTCTAGATAAAGATTTAAAGAGTTTGAAGCTTGTAGTGAAGTAGTCTAGAATCAAAGATCATTTATAAGAAGAGGCTGGGTCGTTATGACTCAGCCTCTTTCGATTGCCTACCTCATAGGCACTATTTATTTCACAGGGAATACCTGTAACAGGGTATTTTATCTCGCAGTTTAACTATTATATGCGATTGACACAAAGACTGTAAAAGCGGACCTTTGCCTGTGAAATAAATAATAACTTATGAATAAAAAAATCATCTTATTGAGTTTCATGCTCCTTTGTGTGATGCAGGTCTTCGCACAAATAAAAGGAATCGTAAGCGATGAAAACGGAGAACCTCTAGTTTCTGCCAGCATTGTTGTGCAAGGTCACAAAATTTATACCGTGACGGACGATAATGGTGCATATACATTAAACAATCTACCTAAAGGTACCATTCATGTTACTGTCAGCTACATTGGTTTTCAGACTATTACCCGACAGATAGATATGATTCAGGGACAACCTCAGAAAGCCGATTTTCGATTGAGTATATCTAATATTCTCTCTGAAATCGAAGTGTTTGGAGAACGTTACAAACAACCTGCTAAGCTTGATGCTATCACTCGTATGCCTCTTAGGCCGAGCGAGCAGATACAAAGTATCTCTGTTGTTTCTGATAAAGTGATTTCTGAACAAGGTGCTCTGAGCGTAACCGATGTTGCCCGTAATGTGCCGGGTGTGAGCTTATTTGGCTCTTACGGTGGCATTCGTGAAAGTATGTCTATTCGTGGTTACCGCGGTGTTCCTATCCTGAAGAATGGAGTTGGTATAGATTCCGATTTTCGCACCGCTTCTCTTACTTCTGACATGCAAGGCGTTGAGTCGGTACAGATCATCAAAGGTTCTGCTGCCATCACACAAGGCATTGGCAACGGTTTGGGTAGCCCCGGAGGAGTGATCAATGTAGTAACCAAAACACCTAAATTCGTCAATAGTGGTGAGGTTGCTTTCCGTACCGGTAGCTGGGGACAAGTACGCCCTACACTTGACGTACAGACTGTACTAAACAAGAAACGTAATGTTGCTTTTCGTTTGAATGGAGCCTTTGAGCGGGCGGACAGTTATCGCAAGTATATCAACAGCAACCAGATATATATTAACCCTTCGTTAGAATGGCATCCCGACGATAAAACGATTGTTACGCTAGAGTTAGATTATTTTAACCAAAACAAAACGCCGGACAGAGGTACTGTGAATCTGGCCGCCGACAGCGTGGAGGCTCTTTATAAACTACCTTATGACAGATTCTTAGGATTTAGTACTGATAATGCTCATACTAAAACGACGACTTATGCTGCCCGTGTCACTCGTTTTCTAACGGACAATATCTATCTAAGAGGTGCTTATTTCAAATCGGACTATAGTTTGGACAATACAGGTGCAAGCCTTTCCACAGTTGAAAAGGACAACTATAAAAAGCGTGCCCGTACTCTTGCTCGTTCATTGAGGGCTGATCGTAATTCTACACTACAACTTGACCTTATTGGTAAAGATCTCTATACTGGTCCTATCCGTCATACTTTTCAAGTAGGGTTTGACTACAAAACGACTGATCTTACTACTACCAGCTATACATCTGCAAAAGTAGATACCATTGATGTGACGCAGAACTTTACGAGTACCTTGCCTACGAGTGTGAAATCTCTCAAAATAGGCACACCCGTTTATTCCACTGAATCAAACTATGGCTTGATGGCACAAGAGGTCATGACCTTTAATCGCTACCTCAAAGCTGTACTCGGTTTACGTTATAGTTATAGTAGCAGTGAGAATGATACTTCTACGGGTACTACCACCGGTGATTCATGGAATCCCATGTTCGGATTAATGGTGACTCCGGTAAAGAACGTCAACCTCTTTGGCTCTTATACTACAACAACCAGTTTGCGTTCTGCTGCCCAGAAGAAAGAAGATGGCACAGCCATTGGTTCATCAAACTCTAAACAGTGGGAGTTTGGCGTCAAATCAGATTGGTTAGATAATAGACTTCGTTTCAACTTTACCTATTTCTATATCAAAAACTCGAATACTTCCTATGGTATATACGATGAATTGGGTAATAATGTGCTTTATTATGACAATGCCGGAGATTTGATTAGAGACGGGTTAGAAGTAGAGCTAAATGGACGTATCTTATCGAATTTGCAAGTAATGCTCGGTTATGCTTATGTTAACCCGCGCTATAAAAACAGTCCCGCATTTAAGGAAGGTTCAGCACCGATTAATACAACCAAGAATACTGCTAATGCCTGGCTTCACTACTCAGTAGAGAGAGGCTTCCTGAAAGGACTTTCTTTAGGAGCAGGAGCTTACTATGTAGGCAAGCGTCCGGTAAATGACTACACTATTAAGGTAGCGGTGCACAATACCACTCCTAATGTGAAACCGTTTGATATGCCGGCTTATACCACCATTAATGCTCAGGTTGCCTACACTTTCAAACATCTCACTACCCGTGTATTCTTTAATAATATATTTGATGAAATCGGTTATAGCTCTTACTATCGTGGAGGTTATATCAATCAGATTGATCCGAGAAATTTTGCCGTTAATCTGAGCTATTCATTCTAAGCAATAAGTTTCTTTTTTTTATAGCATAAGGAAGGGGTGCCAAATGGGTACCCCTTTTGCATCATCAGTTGAATGAAATGTGTTCATTAGAAATATCATCCCGCAATATTTTTACAATTAGACCTGATTTTATAGATCATATAACTTCACCGTGGTGAACTAGTTAATTAAGCACGGTGAACTAGTTAATTCACCGCGGTTAACTAGTTAGTTCAGCAAACCCCTCTCAGAAGGCCTGTAGCGGTAGGTGTGCAATGTTTACATTCGAATGCTGAGAAACCTATGAATTCAAAGAATTACAAGCGAAAGAAAAAAAGCATTGACCCTTGTCTTTATGCGTATTACTTACTTTGTGATGTCTTTTAGTACGCTTTATTTGTTGAATGTAATTTGCATGTTATATTTATTTTATACCTTTGTCACTCTTTATCATGTAAAAAAGAACATTAATAGTGAATACTTCTTATGAGTTTACCAGAATATAAGGCTATTGGATTTCAAGAGATTTTGGAAAGAGGAGGGCATTCAAAGCCTTGGATTGTACTTGTTGATCTTGAAGGAATGGCCAAACCCTATGTTGTGAAATTATATAAAACCATTGATATTGAAGCTCGCAATAAAATGACAGCTGAGGTGTTAGGTAATGTTCTGGCTGCTGAATTTGATTTGAATGCTCCGCCAGCTGCCATTATAGACTTTACTCCGGAGTTTCGTATGCAACTAAACTCTGAATGTGAGAATGTACTTCAGCAAATAGACGAACGTCCTAAATTCGGTTCCGAATATATAGAAGGAAGTTTCATTTATACCAACACTCTTGATAGAGAATACGTTAAAGAGCTGATTAATCCTGCAACATTATATGCGTATGATTATTTTATATGCAATGGAGATAGAACCTTTAATAAGCCCAATTTGTTGATTAAAGGCAGTGATGCCTATGTTATTGATCACGAAATGGCGTTAAACATAAAGCCTTTTTGTGACAATCTTAGAGAACGCATTCAGAATGATGGATTTGAATATCATGTCTTTCATAAATTTCTCACTAAGTATCGTGATAAAGAACATCTTTTTGATGAGTTTATAGAAAATCTTTATCATTTGAATTTGCAGCATATTGACTCTTATTTCTCTCAATTAGAGGGACTTGGATTTGATACACAAAAAGACTTAATTATCAGCTATTGGCAAGCGATTAAAGAAAAACCTAGTATATTTGTCGAAATATTAAGAACATCCATTCAATGAACAGACAACTCTTATATAGTATTTTGCAGTATAAGCACTCTGCCTTGTTAAAAGAAGCCGTGAATGTTGGTGTGCTCTTTTATTTTCCTGATGAAATTGAAAAACTGCATTTCCATTTTTCTACTCCCGAAAGAGTAAAAGCCATATATCCTGACTTTGATTCTCGTTACTTTAATGCTTTGCTAAGAGTTATTGAAAGTAATGTGGAAAAGTATTCAACAGATCTTATGGCCGACAAATTGTTGCAGAATGATTTTGAAGGTTTTATAAACTCCTATATACTTAAATATGACGATTCTGCTTTGCAATTCACCTCGATATATAGTGCAGTAAATGTATGGAGTAACATTCAGCAAGTTTTAGCAAATTATACATCTCTTTTATTACCTCTGACACAATCTGCTGAGTCGAAGCTAATTAGGCATGACGATAACTTTGTTATTAAGAAATTTAAGACATGCTTCATTTCCAATAATAAGAAAGAACTATTTGAACGCATCAATTCTCCCCAAATAGTTAGGGCAGAAGATTTTGAGCTTAAGTTCGATCTATCTTGGCAAAACGGAACACTGAATTTGATCAAGCCATTAAGTCTTGACTTATTGGATGAACAATCTATACAGCGAAAAACTGCTCAATATTGCGGTTACTTAGGGTGGATGGGCCGCTACTTGAGTGCTCATAATAGCCGTGTGGATTTTTTGCTATCAGAACCTCAAGATTCGAGTTTGCATAATACGTTTGAAAGATCTATCTCCTTATTGCAACGGGCAGATGCGAATAAGAAAATAGTCAGGTTGCAAGAAATAGAGGCGTATGCCGAAAAGGTGGAAAATGCATTACTGGCAAACTAGAAATTTAATGCTTTTGTTTCTTCATTATAAACTCTTTTGCTACCTGTCTTCGGTGACACTTCGTCTGGTCGATAAATTGTTGTTCTCTAACTTTGGTTGATAATCGATATCTTTGGGTTTTTAAAGATGCAAAAACTTTTTCTACCTTCAAGTTGTTATTGCTATATCACAGAGGGAATGGAACTTCCCTATAAATAAACCGCTAATATAAATAGCTGATAGTTCCTACTTAATTAATCAATAAAGATTATGATGGGTAGGAATTTTGTATTTATAGACTTCTCGGTTAGCGGTATAATTTCCGAAAACAGAATGAAAAAGAGACGCTCATGTAGTAGATACATGGGCTATGTTTGTTTGTATATATGTGTTTAATTAAAATAACTGAATTATGAAGATTACAAAAGTAGAAGCAATCGAGATTCTCGATTCAAGAGGAAATCCGACAATAGAAGCCGATTTAACATTGGAAGATGGAACAGAAGCCCGTGCGATGGTTCCCAGTGGTGCATCAACAGGCGAGCGGGAAGCAACCGAACTTCGCGATGGTGATAAAAAACGTTATGGAGGAAAAGGGGTTCTTAAAGCTGTAGAGAATGTAAATACTCTTATTGCAAAAGAAATTGTTGGCAAAAGTTTCGTAAGTCAACGAGAACTTGACTATCTGATGCTAGATTTGGATGGTACACCAAATAAGTCAAAACTCGGGGCAAATGCAATTCTGGCTGTCTCAATGGCTTATGCTCGAGCAAAATCTTTGAGTATGAAATTACCATTGTTCCAATATCTTGGTGGAAGCAATGCCTATGTACTACCTGTTCCCTGTATGAATGTCATTAATGGTGGGAAACATGCAGATAACAACGTCGATTTTCAGGAATTTATGATTGCTCCGCACAATGCTCCTTCTTTTAAAGAAGCTATACGTATGGGAGAAGAAGTGTTTCATTCATTGAAATCTGTGCTTAATGGCAAAGGTTACAGTACGGGAGTAGGCGATGAAGGAGGTTTTGCTCCTGATTTGAAATCAAATGAGGAAGCGGTCGAAGTCATTCTTGAAGCCATCAGCAAAGCAGGATATAAACCCGGTACGGACGTAAGTATTTGCCTTGATCCTGCAACCAGTGAATTGTGGGATAATGGTAAATATAAAATGTTTAAAAGCACAGGGAAACTTTTATCCAGTGATGAAATGATAACGTTGTGGGAAAGTTGGGTAAAGCAATATCCGATTGTCTTGCTCGAAGACGGATTGGCAGAAAACGACTGGGCAGGATGGCAGGCACTTACTAAAGAATTAGGCGGTAAGGTAGAACTCGTTGGTGATGATGTATTTTGCACAAATAAAAAGATACTGCAAGAAGGTATAAATAAAGGTGTAGCCAATTCCATACTCATCAAACTGAACCAAATCGGAACGGTGACGGAAACGTTGGAAACGATGGAACTGGCACGGAATAACGGTTACAACTGTTTTATTTCACATCGCAGTGGTGAAACCATCGATACGTTTATCTCCGACTTAACAGTTGGTTTGAATGCCGGTCATATTAAAACAGGTAGCGGATGTCGAGGCGAACGTATCGAAAAGTTTAATCAGTTCCTTCGCATAGAACATCAGCTCGCAGGCAACTCTGTATTTGCAGGAAAGAAGACCTTTAAGAATGCACAGTAGTAAATGGTTAAACAATTAGTATTAGTCTCGTTAGGCGGAGGTGTAGGAAGCGTTTTGCGTTACCTCGTAGCACTTGGTATTTCAAAGCTTTTTTCCTATGCCTTTCCTTTGGGTACTTTTATAACAAACATAACAGGGTGTTTCATTATCGGTATTTTAATGGGACTATCCGTTCGTTTTAGCCTTTTTGATAATGAGCTAAAATATTTATTAATCGTTGGCTTTTGCGGAGGGTATACGACTTTTTCAACCTTCTCATCGGAAAGCTTGAAACTATTTGAAACAAGCAACTATTGGACATTTGCTTTGTATATAACAGGAAGCATTATATCAGGCCTTATAGCAATATGGGGCGGAAATGTATTATCTAAAATAATAACATAATGACTTACAAGAAAATTTTAATAGCGGTAGATAGTAGGGAAAATTCTATTGATGTTTCCAAGAAAGGCTTTGAACTGGCAGAACAATTAAAAGCAGATGCAGCTTTGATTTTTGTCGTTGATAAGTCAAAAGCTACAGGTGATCCGGATGCTGGAATTATGCCGAACGAAGCATTAATGGTACTCAAAAAAGAAGCACAGGATACCTTGGAGCAATTGGTACGTCTGAATAACCAGACAAAAGAAACAATAAAATTTATGCCGGAAGGTTTTCCTAAAGAGGATATTTTAAAGACAGCCGAGGCTTGGGGTGCAGATTTGATCATTGTCGGTATACATGGAAGAAGTGGATTTACTCTTTGGGCGATGGGTAGCATCACACTACATATTACTCTACACTCTACAATACCTGTCATGATTGTACCTGTACGGAAGTAAAATTTTATTTAGACCGTGCAGTTGCCTCAACTGAACGGTTCTCTTTCACCATCTGAACGGCTCTCTTCCACCAACTGCACGGTTCTCTTGAACAGAGCATAGGTATTCATCTATCGACCATCCGAAATGCTACAGCAAATCGGTTGCCCCACTAAAGTGAAACTCTTGTGCCGGAGATCAAGAGAAGATGGTAGTGGCAGCATCAAGCAAGAGGTTGGCTCAAATACTTAATCCAACCACACGAGCTTCCTAGGAGGTGGACGAAGCGTTAAGTGAGCGATTGAGCTTGAGTGCAACAAGTTGAGTCGCCTATAACTACAATCATCATCGAAACAACCCGAAACGAGAAGTGGGTTTATATTGGATTGATTTGTCACCTCCCCAATATCAACATCAAAGCAATTTGAAACGAGGCATTTGGAAGTTGGCTTTTTGCTTCTTTCCTTTTTGCGGCAAACTAAAAATGGAAGAATAGAAACTTGGCAATTGTTGGTGGTTGTGGAAGTTGTTACGCGCGCAGTTGTTGTACCACAACAACCATACTTTTCTTTATCTTTTTCTACTTTACTTTCCTCTTCTAGAGAACGCATTGCAACTCGTTCATTATCAGTGTTTTGTAAAAGTGCATTTTGCGTTGTTTTTGCACTGTTTTGCATGTTATTTTGCGCATAGTTTTGTGCACTTTCAAACAGTTCAGTTGCACTGTTTTGCATCACTTTCGAGCAAGTTATATCAGACTCTTTTGCTGGTGAATTGACAACTTCCGAAGTGACAGTTCCGACAGTTTGTGTCTCCATTTTCGGTGCATACTCCTGTTGTGGCTCAGTCATCGAAACAGTTTTTTTCTGTCTCGCCACTCTTTTTGGCACTTTATTTGGAATTACAACCTCGGGCGTTTGAGCCTTTTTTGCAGCCATTGTTTTACGCTTTTCGTCAAGTGGCTTCATTCGTTTGCTGAGTCCGCGGGACGAGAAGTACTGCTCATCATCCAGCACAAACAAGTCGTATTTCTGGATAATGTCAGATAAATACTCTGTCGATAAACCAAACTCTCGAGCCAAGGCAGGAAGCAGAGAGAATGGCATCGAATAATTTTTCTGCATGCGCAGATACTCCAATAGACACCAATAAACACCGTATCCCTCAAGACCTTTATCGGCTTTGAGGCGTAATAGTTTAATGTTATAGTGCGCTGTTACATCGTGTGGAAAGTACTGATCATTTTTCATTCCCCAAAGGTCACGAAAAAGAAGAAACTTCCTGTTACGTTATAACGCAACAGGGATACAAATTATACTTAATTGGATTACAAATAATTGATAGTAAACACTATATCTTCCGCATTTGTTTTAGGTATGAGGTAGGCTACATGCCAAGGTTCAACTACAGTTGCTAAGTTCATCTTTACATTAATGATGACCTCATACTTATTATTCTCTGCTTTTGATATCTGCTTATCTATCTTCTCTATTCCACTCATAGAGATTCCTTCAATTAATAATAAGGTCGACTTTCCAAAATCGACAGACTCTAGATGGGGATAGTCAGAAAGTAATTTTTGAAATTCAATTTCATCATTGATTACAATAATCTTGTCTTCTTTGATTTTCGTATTATAATCGGAAGGAAGATTATAATAAGTATAGAACTCGGAAGTAGTATCATCATTACTACAACTGCTGCACAAGAATACTAGAGACAAAACGAGGAGTGACTTATTTATAAAATTCATAATGTAGTGTATATAGTTTGACATATATATTGTTGAATTGTATGATCACAAAGTAAATCAATAATTTGTTAGTTGTCATAGAAATCAGTTTCATTTTATGTTCTCCTCGTTACGTTTGATGAGATAGTATGTTAAACTCACTTCTTTTACAACTTTGCTTTATCTATAAATGAAGAATTAACTGATTTACTGCATTCTTTTTACTTTTATTTTTCCTCTTTTTTACTCTTTGGCCATCTGTAAGATCTGTATAGTTGTTTTGGTAAGTTATCTTCTATGCTGTTTAAGGGTTACAATAAGATTTTCCATGAACAAAACCTTTGTTGAGAAAGATGAGCTGTAGTTACTCTATAAATCAAGAGTATTCCCAGCTGTCGTACAAATTGGAGATCGATATTTGGCGCTGTAGTTACTCTATAAATCAAGAGCATTTCCAGCTCTAGGATGGAAACGATAATGAATCAGTTTGCTGTAGTTACTCTATAAATCAAGAGCATTTCCAGCTTTATACCGACTATGAGCTGAACTGCAATGGCTGTAGTTACTCTATAAATCAAGAGCATTTCCAGCAAGCTCAATAAGGGAGATAGTAAATTTATTGCTGTAGTTACTCTATAAATCAAGAGCATTTCCAGCTCATTGTCTTCTATATAGAGATGTAGCCAAGCTGTAGTTACTCTATAAATCAAGAGCATTCCCAGCGGAGGTGACGGATGGGATATAACGTTAACTGCTGTAGTTACTCTATAAATTAAGAGCATTCTCAGCTTGGTACGTACTTAGCATATTATATCAAGTGCTGTAGTTACTCAATAAATCAAGAGCATTCCCAGCTGCAACGAAAAAGATCACATGATCTATTGTGCTGTAGTTACTCTATAAATCAAGAGCATTCCCAGCAGTTGGTACAGAGATATCTATGAATTTTATGCTGTAGTTACTCTATAAATCAAGAGCATTCCCAGCAATCACAGCGTGTATAATCTTGTGAATCGTGCTGTAGTTACTCTATAAATCAAGAGCATTCCCAGCACGCTAGGACTATGGGAGATGATTACACGGGCTGTAGTTACTCTATAAATCAAGAGCATTCCCAGCTTAAATTCTTTGAAGGATAGTTATAATTGTGCTGTAGTTACTCTATAAATCAAGAGCATTCCCAGCTAAAACTCCACAAGAAGCATTAAAGCGTGCGCTGTAGTTACTCTATAAATCAAGAGCATTCCCAGCTATTGATGGCTATTACTGATGGTACTAGTAGCTGTAGTTACTCTATAAATCAAGAGCATTCCCAGCAGGAATGTACCACTGCCTCAACTGTTATTCGCTGTAGTTACTCTATAAATCAAGAGCATTCCCAGCTGGCCAATTAAATACTTAAATAAAATCTTAGCTGTAGTTACTCTATAAATCAAGAGCATTCCCAGCCCGTTCTTTATTTAAGCTCCACCGAAAAAGGCTGTAGTTACTCTATAAATCAAGAGCATTCCCAGCTTTTAAAGTTAGTACTTATTTCTCTAGCAGGCTGTAGTTACTCTATAAATCAAGAGCATTCCCAGCTTATCAAATTGGATTAAGTGAAATTGATTAGCTGTAGTTACTCTATAAATCAAGAGCATTCCCAGCTCCGTTGGTGCAATTTACAACGATGCTCTAGCTGTAGTTACTCTATAAATCAAGAGCATTCCCAGCCTATTTAAGATGCACTCCCTATGAAGTCTCGCTGTAGTTACTCTATAAATCAAGAGCATTCCCAGCCCTTCTGCTGAACTAGACTTCAACGGAAAGGCTGTAGTTACTCTATAAATCAAGAGCATTCCCAGCAGATATTGATAATAGATATCCTGAAGTCGGGCTGTAGTTACTCTATAAATCAAGAGCATTCCCAGCCGCGTTGAGCGTATGGAGTTGACTTCATGCGCTGTAGTTACTCTATAAATCAAGAGCATTCCCAGCACTATAAAGGCTAATGTCTGGTACACTTTAGCTGTAGTTACTCTATAAATCAAGAGCATTCCCAGCTGAGTACGTACACTGCACTGATGCGTTTATGCTGTAGTTACTCTATAAATCAAGAGCATTCCCAGCGCAAGGGGATTGAACCTACTAAGTTTGGCAGCTGTAGTTACTCTATAAATCAAGAGCATTCCCAGCGTTGCGCAAGGTGCTTATGATGCTGCACCAAGCTGTAGTTACTCTATAAATCAAGAGCATTCCCAGCGATGCAACTCACTATTACTTCTTCCAGTGCGCTGTAGTTACTCTATAAATCAAGAGCATTCCCAGCAGATGGTTGATATTGCCCTTTTGCATAAGAGCTGTAGTTACTCTATAAATCAAGAGCATTCCCAGCGTTACGTGCTCATAATAATTCGCTCTTTTCGCTGTAGTTACTCTATAAATCAAGAGCATTCCCAGCAAAGCTTAATGCAATCCTATCTACCGAGGCGCTGTAGTTACTCTATAAATCAAGAGCATTCCCAGCACAATTCTTTGCAATGGCTTACTAGAGCCATCTTAGTGTCAATTTGGTCTTTAAAATAAGAATAAAACTTCATACTAATGCTTGTATTTTTTCACTTTATCTTTTTCTAATGAATCGAGGCACTTATTAATCAAATCAAAGCCTGTGCCAAAGATGTCTATATATTCTTTAGTAGGATGAGTTTTGGTGAGTTTTATCAACTTTTCATTGTCTGGAATCAACAAATCGGCCGAAGGGACATCAGTATGAAATGCAGCATTGCGTAGCTGCACTAATTTAGCTACTTCGTCATCGTTCAAGATGTTGTAGGTACGCAGTGTCTCGGATAGTTCTTTAAAGGAAAGATAATTTTTATCGTTTTTCTTTTGCAAAGAATACTTGTTTATCACAACGTTTTCTAAATGGAATATTCTGTTTATAAATACTTTGCGACAGATGGTATAGGAATTTAATAATTCTGTTATGAAGTATTTCCTCTCACCTTTAACAGGAATGAATACGTTATCGGAACTCATCACAGATAGTTTTTCGTTTATCTTACTTATCTGTTCTTCTTTTGATAAGGTTTCATAAGCCCTCTCGCCAAAATGTGTTAGCTTATCTTCGTCGGTCAGCTCGTTTTTGGGCCTTAGTACTAATGTGTTGTGAGGTATTTCGCTGCCACATTCTATTAGTCCGCGCTCCACTAAAAGGTTGATAAGTCCCACGGTAAGCTTAGCCGGAAGCCTGTAGCGATTCTGCTTGTAGTGGCGGTAATAGAATGAGATGTTTGCCAGCAGTATCCCGTTTTCGGGATGAGCGATGGGCATTTGCAAGGACAAGTCTTGAAAGTCTTTACCAATAAGTTCCATGTTGTGCGGTGGCAAGCCCGCTTTTAGAGCATAGTAATAGGCGAAGTGGGAAAGTAAAGTGTCTTCACGGCGTATTTGGTAAAGACGCTTTTTTTGAGGGCCCGACATAGATTCCCATACGGAGTGATTCTGCAATGCATAAAAGTCGGGGATGAGCAGGACATTGTTGCCTGGCGAGGGGTATAATCCTTGGTGCAATGGCTGCTTAGCCTCGCCAAACCATTTGGTAAATAGCTCTTTGCTTATTAACTCCCTTAATTCAGACGGCATGCCTACGGCTGTGTGTTGGTGTCTGTCTACATTCAGTATGCCTGTCTGTAGCGGTTTGGGTGGCTGCTCTTCGTTTTGCGCAGCCTGTGGAGTGCGTGTATCTCTTAACCCCAGCCAGCGCATTTCGGTGTTGGGTTTCCACAATTCCGGATTGAATAGCCCACTTTTCAATTTGTCTGAATATACTTTCAAGGTACACATCCGGTACTCCATGCATTGCCTGAATAGTTCGGCAATGGTGTGGCAACTTGCTACATCTTTTTTATTAAGAGTGTTTGATAAACGCTTATCGATCCCGTGATTTAGGCTATTGTTTATCTGCTGATAATAGTTGTTTTTGGTTTTTGTTCCTCCTAACTGCTTCAGCAGGGTAATCAAATCAGATGCTTTTTCCTCTCTTATCTTTTGTGTTTTCTTGTATTCTCTGCTCCTATAGCTATTATCTTCTTCATCTTCGCGCTGGATGTAGGTGATGGGAGCCGGGCTCATGAAAGATAAGTATTTAATGATTTCCTGATAACCGTTTTTCCCTCCCGTTACTCCTTTATCATCTAATGCGTGAGTTGGGTTGGTACGTGCAGCACAGGTTATCATTTGATTCCATGTGTCTGCAATGGTTATAATGCGTTTATGTAGATTGGTTTCTTCTTCTTGCTGTTTGTATTTTTGTTGTAGATAAGCAATGCGGTTTTCTATTTCCGGACGAGTGACGATGTGCTTCTCTTTTCTGCCTGTTAGTTCGGGATATTTATTTGCCACGTAGTTAATGCAGGCTTTGGTTATTTCCACAAAGAAATCTTTTTTTCTATCTGGGAAATTGATTTCTACCTTATCATCTAAGGGAAAAAGAGTAAGGTATGCTTCGAGAATGGAACAAAGAGTTTTGCGACTCATCAGTCCGATAATGATTCGTCTACCTTCGCCTTTGCCTTGAATACATTGAAATAAAGCTTGAGAATATTCTCCTTTATCGTCTTTCTCAAAATAATAAGGGAAACCGCTTTCATCTCCGCGATCGTTTAATCGTGAGTTTTCATCATCAGGAATTTGCCATACTACTTTTTCATGGCGACGCAGAGGCTGTATACGCTCCGAAACTTTGCCTGGTTGCTGTTGTCTTTCTGCGGTTTTTTGTTTTACTGCCTTCTTATCTTCTACAGATGCATGGCGTGCCCATTTCCAGTTTATTTCTTTTCCACCTGCTCCACAAGCTTTATATTCTGTTTCCCAAAATTCCAGAGCCCATTCCATAAATTTATTCTTTTCTCGAATATCAAAGGAATATACCCTTTCATCTCCTTCGAGCCTTTCTTGGGGAATTCGTTTCAAATGTTCGAGTATGGAAAAGTATTTCTCTTTGAGCACAGAGTCTGCGGCTAATGAAAGATGGCTACGATGTCCTCTGGCTGCCCAATAGGTGTAAATATCTCGCGCATAGAGTACTTGTTTATACGGAGCACGCAGTTCTTCGGGGTAAGGTTCTCCGGGGTTAAGCAGACGAAAGTTTGTTCGCGCTTCTTCCGATCCGTCGGGCAGATGAGCAATCTCTATTGCTTCAAGAAACTCGTTAACACTATCTCTGTCCAGAAATAGACAGATAATGAATACTTGTGCTGTGAAGCTGAAGTAGGTGTTATTGATCTGACGATATTTATCCCTATGCTTAGTTGTCCGTTCGTATTTGCTCTCTTTAGTGCAAGTTTCGAATAGGCTGCAAGCATCTCTGAATTTATCAGGTACGGACGTTTTTGAATGATTTACGGCCTCCTGATACAGATTTTCTAACAGACTTTTAACTGATGATTCATGATAATTGGAAACGAGAGGTTCGGAATGGATGTTATGTGTACAATAGCAGCGAATGTCGAAGAGTAAATTTAACCAAGTAATAACTTCTTTGGCTTGTAAAGTTTGAATGCTTTGTTCTTCGTTTACTCTGTCTGTCTGATTTTTATTGGCTTTGAACTCGGTGTCGCTAAACAGTCGCTCTATGAAATAGAAATTGGTGTAGAGTTTGCGTGCCACTGTAATTTGGCGTTCAGTATTCCAACCTTTCACTTCTTCTGCTAATTCTTTCTTTGATGTACTGATACTATCGGTTTGATTGTCGCAAAGTTTCTCTATGGTATTAAGAGCAATGTTTGCGTAAAGAGCCATTGTTGGCTTTAAATTGACTATTTTATATTTCTCCATAGTGAATAAGATTTTAATTGAAAATGTATAGTGCAAGTGATAGAAAACTAAATAAGACTCCCGCACAAGTAAAATAGAGGGCGTAACGGAAAAGGTTGTATTTCCGTGAAGAGACACGAGCTGTGTGCATCGTGCAAGTAATCAGTGCTTCATCAGCATCGGTTATCTCGTAATCGGGCTGAGTCTTTTGCAGGAAAGAGATAAAGGCCTCATTCCCCAGATTGCTGAGTCCTTCGGTAGAATAGATACTTTGTAGTAAATCGTTTTTGTCCTCTTTATTACTCTCACTGCTTGTGTTTTTCTTCTTCTTTTCTTTGCTGGTTTTTTTTGGCATAAATGACCAGAGTGCAAGTAGAAGTGAAATGATTAGCAGAGTGCAAGAGAGTATAAAAAGGAAGCAATAAGTAAGATAGCAGAAGAACCAACTACTTTGGGATGTTTGCAACAAACCTAACAGAAGTGCTGTGTTGAATACAACCAAACTACCATTCTTGGCTTCAATGAAAGAGAGGGATCGGTTTACATACTCGTACACACTTTGGAGTGTGCTCTGAAAGGAGGAGTTGTGTGTGCTGCCCATAATGTATTACTTTTATTTATTTTCCCAAAAGTAAAGGTTATTTTCAGTGACGCCAAATTTATCAATGTAAGTTTGCGCTGTATGTTGTGAAATGAGCCAGCTTACCCACTGTATTGAGTACAAAACCCTTTCCTTACCGTCTCTTTTAGTATATAACGGAATTGAAATAGTAAATATCAAAGGTAAATAGAGATGGTGAAACTAAAAGGTCTTCTGGTGGGCATGGGAGCATTCCTGCTTTGCTCGTGCGGAGAAAAAACTGTAAGTATTATAACTACCCCGAATGCTACCAATCGTGCGCTGTTTGGAGCCGAACAATTGAAAACTACACTTGAACAATCGGGCTACAAAGTGGATTGGCGTACGGATGCGAATGGTAAAAAGCTAAAAGGGAAAACGATCTTTATTAATCAGGCAACGGATTCCATTACTAAAAAGGAGGGCTTCCGTATTACTACTAACGGTGATTTTACTGAACTTACCGGACAAGATGGTAACGGTGTGATCTATGCTTGCCATGAATTGATTGACCACATAAACAATAATAAGAACCTGAATTTTCCTACTTCGATGACAGATGCGCCTGAGATGGTGCTTCGCGGGTCGTGCGTAGGTTTGCAGAAAACAACTTATCTGCCCGGGCATGGTGTGTACGAATATCCTTATACTCCCGAAAACTTCCCTTGGTTTTATGACAAGGCACAGTGGATAAAATACCTCGATATGTTGGTGGCTAACCGTATGAATACGCTCTATCTATGGAATGGGCATCCGTTTTCTTCATTGGTGAAGTTGAAGGAGTATCCTTTTGCGTTGGAAGTAAGCGAGGAGACATTTAAGAAGAACGAAGAGATGTTCTCGTTTCTGACCAAGGAAGCCGATAAAAGAGGTATCTTTGTTATTCAGATGTTCTATAATATTTTGTTGTCAAAGCCTTTTGCTGATCATTATGGACTGAAAACGCAAGATCGTAACCGTCCTATCACACCGCTTATCAGCGATTATACCCGCAAGTCGATCGCTGCTTTTATAGAGAAGTACCCCAATGTGGGCTTGCTTGTTTGCCTGGGTGAGGCAATGGATACGTATGAGGATGATGTGGAATGGTTTACGAAAACGATTATTCCGGGTGTGAAGGATGGTTTGAAGGCACTTGGTCGCACAGATGAACCTCCTCTCTTACTTCGTGCACACGATACTGACTGCAAGATGGTGATGGACGCTGCTTTGCCATTATATAAGAATCTATATACGATGCATAAGTACAACGGTGAGTCTCTTACCACGTATGAACCTCGTGGCCCATGGGCTAAGATTCATAAGGATTTGAGCGAACTGGGTAGTATACATATCAGTAATGTGCATATTCTGGCTAATCTGGAGCCGTTTCGTTGGAGCTCTCCCGACTTTGTTCAGAAGGCTGTAAATGCGATGCACAATGTTCATGGGGCCAATGCGTTGCACCTTTACCCTCAGGCTTCATACTGGGATTGGCCGTATACTGCTGATAAATTGCCGGATGGCAAACGTGAGTTTCAGCTGGATCGCGACTGGATGTGGTACAAGACTTGGGCCAGATATGCTTGGAATTGTCACCGTGACCGTAAGGATGAAGTGTCTTACTGGGATAGCCAGTTGAGTGATTATTACGGGACTGATTCGGTAGCCTCACGTGAGATTCTGGAAGCGTATGAGCAATCGGGTGAAATCGCTCCGAAGTTGCTTCGTCGTTTCGGTATTACAGAAGGTAACAGACAGACATTACTGTTGGGAATGTTTATGAGCCAATTGGTCAACCCATATAAATATACCATTTATCCGGGATTCTATGAGAGCTGCGGACCGGAAGGAGAAAAGCTCATTGAGTATGTGGAGAAGGAGTGGAAGAAACAACCGCACGTAGGTGAGTTGCCGCTTGATATAATTGCCCAGGCAATTGAACATGGTGATAAGGCTGTAGCTGCTATTGACAAGGCTGCTGCGAATGTAACTAAGAATAAGGAGGAGTTTGAACGTCTTCAAAATGATATGCATTGCTATCGGGAATTTGCGTATGCTTTCAACCTGAAGGTAAAGGCGGCTAAGTTGGTGCTCGATTATCAATGGGGAAAGGATTTGAAGAACCTTGACGCAGCGATACCTTTGATGGAAGAGGGGCTTGTTCACTATCGCAAGTTGGTGGATTTGACTAAAGATCATTATCTGTATGCCAACAGTATGCAGACGGCTCAGCGTCGTATTCCTATTGGTGGTGATGGTGGCAAAAATAAAACTTGGGCGGAGATGTTGCTGCACTATGAGAAAGAGCTAACTAACTTTAAAGCTAATTTGGCTATGCTAAAGGAGAAACAAAGCGCTAAAACGGTTGCGGCTGAGGTGAAAATAGCTCCACTTACTCAGGGGAACGTTACTTTGTTAAGCAAACCATCTGTGGTGAAGTTGACCCAAGGGGCTTCGTTATTCTCTAACGTACCGGGTAAGGTGGAAGCTTTGGCTCCTGAATTGGAAGGACTTTATGCTTTCAATCTGAATGGCGACAGGCAGCGTGAAGTGGGAACCATGATTGAGTTCGAAGCTCATGAACCCGTTCAATTGCTGGTTGGCTATTTTCGTGATGACCAAAAGAAATATGCCAAAGCACCGAAACTAGAAATAGATGCAGCCGCTAATGACTATGGACAAGCAGAAGCGAAACTGACGAATGCTGTTCGCATTGATGGTATGCCTTTGGCTGATGTACATGCTTATAGCTTTGCGGCTGGCAAACATCAATTGCTTTTGCCTAAAGGGTATTTGCTGGTGTTTGGATTTACAAATAAAGAGATTACTCCTCGCAATGCTGCTTTGGCAGGAGCGGAGGAAACAATGGACTGGTTGTTTTACTAGTCCTTAAACTTGCAATTAGATAAGGAGAATCATCACTCTGGTTTTATTAATACTGACTACGATGAAAAAAAATGGTGTGCTTGTTCTGTTTTCGTTGATTGTTTGTTCTCTTTTTGCGCAAAACAGCGTTTCTCAAAAGAAGATGGAGGAGGTGTATGAAAAGATCAAAACGCCCTATAAATACGGACTTGTTCTGGCTCCGGAAACAAACAATTACAAAATGGATTGTCCCACCGTGTTTCGACAGGGCGATAAGTGGTACATGACCTTTGTTATTTACAACGGTCGTTCGGGCAATGATGGTCGTGGATATGAAACATGGTTGGCCGAAAGCGATAATCTGTTGGAATGGAAGACAAAAGGACGCATTCTTTCTTTTCGTAATGGTACTTGGGATACGAACCAACGGGGAGGATTTCCTGCTTTGCCGGACATGGAGTGGGGAGGTAGTTACGCTCTTCAACCTTATAAGGGAAACTATTGGATGACTTATATCGGAGGGGCCAATGCCGGTTATGAAGCCGGTCCACTTCGCATAGGCATGGCTTGGACGAAAGAGAAGAATCTGGGCGAAGCGGTGGAATGGGAATCAATGGACAAACCGCTTCTTTCTTCGGAAGATAAAGATGCACAGTGGTTTGAGAATCTGACGCAATATAAAAGTACGGTATACTGGGACAAAAAAAAGACGTTAGGTTATCCATTTGTGATGTTCTACAATGCGGGTGGTCGCCATCCGCAAACGCAACTGAAGGGGGAACGGATTGGTATCGCTCTTTCAAAAGACATGAAGAAATGGAAACGCTATGCCGGTAATCCTGTCTTTAGTCATGAAACGCAGGGAACGATTACGGGGGATGCGCAAATTCAAAAGATGGGTGATGTATATGTCATGTTTTACTTCTCTGCTTTTGCTCCTTCTCGTCAATATAAGGCGTTTAATACGTTTGCCTGTAGTTATGATTTAATCCATTGGACCGATTGGACGGGGGATGATTTGATTATTCCTTCCAAAAACTACGATAATTTGTTTGCTCATAAAAGTTGTGTGATTAATCACGATGGAGTGGTTTATCACTTCTATTGCGGGGTAAATAAAGATGATCAACGTGGCATTGCTGTAGCAACGAGTAAACCGATGGGGCGTTCGGCCGTTCGTTTCCCTCAGCCGGAAGAGAAGAACAGAAGAACGGTTCTGCAACTGGATAAGAATTGGAAGACTACGTTGCTGCTTGATCAGGAGAAAAAAAAGCTAACGGATAAGGTTTTGCCATCATCATTTACCAAAAGTGAACTTTGGCAGATAGTGAACATCCCTCATAACTGGGATGACTATTATGGCTATCGGCAGTTGACTCATGGCAATCTGCACGCTACTGCTCTTTATAAAAAGTCATTTACTGCTCCGAAAGCTCAGGCAGGAAAGCGTTACTTTCTACACTTCGAAGGGGTAGGGACTTATGCTACCATCACATTGAATGGGAAGAGTTACGGTCGCCATCCTGTTGGTCGTACCACACTGACACTTGATGTGACGGATGCTTTGAAACCCGGAGAAGATAATCTGCTGGAAGTGAAGGCGGAGCACCCTGAAATGATTTCGGATATGCCTTGGGTTTGTGGTGGTTGCTCTTCGGAGTGGGGCTTTAGTGAAGGCTCTCAGCCACTGGGTATCTTTCGTCCGGTAGTGCTTGAGGTTACCGATGAAGTACGCATCGAACCTTTTGGCGTACACATCTGGAATGATGATAAGGCGAAGACTGTGTACGTGGAAACGGAAGTAAAGAACTACAGTTCGCAGACTGAAAAGATTCAAGTGGTGAATAAACTCAATAATGCAGATGGCTTGAAGGTTTTCCTATTGGTGGAGGAGGTAACTCTTGCTCCGGGAGAAACAAAAATAATCAGGCAATCGGCTGTAGTAGAGAATCCTATCTTGTGGAGTGTGGAGAATCCTTATCTCTATAATCTGGCTTCGATGATTAAACGAGGCACGGCTACAACGGATGAAATAACGACTCCTTTTGGCATTCGAACAATCAGTTGGCCTGTAAAGCGTAAGGATGGCGACGGACGTTTCTACTTGAATGGAAAATCTGTCTTCATCAATGGTGTGTGTGAGTACGAACATCAATTCGGACAAAGTCACGCTTTCAGTAAAGAACAGGTCGCTGCCCGAGTGAAGCAAATAAAAGCTGCCGGATTCAATGCTTTCAGGGATGCACATCAACCGCACCATTTGGATTATCAGAAATATTGGGATGAAGATGGTATCCTTTTTTGGACGCAATTCTCTGCACACGTCTGGTATGACACGCCTGAGTTTAGAGCGAACTTCAAACAATTGCTTCGTCAGTGGGTGAAGGAACGTCGCAACTCTCCATCGGTAGTGATGTGGGGATTGCAGAATGAGAGTGTTCTCCCTCGTGAGTTTGCCGAAGAGTGTAGTGCTATTATTCGTGAGATGGATCCAACAGCGCAAAGCATGCGTGTGATTACTACTTGCAATGGGGGTGAGGGTACGGACTGGGATGTAGTGCAGAATTGGAGTGGCACGTATGGTGGCAAACCGGAAAATTATAAAGCTGAATTAGCTCAGTCGGATCAATTACTCAACGGTGAATATGGTGCGTGGAGAAGTATTGACCTGCATACCGAACCGGGAACTTTTGAGCAAAACGGGGTGTGGAGTGAAGATCGTATGTGTCAGCTGATGGAAATGAAGATCCGTTTGGCGGAACAGGCAAAAGATAGTGTTTGCGGACAATTTCAATGGATATTCAGCAGTCACGATAATCCGGGTCGCCGTCAGCCAGATGAGGCTTATCGGAAGATAGACAAAGTGGGACCATTCAACTACAAAGGATTAGTTACGCCATGGGAGGAACCGCTGGATGTGTATTATATGTATCGGGCTAACTACGTACCTGCTGCCAAAGATCCGATGGTTTACCTCGTGTCTCACACATGGCCGGACAGGTTTGCTACCGGTAGACGACGGACAACTGTTGAGGCTTATAGCAACTGTGATTCTGTATTGCTTTATAATGATGCGACAAATACTAGTCTTTTAGGACGTAAAAAGAATAATGGCATTGGTACCCATTTTATGTGGGAGCACAGAGATGTTCGTTACAATGTGCTTCGTGCAGTAGGTTATTACAAAGGTAAGCCTGTTGCTGAGGATGTACTTGTGCTCAATGGTCTGGAACGTGCTTCTCATTTTGATGCACTTTATAAGGACGTGAAACCTTTATTGAAAGCGGAGAGTGGACACGATTACTTATATCGGATAAACTGTGGAGGGGATAGCTACACGGATGAGTTCGGGCAGGTTTGGGCGCAAGATAATACAGCTGTATCTCACAGTTGGGCGCAAGATTTTGAAGGATTAAGTCCTTATTTGGCTAGCCAGCGTATGACCAATGATCCTATAAAAGGTACACGAGATTGGTCGTTGTTTCAGCACTTTCGTTTCGGCCGTCATAAGTTATTCTATGATTTCCCTGTCCCCGACGGAACATATCGGGTAGAATTTTATTTCATTGAACCTTGGCATGGTACGGGTGGCAGTGAAAAGACGGATTGTGAGGGTTTGCGTATCTTTGATGTGGCAGTGAATGGAAAGACTGTACTCAATGATTTGGATATTTGGGCAGAAGCCGGACACGATGTTGCTCTGAAGAAAGTGGTAACGGCAGAGGTGAAAGGTGGTAAATTGGAAATTTCTTTTCCTGAAGTGAAGGCGGGGCAAGCTGTTATCTCTGCCATTGCCGTGGCTAGAATCTCTTCTGCAAAATCAGGATCCGACAATAGTGTCGGGAGAATAGTTATGAATAATAGTACTTGGAGTTGGGCCAAAGCAAATACTGATACGATTGCACGAACGCCGAAAGAGTTGTTGCCTGAAGATAAAAACGCACGTAGCACTGTTACTTATGAAGCTGAAAAGGCAAAAATACAAGGTGCGTATAAAAAGATAGAGCACCGCAAACAGACTGGCATTTCTTTTAATAAAGTAGGCAATGGTAGCATTGAGTGGAACATTTCTACCGGACTGGCTCAGGTATATGCCCTTCGCTTTAAGTATATGAATACAAGTGGTAAACTGATAACAGTTCGCTTGAAGTTTGTAGCTGCTAACGGTACGGTATTGAAGGATGATGAAATAGCATTCCCCGAGGCTCCTGAGAAATGGAAATTGATGAGTACCACTACGGGAACATATATCAATGCAGGACATTACAAGGTAATACTTTCGTCTGCCGACATGAATGGGTTGTGGCTGGATGCTCTGGATGTGCAATAAGTATGTCGATTCAAGAAATTAAAGCTTTTAATAAGAAGAAAAGATGAAATTAGTTAATACACTACTGGGCACATTTTGTTTGCTGAGTGCTTTCTGTCAGGCACAGCAACCGCATGATTGGGAAAATCAACATGTGCTTCAGATAAATCGTGAGCCTGCCAGGGCTGCATTTTATGGATATGATAAGAAGGCGGGAGACCGCCTTTTATCTCTTGATGGAACATGGAAATTTCGCTGGACGCCTACACCTGATGGTAAGGTGGCTGATTTCTATACTACTGCTTTTAATGATCGTTTATGGACAGACTTCAAGGTGCCTGCCAACTGGGAGAACAATGGATATGGAACTCCTATTTATATCTCCTCCGGTTATTCTTTTAAGATTGACCCACCTAGTGTGATGAGCGAACCAAAGCAGACTTACACCACTTATAAAGAAAGGAATCCGGTAGGGCAGTATCGCCGTACATTTACGTTGCCGGAGACTTGGAAAGCCAATGGACAAACTTTTCTTCGTTTTGATGGGGTGATGAGCGCATTCTATGTTTGGATAAACGGTGAACGTGTGGGTTATAGCCAGGGAAGCATGGAACCTAGTGAATTTAACATCACTTCTTATGTGCATAACGGGAAGAATCAGATAGCTCTTGAAGTCTATAAATATAGCGATGGTTCTTATCTCGAAGATCAGGACTTTTGGCGCTTCGGAGGTATTCATCGGAGTATCACTCTCTTTCACACTCAAGATATTCGAATCAGTGATTTCGCTGTACGTACCTTGCTGGATAACACTTATACGAATGCTACCTTGCAGATAGATCCGAAATTCTCTGTTTTCGGAAGCGAAAAAGGGAAGGGATATAAGTTGGTTGTCACATTGATGGATGCGGAAGGACGATTGATCTCTTCTACTCCGGCCGATGTGGAGCCTATCCTCGATTTGGACCATAAGGCTTCTGTGATGAATGAATGGTTTCCGCAACGGGGGCCTCGTAAGATGGGGCGCATCAATATCCCTGTGATCAATCCGAAGAAATGGACCGCCGAAACTCCATCTCTTTATACTCTCCAATTGTGTTTGAACGACAGCACAGGACGTACCCAAGAGGTAGTAAACACCAAAGTGGGTTTCCGTAGTATAGAAATTAAGAACGGACAGATGTTAGTCAACGGAAAACCCATCCGCTTCAGAGGAGTAAACCGTCACGAACATGACCCGTTTACTGCTCGTGTCATGACAGAAAAACGCATGCTGCAAGATGTGCTGCTTATGAAACAGGCGAACATCAACGCTGTTCGCACCAGTCATTATCCGAATGTGCCTCGCTGGTATGAGCTGTGCGATAGCATCGGACTCTATGTCATGGATGAAGCTGATATAGAAGAACATGGTTTGCGTGGCACATTGGCCAGTACACCTGATTGGCATGCTGCCTTTCTGGATCGCGCTGTACGCATGGCCGAACGAGATAAAAACCATCCGTCGGTGGTGATGTGGAGCATGGGGAATGAGAGTGGTTATGGGCCTAACTTTGCTGCTATATCGGCATGGTTGCACGACTTTGATCCAACCCGTCCGGTGCATTACGAAGGAGCGCAAGGCTTGGAGGGTTATCCTGATCCGGCTACGGTGGATGTGATTAGTCGTTTCTATACACGTGTACAACAAGAATATTTAAACCCCGGCATTGCAGAGGGAGCCGATAAAGAACGTCCGGAGAATGCTCGTTGGGAACGCTTGCTAAGCATTGCTCAACGTACAAACGATAACCGTCCGGTGCTGACAAGCGAGTATGCACACAGTATGGGCAATGCGCTGGGAAACTTTAAGGAATATTGGGATGAGATGTATAGTAACCCACGCATGTTGGGTGGCTTCATTTGGGATTGGGTAGATCAAGGAATCTATAAAACACTCCCCGATGGTCGCACGATGGTGGCTTACGGAGGTGACTTTGGCGACGTACCTAATCTGAAAGCTTTCTGTTTTAATGGAGTGGTGAGAAGCGATCGGGAGATTACGCCTAAGTATATGGAGGTGAAAAAGGTTTATGCACCTGTTTATCTCAAATTGCTTGATGGTTCTTCTTTGCAGGTTGTTAACCATAACCATCACATCGGACTTGAAAATTATCGCTGTTTGTGGACGCTATCTGTCGATGGTAAAACCCGTAAACAGGGAGAACTTACTCTTCCTGAAGTTGCACCCGGTGATAGTGCATCGGTTGAACTTCCTTCAGCTATTCGTGATTTTTCTTCTCCTAAAGGAACAGATGTTCGTCTTTTGTGTCGCATCGTATTGCGTGAAGATGTTCTTTGGGCTAAAGCGGGGTACGAGGTTAGCTGGGAGCAATTCTGCCTGCAACAAGGCAAGCTCCCCGAAGCTGAAATGATTAATAAGGGTAAGTTGCAAGTGGATGAAAGGGATAAAAATCTGACTGTGAAAGGAAAAGGGTTTTCTGCTTCTTGGAATACACAGAGTGGAACACTTGTATCGTTGAATTATGATGGTCGTGAAATGTTGGCGCAAGCTCCTGTTACGCAAGCTTTTCGGGCACCGACAGACAATGATAAAGGTTTCGGCAACTGGTTAGCCAAAGATTGGGAACTTAACGGGTTGGATAAACCGACCTATGAATTGCAATCGTTCACTCATCGTTTACGAGAAGACGGTGCGGTAGTTGTGGAATCTAAAATAGCCAATAAATACAAGAACGGAGGCATTGTTACGACAACAACTTATACGGTTACCACGGATAGTGAGATAGATGTAAAATGTAAGTTTCTGCCTGTAGGTAACTTACCGGAGTTGCCTCGTCTGGGCATCACAATGGCTTTACCTGCCGGCTATGAAAACCTTACGTGGTATGGGCGTGGCCTGTCGGATAGCTATCCTGATCGGAAAACAGCTTGTACTATTGGTCTGTGGAGTGGTAAAGTAGCAGATCAATATACGCATTACCCTAGTCCGCAAGAAAGTGGCAACAAAGAAGACGTGGCTTTTCTGACCTTGACGAATGCCAAAGACCAGGGAGTGAGAATACAAGCGATCGAAAACAACTTCTCTGCATCGGCTTTGCACTATACTGCTCAGGATCTTTACACTACTGCACATGATTGTGATCTGGTCGCACGCAAAGAGGTAATTCTGAACCTTGATGCGGCAGTATTAGGTTTGGGCAACAGCAGCTGTGGTCCGGGAGTCTTGAAAAAATATGCGATTGAGAAGAAAGAACATACCCTTCATATACGCTTTGTACGAGTGAAGTAATGGATAATGTTGCTCATACAACAAACGGGGCTTTGTGTAGTCATTAACGCTACACAAAGCCCCTTTCTTTCTAACACTACCATGCAAACGGATAGATTTCTTTTTGGCGGCCTATTTCACTCTTCTGTTCAATTGGTTGCTAGCCTTGCTTGGTCTGGATTTACCAATACGTTTTCCGGTAGGCTGCACGTCTTTACCGTTTTTCTTAGGTAACACCCTTGTTGGCTTTGCTGGAGCTTTCTCTGTCATCTTATCTATTTATTAGAATTATTTCAAATCAGCTACAAAGATAGATAAATTTTGAAAACAACGCTTGTTCTTTATTTCTTTAAACAAATGTTGATGGGTACAAATGGACTTATACAGCGTCTATCTAAATAGAATAATGAACAAATATACGAATTATAATGATTGACAGACGATTAAAATGGCATCGCATTCTATCGGCTTTTTCGCTTTTGTTAGCGTCCGTAGCCACAGGAAGTGCGCAAAACAAGGTTCCGGTAACTGAAACTCACTATCTGTCGGGCCATGGAGCTGACGATATGGTACAGTGGGATTTCTTTTGTACGGAAGGACGCAATTCGGGTAAATGGACGAAGATAGGAGTGCCTTCTTGTTGGGAGTTGCAAGGTTTTGGTCAGTATCAGTATGGCATCAGCTTTTATGGAAAACCTTTTCCTGAGGGCATTGCGAATGAGAAGGGCATGTATAAATATGAATTTGATGTGCCTCAGCAATGGCGGGGCAGCCAGATAGAATTGCTGTTTGAAGCTTCGATGACAGACACTGAAGTGAAGGTGAACGGTCGTAAGGCTGGAAGCAAGCATCAGGGTGCATTCTATCGTTTCTCATACAACGTAACTGACATGCTGAAGTATGGAAAGAAGAATCTGCTGGAGGTAACGGTGAGCAAGGAGAGCGAGAATGCCGGAGTGAATCTGGCCGAACGTCGTGCTGATTATTGGAACTTTGGAGGTATCTTCCGTCCTGTATTCCTTGAGATAAAGCCCGCATTAAACATTCAAAGAACGGCTATCGATGCAAAGGCCGATGGTAGTTTTATAGCCAATTGCTATTTGAATAGTGCTGCCGATAATGTGAAGCTTCGTACGGTAATTTTTGATAAGAAGGGAAAGAAGGTCTCTGAAACGGTAACTCCGGTGAAAGCGGGAAGTGACTGGACAACCGTACGAACAAGCGTAAGCAATCCATTACTTTGGACAGCCGAAACCCCAGACCTTTATAAGGCCGAGTTCTCTCTTTTAGCACAGGATGGTAGCACTTTTCATCGTGAAACGGAATCATTCGGTTTTCGCACCATCGAGGTAAGGGAAAGTGATGGCTTATATATAAATGGCGTACGTGTGAATATCCGTGGAGTGAATCGTCACAGTTTCCGTCCCGAAACCGGACGAACATTGAGCAAAGCCAAGAACATAGAAGACGTGCTACTGATTAAGAGCATGAATATGAATTCTGTTCGTCTTTCGCACTATCCTGCAGATCCTGACTTTTTGCAAGCTTGCGACTCTTTGGGATTGTATGTGATGAGTGAATTGGGCGGTTGGCATGGTAAATATGATACCCCTACCGGAGTGAAGCTGATTGAAAGCATGGTGGAAAGGGACGTGAATCATCCTTCTATCATCTGGTGGAGCAATGGAAATGAAAAGGGATGGAACACGGAACTTGACTGTGAGTTTCACAAACACGATCCTCAAGCCCGTCCGGTGATCCATCCACAAGGAAACTTTAGCGGTTTTGAAACGATGCATTACCGTTCGTATGGCGAAAGTCAGGAGTATATGAGACTTCCGCAAATCTTTATGCCTACAGAGTTTCTGCACGGTTTGTATGATGGTGGTCATGGTGCCGGTTTATGGGATTATTGGGAAATGATGCGTAAACATCCTCGTTGCATCGGTGGATTCCTCTGGGTGCTGGCCGATGAAGGAGTGAAGCGTGTGGATATGAATGGTTTCATTGATAATCAGGGTAACTTTGGTGCCGATGGCATTGTGGGCCCTCATCACGAAAAAGAGGGTAGCTACTATACAATCAAGCAAATCTGGAATCCTGTTCAGGTGATGAATAAACAATTGACGAAGGCATTTGATGGTGTGCTACAGATAGAAAATCGCTATGACTTCCTGAATCTGAACACTTGTACTTTCAATTGGAAGTACGTGACTTTCCCTTTGGCTACGGATGGAAAGAAGGAGGTGAAAGTATTGAAGCAAGGTGAGGCAAAGGGTGAGAATATTGCTGCTCATCAAGCCGGAACCATGCGGATTGCTGGGGCGGTGAAAGATGCTGATGCGTTGATCTTAACTGCCGTTGATGCATTTGGTAAGGAACTATTTACCTGGAGTTATACTCTTGGCGAGATTGCTACAGCCAAAGAACTTACAGCAGATGGTGTTAAGCCAACTTACACAGAAACAGCTGAGGCGGTAGTTGCTAAGGCAGGTGGACGTGAATTTACTTTCTGCAAGAGAGATGGACAATTGAAAGCGGTAAAGGTAAGCGATAAAATTATCAGTTTTGCCAATGGCCCTCGTTTCATTGGTGCTCGTCGTGCAGATCGTTCTCTGGATCAATTCTATAATCACGATGATGAGAATGCCAAGCAAAAAGATCGCACCTACAGTGAATTTGAAGATGCCGGCATCTTTACCGGATTTGATATAAAGGAAGTTGAAGGTAAGTTGCTTGTTACAGCCAACTATAAGCTCGGCAACTTTGATAAGGCTCAGTGGAGCATCTTGGCTGATGGAACTTTAGTACTGGATTATACCTATAATTTCTCCGGAGTAGTAGACTTGATGGGTATTCGTTTCGATTATCCGGAAGATAAAGTGTTGAGTAAGCAATGGTTGGGTGACGGTCCTTATCGTGTATGGCAAAACCGTTTGCATGGTCCGCAATACAACCTTTGGGAGAATGATTACAATGATCCCGTTCCCGGTGAAAGCTTTACGTATCCCGAGTTCAAAGGCTATTTTTCCCATGTTTCGTGGATGAACATTCGTACAAAAGAGGGTGAAATTAGTATTACCAATGAGACTCCGGACACTTATGTGGGTGTTTATCAGCCACGTGATGGACGTGACAGATTGCTCTATACACTTCCTGAAAGCGGAATTTCTCTGTTGAATGTAATTCCTGCCGTACGTAACAAGGTGAATTCAACTGATCTCTGTGGACCATCATCACAACCTAAGTGGGTCGATGGTCAGCAATATGGACGTATTGTTTTCCGTTTTAACGGAACAAAATAATCTTTCAATCTTGAATCAATGTCGTTTAGTTAAGTGCGGTGTACCATTAGAATGAATAAAAAAGAAGCATTCAATAAGTTATTTGTTAACTTTTAAGAAATCATTCAATGCCCTTCCACAGGCCTTGTGAGAGGGGGCTGGTTAACTAGTTAGTTCAGCGCGGTTAACTAGTTAATTCACCGCGTTGAACTAGTTAATTAACCGAGGTGAACTAGTAAGATCCATTTGGACGATGTTATATGTAAATAAATAGTGGCAATGAGCTTAACTAAACGACATTGATTCAAGATTGACCAATTTACTTAAAAGCGTTGTTTCTTTAGCCATTGTCCGAAGAATCGATCATATACAGTATAAGTCTCTTCATTTTTGTATACCAACTCTTTGTCTATCAATGTTTTTAAGGCCGTATTCACACTACTTGCTGCTTTCAGGTTGTGTTTGCTGATAAACTTGTTCGAATTAACGGCAGACACAGATTCTTCCTTTGCTATTGCCTTGATAATTTTCGCCTGATTATTAGTCAGTAGGGATAGATAATTTTGGAAGATAAATTCATTTTCTAGAATGATCTCTTGTATGGCATTCTCTACTATCTCCGTTGTAATCTGTTTTATATTATAGCCATACAATCTATTTAGTATCGACTGTATATACCAAGTATGTCCGCTGAATTTTTGGTAGATGTACTGAAAAGCTTCTGGTAAAAGTACCTTCCCTTCTTTCTCAAAGAAACTTTTAGCAAAATCATAATACATCTCTTCGTTGATTTCTGTGAGTGCCATCATTTGTGTACTTTGATAGAAGGGTCTTTTGGCAGAGACAAATATTTCAGTCATAATATGCTGTTTGCTTCCTGCAAAAATAAAATGTACATTAGGAATAAACTGGATGTAAGAGCGGATCATTGCCTCCACACCTTTTTCCGGGTATTCTGTGATCTGCTGAAACTCATCGATGGCGATATAGCATTGTTTACCCGAAGCTGCCAGATAATCGAAAATTTCCTTTAACGTAATGCCTTCCTGTTCGGGTACTATTTCTAGTGAGACGGTTGGCATACCGGTCGCTTCATCTACCGTGATGGTGGGTCTGCAACTTTTAAAGAATCCTGTGATCTTTTTCAAAACTCCCTGTGATAAAGTATCCAGCTGTCCTAATACGGTACTCCCCACTAATGATACGAAATCATTCAAATTATTGGTCGGATAAATATCAATATAGAAACATTTGACATCCACTTTTGCCTGCTTCATTAGATAAAACGTATTCTTGATAAGCCCTGTTTTTCCCATTCTTCGAGGAGCAATCAGAGTCAGGTTTCGTTCATTTTCAAGTGCAGATAAGATCGTATCTGTTTCTTTCTTCCTGTCGCAGAAATATTCAGGACTGGTATATCCGTATATTAGAAATGGATTATTCTGTTTCATATTACGCTATTTACGTTACGTTAATTCCGTAACGCAAATAACGCAACTAATTAGGATTTTTCCTAAGAAATCGTCGTTTTCTTGCTCTCTCAGAACTGTAAAGCCCGAAAATAAGATGGGACTTTGGAAAGGAGATAGGCTTTATTCGGATATAAGCATAAGGATTTATTTATTCGGAAAATAATGAGACAAAGTTTAACTTTTAAAGAATAACCTCTGTAAGGTCTACTATGAAGTGTTGTATCTACATTGTGCTACAGCAAATAAGAATGTTATGAAAAGTAACCGCCTTATTATTAGTCTATATGCTATTAATCCCTTAACTTCGGAAATAAGAGGTCTATTTTAAAGATGCCATTCATATTCCTTCACTGATATTTGATTCAGCAAATCGAATCCTTTATTCAGTCTTAAAAGATAACTAGAATTATATAGCATTTATATAATAAATTTCCAATAGAAACAAAAAAACAAATGAAAAAGATTTTTATGTTCGCAGCTATCGCTTCCATGATGTTAGCGAGCTGTTCAAACGAAGATGAAGCAACTACAACACCGGCGGGAAAGAGTGAGCTTGGTGTTTCCGCCGTTATCACGGGGGCAGTGGTTACTCGTGGATTAACAGATGCTTTCGCAGCTGCAGATACAATTGGAGTTTTTATCGATAATCAAATAGGAGGTGAAACTGATTATACACCTGCAGCAGCTACGTATACTTATGGTGCTACAAATTGGGCCGCTCCTGAATTAGGTAAAATTTATCTGACTAATCAGATAGCTACCGTATATGCTTTCTATCCTAGGGGAATTGCGGGAGATGTTAATTTTACGACTAAAACACTTAAAGTGAATGTTGACTCTGTACAGAACTTTAGTGCTACTTCTCAAGAAGATTATATGTATGCTACTGCCAGAGCAGGAGTAGAAGAATCATATACATATCCTTTAGCGGTAGCGAGTAATGCTGTCGATAGTAATGATGTAGATTTGTTCTTTCACCATGTATTGAGTAAACTGTCTTTTATCGTTAATAAAGATGCTACTTATGCAGGAGCAGGATTATTGACTTCAGTAAGGTTGACAAAAGATGCAGGATTTCTTGCGGGTTCTGATCTTGGAACTGTTAGTTTGGGCGATGGTGTCATCTCAGGATTACATGCAACGTATGGCATTGTCTTTACCGGATCAACAACGATAAATGCGGCGGCTGGTACTACTGTTCTTGTTGAGGGATTGGTTGCTCCTATCGTTGCAACTACGGGCATAAGCCTTACATTAACTATTGACGGTAAAAACATGATTGTAACTCTTCCTGCTGTTGCTCCAGCTGATGCATGGTTGCAAGGGAAGAATTATACCTATACTATTAATGTTAAAGGTACTGAATTGAGTGTTGTTTCTGTTGCAATAACAGCTTGGGATGATTTAGCCGGAGGAGCAACAGACGCAAACTAATTAAAATTGACTTTATTTCAAATAAAGATCATGATGAAAGAACTTTAGAATTTATCTTCTTATAGTTCAAACGCCTCAACCCTGCAAAAGCAGTAGTTGGGGCGTTTCTTATAATCTGCTTTTTCTTGAAGTGATGATAGGAGATATTACCAATTGGATCTGGAGTGAGAATCAGTGGTCTTTGCTATAAGTAAGTTGAAATAATATATAAGGGGATGGGTACAACTCATCCCTTTTTTCGTCCTTTTATGAAAGGTGAACAGTCATGAATAACACTAAATCCCGTATACTACTGCTAGTTATCTGTTTGAGTGTCTTTGGCAATCTGATGTCCCAAGAGACCCTTCGTGAGTCTTTCCGTAATCCATCAGAGGAAGCGAAACCATGGACATTCTGGTACTGGATGTATGGTGCTGTTTCTAAGGAGGGTATTAAGGCTGACTTGGAGGCAATGAAGGAAGTGGGTTTAGGAGGTGCTTATCTGATGCCAATCCGTGAACCATCTCGATGGCCTAACTACGAAGGTGCGGTGAAACAACTTACTCCGCAATGGTGGGAGATGGTGCGCTACAGCATGCAGGAGGCTGATCGTTTGGGTTTGAAGCTTGGAATGCATATTTGTGATGGTTTTGCATTGGCAGGCGGTCCGTGGATCACTCCGAAAGAATCGATGCAAAAAGTGGTGTGGAGTGATACGATTGTCTCCGGAGGAATGATTAAGAAACTGGTATTGGCCCGCCCCGAAGCTTATGAAGGTTATTATGAAGATATCGCTCTGTTGGCTCTACCCGTTTCAGAAGAGGGTGACCAGCCTTTATTAAAAGGAGGACTGCAAAAGAATTCGGCGGATCTTTCGGTGAACGAGGTTTCTATCTCTCCGCTTTATAAAATCACTTGCGGCAATACGGATACCGGAAAATCCATTGATCCATCCAAAGGAGTAACGATAGCAGAGGATGGAGTGATTCGCTCTTCTCTTCCTTGCTGGATACAATACGAATATGCTCAGCCTTTTACCTGTCGCAACATCGAAATTGTACTGAATGGTAATAATTATCAGGCTCACCGACTGAAGGTGACGGTAAGTGATGACGGTGTGAATTTCCGTGAGGTAAAGCAACTGGTTCCTGCCCGCCAGGGTTGGCAAAATACGGATGAGAACTCAACGCATTCTATACCTGCTACCACAGCACGCTATTTCCGCTTTTACTGGACTCCGGTTGGTAGCGAACCGGGCAGTGAAGATATGGATGCTGCAAAATGGAAACCAAACTTAAAGATCAAACAACTTATCTTGCATAGTGAACCTCGTTTGAACCAATGGGAAGGGAAAGCGGGACTGGTATGGCGTGTGGCTCCCCGAACATCGTCTTCGGAAATAGGGGCGCAAGACTGCATTCGCAAAGAGCAAATCATTCATCTGACTGCTTTCATGAAGAATGGAGTACTTACTGCTAAACTTCCTGCGGGCAGATGGAGACTTCTTCGTATGGGGCATACTTCTACGGGGCACACCAACGCAACAGGCGGTACCGGAATGGGATTGGAATGCGATAAGTTTAGTGAAACAGCGGTTAAGAAGCAATTCGATAACTGGTTTGGTGCGGCTTTTGCTCAAACAGATTCCGTGTTGGCACGTAAGGTGCTGAAGTATATGCATGTGGATAGTTGGGAGTGTGGCAGTCAGAATTGGAGCGATAACTTCCCTGCCGAGTTTCTGAAACGCCGGGGTTACGACCTTATGCCTTATCTTCCTTTGTTGGCAGGTATCCCGATGGATAATGTGGCAAAGTCGGAAGAGGTGCTTCATGATGTACGTACAACGATTGCCGAATTAGTTGTGGATGTATTCTATAAAACGCTGGCTATGTGTGCAAAATCTTATGATTGCGAATCTTCTGCCGAATGTGTGGCACCAACGATGGTCAGCGATGGATTACTTCACTACAAGATGGTTGACCGTCCAATGGGTGAGTTTTGGCTTAATAGTCCCACCCACGATAAACCGAATGACATGCTTGATGCCATAAGTGGGGCACACATCTACGGCAAGAACATAGTACAAGCAGAAGGATTTACGGAACTTCGCGGTACGTGGAATGAAACTCCTGCCATGCTGAAAACGTTGCTCGATCGCAATTATGCGTTGGGCATTAACAAGCTTTTCTTTCATGTAAATGTGCACAACCCATATACAGATCGCAAACCCGGTATGACACTAGACGGTATCGGTCTTTTCTTTCAACGAGATCAAACATGGTGGAAAGATGGAGCGAAAGCTTTGGTTGACTATGCTTCCCGCTGTCAGGCTTTGTTGCAATACGGGCATCCGGTGGCAGATATTGCTGTGTTTATAGGAGAAGAAATACCCAGTAGGGCGGTGTTGCCTGAACGTTTGGTTCCCTCACTTCCCGGTATCTTTGGTACAGAACGGGTGAAGAGTGAACAAGTGCGTTTGGCTAATGTCGGTCAGCCCTTACGCGAACAACCTGTGGGAGTAAGTCATTCAGCTAATATGGCCGATCCCGATAAATGGGTAAATCCTTTGCGTGGATATGCGTACGATTCCTTTAATAGAGATGCATTGCTTCGTTTGGCCAAGGCAGAAAACGGACGGATGATACTTCCTGGTGGAGCATCATACAAGGCATTGATTCTTCCGTTACCTCATCCGATGAGTCCGGATAGTATTCCTTTCTCTGCCGAAGTACAAGCGAAGTTGGATGAATTAAGAAAAGCAGGTGTTTTGATTCCTCAGCTTCCCTATAAAGAT
Source organism: Bacteroides ihuae (assembly GCF_900104585.1). GTDB lineage: Bacteria > Bacteroidota > Bacteroidia > Bacteroidales > Bacteroidaceae > Bacteroides > Bacteroides ihuae. The sequence goes on from NZ_FNVX01000005.1 coordinate 617,385, forward strand.
GATGACTTCTCTGCTTATGGATTGCAGCGTGATGCAATTGTTCCCGAAGAGGTAGCATGGACACATCGCCGTGGTGAGGCAGCTGATCTTTATTTTATTTCTAATCAACAAGATAAGGAACGTACTTTCACCGTTAGTTTGCGCATTGCAGGAAAGAAACCTGAACTGTGGAATCCGGTGACAGGTGAGATTGATAAAGAAATAGCTTGGAAAGAAGTTGATGGTCGCACGGAGGTGTTGTTGACATTGGCTGCGGGAGAGTCTGTTTTTGTTGTTTTTCACAATCACATAACTACTTCTGAATCTGATTTGGCGAAAAACGTTTCAACTGCATCAACCGATAAGAATAAGAAGAAAACGATCTCTGAACCAATGGCGTTAGGTAATAGGGCGTGGACTGTTAGCTTTCCACTTATCAATAAGGTACTCATTAAAGATACACTTTTCGATTGGAGCCAATCGGAAGATGAACAGGTGAAATATTATTCGGGAACAGTTACCTATAAGACTTCTTTTAAGTGGAGTAAAAAGCCCAAAGGACGCATATTCTTATCGTTAGGTAAGGTAGCGGATGTGGCGACTATTCGAATGAATGGAATCAGTTGCGGTATTGTGTGGACTGCCCCTTACGAGGTGGATGTGACAGATGCTTTGAAGAAAGGTGTAAATATCTTGCAGATAGAGGTGACCAATACTTGGGCGAATGCGATTAAAGGTGCCGATAGCGGAAAAGCTCCTTTTGAAGGAATATGGACGAATGCGAAATACAGAATGAAAGAGGATGTACTGATTCCGGCCGGATTATTCGGTCCTGTGCAACTTCTTCAACAGAAATAAAGATAAACATGAATAGAAAAAACATTCAAAGAGAGACGCTGATTTTGTCTTTCTTTTTACTAGCAATGCTTAGTGCTCGGGCAGAAGTGAAACTACCCGCTATTTTTTCGGATGGTATGGTGATGCAACAGCTGTCAAATGCTAATTTTTGGGGAACGGCAACAGCCGGCAAGCAAGTGGTTATCATCACAGGATGGAATGCCAAGCAGTATCGCACGAAAGCGGATGCCGCAGGTCATTGGGCTGTTTCTGTGGCAACTCCTAAAGCAGGTGGTCCATACACCGTTTCTTTTAATGATGGAAAAGTAACAATATTGAAGGATGTACTTATCGGTGAAGTGTGGCTGTGCTCGGGACAAAGTAACATGGAAATGCCTATGAAGGGATTTAAGAATCAACCGGTAGAAGGTGCTAATATGGATGTGCTGAAGAGTAAGAATCCGAAAATCCGTCTGTTCACCGTGAAGCGTACTTCCACTTTGTTGCCTCAGAACGATGTGGTAGGCAACTGGCAGGAAGCTACTCCTAAATCGGTTTATGAATTTAGTGCTACAGCTTATTACTTTGGTCGCTTAGTGCAAGAGTTACTCGATGTTCCCGTTGGCTTGGTGGTTACCGCTTGGGGCGGATCGGCTGCCGAAGCATGGATGACGGAAGATATGCTGAAAGCATTTCCTGATGCAAAAATCCCTCGCACGGATGAAGACATCAAATCGAAAAACAGGACACCGACTGTGCTCTACAACGGTATGCTTCATCCATTGATTGGATTGACAATGAAAGGTGTAATCTGGTATCAGGGAGAAGATAACTATAACCGTGCGCATACGTATGCTGATATGTTTGCCACACTGATAAACGGATGGCGTGTAGCATGGAAGCAAGGAGATTTTCCTTTTTACTATTGCCAGATAGCTCCTTATGATTATGGAATTATCACTGAAAAAGGGAAAGAAATCATTAATTCTGCCTATCTTCGTGAGGCTCAGGCAAAAGTGGAGCAACGCGTGCCGAATACAGGGATGGCTGTTTTACTCGATGTAGGAATGGAAAAAGGCATTCATCCGGTGAAAAAACAAGTAGTCGGGGAGCGTTTGGCTCTATTGGCGTTGAGTAAAACGTATGGTGTTGAAGGAGTCAGTGGTGATAGCCCTTACTTTGATTCATTTGAGATAAAAAACGATACGGTGATGGTGCATTTCGCGAATGCTCCGATGTGGATCACGGGAAAGAGTTGTTTCGAATCCAAACTGTTCACCGTGGCGGGAGCCGATAAGGTGTTTCATCCTGCTAAAGCATGGATTGTACGTAGTAAAATGTACGTGAAGAGTGAGGAAGTGCCTCATCCGGTGGCTGTGCGCTATGCTTTTGATAACTATGTGGATGGCGATTTGTTTGGTGGCAATGGTTTGCCGATATCCTCCTTTCGTACGGATAACTGGTAGATATAAAAGATATTTATGAGGAAACTCTTTTCTATAATAGTTGTGTTAATGATTGGCGTGCCGTCTCTTTGGAGTCAGCATGCCAATGTTGTTTGGAACAGTCCGAGTCGTAATTCTTCGGAATCGATGCCTTGTGGCGGCGGAGACATTGGATTGAACGTTTGGGTAGAGAAGGGTGATTTACTTTTTTACATTAGTCGGAGTGGCACGTTCGACGAGCATAACTGCCTCCTCAAACAGGGAAGAGTAAGGCTTCGCTTGTCTCCGAATCCATTTTTGAATGCGTCTGATTTCCGACAGGAACTGAAACTGAACGAGGGTTATGTAGAAGTATCAGCCGGTGGAACGACCATACAACTTTGGGTGGATGTTTTTCATCCATTGATACATGTAGAGTTACAAAGTCGGCAGGCGCTTTCGGCAGAAGTCTTTTACGAAAACTGGCGATACAAAGACCGCCTTATTCGCAAAGGGGAAGGACAGCAAAATTCTTATAAATGGGTGATGGCAGAGGGGCTTGCTACGACAAAAGATTCTGTTGTGGCAAGTAAGAATGAAGTAATGTTTTACCATCATAATCCTTCCAATACAGTATTTGACGTAGCAGTGGCTCAGCAGGGAATGGATGCTGTGAAGGATAAGATGATGAACCCAATAAAGCATCTTACTTTTGGCGGCAAACTTTGGGGAAGCAACTTATCGTTTCTTGGGACGAAGGAAGATGTGTATGCCGGTACTGATTATCGGGCATGGCACTTTCGTTCTGTGAAGCCGACTCGCAAGCAGCAGATCCATATTGCTTTATATACGCAGCAAACTGCTGATATTGAGACTTGGAAGGAGGGGCTGACGCAGGTTATTACAGGAGATTTCCAAAAATATAAGAAGAGATCACATGCCTGGTGGAATGCTTTTTGGCAACGTAGTTTTATTGTTGCGAAGGGCGAAGCGGAACAGATTACCCGCAACTACACTTTGTTTCGCTACATGTTGGGTTGCAATGCATATGGCAGTGCACCTACGAAGTTTAATGGCGGTCTCTTCACGTTCGATCCTCTCCATGTAGATGAAAAGCTAAACTTTACGCCCGACTTTCGTAAGTGGGGTGGTGGAACGATGACGGCTCAAAATCAGCGATTGGTCTACTGGCCCATGTTGAAAAGTGGAGATGCCGATTTGATGATTCCCCAGTTTAAATTCTATCTGGCTATGCTCGGCAATGCGGAACTTCGTAGCAAAGTATATTGGAATCATCCGGGAGCTTGCTTTGCCGAACAGATTGAGAACTTTGGACTCCCCAATCCTGCCGAGTATGGATTTAAACGACCGGACTATTTTGATAAGGGAATAGAATATAATGCTTGGCTGGAATATGAATGGGACACGGTGTTGGAGTTTTGTCAAATGATATTGGAAACCAAAGATTATGCAGGGGCAGACATCTCTCTATATCTGCCGCTGGTAGATAGTGCATTGACTTTCTTCGATGAACATTACCGCTATCTGGCTCGGCAACGCGGGCGCAAAGAACTAGATGGCAATGGTCATTTGATTTTGTTTCCGGGTTCGGCTTGTGAAACGTATAAGATGACTAATAATGCTTCGAGCACCATTGCAGCTTTGCGTACGGTGTTGCAAACGTATGGTCGTAAACCGGAAATGCTAGCTAAGATTCCTCCTATTTCTCTGCGTACGGTCGGTGGGAAAGAGATGATTTCTCCCGCTAAAACGTGGGAACGAATCAATAACGTGGAGACTCCTCAGCTATATCCTGTTTTTCCATGGAGAATATATGGTGTGGGCAAAGATAGCTTAGAGATAGCTCGCAATACTTATTTATATGATGCCGATGCATTGAAGTTTCGCAGTCATGTGGGCTGGAAGCAAGATAACATCTGGGCAGCTTGTTTGGGACTGACAGATGAGGCTAAACGTTTGACTCTTTTGAAGTTGGCTGACGGGCCGTATCGTTTTCCTGCTTTCTGGGGACCGGGCTTTGATTGGTCACCCGATCACAACTGGGGAGGTAGTGGCATGATTGGTTTGCAAGAGATGCTGTTGCAGACCAATGGAGACAAAATATTGCTGTTTCCTGCATGGCCACCTGAATGGGACGTGCACTTTAAACTACATGCGCCTATGCAAACTACCGTGGAGGCAGAGTTGAAAGCAGGTAAACTAATCAACCTCAAAGTGACGCCGGAAAGCCGTCGGAAAGATATTGAATTATGGATAAAATAAACCCTATATACATCATGAAACATACGTTATTTGATAATGATAATTCATTCCAAGGATATAAGCATATCACTGAAAATGCAGTGAAGTATACGTTGTTCGTTCTTTTACTCGTCTTGTTCCCCAGCTCTATTTGGGCAGACAATTATCGTTCCGAAACATCGGTTGCCGGATTTATTCCTTTGTCCGGTTCGGGCAGAAAGGTGTATAACTTCAATCCGGGATGGCGCTACTTTAAGGGAGACGTGAAGGATGCAGAGAAGGTGAACTTTAATGATGCTACTTGGGCTGTAGTCTCCACTCCGCATACGGTGCAGTTGGAACCGGCAGAGTCTAGTGGAGGCCGCAACTATCAAGGAGTGGCATGGTATCGCAAGCATTTTATTGTTCCTGCGGATACGAAAGGGCAACAAGTAAGCATTTACTTCGAAGCCATTATGGGTAAGCAGGAAGTTTATCTTAACGGCAAATTGCTGAAGAAGCATTTGGGTGGCTATCTTCCGTTCTCTGTCAACCTCAGTGAAAACAGAGTGCAGGCAGGTGATTCTTGTGTGTTGGCTGTAATGGCAGATAATAGCGATGATAAAAACTTTCCTCCGGGCAAACCTCAATATACACTTGACTTTGCTTACCACGGGGGAATCTATCGGGACGTCTGGCTTATTGGGAAATCGGCCGTTGCCATAACCGATGCGGTAGAAGCCGGCAAAGTAGCTGGTGGAGGCGTGTTTGTACACTTTGATGGCATAACTGATAAAAGTGCTCTTGTATATGTGGATACGGAAGTGAAGAACAGTGGAACGATTAGAAAAGTAGTAACTGTAGAGACCATCTTTGCTGATGCTCAAGGGAAACCGTTAAAACGTGCATCGAATAGAGTCGTGCTGAGGCCGGGTGAAGCTCTAACGGTAAAGCAACAAATATCTTTGCATAAGCCCAATCTATGGTCACCGGATGCACCTTATTTATATAGGGTGGAATCCAGAATTAAGGAAGGCAAGGTATCGCTGGATGGAGGAATAACCCGTGTAGGTATTCGTAAAGCGGAATTTAAAGGTAAAGAGGGTTTTTTGCTTAATGGAAAGCCTTTCGGGCAGTTGATAGGAGCAAATCGTCATCAGGATTTTGCCTATGTAGGTAATGCTTTGCCCAACTCGCAACAATGGCGTGATGCAAAAAGATTGCGTGATGCCGGATGTCGCATCATACGTGTGGCTCACTATCCACAAGATCCCTCCTTTATGGATGCTTGCGATGAATTAGGATTGTTTGTTATTGTGGCTACTCCAGGTTGGCAGTATTGGAATAAAGATCCTGAATTTGCTAAACTTGTTCACCAAAATACGCGTATGATGATTCGGAGAGACCGTAATCATCCGTCGGTGTTGATGTGGGAACCTATCTTGAATGAAACCTGTTATCCGGAAGACTTTGCTCTCGAGGCATTGCAAATAACAAAAGAGGAATATCCGTATCCCGGACGTCCCGTAGCTGCAGCAGATGTACATTCGGCAGGGGTAAAAGAAAACTATGACGTGGTGTACGGTTGGCCGGGTGATGACGAAAAAAACATTGCCCAACAATGCATTTTTACCCGCGAATTTGGCGAGAACGTAGACGATTGGTATGCACACAACAATAATAACCGTGCCAGTAGAAGTTGGGGAGAGAGTCCGATGTTGGTGCAGGCACTTTCGCTGGCAAAGAGTTATGATGAAATGTATCGCACCAACGGGCAGTTTATCGGTGGAGCACAATGGCATCCTTTTGATCATCAACGAGGTTATCACCCCGATCCTTATTGGGGAGGTATATTTGATGCTTTCCGCCAACCAAAGTATGCGTATTATATGTTCCGCAGTCAGACGGCAGCCGATTTAAAGCTTCCGTTGGCTGAAAGCGGACCGATGGTTTACATCGCTCATGAAATGTCTCAATTCTCAGACAAAGATGTCGTTGTATTCAGTAATTGCGATTCGGTGCGCCTGTCTATATATGATGGAACTAAAAGTTGGACTAAACGGGTAATGCATGCAAAAGGGCATATGCCTAATGCACCGATTGTTTTTGAAAACGTATGGGATTTCTGGGAGGCTCGTGGATATAGCTATACGCAAAAAAACTGGCAGAAGGTAGATATGGTCGCTGAAGGAATTATCGATGGTAAAGTGGTGTGCTCAATGAAGAAGATGCCATCTCGCCGTTCTACCAAACTACGTCTCATGATAGATTCACAGAAACAATCACTTGTAGCCGATGGATCTGATTTTGTGGTGGTGGTGGCCGAAGTAACCGATGATAGCGGTAATGTTCGTCGATTGGCCAAAGAAAATATTGTTTTCTCAGTAGAAGGTGAAGGGCAGATCATTGGTGATGCTTCCATCGGGGCTAATCCTCGTGCAGTAGAATTTGGTTCGGCGCCCGTTCTAATCCGCTCTACCCGCAAGGCAGGCAAGATAATAGTAAAAGCGAGAGTGCAATATGAAGGTGTACATGCACCTTCGTCGGCGGAGATTGAATTGGAAAGTGTTCCGGCCCCATTACCTTTTTGCTATATGGAGGAAGACGCTCCAACTGCACCGTCCAGTTTGGTCAACAGAACCGTGCAGTTGACCAAAGAGAACCGTGCAGTTGACTCAACAGAACCGTGCACTTCAGTGAAGAGCACAGAGCAGTCGGCCAAGGAGGGAAAGAAAGTTTTAACCGAAGAAGAAAAGCGCCAATTGCTCATTGAGGTAGAAAGACAGCAGACCGAATTTGGCGAGAAGCATGAATAATATTCACGTATTTTCTTAATATTGACAAATGAGTATTTGCATTTGGATCTTATAACTTCAGCATGGTGAAATAGTGAATTAAGCGTGGTGAATTCACTATTTCAACGTGGTGAATTCACTACTTCTATTTACCCCTTTCAGAAGCCTTCTGTGGCATACTCTTGAATATTGACACAATATGCCTTTTTTTTAGTATCTTTGGAGCCACTTATTTAATAAAACTTCTTTTATTATGAAAAGAGTTCTTTTATTAATTCTGTTTTTCTTGTGTCTGCTATTCTCTGTATCGGCCTATCCTAATATGATTGTGGAGCATTATACGGTTGAACAAGGATTGCCTAACAACATTGTGCACTGCTCACTTAAAGGTAAGAATGGCTTTATGTGGTTTGGCACATGGTATGGCTTATGCAGTTTTGACGGCACAAAATTCAGAGCTTATAATAATCGAGACGGACTATATTCAGATCTTCCTCCCCGTAAAATACAGAGTATGCTTGAAGATAAGAATGGCTTTCTCTGGATGAAAACGGTCGATAGGAAGCTATATGTCTTTGACAAAGTGCATGAACGTTTTCATGCCGTCTACGATGATATGAAGGAGTATTCGGAGAACATTCAGATCATAAAGATTCAGAAGACTCTCGAGGGAGATGTGTTACTTCTTACTAAGGATAAGAGTTTGCTTCGCGCTTCAACTACAGTCGATGGTAAAATTGAAATTAAACTTTTGCATGATTCAGGTGTGAATGTGGCATTGTATGACTGGAAATTGCGCAACAATGTGTTTAGCGAAACGAAAGAATACATCAACTGGATTGGTACGGATTATAAAATATTCTCATATAGAAAAGGTCGTCAGATGTACTCTAAACCGGCCAATTTTATCACTGAGAAAATGGGTATTGATGCGACTACCGAATTTACTTGCGCTTTTGGTTCCGGAAAAGCTGTATGGATGACTGATAAACATGGTAATCTTTATCACATAGATTTATCCTCTGGGGTGGTCAGCAAACATCAACTGCCGGGAATAACGGCAGGAATAGAAAATTTGCTTGTAACCACCGATGCAGCTATTGTTTACATAAGTGTGGCTGGTCAGGGTATTTATGAATATAATCAGAACAGTCAATCTTTGAGGAAACTTCCTGTTTCGATGTTTCGAACACCGGTTTCTAGCTCATTCATAGACAAGTATGACAAAGCATGGTTTCAAGCAGGCAATGAAGGAATAATCTGCTACGATCCGTTGAATAATAACAGCAAACAATATCCTTTCCCTTCGGGGACACCTATTGGTGACTTCAATGTACAAGATGCTGATGAACAGGGACTCTTCTTCCTTACACCATCCGGAGAAGTGTTACTTTTTGATCGTGAAACGCATGCGATGATGCGTATGAATCAGATGAAGCAACTCTCAATAGATGAGGGTAATCATTTGTTTTTGGGACAATTTCTGGATAAAGATGGTATACTATGGCTTCTCTCTTCCACAGCAGGTGTGTATCGTGTAAACTTTCCTAAAAAGCAATTTAAGATACTTGATCCGCATAAATTTACTTCCGATGCTCAAAGCCCCAGTGTCACGTCAGCTGGAATAAAGGCTTTGTTTCAGGCACGAAACGGTGATATCTGGATTGGAACGCGCTGGCAGAAGGTTTATCGACTTGATAAAAATGGTAAGTTGAAGCAAATCTTTTCGGCTGAGAATTATCAGATAGGAAATGTATATCATATAATGCAAGACGACAAGGGCAATCTCTGGTTTTCGACTAAAGGGAATGGCTTAGTAAAGGCTGAACCCGATGAATCTTCTTCTCTTGGATTTCGATTTACCCGATATATAAATGATCCGCACCGCTCCAATTCTATTAGTGGAAATGATGTATATTTTAGTTTCCAGGATACGAAAGGGCGTATTTGGGTAGGGGTGCTGGCTGGAGGGCTCAATCTTATTATTCAAGAAAAAGGGCAAACGGAGTTTAAGCATAAATATAATGGATTGAAACAGTATCCATCATACGGGCTATATATGGATGTGCGCAATATGGCTGAAGATAAAGATGGTCGTATTTGGGTAGGGACAATGGATGGCTTGATGTCTTTTGATAGTAAATTCAAATCTCCTGATCAGATTGTGTTTGAGACATACAGGAGCGAAAGTGCGAGCTCAAACATTGCTGATAATGACATCTATGTGCTTTATAAAGATGAGGATGCCAACATTTGGGTGAGTGTATTTGGTGGTGGTGTGAATAAATTAACTGGCTATGATAAAGTAACTCATCGGCCACTGTTCAAGTCGTATGGACTGAAAGAAGGGTTAAACAATGATGTAGTGGTATCTATTGTAGAGGATAAGGATAAGAACCTATGGTTCGCTACAGAAGATGGGCTTTCTCTGTTTGACAAGAAGACTGAAAGGATAAGGAACTTCGACAAATATGATGGTTTTCTGAGTGTAAAGATGGAAGAAAACTCGGCTCTAAAAACATTGAAGGGTGAACTTTGGCTTGGTTGTAAGCAAGGAGTGCTGATCTTTGCGCCGGATAAACTGCAAACATTAAATGTGAGTTATCGAACTTATATTGTCGACTTCCTCATTTCCAACAAAGATATACGCAGCTTCAAGGACAAGCCAATTTTGATGGAATCCATTAAATATGCCGATTCGATAACGCTAAAACATAACCAATCGATGTTTACCATTGAATTTGCTGCTTTAAATTATTACAATCAAAATAGGGTTTCGTATCGCTATATTCTTGAAGGATACGAAAATGAATGGCACTCAAATGGGAAGAATCGTATAGCCTCTTATACCAATGTTCCTCCGGGAGACTATGTCTTTCGAGTTCAATCTATTGATGAGGCTAATCCTGAGTTGCTCTCAGAGAAGAGACTTGCCATAACTGTTTTACCTCCATGGTGGTTTACTTGGTGGGCATATTGCATCTATGCTGTTTTAGTAATGGCACTGTTGTGGGGTGTTCTTAAAGTATCTTTTTTCATGATAAAAATGAAGAATGAAGTCTATATAGAGCAACGTTTATCGGATTTAAAGATAAAATTCTTTACGAATATTTCACATGAACTTCGTACTCCACTTACGCTCATTAAAGGACCTATACAAGAAATTAAAGAGAAAGAAAAACTTTCTCCTAAAGGCGTGCAGTATGTAGAACTGATGGAGAAGAATACGAACCAAATGCTTCAATTGGTTAATCAAATTCTTGATTTTAGAAAGATACAGAGCGGCAAGATGCGCTTACATATCTCTCAGATAAACCTGAACAGTATGGTAAAATCCTTCCAAAAGGAATTTAGGGTACTGGCGGAGGAAAATGAAATAAGTTTCTCCTTCCAAGTGCCCGATGAGGTTATCTATCTTTGGGCAGATCAGGAAAAACTAGGTATTGTTATTCGAAACATTATCTCGAATGCGTTCAAGTTTACTCCTTCGGGCGGCAGTATCTTTGTCTCTATTGGCTTGGTAGAAGGTGCGGAACGTTGCTATGTGCGTGTAGAAGATACGGGAGTGGGCATACCTCAAAATAAATTGTCGGAGATATTCGAACGTTTCTCTCAAGGTGAAAATGCTCGTAATGCCTATTATCAAGGTACAGGAATTGGTTTAGCTCTCTCCAAAGAAATAATCAACCTGCATCATGGACTTGTTGCGGCAGAGAGTCAGGAACAGGAAGGTGCTGTCTTTACTGTAGAATTACTGTTAGGTAAGGATCATTATAAACGATCCGAAGTAGATTTCTATGTAGGTGGAAGTGAATTGGATGCTGACCAACCTGAAGAACAAACGGATGCTCTTGATGAAGAGGAATCTGACAAGGAAGATGAAATGGATTCTTCGTTGCCTACTTTGTTGTTGGTGGAAGATAATAAAGACTTAGGCAACTTGCTGAAACTCCAATTGGAGGATCGGTACAATGTTTACTTAGCCGTAAATGGGGTGGAAGGGTTAAAGAAGGTTCATCTGTATCATCCGGATATTGTTGTCACAGATCAAATGATGCCTGAAATGTCCGGAACAGAAATGCTGCAACGTATCCGCAAAGATTTTAAGATTAGTCATATACCGGTTATCATTCTTACTGCTAAAAATGATGATGAAGCTAAGACAAAAGCGATCAGTATGGGTGCTAATGCATACATCACCAAGCCTTTCAGCAAAGAGTATTTGATAGCCAGAATGGAACAGCTATTGGGCGAACGAAAACTTTTTCGCGAACGAGTTTGGCAGCAGTCGGATGAAAAACAACCGGATAGTTATGAACAATATCTAGTTAAGAAAGATATTCAATTACTTGATAAGATTCATCAGGTGATAGAAGAGAATCTTGATAACAGCGACTTTAATATTGATACTATAGCAGTTAATGTAGGTCTCAGTCGCTCGGCCTTTTTCAAGAAGCTGAAAAGTCTTACAGGATTGGCTCCAGTGGACTTGGTGAAGGAGATACGGTTGAATAAATCGATCGAATTAATTAAGAATTCGGACATGAGCATCTCAGAAATAGCTTTTGCCGTAGGGTTTAAGGATTCGGGTTACTATGGTAAATGTTTCCGCAAGAAGTACAATCAAACTCCGAAGGAATACATGAATGAATGGAGAAAAGTGTAGGACTACGATTACAATAAGTTTTCTTAATCGTCTTCATAATAATAGAACATAGAGAGTTTATAATATGAATAACATTAAGAAATTACTATCTGTTTTGGTATTAACAACCGCTTGTGCGTCATCGGTTGTTGCACAATATCCCATTATTCCAGATTCAACAAAAGCCAGGGCGGCACGTCAAGAGGCTGAGTTTGAACAAAAGTCTGATGCAGCTTGGCAGAAAGCTTTGCCAATTGTGCTTGAAGAGGCTGCTAAAGGGCACCCCTACAAGCCATGGGCCTCTAAACCAGACGATTTGCTGAAAGTAAATATACCTGTTTTTCCTGGCGCTGAAGGTGGTGGAGCTTATACTCCCGGTGGGCGCGGAGGAAAAGTAATTGTTGTAACTTCTTTGGACGATGAAGGTCACGGTACTTTTAGAGAAGCTTGTGAAACAGGTGGTGCACGTATTGTTGTGTTTAATGTTTCGGGTGTTATTCGTCTTAATAGCCCTATTCACTTAAGGGCACCTTACATCACTATTGCTGGCCAAACTGCTCCGGGTGATGGCATCTGCGTAACCGGTGCTTCTTTCCTAATTGATACACATGATGTGGTGATGCGCCACATGCGATTTCGTCGCGGAGTGCGAGATGTGGCTTTTCGTGATGATGCTGTAGGAGGAAACGCAGTAGGTAATATTATGGTTGACCATTGTTCGGCGAGTTGGGGATTAGATGAAAATATGTCCATCTATCGCCACGTTTATAATCGTGATGAAAAGGGTTATGGTCTGAAACTCCCAACTGTAAATATCACCATTCAGAATTCTGTTTTCTCAGAAGCTCTCGATTCATATAATCATGCTTTTGGTGCTACTATTGGTGGACATAACTGTATGTTTGCCCGTAATCTCTTTGCATCCAATATCAGTCGTAATTGTTCGATAGGAATGAACGAAGGATTTAATCTTGTGAATAATGTGATATATAACTGGTGGAATCGTTCGGTGGACGGTGGAGACCATACCAGTTTCTATAATATAATCAATAATTATTATAAACCGGGTCCTATCACGCCACTTGAAAAACCAATCTCTTATCGTATTCTTAAACCTGAAGCAGGAAGAGATAAAACTAAATCGCTATCATTTGGAAAAGCTTATGTAAATGGAAACATTGTGTTTGGCAACAAAAAAGTTACAGCCAATAATTGGGACGGTGGAGTTCAGCTGGCTGAAGATGTAAATGCGGAAGAATTTCTTGGAAAAATAAAAGCAAATGAACCGTTTGCCATGCCACACGTTACTATTATGTCTACAAAGAAAGCGTATGGTTTTGTATTGGATAATGTGGGAGCAAACTTTCCTAAGCGTGATGCTGTTGATGTACGCGTGATTAAGACTGTACAGACCGGGAAGGCTATTTATGTGGATAATGCATCGGAGTTTGTCTCTCCTTATGTAAAGAGAAGACTGCCGATTGATTCTTATAAGAAAGGAATCATTACTGATATTCGTCAGGTTGGTGGTTTACCTCAATATAATGGAACTCCATATCTGGACTCTGATAATGATGGTATGCCCGATGCGTGGGAAATCAAAAACGGTTTGAACCCGAATGATCCTTCCGATGCTGTGCTCGATTGTAATGGCGATGGCTATACTAATATTGAGAAGTATATTAATGGAATAGATACAAAGAAAAAGATCGATTGGACGAATGTGAAAAACAATCACGACACTCTGGCCGGACGTAAAAGCTTGTTATAATGAAAATATTGAATGTGAAATTTCTCCTTCTGGGATTACTGAGTATGGGGTTTGTGCAGGCTGCTGCACAAACTTTTGCTTTGCAGGTAAAGAATGATAAGTTGATTTACTCGAAAGATTCGAAAGGAAACCGAATTTTGGATTTTTCTTTTTGTGGTTATCGAAATTCGGATCAAGACATTCCGGATGTAAACACAGCTGTATTTGTCCCTTGTAAGAAAGGTGATAGTTCGGCTGAAATACAGAAAGCGATAGATTACGTTTCTTCTCTGGCACCCGACAAGAATGGTTTTCGTGGTGCTGTTTTGCTGGATAAGGGCGTTTATACTCTTTCTAAAGAATTGCGTATAAGCACTTCGGGTGTGGTGCTTCGTGGAACTGATAAGGAGAAAACGGTCTTACTGAAAAAAGGAGTAGATCGTGGTGCATTAATTTATGTAGAAGGAAAGAATAATAAGATCGTTCAAGATACGTTGAGCATTAAGTCGGCTTATGTGCCGGTGAACGATTGTACCATGGAGGTCTCTTCGGCAGTACAGTTGAATAAAGGTGACCGTGTGATGGTGTTGAGACCTTCGACTAAAGAATGGATTGCTTCCATTGGTTGCGATATTTTTGGTGGTGGAATTAGTTCGCTGGGGTGGAAGCCCGGCGATACGAACTTATACTGGGACAGAACAATTACGTCTGTAAACGGAAATAAGGTAACGCTTAATGTTCCCTTGACAGTAGCACTTGACGCTGTTTACGGTGAATCTAAAATATTACGTTATCGATGGACGGGACGTCTTTCTAATTCCGGTGTCGAGAATATGACTTTGGTGTCCGACTATAACAAGGAGTATCCAAAAGATGAAGATCATTGTTGGGTGGGTATTTCAATAGAGAATGCAGAAGATTGCTGGGTGCGTCGTGTGGACTTCAAGCACTTTGCGGGTAGTGCCGTAGCACTGCAGCGTAATGCTTCCAGAGTTACGGTAGAAGATTGCAAGTCGAAAGAACCTGTTTCTGAAATAGGAGGGATGCGCCGATGCGCCTTCTTCACTATGGGGCAGCTTACTCTTTTTCAACGTTGTTATTCAGAACAAGGTATTCATGATTTCTCGGTAGGATTTTGTGCTCCAGGTCCTAATGCGTTTGTGCAGTGTGACTCGAAAGAATCTTTGGGTTTTAGTGGTTCTATCAATGCTTGGGCTTGTGGGCTGCTGTTTGATGTGGTCAACATTGACGGACATAACCTGACGTATAAGAATTTGGGACAAGATAAAAATGGAGCAGGTTGGAATACGGCTAATAGCCTTTTTTGGCAGTGTAGCGCTGCCGAGATAGAATGTTATACTCCTTCCAAAGATGCACCAAACCGTGCTTATGGTTGTTGGGCGCAATTTTCGGGTGATGGTGAGTGGGGCGAATCGAATAATCACGTTCAACCACGCAGCATTTTCTATGCACAGTTGGAAGATAGATTACAGAAAGACTACTCTTTACGCGCACGTATTTTGCCAAGAAACACAAATGCCACCAGCAGTCCTGAAGTGGAAGAGGCTATGAGATTGACCCAAGAAGCCTATATTCCTCGCTTGACTTTGGAGGCATGGATAGGTCAAGGTACTTTTACTGCGGATGTAAATTCAGAGAAGGTTAGATCAATTGATAATATAAAATTTAAGCAGTTTGCTAGTACACAGAAGAAGCATTCCATTGGGATAGTAGATGGTCGTCTGGTGATGGATGGAGCTTTGATGGTAGGTGGCAGACAGGAAGTGCCTTGGTGGAATGGGCGATTAAGAACAAATTTTCTTTCTTCTGCCAAACCTCATATTACCCGTTTTGTGCCCGGAAGAGAGGGTTTGGGACTGACAGACAGGATAGACTCAGTTGTCAGCTATATGAAAACGAACAAATTGTTAGTACTCGACCATAATTACGGTTTATGGTATGATCGCAGAAGAGATGATCATGAACGTATTCGTCGTCGTGATGGAGATGTTTGGGGGCCTTTCTATGAACAACCTTTTGCTCGTAGTGGTCAGAGTACCGCATGGGAAGGATTGAGCAAATACGATCTTACTCGTCCTAATGCTTGGTATTGGTCGCGTTTAAAGCAATTTGCTGATAAGGGCGAACAAGAAGGCTTGTTGCTGTTCCATGAGAATTACTTTCAACATAATATCATTGAGGCAGGAGCCCATTGGGTGGATTGTCCTTGGCGTTCGGCTAACAACATAAACAGTACCGGATTTCCGGAACCTGTTCCTTTTGCCGGAGATAAACGTATCTTTATGGCAGATATGTTTTATGATGTGACGAATCCTGTTCGCAGAGAGTTGCATAGGCAATACATCAGGCAATGTCTGAATAATTTTGCCGATAATAATAATGTAATCCAATTGATCGGTGCTGAATTTACAGGACCACTACACTTTGTCCAGTTCTGGCTAGATGTGATAGCAGAATGGGAGAAAGAAACAGGTAAGCATCCACTTATCGCACTGAGTACTACGAAAGATGTACAAGATGCTATTCTGAATGATAATCAACGTTCTGCACTGGTCGATATTATCGATATACGCTACTGGCACTATAAGAGTGACGGTACGACTTATGCACCCGAAGGTGGTAAGAATATGGCTCCGCGCCAACACATGCGCAAGATGAAAGTTGGAAAGATTACATTTGATGAAGCTTATAAAGCGGTGAATGAATACCGTCAATTTTACCCTGGAAAGGCAGTAACATTCTATTCGCAGAACTATCCCGATATGGCATGGGCCATCTTTATGGCAGGAGGATCCTGTCCTCAACTTCCAATTACTGACGCGACCTTTTTTAAAGACGCAGCTGCTATGAAAGTGGAAGAAACAGATACTACTTCTTATAAGAAAATGGTAAATTCTGATATTGGAGCGATCATTTATTCCCAATCAGGAGCTAATGTTGATCTCTATTTAACAACAGGTAAATATCAAGTATCTCGTATTAATGCTCGTACAGGTGCAATTGAGATTGTTCATAAGTCCTTGAAAATAAAATCTTTATATCAGATCAAAGCTCCTTCGGATAAAAATGGAGTTTACTGGTTTCATAAATTATAGATAAAAAAAAGCCTGCTACGTTAGTTAGTAGGCTTTTTTTTATCTATATGTAATAGAAACGTCTTATGTTATAAAACATAGTACCTATTTTTTCAATCCAATAACCAAATATTCCCTAAATAACATTGCCTCTATCCATACTTTTGCATTAAGAAACAACCCAGTATGCCATGATAGAACAAAATTGCAATACTAATACTCTGTCTAATGATTCTTGTGAATTGAATGCACAATTGTTTGCTGACTTTCAGTCTGGTGATATGAATGCCTTCTCTCGTATATATGATTTGCATATTAATATTCTGTTTAATTACGGCTGCAAATTAACTTCTGATAAGGAACTTCTGAAAGATTGTATTCACGATATTTTCGTAAAGATGTATGTGAGGAGAAATAATTTGAGCGATATTAGCAATTTTAGATCTTATCTTTTCATTTCTTTAAAAAATAAATTGTGTGATGAGATGCGGAGAAGGGTGTATATGTCTGATACCCCTGTGGAGGAATTTAGCTACGTTTCGAGTGAGGATGATGTTGAAGACTCTTATATAGCTGCGGAATCTAGGAAAAAAGATAAAAATATTGTTGGTGATATTCTTGGTCAACTTTCCCCACGACAACGTGAGGCGCTTACGTTGTATTATATAGAAGAAAAGAAATACGACGATATTTGTGAAATCATGAATATGAACTATCAATCGGTTCGTAATTTAATGCATCGAGGATTGGTTAAATTGAGAACTTTGGCCGGTTAATGATTTTGTTTTGCTTTTTTGAGTACATAAGATTTGAACCTCCGTCTTTATTATATAGATTTATTTGGAGATGGATAAAAGAACAAATTATAATATAGATGATTATCTGAAAGATGACAATTTTATTTTGGCTATTGTGGGTAGTGATTTTGATAAAATTGCTGAATTGGAGGAATTTATGCGGCTGTGTCCGCAACAAAGGAGAGTGATAGAGATGGCAAAGGGTATTTTGTTAGACTTGCCTGAAACGTCAGATCTAACGAGTGAGGAGAGTAGCTCACTAAAACAAAGCATTTTCAAGGTGATAGAAATATTCTAAATGACCTCAATTAAAAGATAGTATAGTTAATAAATATAGAAGTAGGTGTTTTCAATAGCTTAAGGTTAAAGATTGCTTAAGTGTAATAATGATTAATAGATTGTTAAGAAAAAAAGGGTTGTTTACTGATGTGATATCAGGGCAACCCTTTTTTTTTGCAATTAAAAGTTTCTACCTATCTAATGTTTTTGTAAATTTGCACCCTTATAAAATAGAATAATAGAAAATTAGTATATACAGTGATGAGTAAAAGATTTGCTGAACATTCCCAGTTGGACCTCTCGCAGGTAAACAAAGAAGTGCTGAAGAAATGGGACGAAAACGAAGTTTTCGCCAAAAGTATGACAGAACGTGAAGGTTGTCCCTCGTATGTGTTTTATGAAGGACCTCCATCGGCTAACGGAATGCCAGGTATTCACCACGTAATGGCTCGCTCCATTAAAGATATCTTCTGTCGTTACAAAACGATGAAAGGTTTTCAGGTAAAGCGTAAAGCTGGATGGGATACACATGGTCTGCCTGTGGAGCTAGGCGTTGAAAAGAGCTTGGGTATTACAAAGGAAGATATTGGCAAAAAGATCACTGTAGCCGAATACAATGCTGCCTGTCGCAAAGATGTGATGAAGTTTACCAAAGAATGGGAAGATTTGACGCATAAGATGGGTTATTGGGTGGATATGAACGATCCTTATATCACTTATGATAATCGTTATATTGAGACTCTTTGGTGGCTACTTAAGCAACTTTATAAGAAAGGGCTGCTATATAAAGGATACACCATTCAACCTTATTCTCCGGCTGCCGGAACGGGATTGAGTTCACACGAACTGAATCAACCTGGTTGTTATCGTGATGTAAAGGATACTACTGTAGTAGCTCAATTTCGCATGAAAAATCCCAAACCTGAGATGGCTGCATGGGGAACTTCTTACTTTATTGCGTGGACTACCACTCCGTGGACATTGCCTTCGAACACAGCTTTGTGTGTGGGACCTAAAATAGATTATGTTGCTGTACAATCCTATAATGCTTATACTGGTCAACCTATCACTGTGGTACTGGCCAAAGCATTGCTCAATACACATTTTAATCCGAAGGCTGCTGAGTTGGCGTTAGAAGATTATAAGCAAGGCGACAAGTTGATTCCTTTCAAAGTGGTTGGCGAATATAAAGGTGCCGAGCTTGTTGGCATGGAATATGAACAACTTATTCCATGGGTGAATCCGGGCGAAGGAGCTTTCCGGGTGATTTCGGGTGATTACGTTACCACAGAAGATGGTACGGGTATTGTTCATATAGCACCTACCTTTGGTGCAGACGATGCTCAGGTGGCTAAAACGGCTGGTGTTCCACCGTTACAGCTTATCAATAAGAAAGGTGAACTTCGTCCGATGGTTGATCTTACCGGTAAGTTCTATCTTTTGGATGAGCTGGATGAAGCGTTTGTAAACGAGCGGGTAAATGTAGAATTATATAAGGAATATGCTGGACGTTTCGTGAAGAATGATTATGACCCTACTTTGACTGAAAAGGATGAAACGCTGGATGTTTCTATCTGCATGATGATGAAGGTGGCTAATCAGGCCTTTAAAATAGAGAAGCATGTGCATAGTTATCCTCATTGCTGGCGTACGGACAAACCTGTACTCTACTATCCGTTAGATAGTTGGTTTATCCGCTCTACTGCTTGCAAGGAACGCATGATGGAGCTTAACAAAACGATTAATTGGAAACCTGAATCTACAGGGACGGGTCGTTTTGGTAAATGGCTCGAAAATTTGAATGATTGGAACTTGAGTCGTTCACGCTATTGGGGCACTCCATTACCTATCTGGCGTACGGAAGATAATAGTGAAGAAATCTGTATTGAGTCAGTTGAGGAACTTTATAATGAATTAGAAAAATCGGTTGCTGCCGGATTTATGAAGTCGAATCCTTACAAAGACATGGGATTTGTTCCTGGAAAGTATAATGCTGATAATTATGAAAAGATAGATCTTCATCGTCCTTACGTGGATGACATTGTTCTGGTATCCAAAGAAGGTAAACCTATGAAGCGTGAGGCAGACCTGATTGACGTTTGGTTCGACTCAGGTGCTATGCCTTATGCGCAAATTCATTATCCGTTTGAAAATAAAAAACTACTAGATGATAGTCACGATGTGTATCCAGCCGACTTTATTGCTGAGGGCGTGGATCAAACTCGGGGGTGGTTCTTTACTTTGCATGCCATTGCGACCATGGTGTTTGATAGCGTGTCTTATAAAGCTGTTATTTCAAACGGTTTGGTACTCGATAAGAATGGTAACAAGATGTCTAAGCGTTTGGGTAATGCTGTCGATCCTTTTTCCACAATTGAAAAGTATGGTTCTGATCCACTTCGTTGGTATATGATCACAAATTCATCGCCTTGGGACAACTTGAAATTTGATGCGGAAGGAATTGAAGAAGTTCGTCGTAAATTCTTTGGTACACTATATAATACTTATTCATTTTTTGCTCTTTATGCCAATGTAGACGGATTTGAATATAAAGAAGCTGAGGTTTCGATGTTTGAACGCCCTGAAATTGATCGATGGATTCTTTCTGTATTGAATTCATTGGTTAAGGAAGTGGATACTTGCTACAATGAATATGAACCGACTAGGGCTGGTAGATTAATTTCAGATTTTGTGAATGATAATCTGTCTAATTGGTATGTTCGTTTGAATCGTAAACGTTTTTGGGGTGGAGAATACTCGCAAGATAAACTTTCGGCTTACCAAACGCTCTATACTTGCTTGGAGACTGTGGCTAAGCTGATGGCGCCTATCGCACCTTTCTATGCGGACCGTTTGTACACAGATCTGATCTCTGTTACGGGAAGGGATAATGTGGTTTCTATTCACTTGGCTAAGTTCCCCGAATGCAATGCATCGTTGATAGACAAAGAATTGGAGGCTCGTATGCAAATGGCTCAAGATGTTACTTCTATGGTGTTGGCTTTGCGTCGTAAGGTGAATATCAAAGTGCGCCAACCGCTGCAATGCATTATGATTCCTGTGGTCGATGAAGAACAGAAGGCGCATGTTGAAGCAGTGAAAGCACTGATCATGAATGAAGTAAATGTGAAAGAGATAAATTTCGTGGATGGTGCTGCCGGAGTTTTAGTGAAGAAAGTGAAATGCGACTTTAAGAAACTTGGCCCTAAATTTGGCAAACAGATGAAAGCTGTTGCTGCGAGTGTAAACGAATTATCTCAGGAAACAATTGCTGAGCTGGAGAGAAACGGGAAATACACGTTGAGTCTTGGCAGTGAAGAGGTTGTTATAGAGGCTGCTGATGTTGAGATATTCAGTGAAGATATACCGGGATGGCTTGTTGCAAATGAAGGAAAACTTACCGTTGCACTTGAAGTAACTGTGACTGAAGAACTTCGTCGCGAAGGTGTTGCTCGCGAATTGGTCAATCGTATTCAAAATATTCGTAAGTCAAGTGGCTTTGAGATTACAGATAAAATAAGAATTACGTTATCTAAAAATCAGCAAACGGATGATGCAGTGAATGAATATAATACCTATATTTGCAATCAAGTTTTGGGTACGTCACTGAAATTGGCAGATAAAGTCGAAGATGGAACAGAATTAAATTTTGATGATTTTTATTTGTATGTCAGCGTGATTAAGGAACTATAATAAAAAAACTACTAACCTTTAAAATTTATCAGGAGTTATGGCAGAAAAGACGAGATACTCGGATACGGAATTAGAAGAATTTCGTGCGATCATAATGGACAAATTGGAATTAGCTCAACGTGACTATGACCAATTTAAGCAGAGTATCATGAACAAAGATGGCAATGATACAGATGATACGTCTCCTACATATAAAGTTTTGGAAGAAGGAGCCAATACGCTGTCTAAAGAGGAAACAACCAGACTGGCACAGCGTCAGTTGAAATTCATTCAGGGACTACAAGCAGCTTTGGTACGTATCGAGAATAAAACTTATGGCATTTGCCGTGAAACAGGTAAACTAATTCCTGCAGAGCGTTTGCGTGCTGTACCTCATGCTACGCTAAGTATTGAAGCGAAAAATGACGGAAAAAAATAACGAAACACAAGTTTAATTATTGGGGTGTTGAGTCGTTTCATGATTTTGTTAACGATTCAACACCTCAGTACTTATGAGACATAATCTCTCAATTTTCTAATTTAGAATGAAAAATATACTAACAAAAGGACGCATATCCTTGCTCACTATTTTTTCGATACTTCTAATAGATCAACTGATCAAAGTCGCTGTGAAAACAAGTATGTATTTTCACGAAAGTATCCATGTTACTGACTGGTTCTATATCTATTTTACTGAAAATAACGGAATGGCTTTCGGTATGGAAATATTTGGAAAATTGTTTTTGACAAGTTTTCGTATCATAGCTGTGGGGCTTATAGCTTGGTATTTGATGAAAATCATTAAACGTGGAGCAAAGACCGGATACATTGTTTGTATATCTCTTATTTTCACAGGGGCTTTGGGCAATATTATTGATAGCGTATTCTACGGTATCTTATTTAATGAAAGTACTCATTCTTCTATTGCCAACTTTATGCCTGCTGGGGGCGGCTATTCTACTTGGTTCTATGGTAAGGTTGTAGACATGTTCTATTTCCCTATTATTGATACTACTTGGCCTGCATGGATACCTATGATAGGAGGAGAACATTTTATCTTTTTTAGTCCAATTTTTAACTTTGCTGACGCAGCTATTAGTTGCGGTATTATTGCATTACTTTTGTTTTATAGTAAGTATTTGAATGAGACTTACCATTCTCATGAATAAAAGAGAGAGTAGTAGATGAAAAACGTATGTTACGTGCTCATATTGTTGTTAGCTCTGGCTGGTTGTAAAATAAGAAGGCCTGATAGTGTGATACCTGAATCTCAGATGGAAGAGCTGTTGTATGACTATCATTTAGCTAAAGCAATGGGCGAAAATCTCTCTGGCGAAGATAATTATAAAAAGGCTCTTTATGTGGAATACGTATTCGAAAAATATGGAACTACAGAGGCCGCATTTGATTCATCGATGGTATGGTATACGCGGAATACAGACGTGTTAGCCAAAATTTATGAGAAAGTAAATATTCGCCTGAAGGCACAACAAAATGACATTAATCATCTGGTGGCTATTCGTGATAAAAAGCCTCCTGTTTCTGCTCTTGGGGACAGTATTGATGTCTGGTTTTTGGAACGTGTAGCTTGTCTTACTGATTTTCCTCAGAACAACAAAATTACCTTTACCATTCCTGCGGACGCTAATTTCGAAGAGAAAGATGCTTTGGAATGGCAGGCTAATTTTCATTTCTTGAAGCATAATTTGCAAGCGTCTTCTAAAAGACCAATTATGGCTATGCAGATAGTTTATACGAATGATAGCGTTATTAGTTCTATAAAGAAGATAATGAGGCCTGGTATAGAAAGCATTCGCTTGCAAACAGATACGTTAGGGCCTATTCGTGAGATAAGAGGCTTCATTTATTTTGAAGGAGTAACAGAGACTAATATGCTAATCAGTGAGATTTCATTGAAACGTTATCGTACGAAAGCTAAAACTCCAGAGGAACAAGCAAAGGCAGATTCTATTAAGAGGATTAAGCCATCTACTACAATCAAACCTGATACGACAAAAATGCAGGAACCTGTGCAAGCACCTCCTAGAAGACTGAATCCTGAAGAGCTAAATCACAGACGTAATAATATGCAACCCCGCCCGATGAATAATCAACCTCAACGACGATAGTTCTTATGTTTGAATAACTAATATAGATTATTTAGATGAAACGATTTGCTTCACATTATTTACTATTGCCTGGATACGGATTGTTGAAACAATACGTCGTTGAAATTGAAGGAGGATGCGCCGTGCGTGCATTTTCTTTAAGTGAGGAATCGGAACGTGTTCAATGGATGCCCGGAGTAAGCATTTTGTTGCCAAAAAAAGAGGGCGAAAGTTTGCATGAAAAACCTATATTGTTGTTGGATGCTATATGCTCTATGTTACATTGCAGCAATCAACTAACTGAGATTCCTATTGATATACTGACTGATTTTACTAGCAGAAAGCTTTCACTGTATCGTCTCTATCCGTTTGATTTTACCGCTATGCTCCCTACTGAGTGGACTAAGATAACACCCTTGTTATAATAATTGCGAAGGTGCAACCATTTGTCTGCGAAACTCACCGCATACTACAGCTGTAGCTATTGCAACATTCAGTGATTCGGATGTTTCTCTTTCCTGAGGATAATTAGGAATATACAAACGGTGGTTAATTAGATTTTCTACTTCTTTGCTAATGCCATTTCCTTCATTTCCCATAATAATGATTCCCGATTCGGCCAAAGGCTTTTGATATATATTTTCTCCATCCAAAAAAGTACCATATACAGGAATATCTTTTAGCAAAGCAATTAAATCGGGGAGTGATGTATAGTGTACTTTTACGCGAGCAATAGCTCCCATGGTGGCTTGTATGGTTTTGGGATTATATACGTCTACTGTTCCGAGTGAGCAAAAAATTTGTTCAATGCCAAACCAGTCCGCTAGTCGTATGATTGTTCCTAAATTTCCAGGATCCTGAATATCATCCAAGGCCAATGAAAGAGATTTCTTTGTTGTCTCTATCTCTATTTTTGGGTTTGATTGCTCGAATATAGCAAGTACTTGTTGTGGCGTCTTCAGTAGACTGGCGCGAGAAAGCTCTTCGGCAGAGACTTCTACTATTTCGTTGGCAACAACAGAAGGGTGTTTACTTAGCCATTCGGTAGTAGCAGCTAGATAGCGGCAAGGAAAATGCCCTAATAGATCACCTACTAATTTGGGCCCCTCACCTAAAAATGAATTTTCTTCTTTGCGTATTTTCTTTTGTTCCAGTGAATGGATGTATTTTATTTTATTTTTGCTTAATGGCATAATATTATTTATGTTTGTATTTTTTTTGCAAATCTATGAAGATATTCTTAATTCATCTCAATACTTCCAGTTCTTTTTCTTTTCTCAAACGGAAAATATGGCTTATCTTTGTAAACCATTACATGAAATTTATATAAATGTGCATGAGAAGAAGCTTCTTTCACACGATACAGCTTGCAGTTATTTTGGCACTTGCTTCATGCTCTGCCACAAAATTTGTACCCGATGGCTCGTATCTGTTGGATGAAGTTGCCGTACAGACGGATAACAAGAAAATAAAACCCTCAGAACTAAAAAAATATCTACGTCAAAATCCCAATACAAAGTGGTTTAGTTTAATTAAGACGCAATTATACATATATGATCTTTCGGGAAGAGACTCTACGAGATGGTATAATAAAACATTTCGGAAGATGGGTGATGCCCCTGTGATATATAGCGCTATAGATGCTGAGCGTTCTAAGGAGGAATTGACCAAAGTGCTCCAAAATATGGGCTATATGGGAGCGAAGGTTGACTATGCAACAACAATTAAAAAAAAGAAGTTGAAGCTAACTTATCAGGTTACTTCAGGAAAACCTTATATAGTACGTCGCCTCAAATATGATATTGAGGATAAAAAAATAGCCCATTTTATGCAAAGTGATTCGCTCAATTCTTTGCTTAACGAGGGAATGTTGTTTAGTGTAAATGATTTGGATGCTGAGCGCCAGCGGATCACCAATAATTTGGCACAAATAGGCTACTATAAATTTAATAAAGACTTTATTACTTATACAGCGGACACTGTTAGGAATACTTATCAAGTTGATCTTACTCTTCATCTGTTGCGCTATAAAACATATGTAGCCGATGTGCCAAAAGACCATGAACAGTATAAAATAAATAAAGTCAGCTTTATTACTGATTATGATGTACTTCAGTCTTCCGCACTGAGTAGCATTGAAATCAATGATTCCTTGCATTATAAAGGATATCCAATCTACTATAAAGATAAGCTGTATTTGCGTCCCAAAGTCTTGACGGATAATTTAAGAATTCTTCCGGGAAGCTTATATAACGAACGTGATGTTCAGCGTACTTATACCTATTTAGGTAGACTTTCAGCATTGAAGTATACAAATATTCGTTTCTTCGAGACACAAATAGCTGATAGTACTATGCTGAATTGTTATGTGATGTTGACTAAAAGTAGGCACCAATCGGTTTCTTTTGAAATCGAAGGTACGAATTCGGCGGGTGATCTTGGTGCAGCAGCTTCTGTCTCTTTTCAACATCGCAACTTGTTTCATGGTTCTGAAACTTTTATGCTTAAGTTCAGAGGTGCATACGAAGCTATCTCTGGATTGCAGCAAGAATATAAAAATAACAACTATACAGAATACGGTGCTGAAGCGAGCATTCGTTTTCCTAATTTTCTTTTTCCATTTCTTTCTACTGATTTTAAAAGACGCATTAGAGCTACTACTGAATTTGGACTGCAGTATAATTCTCAGTTAAGGCCCGAGTTTTCGCGTAAGGTAGCCTCTGCATCATGGAGTTATAAATGGTCAAATCATCCACGAGTTCAGCATCGTTTTGACTTGCTCGATGTGAGTTTTCTTTATATGCCGTGGATGTCAGATACGTTTAGACAAAAGTATGTAGATGCTGGCCAAGCTTATATTCTAGAGTACAATTATAAAGATCGTCTGATTGTGCGTACAGGTTATACGTACAACTATAATAGTACAGGTGGAGTATTAACCAATAATACGATTGCTTCTAATTCATATTCTATTCGTGCAGGAGCAGAA
Organism: Bacteroides ihuae; assembly: GCF_900104585.1. Classification (GTDB taxonomy): domain Bacteria; phylum Bacteroidota; class Bacteroidia; order Bacteroidales; family Bacteroidaceae; genus Bacteroides; species Bacteroides ihuae. The sequence goes on from NZ_FNVX01000005.1 coordinate 643,996, forward strand.
TCGGCAGGAAATCTTCTTTATGGAATTTCCCATATTATACACCAATCAAAGAATAGTGATGGTGAATATACAATTCTTAGTATACCTTATGCACAATATTTGAAAGGCGATTTCGATTTTGCGAAAAATATCGTTATCGATGAACGTAATTCAGTAGCTTTTCATACAGGATTTGGTATTGCGGTTCCTTATGGGAATGCGAAAATTGTTCCTTTTGAGAAACAATATTTTTCAGGTGGTGCTAATAGTGTGCGTGGATGGTCCGTTCGTGGATTGGGACCTGGCTCTTTTCCCGGAGATGGTAATTTTTTGAATCAGTCTGGTGACATAAAATTCGATGCAAGTATTGAGTATCGAAGTAAATTGTTTTGGAGAATGCAAGGAGCTGCATTTGTTGATGCCGGGAATATTTGGACGATACGCAATTATGAGAATCAGCCGGGAGGGCAATTTCACTTCGACAAATTTTATAAGCAAATAGCATTCGCTTATGGATTAGGAATCCGATTGGATCTTGATTATCTTATCTTTCGTCTTGATGGTGGAATGAAGGCTATTAATCCTGTATATAGTACTGGAAAGGATCGTTATCCGATACTCAACCCAAGTCTAAAGCGTGACTTTACATTTCATCTCGCAGTAGGTTACCCTTTCTGATATTTATGTTTTGATTGTTGTTTTCTAATGGATTAAGGCTGTTTACAATAATATAAAATCCCTCTTGAGTAGAGTTTTGTACTCTAGACAAGGGGGATCTTAAATATTATGGCCTATCGTGCAGCGAAGAATGCATTATTCATGGCAACTTTTCGTGCAGCCATCATTCCCTGAGCATCCAGTGTTACATTCATTGTTTCACCATCAGGTAGATATAATTCGGCTGTTCCGTCATTGTTCATTTTCAACAACTTAGTGCTATTACCCTCATAAACAGCATTCCAAGTATTAGCCGCTTTATTATAAATCAAATTCATCGTTTGGCCATCTTTACTAATGCTATAACCATCTTCAAGAGTTTTGACCATATAATCACCATTTTCTCCTTTTACAATTTTTGTGGTGCCTACATTAGCACTAGCAGGGTTGGACCCTGTCCAGAACTCAATAGAATTGAGTACAACGATATCAACTAATGCTGCTATAGGATAGATCGGAACAATGTTGCAAGCAACGAAAACGAGTTCGTTAACAAATTTATTACCTATTGTTTGATTCCAGTCGAGTACTTTATGCCATAAAGTGAAAGACCCGATACATGAACTGAACAGCAGTGTGCCACTTAAGAGATAGGCACAAAGAGATATTTTCCTTCTTTTCATAAATACTTTTTTAATTAATGGGTGTAAATATAGTCATATTTTTGTGATAGGGGTGTTTAAACAATGCTTATATTATCTATCGGGCATTATTCTATTTCTTGTGATTGCATATTTTAATAAGTAGTCTGTCAAAGGAAAATTTGCCAGGACCTACAAAATACATCAAGACAAATACGCTTAAATAAATGAAGGCCATCTCTTTAACTGCAAATGTATCGTTATCATGAATCACAAAGAGGGCTACTGACATAGTAATAATCATGGGGATCATTGATAATCTATATAAAAAACCGAAAATAAAAGCTACAGCACAGACCAATTCTCCAAAGATTGCTAGTGTCAAGGATGCGGAACTTCCTATTCCAAGAGGATCTGGAAAGGCTGCCGACATTTGATCAAAGGCATTCCATTTCTGTATGCCATGGTTTATAAGCAACATTCCAAACAGTATTCTCATGGCTAAAAGAAAAAGCGAAACTTTTGTGTCATTTGGTTTTATGGGGAATAAAAATTTGTAAATCATCATATTTCTTATGCTTTTTAGTTAATATGAGTTTATAACGAAAAGAATGCTAAAATTGTTTGACAGCCAGTCAATATATTAAAATGATACATTTTGGAAGGTAAAAGTAGCTCAAAGAAAATCCCTGATTATACTTGAATAATAATCATATTCAAAGAATAATCAGGGACTGTATAAAATGCCGTTATATTAGAATCTGAAATCAGATAATATATTGAGAACTGATAGATTCGTTGTTTACTACTCGCTTGATCGTTTCCGCAAACATTTCGGCTATACTAAGTTGCTTTACCTTGGAGCTATTCTTGCAATAGGGTATGCTATCAGTAAATACGATTTCTGAAAGGGCTGATTCAGTTACTCTTTCCGACGCTGGATCAGACATTACACAATGACTTGCGATGGCTCTTACTGATTTTGCGCCTGCTTCCAACATTATGTTGGCTGCTTTTGTTATTGTGCCTGCAGTATCTACTATATCGTCGATTAATACAACATTTTTCCCTTCTACATCACCAATAATTTGCATTGTTGCTACTTCATTTGCTTTTACGCGAGATTTATTACAAAGTACTAATGGAACACCCAAGTATTTTGAGAAAGTACTTGCTCTTTTAGAGCCACCAACGTCAGGAGTGGCAATAACCAGATTTTCTAATTGTAATGATTGAATGTATGGCAGGAAAACTGCAGAGGCATATAAGTGGTCCACAGGAATATTGAAAAAGCCTTGAATCTGATCAGCGTGTAAATCCATTGTAATTAAACGGTCAATCCCTGCTACTGCAAGCAAATCGGCTACTAATTTGGCACCAATAGAAACACGCGGTTTGTCTTTCCTATCTTGACGGGCCCATCCAAAATATGGAATTACGGCAATGACGCTTTTTGCAGAGGCTCTTTTTGCTGCATCAACCATTAATAGAAGTTCCATTAAATTGTCTGAGTTGGGATAGGTGGACTGAACCAGAAATACATGAGAACCCCGAATAGACTCTTCGTAAGAAACGGCGAATTCACCATCAGCAAAGTGGGTGATATTCATATTTCCTAATGGACAATCAAGAGTGGTGCAGATTTTCTCTGCCAGGTATCTCGATCTAGTGCCCGAGAATACCATGAAAGGTGTTTTTTCGCTCATTATTGTAATAGTTGTAACCTATTTGTTAATTTGCATGCAAAGGTATGAATTCTCTCATCAATCTAAAAGACTTATGTGGAAAAAATATTTCTGCTCTTGTTTTCTTGGCTCTATGCTTGTATTGGATCGATAATAAAACAGATTACATGAGCTGTTTATTTGGAAAAAATAGTAGATTTGCTTTCTTAAAACAAGATTTTGCAAAATGAATCCCCGCTTATCCATAATTACTTTGTGCCTGCTGTTTGCGTCAGCCTTTTTTTCATGTGTAGACATGGCACCTACCAAAGAAGTGCGATTCATTGATTCTCTCAATCAACAAGCTTATCTTTTCCGTTATAAGAATATTGATTCATCGTTTTGGTTTGCTCAAGAAGCTTATCGTGAAGTTAGTTTGTATAGCCAAGGGAAAGCCGAAGCTTGTAATAACTTGGCCTTTTGCGCTTTTATGCGGATGAATTTTGAGATGGCCGAACGATTGCATAAGCAAGCGTATGATCTGACCAAAAATGAGCTTGAACTACTGATTGCTGATGTTGGACTAATGAAGGTCTATCAGCGAACAGCAATGAATAAAGAATTCTATGATTATCGTAACAGTGCCATTAGACGCATGAAACGAATAGATGAGGACCGTAATTTATTTGTAGATAGTCATGAGCGAACTCGTTTAAATTACGCTTTTTCCGAATTTTCCATCGTTTCGGCCATTTATTACTTTTATCTTCAACAACAGCCTGAGGCTGTGGCTTCGCTCAACGAAATTAAATTGGAGGACGATTTGGCTGCTGATACAAGTCAGTTACTTTATTATCATTATATTAAAGGATCGGCAGCCCTGTGTGGCGGTGAAACCCCTGAACTCCGTAAGATAAACGAGTTTGATGAATTGTATACTACGTGGCGTATGGCTTCTCAACATAAATATGTCTATTTTGAAGGTAATGGTATACAAGGGTTGGCCAATCTTATGATAACTCCTGGCAATTTTGCTTTATTTCAAACCAGGCGTCTGCATGCATTGAATCAATTTGGAGTTAACATCGATACTTTATTACCTCTACGTTTAGCCGAAATTTCATTGAAAAAGTTTCGCCGCTACAATGATCTCTATCAAATAGCAGCGGCATACGTTACTATTGGGAAATATCTCAATACTCATGGCCGCTATTCTGAAGCACTCGATACACTCACTAAGGCACTTAATTGCGTCAACTATCATCATCAACTTTATTATTCACAACATCATGATTCGCTGCATGTAGATATCTTAAGGCCTTTTATTGACAGAGATACTCTTTATACCGAACTTAGCTGGATGGGTAAAGGGAAAATAAAGACTGTACCCGAATGGATATCTCGCATTCGTGAACAGTTGAGTGTATCGTATGCAGGTATGGGCATGAAAATTCCTTCGGACTATAATCGTAATATCTACCTTGCTATCTTGGAATATACCCGGCAAGATAAATTATTTGAGAGCCGTTATCAAGCGCTAGAACTGGAATCAAGGCAACTCAATTTACTACTTTTTTTTGTAATACTAGGATTACTGTGTGTACTTGTTCTATTTTGGATATTTAATAAGCGTTCTAAAAAACGGAACTTGATGCATATATCCCGATTGAAACTCACGTTAGATATTTGCCAAAAAATAACAGCATCTATCCCTGCTACGATTTCTGAAGAGGAGGAAATAGTGCAGGCTATTACTGTGGCTATTCAGCCAGATATGGAGAAACTGTTTGGAGTCAGAGCTATCTCTGTTAAGTTGGGAGATGGAGAACGTATGGCTGTAGATGATCATATTATCAATGAATTTCTAAAGTCGGATTTTAGTCTCTATGTGCCAGATAAAGAATTGCCTATCGGATTACTAACGCTTTATACCCTTCGTAAATTGACGAAAGATGAACACGCACTGATTCGTGTTATCACGCCCTACATAGCGTGGGCTCTTGATAATGGCATGACGTTTATATCTTTGGGTGATGAACAAAAGATACTAGAAAAGCAACGTTACGTTTACGAACAGCACATTGCACGGAATAAACGTCAAAACCTAATAAAAAAGTCGTGTATGGCTATTGTTAATGGTATAAATCCTTATATAGACAGAATTATCAATGAAACACATAAGCTTACTAATAAAGGATTTATCAATAGTGCGACGATTAAAAATGAAAAAATTCAGTATATCGATGAATTAGTAACGACCATCAATGAATACAATGATATACTGGCACTTTGGATAAAGATGAAGCAAGGTACACTGAGCTTGAATATAGAAAACTTTATGCTTGATGAGCTTTTTCTTCTGGTTGGTAAAGGGCGCAGAACATTCGATATGAAACATCAGGTACTTGATATAAGACCTACAGATGCCGTTGTAAAAGCTGATAAAGCACTTACGCTCTTTATGATTAATACACTGACCGAAAATGCTCGTAAATATACTGCAGAAGGTGGTACAATACGTGTCGGTGCGCGTGTTACGGATGAATATGTGGAAATTTCGATAGAAGATAACGGAAGTGGACTTTCGGCTGCTGATGTGGCTCGTATTTTAGGCGAAAAGGTATATGACTCTCGCATAATAGGTCTCGATAATACCGCTAATCCCGAAGAATTGAAACAAAACAAGGGAAGTGGCTTTGGTCTGATGAACTGCAAGGGAATAATTGAAAAATACAGAAAGACAAATGGCCTGTTTCGTGTATGCCAATTTAGTGTGGAGAGTACTGTCGGTAAGGGGAGCCGCTTTTATTTCCGTTTGCCTCAAGGCGTGCGAAAAATGCTAAGTGTTCTAACGTTTTTTCTGTTATCTGCAACATTTGTGTCATGTAATAATGACTCTTCTTCGATGAAAGATTCTGTCTCAACAGACTCTGTTACTACTGATTCTGCAAAAGGATATGAAACATTGCTTAATGAAGCTTCGCTCTTTGCCGATACGGCTTATTATTGCAATGTGATAGAAGATTATTCACTTGCTCTGCAGTTTGCTGATTCGGCTATAAATCGATTGAATCGTCATTATAAAAAATATGCCCGTTTTCCACATGCTTACATGAGTTTGTATGGAGATGGAAGAACACCTGCCGAGATTGAATGGTGGAATACGATGTTTGATTCCGATTTTCATGTTATTCTTGATATTCGTAATGAAGCATCCGTTTCGCTGTTAGCTTTGAAGAAATGGGAAGCTTACGGTTATAACAACGCTGCTTATACTTCTCTCTATAAACTGTTGGGTGAAGACCAATCGCTCGAAGACTACTGCAGGCAGTTAGAAAGATCCACAACAAACAAGTCTGTAGGCATCATTCTTTGTTTGTTTTTGCTTACTTCTTTGCTTATAGGTTACTATATTATATATGTGCGTAAGAGGTTAATCAATAGATTTAATCTTGAGCAAGTGCTGGAAGTCAATAAGACTGTATTTGCTTCCTCTCTGTTGCGCTCGCAAGAAACAACGGAAGTAGTGCTTCGGGAAGAAGAAACACTGAAAGAAATCCCTCAACATATTGTAGATAAGTCGTTTGATTCAGTCAACGAACTCTTGATGATAGACAGTATTGGAATTGCTGTTTATAACGAAACGGCTCATAAGTTGGAGTTTACGTCCAATCCTCGAAGCGAAGCAATGCCGCATGTTGTGCAATGTTGCTTCGATGAACAAACTCATTTGTATGAGGATACTCTTCAAGCACTTCCATTGATCGTTGATGCGGGAAGTAATAGACAATGTGTGGGCGTGCTTACTATTGGTAAACAAGAGCGGGGAGATCAAGAAGCTGATCGTCTGCTAATAGAACTAATCGCTCGATACGTAGCTATTGTGGTATTTAATGCTGTAGTAAAACTGGCAATGAGATATAGGGATATTGAATCGGCCCATGAAGAAACCCGTCGCGCGTCTTTGGAAGATAACTTGCTACATGTGCAAAACATGGTGTTGGATAATTGCCTCTCCACCATTAAGCACGAAACCATCTATTACCCGAACAAGATAAAACAGATTATAGATAAGACCCAATTACAGAATCTCTCACCTGCAGAAGAAAAAGAAAATATAGAAGCAATTGCCGAATTGATAGAATACTATAAAGGAATTTTCACGATACTCAGTTCGTGTGCTTCACGACAGTTAGAAGAAGTTACTTTTCGTCGTTCGACTATATGTGTCACAGATCTTTTTGAACATGCAGAGAAATATTTTCGCAAGATGAGTAAGAATCATCCGAATCGGATCTTTCTTTCTTTTCAACCAGTGGAAGCTTTGGTGATGGGGGATTTACAATTGCTCTGTTTTTTATTCGAAAATCTTATAGACGAAGCTTTATCTGCTCCTTGCGATGGAGAACTAGAATTGCAAGCCCGATTCGATGGAGAATATGTACGATTCTTATTTACCGACAAACGTCGGCAGAAGACCGTAGAAGAACTGAATCAACTATTTTATCCCAATCTTAGTCGAATGACAGCTGGTGTGCAAGGTGAGTTAGCCGGTACGGAATATTTGGTGTGTAAGCAGATTATTCGTGATCATGATGAATTTGCTCTTCGGCGCGGTTGTCGCATCAATGCCGAGCCTGCAGTTGGTGGAGGATTCACGGTTTATTTCACTATTCCTAAACGAGAAACTAAAGTAATAAAATAAAGAAAGATGGAAAAAAAACAGTTTAAAGTAATTATAGTGGAAGACGTTAAACTCGAACTGAAAGGAACCGAAGAAATCTTTCGTCATGAAATACCCAATGCAGAAGTCATCGGCACAGCTATGACCGAGAAAGAGTTTTGGCCTCTTATTGATGACCGGCGGCCCGATATGGTTTTGCTTGATCTTGGCTTAGGGGGTTCTACTACGATAGGTGTTGATATCTGTCGCAACATCTATAAGCGATATCCTGATGTGCGAGTACTTATTTTTACCGGCGAAATTTTGAACGAAAAACTTTGGGTAGATGTGCTTGATGCAGGAGCTGAAGGCATTATTCTAAAGACAGGTGAATTGCTTACTAAAACTGACGTACAAGCTGTAATGGACGGTAAAAAATTAGTGTTCAATTATCCAATTCTTGAAAAGATAGTAGATCGGTTCAAAAAATCTGTATCCAATGATGCGCGTAGGCAAGAGGCTGTTATCGGCTATGATATTGATGAATATGATGAACGCTTTCTGCGTCACTTGGCTTTGGGGTATACCAAAGATATGATCGCAGCTCTCAAAGGTATGCCTTTTGGGGTGAAGTCGCTCGAGAAAAGACAAAACGATCTTGTGGGTAGGCTTTTTGCAGAAAGAGATAGGATAGGAGTGAATGCTACCCGCCTCGTTGTTAGAGCTCTCGAACTTCGCATTATCGATATTGATAACCTTGAAGCAGATGAAGAATAAGTGGCGCATGCCTCATCCCGCTACGATGTTCTTCTTGCTTACGTTGGTCATCGTGTTTTTTTCGTGGATCTTTGATATCTACGGGCTGAATGTTGTCCATCCTCAGACAGGAGATGAAATTCGTGTGCAAAGTCTGCTGAGTCCTGAAAGTATCCGTTGGTTACTGCGTAATGTAGTTACAAACTTTACAGGCTTTGTTCCCTTGGGATTGGTCATTGTCGCTCTTTTTGGTGTTGGAGTAGCTCAACATTCAGGCTTCATCGGAGCATGCATTCGCCGCGGAGTAAGGAAGCGGCCCAATCCACGCCGAATCATCCTTTGGGTTATCTTTTTGGGAGTGCTTTCCAACGTGCTGGGTGATGCAGGATATATTATTCTGCTACCTATAGCAGCCACCCTATTCTATTCCGTCGGGCTTCATCCGATAGCCGGTATTATCACTGCTTATGTCTCTGTGACTTGTGGCTATAGCGCTAATATAATGCTTGCTACACTGGACCCTTTGATGGCAACTATAACGCAAGATGCAGCCTTAAACACATCGCGCTTCAGTGAGAATATTGGCCCTCTTTCTAATTACTATTTTATGTTCGTTTCGACTTTTCTAATAGCTGGTATCATCTACTTTGTTACGCGTAGGCACCTACTTCCCATTCTAGGAGAGTACAATGGTAATATACATGCTGAAGGGTATAAACCACTCTCACGTAAAGAGCGCAGAGCACTTATCATATCTTTACTGATAGGTATACTTTACCTAATCGTAATTCTTTTAGCTACTTTCTCTCCCTGGGGTATACTGCGTGGCGTAAATGGAGGACTTATTCGCTCTCCTTTTATCATGGGTATTCTATTTCTTATCTCTTTCGGTGCAGGACTTATGGGCATGGTTTACGGTTTTGCTTCTGGGCGCTATCGTACTGATGCTGATGTTATCGAAGGTCTGATAGAACCAATGAAGATGTTAAGCATTTATTTGGTGATAGCTTTTTTTGCCGCTCAAATGTTTGCTTGCTTAGAGTATTCTCATTTAGATAAATGTTTGGCTATTGGTGGTGCTGATATTCTTTTATCTTTTGATATAAGTAATATGGGAATCCTTTTATTATTTATATTGTTCACTGCTGTAATCAATCTTATAATGGTGTCATCCACAACTAAATGGGCTTTTATGGCTTTTATTTTCGTTCCAGTATTTCAGCGGCTTGGTATTGCTCCTGAACTAACGCAGTGTGCTTATCGGATAGGTGATAGTTCAACCAACGCTCTTACACCTTTCTTATTTTATATGCCATTGGTGCTTAGTTATATGCAGTATTACGAACGACAAGTCAGTTACGGAATATTGCTCAAGTACACTTGGCGATACTCTGTTTATATCCTTCTAGTTTGGACACTTCTTTTTTTTCTTTGGTACATAAGTGGTTTACCCTTAGGATTATAGCTTTGGTTCGGGAGAAAAGTAGATAAAAAAGTAGCTGAATCATTTTGAAATTTCATAAAAAGCACTACCTTTGCACCGCATTTAAGGCATTTAAGGCCGGTTCCGTAGCTCAGCTGGATAGAGCAACGCCCTTCTAAGGCGTGGGTCGCGCGTTCGAATCGCGCCGGGATCACATCAGTTAACGAGCTGTAAGTCAATGATTTACAGCTCGTTTTCTCATACTCAAAATATTGAAATATTTTCCCAAGAAATGGCTAATTTACCCATATATAAGCAAACTGCTTGTCGAAATGTTTGTCGAAAAATACTAAGATTATGGCAGTACTTCATTTAGCAATCTTGAAGTCAATACAAAATTCAAATGGAAAATCCCCGTACTTATCGCAGTTACACAGCGTAGAGAGGTTCGTTGCATTAAAACCGGTTATGTAGTAGATGAGCTCTATCGGCTCGATAATGGGTTGATTGCTTGTCGAAAAGACGCAAAAGCGATGAATCAGCATCTAAAGTATGTTCTTTCAGGGTATCATGGAGAAGCTTGATAGCATTCTGGATCTGCATGTGTGTAATATGCTACAAATCAATAGCATCATGAAGTATTGAAAATGACTTCAACTTCGCGTCCCTATCGTAAATATTGCTCGAAACCATCAGTTCATCAATTCCGGTTTCAGAGATAAATTGGGACAGCTTGTTTCTCAAAGTATCCTTTCCTCCTGTAAAAGTGCAAGCCATCATACTATTTACTGCTGAACGCACTGCTGAAATTCGATAAGCTTCTGGTAATTTCCCCGGCGGCTGTATGGGTTTGCGTGAATTAGTAACCAGCCCAAGAAATAGCATTATTAAGCTTGTTGACAGAAATTCTGCTTCTTCATCGGTTTCACCGGCAAACACATTGACACATGCCATTACATAAGGCTGCTTTAACTGTTTGGAGGATTTGAAGTTATTACGGTATATCTCGATTGCCATACGGAATTGTGCAGGAGCAAAATGAGCGGCAAACGCATAAGGCAATCCCATTTCTGCTGCAAGGTAAGCACTGTCAGTACTTGAACCTAGAATCCAAAGCGGTATGTCTAGTCCTTCGCCCGGGAAAGCTCGTACCTTTGAGGAACTGTTCTCTTTGCTAAAATAAGCCTGCAATTGCTTAATATCGCTAGGAAAATCATAGGTTGTAGCCATATTGTTTCGCCTTAATGCCATAGCTGTTAACTGGTCTGTTCCTGGCGCACGACCCAACCCGAGATCGATCCTTCCCGGATAAATTGTGTCCAAAGTTCCAAATTGTTCCGCTATCACTAATGGACTGTGGTTCGGTAACATGATCCCTCCTGACCCAACACGAATGCTACTCGTTTTAGAGGCAACCTGACCTATTAATACCGCTGTAGCAGAACTCGCGATATATTCAATATTATGATGTTCTGCCATCCAAATACGTTTGTATCCTAGGGATTCAGTGTGTTTAGCTACTTCAACAGTCCGTTCGATGGCACTGCGCAGATTTCCTCCTTCAACAACTGTTGCCAATTCAAGGACGGATAAGGGTATTTGATTCATTATTAGTGCTTTAATGGGAAATGTGCCTTGTATTATATGAAATGAATTTCTAACTGTTAATCGGTTAGGAAAGTTAGAACAGTTGTAGACTTGAATAGTTCGGTTTTCTCACTAGTAAAAACAGGTAAATGTAGGAGCAACTGGAAGAGAGTGTTTCTTTGAGTGTCTGGTTCTAAATTTCAGCCTCTCTGATTTCAGAAATCACCAACTTTCTCGTCTGGGTGGTACAAAGAGCATCGTGTATGACACAGATATAATTTCTGCGAATCGTTTTTGGCTGATTCCACGTGCTTGTAATTCATCTTTCAGCACATCGCCGGGATGTGTGGGTGCGTATGGTCTTAACTTGTTGCTCATAGTTATTTTGTATTGCTCTTTAATCAGTTATTAATGCTGTCGAACAATTTGGCCGAAATCTGTCATAAGATAGTTATAAGAAATACCCCATTTATATGCCCCGTAGAGGGTGCAAATAGCGTCTTTTTAACATAAAAAAGAAGAGCCGGCACAAATTGTACCAGCTCAACACTCTTCTAAATCATTGTATGTCAGGCTTTTAAGCCTTGTCGGGGTAGCGGGATTCGAACCCACGACCCCCTGCTCCCAAAGCAGGTGCGCTAACCGGACTGCGCTACACCCCGAATACTTTATTTGATTACCATCTTTAAAGCGAGTGCAAAGGTAGGGTTATTTTTTAAACTTGCAAATAATTGGCTAAAAAAAGTGCTTATTTATTTGACTTTTTTTTAGCCAATTTCATAAATCGTTGATTAGCAGTGTTTTCTATATTTGGCTTTATATAGCTCAATGTAGAAAGTTTTATGGCTCTTTTTCTGAGTGCTCGCAGTAGTCGTAACAACTGATGGGATGATAAGAGGAAATATTGTATAAAAGAGACTTTTAGTATTCCAGATGAATTACTTTCACTACATTTTCTATGAGAGGATTCAAAAAAGCATAAGGAGTATTTCCGGAAAGTCTTTTTATCTCTCTCGACAAATGTGGTACATCATAGTAACCAGCTTCAACAGCAACCGATAGTAGGCTATTAAAATAAGTATTGTTTCTTAGTATATCAATGGCATTCCAAAATTTCACAATCTGACTATATTCTTTTGGGGAATATCCTGTGTATATCTTAAATTTACGTTCAAAATGTCTTTGACATAAGCATATATCGGATGATAATGTTTTTATGGAGATCTTACCTTTACCTTGTTTTATACGGCTAACTGCTAATATAATTTGTTTATCACTATTTCTATTTGAATGAATCAACTGTTGTATAAGACACTTCTCTATCATATTGATTCTTTGCTGAATATTATTGTTTTCGCATAGTCTTTCTGCAAAAGAGTGTTCGAATATAGTCGGTAAATCATCCGTGTATAATTTCTGATTTACCAGTTCAGACAAAGGTAGTTCTATAAATTTAGAAAGTCCGCAAGGACGAAATCGAACGCCTAGGATATGTACATTTTGGGTATGTGCGACTAACTCAGTGTAAGTATTCATCGGACCAACAAAGTACGAGCAGTGTGAATGCATTGTCAATGATTGGTCTACATAAGCAGCTGCATTTCCTATCGTGAAAACAACATCAGCACAACCATGTGGCGGAACACTGAATTTTATTCCATATTTCGTTTCTCCTTCATATTCCCAATATCTGTCAATATATGGGGACAATATGTTACATGGTTGATATTCTTTATACATAATGCAAAGATAATTATAGTCATACATATTTATGTAGAACCTAGGGTTTTAGTGAGTCTTGATTTATAATTTTGTTTGCTTCCAATTACAGTGAAGCAGAAAATACAGGGATAAGATTAATAATCCCGAAAAATAGATATGCTCAGATGTCCAAAGTAACGTTAGCTTTGGTGTATAATTAGCAATTATGGTGATATAACCAATATATATAATCAGTGAAATGATAGCTATCCATAGTGATGATAGAGTGTTTCCGGTTCCTGATACAGCACAGAACCAAACAAATGTCGGTATTGCAATTAAATAGGAAGAGAGCATCACTAACAAGGGAGGAATTGAGCTAGTAATCAGTTCGATATTATCTGTATAAATTCGCAATACAAAAGTTGGGCATATTGCAATAAAGAAAACTACTGGGAGTATGAAGGCATAGCATAAATAAATCATTTTCCGACAAAGTTTCATCACTTCGCTGTGTTTTCCCTCTCCGATTAGATTGCTTACTAAAGAACTGTTTACAGAAGCAAATGATTGGACAAACATAAATAAGAAAGACGATATATTGCGGACTATATTTGTGGTTGCCAGTGATCGCTCTCCTAAATGCTCTACTGCAATAAAAAACACAAACCAACCGCCAAAAACTAATCCATGTTGAATCATCATCCAAATAGAAACGCCCAAGACTTTTTTCAATATACTTGTGTTTATAGTGTATGACTGAAACAAACCGTATTTTTTATAATCAATTTTTAGTCTGATATAGATTAAGAAGAAGATAGTGGCTGCCGCTTCTGAAATAGACGATGCGATGGCTGCACCTGTTATGCCAAGAACAGGAAAGCCAAACTTCCCAAATATTAGAACATAGTTTAGGATTACATTTGTCAGTACCATCACAATAGAGTTGACTGTAAGAATTTTAGTGTTAACTGTTCCAATAAAAAAGGCTCTGAGCATTACGATGATGAAAGAAAAGAAGAATCCATAGATACGCCAATTCAAATAGCTCATTGTTGCTTGATAAACTTCTTTGGAATCTATCAGAAATCTTAATAGTGACGGCGAATACAGATAAGAAGATATAAATAATAGTGTTGCAACCAATAACAAAAAAATAGTTCCTTGTGTAAATACTTCACCTGTTCGAAAATATTGTTTATTTCCATTGTAACGGGCAATTAGCACTTGTGCTCCGATGCTAAAGCCAAAACCTATCATATAGATAATCATGTAATATGTTCCGGCTAAAGCAGAAGCAGCCAACTCTGTTTCTCCAACTCTTCCTAAGTAAGCGGTGTCTGTAAAACCTATTAAGTATTCTAGTAATAGGCTAACCAAAACAGGAAAAGTAATCTTACAAATGTGTTTATAGGATATTTGCATCTTTGTTTTCTTGAGGGCAAAGATAGCTTGCGTAAAACTTGTGAGGTTGTATAAATTCGACTTTGTATTTCAGTTCTGTTAGCCATTACTGAGCTTCTATAAAAACTTAAGTGTTGCATAGATAATCTATCATATTTACTTTGCGTAAGTATGATATGATGGGGGCGACGTTATAAAGCTTTTAAATAAAGGAATTTATAAAAGGATTCTTATTCCTTTGCTGTATGCTCGGTGCAGCAACAGCAACTGATGGGATGATAAGAAATAAGAGTGCCATATTTATCAAATTCGTAGTGGCAACAGTTCATCAGGGCATCTTTCAGCATCTGCCTTCCACGCTGAACGCGCGATTTTGCACCTGATACTGAAATGTTCAACTCTTTGGCTAACTGAATCTGAGATAACCCCTGAAGTTCCACCATTTTTATTGCCTGAGCATATTTCTCCGGTAGAGAGTTGATCATTCTCTGCAGACCGGATGCTATTTGTTCTATTTGATTCTCTTCCGTTTGGCTCTCCATTTCATCACTGGCACTTAATTCTTCTTCAGAAACCACTTCAATATCCGAAAGTTGCATCTTCTGTTTTCGATAGTAATCATTAATGGTGTTTTTGGCTATCTGATAGACCCAGATACAGATCTTTGTATCGTCTTTTATCGAATGAATATTCTCATGTATTTTAATGAAAACTTCTTGTAGAATATCATCAGCAAGTGAAGCTTCCGGCATTCGCTTAACAATATAGACTTTTAGTTGGTCCGAGCATGCCCGCCAAATTGATTCAGTATTATGATCCATAATTTTATTCTTTACTGTAATTCAGATATTTGTGAATCCCGAGTGGGCTTATGCAAAACGAACTTTTGGCTTTCTAAGCTTATCCTATCACAAAAGTAGAATAAAGAATTAATCTTTAGAAATATTTGATCGTATTTTCAGAAACTTCGGGCAAGCGACTTTTGCTAAGTAAAGGATTGCATTTAATCATCAAATAAAATCTGAACGATGCAGTTGCCTCAACTACGGCGTTCTCTTTCATTAACTGCACGGTTCTGTTGACGCAACTGCACCGTTCTGTTGAAACACTTTGTGGATGTGTGTGTTCTTGTTAGATAAAAACATTTTTAGTATAGACTTTGCGTCTTTTTTAAGAAACCTGCGTCTATATAATTAAAAGATAAATTCAGTAACAACCTATATGGCATTACATAGCAAAGACTTCTCAGTGGCTGTAAACAGGGCTCGTCCTAATTTAATCACCATTCAATTAATACGCCTGGCATTACCGGTCATTGCATCTTCCTTTATGACTATGGCTTATAATTCTATCAATATAATCTTTGTTGGTAAGTTTGGTAGTGAGGCAGTTGCCGCAGTGGGGTCCGCTGGATTTTACATGAATTTAAGTTGGGGCGTATCTTCTCTATTGACAGTTGGTGCAGGAATAAAAGTCTCCCATGCTATTGGTGAAGGCAATATACACCTTGCGAAGAGTTATGTAAAGAATGGCATCTGGGCTGTTATCATGCTAGCTTTACTCTGTAGTGTTTTGTTGATTATTAGCAGAACCTATCTGATTGGTTTGATTCAACTGAATAATCCCGCAATTGAAAAGGCGGCAGCGGGCTATTTGCTTTTGATTGCTATGAGCATTCCTTTCTTGTTTCAAAATTTGTTTTTCACCAGCATATTTATTGGTTATGGAGATAGTCGATCCCCATTTCGAATTAATGCAACTGCGCTGATAATGAATATCTTGCTAGATTTTATTTTTATATTCCAGATTGGTTTAGGCATCAGAGGGGCTGCTATTGCCACCATTCTATCTCAGGCAACTGCTACTTTGCTATTCTACCGAAAATTGAATAAGACAGACGATTTGAAGCCCATGGGCACCACGTATCAATATGCATTACTGAAAGATATTCTAAAGTTGGGGCTGAGTCCCACAATTCAGCGCATTTCTTTCACCGCTGTGGCTATTATGATGGCTCGTATCATTAGTGATTGGGGCGCCACAGCCATCGCTGTTCAAAAGGTGGGGATACAGATTGAAGCAATTTCGTTTATGACGGCAGGTGGATTTGTTTCGGCTTTATCCACCATTTCAGGGCAGGCTTACGGAGCAAAAGATTATCGGAAACAATGGACAGCCTTTCGATCCGGAATGTATCTCGCTTTTGTAATTGGTAGTATTACCTCCGTTTTGTTGATCACTTTTCCCGGTTTTTTGTTCTCAATATTTTTAAGTGATACAGAGAGTATAGCTATGGGACGAGAGTATCTAACAATTTTAGGTTTTTCTCAACTTTTTATGTGTATGGAGTTAATGGCCACCGGAGCTTTCTTTGGTTGGGGGCGAACGAATATACCGGCAATTACAGGAATCCTGTTTACAGTACTCCGAATTCCGATGGCTCTTATTTTTATTGACTTCTGGCAACACTCGCTCTCATCTGTTTGGTGGAGCATTAGCATAAGCAGCATTGCAAAAGGCGTAGTACTTGTAACACTGTATATTGTCCTTTTTAAATTATTTATAAAAAAACATCATTCAAACTAAGATATGAAAGAGGAACTATTTAAATCAGCAGATCATTCATTGAAGGGAAATATCTGGCTGGACGCATTATTTGGTCTTGAAAAAGAGAATATCCGTGTGAATAAAGACGGGAAGTTAGCTCTAACTCCGCATCCGAAGGTTTTTGGTAGCAAATTGAAGCACCCTTATATCACAACTGATTTCTCTGAGAGTCAGGTCGAAATGATTACTCCTCCATTGCCTGACATCAAGCAGGCAATAGGTTTTGTGGAAACTATTCATGACATTGTTAGCCTTGAATTAGACGACGAATATTTATGGCCCCAAAGCATTCCGCCAATCTTGCCCGATGATGAGCAAATACCTATTGCCCAATACGACGAAGAAGGGAAGGCGGCGCAACATTACAGGGAATTTCTTGCCAAGAAATATGGATCGAAAACTCAACTAATCTCCGGCATTCATTTTAATCTCTCTTATAGTGAGAAATTAATAGAGATACTTTATCGCAAAATCAATCCTTCATTGTCGTACGAAGAATTTAAAGACGAAGTCTATCTCAAAACTGTTAGGCAAATGCTTCGCTTTCGCTGGTTATACGTCTTGCTCTATGGCAATAGTCCAGTGGTAGACTCTTCACTGGAACTTAAATGTAAACTTGCACCTTACACCATCACCAAGCATGTCGTGGCTCTCTCCATCCGAAATAGCTGCTATGGATACCGAAATATCAGTGATTTGTATCCCGATTACAGTTCGGTTACGAGCTTCAGAAACAGTGTTGAACAAATGGTGAAAGAGCAACAAATAGCCTCCTTTAAGGAACTATATTCTCCGGTGAGGCCTAAATTTGTGAAGGATCCGGAGCATATCTCTTATGTCGAACTGCGGTTTATTGATATTGACCCATTGAGCAAAGCCGGGATAACTGAAGACGAACTATCCTTCTTACATGCGTTGGCTCTATATGGATTACTGACCGAGGAACCGGATAGTTTTGATGCGGCGGCTCAGGCAAAAGCAAACAAATATTATGGATCCGTGGCGCTGTATGGATTGGATGAAGTGCCTTGTATGTTTGAGGAGAAGGGTGAACAGATGAATATCTGGCACAAAGCTAAAACACAGATTCAGGAGATAATCGCTTTATTCGAAAAACTCGAAATAAGCAAGAGTGAATACCTCGATTCATTGTCGCATGCAATGCAGTTGGTTGAGCATCCCGAAAAACGTAAAGTTTACGAGGTACTTAATGGAGTTCATGCGATAGGTTATGTTCCCTTCCATCTTGAGAAGGCGGCTCATTACCTAACCGAAAGTCAACAGAAAAACTATAATTTTATTGGCTTGGAAGATATGGAGCTTTCCACTCAGCTGCTGTTGCGAGAAGCTTTAAGGAGGGGCGTTTCTTTCGATATCATGGATCGAAAAGAGAACTTTATCCGACTCGAAAAGAATGACAACATACAGTATGTAAAGCAGGCCACTAAGACCTCATTGGATAATTATGCCAGCATATTGGCTATGGAAAATAAGCTGGTCACTAAGAGAATACTCAAGGAGCACGACATTCGAGTTCCGAAAGGAGAGGAGTACACCCTGGCAGAAGTGGCGAAGGCCGATTTCTTACGTTTCCAAGGCCGGCCTGTAGTTATCAAACCCAACCAAACTAACTTTGGAACCGGAATAACCATCCTAAAAGAGAATACGGATGAGACTACTTTTCAGCGGGCTATTGATATTGCATTTCAATATGATTCTACCATCCTGATCGAAGAGTTTGTGGCAGGGAAAGAATATCGTTTTTTCGTGTTGAAAGGTGAGGTTGTAGGCATTCTGCATCGTGTACCAGCCAATGTAACCGGTGATGGCATTCAGTCGATTAGAGAATTGGTACAGATTAAAAATCAAGATCCATTGCGAGGCAAAGGTTATCGTACTCCGCTAGAGAAGATTCAGTTGGGTGAAGCTGAAGCCATCTTTTTGCAAGCACAACGCAAGACTTTTGAATCTATACCGATGCCCGATGAGACCGTCTATTTGCGAGAGAATTCAAACATAAGCACTGGTGGCGATAGCATTGACTTTACGGACGATATACCCGATTCTTATAAGCAGGTAGCCGTACGTGCAGCAAAAGCTTTAAATGTATCCATTACGGGTCTTGATATGATGATACCCGATTATACAGAAGAAGCGTCAATTAGTAACTATGCAATCATTGAATTGAATTTTAATCCTGCTATTCATATCCACTGTCATCCATTCAAGGGAAAGAATCGAAGATTGAATGAGAAACTAATGGAAGTCTTAGGATATCAATTGCTTTAGGCTATAGACTACAGATAGAACATCCCCATGTTGTTCATGAAGACATCCTCATGTTGTAATATTCAATATGGGGATGTTTTTGTATATAACATGGGGGTGTTGTGCTATATCAATAACTATTTTCTATAGATAAAGGAACTGTTTTCTAAAGAATGAATAAGAATAGAGTAATGCGATCTGAATATATAAGATAAATAAAATTCTTATTACTTATTATTTAATATAGCTATTTTGTGTTTTTTAAATATTTGATTATCAAATATTTATTTTAATAAAGATAAACTATAATCTGGTTGAGTGTGTTCTATTTTTATCTAATACGATATGAGAAAGACTACACGTAAACTATCCGATAAATGAAAATTAAAATTCCTGTGTCAAAAGCGAAAGAAATAGCACGGCTTCAAGCTCTGAGGCTTAGTGAAACTACTCTTTCTAAAGCGGTAATCGCCAACAACTTCTTAACTGATTTTGCTGATGCTGTTTTATTTATAACAAACGTTGTAAGAGAGACGTTTTCCCGTAAATTCGAAGTACGTGAATTCTTTCATCAATGTTTTGCAATCGGTTACAAATCCTTGTCTCTCATATCAGTTACTGGTTTTATTATGGGATTTGTACTTACCATCCAGTCGCGTCCGGCACTGGTGAGCTTTGGTGCTGAAACCATGCTTCCGGGGATGGTGGCCATTTCGCTGATTCGTGAAATGGGTCCTGTGATAACAGCACTCATCTGCGCTGGTAAGGTTGCATCCGGCATGGGTGCCGAATTGGGTAGTATGAAAGTTACCGAACAAATTGAAGCTATGGAGGTGTCTTCCACTCATCCAATGCGATTCTTGGTTGTGACCAGAGTTTTGGCTGCTACGGTCATGATTCCTCTTTTAGTTCTTTATGCTGATGGACTTGGTATTGTAGGCAGTTGGTTTGGTGCTAATATAAAAGGCGATGTGTCATTCGTCTTATTCTTTTCGCAAGCATTTAAGAATGTAGGTTTTGTTGACTTACTGCCTGCGGTAATAAAAACTTTTTTCTTTGGAACAGTCATCGGTTTGGTGGGTTGTTACAAAGGATATAATGCAGGACGAGGAACGGAAAGTGTAGGTAGAGCGGCAAATTCGGCTGTGGTACTGGCTTCTCTCTTGATCTTGATCGTTGATATGATCGCAGTACAAATCACTGATATGCTAGCATTATGAAAACAGAACAAACAGATGTGTTATTGCAAGATTCGCCTGAAGTTGAAGCAAAAGATATTGTTGTTGAAATTGCAAATCTGACAAAATCATTTGGAGCGCTAGAAGTTCTTAGAGATTTCTCTTTAACCCTCTATAAAGGCGAAAACTTAGTAGTGTTGGGTAAGTCAGGAAGTGGAAAGTCAGTTTTGATAAAATGCATTGTTGGACTGCTCAGAGCAGATGCAGGAATAATCAAAGTGTTTGATCGTGATGTAACCGCATTAACTGCCAGAGAAATGGACGAAGTGCGTCAAAACATCGGTTTCTTATTCCAAAGTGGAGCTTTATATGATTCCATGACGGTAAAGCAAAATTTAGAATTTCCATTGCGGAGAATTAGAGAACATCTTAAGCAGAAAGAGATTGATGCTAAAATAAAAGAAGTATTGGAGAATGTTGGTCTGTTAGATGCATTGAATAAAATGCCTGCTCAATTATCCGGTGGGATGAGGAAGCGAATAAGTTTGGCACGAACCATTGTCGTTGATCCCAAAATCATTTTATATGATGAACCCACAACAGGGCTTGATCCGGTAACATCTGATGAGATAAGTCTACTAATTAATGATGTTCAGAAGAAATATAAAGCATCATCAATTATTATCACTCATGATATAGAATGTGCTCGTATGACAGCCAACAGGCTTATTATGTTGCAAGATGGCAAGTCATATAAAGAAGGTACTCTGGCTCAATTTGAGAAGTCGACCGATAGCACTATTAAATTATTCTTCAAATAAATAACAGAATGGATATGCATACTCAAAAATTTAAAATTCGTTTAGGACTTTTTGTTGCCGGAGGTTTGACACTCTTTGTACTCGCCATATTTATTATTGGTAAGCAAAAGAATTTGTTTAATCCGGTATTTCAACTCTCTTCCAACTTTTATAATGTTGGTGGACTCCAAGTAGGAAATAATGTTCGTTTCTCTGGTATAAACGTTGGCACGGTAGACAATATACAAATCGTCAATGACTCAACGGTGCGGGTCAGTATGTTTATAAAGAAAGATGTCTGGAAGTTCATCAAGTCAGATTGTAGTGTTGCTATTGGTTCTGAAGGAATTATAGGTGATAAACTTATCAATATATTGCAAGGAACTGCTGAGGCCCCTTTGGCTCGTGAAGGTCAATTACTCGAATCTACGGAACCGATAGAGACAGATGCCATCATCGCTAGTTTGAGTGTTACTGCGGAGAATGCAGAAGTCGTTACTCAGCAATTGGCTGAGATAATGATGAAAATAAATGGGGGAGAAGGAACACTTGGTAGGCTAGTTCAGGATACAACACTTGCTGAAAATCTGGATAAAACCATTCTTAATCTTAGAAGGGGTTCCAAAAGTTTAGACGAAAATATGACGGCTGCAAAGCATAATTTCTTGCTCAGAGGATATTTTAAAAAGCAAGCAAAGGAAAAGGCTAAAAAGAAAGAAGAAGCACAGGAAGCTGCTGAAAAGAAAGCGAAAGAACTGAAGAAGAAGAAGTAACGCTTAGCAGTATGTTGTTTGAATAAACTAGTCGAGAACACGAATATATCAAATATTTAGGATTTAATTATGAACTAATGTTCATAATTAAATCCTTTTTCGTATGTTTGCACAAACATTAAAAGTATGGCACGTACAAAGAAAAATAGGCTTATACAAATGGCTCCTCATTTCAGTGGATTTAAGCCACAAGGATTGCAACATAAGCCCAATGTTGAGGTTTTAATAAACTTTGAAGAGTACGAAGCATTAAAGCTTTGCGATTATGAATTCCTTACGCAAGCAGAGGCGGCAGATTTAATGCTTATCTCCCGGCCCACATTTACGCGGATTTATGAAAGTGTACGTAGAAAAATAGCAAAGGCATTTATTGAGGGCGCTTTGATTGTATTTGAGGGAGGAAATGTAGATGTAGCTCACTGGTATAAATGCGCTGAATGCGATATCACATTTACTTTGATCGATGATTCTGTCCAGTGTTGTCCGTTGTGCAAAAGTACCGAGATAAAACTAAATAACTAACACTATGATTATCGCTATTTCTACAGACAATAATAACGTAAAAGCACCTGTTGCTAGTCATTTTGGCCGATGCAAATGGTTTTGTTTGTTTGATACTGAGAAAAAAGAATGTCAGTTTGTTGAGAACACGTTTCTTGCTCAATCCGAACAAGCGGGTTATGATGTCGCGGACTTTTTGATGAAGCAAGGAGTTAAGATCGTTGTGGCAGGACGTTTTGGCTCAAAAGTAATGAGTGTTTTTATGAAGCACAGTATTCAGATGGTTATCCCTGAATCTGTAAAAACAGTAACAAAGATTATTAATCAATTAAATATAGAATAAAATGAAAATTGCTGTACCTACTAGAGCGCATGCTGTTGATGACCACTTTGGCCATTGCGAAGCCTATTCTGTTTTCACAATAGGCGAGAATAAAGTGATCGAGAAAATGGAAATTTTACCTTCTCCTCAAGGTTGCGGATGTAAAAGTAATATCGCATCGGTTTTACAGGAACAAGGCGTTGGTGTAATGCTTGCCGGTAGCATGGGAGACGGAGCAATGAATGTCTTGACCAATCACGGCATAAAAGTCTATAGAGGATGTAGCGGAAATGTAGCAGAACTTGTGAATCAATTTTTAGTTACCGGACTGAAGGATTCAGGAGAGAGTTGTCACCATCATGATGATGCCGATGGCGAGCATCAATGTCATTCTTAATAGAATCATTTATGATGTTCTTTCTTGGGAAACATTTTCTTTCAGCTTTTTTAGATACTCGGATGGAGTGTCGTTGAATTCTTCTTTGAAACATTGACGGAAGTAGAAGAGGTTATTGATGCCTACTTTAAAAGCGATTTCGGAGATATTATATTTACCTTCTAGCAGAAATTGTTCGGCATACTTCATCTTCATCTTACGAATGTATTCATTAGTTGAAAGCCCCGTGAGAGCTTTCATTTTGCGGTAAAGGGTAGAGCTGCTCATGCACATATTATCGGCAAGGTAACTGATGTCAACTTTGTCTGAGGAGAGTCGTTCTTCAATGAGTTGGTTGATTTTTTGAATGAATTCATTGTCTATTTTATTGAGTGACTCAGTAATGGTGGCTGCTTTACTATTCATCTTGCTGGCTATGGCACCAAAGTGCTCGGCTAGCTTGATGCGCGACTGCAATAGGTTGTCTATGCGACTGTATAGAAGGCTGGCGCTGAATGGCTTCGTGAGATAGGAGTCGGCTCCTACTTGATAGCCTTCTTCTTTGTCTTGCAAGGAGTCTTTAGCGGTAAGCAATATGATAGGGATGTGGCTGGTACGAACGTCTTTCTTCAGCTCTCGACACATCTCATTTCCATCCATCTCTGGCATCATGATGTCTGAAACAATGATGTCTGGAATGCTCTTTAGTGCGGCTTTCTTGCCTTGCTTGCCATTGTGGGCTGTTTGTACCTCGAAACTGTCACTAAATGATTCGGCAATGTAGTTGCGAATGTCAGGATTATCTTCTACAACCAATAGAATAGGTTTTTGATTACTTGATACTTCAACTTCCTGAATGGGTTCAGCAGGAAGGTTTTCTTCTTTCTCATTTGAATCTGCATGTAACACATTGGGGTAGGAGTTGTCTCTTTGTAAGCTGACACTGAAAGTACTTCCTTTATTGGGGGTACTTTCTACATGGATTTCTCCTTCGTGCAGCGTGACGAGGTTTTTCACTAATGAGAGCCCGATGCCACTTCCTGAGGCCTGATGTTTGCCACCTTCCTGATAGTAACGTTCAAAAATATGTGGTAACGCTTCGGGTTTGATACCATGACCTGTATCGGCTATCCAAATGTCAATATAATTCTTCCCTGAACGTTCGGCATGTTGCATGCCGATGGTAATACTGCCTTTTTCGGTATATTTGATAGCATTGGATATGAGGTTGTCAAGGACAATGTTGAGTACCTCTTTGTCAAAATACATTAGTATGTTCTCTTCTTCTATTTTTAAACGGATATCTACCTCGGATTTTTGATTCAGTTCCTGATATTTTAGTCCGATTTCCTGAACTTGGCTTACAATGTTGTCTCGGCTCACACAGAGCTTTTTGTTTTGAGTCTCTGTTTTTCTGAACTCCAAAATCTGATTGATCAGCTTAAGTAACCTCACAGCGCTTTGATTAATCATGGATATCTTTTGCGCATCTTTTGTTGATAGCGAGCTGCCTTTTAAAATATCTTCCAATGGGCCCAATATCAAGGTGAGTGGGGTTCGTAGCTCGTGCGTAATGTTGGTGTAAAAACGTAGGCGCTCGTTGTTCAGGTCTTGTTCTTGCTCATGGCTTTGTCTCTCTAACTTATACAAGATTTCCGCATCTATCCGTTTCTTGTAGGCATAAAGAATGAAGAATAAGGTTCCGAGGCAGATTGAAAGATAAACAGCTTTAGCCCACCAAGTAAGCCATAGTGGAGGTGCAATGTAGATGTTTAGTGGTGTTATTTCGTTTGACCATTTTTGATTGCGCATGCGTGTTTTCACTTGAAACTGGTATTCTCCGGGAGGAAGGTTACGAAAGGTGACATTGTTGAGATCTGTCACTGTGTACCAAGTGTCTTCGAGTCCTTTCAGCATGTAGGCATATTCTACCTGATTGCCTAATGCATAGTTTTGAACGTTGAAAGATACTTTAAAGCTGTTTTGTTTATATTTCAGTTTAACTTCTTCTCTTTCGTTCAGTAAGATGGCATACTGACTGTTTGGGTTATTGAGAGAATTGAATATTTCGATGTTAGTGATGAAAGCCGGTGGAGACTGACGTTCTCTTAATACTTGTTCGGGGTTGAAGCAGCATAACCCGTTGATAGAACCAAAATAAAAGTTTCCTTTTCTATCGCGGACTAGGCTACCGCTACTGAAGCTACCCATGGGAAGATTATCGCGATGATCATAGTTATAAAAGCTGCCTTTGGCATCGATAAAGCAACTGATTCCTTTGTTGGTGCTCACCCAGATGTTGCCTTGTTTGTCTTCGCCGATGGCTTGTATGTGTGTGTTGACAAGTCCGTTTTTGCGTCGGTAAACTTTATAGTTGAGTTCTGAGAGAGAAGGGAAGCATACCAAACCTTCTCCTGTAGCAACCCATAGGCGCTTTTTTCTGTCCTGATAGAGGGCATTGATGGTGTTTGATGGGAACTTGTTCATTACATTGAATTGCTTGATGGCATTGAGTTGAGAGTCGTACACGACTAGACCGCTACCAAAAAACCCTACCCAGATGCGCCCTTTGGAATCTTTCAATATACATCGTGCGAGGTTGTTTTCTTTGTCATAATGCGCCTTGATGGATAGTTTATCACGATCTATCAGATAAATGCCTTCGCTAGTCCCGGTCCAGATATTACCTTGATTGTCTTCATAAAAAGAGCGCACATCTGTTTGTGACTTTTCTTTGGGTAATATTTGGCGGAAGTTTTTGTTCTTCGGGTTGTAGTAGGCAATGCCTCCATTGAAAAAACCAAACCAAAGACCGCCTTTCGAATCACATAAAACAGTCTGAACGGTATTTGTGTGCAGATTGGAATTCTCTGTATTGTAAACAGCAACACGCCTTTCTTGTTGGAATACGTTGATGCCTCCTCCTTCTGTTCCTACCCATATTTTACCATTTTTATCAATACTGAGGCCTAGAGCAACTCTGCTGGTCATGCTGTAATTACCCGATGATCGTGGAGAATACTTGTAGGAGTTGAATAGTGCGGGTTCATTGCTGATGAAATTGATTCCGCCTCCCCAAGAACCTATCCATATATTATTGAAAGAGTCTTGAAGCAGGCAGCGCATGCTGGAACTGGATAAACCGTATTCATCGTCTCCTTCTTTTATAAATTGGAAAGATACTTCTTCGCCAGAACTGAATAAGTGTTGTGAAAGGTCAATAATGGCGATGCCTCCGAGCTCCATTGCTACCCATAGTTTATTATCTTTCGTCTGTTTGATATCGTGTACGCAGCGGGAGAGATTGTTATTCTTATCGTTGATTGGGACAAATGTTTCTGTTTTATGATTGAACAGAGATAAACCTTTGTTGGTACCTACCCAGATATTACCTATATGATCTTTATAGATGCAGGTAACTTCGTCGCTGAGCAGACTATTCTTGTTTTGAGGATTGTGGGTGAAGTTTTTGGCTGTCCTGTCTTTAATGGACAATACAGTGAATCCTTGATGTACATGCCCTATGTAGAGTAATCCGTTTCCGTCATCAGCTGCTGACCAGACTTGATCACTGGCCAGTCCGCGAACCGTACGGGTGTTAAAGTGGGTAAAGGTGCCAGTTTGCTTGTCTAAATAATCAATTCCTTTCCAATAGGTGCAAATCCACAAGTTGCCATCGGCCGCAGGAACGATTTTGGTTATGTCGTCTGTAATCAGACTGCTGGGGTTATTCTTGTCGTGCCTGAAATTTTTGAATGTATTGTTGGTGTAGTTGTATGCGTTGAGGCCTGCCCTTTGGGTAGCTATCCATAAAATAGAATCTACAGGATCATCGAGTAAGCAATTCAGCTCATTGCCGGTGATGCTTTCTCCGTTATCTTGTTCTTCCGTATAATAAGGTATGAAGTGTATGCCGTCGAACTTATTCAGTCCTTCTTCGGTGGCAAACCATATAAATCCTCTCTTATCTTGAGCAACGCTTACAACGTGGTTATTGGACAACCCTTCTTTAATACCCAATTGCTTTATTTTATAAGGTTGTGCTGCTACAAAAAGTGGTAGGCATAATAAAATGGCATGGAGTATTTTTCTCATGATAGGTGGTTTGTTAAAAGTGTCTCAAAAATACGAATAAATTCGTTACTAAGGATATACAAATCGGTCAATGCACGATTTATACGCCTTTAACGCACGATTTGCGGTCTCTATTATATCTAGTAAGGTATATATTTGCGCTGTCGGACTAGGGAACAAAACATAAATTTGGGAAAATAGCAACCGGCAAAAACCTAATTGTTAAACTTAAAAATAATATTTATGAAGAAGCATTCATTTAATGCTCTGATGTTCGGAGTGTTTCTATTGCTGACTTTATGGACTGCAGGATGTAGCGACGATAATGGCTATGCCGACGTTGACGGACAGAATCCTACTGTTGCACTTACAACGGAGCACATTCAGAGCGGAGCCGGCCGAACCTTTACTATTGCGGGAACTGCTACAGATAAGGATGGCATTTCATCGATCAAATTGGAATGTGCCGATTTGAATCTAGAAAAAAACCTTGATCTGATTGAGATTTATGACAAACCTCTCGAAACGTATGAATTGAGTTACAAGTTCAGCATCCCTAAAGATGAGATAGGCGATAATTTCACTGTTAAAGTTACGGTGATCGATGTGGGTGGACGTTCTGTGTCTCATGATTTGTTGATCACAATGGATGGCGACTTTGAAAATCCTGTCTTTACTGTATCACCTAGTAAAAACATCACGGTACTTATTAAGTCTGATACGAAGTTCAACTTGCGCTTCTCTCTTTCTGATGATCGGGCGCTTGATTCTGTGAAAGTAGTAATTCCAGGTATTGAAAACTACAATCCTCTAATCATGACTCTCAATGGTCAGAATACTTTCGATTTTAGTGAAAAGATTACTTTACCTAATGTATCTCAACAATACACGGCTACTATTACGGCTATTGATAAGGCGGGTAATCGCACTGTTTTGAATAGTGTGATCTCTGTCTCTGCAATGCCTGACTTTGAGGATATGTATCTTGCTGATGTAGCTACTGCCGCTGAACTAAACAGTGACGTATTTGGTGTGCCTATGCGCATTACGCACACAGGTGAATACCAATATAAGGCCAACTATTATTGCCAGAAAGCAGGTACTGAAATTTATTTCTTACCGCAGAAGACTGACTTCTCACCGATTTGTTTCGGTCTTGATCCTACAGACAGCAGTAAGCTGACTGATGATCCTGAAACGGCTAAACCGATTGTACTTGATCAGGCTAATGTATATTATGAAATTACATTCAATGTGATTACAGGTGTGTATGCCCTGAAAACTTATTCTATCGCTGAAGCTATTGATCCGATACCTCACAAAATTGGTACCATAAGCATGCACCAATGGTTTGATGCTAACAACACTACTGATCTGACTGAATTCTGGATTGGCTATAGTACTAGTGGTCCGTCGAACGTTACCCGATTTGTTCAGGATGCGACAAATCCTCACCTCTTCTACTTGGAAGACCCGTTGGAACTAGAGGCTGGCAAGAGCATGAACTTCATCGTCACAAGCTATCACAGTGATGGATGGTGGAACTATTGTACATGGCGTGTGGACGATAGTGCAGAACCTGAGATTTTCAACTATTACGGTCAGTTTGTAAATCCCGCGTGGACTGGTCCAACAGCGAAAGACAACTGGGCTAAGCCGACAGTGACCGTATCGGGCAGTTACAAGCTCTCGTTTGATGCTCATCTTGGCAGAGCAAAACTGGTTCCCGCAAAGTGAGTGAAATATTAAATTTAAAATCGTAAATTATATGAAACAAATCATATTTATATTTCTGTGCCTGCTATCCCTAAACGGCAATGCGCAGCAGGTCACGGTGAAAGGTGTTGTAACTTCTGCCACCGATAATGAATTGATGATAGGAACAACGGTACAGGTTAAAGGTACTAGTAATGGTACTATAACAGGACTCAATGGTGAATATTCATTGATGAATGTTCCTAAAAATGCGGTGCTGGTATTCTCTACAATTGGCTTTAAAACTCAAGAAGTTCAGGTGAACGAACGGAGTGTCATAAATGTATCGTTAAAAGAAGCTACTGAGTTGCTGGACGAAGTGGTCGTTATTGGCTATGGTGCTGTGAAGAAAAGTGACTTAACCAGTTCTATCTCTACCGTGAAGGGTGAACAGATTACAGAAACTACTACCGGCAATGCAATGGATGCTCTTCAGGGTAAAGTTAACGGTGTGCAGGTGATGAGTGGTGGTGGTCCGGGTACCCAGCCTAAGGTCTTAATTCGTGGTGTAACCACTGTCAACGGCAGTGATCCGTTATATGTTGTAGATGGCATGCCTGTGGGTACTAACATCAACTTCCTGAATAGTAATGATATTGAATCAATGGAAGTGCTGAAAGATGCTTCGGCAGCAGCCATCTATGGTACACGTGGGTCAAATGGCGTTATCTTGATCACGACAAAGAAAGGAGCTGTAGGCAAAACACGTTTTAATTTCACAAGCTCTGTTGGCTTCCAGACTATTAGTGACCCTAATATGGCAAAAGCTTCGGAATACGAACAGGTTTTTAAGACTCGCTATACGAATGAAGGGCGTACGCCGGTATGGAATAGCAAGGAAAACATTACTGATGCTGAAGGCACTGACTGGTGGAAGGAAGTGGTGAATAAAACTGCGCTTGTGCAAAACTATGCTTTTAGCGTATCTGGTGGAAATGATAAGATTGTATATAATTTGAGCCTTGGATATTTCCGCAATAAATCACAATTGGACGTTGGTTATTGGGATAAGATTAATGCTCGCTTGAATACAGAATATACTTTTAATAAATATATAAAGATGGGTTTTGACATTGCTCCGCGCGTTGAATCGTGGGATGATACTCCCGATCAATTTGGCAGTGCCATGTCAATGGACCCTACTACTCCTGTGTTTCGTGACGAATCGGAATGGGTGGATAACGAGTATAACAATTATGCCCGTTCACACAACAACCAGACCTGGAATCCGGTGGCATCCATTGCTCGCGCCAATGCGTATAGCCGTGAATATGGTGTTATTTTGAATCCTTACTTGCAGCTAACTCCCATCAAAGGCTTTATTCTGCGCACGCAGTTTGGTGTCAATGCACATATTCGCAGAGTGGATAAATTCACTCCTGAGTTTGAAATTGATCAGCTGGAAAAATCCACTTATAGTAACGTGTCACGTAAGATGACCGAGTGGCTTGACTGGAACTGGACCAACACAGCAAGCTACATGACAACGATTGCTGAGAAGCACAATCTGAATGCAATGGTAGGCTTTACTGCAGAACGGTTTGCGGAATATTGGGTTAGCGGAGCACGAGATGACACACCTAACAATTCTGATAATCTGCAAGAAGTGCATGCCGGTACACTGAATCAAAAATCAGATGGTAATACTAGCTTCAGCACATTGCTTTCTTATATCGGACGTGTGATGTATAATTACGATAATAGATATTACCTTACAGGTTCATTACGTGCCGATGGTTCTTCTAAGTTCCCCAAAGGTAATAAATATGCTTTGTTTCCTTCTGTTTCTGCAGCTTGGCGACTGATTGGCGAGAAGTTTATGGAGGATCAAACCATTTTCGATAACTTGAAAATACGTGCCGGCTGGGGACGCGTTGGTAATCAGAGCATCTCAAACTCCGCTTATCTGACTCTCCTAGATAGTTCAGATGCTGTGTTCGGCTCAGATCAAAGCCGCGTGATAGGAACAACAATCTCTTCTGTTGGAAATAACACACTGAAATGGGAGACTGTAGAAGACTATAACCTCGGATTGGATATGTCGCTCTTGAATTCTCGCTTGGACGTTACATTCGATATTTACCAGAAGAAGTCAAGTGATATGCTATATGCTAAGCAAAATATTTTAGCAATTGGTTATCCGAATTGGAATAGCCAGGTAACCATGAATATTGGTAGTATGAAAGCTACCGGTTGGGAACTGAGCTTTAACTGGCATGACAAAATCGCCAAAGATTTCAACTATAACGTTGGTTTAAATTTATCAGCAGTGAAGAATAAGGCTATCAA
Organism: Bacteroides ihuae; assembly: GCF_900104585.1. Classification (GTDB taxonomy): domain Bacteria; phylum Bacteroidota; class Bacteroidia; order Bacteroidales; family Bacteroidaceae; genus Bacteroides; species Bacteroides ihuae. Next base: position 675,414 of record NZ_FNVX01000005.1, read on the forward strand.
ACTTTCGGGTGATGGACCTATCTATACCGGTGGTTTTAACTCTGACCAGATTATCCGTAATGAAGACGATTCAGAAATTGGTCGCTTCTACGGATACGTGGCCGACGGATTGTTTCAAAATGAAACGGATGTGCAGGCTCATACAAATGAATATGGAACTATTTTGCAGCCGAATGCTGAACCGGGTGATATCCGTTTCAAAGATTTGAACCATGACGGAACGTTGGATGATAAAGATAAAACTTATATTGGTAATGCCTATCCTGACCTGATGATGGGATTGAACATGGGCTTTAACTATAGGAACTTTGACTTTTCTGCCAACTTCTATGGAACGTTTGGAAACGATATATTCAATACAACTCGTAACTTGTATTCGGGTGCAAATGGTAGTAATGTATATGCCGGAACATTGAACAAGGCATGGCATGGTGAAGGGACCAGTTACGACATTCCCCGCTTGACGGCCAATGACAACAATCTGAATTATACCCGTGTTTCAAGTTTTTATGTGGAAGACGGCTCGTATTTCCGTTGCAAGTTACTTCAAGTAGGCTATACATTGCCAAAGAAAGTGCTGGGCAATGCTGAGCTGCGCCTTTCGTTCTCTGCTCAGAATCCTTTTACCATCACGGGTTATTCAGGCATGGATCCTGAACGTCCGCAACTTGGAAAAAGTGTTATTGAGACGGGTATTGACTGGATTGCATACCCTAATCCGCGTACATTCTTATTTGGTATTGATTTAAAATTCTAATTCCTTATGAAACAGTTATTCATTATATTGGCATTCCTTGCCACCGTGACCTTCTCGTCATGCTCCGATTTTCTGGAGGAAGATGTGAGAGGACAAGAGAATCTTGACACCTACTTCCAAAGTGAAGCAGATGCAGAGGCGTTCCTTACTGGCTGCTACAATGCAATCACTTACCATGGTTGGTGGCAGATTGAAAATTTCTGGATATTATCCGATATGTGTAGTGATGACCTTTGGATGGGTAACACCACGCAGGATCAAAGCGGATATCTCTCTCTTGCACACTATCAAGGTGTAGGACAGAGTAACGGTACTGTCTCAAACTTCTGGCAATATCGCTACAAAGGCATCTTGCGTTGTAACATTGCTATTGAAAACATTCCAAAGGCGCCCATTCTCGATGAGAATAAAAAGAATCGTCTGATAGCTGAGGCAAAGTTCCTACGTGCTTACTTCTACTTTGAACTAGTGAAGAACTTTGGTGGTGTACCTATTATCGATGGTTTCTTGTTGCCCGAAGAGGTGACTGGCATCACTCGCTCGAGTGTGGAGGAGGTTTATGCACTTATAGAAAAAGACTTGACAGATGCTGCTGCTGCACTTCCGCAACCCAGTGAATTGTCTGCAAGCGATGTAGGTCACGCTACTCGTGGTGCCGCGCTGGGAATGTTGGGCAAAGCATATCTCTATCAAGATAAATTTGAAGAGGCTAAAACGACTCTCCAAACAGTTATCGATGAAAAGGAATATGAGCTGATGCCCGATTTTGGTGATGTATGGAGCATTGATGCAGAGAACAATAAAGAATCACTCTTTGAAGTTCAAAATGCTTATGATGAAACGTATGATCTCGGAGGTAGCTTGTCTATCGTGACAGGTAACCGTTCGGGTGGTGATCAAGATGGTTGGGCATGGGGATTGCCTACTGCTAACCTCGAGAATGCTTTCATTGAAGCTGGAGATACAGAACGTTTGAAGTGGACAATCATCAAGAATGGTGCAACAGAAATTGCAGGAGAAGATAATTTTACTGAACTCATTGCCGCACAAGGTGACCAAAATGGGGATGGTACTTATTGTATTGAACCAGCTAAACATAAGTCGGCTCGTATCAACCGCAAATTCTATTTGCCATATGCCAAACGTCCCGAAAATTATAATCAGCCAAAAGTTCCATTGAACCACCGCATCTTGCGTTATGGAGATGTTTTGCTGATGTATGCTGAAGCGTGCAATGAAACGAATGATGATGTAAATGCGCGCAGTGCCTTGAACCAAGTGCGCAATCGTGTTCACTTGGGTAATGTTGAGACTAGCGGTAATGAACTTCGTGATGCTATCCGTGCAGAACGTCGTCTTGAATTGGCATGTGAGAATCACCGCATCTATGACCTTCGTCGTTGGACGGATGATAATGGCAAGAAGGATATCTGCAATGTAATGGGACCAAATGGATCATTTGTTGCGTATAATACGAATGAGGCAACAGCCGACTCGTATGAGTGGGAAAATCAATACGAGCCTAGTAATAAAGGCTATACTTTTGATGAGAACCGGGACTTACTCTTCCCAATTCCTTTGTATGAAATAACAATGTCCAATGGCTCTATTGTACAGAACCCTGGATGGAATTAATATTTCAATAGGTTGTTTATATGCTGTCGCGGGTAGTTTGCGGATTATCCGCGACAGTTCTTTAAATGAATAATTATGATAAAATTTAAATATTTACTTTGTGCCCCTTTACTATCTGTAGTTTTGGCTTGCAGTGACGACTCTCCGAAGAATGAAACGTCTGACACAGATCCTGGAACTACAGTCAGTGTGGAAAAAGTGATCAAGATAGATGTTGGACAAACTTTTCAGACAATTACTGGTTTTGGCGCCTCAGACTGTTGGTCGCCCGCTTATGTAGGAAAGTATTGGACTACGAATCGGGATAAAATAAGTGAGCTACTTTTCTCTACTGAAATTCAATCTGGTGATCCCCAAGGAATAGGATTGTCCATGTGGCGCGTTAACTTGGGGGGCGGTAGTGCCGAACAGGGAGATGCGAGTGGCCTCGTAGATAAATCACGTCGTGCAGAATCTTATCTGACGGATAATTTGACTCTTGACTGGATGCGCTGTGAAGGACAACGCTATTTTCTGAATCGTGCCAAAGAATTTGGTTGTGAGAGCGTTGTCCTTTTCAGTAACACTCCACCTGTGCAATATACGTACAATGGTAAAGGCTTTTCTGCCCGTGGCGGTGTGTCCAATCTGAAGAGTGAGCATTATGATGATTTTGCGGCTTACATGTCTGATGTAGCACAACACTATGTAAACTTGGGTTATCCGGTGACGCATATTTCGCCTGTCAACGAACCTCAGTACAACTGGGACAGTGGTCAGGAAGGAAGCGGTTGGACAAATGACGAGGTGGCATTATTGACTCGTGAACTGAATGGATCTTTAACTTCCCGCAATTTGTCCACAAACATCTTGCTGGGCGAATCGGGAGATTGGGAATATTTGTATAAGACGAAGAACGACGCTAATCGCAGTAATGTGCTTTCAGCTTTCTTTGATCCTGCTTCTTCAGCCTATGTAGGCGGATTAACTCATCTGGAAAAACTAATTTGCGGTCATAGTTATTGGACGGACGGCACGTGGGATGGCATGCGCGATGTGCGCTCAAAGGTTGCCCAGGCAGCGCAGCAGTACGATATAGATGTATGGCAAAGTGAGTGGAGTATGCTGGGTGATGGTTACAGTTCTTCTGAATTCGTAGGTTATGACGCAGCTTCTGAAATGGACATTGCATTGTATATGTCTAAAGTTATACATAATGACCTTACAGTGGCGGGTGTGTCTTCATGGAGTTATTGGACTTCGATGGATGTGTCTCGTTGGGGACATAAAAATCGCTTTTTACTAATATCATTAGTTCCGTCGGGAGGAGTTGATGGTGATATTCAGCAAGAAGGAACTTTTCAGGCTACTCCTACGCTTTGGGTATTAGGAAATTATAGCCGCTTCATCCGTCCCGGATACCGTCGTGTTTCTATTGAGCTGAATGAATCACGCAGCTTTTTCGCTTCAGCATGGATATCTCCAACAAGTGATAAAATTGTGATTGTTTATACCAATTTGTCCGATAAGGGCGTACGCCTTAACGAAACGCATGTAGGATGGAAGAGCGACGTAAAATCAATCAATACCTATACTACGACGGGCAGTAAAAGTTTGCTAGAAGGTAGCGTGACCGTCGGCCAGCCCGTCGTATTGGATGCTCAAAGTGTAACCACTGTCGTTTATAATCTATAATGATATAATTTATGAAGAAAGTCTTATACTTTATCGCCTTATTTACAGTGGTTATTTTCGCTGCTGTGCCTGCGAAAGCGCAAGTCTCGTTTGGTGACGCTAAAAGGTTTAATGACCGATGGCTGTTTAGCTTGTCCGATGATTCAACGTTTGTTCAATCCTCTTTTGATGATAGTCAATGGCGAAAGCTGACATTGCCACACGACTGGTCTATTGAAGGACAGTTATCTCCTTCTTTGGCTAGCTGTACCGGTTATCTGCCGGCAGGAATAGCTTGGTATCGCAAACACTTCAATATAGCGGATAAAGCCGCACGCCATTATATTTATTTTGAAGGAATCTACAATCGCAGTGAAGTTTATTTGAACGGACACCTTTTAGGCAAACGCCCCAATGGATATATTTCTTTCTTATACGACATGACATACTATCTGAAAGAGGGGGATAATGTATTAGCTGTTCGGGTTGATCATAGCCGTTATGCAGACTCACGTTGGTACACCGGGTCGGGTATTTATCGTGATGTATGGATGATCGCTGCTCCAAATACACACTTTGCCCAGTGGGGAGTTGCCTGGCATGCAACTTCTTTGACTGATAAGATGGCTACGATTGCTGTAGATATGGATATAGAGAAACATGTAGATGCTGCTGGTAAACTGGAATTGCAAGCCACACTCTTTGATGCCGAAGGAAAACAAGTAGCTAAACGAAGCGTTCGTGTTTCTGACGGGAAAAAAGGAATAACCAAAGAAACACTTTCACTGAAGGTGTTGAGGCCGCAGCGTTGGGATTTGGACTCTCCTTATCTTTATACATTGAAAACAGAATTGTTAAGTAATGGAAAGCGTATTGATGGTAGTGAGATTAAAGTCGGCTTACGTACGCTGAAGTTTGATGCAAATAAAGGTTTCGCACTGAATGGCAAGTGGATGAAAGTAAAAGGAGTGTGTCTGCATCACGATGCCGGCGTACTTGGTGCGGTGGTGCCTCGCGATGTGTGGAAACGTCGTTTGAAAAATCTCAAAGAGATAGGAGTGAATGCTATTCGCATGAGCCATAATCCTCAAGCTCCGGTCGTTTATGACCTGTGCGACCAATTGGGGTTACTTGTTATGGATGAGGCTTCTGATGAGTGGGAATTCCCCAAGCGTAAGTGGATAAAAGGCTGGAATGTAGGCGAACCCGGTTTTGACGGCTCTTTTGATTTCTTTGAGGAGTGGATAGAGCGAGATGTGACTGATATGGTACGTAGAGACCGTAATCACCCATGTGTCTTTTTATGGAGCATAGGTAATGAGGTGGATTATCCGAATGATCCTTATTCTCATCCTATATTGAATGGTTCCACTATCAGTCAACCGATGTTTGGTGGATATAATCCCGATGCTCCAAATGCAAAAAGAATAGGAGCTATCGCTAAGCGATTGGCAGCTTGTGTGCGTGCTGTCGACACTTCACGAGCTATAACCGGAGCACTTGCCGGTGTTGTCATGTCTAATCAGACTGAATACCCTCAGGCAATAGATGTTGTGGGATATAATTATACGGAGGATCGCTACGACTTAGATCATGCAACTTATCCTAACCGCGTCATCTATGGCAGTGAAACTCGTTCTGATTACGAAGCTTGGTGCTCTGTACGTGATAAAGAATTCATCTTCGGTCAATTCATCTGGACGGGTACAGATTATCTTGGTGAATCAGGTCGTTGGCCTTCTCGTGGACTTTATACGGGATTACTTGATTTGGGAAGTTTTACCAAACCTCGCGGGCATTTCCGTGCTTCATTGTGGAGTGAGAATCCGGTTACTTATATCGGAACCTATCCTAAACACAATAATCTATCTATTGATGCTTGGGATAGCTGGAACTATGAAGCAGGTCAGGAAATTCGCGTAGTATGCTATACCAATGCTCCCCAAGCTCGTTTATTGTTGGATGGTGAAGTAGTGGGAGAGATGAAGTCTTATGATATGAATACCGGAATAATCTACTGGGATATTCCTTATCAGCCCGGAGAGTTGAAAGCAGAAGGTTGCACTAAGGCAGGTGACGTTTTATCGAGCTATTCGATAAAAACATCCGGACGTCCGTATGCATTAAGAGTGAGTGCTGATCGTCAGATACTTTCCGGTGAAGGCTCTACTGCCCATATTACTATAGAGGTGGTTGATGAGAACGGTATCGTAGTGAAACTTGCCGACAACAATATTACATGCGAGATCGAAGGTCCTGCTCGTCTTTTAGGGCTTGAAGGCTCAGACAATTATGATATGGGCGATTATACCGACCACCGTCAACGTGTTTTCCGCGGTCGTCTGCTGGCTTATGTACAAACTGTTGGAAAGGAAGGAGAAGTGCGGGTTAAGTTTTCGTCACCATTATTGAAAGGGGCTGAGGCTGTTTTGCAGGTTGAGAATAAGTGATAATGATAAGGTTGCCTATTAAAACTCTGAAAAGGAGCTAACATGGGCTTTCGGGGTTTAACTTCTGGCGCTTTATCAGTAAATCATTTAAAAAAGGCTTGGAGATTTTTCTCTAAGTCTTTTTTTGTTAAGAGTCCAGATTATGTAGATTCCTCATTTATTACACCCCTCAAATTCTCTATTATTGCTATTCAATAATTAGAACGATGTCGGAACTATTGTTGTATTTTTCCCATCTTCAATTCTGTTTTAAGAATCTCGTACACGTAGGCTGAACTCTCAATATATAGTCCGGTGGATTCGTTCGAGAGCTTTTCAAATGTTTCTGAATTATGGAATAGGCTTATTGCCGTAGGGAGATCCATATCATTTTCCTGCATCAGGTAGGCAACGATATCCTTGGTAATTCCCTCTATAAGATATTGCACTTTCTTGTTCATAGTTTTTTCAGATATGCATTTGCTTTCTGCGTGTGAAAGAAATACTGAGATGATATTTTCTTGTACTTGAGTCCGTTTACTAACATAGCCAAATCAATAATACCATCATCAAAATTACGAAATAGCGTAGCAATAGTATCATCAGCTACCGGACCAATAACAATGTCGTATTCATGAGTTGAATGTTTTTGCTTTTTGCTTCGATTATCCATCACAAATAATGCCCACTCCTCATTGGGTTCGTCAAAACGCTTAATCGACAGTGAAGTGTCGTTCAATGCACCTTCTTCGTCAAACTCAAAACAGGAAACGAGAGGATCTCCACCGTAAATTGATGCTGTACGCCGAGCCATAAGTGTTGCTTGTTCCTTCATTTCTGTCAGATAGAAACCTTGTCCGAAATCCTTGTAGGGTTTGCATTTGGTAAAGTCGATGACTTTGATATCCGTATTTGATCCGTGATATAACCTCATAATATTCCCCCTCCATTATTATAGCAAACACGAGCCAAATCCTGTACACTATCATCCATAGACAGTAGATGCTCTGCTTCGTAATGCTCGGTAAGAAAATCAAATCCTTTGTGACGATTCAGGTAGTTGCTTGCCTCTCGGATAGTCATATTATATGCTTTGGCAAACTCGCTGATAACGGCAATCACGTACCCAATAATGTGTTTTTCAATATTGCGAGAGCCGACCAGGCGTATGGTTGCCGACATATTCAAAGCCTCCAATACTTTGGTTACGGTTTTTATGGTTAAGCCTTTACCGCTCTCGATTTTTGATATCTGAGCTTTGCCCACGCCGACTCTTATACCAAGCTCCTCCTGCGTCAGACCACGTCGGATTCTCTCTTCACAAATCAATGCTCCGATTTTATTAATGTCTACATTCATATGCTATCTCATTTCCTACAAAGATATATAAATGTTTCCGATTTAGGAAACTTGAAAGAGATAATTTTACTATAGATGGTTCAATCTGTTGTTCAAACTGGGACGAAATTTCAATAGAACATAGTAACCGCTCTGGATGAATATCTAATTTTAGTGGAAAAGTGGACACTTAGTCATTGGTCGTTATTATTTAATGTCGTAGTAACAAAAAAAGGCTTAGAGAAATTATCTCCAAGCCTTTTTTCTTAAGTGACCCGCCTGGGGCTCGAACCCAGGACCCCAACATTAAAAGTGTTGTGCTCTACCAGCTGAGCTAGCGAATCAATCCTTTATCGCTGTTAAGCGGGTGCAAATGTAGATCGAATTATCGAAACATCCAAATGATTCTAACTTTTTTTATTATCTTTGTGTCGGAGATCATACGCTTTATTCATGAGGTACCAATAGCTATTTACTTGATTATCAACTTTGAATAAAGCTTATTTAATGAATCGTTTTTATACCTAAAATTATTTATATTACTTGTTTATGGCTGACGATAAAAAGATTATTTTCTCGATGGTTGGGGTTAGCAAAGCTTTTCAACCAAACAAAAATGTACTAAAAAACATCTATCTATCATTCTTCTATGGTGCCAAGATCGGTATCATAGGTCTCAATGGTTCGGGTAAGTCTACTGTGCTAAAAATTATTGCCGGTTTGGAGAAGTCATATCAGGGAGAGGTCGTTTTTTCTCCTGGTTATTCAGTTGGCTATCTGGCACAGGAACCTCATCTTGACGATAACAAAACGGTGAAAGAGGTGGTGATGGAAGGGGTGCAATCTGTAGTAGATGCACTTGCGGAATATGAAGCAATCAACCTGAAGTTTGGCGAACCGGAGTATTATGAGGATGCTGATAAGATGGAAAAACTCTTTGCCCGCCAGGCAGAGTTGCAAGATATTATCGATGCTACTGATGCGTGGAATCTGGATAGCATGCTAGAGCGTGCGATGGATGCTTTGCGTTGTCCGCCCGAAGATCAGCCCGTGAAGAACCTTTCAGGAGGAGAACGTCGTCGAGTGGCACTGTGCCGCTTACTACTGCAGAAACCCGATATCTTGTTGCTCGATGAGCCTACCAACCACCTTGACGCAGAGTCTATCGACTGGTTGGAGCAACATCTGCAACAATATGCAGGAACGGTTATTGCCGTGACCCATGACCGCTACTTCCTCGATCATGTAGCCGGATGGATTTTGGAGCTCGATCGTGGCGAGGGCATTCCATGGAAAGGAAACTACTCTTCTTGGTTGGAACAGAAAACCAAACGTATGGAGATGGAAGAAAAAACAGTCAGCAAACGTCGCAAGACACTTGAACGTGAGCTCGACTGGGTACGCATGGCTCCCAAAGCTCGTCAAGCAAAGGGTAAGGCTCGTCTGAACTCTTACGACAAATTGCTCAATGAAGATCAGAAAGAGAAAGAAGAGAAATTGGAAATCTTTATTCCCAACGGACCACGTTTGGGAAATAAAGTCATTGAAGCCAAAGCTGTAGCCAAGGCGTATGGCGATAAGTTACTGTTTGATGATCTGAACTTCATGCTTCCTCCCAATGGCATTGTAGGTATAATAGGACCCAATGGTGCCGGTAAAACGACTCTTTTCAGACTTATTATGGGTATGGAGAAGGCCGACAAAGGCGAGTTTGAAGTAGGAGAGACTGTAAAAGTAGCCTACGTAGACCAACAGCACAAAGATATTGACCCCAATAAGAGTGTCTATCAAGTTATCTCAGGTGGCAATGAACTGATGCGTTTGGGTGGACGAGACATCAATGCTCGTGCATATCTCTCTCGCTTCAATTTCGCAGGAGGTGACCAAGAAAAGCTTTGCGGAGTTCTCTCGGGTGGTGAGCGAAATCGTCTTCATCTGGCCATGGCTCTTAAAGAAGAAGGTAACGTGCTCTTACTCGATGAGCCAACCAATGATATTGACGTGAACACCTTGCGCGCACTCGAAGAAGGTCTGGAAGATTTTGCCGGCTGTGCAGTGGTGATTTCCCACGACCGTTGGTTCCTCGACCGTATCTGTACACATATTCTTGCTTTCGAGGGCGATTCTAACGTATTTTATTTTGAAGGATCTTATTCGGAGTATGAAGAGAATAAAATGAAACGTTTAGGTAATGAAGAACCCAAACGTGTGAGATATAGAAAGCTGATACAAGGATAATTTGGTTTTCAATCATACTATTTTAGATTGATAATTCTCAATTTGTATTCTATAAAGTTAGGGCTGAACTCGCATAAGTTCAGCCCTTTTGATGAGTATACCTTTTGTTTTAAAATGAAACACTTTCGTAACAAATAATTCGAAATGAGTGAGATAAAGAAAACTGATGCATAGGCGTTTTTTTTAGTATTTGCAGATTTTTTATTATTTAATTAGCTAAAAATGAGCATTTTAATTATGCTTGTCGACGAAGTGCATTAATCTAAAGCTTTAGTACCTTTTGTTTCTTAATGGGAATGTAATATATTAGGTGCTCCATGCTTTGGTTTATTTGCACTTTTTTCATAATTTTGCATCAATTAAATAAAGAATTTCTAGTTTATCACTAAATCTTTTCATTTTATGTTAAAAAGAGTCTTATTTTCGGCTTTAATGGCTGTGTTGGCCTTTACGGTCAATGCACAGGTTACAACTGCCAGTATGAACGGTAAAGTGACTGCCGGTGGCGAATCTGTTATTGGAGCTACTGTTCAGGTAGTACACGAGCCTTCAGGTACAAATTATGGTACGACTACGAATGCTGATGGTCGTTTTTCATTGCAAGGTATGCGTACGGGTGGTCCGTACAAGGTGACGGTTTCTTATATTGGTTATCAATCAGCAGTTTACAAAGGAATCGCTCTTCAGCTTGGTGAAACATATAGCTTGAATGTGATACTGAAAGAATCTACTGAACTATTAGATGAAGTTGTGATACAAGCTAGCCGATCTAAGTTTGCTGGAGAAAAAACGGGTGCAGTTACCAATGTTAATAATGAGCAGATGCGTATGCTTCCTTCTATTACTCGTAGTTTGGGCGATTTTACGCGTCTATCTCCCTATTCTGGTAGTGGGAAGAGTTTTGCCGGACGTGATGGTCGACTGAATAATGTGACTATCGATGGAGCTAATTTCAATAATAATTTCGGCCTTAGTGATGCACTTCCGGGTGGTGGAAATCCAATTTCTATCGATGCTATTGAGGAACTACAGGTGAGTATCGCGCCTTATGATGTACGTCAGGCTAATTTTGTTGGTGCTGGCATTAATGCCATTACTAAGAGTGGTACTAATACATTTAAAGCCTCAGTTTACCATTATTTTCGTAACGAAAAGATGAGAGGTAATACTGTTGACGACTATGACTTAGGAACTCGTTCACCTGAATCAACTAAGACATCTGGATTTACTTTTGGCGGTCCTATTATAAAAAATAAATTGTTCTTTTTTGTAAATGCTGAAAAAGAAGATTCTCCACAACCTATTCATAAGTGGAAATTATCTACTGATGGAGTTGCCAATGCTGGTGCAATGATAAGCCGTGTAACTGAAAAAGACATGTCGGATTTCGCTTCAGTCTTGAAAGATAAATATGGCTACGATGCAGGATCATATACAAATTATGATGGTGGTACGGTAAATAAAAAGTTATTGGCTCGTATTGATTGGAACATCAATGCAAATCATAAATTTACAGTTCGTTATAATTATACTAAGAATACATCGGATGTAGCTACGAACGGTAATTCGGCACCTAATCCCAGAACTACAAGTAATCGTATTTCGCAAAATGGGATGGCCTTTTTAAATAATTGCTATACGATGGATAATCTGGTGAAGTCAGTGACTGCAGAGTTAAATAGCCGTTTCAATGCTAAAATTTCTAATCAAATTTTGGGAACATATACTAAGATCGAAGATATGAGAGGATCTGGTTCGAGTCCATTCCCTCATATTGATATCTTGAAAGATGGTGACGCTTTTATGAGTGCAGGCTATGAACTCTTTTCTTGGAATAATGGTGTAAAGAACGACATTTATACTATTGTTGATAACTTCTCTTATTCGGTAGGTAATCATAAGTTTACTGCTGGTGTCAGCTACGAGGATCAGTCTGTCTCTAACTCGTTTATGCGTTATGGAACAGGATACTATCGTTATGCTAGTTATGATGACTTTGTGAATGGTGCTGCTCCTAATGCATTTGGCCTTACTTACGGGTATGGTGGAAAAGCTAATCCCGCTGCTGAACTAAGATTTGGCCAACTAGCTTCATACATTCAAGATGAATGGAATGTAAATGATAGATTCAAATTAACCGCAGGTTTGAGAGTAGATTATACTATGTATTTGAACGATTTAGAAGAAAACATAGCTGTTTCTAATCTTTCTTTTATTAATGGATACAAGATTGATACAAGCTTATGGCCAAAATCTAAAGCTTTACTCTCTCCTCGTGCTGGGTTCAATTGGAATGTATTTGGAGATAATTCTCTGAAGGTGCGCGGAGGTACAGGTATTTTCACTGGACGTATTCCTTTGGTATTCTTTACTAATATGCCAACTAATAGTGGAATGGTTCAAAATACTTATGAAACGACTAGTGCTGCAGTTCTAAGCAAACTTGCCGGTGGTGTGTTGACTGATGTAAATAAAATGAAAGAAGTTCTTTCATTACCTGATCAAGCAGCAGGTACGGCTCCTAGTTCTTTAGCAGCTGTTGACCGTAATTTCAAGTTGCCACAGGTTTGGAAAAGTACATTGGCAGTTGACTATCAACTTCCTGTAACCATCCCAATGACACTTACTCTTGAAGGTATGTATTCTAAAGACCTTAATGCAGTATCTCAGCAAAACGTGAATATGATTAATACTGATGGATTATCAAAATTCTCTGGTGTCGATCAACGTTTTATTTATCCAGGAAGAGATGCTTCAAGAATCAATGCCCCAATATCTGAAGCAATGGTGCTGAAAAATAATAGCAAAGGATACGGTTATACATTGAACGCCACACTGACTGCTGATCCATTGAAAGATTTGAATGTAATGTTGGGATATACTCATACTGTTGTTAAAGAGATCTCTGGAAACCCTGGTAGCCAAGCTTCATCTGCATGGAGCAACCAACCTTCTGTTAATGGTCCTAACCAAGTTGGTTTGCAAAATTCTCAATATGTAACTCCTAATAAGATTGTAGCATCGTTATCTTATCGTTTACCTTCTTGCTCTGTTTGGAATGGTACTACTATCGGAGTGTATTATGCTGGTTATAGTACTGGTCGTTATAGCTATGTATATTCTAACGACATGAACCAAGATGGAATTAATATGGATTTATTGTATATCCCGGGTTCTAAAGATGAACTCAAGTTTGCTGATGCAAATGGATTCACCGCTGCTCAGCAAGCTGATGCATTTTGGGCTTTTGTTGAACAGGACTCTTATTTGAAGAACCATAAAGGAGAATATGCTGAAGCTTACTCTGCATCTCTTCCTTGGGTTAATCGCTTTGACTTAAAATTCGCAAAAGAATTTTATGTAAATGTAGGAAAAATGAAGAATACTCTTCAGTTCAGTTTTGATGTGCTCAACATCGGGAATTTATTAAATGATTCATGGGGAGTTACAAAAACAACTTCTTCAAGTAACTATGGTAAAGTTCTAAAGTATGCTGGTAAGGATGCTAATAATGTTCCTATTTATAACATGAACTATAACACTGTAGATGGTAAAAAAGAGTTGATATCCAAGACATTTGAGAAATACAATAATTCATCTAACTGCTGGCAGTTACAGATAGGTGTCCGTTATATCTTTAATTAATGGAATCTATTTAGAAAGATTACTTTCTTATTGAATAATAGCTCAAGCTTGGTAATACAATGCTTGGGCTATTTTTTTATTGATATAAGCTGATTTCACTTTTGATAGAGACCTTTTTATATCCCCACTTCCATAATCACCGGATTGTGATCGCTACACAAGTCCAAATTTGGAGAGAAGTACCGGATGCCTTGTAGTTCGGCGGAGTGGAAGATGTAATCAATGCGTAGCATGCGTTTGTAATAGCGATAAGTATACGCATACCCATGCCCACAAGTTTTAAAGCCATCCTTTAGGTTACCTTTGATCTTATGATATGCATGCGAGGAAGGTATTGAGTTGAGGTCATTACAGAGTAATACAGGGTGGGGGCTTTGCAGAGAAAGCTTGTGTATAATCTGAGCCTGCTGTTCTCGTTTTATGAAATTCTCTTTTGTGATCCTCATTATATCATATATAACACCTTCTATACTCTCATTTCCCATTTCCAATTCTTCCTGTAGCCTTTTTCTGTTCTGTGATAAGCTGGTGGTCTGCAGATGGTTATTGAATATACGCACCTTTTTATTGCCTATTGATATATCGCACCATAAGCTACAGTTATTGCTGTTAGTGTACATCGTTAGCTCATTCTTTGCAATGGGGTATTTACTGAATATGGCCAGAGGGATCAGGTCTAAATTAGCGGGAGTCATCACATTATATTTCCATGTCGAGAAAGCTGTCTTGATACTGTCTACTGTAAATTCTTTGGTTGCCATGAACTCCTGAAAGCAGATCACATCCACCTTCTGTTCGTTCATGTATCGGGCTATTTCTTTGCAAGAGTGTCCGTCGGTTTCCTTACCAAAGTTATGCACGTTGTAAGTTGCTACTGTTAGGCTTTTATGTCCGGGTGGTAATGCCTTCTCTCTTAGTTGAAATTGGAGTATGCTGCTTAAAAAGCCTGAATTGGCAATAATGGCCATAATAGGAATCCATACCCAAAAACGTCGGCGTATGGCCCAATAGATGATAAAAAAAATATTTAATAGGATTAATGCAGGCAAGAATAAGCCCAAAAAAGCTAAGAACACAGATTGTGAGGGAGGTACATAGCGTGCAAATGCTCCAGCTATGGTTATGCCTCCTAAAAAGATAGTGATTGATAAGAACAGAGTGTGCAAGAATTTGCGTAAGGTTACAGTTGTTCTTTCCATTAGCTACTCAGCCATTTGTTAAGTGTTTCTTTGAGATCTGTTTGCGAAATCGGTTTCGTAAGAAATTCATTGCATCCAGCCTCATTGGCAGCCTCTCGATCATACGCATACGCATACGCACTGAGTGCTATTATAGGAATGTCGATAGAAGACTTACGAATCTCTTTCGTGGCACTTAGCCCATCCATGTTAGGCATCTTGATATCCATTAAAATCAAGTCCGGTCTTATTTTATCGTACATTTGAACAGCTTCAACGCCATCTTTGGCACGTAGTAAGTTATATGTCTTGCCCAAAATGGCATTCAATAGATCGAAGTTACTGTCGGTATCTTCCGCAATCAATATGGTAGCAGTCGTTCTTTCTTTATTAGAGCAATCATCCTGTTTTGTTGCTATCTTCTCCATTTCTAATTCCTTTCTTCTCTTTTCTTCATCTGTCTCAGGTGTTTGACAAGGTATGCAGAAGGTAAAAGTTGATCCTTGGCCAACTTTTGATTCTACCGAGATGGTTCCGCCCAGTCGTTCCACAATCGTTCGGCAGATGGCCAATCCTAGTCCCGTACCTTGAGCAAAATTATTTACTTTTACAAATCTATCGAAAACTTGTCCCACTTTATCTTCAGATATGCCTATTCCGGTATCTTTTACATAGAAAAAGATAAACTCTCCTAATTTCTTGTATCCGTAGTGAACGCTCCCTTCTTTTACAAATTTAAAGGCATTGCCGATTAGATTGGATAGCACCTGAAATATGCGATTTTTATCTGAAGTTATTTCTAATCCCGGATCCGATTCATCAAATATCAATGTTACATTTTTCGGGCAGCGGAATACATGTGCGTCATAAGTTTCGCGACATAGCACGTGTAGGTTAACATTGTCTAATGTAAATTCCACAATTCCCGACTCAATTTTTGATAGATCCAGAATTTCATTAATCAATTGTAGCAGTCTCTCATTGTTTGCTTCAACGATGTTATAGTATTCCATTCTCTCGTCGGTGTTGTCACTGTCGGCTATAATTCTGGAGAATCCTACGATGGCATTGAGCGGAGTTCGTATTTCGTGGCTCATGTTGGCTAAGAAAGCTGATTTTAGTTTATCGGACATTTCAGCTCTTTCTTTTGACGCCAAAATCTCTCGTTTCATCATTTCCTGCTGCGTGATGTCCCATTCTATATTGATGATGATAGGCGAGAAATCTTTATTTTCGATAAAAAATTTCCGTCTGTCCAATATGATTGGCATCCCGTGCTCATCTACACTTTCAAAGATATCATGAATCTCTTTCTTGCTTTTGACCACATTCATATCCTCTACTCTTTTTTGTTGTGCTGCTTCGAAAGGGTGGTAGTCAAAATCACTCTTCCCTATGGAGGAGTTGTAATCTTCAATTATTTTGTAATTAGCTTCTCTATTTCGGTATATATATTTGAAAGCATTAGTGACGTCTTTCACAACAATGCTGGCCGGTAGATTCTTCATTGTTGTATCCATTATCATATTAAGCCTTTTCACCTGAGACTCATACTTGATACGCTCTGATACGTCACGTCCGAACACCCATATACTTTTTTCTCCGGTATCGCTGTTAACGCAGTATACTGTTTCTTCAAAAGCCAGTATTTCTTTATTTTCGGGAAAAGGATTGTAGGTAATAAAATTCTTGCTACTTCCCGTTTGGGTGCAGGCGAACACTTTATTCCATTTTCCCATATTTATGGTGCCATAGGGCATCTGGTCTACTTTAATTTCAGATAAACTTTTATAGTTAGGAATTCTATGATGCTGCTTAAACTTGCGATTGCCAAAGATTAGCGTCCCATCTTTTTTTGCAGCAAAGATATCTTCGGTAGCATTGTTAATGGCGCGGGTAAGTATATTGATATCATGCTCTCGCCTTTTAATGTCGGTAATGTTTTGTGTGTATCCTTCAATCATATCGAGGGATCCATCATCATTTAATTTAATAACAAGCTTCTCTGTTTTGAGATAATCAAGTTGTTTGTTGTGATACACTTTGAATTCAAAACTATTCTCTTCTGGCGTCTTCGCATTGTTCAGTAACCATTCTTCCAAAGGCTTTCTATCTTCTTCTAGTACGTTTTTTAAGTATTTTTTGAATGGCATTCGTTGAATTTCATCTCCAGGTAAAAAGGTATTACTATATCCATAAAATTCTAACATGGCATCTTCCTGAGTGTAGATCCATTGTCCTATGAGTGATGATTTTTGTATGACCTTGAGTTTTTGGTTGGCTTTTTCCAACTCTAATCTAACATTGCATCGTTCGGTGATGTCTCTAAATTGGCAGAGTACCATATCATCGAGTGGGTACATGACGCATTTAAAGTAGAAGGTTTCTTTCTCCAGTGGTAATTTATAATTCTTGTTGACGACGGTTTTTTCGTTTTGTACACGTTTAAATTCAGGGTATATTTTATTATACGTATGCTTAGGTAATATTTCAAATATGTTTTTGCCTAATAATATATCTTCTTGCAGAAACCATAAGCTACTGTGTGTGGCGATATCTTGACAGATCCCCTTTGAATCGATTAAAAGCATCGTGTCAGCAGTCATTTGCAATATCCTGTCGGAATAAGTTGCATCGTGTAATATTCTTTTCATACCGTATTTTGGATCTGAAGAAACCTGGAAATGGCACAAAAGTACATAAAATAGTTTATACTTGTACGGATGTAATGTTAAAAATTAGCTTTTATTATTTGATCTTCTTGCTTTTTCCCATACACCACTGTCCTTGTGTGCCCATAAATATGCAAT
Organism: Bacteroides ihuae; assembly: GCF_900104585.1. Classification (GTDB taxonomy): domain Bacteria; phylum Bacteroidota; class Bacteroidia; order Bacteroidales; family Bacteroidaceae; genus Bacteroides; species Bacteroides ihuae. Next base: position 693,097 of record NZ_FNVX01000005.1, read on the forward strand.
ACCTTTGAATACACTAATGTTCATAAAGAAGAAGTAGTATGGTATGAAAAGAACTTTAGCTTTTATTTCCTTAGCCGATAAATATTGTCCGTAAATTGCAGTCAGATAAAATAATATCTGTAGAACCATTATTATTCCATATGTAATGTACGATTTTCCATACGAGAGCAAGATTACATTCAGGGGGAAAAGCAAAAAGAGTAACACTGGTGTGAGTGACCAACGCAATACCCGGTGAGATATATACTGGAAATTTAACATTCCATACTTCAAAGGATTGAGTAACGCTCGTAGTCGCCAGATAGATTGCAATCCTCCGGCTGAAATACGTATTTTTCGTTTTTCTTCTTCTTTTATGTCCGCTGATCCACTTTCTACAGCATACGCCTCGCTGCAATAATCAATCTTATAACCTTGCATGGCAATGCGTAGAGAAAGCACAAAGTCGTCCAAAAGCGTGTCCGGATCCATCTCGCAGAATAACTCCCTGCGTACGGCAAATAGTTCACCCGCTGCCCCTACAGCAGAATAGAGTCTTGCATCTAAAGCTTTCAGTGTAGATTCATACTTCCAATAAAAGCCTTCACCACCTGCCGCCGCTCCATCCTTTGTTTGCACAGTGATGCGCTTTTCTCCCGCTACGCATCCCACTTTAGGGTCAGCGAAAGCTTTTACAATGTTGCGTACTGCCTCAGCGTTTATCATTGTGTTAGCATCCGTAAACACCACTATAGGTGTTTTCACTAACTTCATACCTCTGTTCATGGCTGCTGTTTTGCCTTGCCGCTTTGGCTGAAATAACACTTTCGCTTCCGGCCACCTTTTCAATCGTTCATTGGTAGCGTCACTGCTTCCGTCCGTCACCCATACGATGTGTAATTTTTCTTCCGGATAATTTAGCTCCAGCGAATTACTCATCTTCTCGTCTACTATCATTTCTTCGTTGTAGGCAGTGATGAACAGCGTCACTTCCGGTAGCTCTTCGTCTTTCGGCAGGATGAAACTTTTGGGCTTAGCAAAAGCCTCTTTTATCTTTACCATTGCATACAGAAGTATGCCATAACCTATGTAGGTATAGAATACGATAAACAGGGATATCCAGAAGATTATTTCAAGAGTTTTCATTGGGTGTTTTATTATGGTCTATCTTTATTTGTAAGGGGCTCCTAAGAATAGAGTGTTGAAGAATTTATTTCTTTGAATCAGCTTTATTATAAATATGCAGATTTGAATAAGTATAATTGATATTATGGGTGTAATTACTAAATTATATAATAAGAAATTTATTCGAGATAGATCTAGAAGCTTAAGTATATTTCCTTCAAAAAACAAATGAATCACATATATGCCGAGCGTGTATTTTCCTACATTATTGATCCGTTTTAGCTGAGGTATATAAATACTTTGTAACATTAAGAAGATTGATATACTTCCTAATACTCCTATAAGATATCTATATGAAATAATTTCAAATCTAGGGATAAAGTCGAAAAAAAGAATACTTTGATCTTTTATGTCGTAGAAACTCATTCCTGTTATATAGATGTAGTATTCTTTTTTCCAATTTAGAAGCAAAACAATAAAGAAAATAGATGATAGGATCATTATCTTTCTTCTGTTCAAAGTAACCCATTCAATATTTTTATGTAAAAAATATCCCATCCAGAAGAATGGATACATAAACTTGTCCAAACTGATCCTAAACATATCTGGAAGAAGTAGCATAAGTATAATAGATATAACACAAGCTAGGTAGTCTTTACGAAAGATGAGTATGCTCACAGAAACTGCTATATAGCAAATAAATACCGATCTTAGGAACCAAAAACGTGTAGCTGTTTCGTAGAGTAAAGTTTGAATTCTTTCTGTAATATAAATCGGTTTTCCTTCGTTGTATATGTAACAAGTTGTTAGAATGAGTAAGATTATTGACCACCCGAAACAAGGAATAATGAGCTGTCTGAATTTCTTTTTTGTAAGTTTGAAGAGGTTACTGCTTGCACTTCTATCAAAGAAGAAGCCACTCATTACCATGAAAATGGGCATATGAAACGAGCATATAAATATGTAAATAGGGTTGTACCAAAAGTCATTGTCACTTCCCATATTTTGTATGGAATGCGCCCAAACTACCAAGAAGATGCATATTCCTTTGATAAAATCAATAGATTCTATTCGTGCATGTTTGCCTAATATCATTAATTGTTGCTATTTAATAAGGTTTGATTTTTTATCTTTATACCTCTTTTTTGAGAAAAATAGCCCTGTTGCATTTCTTACTCCTTTAACTAATCTTTTAGCAAAACTGTTGAGTAGAGATCCGTCAGCTCCCACAGTACCATATCCGGTTATGGCTCGTGCTTTTCTGCTTCGTACAAATGCTATTTTACCAAATTTCTTCAGACCCAAGGCCAGTGATCCGTCCTCACCTCTGATGATGTCTACACGTATGCCTACTGTCTTTGCATAGGCGGTGTTGTAAGCAAAAACCAACCCTCTAACACTTAATTCAGGACGTTTGAACGATTGGATAAATAAATAAAGATCTCTTGATAGCTCATAAGCTTTGAGACCTATCCAAGAATGTTGCTTGTCCGGAATATAGCTCCATAAAGAACTTACTGCAACAATGCCTGGCTTCTCCAATTTATTCACCATCGTCTCCACATATTTAGCTGGATACATGCTATCCGCATCAATATTGATGTGATATTTTCCTTTTGCATGTTCTAATCCGCATCGTCTGGCATATCCGCAGCTATGCTGAAACTCGTTGTAATAAGGTATGCCTAGTGCTTTGAAAACTTCTTCCGTTTTATCTTTGGAGTCATTATTTACGCCAATAATTTCCACCGGATATTTGCACTGCATTTCGCTAAGCGACCACAAGCAAGCCAATAAATGTTTTTCTTCGTTGTAGGCTATCACCGATACCGTAACCAAAGGTTCCTCGCTTTGTGTTATTTGCAGTTTATTGCGTACATCGTTGACAATCCGTTGTGGAGCTTCACTAAATGGTTTTTCGTATACTTCGATGTATTTATTATACCAAGACATATTGTGCTGATTTTAGTTATTAGGCTTGTTTTTGAGTAATTCCAGAAATAGCTCTGACCATTGAGACATTACATTGTTGGGTAAAAACTTTTTCACATTTTCTCTAGCTCTCTTTCCCATCTGTTTTCGTAATTCTTCATTTTCAATAAGGAAATTGATTTTTTCGGCTAATTGTTTTATGTTTCCGTTTTCTACAATTATTCCATCTTTTCCATCTTCAATGATGTCTGATGCTCCGTATGGGCAATTGAATGCAATACATGGAATTGCGCACGACATTGCTTCTAATAATACTAATGCGAAGCCTTCCCATCTAGAACTTAATACATAAATACTGCTTTCCATATACTTCTCATAAATATGTTTAGTCGGTTTATGTATTGTAATAACACTATCTAGTTGTTTTTCTTTTATTTCTTGTAGAAGTGCCTCTTTCATTTCACCTTCGCCATAAATTTCCAAAATCCATTCTGGGTGTATCTTATTTACTAATTCCCATACTTTAATGAGCATATCGTATCCTTTTTGCTCCGTTAATCTTCCGACACTTATCACTTTCTTCTGATTATTTAATGTCTTTATTTCGGAAGGATAATTAGCAATCATGTTAGGAATTATAACTGCTTTTTTTATCGCTCCCCATTCTTTGGCATCGTCTTGAGTCAATGTAACTAGAGCATCGCAACGTTTAATATATCGGTATAATTGTCTGTCAGCTATTGATGATGCCAATTTGAAAATAAGATTTCTTCGTTGAATAGATCTTTTTCCTATAGCCATTTTAGCTGAATGCGACTCTATAATTTTTTTAGATGTATCTTGTAAATGTATAATAGCATTTATGTCTAGGAATGAATATGTTGTGCAGATAGTAATATCAGGTTTTATCAATTTCACATGATGAGCAATTTCTTTTTTGAACCGATGTTTCATTTTGATGTAAATGAAAAAACGTTTTAATAAACCATATTTATATCTTGTGTGAAATGGGATTCCAAGATCAATATGTTTAACTTTGGGAGAAAGAGGAAATGCGATGGGATGTAACCCTTGTTCGTAAGTAATAACGGTAATATCATATCCTAATTTCTCCGATAAATAATTCATCTTGTTTATTAGAATTTTTTCGACTCCGCCAATTATTGCGAATGATCGAAATATATAAATAATTTTCATTCTACGGTTGGTTAAGATGTTGTTTTATTACGTTTTCGATATGTCTTCAATAGTTTGATGTATGATAAGAGTAGAATATTGATGATAGGATTTGGCAATTTACTAAAGACATAAAAACAAAGATTGAGCATTTTATATTTTTTGAAGTTTGCTATTTCTGTAAGAGGAAGTGGGTGATTTAGCAATTCTTTGATACTGAAAAATTGTACTTTAGGCTCTATGAAGTTTCTTTTATCAATAATGACTGCTGCAGCATCAAAACATTGCTTTGTAGACTTTGTTACTACGTTTTCATAATATGGTTTGTTTTTAAATATAATGCTTTTCGTCTTGCAATAATTTCGAACGTACATACGTTCCATTATTTCTTCTAGTGGAATTTTGTTTCTAGCTTGATATTGAGATAAGGAACCCTGATGTTTTACGTATGTATATGTCACGTTAGGTAGAAATGTAGCTTTTTTAATGAAAGGGACTATATCAAAAGAAAAGAGTTCATCTTCACCGGAAATAATTGATTTAAATTCCAATTGGGTTTTGTGTAGAAAAGAAGTACGGAATAAAATATTCCAAATAAAAAGTGAACGAAGGTTTATGCGTAAATTTTCATTCATAAATGCAGCTAATTGATCATCACCATCAAAGATTAATTGAGGAAGTATATGCTTCTTACTGTTTTTATCGGATATTTCTTCATATGATGAATAGGTTGCTTCTGAATCAGTTTCTTTGATCGACTTATAAAGAATTTCGATACAATCAGGAGTTATTAAATCATCACTATCTTGAAAAAACAAGTAATTACCTTTTGCTTCTTTTAAAATAGTGTTTCGAGCAGCCGCTACTCCTCTGTTTCTATCGTGTGCTACAATACGGATAGCTTCACCACGTTCATGTTGTCGCTGTATATCTTGAACAATATTAACGGAATTATCTGTACCCTTATCGTCAATAATAAGAAATTCAATGCTTTCAAAGGTTTGATTTAAAGCTGACTCTATAGATTGTTTGATATACTTTTCGGCATTATAAAGTGGCATTCCAATTGTTACTTCATACATATTTATTTAGATTTAGTTTTTTTTAGCTACTTTTATCAATGATTCAAAAAGCTCTTTCCATTGCATACCTATATTTTCTATTTTAAAAAGTTCTGCATTAATACGAGCTTTTTTTCCCATTTCTCTCCTAACTTCATCATGTTCAATTAGGTAGCAAATTGCTTCTGCTAATTGTTCAATATTTCCATTTTCTACAAGTAGTCCATCTTGTTTATCGTGGATGATATCTCGTGGTCCGCAAGGACAGGCAAACGAGATCGGAGGAACACCGCAAGCCATGGCCTCAATTATAACCATGCCAAACCCTTCGTATCTGGATGAGAGAACAAAAATGGAACTTTCGGTGTATTTATCTGTAATTTGTTCAGTGGCATCTTCTAGATGTAACGATTCGAGACTATACTTTTCTTTTAGAGTATAAAACTCGTCCTTATCCCCATCTCCATATATATAGAGTGACCAATCAGTGTGCCGTGGGGTTACTATTCGCCAAGCTTCAATGAGCATATCGAACCCTTTCTGATGAGTATATCTTCCAACAGCTATTATTTTTTTTTGATTGCAATTAGAAGTTTTGGAAGGCAAAAAAGGTAAAGGATTGTGAATGACACTTGTGTTGTTTAGGTATGCCCAATTTTTTTGGTCTTCTACTGTTAGTATCACAAACTTATCAAGTGTTCTAACCTTTTGATTGAGTTGCCACATCCAAAGTATTGATAATACTCGCTTTATAAAGCCAATTCCTTTTTCACTAGATAGTTCTCGGTAATTTTGTTTGTTAACGTGGAGTTCACCTATTTTAATGCTACCGTCTTTTATTGTTGTGATAAAGTTTATTTCTCTTCTGAGCATTGAAACTGTAATGTCTGGGCGTATGCGCATAAGACAATCTGTCAGGCGTTTTTTGTAGAATCTTTGTTTTCTCAGATATATAAAGACCTTTCTATATAGCGTTTTATTCCACAATTCGTTATAGTTTATATCCAGATGCTCTATGTGAATTTTGGAAGATAACTCGTAAAAGGGCTTTTCGTTCGCTCCGTCTGTTAGAATGATAGTGACATCATAGCCCATTTGCTCGGCAAAGTAGTTTGCTTTGATGGTCAGCACACGTTCCATTCCTCCGGCAATGTAGAGTGATGGTAGGCAATAGGCTATTTTTAGTTGTTTCATTTGGCCGTCATTTTAAAGAGAGCATTAATTACTTTGTTCATTTGTTCTTTCCAAGAGAGATGGCTGATGGATGAGCGTATCTCATTTGGGTGCCACATATTGCTTCGATAGAAATCAATTAATTGGCTGATGTCTACTGCCGATTCGTCGGCTGGTACCTTAATAACATAAGGTTGATCATCGAAGTCACGATCTGTTTCGGAATATATAAATGGAATTCCTCTTGCAGCATACTCTCTGTTTTTTAGCGTTTTAATATGTGTGATACCACTCCTGTGACGTCCTAAGCTTCCTATGGCAAAGTCTGCTTGTTCAAATAGTTCATCCAGTTCTCTCCCATGTTTTGCTCCATGCAATATTACAAATCTCTCTAAATGATTTTTAATTATAGAAGATAAGATTTCTTCTTTTTCTCGTGAACCACTGAAGTTGCCAACGATATGAAAATAAACATTGTAAGTGCTAAGGTTAGAGAAATCGGCTATTCCTTCAATGATTCGGTCAAATCCGTGCCAATAATGTATTTCGGCTACTCCAATCAAATGAATACTATGACTTGTATCATTGGTTTTCTGTTTTAACTTTATGGCAGAAAAATCAATTCCATTAGAGATTTGTATAGTTCGTTGTCCAAAAATTACTGCTTCGCTAGAAAAGGTGATAATGGCATCAAGTTGCTTAGCCAAGGACTTTCTGAAGCATCTATCTATTAGGAGATCCCATTTTGCGCCTAAAGTGATATATTCCTGGTCGTATGGATAAGTAGGTATTTCCATGACCACTTTGGCACCGTGCTTTTTCAGTTGTTTTACTAAATGAATGGTGAATGGATTGGAGTTGTGATAAGAGCGCATGTAAACAAATAATATGTTTTCTTTTTTAACATAATCGCTAATGGCACTATAACAGCATCTTTTCCTTATCTTAGCAACCGTACCTGTGCCGAGATCTACAAGAGTTTCTTCGTCTATCATCCATTTGCGATGTCCTAGGTCATCCACAGCATAATAGCAGGTACGCACATCCAATCCGCACTCCTGAAGTGCCTTTACCTGATAACGAATCTTTTTACTAATGCCGTTAAATTCTTCGAAACCATGGAAAATGAGAAAGAGTGCTTTCATCGCTTTATCCAATTTTTTATTGTTCCTACTATGTCATACTCTTTGGTAAACTGTATGTAACATCCAAATATAATAAGAAAAAGAAGACCTTTTACACAAAGGGTAAAAAAAATATTCATTCCGTTTACAAATTGGTTGACGGGTAGCAATACTGCTACAAGCAACAGGCTAATTAAGAGTGGTGAGCGCAGCTGACTGACAAAGGGGATCAGGCTGCGACGCTTAAAGGTGACGTGGTACATCTGCCAGTAACACTGCACAAAGTTGATGGTAAAGGTGATGCAAATGCATGCGGCTAGAGCTTCTAGTGTGCCGAAGAAAAAGATACCGATTAGCATTCCGGATACGTTGAGTATGGAAGAGAAGAGCCCACAAATGAAGAGGCTGCGCGTGTCTCCGGAGGCCTGAAAGATGGAGCCTGAGGAGGATAGCATGATCTGTATGCCTACTGAGAGGCTGAGTATGCGAAATACCGGAACGGAGGGCATCCATTGATCACCAAAAATGATTAGGGTAACTTCTTGGGCGGTGAAAAACAGCACTACACTTAGCGGCAAACCAATGAAGGCGAGGAAGCGAACAATCTTTTCGTAAGATGATGACAGTCGCTCGAGGTCATTCTGGAAGTCGCTCAGCACAGGGTGCATTACAGGGGTGATCACTTGCGTGATGTTTTGCAAAGGAAGCATCATCAGGCGATAGGATTTTTCGTAGTATCCCAACGGGCTCATGCCCATGTATTTACCTATAAGAAGTTTGTCGAGGTTGCGGCTGAAGTAATTGATGACGTTGAACAAGAATTGGTAGGCCGAGTAACTGAATATCTTACGAAGTGATTCGAGTCCTAATGTGAGGCGCATTTGTTGCGGGTATCTGCGAAAGGAAATACCCCAAATAAGCATACTCGATAGGATGGGACTGACGATGAGCGCATATAGTCCTGCTCCGGCTAAGGCCACACCAACGGCTAGTGCACCGGTGGCTATCTGAACAAGAAAACTACGCCAGGCAATGTATTTAAACTCTTTATTCTTATAGAATAGGGCATTGGGCACAATATTGATCGATGCAAAAAACAAGTTGATAGCAAGTAGCTGGCAAAGCGTGCGCAGAATGGGGCTGCCATACCATGCGGAAATGGGCCACGAGGCTCCGAAAAAGAGTAGAGCTAGTAAAATTCCCATCCAGATGGTGAACGAAAATATGTCCGAAAGATCACTCTTGGTTAGCTCCTTGTTCTGCACAATGGCAGGTGATATGCCCATATCAGTGAAGATGCCAAAGAATCCAATGATGACCGTGGCAATGGCTACCACCCCGAAGTCGTCGGGTGAGAGCAATCGAGCTAGTACACCTGCCACTACTAGCGAAATGATGATGCCTGAATATTTGGCCACGGCGGTGTAAAACACACCTGAGAATATTTCTTTCTTTATATCTGTCATTTTTATGAATGCTATTTGAGAGCTAATGATTTGAAAAGTAATGTGGACAATGTTCGTTTACTTACATACTGTTTGTATTTGGATGCAGATTTACAGAATAATCGTATACGTTGTCTGAATGGTAGCACATGTGCTTGCCACACAGCTGCATCAAGCATCTGCTTTAAGAATAAGTCAATAACAGGGCGTATCTCCTGGTTAGCTTTAGCATAGGTAAGTAATTCGTCACTGACAGTGAGGTATCCTTGCATATTTCTCCATGCAAATTTGCGGGTCATAATAGAATCTCTGCGTACTCTTCTTTTGAAAAAAGCTCGATGAATAAAACCCACTCGTTTTGATTGCAGATAAATCAATGTAGTGAAAAGTTGATCCTCGTGTAAAATGTTTGGATAAAAAGTGATTTGATGGGTGATGAGAAATTCTCGGTAGATGATGTTTAAACAAACGGAGGATTTGAATTCATATCTCTGTAGCTGTATTTTCAGTATATCCGTTCCTAAGTAGATTTGTTCTACTAGCCCTTCTGTTCGTCTGTAGTCAAAACGATTATTTAAGTCATCGCCGTCGCCACTGAAGCTTGTTGCATCAAAAAAAACGAAATCCAGTTTGTCATTTACGCATTTGTTATAACACAGCTCTAAAGCATCAGTCTCAAGTAAATCATCACTATCCATGAAGTAAACATACTTTCCTCTAGCATGATTGAGCCCAATATTGCGTGTAACAGATAGTCCCTTATTCTCTTGGCTATAGACTTGTATTCGCGAATCTTTTCCTGCCAATTCTTGGAGAATTTGCAGGCTACCATCAGTGGAGCCGTCGTTCACTACAATGATCTCTATCTCCCTGAGTGTTTGCTCGGTGATGCTTTCCACTGCTTGGCGGACGTACTCTGCGGTGTTGTACACGGGGATGATGATGCTGACTTTGGGCTCGTTCATAACTGCTTGTTTTGTATCTTGTCTTTAGCTTCGCTATTTTGCAAATATATACATAATATCCTGACTTCAATAACATTTTTTATAGAATACATTCACTATCATCTCTTTAGTGATTAGATATTAAAAGTGTAAATGAAGTCAAGGAAAGAAAAAGAAAACAGTCTACCTTTTTAGCTTGAAAGACTAAAACTGTCTACTCAATTCAGTAAAAGTCACAGGAGTACATCTTCTCATTAGTTTCCTCGTGATAAACCAAAAGTTTCCTCGTATTGAAACTAAAGGTTTAACGGTTAGATACGAACAGTTTCCAAGCGTGAAAACAAAAGTTTTATAGCACATAAAACTAATAAAACTACCGTTACCTAGAAAGATATGACTTATACTGAAAATGGTTGTTACTATTAGCGGCTTGTTACTAAATAAGTTGTCACATACTATTATTATTTCCTAAAAAGGTTGTCAGTTTATATCCGTTACCCCTAAAAGGGCTTTATGTGGTCATCACGATCTTTGTCCGTGTTACGCCGTTTCAGATGAAACCTTCTCGTAGATATTTAGTAATGCTTTAGCCGCTGAGCGCCATGAGAAGAGCTTGACGCGTTCTAATCCATAGTCAACTTGTTTTTTGTAAAGAGTCTCATTCTGCTCAAGCAGCAATAATTTTTCAGCTATCTCTTCGGTATTAAACGGGTTGACTAATAGGGCACCTTCACCAGCTATCTCAGGCATGGCGGAGGTATTTCCTGCTATTATAGGTGTTCCACAAGCCATAGCTTCTAACATGGGAATACCGAAACTTTCACGCAACGAAGGATACAAAAATGCGAATGCTCCATTGTAGAGTGCCGGTAGATGTTGGTTGGGAATATAGCCGGGGAAACTTAGGTAAGGTTTTATACTCTCAATCTCTTCTTTTTCGAGAATGCCATCTATGATTTCTTCCTTTAAATCAGCAATTAGCAGTGGACGTTTTTTTGTAGATTGTTGGAGATATATACTATATGATTTCAAAACACGGGAAGTGTTTTTTTTGGGATCAGTATTTCCTAAAAAAAACAGATAATCTTCTGACTGAATATATTTTTTCGTGATAGAAAGATCTTTTTTATCAGGAGAAAAGCAGGAACTATAACCATTATATACGGCAGCTATTTGCTCAACAGGAAGTTGGAGTGTAGTGCGAATACGGTTGCACTCAAAATTTGATACAGTAATAATTCGTTTGCATTTGGATAATATGCGTGGCACAACGATGCGTCGGTAATACCAACCCATTTCCTGATACCATGATTTACTTGCCGATTGCCGTTGTTCTAGGAAAATTATATCGTGCAGAGTCAATATCAGTGGAGTGGCACATATCAGTGGAGCAGTATTACTTGTACAATGTAGTATATCTGGTTCTAGTTTGGATATAGCATAGGGCAGGGCTATTTGTTCCCATAGTGGATAAGTTGGGCATTTGAGCTCGATGATGTGTAGCTTTTCTGATTCAGACAGGCAATGATCTGCACCGGGACTTACGAAAATAAAATATTCATTGACTTTATCTATTTTTTGTAATTCCCTTATAGTCTCTAGTGCGACAAAATCCATCCCATGCTTATTGGTACGGAAAATCCGTTGTGCTTCAATGGCTATTTTCATTTTCTACATTTTTTCTTCTATAACGATTGATTGCCATGCTCAGTATGAATAAATTCCTTATTGGCCTTTTTAATATGAAAGAGGTTGGTTAGCATAATAAGAGCTAATAAGGGTATTCTAGTAATGGCTTTAAGCGTTCTTTTGTTGAAAAAAGGTGGTGGGATGGCAATAATAAGTGTAAACACTAGAATTGAGAATAGTATCCACCATTTTAAACTTGATTGTAAACTGATAATACTCCTTAAGCAGCTAAACACAAATATAACGAACAGTAGTATTATTCTTGGTGGCAACATCCATTGCAATACTTTATCGCAATAATCGAAATTGCCGGTAAATAACGCTTTCGGAAAGTAGGGTAGAGCAGTTCTTAATGTGGCAAATTGAGCTGCTATCCAACGTTTACGTTGATTCTTTAATCCTTCTTTTTTCTGTGTTTTTTCATCAAATACCCGTACATGTTCCAAGTATTCTATATATATATTCTCTTTAAGTAGCAAGGTTTCTAACTCTTTGTCCTCGCCTGCTGTTTGCAGTAGCTTTACGTTCTTCCTGAACCAATTAGCTTCCAATGCCATACCTGAACCAATGAGTGCCGATGAAAAGCCGATGGCTACGTGTCCTTTGCGGAAAAGAGCATTGTTGATTTCTTCGCTCACTGCATCGAGAATGGCAATACTAGTATTTGTATTCTTAGCCATACGATGAGCCTGAACAGCTTGCAAACCGGCATTGCAGGCTTGGTTCATCTCTTGTAGAAAATCGGGTGTGGTGGTGTTGTCAGCATCCATAATAACAATCATATCATATTCCTCGAGAGCAGTGCTTTCCATGGCCAAAGTCATCGCTTTAGCTTTCGAACTATTCTCGTAGTTAGCGATAAGAAGTCGGATAGGAAGCTGGTTTAATTGTTCGTTGGTGACATGCTCCATTTGGTCCGAAATGACGATCACCTCGTATTTATCAGTAGGATAATCTTGTTGTAGAAAGGAAGTGACAGATTGCAAGATAACCTTATCTTCTTTGTAAGCAGGGAACAAAACAGCAAATCTCTTGACTTTTTCAGTTAGTGGATACTTTCGGCGATGATAGAATTTGGACGCTACAGCAAATACAAATAGGTAGCTCACCGACAATGTCAGGAAGTAGAATAGTAATATTTCCGATATTTGTAATAGGTTGATCATAATTCGAGGAATTCATCTTTTTTCTTTTTAGCTATTCGTTTATCAATATGAGGACCCGCAAAACAAAGCGCAAAACCGGTATAAACGACGATTGAATTGGGATATTGCATCACATCATTGGTATAAGTAGACACAAAGAATCCCGCATTGACGCATAGCCAAGCCATAAGTAATCCTCTGAGTTGTTTATTCATTATCTTAAATCTCAATATCCAGGCACACCAAGCGAACAGAATGCCATGCAGAATGAGATATAAGCTGAGGCCCACAACTCCCGTATCGGTCCAGACACTTACTAACCACGAATCAGGAGGCAAAGGGAGTAATTCTTTTGGCTCGAAGCGTTCTGCCTTTCCACCCAGACCAATTCCGTATCCAAAGGGCTTGTCTGCCATATATTCTTTTATCTTTTTTCTGTTTACTATGCGTAATTGATAAGATGCATCTTCAGTAGGAGTGAATGCTGTTCTCATTCTGCTAACGTATTGGTTGCCTTCTCCTATACTACTATATCTGAAAAAAATAAAAATGGAGAGAAACATAAGAAGGCCTAGTACAAAATTTTTCCAGTGGTAAGATAATAATATAAAAAGAGCCAATCCTCCAAGTGGGATGGCTATGGCCCCACGGGTTCCAGAGATTCCCATACCATAAATACCAGCAATGATAACAATGGCAAGATATATTTTTAACCATATATTTTTCACATAAAATAAAGATATACCAAGGCCGGTAATCCCCATTGCCATATGTACACCGAAATTGGTAGCATCACTGAAAAATGAAAAAAAACGAATGCCCGACCAAATGATATGTGTTTTTGCTCCCCCTAATACATAGAGAAAATAAAGCTCGTGTGCGTTAAATCCGTGGTTCTTCTGCCAATATCCTTTCATGGCAAAGATCAATATAAATACTGACCAAATGATTAGTAACCATTCTATATTACTCGTCTTTTTGATGAATACGGGCACCAATAGCGCACATACGATTGGGTAGACAGCATATTGTGTGATAGAAATATTCCATGCTTCTTGAACATTATTTGGATTTATTATTTCTGCAATACAGAAAGCTAACCAGATGGAATAGAGTAGCAGCATGCCATTGCGACTACTTTTCCAATTAATATTTTCATAAATATTTCTCATTAACATTAGAGAAACAACGGAAAGCGTAATAATGAGGGAAAACATACCTATTTTAATGTCAGCGAAACCTCCTCCTATGACCAAAATGAAGTGAGAAGCAAACAAAAGATAGAATGCACTGTTGGAGTGCTTCATTAATAACACAATGGCTACAGCTAGGAGAGGCAAAGCGGCATAAATCATGGATACTGACATGCCTTGACTAATCGTGCATTTATAGAATAAATATAAACCCACAATTAGCATAAGCGGCAACCAGCTTTTGCTGATAAAATGGTTGAATAGTAAGCAGTAAAACTTTTTTTTACTCATCTTTCTCTAATATGGCTTTTTCTCCTGTTTTTTCAGTTAGCCCTAAATGAGCCAAACGGTATCCTACTTTGCGGAGAGTAGTATAGGGGGGGAGCAAACCAGTGAAGTCTTCTACAACATCGTTTGCGGCTTTATTGAGATAAATAGATATCGAAGAAGTATCAATCTGCTTCTTTACTTTTTCGTAGGCCTGGCTATCTGAGGCCTTCCATGCGCGGGTAGCACTAGTTATAAGTAGATTTAAATCGGCTTGTTCTAATAATTTGTTTGAAATGGTGTTATCCTTAAGGGCGGGATATTCTATGAGTAAGATATCTTCTCCTGCAGGGGTGTAGAGATCTTCGATGCTTTGTGCTAATAAATATTCGCGTGAAGAAGTCTCGAAATCTTTGTTCCATTCCAATCTGCGCACTTTTAACCCCAATTGGCTCCAATAGTCGTGTAAATGCTCGGCTAAATAACTCTTTCCGTCTCCCGATTCTGTACTAAGAAAATTAACCACGTAAGGTGAATTCTCTTTTTTATGGGTGAAGAATCTGAGTATGGCACTGCTGAGGTATCTGGTTGCAATTAAGGCGTATGCTTTGCTGTATTTGCGGTTCTTCAATAATGGTTTTACAGGAAATGCTCCCAAGACTTTTCCGTCTGTAAGCCTTTCTGTACGAGCTTTATCGCGTAGGGTTCTATCGAGCAACTCTATCAGCAGGAAGAAGCCAAAAATAAAGAGTATGCTTCCAATAAAGGCTGCCATCACAATCTTTTTTCGATCGGTTGCTGCGGC
This sequence comes from Bacteroides ihuae, assembly GCF_900104585.1. Lineage (GTDB taxonomy): Bacteria > Bacteroidota > Bacteroidia > Bacteroidales > Bacteroidaceae > Bacteroides > Bacteroides ihuae. The sequence goes on from NZ_FNVX01000005.1 coordinate 708,155, forward strand.
AGAAATAGGAAAAGCAGGAGGATTGAGTACCTTCAGTGTGGCTGAAGTCATCTCTAGATTTTTCTTACGCATCAATGCGTCGTTGTAACTTTTGAGTAATGCGAGATAGTTGGATTCAGTAAAGGTGATACTTCTTTCTTTCCGTTTTATAGTAGAGCCTACAGGTGCAAAAAATACGTATTTGTCATTCAAATCTTGGCGGCTTTGTTGAATAATCTGCAAATCGGATTTGGCTTTTTCAAACCGAAGAGTCTGTTCCAGCCATTGATCTACAATAGAAGCTTGTGCAATTCCCTCTTTGGTGTGTTTCTGGCTTACATATCGATCGGATATATCCGAAAGCTCTTGAGTGGCTTGCTGAAGCCTGTTTTTATAGGTCTGTAGCGATTGCTCTTTACCACTTTTATCGGTTGAGAAGGATTCTATCTCGGAGATTTTACCGGTCAGACCAGAGGCTTCATTAAGTTTATTAATGAAGGAGATGTTGTTGCGCATTTGCTTTACATTGTTATCCATGCGTTTTTCTAATTCGTCGATCATTACTTTGGAATTGTTGTAAGCAAAAAGAATGTCTTGCTCACGAAGTTCAAATTCCTTGTTGATAGAAGCAACTTCTTTGGTTTCATCATAATAGTTGATGATACGTTTTTCTATGTTGTATTCCGTTAGCGAATCTTCGGCCATTCTTAAATCATGCCCTATTCGAGCCAATTCACTGCGAAAGTATTCTATGACTTTATCCGTTTCTCCGTAACGAATGGTGCGATATTCGTTTACGAATTCTTCCATCAGTATACTGAGTGTATTGTAGGCTATGCCCGGATCGTTGGAGGCATAGCTTACTTCCAACAAATCACTGGATCCTATTTTATTTACCTTGATTCTTTTCAGGGCATTGTAGCTGTAATGAGGGTGATTCCAATAGAATAATCCATAGATAAAGTTTTTTTTGTTTGGGCGTTCATATTTTAAGAGGTTTTCTAAGGTTTTTTCTTCGCTGTTTTTATCGATGAGCGCCAAAAGGGCTTCCCCATCTTTGCTGTTAACTGTTCGATTGTATATTTCTCGATAACTATTTGCAGTAATGTATTCATTGTCTTTTTTTAGATCACCATGAATCATGTTACGGGCATAGAGGCGATAAGAGACTCTTTTCAGAGTACTTTCTGCCTGAATGATATTGATCAGGTTGTCCATTGCATTGTTGGCAGTAGCCCAATTAATTGTTCCGTTATCACTCTCAATGGTATATCCGGACATCACTCCGGTGTAAAGAGTTGCTTCTACATTGTAGGTCCTGCCCATATTTTGAGTTGCCAAAATAACAGCAAGAGTGATGAGAACTGTTCCTATGATGATCCACCAACGGATGCGGTAGAGGAAACGGGAAAGATAAAGGATATATTCCATAGTTGATTTGTGTTATTTAAGGATAGGGGTATGTGTGATTACTTCGAGGATCATCAGGCTTTTATTTAATTCTGATCTACTACTTTCAAAAGCCTCGAGAGCACTAGATTGACGGCCTTTTTCAATAGATAAGACAGCAGAATCAATTGTACCATTCGTAAAATCTTTTTCAGTAATGGCATATTGTGCATTGGCTAGGATAATGGCTTCTGATCTTAACTTTAGCACATTGAGTTGGGCGGTGGCAGTGGCATACAAGATGATAATTTCTTTTTTCATCTCGTCAAATTTCATCTCTTTCTGAAGTTCAGCACTACGGATGTTTAACTTCTGTCGCTTGACACGGGCACTAAGATCGAACAACGCATCTAAGGGAATATTAATTCCGCCACCTACATTATAGCTGTTTTGGGCTGCTGTGGTATATGTGTTGATGATTGGTGTGGTAACATCTGAATAAGTGGCATCGTTGCCAAACATACCGTATTGATAGCTACCTCTAAGACTGAAAAAACCAAGCCATGCCCGTTTCTCTTTTTTGAGCATACGTTGCTGTAGCTGTTCTTCTACATCAGCAAGTTTGTAAACTGCTCCTTGCTTTGCGTTCTCAAACAATACATCGAGTGGGGGAAGAGTGATGTTGGTGTAATCTTCCGGTTTTAAACTCGAATAGTCACTTATTTTTAGTTCTTGGGCGTGCAGGTTACAACTTATGGCTAAACATAATAAAAATGTAGCGATGCCGCATGTAAAAGCCGTGTGGTTCATTGAACTGAATGTTTTGTTGAGTATTCTGTTTCCTAAGTTGCAAATATAAGCCATTTATTTCTAAGTTTTAATCATTTTAATCTTGTTTTTTGAAACAATTGTATTGAATACAAAAGAAATTTTGTTCTGTTTCTGTCGTAATATTCTATTTCTCTAAGGAAAATTGTACTTTTGCCAATAGATTTTTCATAATATAACATATTATTATAATGAATAAACGACTATTAACGATTTTTGTTCTGGGAAGTGTCTTGTTTTCTGCACATGCACAACAGAGCAAGGGAGGCATAAGCGATGAAATGCTTCGGGAGATTAAACAAAGTTATCAGGCTACGGCAGCAGACAAGGCCATTCGTAATGCAATTGGCGGAAGTGATATTCGCACATTGGCTCTGAATCAGGAGAATATGCAAGCAGTGGATACTTATTTCTCTAACAAGGTAGACTCGAAAGGAATAACGAATCAGCAGTCGTCCGGACGTTGCTGGCTTTTTACGGGGCTCAATGTGATGCGTGCTAAAGCGATTGCGAAGTATGATATGGGAGCATTTGAATTTTCACAAGCGTACATATTCTTCTGGGATCAGCTTGAAAAATCAAATCTTTTTCTACAAGGAGTGATAGATACGAGTACTAAGCCTATGGATGATAAGATGGTGGAGTGGCTCTTCAAAAATCCGCTGAGCGATGGTGGACAATTTACAGGTATCTCGGATCTGGTTAGTAAATATGGATTGGTACCCAAAGAGGTGATGCCGGAAACGAATAGCAGTGACAATACGGCTCGTATGGCCAATCTGCTTTCACTGAAACTGCGTGAATATGGATTACAACTGCGTGATGAGTGGGCAAAAGGGGGAAAAGTAGCGACTTTGGAGAAGAACAAAACGCAGATGCTGGGAAAGATCTACCGGATGCTGGTGTTGAATCTGGGGGTGCCCCCTACGGAATTTACCTGGACACGCAAAGATGCCAAAGGTAATCCTGTAGAAACAGAAATGTACACGCCGATGTCCTTCTTCAAGAAGTATGTGAATGAGGATTTAACCAACAACTATGTGATGCTGATGAATGACCCGAGTCGGGAGTATTACAAAACTTATGAGATAGATTATGATCGTCATCGCTACGATGGTAAGAACTGGACGTATGTGAACTTGCCTGTAGAGGAGATAAAAGAGATGGCGATAGCTTCGATAAAAGATAGTACAATGATGTACTTTTCGTGTGATGTGGGTAAATTTTTGAACTCGGATCGTGGATTGCTGGATGTTAAAAACTACGACTATGAATCACTTATGGGAACGACGTTTGGCATGGATAAAAAACAACGTATACAGACATTTGCCAGTGGCTCATCTCATGCCATGACGCTGATGGCAGTTGACTTGGATAAAGCGGGGAAGCCCCAAAAATGGATGGTAGAGAACAGTTGGGGGCCCACAAAAGGCTATCAGGGATACCTCATTATGACAGACGAATGGTTCAAAGAATACATGTTTCGCCTAGTGGTGAATAAAAAATATGTAACTACAAAAGTACTGGAACTGATGAAACAAAAACCAATCCGCTTACCCGCATGGGATCCCATGTTTGCCGCTGAAGAGTGAGAGAAAAAGGAGAGGGTAAGAACTAGTGGCGGCGAAGCAAAGCCAGTGTGGAGGAATGAACTTGAAAGTTAGTGATGGTATTAGCGAGCGAAGCAAAGCGAAAAAAAATCACGAGCGAAGCAAAGTGGAGCAAAAAAGAAGGACCGGCCTCTTGTGTGAAGCGTTAAGCGGAGACAATGTCCGAAGCGTTAAGCAAGCGATTTTGTTTGAGCGAAGCGAGTTGAATCGCTTGTAGCTCCGAGCATTGTTGGAGTAGCTTCACGCAAGAAGCCTTGACTTTTTCTTTGGTTCTTTCTTTTGCGTCAAGGCAAAAGAAAGAATATTCTCCCACTGTGTACGCAAACGGAAATAATTAAAGAAATAAATCCTTAATTCTTTAATTATTTCCTATCGATTAACATTATTATTTATTACTTTTGCGGGCAAATTTATGAAACCATTATTTTATAATAGCATGGCAAATGTAATAAAGTTACGCAAAGGCCTTGACATAAACCTGAAGGGAAAAGCAACTGAGGAATATTTCTTAGTAAAAGAGCCGGGATTTTATACCCTGGTGCCTGATGATTTTCCTGGTGTGACCCCAAAAGTGGTGGTGAAAGAGCAGGAATATGTAATGGCCGGAGGACCCTTGTTTGTAGACAAGAATCATCCTGAATTGAAATTCGTATCTCCGGTGAGTGGCGTGGTTACCAGCGTAGAGCGTGGTGAGCGTCGTAAAGTGATGAGTATCACTGTGCAAGCTGCCGAAGAGCAAGATTATGTGGAATTTGGAGCTCAAAAAGTCTCTGAACTTTCTACTGATGCAGTGAAAGCCGCGCTTCTGGAAGCCGGCTTATTTAGTTTTATGAAACAGCGTCCGTATGACGTAATTGCAGACCCTAATATAACTCCTAAGGCTATTTTTGTATCGGCATTCGATAGCAGTCCTTTGGCTCCCAGCTTTGAGTTTGCTCTGAAAGGAGAGGAAGTTAACTTCCAAACCGGACTTGATGCGCTGGCTAAAATGGCTAAAACGTATTTGGGTATTAGTGTGAAGCAAAGTTCGTCTGCACTTACGCAAGCAAAGAATGTTACGGTGACCGTGTTCGATGGTCCTCATCCTGCAGGTAATGTAGGTATTCAGATACATCAAATATCTCCTATAAACAAAGGTGAAACGGTTTGGACTATCGGTACTCAGGAGGTGATCTTCATCGGTCGTTTGTTCGCTACCGGTCGGGTAGACTTTACACGTACGGTAGCTGTAACCGGCTCAGAAGTGTTGAAACCTGCTTATTGCAAATTAGCTGTAGGTGCGTTGCTTACGAATGTTTTTGCCGGTAACGTTACCAAGGATAAAACATTGCGCTACATCAGTGGTAATGTCTTAACAGGTAAGCAGATATCTCCAAACCAATATTTGGGAGCATTTGATAATCAATTAACGGTGATTCCCGAAGGTATTGAAGTGCATGAATTGGCTGGATGGATTATGCCGCGCTTTGATCAATTCAGCGTGAATCGTTCGTATTTTAGTTGGATACTTGATATGTTTAAAAAGCGTGACTACGTGCTTGACGCCCGTATTAAGGGTGGAGAGAGGCACATGATCATGTCTAACGAGTATGACAAGGTCTTTCCGATGGACATCTTACCGGAGTTTTTGCTGAAGGCAATCATTGCCGGTGATATAGATCGGATGGAGCAACTTGGTATCTATGAGGTTGCACCTGAAGATTTTGCTTTGTGCGAATTTGTATGCTCGTCGAAGGTACCGGTGCAGCGCATCGTACGCGAAGGGCTTGATGGACTTCGTGAGGAGATGTGCTAATGACTAATTATAATAAACAGAAAATAGATAAATGAAAGCGTTAAGAAATTATCTCGACAAGATAAAGCCGAACTTTGAAGAGGGCGGCAAGTTCCACGCATTTCACTCAGTGTTCGACGGGTTTGAAACGTTCTTGTTTGTACCCAACCGCACTTCGAAATTAGGAACGCATATCCACGATTCGATTGATAGCAAGCGAATCATGTCGATCGTTGTGATAGCCTTGATACCGGCACTGTTGCTCGGTATGTACAACGTAGGTTATCAGCATTTCACTCATACAGATGCCCAAGGTGGTTTTCCTGAAATGTTTGCTTACGGCTTTTTGGCTGTATTGCCTAAATTGATTGTATCTTATGTAGTGGGTCTGGGTATTGAATTTGTGATTGCCCAATGGAAGAATGAAGAGATTCAGGAAGGATTCCTTGTATCGGGTATCTTGATACCGATGATTGTTCCGGTGGACTGTCCACTTTGGATTTTGGCTGTAGCTACTGCATTTGCTGTTATATTCGCCAAAGAAGTATTTGGTGGTACGGGAATGAATGTATTCAACGTAGCGTTAGTAACCCGTGCCTTCTTGTTCTTTGCTTATCCGGCAAAGATGTCTGGTGATGCCGTTTGGGTATCTGGAGAGAGTATCTTGGGTTTAGGCAAATCAGTTGACGGATTAACAGCAGCTACTTCGCTAGGTATAGCTTCTACGGCTACTGCTTCGAACGGATATCCTCCTTTTTCGTGGGATATGGTGACGGGGCTTATTCCCGGTTCCATTGGTGAAACGAGTGTGATTGCTATCCTTTTGGGTGCAGCCTTGCTACTCATCACCGGCATTGCCAGTTGGAAAACAATGTTCTCCGTGTTTGTTGGTGGAGCATTTATGGCTATCATATTTAATACGATTGGACCTAGCACAGCAATGGCGCAAATGCCTTGGTATGAACATCTTGTGTTGGGTGGTTTCTGTTTTGGTGCGGTATTTATGGCTACAGATCCTGTTACGGCTGCCCGTACGGAGACTGGTAAGTATATTTATGGATTCCTGATTGGCGCAATGGCTATCATTATCCGTGTGCTCAACCCTGGCTATCCTGAAGGTATGATGCTTGCCATCTTGCTGATGAATATTTTTGCTCCGCTGATTGATTACTGCGTGGTACAGAGCAACATTAGCCGTAGAGAGAAACGTGTAACTAAGTCGAACAACTAAAATCGAAAGATAATGAATACAAATAGTAATTCTTATACTATCATTTATGCTTCGGTAATGGTTGTTATCGTAGCATTTGTTCTCGCATTTACTTCTGCTTCGCTCAAGAGTACTCAGAATAAAAATGTGGAACTGGACAAGATGAAGCAGATTCTTCATGCATTGAATGTCGATACGAAAGGGCAGGATGCAGAAAAGGTATATAAACAATATGTAAAAGCTGACCAGATAATGAATGCTACCGGTGAAGTGGTGGCGGAGACCGGAGGCTTTAAGATTGAATTGAAAAGCGAACTAGCTAAGCCGTTGGAAAAACGTCAACTTGCGTTGTACGTGTGTGAAGTAGACGGTAAAACAAAATATGTACTTCCACTATATGGTGCCGGACTTTGGGGACCAATCTGGGGATATGTTGGTTTGAACGAGGATAAGAACTCTGTGTTTGGGGTTTATTTCTCGCATCAGGGCGAAACTCCGGGATTGGGAGCTGAAATTACTACGGCTGATTTTCAAAATCAATTCTTGGGTAAGCATGTACTGAAAGAGGGAGCTGTTGCTCTCGGCGTAGAGAAAAACGGTAAGGTGACTGAACCGGAGTATCAAGTAGACGGGATCTCGGGTGGTACAATTACTTCAAAAGGTGTAGATGCCATGTTGAAGAGCTGCTTGGGACAGTACAATATATTTTTAACTACTAATAATGGAGGGAAATAGAATATGAGCCAATTGTTTTCTAAAAAGAATAAAGAAGTATTCTCTTCTCCGCTTAGCATGAACAATCCGGTTACCGTTCAGGTACTTGGTATCTGCTCGGCACTGGCTGTAACAGCCAAGCTGGAACCGGCTATCGTAATGGGTTTGTCGGTAGCGGTAATTGTAGCTTTTGCTAATGTGATTATTTCGTTACTTCGTAACACAATACCCAATCGTATCCGTATCATCGTTCAGTTGGTGGTAGTGGCTGCGTTGGTTACTATAGTAAGTGAGATTCTGAAAGCTTATGCTTACGATGTAAGTGCGCAGCTTTCGGTCTATGTGGGCTTGATTATTACTAACTGTATATTGATGGGACGATTGGAAGCTTTTGCTATGGCAAATGCTCCATGGGAGTCTTTCCTCGATGGACTTGGTAATGGTTTAGGATATGCTAAGATTCTGGTGATTGTAGCTTTCTTCCGCGAAATATTGGGTTCGGGTTCTTTACTTGGTTTCCGTATCATCCCGAAAGCGGTTTACGAATGGGGATATATCAATAACGGATTGATGCTAATGCCTCCAATGGCATTGATCATCTGTGCGTGCATCATTTGGTATCAACGTAGTAAGAACAAAGTATTACAGGAGAAGTAACCTAAATTCTTAAGAAATTATGAACGATTATTTGAGTTTATTTGTAAAGTCGATTTTTGTCGACAATATGATCTTCGCTTACTTCCTGGGAATGTGTTCTTATCTGGCAGTGTCGAAGAATGTGAAAACAGCATTAGGGTTGGGTATAGCGGTGACTTTTGTATTATTGGTTACACTGCCTGTGAACTACTTGCTGGAGAATTATGTATTGAAAGCTAATGCGATAGTGGAAGGTGTAGACCTCGGTTTTCTGAGTTTTATTCTTTTTATTGCTGTTATTGCAGGTATCGTGCAGTTAGTAGAAATGGCGGTAGAACGTTTCAGTCCGTCGCTTTATGCTTCATTGGGTATCTTCTTGCCACTTATTGCTGTGAACTGTGCCATCATGGGTGCATCACTGTTTATGCAACAAAGACATTTTGTTGACTTTGGCGAGGCGGTTACTTATTCGTTAGGTTCAGGTGTGGGTTGGCTGCTTGCTATTGTTGGCCTGGCAGCTATTCGCGAAAAAATGGCTTACTCTGATGTTCCCGCTCCACTTAGAGGATTGGGTATTACGTTTATCACGGTAGGACTGATGGCAATGGCCTTTATGTGTTTTTCAGGATTGAAGTTATAAATAATAAAACAGAAATATACGATGACGTCTTTAATATTAGCGAGTGTAGGGGTATTTCTTGGAGTGATTCTCCTGCTCGTCATTATACTTCTGATAGCCAAGAGGTATCTCTCTCCTTCGGGAACAGTGAAGGTTACCATTAATGGCGAGAAGGAAGTAGAAGTAGAGGTAGGCTCCAGTCTATTATCTACACTGGCTGCAAATAAGATTTTCTTACCTTCGGCTTGCGGTGGAGGTGGTTCGTGCGCACAGTGCCGTTGCCAGATAGAAGAGGGCGGTGGTGAAATTCTCCCTACGGAGACGGTGCACTTCTCTCGCAAGGAGCAACAGGCTCACTGGCGTTTAGGGTGCCAGGTAAAAGTAAAACAGGACATGGAAATTAAGGTGTCCGAATCGGTACTGGGTGTGAAGAAGTGGGAATGTGAAGTGGTTTCTAACAACAACGTGGCTACGTTCATCAAAGAGTTTGTGGTGCGCTTGCCTGAAGGTGAACACTTGAACTTCGTTTCAGGAGGGTACATTCAGATTGATGTTCCGAAGTATGATATTAATTATGCTGATTATGCGATAGAAGATCGTTTTCGTGGCGACTGGGATAAGTTTAATATGTGGGATCTGAAATGGAAGAATGAAGAAGAAACCATGCGTGCTTACTCTATGGCTAACTATCCGGCTGAGGGTGATATCGTGATGCTGAACGTACGTATTGCTACGCCTCCGTTCGACCGCGTGAATGGTGGTTTCCAGAAAGTTCCTCCGGGAATTTGTTCTTCGTACATCTTCTCTCTGAAACCGGGTGATAAGGTAATGGTTTCCGGGCCGTTTGGTGAATTCCATCCGCTTATTAACTCCGAAAGAGAAATGCTTTATATTGGTGGTGGTGCCGGTATGGCTCCATTGCGTTCGCATATTCTTCATTTGCTAAAGACGTTAAAGATTACTGATCGTAAGATTTCTTACTGGTATGGTGCTCGTTCAAAGAACGAAATCTTCTACGAAGAGGACTTCCGCGCGTTGGAGAAGGAGTTCCCAAACTTCTCATTCCACATTGCATTGAGTGATCCATTGCCCGAAGATAATTGGACGGGACCTGTAGGATTTATTCACAATGTAATCTTAAACAATTATCTGAAAGATCACGAAGCACCTGAAGATATAGAGTACTACATGTGTGGTCCTGGCCCGATGGCTAAGGCAGTAGAAAAAATGCTGTATGATCTGGGAGTGCCACGTAATATGTTGATGTTTGATGATTTTGGTGGTTAAAATCCGATTTCTTATGGATCGTTAATATAGAACGGCAGAAGACAATAGCTCTTCTGTCGTTTTTTTTATTTGTACATGGTTGCTAAATGAAAACAATGCCGTACCTTTGCGACATGCTATTAAACAATGAAACAATACGGACAGCACTCGATAACTTGAAGATCGAGGCGCTGAACCCGATGCAGGAAGCCGCACTAACTTCTGCCACTGGCAGAGAAGATTTAATTTTACTCTCGCCTACAGGGTCGGGTAAGACTTTGGCTTATTTGCTTCCTTTATTACTTATACTGAAGCCTGAGATAGATGGCGTTCAAACTTTAATTTTGGTGCCATCCAGAGAGCTGGCTTTGCAGATAGATACGGTGTTTCGTGAAATGAATACGGTTTGGAAAACTGTTTGTTGCTACGGTGGTCACCCCATAGCAGAAGAGAAGAAAACCATTCTGGGTAGTCATCCGGCTATTGTTATTGGTACCCCTGGGCGTATTACCGATCATCTCTCAAAAGGTAACTTCAATACTGATAATATTAATACGCTCATTATTGATGAGTTCGATAAGTCTCTTGAATACGGTTTTCATGATGAGATGGCGGAGATCATTGCGCAACTTCCGGGCTTGAAGAAGCGAATGCTTCTATCGGCTACGGATGCGGAAGAGATTCCTCAATTTGCAGGATTGAACAATCGTGTCGTGAAACTGAACTATCTCAATACTGATGAGCAACAAGAATCTCGCCTGCATTTAATGAAGGTGCTCTCTTTATCAAGAGACAAAGTAGATGCACTTTTTTCGCTCCTTTGTGCGCTAGGTAGCACAGCGAGTATTGTGTTTTGCAACCATCGCGAGTCAGTGGACAGAGTCAGTGCTTTGTTAAAAGAGAAGGGACTTGATAATGAATCTTTTCATGGTGGTATGGAACAACCTGATCGTGAAAGGGCGCTTTATAAGTTTCGTAACGGTAGTTGCCATGTGCTGGTATCTACGGATTTGGCAGCTCGTGGGCTAGATATTCCGGAAGTAGAGCATATCATCCATTATCATCTGCCGGTAAATGAAGAAGCTTTTACTCACCGTAACGGTCGTACTGCCCGTTGGGATGCGAGGGGTACATCATACCTCATTCTTCATGGAGAAGAACAGGTGCCTGCATATATTTCGGAGGATATTGATCTGTTTACTTTACCCCAAAATCCATCTCGTCCGCCGAAGCCTCTCTGGGCTACTTTATATATAGGCAAGGGAAAGAAGGATAAGCTCAACAAGATTGATATCGTGGGATTTCTCTATAAAAGAGGGAATTTGAGTAAAGAGGATGTCGGTCGTGTGGATGTAAATGAGCATTATGCTTTCGTTGCAATTCGCCGTAGTAAGATGAAACAGTTATTCACTCTTGTTCGTGGAGAGAAGATTAAGGGCATGAAGACTATTATTGAAGAAGCTGATTGATATTTACTTTCTTTTGCCTTGGCGCAAAAGAAAGTAACAAAGAAAAAGTCAAGGCTTCTCGTGTGAAGCTACTCCGACAACGCTCGAAGCTACAAGCGATTCAACTCGCTTCGCTCAAACAAAATCGCTTGCTTAACGCTTCGGGCATTGTCTACGTTTAACGCTTCACACAAGAGGCCGGTCCTTTCTTTTTACTCCTCGCTTTCAGCATTGCTTCTACTTTGCTTCGCTCGTTATTTTGTTATGCTTGCTTTCAGTCTTGCTTTGACTTTGCTTTGCTCGTGATTCTGTTATACTTGCTTTCAACATCGGTTCTACTAGTGCTATTCGCTTTGCTTCGCTCGCTTTTGGTTATTCTTCCTTGCTTTCTACTTTTCTCTTTTCTTTTCTTGATTTTCAATTGGCTTTTTCATTATTGGCTTTTGCGACACGTGAATGTCTGATGTGATTCGGTCTTTGGTTTCTTTGCTATTCTTATCGTGTTTTTAGAAATTTCATCTTTTTGCTCATTCATTTATTGTTTTATTGTGACCTATTTTGGTGTTCATCTGAAAATAAACGTATTCTCTTTTTATATATCTTCTTTTGCGGTTGAATGATTACTGTTTGCTTTTAATTTTAGTTTACGGATCAGTATTTATTATCTTTATTCATTTAGTGGAAGAATGCTGGGTAAACATCGGCTATTTTAGTGTTTGTTTATCCTGTTTTATTAATTTATTTAACTATGATATTGATTTTGAGTTGCTTTGTGAATATGATCACAAAACAGCTTTTGATTATATAGATTTATCCGTATATACTATGCTTTTTCTTCTTATAAGCGTAACAATATGGTGTATATATAGTGTATAAACCAATAAAAAGAAAGGTAAAAAGGGCTTGTAGCTATAATTTTATAGGGAAAGATTTGGCATAAGGAAAATATTTTGTAATTTCGCCCTGTCTTAAGACTTCTTATAACTGAATTTGTTTAACAAAAACCAACTTTCGAATGAAAAAGCATAATTTCAATGCCGGACCTTCCATTCTTCCACGAGAGGTAATAGAGGAGACAGCAAAGGCTATTTTGGACTTCAATGGTTCTGGCCTCTCTTTAATGGAAATCAGTCACCGTGCTAAAGACTTTCAACCTGTGGTTGACGAAGCTGAAGCATTATTTAAGGAACTACTTAACATACCCGAGGGTTACTCGGTACTTTTCCTTGGTGGTGGTGCCAGTTTGGAATTTTGCATGGTACCGTTCAATTTCCTTGAAAAGAAAGCTGCCTATCTTAATACTGGTACATGGGCTAAAAAGGCTATGAAAGAAGCAAAAGGTTTTGGTGAAGTAATAGAAGTAGCTTCTTCGGCTGATGCAAACTTCTCATTTATTCCTAAAGACTATACAGTACCAACCGATGCTGACTACTTCCATATCACGACGAATAATACTATTTTTGGAACTGAAATAAAAGAAGATCTTAATTCTTCTATTCCAATGGTGGCCGATATGTCATCTGATATTTTCTCACGTCCGATTGACGTTTCAAAGTACATCTGCATTTACGGTGGAGCTCAGAAAAATCTTGCTCCGGCTGGTCTTACATTTGTTATTGTGAAAAATGATGCTTTAGGTAAAGTTTCTCGTTATATTCCTACTATGTTGAATTATCAGACACATGTTGATAATGGTTCTATGTTCAATACTCCTCCTGTAGTACCTATCTACTCGGCATTGCTCACTCTTCGTTGGGTTAAAGCACAAGGTGGAGTGAAGGAAATGGAACGTCGCGCTACAGAAAAGGCAGACATGCTGTATGCTGAGATTGAACGCAATAAACTGTTTGTAGGCACTGCAGCCAAGGAAGACCGTTCACGTATGAACATTTGCTTCGTGATGGCTCCTGAATATAAAGACCTTGAAGCTGATTTCCAAAAGCTTGCTACAGAAAAAGGTATGATAGGTATCAAGGGACACCGCTCGGTAGGTGGCTTCCGTGCTTCATGCTACAATGCCCTGCCCAAGGAAAGTGTTCAAGCTTTGATAGACTGCATGCAGGAATTTGAGAAGCTGCACTAAGCGAATCATAAATAAAGTTTTCACCACAGATTGCACAGGGCGCAGATAGAGAAAAGGACTTAATCTGTGAAATTTCTCTGCGCAATCTGTGGTGATTCATTTAATAATATTGATATTACTATGAAAGTACTTATTGCTACAGATAAACCGTTTGCCAAAGTGGCTGTAGACGGTATTCGTAAAGAAATTGAAGCTGCTGGATTTGAGCTTGCTTTGCTCGAAAAATATACTGAAAAGGCACAATTGCTTGATGCAGTGAAAGATGCCAATGCTATCATTATCCGCAGTGACATTATTGATGCAGCGGTTCTGGATGCTGCGAAAGAGCTTAAAATAGTAGTTCGTGCCGGTGCCGGATATGACAATGTAGACTTGGATGCTGCTACAGCTCATGGCGTATGTGTGATGAATACTCCGGGACAAAACTCGAATGCGGTAGCCGAGTTGGCGTTAGGTATGATGGTATATGCTGTTCGTAACTTCTATAATGGAACTTCGGGAACTGAATTGATGGGTAAGAAACTGGGTATCCATGCTTATGGAAATGTGGGACGTAATGTTGCTCGTGTTGCCAAAGGTTTTGGGATGGAAATCTATGCTTATGATGCTTTCTGCCCCAAAGAAGTAATCGAGAAAGACGGAATAACGGCTTGTGCTTCTGCTGAAGAATTATACAAAACTTGCAACGTCGTTTCTCTGCATATTCCTGCTACTGCTGAAACGAAAAACTCTATTAACTATGCTTTGCTAAAAGAGATGCCCAAGGGCGCTATGTTGGTAAATACTGCTCGTAAAGAGGTGATTAATGAAGCTGAACTGTTGAAATTGATGGAAGATCGTGCAGACTTTAAGTATGTAACGGACATCATGCCTGCTGCTCACGCTGAGTTTACTGAAAAATATGCAGGACGTTACTTCTCCACTCCTAAGAAAATGGGAGCACAAACTGCTGAGGCAAATATCAATGCAGGTATTGCAGCTGCACAGCAGATTGTTGGCTTTTTGAATGACGGATGCGAAAAATTCAAAGTAAATAAGTAACAAGATCAACTTGTGAGAAAAAAGATATTACCGTACGTAATACTAATTTGCTACGCAATAGGCTTGTTAATTTCTTCTCTGACTATTGTGTTTAGAGATAGCTTATCCGATTTTGCTAAAGGTTTTTGCGAGGGTATCTCGCTTGTCTTTATCTTTGTCGGGTTTGTTTATATGTGTTGGTGTTTTATTAAGAAGAAAAAACCTTTATAAATTTAACTTATGGCAATAATTAAACCTTTTAAAGGCATTCGTCCTCCAAAAGATTTGGTTGAACAGGTGGCTTCACGTCCTTACGATGTGTTGAACTCTGCTGAAGCCCGTGAGGAGGCTGCCGGTAATGAGAAATCTCTTTACCATATTATTAAACCGGAAATAGACTTTCCTGTTGGGACTGATGAACACGACGAAAGTGTGTATGCTAAGGCTGCCGAGAACTTCCATATGTTCCAAGATAAGGGATGGCTGGTGCAGGACGATAAAGAACTCTACTATATCTATGCTCAAACCATGAATGGTAAAACGCAATACGGATTGGTGGTAGGTGCTTATGTCCCCGATTATATGAACGGTATCATTAAGAAGCATGAGCTTACTCGTCGTGATAAGGAGGAAGATCGCATGAAGCATGTTCGTGTGAATAATGCCAACATTGAACCTGTATTCTTTGCTTATCCGGATAGTGATACTCTTGATGCACTTGTGCTGAAATATACAGCACAGAAACCTCTTTACGATTTTATTGCTCCAGGAGATGGCTTTGGTCATACATTCTGGATTGTTGATGATGCAGCGGATATAGCTACCATCACTAAAGAATTTGCTGCTATGCCGGCTCTTTACATTGCCGATGGACATCACCGTTCGGCTGCTGCTGCATTGGTAGGAGTTGAAAAAGCAAAACAAAATGCAAATCATACTGGCGAGGAGGAGTATAATTACTTCATGGCTGTTTGTTTCCCTGCGAACCAACTTACCATTATCGATTATAATCGTTTGGTGAAGGATCTTAATGGACTGACATCTACTGAATTCTTATCTGCACTGGAGAAGAACTTCACGGTAGAGTTGAAGGGGACAGAAATATACAAGCCCAATGCGTTGCACAATTTTGGCCTTTATCTGGATGGTAAATGGTATAGCCTCACAGCTAAAGCAGGTACCTATAATGACAATGATCCTATTGGTGTACTTGATGTTACAATTTCGTCTAATCTGATTTTGGATGAAGTATTAGGACTCAAAGATCTTCGGTCGGATAAGCGCATCGACTTTGTAGGTGGTATTCGCGGACTTGGTGAGCTTAGCAAACGAGTGGATAGCGGTGAGATGAAAGTCGCTTTGGCTCTCTATCCTGTTTCTATGAAACAGTTGATGGACATTGCCGACTCAGGTAATATTATGCCACCAAAAACCACTTGGTTTGAACCAAAACTTCGTTCAGGATTGGTGATACATAAGTTGGTATAACTGTTTGCCATTATGCCGTCCTGATTATATTTTTTGGTGATCCTACGGATCTTATTGTGTTTCATCAAAACAATAAATATCTGCAAATGTCACTACATATAGCATTACTTTTTATAGCTTGTTTTTAGGCTGTACGAACTAGGTGCTACTTGTAGTGACATTTTTTATATCTTTGCAACATGGCAGAAGATACATACAAAACCATCACTGAACTTTCTGAAAGCATCTACACTGAAAAGCGGAGTAAGTTTATTGCTCTCGCTCTTCCTGTTTGTACGCTTGAAGAAATAAAACTACATTTGGATACATATCAGAAAAAATACTACGATGCGCGGCATTTGTGCTATGCCTATATGTTGGGGCATGAACGGAAAGATTTCCGTGCCAACGACAATGGTGAACCTTCCGGTACTGCCGGGAAGCCTATTCTAGGACAAATAAACTCCAATGAACTGACCGATATTCTGATTATTGTTGTTCGCTATTTTGGTGGAATAAAGTTGGGTACGAGTGGGCTTATTGTAGCTTACAAAGCTGCTGCGGCCGAGGCTATCGCTACTGCTACAATAGTAGAAAAAACAGTGGATGACGGTATAACTGTGATGTTCGAATATCCGTTTATGAATGATGTGATGCGTATTGTGAAAGAAGAAGAACCTACGATTTTGAGCCAGTCGTATGACATGGATTGCTCCATGACGCTGCGTATTCGTCAATCATTGATGCCTCGCCTACGTGCTCGTTTAGAGAAAGTGGAAACAATACGCTTTCCGAAAAATGAAGATGAATGAACTTTCCTCTTTGCCTATTATGAAAACAGCCTCTGATGAAAAAAGGTCAGAAGCTGTTTCAAAAGATTGTTTTGAGCAAGACTATTCTTTGTCAAACTCTACTTTGTGATGTGAGCCGTCACAAAAAGGTTTGTTTTTGGACTGTCCGCAGCGACAAAGGTGTGCGCTGTTCATAACCTTTTCTTTTCCATCTTTGTCGATAAGTTTAATCTCACCCTCGATCAAATAAGGGCCACCTGCAGCTACTTTTACAGTAACTAAATCTTTTTTATTGTCCATGATTTTATTTAATTAGTCGCTTGATAGAACAGACCGCAAATCTTTTTGTTCGCCTCTAGGAGGTTTGTTTTAACAGATTTCCATATATTTGCATTTACGAAGGAAATAATCTTAATTATTATTTATCAATATGGCATTTGAAGGAACTAAAAAGGAGTGGAGTGAACTATATACATTTTTTCGTCTGTTGGCAGACGGATATGTTTGTTTGGGCACTCCGCAAGGAAAAAGAGATGATGAAAAGCGATGGCCGATAGCAATGATTCAACGAGAGGAGCATGACGGTTCCAGACGTTACTACATTGAAAACGAAGAGATCCACATCGTTGGTGAGCAGATTGATAAAAAACTGCCTCGCGAGGACTTCTTGGCAGTAGCCGAATTGATCTTGACTGCCATTAAATCTTCTTCGGAAGAGGAAGTGACTTCTCCTGATGGGGTAGAGGAGTTTCTGGATGAAGCTTCCATCTTTGATTTGGAAGCAAGAACAACAGATCGTACCGATTTTTCCGTTGCTTTTTGGCACTCGGACGCACCACTTACAGGTTTTAATGTGCGTTCTCGTTTGGGGAAGATGAATCCGCTACTGGATGGTGGACGCTCAGCCAACTTGAAGTTTGAACTTTCCGGAGTTAAATTTGCCACACCTACTGTGAGCAAGGTAAATGCCTTGGAAACTCAAAATGAAGTAGTCGACCGCATGATGTTGATAGAGCAACTAGGTGGGATTCTGAAGTATACGGATGTGGCTGATCGTGTGTTTCGTAGTAACTTATTGATGATTGATTTACACTTCCCTCGTTTGCTGGCAGAGATGCTTCGGACGATGCAAGTAGACGGCATTAATCGCGTCAATGAGCTTACCGAACTGATGAAAACCGTAAATCCACTTAAAATAAAGGAAGAACTGATTGTAAAACATGGGTTTTATGAGTTCAAAATGAAGCAGTTCCTATTGACTCTTGCTTTGGGCATGCGTCCGGCAAAGATCTATAACGGTACAGACTCTGCCGTAGAGGGATTTTTTATCCTTGATGGCAGTGGTGAGATACTTTGTTATCACAAATCCGAAAAGAAGACGTTCGAGGACTTTCTGTTCCTCAATTCTCGTTTTGAGAAAGGATCAACTGAAAAGGATAAATATGGTTTCTTGGAACGTGAAAACGGAATCTATTATTTCAAACTGAATGCCAAGATTGGATTGTTGAAACGATAAATCATCGTCACATCATGATCACATTTTCTTGAGTTGTTGCTGTGCATCGTCACATTTGCGTCACAAAGAGTTGATGATTAGTGATTGATCGTCACATCATGATCACATTTTCTTGAGTTGCTGCTGTGCATCGTCACATTTGTGTCACAAGGAGTTGAGAATTAGTGATTGATCGTCACATCATGATCACATTTGCTTGGGTTTGTGCTGTGCATCGTCACATTTGCGTCACAAAGAGTTGATGATTAGTGATTGATCGTCACATCATGATCACATTTTCTTGAGTTGTTGCTGTGCATCGTCACATTTGCGTCACAAAGAGTTGATGATTAGTGATTGATCGTCACATCATGATCACATTTTCTTGAGTTGTTGCTGTGCATCGTCACATTTGCGTCACAAAGAGTTGAGGATTAGTGATTGATCGTCACATCATGATCACATTTTCTTGAGTTGCTGCTGTGCATCGTCACATTTGTGTCACAAAGGAGTTGAGAAAGAAAAGAGCCGTGCTCTTTGCCAAGAGAAGGGTGCAGTTGGGGAAACTGCACCCTTCTCTTTGAGCAACTGCAATATGCGGATTTTGATGTACTAAGTGACTCGTTGCCTAGGTTAAGTAGCTAGCGTGCAATGCTCCATGTATAACCCATAAAGGAAACAATCGTATAAAAATAAGCGATATTTAAGATGAAAACGAATGAAGTTTTAGAAATAATAAAGTTGCGTCGCAGTGTGCGCAGTTATACCTCACAGGAAGTGGCGGAAGAAGATTTGCTGACTATACTGGATGCTGCAACGTATGCTCCTAGTGGTATGAACGACCAGACTTGGCACTTCACAGCTATGCAAGATGCAGCCAAACTAGAAGAATTGAATAAACGAATAAGAGGTGCGTTTGCAAAATCGGATGAGAAACATTTGCAGGAAAGAGGACATAATGAGAATTACTGTTGCTATCATCATGCTCCGGTGCTCGTTATTGTATCTAACAAGAATGAGCGCTTGTGGGCTGGACAAGATTGTACAGCTGCCTTGCAAAATATTTTTCTAGCAGCAACTTCGCTGGGTATTGCTTCTTGTTGGATCAATCAGCTTGGATCTACTTGCGACGATCCTGAAGTGCGAGCTTTTCTAACTTCACTCGGTGTTCCCTCGGATCATAAAGTATTTGGTTGCGCTGCTTTGGGCTATGCCGACGGCTCTCCGCTTAAAGTAAAAGTGCGTAAAGAGGATACAATATCATTCGGATAAGGATGTCCTTAAAACAATTCACGCAGAGAGACTAAAAGAAAATTAGCTCCCGCGTGAATTATTAAAAAACTATTCGCTCTATTCAAACGAACCGTATAGCGTTGGTAGCAACTTACGGTCGCCCAATGTATTATCAATACGGGCAACGTTTATCCAGAACTTATTATCGCGTACACTATCAATAGGATAAGCTGCTTTCTCACGTGAATAAGAGTGCTGCCATTTGTTCGCTACCACCTCGTATTCGGGGTGAGGAGCATTTACCAG
Source organism: Bacteroides ihuae (assembly GCF_900104585.1). GTDB lineage: Bacteria > Bacteroidota > Bacteroidia > Bacteroidales > Bacteroidaceae > Bacteroides > Bacteroides ihuae. Next base: position 728,023 of record NZ_FNVX01000005.1, read on the forward strand.
TACATTGTCCGCTTTGTCTGCTTCGCCATTCTTTACCTCTTCTATTTCCTTCCAGATGCTCAGCATCACATCAACAAAATTGTCTAGTTCTGCTAAACTTTCACTCTCGGTAGGTTCAATCATCAATGTGCCGTGAACCGGGAAAGAAAGAGTAGGGGCATGATAACCATAATCCATCAGACGTTTGGCTATATCACTTTCAGTAATGCCTGTTTCTTCGTGAATCTTTCTGCATTCCAAAATCATCTCATGCCCTACGAAGCCATTGGCACCCCGGTAGACAATACCATACGTGTCTTTTAGGCAAGCTGCCAGATAGTTCGCATTGAGTATCGCTGCTTTGGTCGCATTTGTCAGCCCCTCACTGCCCATCATGCGGATGTATCCGTATGTAACAGGAAGTATGCCTGCGCTGCCGTATGGAGCTGCAGCAACAGTATTTGCGGCATTATCAAAGAAAGTATGGCCCGGTAAGAAAGCCACCAAATGTTCGGCCACACAGATCGGTCCTGCTCCCGGACCACCTCCACCGTGAGGGATACAGAATGTTTTATGCAAATTGAGGTGACATACATCCGCTCCGATAAAGCCCGGATTGGTGAGCCCTACTTGCGCATTCATATTAGCACCATCCATGTATACCTGTCCGCCGCACGAATGAATCAGCGTACAAATATCTCTAATTTCTGTTTCGAAGATACCATGTGTAGAAGGATAAGTGATCATTAACGCAGCCAATTGATCACGATTGGCCTCCACTTTGCTGCGAAGATCATCCATATCTACATTTCCCCGTTCATCGCAACCGCAGATAACTGCGCTGAATCCAGCTTGAACAGCTGATGCAGGATTGGTTCCATGAGCAGATGCAGGAATAATCACTTTGTCGCGATATCCTTGTCCGATGCTCTCAAGATAAGCACGTATCACACGTAGGCCCGCATATTCGCCTGCAGCACCCGAGTTCGGTTGGAAACTAACGCCCGCAAAACCAGTGATTGTTTTCAGCTCTTCACCCAGATTAGCGATTAATTCCCGATAGCCCTCTGCCTGATCTAGTGGAACTAACGGATGCAAGCTACCAAATTCAGGACGACTTAATGGTAACATTTCAGCAGCAGCATTGAGCTTCATGGTGCACGATCCGAGTGAGATCATGGAGTGGGCCAGCGAAATATCTTTGCGGTCAAGACGTTTGATGTAGCGCATCATTTCTGTTTCAGTGTGATACTTGCAAAAAACAGGATGCGTAAGGAAGCTGCTTCTTCTTTGCAAGCCTTCGCTGATGGCTGATATTTGCTTAATGTCCTCAATCTTAGAGTAATCCTTTTCAGCAGCGATGGCGAAGATGGAGATAAGTGTATTCACCGCGCACACGTCGGTTGTCTCATCAATACTTATCCCTACATTGCCGTTCTCAAAATAGCGCAAGTTGACCTCCTTGCTCGTAGCAATGGTGCGCATTTGTTGAGGTGAAACCTGTGCCGGGAGAGCGAAACGAAGCGTATCAAAGTATTGTTCGTTAAGTTGCTTATACCCGAGCTTTGATACTTCTTTGGTGATGAATGCAGCTATGCTGTGAATACGAGATGCAATAGTTTTGATTCCTTCTTGTCCGTGATAAACAGTATAAAAACCCGCCATAGTAGCCAGTAATGCCTGTGCTGTACAAATGTTAGAAGTCGCTTTTTCTCGTTTGATGTGTTGTTCACGAGTTTGCAGCGCCATGCGATAACACAGTTTGCCATACTTATCCTTAGACCATCCGATGATGCGTCCCGGCATGTTTCGTTTAAATTCATCCCGTGTTGCAAAGTAAGCTGCCGAAGGACCACCGTAGAACATTGGCACACCTAGTCGTTGGGTACTACCAAACACAATGTCAGCTCCCCATTCTCCGGGTGGAACAAGTAGTGCAAGGCTTAAGATATCTGCGGCTACAGCTACTTTACAGTTTGCCGCATGTGCCTTCTCGGTAAACGCACGATAATCTTCCGCACTGCCATCAGAGTTAGGATACTGCACGATGCATGCAAACACATCGGGGGTAAATTCAAATTCACTGTACTTACCTGTTCTTATTTCTATACCTTGAGGCACAGCTCGGGTCTGCATCACCGCCAGCGTTTGTGGAAAGACGTTTTCGTCAACAAGTACCACATTCGCATTTGTTTTTTGCTGTTCTCGAGTGCGCAATCCGTACATCATTGTCACTGCTTCCGCAGCCGCTGTTGCTTCGTCGAGTAATGAACTGTTAGAGATCGGCATGGCAGTGAGGTCGCAAACAGCCGTTTGGAAGTTCATCAATGCCTCCAGTCTCCCTTGTGATATTTCTGCCTGATAAGGCGTGTACGAGGTGTACCAAACGGGATTTTCGAATACATTTCGTTGAATAACAGCCGGAGTAACAGTATTGTACCATCCCATACCGATGTATGTGGTGTACAATTTATTTTTCATACCCAGATCTGCAATATGTTTGCCATAAGCATATTCTGTGAGCGGTGCAGGTAAAGCTAAAGGCTTTTTCAGTAAAATATCAGAGGGGATGGTTTTTTCTATCAGCTCATCCAGAGATTTCACACCGATTTTGTTCAGCATGATCTCTGCTTCTTTTTCATTAATGCCAATATGTCGGCAAGCTAATAAATCAGTTTTCATGTTTATATTTAAATATAGGGTTTCTATTTATTACCTAAAAAACGGATTCTCTGATTTTTCGATGCCAATGGTAGTTGGTGCACCATGTCCGGGATACACGATTGTTTCATTGGGCAGAATAAATAAACGACTGCAAATATGCTCTTTTAGTTCCTCAAAGTTACCTCCTGTAAGGTCGGCACGACCAATGCTACCCTGAAAAAGCACATCACCGGAGAACATACAATTTTCTTCTTTACAGTAGAATACTAAGCTTCCCGGAGAGTGTCCCGGTACATGTATCGCTTCCAGTTTCGTGCTTCCAAAGGTAATGATATCACCATCTATTAGATATTTGCCCAGAGGCACAGGTGCTTCTTTGAGGTCAAAACCAAACATGCGCGATTGTTTCGGAGCACTTTCCAGCCAGAACTCGTCAATCTGGCAAGCTTCAGCCTGCAAACCAAATTCTTTGAGCATGAATGGGTTTCCGAAGATATGATCTAAATGCAAATGCGTGTTGAGCAAATGTTTTACGTTTAGTTCATTAGACAGAATGAAGTTTTTCAATGCTTGCTTCTCTTCATCGTAGAAGCATCCGGCATCTATTACTACCGCCTCCTTTGTTTCGTCCCATATCACATAGCAGTTTACGGGAAACATATTGAATTCAAATCTTTTTATCTTCATCATTGTTTGTTTTGATTAATACTATACCGCTACATAGACTACTTTCTTTGTTTGAAAGAACTCCTCTTCAAAGTCCTCACTCAGATTGTGCATCACGGCTTTATGTTTAAAAGGCATAGCCTCATGTTCCAATTCGCCCCCTTTGAGGCAAATCAGTCCGTTGGGCAATGCGTTTTGTTGCTTCACTGATATGTTTTTTCTGATAATCTTAATTAAATCGGCCAATGGCATCACAGCTCTGCTCACCACAAAGTCGAATGTTTGTTTCTCTTCCTCAGCCCGTGCATGGCGAAAGGTTACATTCTTCAATCCAATGGCATTCGCTACTTCCGTTGCTACTCGCACTTTCTTCCCAATGCTATCTACCAAATGAAACTTGACCTCAGGAAAAAGTATGGCTAGCGGGATGCCCGGAAATCCACCTCCAGTGCCCAAATCCATTATAGACGTTCCGGCACGAAACTGAATGACACGAGCAATGCCTAACGAATGAAGCACATGATGCTCATAAAGATTTTCGATATCTTTGCGTGAGATGACGTTGATTTTCGCATTCCAGTCGGCATAAAGATCATATAACGCTGCAAACTGTTTGCATTGCTCTTCCGTTAAGTTCGGAAAGTATTTAAGTATAATATCCATTGAATGAGGTTCAGGTTAATGCCGTAATCGGCTTGTTTTAGTTTCTTAATTCGTTGATGATGGCGTTGTCCGTTACCATGATATGCTCCATAATTTCATACGGGAGTTTGATTTCTACCGGTCCCATTACATAAGGAGTGAACTCATATATATTGAAGTAGAAGACAATACCATCTTTTACCGGATAGAAATTATCCGTCGGCACAAGCTCGCCTGTAGAGCCATAACCAATATCTTCCAACTCTTTGTGTGAAGCTACTTTTTTATCAGCCATCAATTGATTCCAAAGCAGATCGGTAAGCATTTCCATGTAATCGCCCGTGAAGATATCATCCAGATGAATGGTGCGGAGAGTAGCCAAGTTAACATTCAGATAAGTAGTGGTGTACATGCCGTGCGCACCACCAGTGTATTCATTATAGTTAACTCGATAGGTGAGTAGGTTACCTTTATATGTTTGCACGTGCCCCTCAATACCTTTATAGTAAGAGTACCAAGCACCTACAGACGATTCATCCTCTTTATTCTTCTGATCTTCGGTGTACATCGGTTCCAAATCGCGGCGATATTCCGCTACATAAGTGTCAGTAAACTGTTTGATCGCTTCTTTTGTAGAGAGAACATTGTACTTGTCGCCAAAGCATGCCGAGATGAAAAAGCGATTCAGACTGTCCTTCAATTTTTGATCCGACGACTTCACCGGGTAGGCATAGTTGATAACCAAATTACAGGCCGGCTTGGCAGTGTCGCCAAAAAGATGTACTGTTTCATTTATCTGAATGCTGTCGAACGCTAGAGCGCCTGTATCTTTCACCTTGTTACCACATGAAAATAAAATACCGCTAACTGAAAGTATAACGGCAAGTCGGATTACATATTGTTTTTTTATCATGGCAATGCCTTTTAATTCTATTACTACAAGGCTACAATTTCGCCTTGCTTATCGACAAATATAGAACATATTCACGAATCGGACGAATAAAAAATTAATTTTATAAGTAGTCATTTCCTTTTCTTCTTATCTTTGCAAAGAATTATGAAGAGACTTCGCTACATATTCGCTTGCTTTATTTCTTTTCTCATTATATATATGGGAGCAGGAGTAGCTGTGATGCAGTATTGCTGTGCGCAGTGTGAGTTAATGGATCATAGCACTACTGCTCAAGAAACTGGCTGTGCTGCTTGTCGGGTGCACCAACAAACAGCTAGCTGTTGCGCTTCTTCTGTTTCTGATGAATGTGACGTAAAGCATTCTCCTGAGTCAGCATCTTGTATTGGAAAAGGTTGTTCAGCTAAGATTTATGAGCTCGATTTTATGGAGCATTCTGTGTCTACGGCAGTCTTTGCTCCTCCTGTTATTCAATTGTTTCTTCAAGAATTTCCCGATATATTGTGTGCATTGCAAGGCAATGATAAATCAAGTGACGCATTTCACATCGATTTGTCCCCACATCCTGCTAGTTCGCGACATTATCTTTCCCTCTTTTCCACTCTCCTTATTTGAAAAATTCTATCGTCATTTAATCGGGGCAGTATCTCTGCTCTGAGGATTTTTATTGTCTGCAAGAAATTGCAGAAGATTAATCAATATAAAACGAATAGAATTAAGAAGAATGAAATATTTATCTATACTCATCCTCCTTTTGATGCAAACCGTTGTTTATGCCCAAGTACGCGGAACGGTGAAAGACATTAAAGGAGAATCCATTCCCGGAGCCAATGTCTTTTGGATGGAAACTTCCAGTGGAGTTTCTACGAATGAAGAGGGTCATTTTTCTATTGAAAAACCGACCAAGAGCCATCAACTCATTATCAGTTTCATCGGTTTTGTAAACGACACAATTGTGGTTGATGGTAAACATGCCACACTAGATGTTGTACTTCGCGAAGGAGTAGAACTCAAAGAAGTCAACGTAGTGACTCGGAAGCTCGGTACCATGAAAGTACGTACCAGTGTGATGAATGAAGAGATGATCAGCGGTGCCGAACTCTGTCGTGCTGCCTGTTGCAATCTGGGTGAAAGTTTTGTAACCAATCCTTCCGTAGATGTCAGCTACTCTGATGCAGCCACGGGAGCAAAACAAATCAAGTTGCTCGGTCTTTCGGGTACCTATGTGCAGATGCTTACCGAGAATATTCCCAACTATCGCGGCGCTGCAGCTCCTTATGGTCTTGGCTATGTGCCGGGCCCGTGGATGCAGAGCATTCAGGTATCCAAAGGAACTTCATCGGTAAAGAACGGCTATGAAGCTCTTACGGGGCAAATCAATGTGGAATTTAAAAAGCCTCAGGTGGAAGAAGCTGATTGGGTTTCGGCCAATCTGTTTGCCAGTTCCACCAACCGCTACGAAGCCAATGCCGATGCTTCCGTTAAGTTATCCGATAAATGGAGTACCATGTTGTTGATGCATTATGAAAATGAAACAAAGGCACATGATGGTAACGGTGACGGCTTTGATGACATCCCTCGTGTGGAACAATATAATGTATTCAATCGATGGGCATACATGGGAGAACACTACATTTTTCAAGCAGGTGTCAAGGTGCTGAGAGAAGAACGCAACAGCGGGCAAACTTCTCATAATAACAGGATGATGGACGATCCTTATCGGGTGGGCATCACCACCGATCGTTATGAAGCTTTCGCTAAGAATGCTTACATCTTTAATAAGGAGAAGAATACGAATCTTGCATTAATCCTTTCGGGGAGCATTCATAATCAAAATGCGATGTATGGTCGTAAACTCTATGATGTTGATCAAAAGAACTTTTATGCCTCACTTCTCTTTGAAACGGAACTGACCAAGCAACACAGTCTTTCGTCAGGATTGAGCTTCAATTATGACGCTTTCGATCAAAACTATCGCCTCACTAACGATGCGACATTACCCCGCACAGATGCCTTCGCCAAAGAAGCTGTGCCGGGAGTCTATGTGCAATATACCTACAACTGGAGAGATAAATTGATTGTGATGGGAGGACTGAGAGGCGATCATAGCAATGAATACGGTTTTTTTGTAACTCCGCGTGCGCACATTAAGTATACTCCCAACGAGATTGTGAATTTTCGTCTTTCTGCCGGAAAAGGCTATCGCACCAATCATGTACTAGCTGAAAACAACTTTTTGTTGGCTAGCAGTCGACGGGTATCAATTGCCGATAAGTTGGATCAGGAAGAGGCATGGAACTACGGTGCAAGTGTCTCTACTTACATCCCTCTTTTCGGCAAAACGCTGAATGTGAATGTGGAATATTACTACACCGATTTCTTAAAGCAAGTAGTCGTTGATATGGATAGCAATCCGCATGAGATAGCATTTACCAATCTTGATGGTCGTTCTTATTCAGGCGCCTTTCAAGTAGAAGCGTCTTATCCTTTCTTTGAAGGATTTACTCTTTTGGCAGCCTACCGCCTGACGGATGCGAAGACTACCTACAATGGCGAATTGCTAGAGAAACCTCTCACAGGGAAGTACAAAGGGTTACTGACAGCATCTTACAAGACACCACTGGGACTTTGGCAGTTTGACGCTTCCTTGCAACTCAATGGTGGCGGCAGAATGCCCAATTATTATATGTTGACTGATGGCTCTCCATCATGGGATGCCAGATATGCCTCATACGAACAGTTGAGTGCTCAGATTACTCGCTATTTCCGTCGTTGGTCCGTGTACGTGGGTGGTGAGAATTTGACTAACTTTAAACAGAAGAATCCTATCGTAGATGCTGCCAATCCGTGGGGAGAGAACTTTGATTCTTCCATGATTTGGGGGCCTGTACATGGAGCAAAATATTATATTGGAGTACGATTTAATTTAGCAAGATTATGAAAACAAGAAGAATCATGGCGGCTATTGCCGTAGTACTGTTGAGTGTAGCGAGTGTGTATGCAAAAGACTTACGCACAGCAGTCTTTAAGGTTGTGCAGATGGAATGTCAGAACTGCGAAAAGAAAGTAGTGAATAACATGAAATTTGAAAAGGGATTGAAGAAAGTGAATACCGATTTGGAATCACAAACGGTGACCATTACTTATGATGCCGAAAAAACAACAGTAGAGAAGTTAAAGGATGGTTTCAAGAAATTCAAGTACGAAGCTGAATTCTTGAATGAAAGCAAGGAAGCTAAGACTAAGTAGGTCTTTAAAGCACTAATAGTCTTTAATAAATGGCTACATGAAGTGTGCAAATCTTGCATTGTTTCATGTAGCCAATTTTGGCTTTCTATACCTTTATTTCTTCTGAACAATTGCTAATAGTGCTTGTTTACTACTCAATAGAACACTAACAGACTAAATAATAGCGAATAATAATGGGCAAAATAGATAAAAAAGCATTTCCCGTACTGAATATGCACTGTGCTGCATGTGCAAACAACGTAGAACGCACAGTAAAAAAGCTACCCGGAGTATCGGAGGCTTTGGTTAATCTGGCTACTAATACGCTTTCCGTTACTTACGAAAGCGAACAACTTAATCCCCAAGAGATGCGCGAGGCAGTAGTGGCTGCAGGTTACGATCTTATTATTGAAGAAGCGCACAAACAAGAACGTCAGGAAGAAGAACAGCAGAAGAGCTATCGCAATCTTAAGCGCAAGGTTATTGGAGCCTGGATCTTTGTTGTGCCGATGTTGCTCCTCTCGATGGTCTTTATGCATCTTCCTTTTGCAAACGAAGCGATGTTGGTGCTTACACTGCCGGTTTTGTTGCTCTTTGGCAAATCCTTTTACGTCAATGCTTGGACGCAACTTCAATTAGGCCGTAGTAATATGGATACATTGGTGGCACTGAGCACCTCTATCGCTTTTCTCTTTAGTGTTTTCAATACGTTCTTTCCTCAATTTTGGTATAGTCGTGGCTTAGAACCGCATGTGTATTATGAAGCTGCTACGGTTATTATCGCTTTTGTGCTTACCGGCAAACTGATGGAAGAGCGAGCCAAAGGAAATACCTCTACTGCTATTCGCAAACTGATGGGGCTTCAACCCAAGACTGCCCGTGTACTGCGTGACGGAGTAGAAACAGATATACTTATTGAACTTTTGCAGGTGAACGAACAGGTGATCGTTCGCCCCGGAGAACAAATACCTGTTGATGGTACGCTTGTCAATGGAACATCTTACATCGATGAAAGTATGATAAGCGGCGAACCCATTCCGGTAGAGAAGAAATCGGGCGACCGTGTATTGGCGGGTACGATCAATCAGAAAGGATCATTCGTGATCAATGCTACCAAAGTAGGCAATGAAACGGTGCTTGCGCGTATCATCAGTATGGTGCAGGAAGCGCAGGGCAGCAAGGCTCCTGTGCAGCGAATAGTGGATAAAGTTACGAGCATTTTCGTACCTACAGTACTGATCATTTCAGTACTAACATTCATTCTTTGGCTTTTAATTGCCGGTCCCGATTACTTTTCGCATGCCATTCTTTCTGCAGTCTCCGTACTCGTCATAGCCTGTCCCTGTGCCTTGGGACTAGCTACCCCTACAGCTCTTATGGTAGGTATTGGCAAAGCGGCCGATTATCATATTCTGATAAAAGATGCTCTTGCCTTAGAGCAGATGCGCAAAGTCAACGTGGTGGTACTCGACAAAACGGGTACGCTTACCGAAGGACATCCTACGGTATCTACTATGTTGTGGGAACGCACTGAAGATGAACATTATAAAAACGTGTTGCTTGCTGCCGAACTGAAATCGGAACATCCTCTTGCTGAGGCTATTGTAACCATTTTGCAGAAAGAAGAGATTCTTCCGGTTGCGCTTGATAGTTTTAATAGCATTACCGGAAAGGGAATCAAAGTTTTCTATGAAGGACAAACGTATTGGGCAGGTAGCCATAAACTATTAAAAGATTTCTGTGCAGGAATTTCTGATGTGATGGCCGGAATGCTGGCACAGTACCAATCGGCCGGAAACAGTATAGTTTATTTTGGACGCGAAAACGAATTATTAGCTGTCATACCTATTACCGACCAGATAAAATCGACTTCTGCTGAAGCCATCAAGGAACTCAAACGACAAGATATTGAGATTTGTATGCTCACCGGAGATGGCGAGCGAACGGCTTCTGCTGTAGCCAAACAATTGGGCATTGATCGCTTTGTTGCCGATGCGTTGCCTGATGACAAAGATCTTTTTGTTCATGAACTTCAGTTACAGGGTAAAACAGTAGCAATGGTGGGTGATGGTATTAATGATTCTCAGGCTTTGGCTCGTGCAGATGTAAGCATCGCCATGGGCAAGGGAACAGATATTGCTATGGATGTAGCAATGGTTACACTGATGACTTCAGATTTGCTGTTGCTTCCTAAAGCTCTTGTCTTGTCCAAGCAAACCGTTCGTCTGATTCATCAAAACCTCTTCTGGGCATTTATCTACAACCTTATAGGCATACCGATTGCGGCAGGATTACTCTTCCCGCTCAACGGAGTGTTGCTCAATCCAATGCTTGCCAGTGCGGCAATGGCATTCAGCTCGGTTAGTGTGGTGCTAAATAGTTTGAGCTTAGGACGCAGGAAACTTTAATATTTACCTAATATTTGATTTAAAATCGCTTATTTGATCATAAAATGAATACAACTTATATTGATTGGGGACTTACCCCTTATTCTGAAGCCTGGAAACGGCAGACGGAACTGTTTGATGCGCTCGTTGAAGCCAAACAGAATGGTGAACCTTACGAAAATCATATCATCCTTTGTGAGCATCCACACGTTTATACACTTGGGCGCAGCGGCAAAGATAACAATATGTTGCTTGGCGAAGAACAACTCAAAGCCATTGATGCTACACTCTTTCATATAGATCGTGGTGGAGATATCACTTATCATGGGCCGGGACAGTTGGTTTCTTATCCTATAATTAATTTGGAAGAGTATAAACTTGGTCTAAAAGAGTATATACATTTGTTGGAAGAAGCCATCATCCGGGTATGTGCTTCTTATGGCATCACAGCGGGCAGACTAGAGAAAGCTACAGGTGTATGGCTGGATATCGACACTCCACGTACACGGAAAATTTGCGCGATGGGAGTGCGGTGTAGCCACTACGTCACGATGCATGGATTGGCTTTCAATGTAAATACAGACTTGCGCTATTTCAGCTATATTCATCCCTGTGGATTCATTGATAAGGGCGTTACCTCTTTACAACAAGAGCTAGGACGACCGGTTGATATGGAAGAAGTGAAGCTCCGATTTAAAGGTGAGATGGAAAAGCTGTTTCAAAAGAGTCTATGAGTCGACACGATGTATAACATATATTGTTATCAAACAGACTTTAAATGTAAACTCCCCTGCCAGCTACCAGATAGAGTAGAATAGGCAGGGGAGTTTTATGAAAATGAAAGTAAAAAAGTATCTTGTTTTTTCTGATTCGCTATTTCTTAAGTAAGACCTTCTCTATTGCTTCTTTCAACGAAGCTTTTGGCAAAGCTCCTTGTGCCATTTGAGGTTCTCCGGTCATGGGAACAAAAAGTAGGGTAGGGATGCTACGAATTCCAAATGCAGCAGCCAGTTCCTGTTCTTCCTCTGTATTTATCTTATACACATAAATTTGATCACCATATTCGGCAGCCAACTCTTCGAGCAGAGGAGCTATCATTTTGCATGGACCGCACCATGAAGCGTAAAAGTCAATCACCGCAGGTTTGTCGCCCAGATATTTCCATTCTTCGGGACTTTTTTCGTAATTGGCTACTTTGCTTAAGAACTCTTCTTTTGTCAATGGAATCGTTTTCATTTCATTACCTGTTTTAGTTGTTTTTTCTTCGTTGCTTTTTTGTTTTCCACTACATGATGAAATGACCATAGTCATCATGGTGAAGGCAAGTAGTATCTTTTTCATTTTTTATTTTTGTTTTTTTGAAACATGCTAAGTAACAATCCTCCCAGTATGGCTCCCCAGATAACGCTCATCACGGGTGATGATGTGATGGGACAGGTTCCGGTAGAGCACCCCACGTATAGCCAATAGAAATATCCCCCAATTCCGCCTACTGCTGCTCCTATAAGGAACAGAATGTTTTTCCGTATCAATTCTTTTAGTTGCTTCATGTAGTCATTCATTTTCTGAGTTTACCTTATAACAAGTTTCCTGTGGAAAATGATTTTGCGCTTAAGGTTAATTAAGATATAGCATTATTTTATAGATTCTATGATTACCAGATAATATAACCTCCTTTAGCCAAAAATAGCTTAAGGGTTTGTTGTCGTTTTATTGATGCTTTGATCGACTACATGTTCGGTATAGTCTTTTTGCTTACTGTTTGCTAGTGGTATATGTGTACGTATTCGTTGCGCATCCAAACAAATCATTAATTGTAATACTCTGTGGCAAATTTAGTAAATTAGATGTAGCGCCAATTATTCCTTTATTCAAATCTCGCATTTAAGCCATAGAAATATTCTTCAATAGCAATAAAGTTCTATTAATTTACAGTCAATGGAAGATATAAGATCAGCGCGGTGAATTAACTAGATCAGCACGGTTAATTAACTAGTTCACCGCGGTGAACTAGTTAGTTAACCAAACCCCTCTCACAAGGCTTGTGGAAGGGGCTATAAATGTTGACAAATGAAGTGAGTTATAGGCTTGTCAACCTAAGGGTAGGGCTTATATTTATGATCGACAGATTTCGTTGACCATCGTTATTTTTTCATTCTTAGCACACGAATTCCTGTCCAAGTATTCTTGCTATCTAGTTGTTTACGTAAGCTTTGTTCTTGAACGATCACTTTTTTCTGTAGTGAAGAGGCGTGAAGCAGGTGCAGCTCATCTTTGATGTAGATGGCAATGCCCAGATGACTGACATCTAACCCCGGAGTATTCGTTGTTATGGCTATGATATCACCATTTTTAATCCATTGAAATCCTTTCTCTGGAATGAGTTCTTTGGGTACGTAATAGATTTCGTGTCCCGATAATGCTTTTTCGTATCCGGCCATTTTTGCTACATTCTCAGGAGAATTTTTTAGTTGTTTATATAGCTCCGGATGTGTAGACATGTAAGATAATTGAACGGTCATTGTGGACGGACTGTATTTCTTTGCTATATCTTCAATAAGTCCTTTGCGGATGTTATCGTTTATCCAATCGGTCATATAATGAAGGCGTGAGGTGTATCCGTCAATCTTTCCATCACGATAACGAATTTGTTGCAGGTTTCTCATGAAATCGGCTTCACTCATTTCATCTCCTTGGGTGGGACAGAGGGACATGGCGAGTACATTCTCTACAAAAGTAGTACAATCTACCTCATCACAATTGACGACGAGTTCTTCGTCATTATTCACTTCGAGCGTGTTGGCCACATAGGGCACACCAATCAACTTGAGCGCATTGTTGAGCATGGCGCTAGTTTCTTGTGCAGCGGCTGATAGTGAAAACAGTCCCGTACAAAGTAAAAGAAATGCAATTTTTTTCATGCGTAAATGAGTTATAAGTTTAGAATCGGGAATAAAACGATCAGATAATTGAAAGGTTTGTTCCCGATTCTGGATAATTCTAATAAGTATTTAGCAAGGCTTTGACATTTGCTTTCTTAGCGAAAGGAACCAGCGTGAAACCATATTCTATGGCATTTTTTTCGCCGGCATGAATCAGATATTTTCCGTGTGGAATAGCTCCCCAACTATTGTCTCCACCCAATCCCATCATGCGATAATCGATAAATAGGTCTACTTGCTTTTCGGGCTTGGGGTCGGTGAGGTGCCGATGGTTTGTTTTCTCGGTACGAGGTTGTCCATTGTCAATAGTGTCTCCGTTATCCAGACTTTCAAGTGGATAGTTGGATGCATTCATTTCAAATGTTTTGTCGGCAACGAAAAGCAGACCGGCACCTGATTTGTTGGTAAGCGCACACCATTGCACGTCAGTACGGTGATTATTTTCTTGGGGACGGATATAAGGCTCATACATCTCTTTGATAGGAATGCTGTATTCTCCTACAAATTGTGAGGTATGGCGATCGATGTAGTTCTCCTTCGGTCCACGTCCGTAGTAAGCCAGCTTGGTGAAACCTTCAGGCATCTGCATACGCAATCCTACACGAGGAATCATAGGCGTGTTCTCATTTGTTGCTACAAAGTGGTTGTTAACTTTGATAACTCCGTTATTAAATACCTTGTAGCTGATTTCCCATTTCGCTTCTGCTTGTGGAAACTGATAAGTACACTTCACTTCGCTGAAGGTGCTTTGCTTTGTCACGCTGAATGCTGTGGCAACTACTTCCTGATAGCTGGCTTCTTTCCATACCTTCAACTTCACAGGCAGATTGGCACCATAATCATTATCCGTCGGTGCACGCCAGAAGAAAGGATGCAATCCCTCTTCCTTACTGATATACTCTGTCCCTTTGTAGGTATAAGAAGTCAGTAGGCCACTTTTTTTGTTGAATGTTGCATGGAAATCTTTGCCTGATAAGACAGCCTGTGTCTGTGTTTCGCTTATGTTTGCCGGAGCTTGTGCCACAGCGGTAGCTTTCACAAATGGATAAGCGCATACTTGTTCGCGAGCCACAACATAACCAACCGGGAGGAACGGTTCTGCTGTGCGGATAGTCGCATAAAACTCTACTCGCACGTCTCCTGAAGCAGGTGCTTCTTGAGGAATGTTCTGCAATTGGACGGTGATTGTTTCACCGGGTGCGATGTTGACGTTAAGCTTATCGCTAAATATCTCTTTTCCGCTACTACGAATGGTGTAGTGAAAATCATATTTATCGAGGTTGGTAAAGGAGAATCCGTTGTGAATTTCGATAGTTCCTTTTGCTCTATCGAAATTCAAGAATTTAATATTCTGATAGACTTTTCCCATTTCCTCGGTTTGTGGTTTCACACTACGGTCGGGGTAAACAATACCATTAATACAGAAATCTCCATCGGAAGGTGTGCCTACAGCACCGTAATCTCCACCATAGGTCCAATACTTACGTCCATCTGGAGTTGTTTCGGCAAATCCCTGATCTACCCAGTCCCAGATGCAACCACCTTGTAATAGAGGATATTTCTCTATGATATCCCAATAATCCTGAAAATTACCCAAACTGTTGCCCATAGCATGCGCATATTCGCATAAGATAAGCGGACGATTGGATGCAGGGTTTTGAGCATATTTCTCTATATAAGAAGGAGTGGCATACATGGGGCAGAAAATATCACTGTTCCATTCGAATCCTGCACGTTCATATTGCACAGGACGTGTATCGAGATTTTTCAGCAGTTCGTAGGTTGTATAGAAATTAATTCCATTACCAGCTTCGTTGCCCAGTGACCATACGATGACAGAAGGATGATTCTTATCACGTTCGTACATATTGAGGGTACGGTATACATGTGCATTTCTGAATAATGGATTGTTGCCCAGTGTGCCGCCTACCTTAAGATCATAGCCCATGCCATGAGTTTCTATGTTTGCCTCGTCAATGACATACATGCCATACTGGTCACACAGTTCGTAAAAACGTTCTTGCTGTGGATAGTGGCAAGTACGCAAGGTATTTACGTGATACTTTTTCCATAACTCAAAATCTTTTAGCATCAATTCTTCGGATACATAATGGCCGGTATATTCATCGTGTTCATGAATATTTACCCCTTTCATCAAGATGGCTTTGCCATTCACCAACAGTTGTTTATTTTTCATCTCCACCGTGCGGAAACCAACCTTTACATTGACGGCTTCGATTACTTGTCCGTTTTCATCTTTCAGGCTGATGATGAGTGTGTAGAGATTAGGAGTCTCTGCTGTCCATTGTTGGGGAGAGGTAATAATGTTGGGTTTGAAGGCGACTTCTCCTTGCTTATTGACTGTTGCGTTTGCGCTCGAAGAAACGACAGTTTGCCCTTTGTCCAACAGTTTGTAAGCCACTGCGCACGTTTTTTTGCTGTCGGTAGCGTTGCTTAACTTCACATTTACATCCAGCACACCATCTTTGTAAGCAGCATCGAGTGGTGATTGTACTTTAAAGTCGGCTATCCGCAGTTTAGGTTGAGCATAAACGTATACTTCTCGTTCGATGCCACTGATGCGCCAAAAGTCTTGGCACTCCATGTAGTTGCCGTCCGAGAAGCGATAAACCTGTACGGCAATGATATTATTTCCCTTCTTGGCAAGCTTGGTGATATTGAAACGTGCAGGAGTTTTAGAATCCTTGTTCATACCAATAAATTCGCCATTCAGATAGAAGTAAGCAGCACCCCGCGTACCGTCGGCACTCAGGAAGATTTCTTTTCCATCCCAATTGTCGGGTATTTTAAATTCATGGCGATAAGTGCCCGTAGGGTTCCACTCTTTCGGCACGAGTGGTGGGTTGGGAGCATCCCAGTGTGGTGCATATCCCGGAGAAACAAATGCCCAAGATGTATTGACGTATACCGGAGCAGCAAATCCTTGACGTTCCCAGTTACCCGGTACTTTGATGTCCGCCCAGTTCTTTACGTCCACTTCCGGTTTCATAAAGTCTGTAGGGCGATCAGCAAAATTTTCTGCATATTTGAATTTCCACTTGCCGTTTAGTGACAGACGGAATGTACCATCTTTACGATTGTTTACCTCAGCATCTTTCTCGTTGGTGTACGAAGTAAATGTACTGCGAGGTGTTTCTTTATTGATGTTTGTGAGGTTGGGATCAGTGAGTTGCTCATAGCGATTCTCTTGCTGAGCTGTTGCGTTGACAGCCAGTAAGGAAAATAAGGATAAAAGTAAAGTATACTTCTTCATATTAGTATTATTGAGGTGTTATAATATAAAAAGATAGTGAATGGATTATAGCTTTACGCCATCACGAAGCCATTTTTCCAACTCTTCCGTCCATTGACGTTTGTAAGTGAAATTATCACGGAAGCCCCAGCCATGACCACCTGTAGGGTAGATGTGCATGGTAGCAGATACATTGTTCTTCAACAAAGCCAGATAATAGTTCACACTATTTTGAGGTGGAACAGCTCCATCATCCGATGAGAGAGCGATGAATGCCTGTGGCGTTTTGGCTGTGACTTGTAGTTCATTGGAGTATTTCTTTTGCAATTCTTCCGTGGGAGCTTTGGTTATCAGGTTTTCACGAGAGCCGGCATGTGTGTAGCTTGGATTCATCGTGACTACCGGATAGAGTAATATCTGAAAATCGGGGCGGGTCTCTTTGCTGCTATAGTGAGTAGCCAGTGTAGAGGCGAGATGACCTCCGGCCGAGGCACCCATGATACCTACTTTAATCGGATCGATCTTCCATTCGGCAGCATGCTGGCGTACTAAACGGATTGCTTGTTCGGCATCCGAGAGAGGAACTTCATTGTGTCCGTTGGGCATGCGATATTTCAGTACGATATATGTAATGCCTTGTGTGTTGAACCATGCTGCCATGTCGTGACCTTCATGATTCATTGCCAGGCGTGCATAACCTCCACCCGGACACATAATGATAGCCATACCATTCGGTTTATCTGCACAATAAACGGTAATGTCGGGTTTAATAATGTTGCTAACTCTTCCGTTTTCTCCATCTTTTTCTTCCCCTTTTTGCCCGTTTGTATTAGGCGCACCATTGGGCCATAAAGGAAGTTCGATAGGCTTTTGTGCCTGTACACTCATAGCTAAAGATAATAGAACTGTAATTAAAATTGTTTTCATATTATTCGGTTTATTTTTTCATAGATGCTTTGACAAAATAGAGGATAAGTAAAGCATAAGCACCGAGTGACAATACTTCCGACCAACTGTTTTGCAACCATGTTTCTTGTACCATATTTATGCCTCCGAAGCGCATAGCAGCACTAACAACGCCCATCAAAGCACCTCCGGCGATAAATCCTGAAGCAAGTAGCGTACCTTTTTCGCCACGTGCTGTGTTCAGAGCCACATCTTTGCTGCGTGTGGTTACATACCAGTTAACTGCTCCACCTACTACAAGCGGCACATTCAGCTCTAAAGGAATGAACATACCCAAGGCAAAAGCAAGAGCTGGAATTTTAAAGAATGTGAGTACGATAGCGAGAATAGCACCAATGCCGTAAAGCAACCATGGAGCAGCTACACCATTCATCAATGGCTCGATGACAGCTGCCATTGCATTCGCTTGTGGAGCAGCTAGTTGTCCGCTTGTGAATCCGTATGTTTTATTCAGGATAATCATTACGCCACCCACGGTAGCCGCAGAGACAAGTGTTCCAAGGAATTTCCATGTTTGCTGTTTAGAAGGGGTGCTTCCCAGCCAATAACCAATCTTTAGATCGGTGATAAAACCGCCTGCCATAGATAGTGCGGTGCAAACCACACCTCCCATTACTAACGCAGCTACCATGCCACCAGGCCCTTTTAATCCTACGGCAACCATCACTACGGAGGCCAGAATAAGTGTCATCAACGTCATGCCTGATACCGGATTTGTTCCTACAATGGCTATGGCGTTGGCTGCTACTGTGGTAAACAAGAATGCGATAACAGCTACCAATAGAATGGCAACTACAGTGTGCAACAGGTTACCTTGCATTACGTCTAAATAGAAGAATAAAAAGATCAGTGCTAAGGTTACTAGTGAACCAATGGCGATGATCTTCATTGGAAGATCCAATTGCGTGCGTTTTACTTTTACTGCGCTTGCAGCTTTGCCACGCATTTCTTTACCGGCCAATCCCACAGCATCTTTGATGATAGGCCATGATTTGATGATACCAATGATACCTGCCATGGCAATGCCACCAATACCAACACTCTTGGCGTAATATCTAAAGATTTCTTCCGGAGACATGCTACCCACTGTGGCTGTGATTTGAGGATTCCACATATTTAATACGCTATCTCCCCAAATGAATGACATGCCGGGAACGATGATCCACCATACAGCCAATGAACCTGCGCAAATGATAGAGGCGTATTTTAGTCCTACGATGTATCCCAATCCCATTACGGCAGCGCCTGTGTTTACTTTAAATACCAGTTTGGCTTTATCGGCTAGCATTTCACCAAGGCCGCATACACGAGTGGTAAAGTTCTCGTTCCACCAACCGAAAGTAGCTACAATAAAGTCGTATAGTCCGCCAATAATACCTGCCATAAGCAAAGGTCTGGCCTGACTGCCACCTTTTTCTCCTGATATAAGTACTTGTGTGGTGGCAGTAGCCTCAGGAAAGGGATATTTGCCATGCATATCTTTTACGAAATATTTGCGGAAAGGGATTAAAAACAAGATACCTAGTATGCCGCCTAGCAGCGAACTGACAAATACTTGTAAGAAGGTAACGGTAATTTCTTGTGGATAGCTTTCCTGAAGAATATATAATGCCGGTAATGTAAAGATGGCTCCGGCTACGATGACACCTGAACTGGCTCCAATAGACTGGATAATCACATTTTCTCCTAAAGCGTTTTTCCGTTTGGCAGCTCCTGATACTCCTACCGCGATAATAGCGATGGGAATAGCAGCCTCGAATACTTGCCCAACCTTTAGTCCTAAGTAAGCTGCGGCTGCAGAAAATAGAACAGCCATTCCGATACCCCACAATACTGACCAGATATTGACTTCAGCATACTGTTTGTCCGGGCTCATAATGGGGTTGTACTCTTCTCCGGGTTTCAATTCACGGAACGCGTTTTCCGGCAGACTTACCGGTTTTTCTTCTTCGTGTTTCATAACTTAAACTAATCTTGTTTTATTTAATTTAATTGATCTTCTGAATGAGTTTCGTCTATAATAAATAGTTTCAAAGAAAGCAAAAAAAAAGGAGAATCGAAAGATTCTCCTTAGGTTGTTATTCATTATTTGCTTATTTTGCGTCTTTGGCTGTCATATCTCCTTCAATATAGAGGCGCATCATTTCGGTTTTTGCATTGGTGCGTAGTGTAATTGACTTTTTGAAATGACCCGGATATTTGCCTGTTCCGTTATAAGTTACTTTAATAGTACCTTTTTGTCCCGGCATAATTGGTTCTTTTGTGTAGTCGGGAACAGTGCATCCGCATGATGCTACAGCTTGGTTAATCACCAATGGGGCATCTCCTGAATTGCTAAATGTAAATACGCAGGTTACGACCGGACTATTTTCAGAAAACGTACCGAAATTATGTGTAGTTTGGTCAAACTTTATTTCGGCGCTTTTTTGTGCTGATGCATAGCTAATACCTATAGCCAACATAGTAACAAGAAATAATATTTTCTTCATCATCTTTAGCTTTTAGTTCATTTATAATAGGCAAAGGTAGAGCTTTTATTTAGAAATAATCCTGTATATTTGCGAAATTGTATTAAATCTGTTACAGATACGTTCAACAAGATAGAATTTATAATAATAAATATGAAAAAGATAGCCTTATTGTCATTTTTGATCGGTTGTTTGTGCTTCTCATGTAGTATGAAAAACGAAAAAACACTTTCGAACTTATCTGTTAGGAACTTTCAGACGGATGTAAATGATCAGCTGACTAATCTTTATATACTGAAGAACAAGGCCGGGATGGAAGTCTGCATTACTAATTATGGGGCTAGAGTAGTCTCTGTTATGGTACCTGATAGGAATGGAAAGATGGAGGATGTGGTTTGTGGTTTCTCTGATATTGCTAGATATATAGAGAAGAAACAAAATTTCGGAGCTACTATTGGCCGATACATTGGCCGTATTATTAATGCTACGTTTACTCTCGATTCTCTAACGTTTCATTTGGCTGCCAATACCGGCAAGCATTGCGCTCATGGAGGGGAGCCTGGTTTTGCTTCACGCATTTGGCAAGCCGAAAAGTTGGATGATAATTCGTTGAAGTTATCTTATTTCTCTCCTGATGGAGAGAATGGTTTCCCTGGTGATCTGACTGTTGAGGTGTATTTTTCGGTGACAGATAAGAATGAATTGGATATCCGTTATGAAGCTACTACTGATAAACCTACGGTACTTAATCTCTCTAACCATTCTTTCTTTAATCTTTCGGGGGATTTCACTACAACGGTAGAAGATCAGTTATTAATGGTGAATGCGGATGCTTATACCCCTTATGATTCGACAAAGTGTGTGACTGGGGAAATTCTTCCGGTAGCTGATACTCCGTTTGACTTTACTACTCCTCATCGTATTGGCGAACGTATTAATGAAGATTGCTTGCAACTGAACATAACCAAAGGATATGATCATAACTGGGTACTTAATACAAAGGGAGATGAAACAAAACCGGCTGCTCGGCTTGTAGATGAGAAAAGTGGTCGCACACTAGAAGTGTATACCAATGAACCTGGTTTACAGGTGTATACAGCTAATGGTTTGAAAGGAGATCTTATAGGCAAAAATGAAGTGGCGTATGGCAAGCGTTGTTCTGTTTGCTTAGAAACTCAGCATTTTGCAGATAGCCCCAATATACCCCAATTTCCTTCTACAGTGTTGCGCCCGGGTGAGAAGTATTACAGCCATTGTGTTTATCGCTTCGGAGTACTTGCCGGGAAGTGATAGTTGCTCATAGCTAAACTTTTATAATGAGGTTTTTGAGGAGCTTCAGGCTTGATACATATCCTTTAAAACTTAATATATTAAGGCTTTAACCTTAAATCTATTAGTTTTAAAGGGATATCTTGTTTTCTTTATTTTGTGGATTTCTTCAGATCGAAGCCCATTAGCATACCATCGTATGTTTTGGCTAACGCACTAATTGTTTTCATTGATGTACTATTTGATTTGCTACCCATTAAAGTGAGTAATTTTAGTAATTTCTTGGCATCAAATAATAGAGTCATTTTATCCGAAGAACAATCTATCTTGGCACTCATACCCAAAAGAGTCAAATATCTCAGACTTACTTTTTTAGTACTAGAACTATAAGAATAAGTACCACTCATTGTACGTTTGCCCACAGTACTGGTAAATGTGCTGTCAGCATTGAAAACAAAGTTTAGTTGGCCTTCTTTTATGCCGAGCTTGGCCAACTGGGTGTTCAGTTTTGTTTCGGCAACAGTGGATGCAAGTGCTCCTCCGGCTTGTTGCAAGATATTGTCTGATTCTAATTCTACAGCTGCACCGGTATATTTCCAGTTGCCTACCATATTAATTGATTCTCCTTTACCCGTTACCGTATTCATGAGATTCGATAAGTTTCCCGAGTTGAAGATATCCTTCAATGACTGTGCTTGCATATTATTTGCAGTTAGTAATAATATAGTCGCTGCAAAAAAATGAGTTCTAAAATGTTTCATTCTATTTACTTACTTTGATTTTAAATTTTTATTAATTGTTTCTATATAAGTGAGTATTTCCTCCCTTCCCAATCGCGTTTCCGATGAAGTTACAAAATGTGGAGGTAATTCTTCCCATTGAGTACGTAGCTTGCGTAGATACATGTTCACATTGTCTCGCATTTTACCACCATTTAGTTTATCTGTTTTAGTGAAAACAATAGAAAATGGGATTTCATTCTCACCGAGCCACTCCATAAATTCCATATCTATCTTTTGCGGTTCTAAGCGGCTGTCGATAAGCAGAAAGAGGTTACTCATCTGCTCCCGCTCCAATATGTAATCTTCAATGATGGTACGAATCTGATCTTGTCCTTTGATTCCTCTTCGAGCATATCCATATCCGGGTAGATCGACGAGATACCAATTCTCATTGATGAGGAAATGGTTGATGAGCATTGTCTTTCCGGGTGTTGCCGAAGTCATGGCTAGACCCTTGCGAGCGGTAAGCATGTTTATTAGGCTGGATTTCCCAACATTAGATCGGCCGATGAAAGCGTACTCAGGCATTTCGCTTACTGGGCACTTTAGCACATCGGTGTTACTTATTATAAATTCAGCACTTTTAATTTCCATGTTCTTTAATTATTATAATGTATTTAATTTCTTAATAGAGAATATCCACAATCCTGAGAATGTCAATATTCCATTCAGCATCAGCATTTCGTAACCAAATTTGTATCCGGTTTGTTGCTGTACCGTCCAGTCAATTGCATAGCACACTAAGGGTGAAGCAACAGCAATAGCAGGCACCAGGCGATCATTTGTTTCTCTGCGAGTAAAGAGTCCGAATGCAAACATCCCTAATAGAGGCCCGTAAGTATAGGATGCAATGATGTAGATAGCATCAATCACACTTTTATCGTTCACCATGCGAAACATACAGATAAATGCCACAAGCACTGCCGAAAATAAGATGTGAACTTTGTTTCTTTTATTGCGGGCTACCTCTTCTGTCTCCTTCTCTGTGTTCAGTATGTCAACACAGAAGCTGGTTGTCATTGCTGTTAGTGCAGAATCGGAATTACTAAATGCTGCAGCTACGATACCTATGGTGAATAGCACCAATACTGATTCTCCCAGATAACCTTGTGTGGCAAACATAGGCAAAATATCATCATTTACCGCTGGAAGATCTATCCCAGTCTTGTTTGCTAAGGCGATTAACAGAACACCTAGGCACAGGAATAAAAGGTTGAGTGGTACAAAAGAGAATCCATAGCAGTACATGTTCTTTTGTGCTTCTTTCAGATTGCGGCAAGAGAGATTTTTCTGCATCATGTCCTGATCAAGTCCTGTCATTACGATTACAATGAAAATCCCGCTAAAAAATTGTTTGAAGAAATTTTGGCGTGAAACCCAGTCATCCATTACAAACATACGGCTGTGCTCGCTGTTCGATATCGTCCGCATTACTTCCGAAAAGTTAAGCTCCAACTTATTTATAGTGAAGAAGATAATGCAAATTAGTGCAGCTATGAGACAGAACGTCTGCAAAGTGTCCGTCCACACAATAGTCTTAATGCCACTTTTGTGAGTATAAACCCATACTAGTCCTACCGCGCCTGCCGCTATCGCCCAAAAGGGAACACCCATTTCTTGAAATACATATGTATGTAGGATGAGACAAACGAGATAGAGCTTAGCTGCTGTGCCCAGCATGCGAGAAAGTAAAAAAAAGAGGGAACCTGTGCGGTAGGCTCTGATACCAATGCGTGTGTTCAGATATGTGTATATGCTTGTCAGATTGAGTTTATAGTATAGAGGTAATAGAACAAGTGCTACAACCAGATAACCGAAAAAAAAGCCTAAAACAGTTTGCATGTAAGTCATGTCCATACCTCGAACCATTCCGGGAACGGAAATAAAAGTAACTCCTGATATAGAAGCCCCAATCATGCCAAAGGAAACCACATACCAAGGCGATTTGTTTTCGCCTTTGAAAAATGCGGCATTGGATCCTCCTTTTCTCCCGGTGATGCGGGCTATAAGGAGTAAAATCGCAAAGTAACATATGATGGTGACTAATATCATGGCGTGCATGTTTTGCTGGCAAAGATACGACTTATTTTGCAAATGGTAATTTGTAATTCGTAATTGATTGCTATCTTTGCCGCACTTAAAGTGTAATCAATATCTATAAATAATTTACAATATATAGTGAATCAACAATATTCGTCTTTATTATTAGAGAAAGCTGTAAGCGAGTTTGCTAAACTACCGGGAATCGGAAAGAAAACGGCCATGCGGTTGGTGCTTCATTTGTTGAGGCAAGATGCTGCTACTGTGGAAGCTTTTGGCAATGCTGTCATCACCTTGAAGCGGGAAGTGAAATATTGCAAAGTTTGTCACAACATCTCTGATACTGAAACGTGTCAGATCTGTGCTAATCCGCAGCGAGATGCATCTATTGTCTGTGTGGTAGAGAATATACGTGACGTGATGGCTGTAGAAGCTACTCAGCAATTTCGGGGTCTTTATCATGTGTTGGGTGGTGTTATCTCTCCTATGGATGGGGTGGGCCCCGGTGATCTTGAGATAGGAAGCCTTGTTCATCGTGTCTCCGAAGGAACAATTAAAGAAGTTGTTCTGGCGCTCAGTTCTACCATGGAAGGGGATACAACCAACTTTTTTATTTATCGTAAACTAGAAAAATTAGAAGTGAAACTCAGTGTGATAGCTCGTGGTATCTCTATTGGCGATGAATTGGAATATACAGACGAGGTTACCTTGGGACGTAGCATTATTAATCGAACATCATTTACCGGAACTATCTAATTATGGAACAACAAATAAAACATATCACAAAGAATCTTCAGTTACAATACCTGTTTTTCTGGCTACTTCCTGCTTTTTTAGTCCTCGGATACGAATGCGATTGGCTTGAAGTGGGTATCTATGCAACCGATTTTCGTATGCAGTACTATATTGAATCGGCAGGCATCTTTCTGTCTATTGCCAGTGTGCCATTGGCTCTCAAACTCTTCCGTTTTGTGCTGAAAAAAAAGGTTGATGAGATTTCCTCTCCAGTAGCGTTGAAACAATACTTGTATTGGAGCGCTTTGCGCTTGTGTATCCTCGAAGTTGCTGTACTATTTAATATTGTGGTTTACTATCTCACCCTCAATAACCTTGGTGCCCTTTCTGCACTGATTGTCTTAACGGCTTCTGCATTTTGCTTACCTAGTGAAAAGCGCTTACGTGAGGAAATGAATATGTATTAGTCATCTTAGCAAATTTTGATAGCAGATGAAAAAAGAATATTTACTTAATGAACATATTTATCTTCGTGCTGTAGAGCCTGAAGATCTTGATCTTATGTATGAAATGGAGAATCATCCTTCATTTTGGGAAATCAGTAGCTTTACCGTACCTTATTCTCGTTATGTACTGAAAGAGTATATTGCGAATTCTCAATCCGATATGTTTGCCGATAAACAATTGAGGCTAATGATTGTGCAAAAAGAAGATCATAAGGTGGTCGGTGCCATTGATGTAACAGACTATGTGCCTTTGCATGGACGAGGTGCGGTGGGTATTGCTATTTTGGAAGAATATCGTAAGAAAGGATATGCCATCGACGCTTTAAAGCTGCTTTGTGAGTATGTTTTTGGTTTTCTGCACACAAAACAGTTGTATGCACACATTCCCGTTGACAACGAGGCTAGTTTACATCTATTCACTTCTTGCGGATTTGTTCAGTGTGGATTACTCAAACAATGGCTACGTATTGATAATACGTATAAAGATGTCATTCTGATGCAATGCATCAACAATGAGGACTAATGATATGGCCAGAACTCTTTAATTTAGTGAAGGAATCTGAGGAAAGCGAGACCAAGTTTCATATTTGCTGCCCAGTTTACCTAATGATTTCTTCCACAGGTTATTTGCATTTTCGTTCATGAGGCTATGCTTGTCTCCCTTGCCGATAAGCCATGTGTTTTCTTGTATTTCTTGATATAATTGATTGAACTCCCAGCCCGAATAACCTAAGAAGAAACGTATCACTCCTTTTATAGGGTTTCCCTGCAACATATATTCTTTTAGTACATCGAAATCTCCATTCAGGAACAAGCCCTTACTCACAGGCAAAGCGTCCGGAATATCTTGTAACGTGTGCAGGTAAAAGAGAGTGTCAGTAGCCAACGGGCCACCTTTATATACAGGTATATTTTGCAAGTCTTGGAAATCTTTGATCACATCATTTAATAGTAGTGGAATCTCTTTGTTCATAACAATGCCCATACTTCCTTCATTGGTATGATCGATGAGTAACACCACAGAACGTCCGAATGTAGCATCAAGAAGAAAAGGTTCCGAAATAAGGATCTTTCCACGTGAAGGTGCTATATTATTTGACTCAATTTTGAATATGTTTGTATCAATCTTCATGCCCCTAATATATGCTCTTTTTCTCAGGGACAAAACTTTTTGCTGTTCTTTTTGGTATTTTGGCCGTTTTTTTAAGAAATGGGGTGATCTCTTGCGAACAAGGTCATTCTTTCGTCTAGTTGCTGATATTGATGGTCTTTAATAAAAGAGGTGCATGCTCGCAATCCTTCTTGCTGGCTACCTGTTGTAATTAGAGAGATTGCACTCACGCCGTAGTACATTAGTTCCCTTGTAAGTTCTCCACCTGTCATTCCGAGATAGCCTATGGTGAAATAAAATCCATCAGCTACCGGATCACCCAAATCATTATCGTAGACTAAGTGAAAGCCGTGACGCAGAAATATGTCTTTTAATTTTCGCGCCCGCTCACCATATATTTTTATTTCATCCAGAAAATGATATTTTCCATCATTAGCTGCTTTAAGCATGGCCGCCAAGGCATATTGAGCGGAGTGGCTTGTACCAGATGATAGAGCATAAAGTACCCGATGAATGAAAACGGTACCAAAGGTCCCTCCACCATAGCGTTTTGTTAGTCCCGGATAGGTACGGTGATAGAGTTTATCTGAAATGCAGCTCACCCCGATGCGTTGTCCGGCATAGCTGAAAGCCTTTGAACCGGAAATCAGTAACACATAATTATCCGTATACTTAGCTACGGACGGTTGATAGGGTGGCTGGAAAGGAGTGCCCAGATTTTGGCGAAAATCCATAGCAAAGTAGGCGAGGTCTTCGAGTACAATCACATCATATCGTGTAGCTAATTGGCCAATAATGCGTAGTTCTTTTTCTTTCAAACAAATCCAACTGGGGTTATTCGGGTTAGAGTAAACAATGGCTGAGATGTTTCCCTTACGTAGATAGCTTTCAAGTTTCTCTTTCAATTTGTCACCTCGAAAGTCATACACGTCGAATGTCTCATATTTCTGGCCCATCACCATTAATTGCTGCTTCTGCACAGGAAATCCCGGATCTATAAAGAGTATAGTATCTTTTTCTTCGTTGCACTGGCTGCAAGTAAGGAATGATGCAAAAGTTCCTTGCATAGAGCCTGTTACCGGCACACAACCCTCCGGCTGAATATCCACATCAATAAAAGCCTTCACAAATCGGGCAGCTTCAGATTTTAATTCTGGCAGACCGTTTATATCCGGATAAATGCTCGCTACTCCTCGTTGCAAAGCCTCTATTTCAGCTCTTACGCCGATAGCAGACGCAGGAAGTCCCGGAACTCCCATTTCCATTTTAATAAATTCTATACCTGATACTGCTTCAGCTTCAGCTGCTATGGCTTTAACTTCACGGATGGTTGCTTTGGAGAAGTCTGCTATTTCAAATTTTCGAATAGCTTCATCAATGATCTCTTGCTTGATAGGAGTGTTTTTCATAATCTTTTAGTCACATGTTAATTACGATATTGTGCTAACAAATGTACTTCATATTCTTTTTAAATCTCGCAGCGAAGAGATAAATTCTAAAAATCGTATTTTTTTTCGGCCTAACTATTGCAAATATGAGAGAATTGTCTACCTTTGCATCCGCAATCAGAAATGATAGCACTTGTCTTGGTTTGGTAGTTCAGTTGGTTAGAATACATGCCTGTCACGCATGGGGTCGCGGGTTCGAGTCCCGTCCGGACCGCCAAGGATGAAAAAGTCGTTGATACTTAGGTGTTAGCGACTTTTTTATTTGTATCTATAGCTAATTTAATCGTAATTTTGGGGCACCTTATTTAAATAGAAAACAATGACTGATTTAGATAGAATGGAAGCCGGAGAACTTTATTGGGGCTTCAATCCCGATTTTGAACAACCTTTGAAAAGAGGGCAGGAGCTTTGTTTTCGCTATAATCAACTGTCTCCATCGGACATGGCAGGTAAGCGTCGTATAATGGAAACTTTCTTTCGGAAAGTAGGTGATAATATAACTCTTCATGCACCTATACATATTGATCTTGGTAATATAGAGATCGGTGACAGTACGATAATCAATTTTAATTTTGTGGCACTTGATGAAGCTCTTATTTCCATTGGAAGCCATTGCTTTATTGGTCCTAATTGTTCCATCTATACTGTGACGCATTCTCTTTGTTACGAAGATAGGAATATGGGACTTATGACTGCTAAACCTGTTGTTATCAGCGATAATTGTTGGTTGTGCGGTAACGTGAGTGTACTGCCTGGCGTCACTATTGGCCAAGGTTCGGTTATTGGTGCCGGAAGTCTGGTGACAAATGATATCCCTGCCGGGGTGTTGGCATACGGGAATCCTTGTCGTGTTATTCGCTCTATAACAGATGCTGATCGTCAATATCTGGAAGGTGTTAATAAGTAAATTAAAACAGCTATAGTCTCTATTTTTGTTGTTTTTTTTAAGTAGCTGATTCATAGGATCACCAGCAAAACCTGGTGTTCGTTTTTATTATAATACTAAAACGCTCTAGTCGAGCCTATCAGTAACAAATTTGTTTTTGAGCAGTGAATAAAATCGTGTTGTGCTTTGGTGTTTTAGTAGAATCTTCTACATTTGTAAAGTGTACTAAGTACATTAAAATAAATTTGAAAATAATCATGAAAATAACTCCTTCGGAATATAAGATTCTTATTGTTGATGACGTTACATCGAATGTTTTGCTGCTAAAGGTACTTCTTACAAATGAAAAATTCAATGTAATAACTGCTAATGGAGGTTTGCAAGCTATTGATTTGGTAGATAAAGAACATCCGGACCTGATATTACTCGATGTGATGATGCCTGAAATGAATGGATTTGAGGTGGCTTATCATCTGAAACAGAATGCTGAAACGGCTGAGATCCCTATTATCTTCTTGACTGCGCTTAATAGCACTCCTGATGTAGTAAAAGGATTTCAGGTGGGAGGAAATGACTTTATTTCGAAGCCTTTTAATAAGGAGGAGCTTATTATCCGTATTACTCACCAAATCTCTCTGGTTGCTGCCAATCGCATTATTCTGGCTCAGACAGAGGAATTGCAGAAGACAATTATGGGTCGTGATAAACTATATTCGGTTATCGCGCATGATCTTCGCTCTCCGGTAGGTTCTATTAAGATGGTCTTGAATATGCTGATTTTGAACTTGCCTAGCTCTAAAATAGGCGATGAAATGTATGAACTACTCACTATAGCGAATCAAACGACTGAAGATGTGTTCTCCCTGTTGGATAACCTGCTGAAGTGGACGAAGAGCCAGATTGGTAGAATGAAAGTGGTTTATCAGGATATTGATTTGATTCAACTAGCTGAGGGAGTTGTTGAAGTATTTGCAATGGTTGCCGCTGCAAAGAAGATAACCATTAGAACTGAAGTACCTGAAAAAATAGTTGTATACGGAGATACTGATATGATGAAAACCGTTGTTCGAAATTTCTTGAGCAATGCTATTAAATTTAGTAATATGGGTGCGGAGATATTACTTAGTGTAGAAATAAAGGGTGATATGGCAGTGGTTAATGTAAAAGATTATGGTTGTGGTATTGATGAAGAGAGTCAGAAAAAGCTGCTGCATACTGATACTCACTTCAGTACCTTTGGCACGAACAATGAAGAAGGATCCGGTCTTGGTTTGCTTCTATGTAAAGACTTTGTTCAGAAAAATGGGGGAGAGCTTTATTTTGTATCCACAAAAGGGCAAGGCTCTACATTCAGTTTTTCTGTTCCTCTGAAAAAATAAGATTCATCATGATCATCGGCGACACATAGCCTTAAAGTCACAATATTCGCACGTTTTTGTAAACTCTGTTTGTGTAAAGGCTTCTTCAGGATTGTAGATTTCTTCAAGCAGATGTTGCAGCCGTTCACGAAAATTATCTTCAAAGAAAGTGAAGTTGTTTACCGGAATCTTTGGTTTGCGTGGCTCACCCATCTCGATAACGGGCGAATAGGTTTCTGCAGCAGCACGGTGTATATAGAGTAGAGCAGGAGCTACTTTTAATGGTTGCTGCTTACACATGATTGCTGCGTACAGGAAGGTTTGGAAGATATAGTTCGGCCGGCCCTCTGCTGGAGTGAAGAGTTGCTCTACATTGATTGGCGTTTTGGGGCTGCCTCCTGTTTTATAATCCACTATGCGGAGCGTATCATCTTTACTATCTATCCGGTCTATTGTACCACCTATCTTAAGAGCGATAATACCTTCAGAGGTACTTATTTCTATCTTTTCATCCACTTTCTTTTCCATGGCAATCATCTCGAAAGGAGCATATTGCAAGTCATTGCGTAGTAACTGACGTAAGTAGGAAGCGATTACTTTGGAATTTATTAGTTGGATTCCATTGTACTCGGGCTTTTCATCAGTAGCTAGATGAAAGAATTCTTCATTGAAAGCCCTGTCTACAAAGCTCTGTAATTTTACGTCGTTACGTAGTATTTTCTCCAAGTCTTCTTTGCGAATGAGTTGCCCAACTTGGGTTAGTTCCGTATATGCCAATTCTGCTGAACGGTGAAAGATGGTACCAAACTTAGCTGAATCAATTTCGGCACTTACCTCATCTGGTGTTTTCAAACGAGCCACGTAGCGGTAGTAGAATTTTAGTCGACAATCCATATAGGTGTTGAGTGCGGATGGAGAGAAGGAAGCTTTCGGGTTGCGCTGAATATTGTAATTATGATGAAGCACTTGCATAACGTCTGGCGTTTTTTTAATGCATATATCCACTCCGCTTTGGGGAGATTGTCCTGCTTCTAGAAATTCCCTACTTACTTCGTGTGGCCACTCAATGAGGAACTGAAGCATGAATCGAGACCATTCTCCACGGTTTAGCCCATCCGATGAAGTGTTGTACATCAATGTGATATTTTCAGCTCGCTGGATAAGTCGGTAGAAATAGTAAGCATACACTGCATTCTTATGCTCGATGGTAGTCATGCCGAAAGCTTTGCGCAAGTTATAAGGAACGAATGATGACTCTCCACCTGCTTTAGGTAGTTGCCCTTCGTTGAGTGACATCAATATAAGGTTTTTGAAATCAAGATTGCGAGTTTCCAGTACTCCCATTACTTGCATACCGATAGCTGGTTCGCCATGGAAGGGAATGTTGGAAGCAGAAAGCAGTTTACCTAATAATCTTTTGAATGTATCCGTTTGTATCTGTAGGTCTCCGCTTTCAATGAGGTTGAGTAAGCGATTGACCATGGTAAAACTTTTAAAGAGCGATTCACGATAGAGTTGATTGAATATGTCGTCTTCTTGTTTCTCTTTTGCATATAGTGTGGCAACCTCTTTCAGTAGCTCTGTGAGGTATTGGCAGATAGTAAGTAGTCCGTTGCATGGAGTGAAAAGGAGTCCCAGAAAATCATCTTGTTTCAGTTCGGAAGGCAGAGGATAGAAACGATTTTTATTGGTTAGTTCCTTCTCCAATGGTTCGGCATTCTTTGATAATTGTCGGGTATAAGGATGTTTTAGTACAGACAAGACTGCCTGGTAAGCATATCGTCCTGTGTCAGCGCGATAACCGGATGTTTGTAATTCGAGCAACGCAGTGATAAAACTGTAGACAGGTGTCTGTGCCAATGGAAATCCCATAGTGATATTTACATTCTTCACTTCCGATGGAATAGAATGTAGCACAGGTAGCAACAATGATTCGTTGCAAAGCACTACTGCGTTCTCTTTTTCGTTTTCAGTAAGCGTGGAACGAACCCATTCCGGCAAGTAGCGTGCTTGTCCGTTCTCGGTAGGTGAAGAGATAAAACGTACAGTCTTTGGTTTGTTTAAGGCATCAAATAATCCTTCCGGTAGTTCCGAAGGGAAACGTTTCAGGTTGCGGTTGATAAATTCTCCGGCTTCGTGTTTTTGTTCGGGCATACGGGTGTAGAACACATCATAATCCCAGTAGAACATAGCCTTTCCTACCTCCTGCAACAAATCAAAAAACTTCGTTTCTACTTTATTAAGTACATTGAAACCTACGAATACATATTTGTCATACTTCAACGCATTTACGTCCAGTTGCTCAATAACTTTCCGATAGAGCATACCTTCGTAGGCTATGCCCTGCGTTTCGAGGTTTTTCCGATAACGAGAATAAATATCATTGAGCTTGTCCCAGAGAGAAATAAACTTCTCTTTCAGTTGCGTGCGGCGTTCGATGGAAAAGTTGAGAAAGAACTGTTGGATGGCTTCTTCTTGTTCTTCGTCGAGGAAGTCGTATCCAGACATAATATTTTTCAAATCCTGCAAATTGCTGAAGAGTTTGTGGGCATCGACTAGATTCTTATCCACATCGTCGAAATCACTGATAAGGAGTTCACCCCAGAAATAAAATTCATCCAAAGATTCTTCGCTCTTTGTCTCTTCACGAAATACTTTGTAGAGTTCGCATACCAAGCGGATAGGATCACCCGATTTCAGCTCAGAGAGCTGTTGAAAGAGTTCGCTAATGCTAACGTAAGCCGGAGACCAGATTGGATCAGTGGATTCATCGGCTAGGTAGTCGCTGAAGAACAAACCGGCACGTTTATTGGGGAATACGATAGCTACACGAGATAAATCGTTTCCTATTTTAGCATATATATCTTTGGCTACTAATTGCAGAAATGGTTGCATACTTTTTATACTTTATTGTAAACTGAAATTAATCGGGAGTTTGTATCTGACGGCTACTTTCTCCCCTTTATTAATACCGGGTTTCCACTTAGGCATGAGATTGACAACCCGTAATGCCTCCCTATCCAAATAAGGATCAACGGAACGTACTATTTGGGGGTTAATAATACTCCCATCTTTATCGACCACAAACCCAACGATGGCACGTCCTTGAGTACCATTCCCTTCCAAGTAGGCATTGGGATGGATAATATTCTGAGATATAAAATCCATTAGTGCCGATGCTCCTCCCGGGAACTCAGGCATGGTGTCTGCTATGTCCAGTGTATCATTTTCTAATATAGTGTTTTCTTTTGCCTCTATCTTCTTTGTTGCTTCTAGCTTAAAAGTAATTGGAACTGTATATTTGCATGCATATTTTTTATTGTCTAAAATAGCAGGTTTCCATTTGGGCATAAGACTGATAACCCGTAGCGCTTCTTTATCGCAATCGGGGTTTAAAGCGTGTACAATTACAGGTTTGATGATATTTCCCTCCTTATCAACGATGAAAGTCACAATAACACGATTTCTCGTTTTGATACTGTTCATATTGACATTGGAGTAGTCTATATTCTGAGATATGAAATTAAATAGTGCCACCATTCCTCCAGGAAACTCAGGCATGGTGTCTGCTACGCTAAGTGTATCATTTTCTGATGGCTTTTTTATTTCAGAGAAGTCAGTCGAAATCATTCCAAGTGTAACCTTTATCTTGGTATCTATGTCTTTCTTTGAATTTGTTATTGTATCATAGACTATTTTTTGATTTGTTTGTGTACTTGCCAAGTTGGCGC
Organism: Bacteroides ihuae; assembly: GCF_900104585.1. Lineage (GTDB taxonomy): Bacteria > Bacteroidota > Bacteroidia > Bacteroidales > Bacteroidaceae > Bacteroides > Bacteroides ihuae. The sequence goes on from NZ_FNVX01000005.1 coordinate 761,994, forward strand.
TGTGAGCTATTATTGGTGTCATTGCAATCAAGCCTGCTGATATGCCCAACACGCTAATTGTTCTGCCCGCTATTCGTTTGTGTTCCAATTGTTGTTCCAAATAACGAACTTCAGCTTCGCATTTTGGACAAGTACCTAGACAATCACCTTGATATTGGCATTCGGAGGTGATAAATTCAATCTCATTCGCTTCTGCGATTTGCTTGCGGATCTCTTTGAGTATCTTGCAGGTTTGTTTTCCTCTTTTCATGGTTCTTCGTATTTAGTAGGTTACGTACGTAAATAAGTCGAAACGAGATAGTCCCATCCCTTTTAGTTGCTGTATACTTCTTTCTAGGTCTTCTTCATTATTATAAAGAGGAATAAGTGGGATACGGACTGAAATTACATCTTTTTTTCCACATTTTATTAAGTAATGCAGATTGTTGATCACTTGCTTATTGCTTGTTCCAGTGTAGTACTTGTAGATGGAATCGTTCATGTCTTTGATATCTACAATATAATGGTCAACTATGGGAAGCAACTTTTCAATGTTTTTTGTTGGTACGTTGAGTGAGGTCTCTAGAGTGAGTAACCATTTTGGACCACAAAGTTCTCGAAAATCAAGAATAAAGTCGCTTCGCAAGTAAGGTTCTCCTCCGCCAAAGGTTATTCCGCCATTAGTTGCCAGAAAGTATAATTCATCCTTTCTTACTTCTTCATAAAGGGTTTCGGTGTCGTAATGTTTCCATATTCCCTCTTTACGTAAAGATTGTGAATTTAGACAATAGTTACAACGAAGTGTACAGCCATGGAAAGCTACCAGAGTGGTAATACCTTCACCATCTGTAGCAAGTCGGTGCCTGCTGATGCCAATCAATGGAGCTGTTTTCATTGGCTTACTGATTATTGGTTACTTTGTAGTCTACTTTTTCTATCACATCTTCTTCCACATACCATAGGTATCCCGAAATGTGAGTGTATTTCATTTTTGCGAGCAATGACATGTATCCTTGCACTTGCTCGTTATATTTCTTTTTTTGTTTACCGAATTTAAAATCGACTACCACGACTTCTTCGTCCTTCATCATCACACGGTCCGGACGTCGGGTTTGCAATATCCCTTTCTCCTTATATATAATGGCACATTCGTTGAATAGTCTCCAATCACCGGAATACCAATTGCGTATTTGTGGTTGATTAAATGCTTTCTGAGTAAGGAGACGTATTTCTTCTTCCGTTTCATGACTTCCGATAACGCCTTCGAATACCAGACGTTCTATAGCTACCTCAATGTCCGCCTCGGTTTCGATGGCAGAGAACAATGTATGCAATAATTTTCCGTGATCAATAAATCGACTTTCAGATTCCTCTTCGTCAAGACCTTTTATGAAGTCGGCCGAGCGGTTAGATTGCCTAAACTCAATATCGTGTCGCATTGACTCCATTATTACAGGTCGCTTTTCTGGTCTTTGAAGTAACTTATTGGTTTCCTTATTCGTCTTTTCTTCTTCCGAGGGGCAGAGCTCTCCATATTCGTACGATGTTTCCTCATCCCATTCTATGTCACTTTGGGCAGCGACTTGCGGAAGGGTATTGAGCAGCAGGTCGGATATGGTTCCTCGTTGTCCCTTCTTAGACCATACAATTAGATTCTTTCCGGCACGTGTAAAGGCTACATAAAGCAGATTTAAGTTATCTACCCATAATTGTAATCTTTCTTGTAAGTAATCCTCTTTATATACAGACTCTGCCATTTGAGACGAATAATTGATCGGCACAATATCAAGTCCGTCGAAAGGAGCGGTGGTAGGAACACACCACACCAACTGGTTGTTTGTTTCGTTCTCCAACTTCCAATCACAAAAAGGTAGTAACACCGTATGAAACTCTAATCCTTTAGATTTGTGGATGGAGAAAATACGAATGCCGTCAATCTCACCGCTGGGAATGGTTTTGCTGCATAACGTCTCTTCCCAGAAGCGAATAAATGCATCCGTGTCCGAAGAGTTGCTTTGCACATAATCCGTCACGGCATCAAAGAAGGCAAACAGATAAGCATCTTGTTGTGTGATTCGGTTCATTTCGAAGATGCTGAATAGCTCTTCCAATACTTCGTATAAAGGCATAAGGTGTAAGACATCCTTCATCTCAATAAACGTTTTCGGTAGAAATTCTTCCGCAGTGTGAAGCAATATCGTATTGATGTCAGTCTCTTTTTTCACTATTTCCGTTTGATAGCTCACAGCCAATTGGGCAGCAGCTATCTTATTTTCAGGATTCGAAAGATAGCGCAGAGAATCTATCATCATGCAGATGGAGAGCGATGCATCGAGACGGAATGCCTCGTCGGAGACCACCTTGCAATTCAGTTCTTTATCAAAATAGTCGGCTATTTGAGGAATGTTTTTATTTTTACGTACCAAGATGGCAATGTTGTTCATACGGATACCGCTGCTCAACAATCGTTCCACCTCTTCGCCCAAGCTGATGAGTGTTTGCTCTGTGTAATTATGTTCTTCGTCTGGTTCAAGGAAAGATACTTTGATGTAGCCTTTATCCTCTTTGCGAGGCGATTCTTGTTCCACGTCAGCATACGCTCGTTGCAGAGCTTCACAGTCTGTGTTCAATTGCGACTTATAGATTTCATTCAGATAACCTACCGCAGCTTTGAAGATGAGGTTGTTGAAGCGTATGATATTTGTTTCACTTCGTCGGTTGGTCTTTAGGGTTTCCTCACGAATAGGGAAATGTCCGATATACTCGTTCAATCCATTCAGTATCCCCCAATCACCATTTCGCCAGCGATAGATAGACTGCTTCACATCGCCTACAATGAGGCTATCTGCTCCTTGCGATAAACCTTCTAGTAGTAATAATTTAAAGTTGTTCCACTGCATTCGACTGGTATCCTGAAACTCATCTATCATCACATTGCGGATGTTGGTTCCTATCTTTTCGAATACGAAAGAGGAATCACCATCTTTCACTAGTCGATGAAGCAAAGCATTGGTATCTGACAGGAGAAAACGATTGTTCTCTCTGTTCAGTTCGCGAACTTCCTCGTCGATGCCCGCTAGTAGCTGCACTTTGTTGAGGTGCTGCATAGATAAGCGGCAACTGTTCACTATCCCATTATTACGTGTGCGAAACTCTTCGGCATCTTTTAGTAAAGGTATCAGGCTTGATGAAGCCAACGAAAGAATGTCGCCATAGCGAGGCGAGGTCTTTGCTGCCCAGTTTTTCTCATCTTCAATACACTTCTCTACAGTAGCGTTACGGATGTCGTCGCCCAAGATACCATTGTTCAGTTTGCGAAAATAGCTGCCTATTCCTCTTGAACCACCTTTCAGGTCATCAGCATTGAGGGCGTGTCCATCCAATTCCCCTTCAAACTGATCGTAGAAACTTTTCATCTGTTCCAAAGCCTCTTTCAACATTTCATCCAATTGGCGGCGATAATCCTTAATGGTATTTGGGTTCTTAAGTCGTTGTCGAAGTCCTTCTCCTTTTTCAATATACCCCTCATCGAAGATATTTCTTCCAAAGCTTTTCACTTCGTCGGCAACGTTCCATCGCTTGTCGTCTGCTATTCGTTCATTGATATAATCTAGTAGCCAGGCAAGCATAGGAGAGGTGGGACCAAGCTTTTCTATCATCGAATCGACAGCATTACTCAGCACTTCAGCATTGTTTAACTCTATATTCAGGTTGGGGCTTAGTTCCAGTTCGCGAGCCAGATTACGCATTACCGACTGAAAGAAAGAGTCGATTGTCTCTACGCGAAAGCGACTGTAATCGTGTAGCATGTAATTGAGCGCTTTTCCGGCAGCCTTGCTGACTTCCTCTTCTGTTTTATTTGTTTCGCTGCATATTCTTAACAAATAAGCGTTAGAACCTTCGTCTTTTGTCCATATCCCATATAGTTGGCTGAGGATGCGTTCTTTCATTTCCGCTGTAGCCTTATTTGTAAATGTCACAGCTAGTATTTGGCGATAAGCCATAGGATTGAGAATGAGAAGCTTTATATATTCCACGGCTAGGGTAAATGTTTTACCCGATCCGGCAGATGCTTTATAGACAAGAAGTTCCATGTATTATTCTAATCAGTCGTGATCGTTATTAAAAACTTATTATTGCAAATGTACAAAATTATATCAAACGAGTAGTATGCTTTAAAATATTTGATGTTTTTCTTATTCTTCGTTATTGGCTGATATAGTAATCATAATTAGGAGAGGGAAATATAGGGCAAAAAAAAAGGAGTCACGCCTGACTCCAACCTTTGTTAACCTTAAATCTAATACTATGAAAAACACACTGCAAATATACGGACTTTTTTGATATCTGCAAGCACTGTGTACGAAAACATGTGTTTTATAACATAGATTAATAATTCTTGTTTCGAAATCTATTTTTATTAAGAAAAAAGAACTTATTGCCTTTCTGTGCAACTCATTTTAAGGTAAATACTCTATTTTGGCTACGATGAGTCTTACCACTTCTTCTTTTTCTGCCTTTACCATGGCTTGGTGGTAGTCGTTAGGAAAGAATAAAAAGAAAAAGTCGGGTTTTGAATCTACGTATTTAATCTTTTTTGCTTGATAGTGAATCACATCCGGCTTATACTCTGTGATGGGTGTAGCGTCTTTGACCTTAACTAGCCCGAAACGCTCGGTTCCTTTTGCTACATACTGCAAGTCAATGTAATGACGGTGAGATTCTACTTTGCTCTTGCTTGCATCTCGTGTTTGGCTATCAGATACTTTGATAAAGCAACGTTTGCCATCTATTTCGTAGGTTCCTTGTGGCATGGTAAGTAAGTCGTTCTCGCCCAACCATCGAAACATTTTATCCCACAATTCTTTGTTCTTCTGATACTGAGTGGCAAACTCAATAGAGTTGGTTGCTTTGTATGGCACGGCTTTAAATCCGTTAGACCATTCTCCTTTATGACACCATTGGCATGCCTTTTTCTTGCTCCAAGGGGTGCTTTCAGCTTGAACATTCGATAAGAAAGCGCAAAAAGCGAAGACTGAAGCAACACATAGTATGCGGCTTAAGAAAGATTTGTTTTTCATTTTGCGAAGTTTTTTATTCAGATATTATTTTAATGTAAAGCTTACGTTGTCTCCAAAAAGATGGATGATTGAGTAATTCTATTCTTCAGGTTACAAATGTAGAGACTTATTTCTTTTCTTTCTCCGATATGAGCAGAAGTTTATCACCAACATGCAATTTTAGACTACCGTTGGGTATCAAAAATTCATCTCCACGCTTAACTATCATTACCAGTGTACCTTGCGGCAGATTCATGTCTTTCAAATTTTTAGCTTCTTCAATCATCTCGGAAGTAACGACCATATCCGAGAGTTTGGAATCTATCTCTTCGGGCAGTTCTACGCCGAATTCATTACCTGTCTTTTCGAGAGGAGAGGAGAGATGCAGCAGGCGAGCTACATAAGAGACTGTTGTGCCTTGCAAAATCAGTGATATGATCGTAATAAAAAATACAATATTGAAGATAGCCTTAGAACCTTCTACATTTGCCACCACAGGATAGGTGGCAAAAATAATGGGCACAGCTCCGCGTAGTCCTACCCATGAAACAAATAAGCGTGATTTGAATTTCATTTTTCTGAAAGGGAGTAGGCTTATAAATACACTAAGTGGACGACCTACAACAATCATAAAGAGACCGATTAGCGTGGCTATAATAGCAACTTGTAGCATCTCGTGCGGGTTGACCAGCAATCCAAGAGTAAGGAACATAATGATTTGGAACAACCAAGTGAGTCCGTCCATAAAGGTGGAAATTTCCTTTCGATAAGGAATTTTATTATTTCCTACCAGCATTCCCGCAATGTACACGGCTAAATAACCATTTCCATTGAGGCGATCTGTGATGGCAAAGGTGAAAAAGACAAATGCTAGTAGTAAGATTGGATAGAGTGATTGATTATCAATATTTATTTTATTAAGGAAAAGGATAATCAATTTGCCTAGTAAATATCCCGCCGCACCGCCTACAATGAACTGAATAGCAAAAGTTCCTAATATTTCTCCGATGCCCATACCACCCAATTGAATGAACTGAATGAGTATGATGGTGAGCATATAAGCCATAGGGTCATTACTTCCACTTTCCATCTCAAGCATGGGACGAAGATTGTGTTTTAGATTCATCTTCTGAGAACGGAGTATGGCAAATACGGATGCGGAATCTGTGGATGACATAGTAGCAGCTAATAGCAAAGAGGTAGTAAGAGGGAAGCATATATTAATGAAACTCATGCCGGAGAGTGCCCAGATAAATAATCCCGTGAACAGGGTCGTAAGCAGTACTCCAAGGGTAGAGAGGACAATGCCGTGTGGAAGGATGGGGCGTATTTCGGAGAACTGAGTACCCATGCCACCCGAAAAAAGAATGATGCTTAGAGCAATCATGCCAATGGATTGTGCTTCTTTGGCATTGTGAAATTGTAACCCTAGACCATCACTCCCGAAAATCATACCTACTACTAGAAATAAGAGAAGGGCAGGTATTCCAAACCGATATCCGGTCTTTCCAAAAACAATGCTGACAATTAATAAAACAGAACCAATCAGTAACATATTTTCTGCAGAAAAGAGCATAGGCGATAAATATAAATATGGTTTATAAATTGTTTTTTTTATTGTTATTGCGCTAAGTTACTTCTTTCTTTCAAAATAAAAAAGTGCGTTTAATATTCATTTTTTAATAAAAGTGCTTCTGAATGGCTTTAATATACTATTTTTGTTCTCTAAAAACAGATTTTATCTTTATTTATGGATTCAAACAATCTTTCTCCTTTGCGTAAAGGGGTGGTAGGAATACAATTTCTTTTTGTGGCTTTTGGTGCTACGGTACTTGTACCTTTGTTAGTGGGTCTCGACCCTTCTACCGCTCTTTTCACTGCTGGTATTGGTACTCTTATTTTCCATTTGGTAACCAAAGGTAAGGTACCTATTTTCTTAGGCAGTAGTTTTGCTTTTATCGCACCTATTATTAAAGCTACTGAGCTTTATGGATTGCCAGGCACGCTATCAGGTATGATGGGAGTAGCTTTGGTTTATTTCCTGATGAGTGCATTGGTTAAATGGCAAGGGATCAGATTCATCGACCGTTTGTTTCCACCTATTGTCATTGGCCCTGTAATAATGCTCATCGGCTTGTCATTGGCTGGTACAGGCGTAAATATGGCTAAAGATAACTGGATATTGGCATTGTTATCTCTGATTACGGCTATTTTGGTTTCTATACGAGCTAGAGGATTATTTAAACTGATACCTATCTTTTGTGGTATTATAGTGGGATATGTGGCCGCATTATTATTTTTTGATGTCGATTTATCTGGTGTGCGAGATGCTGCTTGGTTTAGCTTACCTCCGTTTACATTCCCTGCTTTTTCGTGGGAACCAATATTGTATATGATGCCTGTAGCCATAGCACCTGTGATAGAGCATATCGGTGATGTATATGTGGTCAATACGGTGGCTAAAAAAGATTTTGTGAAAGACCCTGGTTTGCATCGCACTTTGTTGGGTGACGGATTAGCTTGTTTTGTTGCAGGGTTTCTTGGCGGTCCTCCTGTTACCACTTATTCTGAAGTGACGGGTGCTATGTCTCTCACTAAGGTCACTAATCCTCAAGTTATCCGTATAGCTGCGGTTACTGCTATTATCTTCTCGGTCATAGGAAAAGTCAGTGCTTTACTTAGATCTATACCTAGTGCTGTGTTGGGAGGCATTATGTTGTTACTATTCGGAACTATTGCTTGCGCGGGAGTTACAAACCTTATTAATTGCGCTGTAGATTTGAGTCGCACGCGTAATATTATTATATTCTCACTGACACTGACGGTAGGTATTGGCGGTGCAGTATTAACATGGGGTAATTTTTCTCTTTCGGGCATTGGACTTGCTGCAATTGTGGGTGTGCTACTTAACTTGCTGTTACCTCAAGAAAAGGCATAAGAATATTGAAATTGCTATGTAGGCATACTAAATTTTAATGCCTATATTGTTTAAAATATTTACAAATTGTTTTATTCCGTTGAGTTCGGAACTTCAGCTTGGTGAAGACACGTCTTCACCAAGCTGAAGTAGTTAATTCACCACGCTGAACTAACTAGTTTTATAAATCCTTCTCACAAGGCTTGTAAAGGCGTTTTTAAATTTAAACATTTCTTGCTGTTTAGTCCAAATGCGTATACAAAATAGTTTAAGTCCATCTGCTATTTTGAGTGCAAACTTTCTTGAACCATACTTTTGCAATTTCCTCTTGCATGTTTACTTTAGCTTAAAAACGTTGCAATGTCTTCGTCGGCCGTACTGATGCCACCAATGCCAAAATTATCGACAAGCACTTGGGCTACATTAGGAGATAGAAAAGCCGGTAGGGTAGGACCCAGATGGATTTTTTTCACACCTAAGTGAAGTAAAGCCAGTAACACAATAACAGCTTTTTGTTCATACCAGGCAATGTTATACACTATGGGTAAGTCATTGATATCTTCTAGCCCGAATACTTCTTGTAACTTCATGGCGATTACTGCAAGGGAATAGCTGTCATTACACTGACCGGCGTCGAGCACACGTGGGATGCCATTGATATCACCCAACGGCAGTTTATTGTAACGGTATTTAGCGCAACCTGCTGTGAGAATCACTGTGTCTTTTGGTAACTTCTCTGCAAACTCAGTATAATAACTACGACTCTTCATCCGTCCGTCGCAACCCGCCATAACAAAAAACTTGCTGATAGCTCCGCTCTTCACAGCATCTACCACTTTATCAGCTAAAGCCAACACTTGTGCATGGGCAAAACCACCTACTATAGTCCCCGTTTCTATCTCTACCGGCGGCTGACAACGTTTGGCGTGTTCTATAATAATGGAGAAGTCTTTCGGTTGACCATCTTTACGTTCTGGGATATGTATTGCACCCTCTAAACCCGAAGCGCCGGTTGTGTAGATGCGATCTTTATAAGCTGCTTTTGAAGTGGGAGGTACGATGCAGTTTGTAGTAAAGAGAATGGGACCGTTGAAACTTTCAAATTCTTCTTTTTGTTTCCACCAAGCGTTTCCGTAGTTTCCAGCCAAGTGTTTGTGCTTCTTCAGATGTGGATAATAATGAGCAGGAAGCATTTCGCTATGCGTATACACATCAATGCCTGTTCCTTCAGTTTGTTGCAGTAACTCCTCTAAATCTTTCAGATCATGTCCACTGATAAGTATTGCCGGATTGTTGCGTACGCCGATGTTAACTTCGGATAGTTCCGGATTGCCATAATGACTGGTGTTAGCGGCATCTAGTTGAGCCATAGCAACTACACCGTATTTTCCGGTTTCCAATGTAAGAGCAATCAATTCATCGACAGAAATATCTTCGCGAGTGATTTCGGCTAATGCACGTTGCATAAATGAAAAGATTTCAGGATCGGCCGAATCTAAGTTATAGGCATGCTCTGCGTAAGCGGCCATACCTTTAATGCCATAGTGCACCAATTCTTTTAATGAACGTATATCTTCATTTTGAGTACGAAGTACACCCACGCTTTGCGATTTTTCTTCAAATTCCTCTTCGGTCCCGTTCCATGTACATTCGTCCGGTGCATTGGATAACGTTATCTTTTGTGCCAGATTGTTTCTCAGAACTAGTCCATTCTTTATTTTCTCTATAATGGCTGCTTTGTCGAAGTTGGCATTGGTGATGGTGATAAAAAGGCCATCGAATACAAATTTATCAGCCTCTGCAGAAGGTTTTCCTATCTTGCGAAGCTCTTGATTATAGACTGCAACACCTCTCACTACGAACAATAGAAGATCTTGCATATTGGCTACTTCTGGCGTTTTTCCACACACACCACTTAGTATACAGCCGGTACCTTTTGCGGCTTCTTGACATTGAAAACAGAACATACTCATAATCTTTACGTATTAAGTGTTTTAGTAACTTTAATGCAAAGATAGAGCGGTGCGGAGAGTTATTTTGTAACCAAGGTTACAAGAAGGGTGTTTTCTTAGATCAATAGCCTTATTCTTAGCTTAAAAAGAACACAATTTCCTCCCTTTAGCTGATAGTTCTTTTCTCTAAAGTAAAAGAGCTGCCTCTTTACGAGGTAGCTCTTTACACAAAAACATACAAGCTAAACAAGAAAAATTAAAATATAATCTTTAGGGTTACTTGGAACATTCTTTTTTAAGTGTTTCAATCCATTGATCAATTCGTTCGTCGCTTTTGTCATCCTCATTTACATCATCCAGAGCCAAACCAACAAATTTGCCATCTACTACAGATTCTGATGAGTCAAAAGAATATCCTTCGATATCTGTTGCTCCGCAGAATGTGCAACCAGTATCTTTCAATTCTTCATAAAGAGCTCCCATGCCGCCGCAGAAGGTATCACTATATGATTCTGAATCTCCACAACCGAATAAAGCAACATATTTGTTAGATATACCTGCTTTTTTTAGCACTTTTACGCCATCATACCAGTCGTCTTGTAACTCACCGTCTCCCCAAGTAGATGTACCTAGTAATAAGATATCATACTCCTTAACGAGTTCTTCTTTTATTTTAGCTGCATCATGTATATCTGCTTTAGCAAGACCTAATTTTTCTCCTATTTTGCGCGCTATTTCTTCAGTGGTTCCGGTAGTAGAACCATAAAATATACCTATTTTATTCATGATCTAATTTGTTTTTTTATTATTATGTTGCAAAGATACACTAATTCGAAGAGGTGGAGAATCACTATTTATAGTGATTTATTGACCTGCCGGTAATCATTTATAGTGATTACGGAAAAAAATACCTAATAATGGTGATTGTGTGCGCACAAAATAATGTGTTAATTTGTTGTGCTAATATTAAATAGGTATTTTATGAACAAATTGCAGAAATATAAACCTACGGACAAGATGAGCGATCTCATTTGCAATAACTATTCATTATTACAAGTAATGAGTCGTTTTGGATTGTCTTTAGGTTTTGGCGACAAAACAGTGAAAGAGGTTTGTACTATGAATAATGTAGATTATTCTACATTTCTTACAGTAGTGAATTTTGTAGAAGAAGGCTTCTCTCGGATGAATGATGAAACTGAAGATATATCCATACCGGCTTTGGTCGATTACCTCCGACAGACTCATCTTTATTTTCTTGATTTTTCGTTACCTAGTATACGTCGGAAATTAATTGATTCCATTGATTATTCAGAGAAAGATGTAGTATCTCTTATTCTTAACTTCTTTGACATATATGTGCGTGAGGTTAGAAGACATATGGAATATGAAGAGAAAACGGTTTTTAGATATGTCGATGATTTGCTTCAAAATAAGACCCAGAAAAATTATCAGATATGTACTTTTTCTAAGCATCACGAGCTCATTAGCGAGAAACTTACGGAACTGAAAAATATTATCATCAAGTACTGTCCTTCGAAAGCAAACAATAATTTATTGAATGCTGCTCTTTTCGATATTTTTGCTTGCGAAGAAGCACTGGACTCACATTGTAAGGTGGAGGATTATCTGTTTGTTCCTGCTATTTTGAAACTCGAAAGGAGGCTTGGTAATGATGAAAAATAACGAAACAATTCGGATTGGCATTGCAGAAACATCTGTTATTATCCGTAGTGGATTGACCGTTGTTCTGAGGAGGTTACCGAATCTTAAAATTCAGCCGGTAGAATTAGGATCTACTGATGCTTTAAATGACTGTTTGCGTACTCAACCGCCAGATATTTTGATTGTAAACCCAGCGTTTGGCAATTATTTTGATGTAGCTCGCTTTCGTGATGAAGCTTCGGGAAAAGGTATTCGTCTAGTGGCTCTGATTAGTTCATTCATAGATTCTGCCCTATTGACCAAATATGATGATTCAATATCTATTTGTGATGATTTGGAGACTTTATCAAATAAAATTAGTCGTTTACAAAATATTGCACCGGATGAGGAGAATGATAATCAAGAAACTTTAAGCCAGCGTGAGAAAGAGATAGTGGTTTGTGTAGTCAAAGGGATGACCAATAAAGAAACTGCTGAGCAACTTTTTTTATCTATTCATACAGTGATTACTCACCGACGAAATATTAGTAAGAAGTTACAAATACATAGTGCCGCCGGCCTAACTATTTATGCAATCGTTAATAAGCTAATCGAAATAGGAGAGATACAGAATTTATAAGGTTCTTATGACTTTCTTGGAATCTCTTCATGGTTTTGGCGGAGGATAACATGAAATTCTTTCGCACAGGAGAATATAGCAATTGCCAAGTACACTGCTCCCTTTTTGTAAGAAGTCGTGTAGCTTGGCTTTTTTTGATTATTTACTTCAAATAGTAGTGATTCACCGGATTTAATGTATCGTCAAGTTCATAGACTTGAGGAACACCTGTTGGTATTTCTAAACTTACGATTTCTTCGTCACTAATTCTATCCAGGTACTTTATTAGTGCTCTAAGACTATTTCCATGAGCGACTATAAGCACAGTTTTTCCATCGAGCAGAGCAGGAGCAATGCTGTCATACCAGAAAGGAAGTACACGATTGATAGTAAGTTCTAATGATTCTCCCAAAGGAAGCATGCTTTGGTCAAGTTTCTGATATTTAGATTCTAAAGAGGCGGACCGGTCATCATCAACAGGTAGCATGGGAGGAGCAATATCATAGCTTCTTCTCCATATATGAACTTGCTCATCACCGTATTTCTCGGCTGTTTCCGCTTTGTTGAGGCCTTGCAGTGCACCATAATGACGTTCATTCAATCGCCAATGATGGATTTCAGGTATCCACATCTGGTCAGCTTCCTCTTGCAAAAGATGTTGAGTTTTAATAGCCCGTTTTAGTACTGATGAAAACGCTATATCGAATGTTATTCCTGCTTCTTTTATTAATTGTCCGGCTCTACGGGCTTCTTCTTCTCCTTTTTCACTGAGAGCTACGTCGGCCCATCCGGTAAAACGATTTTGTTGATTCCATTGGCTTTCGCCATGTCTTACTAAAATTAGTTTCTTCATAATTGGTTCTATCTTTAATAATTGTACTTATATATAACATCTCTGAGAAAAGATTGTTTTTTAGCTTTTGTTAACTAATGTTAGAAAAAATAAAATCCCGACGAAATCACTTCGGCGGGATTTATCTAATTTTATTTTATGTGGCTACGTAATAAAATTATGACTAATTAATTAAATTCTGATAGTGCAAAGATAAAGGGATTATACATAGTACGCAATCCCTTTTATATGGTATATTTTAGCCTTTTACTAACTATATGTAGTTACGTGGTAGCTTATTGGGGATTCTTCTCCCACATCTGGGTTTCAAAATTGTACCTTTTGATTATGCGAGCGGGGATTCCTGCACAGACGCAATAAGGAGGGATGGAATGTTTCACTACACTGCCGGCAGCCACAATGCAATGTGTCCCGATTGTTACTCCCGAAAGTATCACTACATTAGCCCCTATCCAAACATCATCAGCAATAGTGATAGGGTCCGTTGTTACACCTTGTCCGTCGATAGGTACGTCTACCTTCTCGAAGTTATGATTGAGGCCACTTATAGTGATATTTTGTGCCAGATTAACATGGTCTCCGATGGTAACCGGACCGATAATTGTATTTCTCAACCCAATGCGCGTATAGTTGCCAATGATTAAATCACCCACGGCATTGTTCAGACAACTGAAATCTTCGACTACAGAATAACTCCCTAAAGAAAATAAGTTGAAGGGTGGCAGATCTTTGCGTACACTATGGTAAATAACCGATCCTTTGCCTCGTTTGAGATAGATGAAGTAGAACAGTCGAATCCACCATTGAGGTCTCGCCTTAGTGGGGTGCATAATGAGGCGGTGAAGTATCTCCTTCAAAATCGGATGGCTATTTATTTTTTGTTTTAAAGTAAATAGATTCATGTTGCTATAAGGTTTTTACTTTAATTTATGGGGTATATTGATGAATGCAATGATTCCTTTATAAGTAGCTGCGGCAAGATCTGCTCTTCCTTTCGTCATGAATTGAATACTGTTTTTACTTGCTGCTATGGTACTCAGATAAACGATTGATAACCATTTCGTTATCCCTCTTTTATGCCTCCAAGCATACAATAGTCTATTACGCATCATATAAAAGGTTCGTAATGGGCTCTCTTGTCCGGTGCTTTGGCTTTCTTTATGAAATACGGTGCAATTACCATTATACCATATTTCATATCCTTCCTCTTTTAATTTTGTACTCCAATCAATTTCTTCATAATAAAGAAAGAATATTTCGGGCATTAGACCTATTTGATCTATTGTTTTTTTTCTTATCATTAACGCAGCCCCATGCGCATAGGCTGTTTTATATTGGAGATTATATTGCCCTTTGTCTTTTTCACCCAAGCCAATGGCCTTATTTCTTAGCGTAATATTGCTTAATGTGGTGTAGCCTGCATATTGAATGTTTTGTTTTCCGGCTGCGAAGCATATCTTTGGGCATACCATTCCGGCAGAAGGATTTTCTTGGAAACTGTCTATTAAATAGTGAAAACAGTCACTTGTAATGTAAGTGTCATTATTTAGGAGGAAAATGAATTCTCCCTTAGCTTGTTTAATACCTAAGTTATTTCCTCCTGAAAAACCTAGATTACTTGGGCTGGCAATTACGTTTACAACTGGATACTTCTCTTTAAGTAAGGATGCTTCGTCTTTTTTAGATGCATTGTCTACCACAATGATTTCGTAGCTAGTTGAATGTATGTAGGCTTGGATAGATTCAATTAGCTCGGATGTGTCATTTAGACCATTGTAGTTAATCGTTACAATAGATATCAGAGGACAAGAGGGATCTTTACACATCTTCCTTTTGAATGAATGCAGTTAGAGTTCTCAAAATTATTTTTATATCTAACCAGAAAGAGAACGTTTTTGCATATCGTATGTCGAGCAGTTTTCTCTCTTCAGCCGATAATTTGCCAGATTCTCCTCTCTTTTCAACTTGCCACAATCCTGTAAGTCCTGCGGGAGCCATAAAACGATCTATATACTCGTCACTGGTTAGTAGTTCTGCTTCATAGATAGGTAAAGGTCGATTGCCGACAATAGACATATCTCCTTTCAGAATATTGATGAGTTGCGGTAATTCATCTATGCTATATTTCCTTATGATATGTCCCACTTTCGTAATTCGAGGATCATTTTCCAGCTTCATGAAGGCATTCTTCTTTTCTATACTTTTTTGATTAATATAGTCATGTTCGGATATCAAAAAATCGTCAGACACAAGAACGATCTCTTCATTTAAGAGTTTTTTGTTTTCTTCGGAAAAGTCTTGCGAGGCTTCTTCTAATTGATACTGATTAAGAGAATTTAAATCCTTTAATCGTTTATCGGCATTGGTATACATAGAACGAAATTTCAGGAAGTCGAAAATTAGATAATTACTGCCAACTCGTTTTGACTTGTAGATAATACTTCCTTTACTTTCTAGCCTGATAGCAACTGCAGTGAAAATTAAGATGGGTGACAAGCAAATCAGTGCTGTGCAAGAAAACAGAATATCAAATATTCTTTTCCAGAGGGGGAGTTTAAACGTTTGAATAGAAACGTTCTTATCCCGTTTGTTTGCGTTTAGTTTTCTTTTGTTTATATATTCACTTAAAAAATGGATAGATTCCTTATCGGCCAGAGAAGAAATCGTGTTGCATATTCCTGCTTTTAGATATTTTAAAGCTTCATCTTTCTCCAGCGACTCTGTGACCAATATCATATAAATTCTAGGATATTTTTTCTTCAGATAGCTAATATCTGAAAGGTCTTTATGAAGTGTCTTTTGTTCATACAAGAGTGATATTTCATCTTTTTCTTTTATACTATCAATCAGCTTTGTCGCTTTGGTACACGAAGATGTGGCACAAAATATACCTTCGGACATTTTAGAATAATGTTCAATAGTCTTGCTGTTTTCTCCAATGTATATGAGGTATTGCATAGATGAGTTTTACTCTATTATTTTCTTAATTCGTACTTTTAGCTCAAGCGGGTTAAAGGGCTTTAGTATGTAGTCTGCAGCTCCTTCTTCTAATAGCCTAATCCTTTCAGTAGTACTTTCTTCGCTAGACAGCATGATGATGGGAATTGACTTGAATAATTCATTTTTCTTCATGTAGCTAAGAAATTCGTCCCCTCTCATTTCAGGCATACGAATATCAGAGATTATTAGATCGGGCATTTCCCCTTTTTGTAAGGACTCGATAGCTTTGATCGGATTTTCAAAATAAGTGAAATCATATTCTGCACTGAGATAAATAGATACAACTTTACCAATAGAGGCTTTATCGTCAATAAGTACAATTTTTTTCTTCATGATAATATCAGAGATTTGATGTTTTTCCTTCGATGGTTATACTATGCTTGTTCTGTATACTCGCAAAGATATATAATCTTTTTAAAAGTTAATAGATTGGTTTCGATATTTGTTCAGAATGTTAGTGTTATACGCATAAAAAAAAACGGGAAAAGCTTTTCCCGTTTTTTTTTATATTGGAATTTTGTTTTAATACGTTTTATTAGAATCAAATGTATTATACCAATCTTGGTCTTGAGCGCCACCAGTCTTTAACCAATTAGAGAATTTGCTATATACATCGGTGATTTTTTTATATTCCTTAGGATATTTAAAGTCTTTAGGTACAATGATTCCCCATGCAAGATTGTCTTGGCTAATATAATATTTATTGCTTGATACAGAAGAACCATCATTATTGTTACCAAAATATGTTGTGTTAGCTTTATCTGTAGGTTTATAGCCAGCTACATGAATTTCTTTTCTACTATCGCTTCTTCCATCTGTGATAATGAAGAAATTTAATTTGCTATTAGCAAAATCGGCAGCAGTAAGAGTTGTGTTATCAAATTTGATTGAGACATTAATACTAGGTGTGTCGTTTACATTATTACTACTTCCATCTACAGTGTTTACGAAGGTATAGGTAGAACTGCCTAATAACTTATGGGCATCAGCAAATAATGGAATAACAGCTTTAGTTTGTCCTTTCTCAATATTCATTGACGTGAAATCAAATAGAGTGGTAGGCTGCTTATTGTATTCTACAGCCTGAGTTATATTAGAAGCTGAAACATTATCCAATTGTAAGCCGGCAGCTAATACTTTAGTTGCTCCAGTAGCCTCAAGCTCTATTTCGAACTTAATTTCTTTTACAGTGTTATTACTATTTACTTTTATCGTTTTTTTGTTTAGTTTTAACACGAGGTCATTCATGTCATAATCTCCATATAGAGGCCATTGATCTTCGAATATATAGGTATAATTAGTGTTATCTTCGACACTGATTGGGAATGTGGGGTTCGTAGGATCTGTTCCTGGATTACCTCCATTAACTGTTCCTGTGCAAACCTCAATAATAATGCTTGATGTGCCATATGCGGCCATTTGGGCAGGACTATTTAGATAATAATTGTTCCACCATGGGCTCAATGCTGGATGGTTATCCACTTCTACCATTAGATTACCGTTGTATGAAAATCCTTGTCCCATCATAGTCGGAGCTTTCAGTATGGACCAATCAGTAGAACCTCCATTGTAAGTATCTGCATTGGTTGTATGGTTTAATGTATTTGTTGCTTCAAGCATTGAACCATTACTGAAGTTTATAATGGCTCCATCTATAGTCAAGTCTTGTGCTTTAATATAGCCTTTGTTTAAATTAACAGTAGAACCGCTAATCTTTGCTGTAGACTTACTTTCAATATAACAATTATTATAAATGATACTCTTATTCCAATTAGTTATTTTATCAAAAGTCATTTTCCCATCATTTGTAATGACTGCATCACTGTTGGTCTCCATATCAGCGGCAGATATTTCTCCACTATTGGTTAATGTCGAGTTTGAGGGTATTGATAGTTTGCCACTGAGCGTAATTACTCCTTCATTTTGTATAGGTGAAGTGCTATTGAAGGACGCATTTTTAGCTTTAATAGTGCCTTTAGTGTAGAATAAAGCACCAGAGCTCGCTGTAAAAGTATTTGTTATATTGGCCGTTCCCCAGTTTTTAAATTCATTGCCAGTATCACTTAATGTCAGAATATTAACATCTACTGTTCCACTAGACATTATCGTTAGATATGAAGTATTTACAAATTGTAAAGTATGCGTAGTCTCTATTTCTCCACCAGCCATAACTATAACTTCTAGACCTGATTGTACGGCGAAATCTGATGGAATATTCCATGTGCCTGATATATATAATTTTATACCACTAAACGTTCCCCAGTGAGTGAATGTTCCATTATAAGTACCTGTAATTTTATAGTTACTATTAGCTTGTAATACAGTGCCTGAATTACTACTGTTAATTTCGGTAGCACCAGTAGGAATTGTTGTATAGTCTGGCATAGTTACAGTAGCTCTGGTCGAAACAGATCGAGTGGCTACACTTGCTTTTGTGCTAGTAGTTGTTGTGCTGAAATTGCATGAAATATTTTCAGCAACCGGATACTGTTTAATAACACTTCTTCCTCTTGGGTCAGTTTGTTGAACATAAATGTGTCCAAGAGTTTTTGGAACCACTATTTCAGTAGAATATGGTTCTCCTGATTTAGCTACTCCAGCTGCTAATGTATTAACTATAGTATCAGTGGCTAATGGATTATTATCGAATATTTTCACAGTATAATAGTACTGTCCGCTATATTCATCATTAACATCCACAGTTACTTTGCTGGTTACTGTCGTAGAGAAGTCAAATCCGTTAGGAGCAGAGAGGTCGCCTAGTGGATTTTCTGTTTTTATGCTCGAATCATAGACATCTTTTTCAGAGTCAATACAGCTAATAAAGGCTGTAGATTGTGCTAATAACACGATGGCAATTGCTTGTTTTGCTGTAATTTTCATATCAATTCACTCTAAATGTTTAGTTATAAAGACTATAATAATCTTGTTCTTTTATGAGTATGCGACAAAATTACGACAAATCTTTAATTGAATAATGAAAAATATTGCGTTTTGTTGACTAAGTTAACTTATTTTATGTTTTAAATGGATGAATATGACAACTTTGAATGAGAAAGCAATAAATACCCTTAATCATTCTATTTATGGATTATACGATATATACTGTTAATTTGAAATTTACTAAAGTTGTATATTCTGTCTATACTGCCAATAGAGATCTATTTTATACGGGCATTGAAAGTATTGCTAATGCTTTGTTTTACTTATTTCTCCCGAAATAGACGAAATCATTTTGTATCTTACTTCTTGGTTGCTTAATTTATGACCTAATAGGAACATCAGTTTTGTGAGAGCCGACTCGGGAGTACTGTCATAACCACTAATCACGCCAGCCTGAAGTAGCTGAATGCCCGTTTCATAGCGCTCCATCTCTACAGCTCCTGAAGAACACTGGGTGATGTTGACTATAATGATGCCCCGATCGTTTGCTTCTTTTAATTCACGGATAAACCATTCCTTCTGTGGGGCATTGCCCGATCCAAAGGTTTTTAGTACAACTGCTTTGAGGCCGGGCACATGCAGCAGGGCAGAGACTATGCTTTCTTGTATTCCCGGAAATAGTGTGAGTATCACAACATTGGTATCGAACAGGAAATGAGGTTTTAGAGGTTTTGTTGTGTCTGGTTTGCGAATTAGATTAGACTCATATTTAATATGTATGCCTACTCGTGCCAGCGGTGGGTAGTTATAAGAACGAAAAGCATTGAAATTTTCAGCATTAATTTTGGTCGTCCGATTGCCTCTCATTAGATGATTTTCGAAAAAGATGCAAACTTCTGGTACCATAGGAGTGTCATCGGGGTTCTTTGCTGCGGCAATTTCGATGGAGGTGATCAGATTTTCTTTTCCGTCTGTACGGAGTGTGCCGATGGGTAGTTGTGAACCTGTGAGTATAACTGGCTTGTTTAGATTTTCAAGCATAAAACTCAAGGCAGATGCGGTATAAGCCATAGTATCTGTGCCATGTAAAATGACAAAACCATCAAAATAATCGTAATTGTAATTGATTATTTTTACCAACTTTGCCCAAAAAGCCGGTTCCATATCTGAAGAATCAATAGGTGGATCAAACTGATAGGACGCTATTCGATAATTAAATTTTTTGAGCTCCGGTACATGTTTAAGTAGGTGATCGAAGTTAAAATTTTCCAGAGCACCAGTCTCTGAGTTCTCGATCATTCCGATTGTTCCACCGGTGTAGATTAATAAAACTGAAGGGTATTTAGTAATCATATACATGGTTGTTTCTGTTGATTCGTGTGCAAATATACGATTTAATAAGGAGTCTGGAAATAAATATATGAGTGATTACTTTTATAAGCTTTGTTTCTGGATGAGTTTTTAATAAAAAAGCGCAGATTACTATTAATTATATAATAATCTGCGCCTATAGATATTAATCTATGTTTTGCCTAATCAGACATTTTAGTCTTTAAGTCCCTGAATTAATTTCACAATAGCTTTTTCCGGATCTTTTTCTTCATCTAGCAAAGTAATAAAGCGACTGCCTATTATAGCTCCTGTAGCAAATTCGCATGCAGCTCTGAATGTTGTTTTATTGCTAATCCCAAAGCCGACCATACGAGGATTACGTAGTTTCATGTCTTCAATTCTTTTGAAGTATGCACGCTTTTGACTATCAAAATCTTGTTGGGCTCCTGTAGTAGATGCTGAAGAGACCATATAAATGAATCCGTCTGTATGATCATCTATTTCGCGTACTCGTTCATCGCTAGTTTCGGGAGTGATGAGCATTATTATGCGTAAACTGTAGCGTTCTGCTATCAAACGATAGCGTTCGTGGTAATCTTTAAAAGGAAGATCGGGGATAATCATTCCATCGATGCCACTTTCTACACATTTCCGACAAAAGCTTTCAAAGCCAAACTGAAGGATTGGGTTTAGATAGCCCATCAATATTAATGGAATTTTCACATTGCGACGGATGTTACGCAATTGCTCAAAAAGAATCTTAAGAGACATTCCGTTCTCTAATGCTTTAGTGGCAGCATTTTGTATCACAACGCCGTCGGCCATAGGGTCGCTGAAGGGTATGCCTATTTCTATCATGTTTACTCCGTTTGCCTCTAATGCGCGAATAACATCTACAGTTCCTTCGAGCGTAGGGTGTCCTGCGCAAAAATAGATAGATAGAAGATCTTTCTTATTACTGTTGAATAAATGATTAATTCTGTTCATTGTTTCTTATATTTGAAATATTTCTTTTTCTAGATTTGCTGTAGGAAGCTTTCTAGTCTTTTTATGTCTTTCTTACCAGGGGCTAACTCAAAACGGCTGTTAAGGTCGAATCCTATTAGTTTCGGGGCTGTGAATTCCTTTAAAGCTTTGATGCTATAAAGATTGATGCCACCACTTAATAAGAATGGAGTCTCTCCAGTGTATGATTTTAGGAGATTCCAGTCAAATTGGTTACCAGATCCTCCATGTTGCTGAGACTTAGTATCGAATAGATAGTAGTCGCAATACCCTTCATAAGCTTGGGCCGCTAGTACGTCTTTTTCATTACTTATTGAAAATGCTTTGATGAGGTGTAACCCTTTTAGCTGTAATGAGCGGCAATAACTCGGTGATTCTTTTCCGTGCAACTGTATGTACTCTAAGTCGAAACGGTCGGCCATGGTTTGTATCATTTCTTTGGTTTCATTGACGAAAACACCTATTCGCTTTGCTTTAGTGGGCATATATTGAGGCATTTCGGAAACACAGCGAGGTGATTTATGATAAAAAATGAATCCTATCATGTCGACCCCTAACTGCTCTACTTCTCGAATATTTTGAGCTTCGCGCATACCGCATACTTTTATCAATTTACCGTTTATCATCTCGAATGTTTCTTTTACACGTTAATTTGATGAATGAATGTTCGCAACACTTCTCCAGGATTATCGACTTTCATAAATGTTTCTCCTATAAGAAACCCTCTAAACCCGCTTTTTTGAAGTCTTCTTACTGTTTCGGGGTTGGAAATGCCACTCTCGGATACCAAAATAGCTTCTTGAGGGAGTTGCTCAGCCAAGCGGAAGGAGTTTTCAACATCAGTAAAGAAAGTACCCAAATTTCGGTTATTAATGCCTATTACGTCTATATTTCTGCTAAGGTACGACAATTCTTCGATATTATGTATTTCCAGCAGTGTTTCTAATCCCAACTGGTGTGCTTTTTCGGCCAAAGCATGGCAGACTTCTTTTTCGAGCGCTGCGGCAATTAATAAGATAGCATCGGCCCCAACAATTTTTGCTTGATAGAGTTGATATTCGTCGATGATAAAGTCTTTACGCAATATTGGTATGTTTACCAAAGGGCGTGCCATTTTGATATCTCTCAAGCTGCCACCGAAGAATTTTTCATCAGTCAAAATGGAAATGGCTGCTGCTCCACCGGATTCATAAGAGGGAATGATTTCTTCAATTGAAGCACTTTCTTTGATCCATCCTTTGGATGGTGAACGACGTTTAAACTCGGAGATAATTCCGGAGGATGAAGCAACTAAAGCTTTACTTAAAGAGTGTTGAGTTTGAAAATTGTCGAAGCTATCCTGCAACTGTTCAATAGTTATAGTTCGCTTCTGTATATCAACCTCGAAACGTTTATTAGCAATAATCTCAGATAGTATATCTTTCATTTCATTAGCTGTTTAGTTCAATGTATGTTTTCAATGTTTTAAGTGCTTTTCCACTTACCAAAGATTCTCTGCTTATGTCCATGCATTCAAATACTGTTTTTTCAGGATGAATAACATTGATTGCGAAAGCAGAATTGACAATTACCACATCTCTTTGTGCTTCAGTTGCTTTGTTATTCATCACATTATCAAATATTTTGGTTGCATCTTCAACTGTAGCTCCTCCATCAAGATCTATTTCTTTATAACGTGTGAAGCCAAGAGATTCGGGTGTATATATCTTCTCATTTCCATTGGTTGCTACTTTGAATTCTGAAGTCAATGATATTTCGTCGTATCCGTCCAGACTGTGAACGACTGCAAATTTGGTAGAGCTTTCTTGATAGGTGTAGTTGTATAGGCGGAGTAATGCGAGATTGTACACACCGAGTAGTTGGTATTTGGGGAGTGCTGGATTGACTAAGGGACCTAGCATATTAAAAAAAGTACGTACAGCAAGTGCTTTTCGGACCGGAACTACTGCTTTCATGGCTGGGTTGAACAAGGGTGCATGTAGATAAGCAATATTACACTTCTCCATGTTACGGCGCAGTTTGTCGTTGTCGTTGGTAAACTTGATGCCGTGTTGTTCCATCACATTGCTTGCTCCGCTCACTGAGGTAGCACCATAGTTGCCGTGTTTTACTACAGGAAAGCCAGCACCTGCTACCACGAAACAGGAAGCCGTAGAGATATTAAAGGTGTTTTTGCCATCACCACCGGTGCCAACAATGTCAATTGGCTCAAATTCGTCTAATTTTATAGGAAGGCGCATCTCTAGAAGAGCATCTCGAAAACCACAAAGTTCTTCTACGGTGATGTTGCGCATCAGGAAAACGGTAATAAGTGAGGCTACTTGTGCCTCATTATATTTCCCCTGTGCAATGTTTTGTAGTATTTCTCTAGCTTCATCTCTTCCCAAGCATTGGTGCCCAAAGAGTTTATATAATATTTGTTTCATCGATTTATAAGCTTAAGAAGTTTTTAATAATAGTTTTTCCTTGCGGAGTCAGAACCGACTCGGGATGAAATTGAATGCCATATACTTTGTAATCTTTGTGACGTAATGCCATAATCTCTCCCTCATTGCTTTCTGTAGTTATTTCCAGACAGCTTGGAAAGTTGCTTTTACTTACAATCCAAGAGTGATATCGGCCTACAAGAATTTCGTTCTTGAGATTGCTGAATAGCACATCTTCTTTTAGTATTTGTACGGGTGTCTGTACGCCGTGGTGTACTTCTTTCAGATTCTCGAGCGTACCTCCAAAAGCTTCTCCTATAGCTTGATGACCAAGGCAGACACCTAGTATCGTTTTAGTAGGAGCGTAGCGCTTAATGATGGGGAGAAGCAATCCTGCTTCTTCGGGAATGCCCGGGCCTGGTGAAAGAATGATTTTATCAAAGCGTTCAACTTCGTCAAGTGCTATTTGGTCGTTGCGTATAACTTCAACATCGGTTGCTCCTAATTCTTTTACCACATGAAGTAGATTGTAGGTGAAGGAATCGTAGTTGTCCAAGAGTAATATTTTCATTTTCTCAATTATTAAAGTTAGTTTTTTATTGTAGCGGCCAAGTCAATGGCTTTTTTGAGAGCTCCCAGTTTGTTATTCACTTCCTGTAATTCATACTCGTCTTGGCTGCGAGCTACAATGCCGCCACCAGCTTGAAACCACAGTTCATTATTACGACTCACAAAAGTACGGATGGTGATGGCTTGATTCAGATCACCATTTAATCCGATAAATCCGATACAACCACCGTATGCTCCACGATTATGCGGTTCGATTTCACTAATCAACTGCATGGCGCGTACTTTAGGAGCGCCGCTCAATGTTCCTGCAGGAAAAGTGTCAATGAAAGACTTGATCGTATTGGCTTCATCATTCAGTAATCCACTTACTCTGGACACTAAGTGAATGACGTGACTGTAGTATTGTGGTTCCTTATAAAATACTACGCGTACATCGTGGCAATTGCGACTTAGATCATTCCTTGCCAAGTCAACCAGCATAACGTGTTCTGCATTTTCTTTGGGATCAGCAAGGAGTGCCTCTGTCAATTCCTTATCTTTCAAGGCATCGCCAGTACGTCTAGTAGTACCGGCAATCGGATCAATATAGGCGTGTCTTCCATCTATTTTACAATGAGTTTCGGGTGAAGAACCAAAGATGCGGTAACCACCGAAGTCGAAATAGAATAAATAAGGAGAGGGATTGATGCTTCGCAAGGCACGGTAAACCTTGAAGTCGTCGCCTGCATAGGGTTGCACAAAGCGTCGCGAAAGTACTATCTGAAACACATCACCACGCAGACAATGAGCGATACCTTTACGCACATTGGCTTTGTGCTCTTCATCGGTGATTGTGCTTGTTACAGGGCCTACTGCGGAAAAGTTATATGATGCGTAATTACGGTTCTCAATGGCATTTTCTAATTTGTCTAAGTCACTCTCTTCTCCATCGACCAGCATCTCTACTAGCTTTAACTCATTTTTAAAGTGATTAAAGATGATGATATACTTATATAATATGTATAGCATGTCTGGAGCATCGTTCTGTTCATCGTGACTCTCTTTGACAGGTATATTCTCAAAGTATTTCACGGCATTGAAAGTGGTATATCCATATAGCCCACATACATTATTCTCCTGTCCGCTTACCTTAAATTGACCAATAAATTGATTTAAAGCTGCTTCTACCGGAAAAGTGGGAGTTAGCTGCTTTTCTTCGCGTGTATTGTCAGGGTATGTCATTGTTACTTTACCGCTGTTTATTCCTATACTAGCCAGCGGACAGAGAGCGATGAATGATTGACTGTTCTCTGTAGCATGGAAATCCGAACTTTCCATAAGGGCCGATTGTGGATACATATCTCTTACTTTGAGATAAATGCTCACAGGTGTATGTAAATCACCAACTACCTGCTTGCTATTGGTGTGATATGTAAATTGCTTCATAGTGTTTCTTTTTTGTAGTTGTCCAAATAGGTTTCTATGTCTTTATCTCCACGGCCCGAAACAGTAAGTACTACTACATCTTCGGGTTTGAACATTATTTTTTTTAATGCGCCTAAGGCGTGAGCTGATTCCAGTGCAGGAATTATTCCTTCTAAGCGAGTTAACTCATAGGCTGATTCTATTGCTTCGTCATCATTGATGGCTACTACCGTAGCACGATGTTTTGCGGCCAAATTAGCGTGTATGGGCCCGATACCCGGGTAGTCAAGTCCGGCCGATATAGAATATGGTTCCTCTATTTGACCATCTTCATTTTGAATAACGAAAGTGCAGGCGCCGTGTATGATCCCTATTTTTCCGAGTTGTATGGTGGCAGCTGTCATTCCGGTTTCTATCCCTTTTCCACCAGCTTCAGCTAGTACAATCTTAGCTCGTTCGTCATCTATGTAATGGTAAATTGTTCCCGCAGCATTACTACCTCCACCTACGCAAGCGATCAGATAATCAGGATAATCACGTCCCTCTTTTTCTAGAAGTTGCTTCTTAATTTCTTCGCTGATAATTGATTGCAAACGTGCCACCATATCTGGGTAGGGATGAGGTCCGACAGTAGAACCGATGATATAGAAAGTGTCTGCCGGATGACAGCACCAGTCGCGAATAGCTTCATTGGTCGCATCTTTTAGTGTCATATTACCTGACGTAACAGGTACAACTGTAGCACCCAGCATCTTCATCTTTTCAACATTGATGTGCTGTCTTTCTATATCCGTTTTTCCCATATACACAACACATTCCATATCCATTAGTGCGCAAACGGTAGCTGTTGCCACACCATGCTGTCCGGCACCAGTCTCGGCTATGATACGTTTCTTACCCATGCGTCTAGCGATTAGTATCTGGCCTACGGTATTGTTTATTTTGTGAGCACCCGTATGATTCAAATCTTCTCGTTTCAGATAGATTTTGCAGCCATACTTCTTTGATAGCCTATTGGCCAGATAGAGTGGGGAAGGGCGTCCTACGTAGTCTCTGAGCAATAGCTCAAATTCTTGCTTAAAGCTTTCACTTTGCAATACCTCTAGGTAGGTGTTTTTTA
The DNA here is from genome assembly GCF_900104585.1 of Bacteroides ihuae. GTDB lineage: Bacteria > Bacteroidota > Bacteroidia > Bacteroidales > Bacteroidaceae > Bacteroides > Bacteroides ihuae. The sequence continues at coordinate 788,758 of NZ_FNVX01000005.1, forward strand.
ATTCTTCCACGCATTTATAAAGAATTTCAGGAATATAGGCTCCGCCAAATTCTCCATAATAACCATTCTCGTCTACTAAATAACTTTTCATAATGCTACTATAATATTGTTGTTATAAATTGCTTGAAAAAAGAAAGAGCCCTGTCGCAGGTGCGACAGGGCTCTTAGGTATATCTTAAATTAATTTAGTATATATACATGAGGCTGCAACCTTACGACTTATTTAGTTGTAAGTAACGCCACCAATATGTATTAACTAATATACTTCTCATTGCATTTTGCTTTTATTCGGGGCAAATATAAACACATTGTTTGAAATTGCAAAATATTTAAAACTATTTTTCTGTATTTTTTTTCCAGAGAATGAAACATATAAAAACTTTTTAACCTTTTGGCTGTTTTATAACTAAACGGTTTATCAAATATAGATATAGAAAAGTATGAATAATTTTGTTTTTCAAAATCCCGTAAAGCTTATTATGGGTAAAGGTATGATTGCGAACTTAAATAAAGAAATTCCTACAGGTAAGCGCGTGATGATAACTTTCGGCGGTGGCAGCGTTAAAAACAATGGTGTGTATGATCAGGTTAAAGAGGCATTGAAAGACTATGATACTGTTGAGTTCTGGGGTATTGAGCCTAATCCTTCAATTGAAACCCTGCGTAAGGCTATTGAATTAGGTAAGAAGGAGAAAATTGATTTTTTATTAGCTGTAGGTGGTGGATCCGTTATTGATGGCACCAAACTTATTTCTGCAGGGTTACTGTACGATGGTGATGCATGGGATCTGGTGAAAGCACGATTCATTGCAGGCGAAACGATTCCTTTGGGTACAGTGCTTACTCTTCCGGCTACTGGTTCGGAAATGAACAATGGCGGTGTGGTGTCTCGAAAAGAAACGAAAGAGAAATATGGATTTTTTGCCAACTTTCCTCTTTTTTCTATTCTCGATCCAGAGGTAACGTTTACTCTCCCTCCTCATCAGGTTGCCTGTGGTTTAGTCGACACATTTGTACATACTGTGGAACAGTATATGACTACTCCGGGGCAATCTCGCTTGATGGATCGCTGGGCTGAAGGAATCTTGCAAACACTTGTAGAGGTTGCACCTAAGATTCGCCAAAATCAAAATGACTATCAGTTAATGGCCGACTTTATGCTTTCGGCTACAATGGCGCTGAACGGTTTCATCTCTATGGGGGTATCGCAAGACTGGGCCACTCACATGATCGGTCACGAGCTCACTGCATTGCATGGCCTTTCTCATGGTCATACTTTAGCAATTGTTTATCCGGCTACATTACGTATTTTGCGAGAAGCAAAGGGAGATAAGCTAATACAATATGGTGAGAGAGTGTGGAACATCACTTCTGGTACTCATGATGAACGCATCGATGCTGCTATTGTATGTACCGAAGAATTCTTTCGTTCGCTAGGGCTTACCACTCGTTTATGTGAAGAGAAAATAGGTGTTGACACAATTGATGAGATCGAACGTCGATTTAATGCCCGCAATGCCGCTTATGGTGAGAATGCTAATGTTACGGGTGCGATGGCAAAAACCATATTGAATAGTTGTTTAAAGAGCTTTTAACTTCTATGTCGTTAAACCGGCACATGATTACTCTTGCAATAAATAGGATAGTATAAATATAAATAAATGAATGAATGAAAGCAATTAACAATTTTCTGATGCGTAGCGTTTGTGCTCTTATAGTAGGCCTTGTGTTGGTTATATGGCCTGATGCCGCTGCAGTTTACATTGTAATTACTATTGGTGTCTTATTTATGATCCCGGGATTGATCGTTACCATTGGTTATTATACTAAAAAAGTGGAGTTGGAAGTTCCTCGTCGCTTCCCTATAGAAGGAGTGGGGAGTTTCCTCTTTGGTCTTTGGTTAGTCATTACCCCTGCATTTTTTGCTGACGTATTGATGTATTTGCTTGGCTTTATTTTAATGATGGGCGGCGTTCAACAAATTGCTTTGCTCATTATGGCTCGGAAATGGGTTCGGGTATCAGGGGGTTATTATGTTATTCCTTTACTCATTTTATTGGCTGGGTTGTTTGTAATTCTCAATCCTACAGATGCACGTAATACAGCATTTATCATCATTGGAGTTACTAGTTTGCTTTACGCTCTTTCTGAGTTAATCAGTTGGTTTAAGTTTATGCGTCGTAAACCAAAACCTCCTGTTGCGGCTAGTTTACTAGAAGTAGAAGATGCTGAGATTATTGATGAATGAAGATAAAGCAATATAGAGGCAAGCCATTGGTATAGAAGCTATAAGTATATAAACCACGAATACTAAGGAGAAAAGCTTCATGGACTAAGTTCTTAAAATGAACGAAGTAAGTGGTCACGCAGCTGCGTGACGATGGTCCCACAGCCGTGTGATCATGGGCCCGCAATTGCGTGACCATGATCATGCAGTTGTGGGACTACTTATTTTATGAATCAAAGACACTTAAAGAATAGGTTGTCTGAGCTTAATGTATAGCTTGAGTTAACTTAGCTCATATATAAAAAGAGAAGAGGACTATCTCACGATACCCCTCTTCTGCAAACTTAAAACAACCAACAAAAGAAATAGATAGTCGAAACTATCTACTTTTCTTCTTTATCTTATAAATAAGAGTTCTCTGTATTTAGGAAGTGTCCACATTTGATCATCAACGATAAGTTCCAACTTATCGATATGATAACGTATTTCTTCCAACATTGGAACAATCTGATCATGGTATGCGACTGCTTTCTCGCGTTCGCATTCAATCTTATTAGCTACTTTGCGAGCTTCAACCATTGCATCTACATGTTCCTTAATATAAGCGGTGCGATCCGATATTTCTTCGATAAGTTCCAGGTTCTTAGCTGATAATTTAGCTGATTTTTCACCAGGGAACAAATCTTTCATCTTATATACGTTATCAATCAAATTCGTTTGATATTGTGTAGCAACCGGAGTGATGTGGTTCATGGCCAAATCTCCTAGTACACGTGCTTCAATTTGAATTTTCTTTGTATAAGTTTCCCATTTAACCTCGTTGCGAGCTTCCAGTTCTTTCTTAGTCAAAACGCCGGTAGACTCAAACATTGCGATTGATTCAGGTTTCAGGTAATTGTCAAAGATAACAGGTACACTTGTTTCGCAATCTAAACCACGTTTAGCAGCTTCCACTTTCCATTCGTCACTGTAGCCGTTACCGTCAAAGTGAATAGCTTTGCACTCTTTTACATAGCTACGAATGATTTCCAAGATAGCAGAGATCTTAGGCTCTCCTTTTTCAATAAGAGCATCAACATCTTTTTTGAATTTAGTCAATTGTTCTGCAAGAGCTGCATTCAATGCGATCATTGCAGATGCACAGTTTGCTTCTGAACCTACTGCACGGAATTCAAAACGGTTTCCAGTGAAAGCAAAAGGAGAAGTACGGTTACGATCTGTATTGTCTATCAACAATTCAGGAATTTGAGGAATATCAAGTTTCAAACCTTGTTTCCCACTTAAGCTGATTAAATCATCTTTAGTGCTTTCTTCAATGTGCTTCAATACTTGCGACAATTGTTTGCCTAAGAAAGAAGAAATGATTGCTGGAGGTGCTTCATTGGCTCCCAAACGGTGAGCATTGGTAGCGCTGGAGATACTAGCTTTCAATACACCATTGTGACGGTAAACAGCCATAAGAGTATTGACTACGAAAGTGATGAAGCGTAAGTTATCTTCTGGTGTTTTACCCGGAGCCATCAATAGAATACCGGTATCGGTTCCGAGTGACCAGTTATTATGTTTACCTGATCCATTCACACCTTTGAATGGCTTCTCATGCAATAAAACACGGAATCCATGGCGACGAGATACTTTACGCATCACAGCCATGATGAGCATATTGTGATCTACTGCTAAGTTGCACTCTTCATAGATCGGTGCAAGTTCAAATTGGTTTGGAGCAACCTCGTTATGACGTGTTTTTACAGGAATACCAAGTTTCAATGATTCGATTTCCAAATCTTTCATGAAGGCGGCTACGCGAGTAGGAATAGCGCCAAAGTAGTGGTCTTCCAATTGCTGATTTTTAGCACTATCATGCCCCATCAGTGTACGGCCGGTAAGAAGTAAATCTGGGCGAGCGGCATACAAGCCTTCGTCAATCAAGAAATATTCTTGTTCCCATCCTAAGAAAGCAATTACTTTTTTTACGTCTGGGTTGAAATAATGGCATACATCAACAGCAGTCTTATCAACTGCTCTCAAAGCTTTTAAAAGAGGAGCTTTATAATCTAAAGATTCTCCAGTGTAAGCGATGAAGATTGTAGGAATACAAAGCGTGTCATCGATGATGAAAGCAGGTGAAGACGGATCCCAAGCTGAATAACCTCTAGCTTCGAATGTATTGCGAATGCCACCATTTGGGAAGCTCGATGCGTCTGGTTCTTGTTGAACAAGAAGCTTTCCTGAGAATTCTTCCATCATGCCACCTTTGCCATCGTGTTCTACAAAAGCATCGTGTTTCTCGGCTGTTCCTTCTGTTAATGGGTGGAACCAGTGAGTGTAATGTGTAACACCCATTTCAATGGCCCATTTTTTCATACCGGCTGCAATGTCATCAGCTATCGAACGATCCAATGGAGATCCATTGTCAATAGCATCGACCAATTTTTCATATACCTTGCTCGGAAGGTACTTGAACATCTTAGCACGATTGAATACATACTTTGCGAAGTATTCCGATGGGCGTTCTGCCGGTACGGGTACTTCCACTGCTTTCTTTTTGAAAGCTGTCTCTACTACTCTGAATCTTAGTTTTGACATAATAATACCTAATTTTGATTTGTTGTTAAATATGTTAGAGTAAAATTTGCTCTTGGTTTATTTTGTTCCCGGACAGGTGATCAAGCCCATCCGGGATATTTTAGTAATTAGTTATAAGCAGATTCGCCATGTTCGTAAATGTCGAGTCCCTCTTCTTCAATACGAGCAGGAACGCGAAGTCCATGAACAGCATCAAGGATTTTGAATAATATGAAGCCCATTCCGGCAGCCCATACACCGACAACTACTGCACCAAATACTTGTGCACCAAGAAGTCCTGCGCCACCTCCAAAGAATAGACCTCCATTAGTAGCAAAAAGTCCGGTCATGACAGTTCCTAAGAAACCACATACACCATGTACGGAAGAAGCTCCAACGGGATCATCAATCTTAAGGGTCTTTTCAATAAATTCAACCGAATAAATCATCACTACTCCACAAATAGCACCAATAATGACTGAACTTAGTGCCGATACCGCATCACATCCGGCAGTAATTCCTACCAAGCCGGCCAAGATGCCATTCAAAGTTAGAGAAAGCGATGGTTTTCCATATTTCATCCAACTGATAGCTAATGCCATTACACCACCGGCGCAGGCTGCTAAGTTTGTTGTCAAGAATACGTGCGATATAGCAAATCGATCAGCTTCTCCTGCTGCTGCAAGTTGTGATCCGGGGTTAAAACCAAACCAACCAAACCATAGAATAAACACACCTAATGCGGCAATTGTTAAGCTGTGCCCCGGAATAGCTTTAGATTTTCCATCTTTAGCATATTTTCCGATACGTGGGCCTAATATTGCAGCACCAACTAAAGCGATCCATCCACCAACAGAGTGAACAATGGTTGATCCGGCAAAGTCATGGAAAGTTGTTCCAAAAAGATTCATCATGAAGCTTCCTTCAGAAGCATCCATTAACCAGCCACCGCCCCACGTCCAATGGCCTGAAACAGGATAGATGATTGCGCTAATGACTATTGTGTATACAATATACATGGAGAATTTTGTGCGTTCAGCCATTGCTCCAGATACGATTGTTGCTGCTGTTGCGCAGAATACAGTTTGGAAGACGAGGAATCCTTCTGTAGGTAGACTGCCTTGATAAAAGGATAAGTCAAAGAAATGAGGCATTCCTACAAAGCTTCCTACTCCAAACATGAGACCGAATCCGATGGCCCAGTAAAGGAGTGAACCTACTAGAAAATCTACGAAGTTTTTCATTAAGATGTTTGCAGTGTTTTTTGAGCGGGTAAAGCCTGCTTCCACTAAAGCAAATCCCGGCTGCATAAAGAATACAAGTGCAGCGGCCACTAACATCCAAACGGTGTTTAATCCTAAAACAAGATCTCCTACAGTATCTGGAGCTTCTTCGGCAGGTGCAGCAACTACTGATGCTTCAGTTACTGTTGATGCTAAAGCTGTAGTATCTACAGCAGCAGAATCTTGTGCGAATGCACTAGTTGCGAAAAAGAGTGCCATCATCAAGGCACCTGCTATCCACAGTTTCGCTATGCTATGTTTCTTATATCTATCCATGATTATATTATCTTATTTATTGATACCTATTATTGTCCTATCGAAAACTATTTTTCCTGCTCAGCATTATATAATGCTATATCTCCTCGTTCGCCTGTACGGATACGAATAGAATCGTCAATTGGTATAACGAAGATTCGTCCATCACCTATCTCACCAGTCTGAGCTGATTTTAGAATAGCTTGCACGGTCTTTTCGGTATTCTTGTCGCGAACGACAATAGAAATAAGAATTCTTTCAATGTAACTAGTGTCATATACCACACCACGGTAGATACGGCCTTGTCTTGCTTTTCCCACGCCTCTTACATCATAATAAGAGAACCATTCAATGTCCGCTTCGAGGAGCGCGTCTTTCACCTCTTCGAACTTAGTTTTACGGATAATCGCTTCAATTTTTTTCATATACTTTAAAATTAGTGTGTCACAAACTTGAAAAAAGAGGTATAAAGTGATGACAGCCATAGCAGGTTACCATACAACAAACCGATAAAATCAATAAACTCTAACTACCTCACTTTATACACTCTTTGTCTCTTTCTATAATTTTGTAATTCTATTCATTTAAAAGCTTACACCAAATGTAAAATAGGCTTTTTCAGAACACGGATTCCATGTTGTTTTTGCGAATGCAGGTATACTGAAAGAATCTGTGATCTTTATCTCCTTAGAGACCTTAAAACCTATATTTGTTACAGCAAATCCAGATGCTCCATAAAAAGAATTTTCCCATGGTGTTGCACCTAATTCGGCTGAACAATCAGTGCCACCCAATTTAAAGGGAGCACTAACTTCAAAGTATGATGAATATGCTCTATCACCATTAGCTTTAACCCCGTCATCGCCAGCTATATTAGTGTTCCAGACGAGAGCTAAGGGACCAAAATCATACCCAATAGTTGTTTCAAAAACATGTTTGGTGGAATGCGCCGAGTAATTAAAATATTTATTCTCGTCGGTATTGAACCAATAGTCCGTCAGAGCTATATTAAAACCTCCGGTACTGTAACCCAAGGTTAAATCAAACTCTTTTGTGTCAGTACTTTCGAGACCAACTGATCCCCATCCAGTTAAAGAGAAACCTTTTTTCCCAATAGAGATGCTTGGCTGAATACTTACTCCACCAAGATCTTGTCCTCTCCAAATATAGCCACTTACCACGTCGGCTCCCATGGATACCTCTACCTTGTCTTGTGCCTTCATAGTTGATGGCGCAAGAACCGTTAGTAATGCTGCTGCTATTACCCCCCATTTTTTGTAAATCATCGTTTTTTTCATCGTTTTTTTCTTTTAAGTTAGAAATATTGTGGATTTATAGTCCATGATTATATAGTAGCGCGCAAATACTATCGTTTCTTAGAGGTATGAAGGCAATTGTTATAGCCTCCTCATTATTTTATCCAATTTCGCAATCGTCGCATAGCTTCGATGCAGTTTTCTCGTTCTCCAAATGCTGTAAGGCGGATATATCCTTCGCCACTAGGCCCAAATCCTACACCCGGTGTACCTACTACATTGGCTTCATAAAGCATTTGGTCAAAGAATCGCCAAGAACTTGTGTCATTAGGTGTTTTTATCCAAAGGTAAGGAGCATCAACTCCTCCATAAACTTTCAGTCCTGTGGCTTCAAGTCCCTCTTTCATTATTTTGGCATTCGTCATATAATAGTCTATGGTCTCCTTTACTTGTGCTTTACCTTCGGGACTGAAAATAGCTTCGGCACCACGCTGTGTAATATATGATGTTCCGTTAAATTTTGTACATTGACGTCTATTCCATAAACGATTCAGAGGAATGCGGTCTCCTTCAAGTGTTGCTGCTGTCAGTTCTTTCGGCACAACAGTATAACCACAACGAACTCCTGTAAATCCTGCCGTTTTCGAAAAACTACGAAACTCGATAGCACACTTTTTAGCTCCTTTTATTTCATAGATTGAGTGTGGAATATCCGGATTTTGAATATATGCCTCGTATGCTGCATCAAACAAAATAAGTGTGTCGTTAGCTAATGCATAGTTTACCCACTTTTTCAATTCCTCTTTAGACAATGTTGTTCCGGTAGGATTGTTTGGATAGCAAAGATATAGAACGTCAATTCGTTTATCCGGAATTTGAGGTATAAAATCATTTTCGCTAGTGCAGGGTATATATACCACATTACTCCATTTCCCATTCTCTTCTAACGTTCCAGCGCGTCCGCTCATTACATTGCTATCAATATATACAGGATATATGGGATCGGTCACTCCTACACTGTTATCATGACGAAGGATATCGCCAATGTTACCTGTATCACTTTTGGCACCGTCACTTACAAAAACCTCCGTTGGACTAAGGTGGATGCCACGAGATGCATAATCATTCTTTATAATAGCTTCTATAAGAAAATCATATCCTTGTTCCGGTCCGTATCCACGAAAGGTCTTTTTATTAGCCAGTTCCTCAACAGCTTTATGCATAGCTTCTATACAAGCTTGTGGCAACGGACGTGTTACATCTCCGATTCCCATGCGTATGATATCCTGTTTCGGATGTGTGATTTTAAAAGTGTTTACTTTCTTTGCAATGTCCGAGAATAAATAGCTTCCCGGGAGTTTTAAATAATGTTCATTAACTAATGCCATAATTGTTTTTGTTTTAAGCTTGTCCTATTGTAGGAACTGTTTTTTTGTTGGTTAAACTATTATATGTCAGTCGTTTATATCTATTTCTCCATCAAATACTTTAGTGGCTGGCCCTGTCATTAATACATGACCAGATTCTTGCTCCCAGTCAATTGTTAGCGTTCCACCATCCATGATTATATCCACTTTTCGTCCAGATTTGTTATTGATAAATGCAGCCACTGCAGTAGCACAAGCTCCGGTTCCGCAGGCTTGTGTAATACCCGAACCGCGTTCCCATACCCGCATTCGTATTTCTTTATCGTTTAATATTTGGGCAAATTCTACATTGATGCGATCAGGGAAGATTGGCAGATTTTCAATTTTGGGTCCTATTTCAGGTAGGTTAATACTATTAATATCTTCAACAAAGATAACTAGATGAGGATTTCCCATTGATATGGCTGTGGCAATAACTGTTTTTTGACCAACGCTGATAGGCTGCGATATCATTTCTTTTTTTCCTTCTCCTGCAAAGTCCACCAATTCCAGAGTAGGTGTGCCCATGTTTACAGTGACAGCAATTACTGCTTTATCCTTGATCTCAAGTTTTAATATTTTAATTCCGGAAAGAGTTTCCAGAGATATTTCCGGCTTTTCAGATAAACCATATTCATAAATGTATTTTCCAATGCAACGACTTGCATTACCACACATCATAGCTTCAGAACCGTCAGCATTAAAAATACGCATGCTGAAATCGGCTACATTTGATTTGCCTATTAAGACAAGGCCATCGCTGCCGATTCCTGTGTGTGGCGTGCTCCATTCTATTGATAGTCGTTCAGGATTTAGGATAGGGTATTTAGTATTATCTACATATATGTAGTCATTGCCCGCTCCATGCATTTTAGTAAACTTAATCCTACTTGTCATTTTGAGGTTTATTGGTTGGTTGTTGTATCCTTTTGTTTTACTACATTGCAAATATACGACATTTTGGTTATATTTGTTGTAAAATAGCTTTCTTATATCTATTTATTTTATTCGATATTTCATTTTTTTTAAATAGGGGCTATAAAAATATCATATTATTAAAAATTAGAGGCTAAATTTTCAATATTGTTATTTTTAGAGATGTTTTTGCATATTATTTCTTTAAATATAAATGTAATATCTGTTTTTTAAGTAGATATAAGAAGGTTTATTTACTTGTTTTTTAGTATTTCCTGCAATAATGCAGGCTCATTTGTTGTGATGTAGTCTACTTCATTGTTTATAAGCCACTGAAAGTCTTCGCTCTTGTTTACTGTCCAAACGTTTACTTTTAGTCCTAATTCATGGCATTTTGCTATCCAGTCTGGATTTTTTTTGAATACATTTAAATGATAATCTGCTCCAGTTGCCCCAATTTCTTTAAGCTGTTGCGGAGAAAGGCCTCCTTCTAGATAAAAAATGGGAGTGCCTTCTGGAGCCAAACGAATAAATTCTTTAATTGCATGTAGTGAAAAGCTGATATATTCCATTCTGTTTGTTAAGCCCATACCTCTTACCATTGAGATAATTTTTTGTATAGCTTCGGTCTCTCGCTCTGGGGTGCTATGTGCTTTTAATTCTAAAATAAAGCGAGTTTTAAGTTTTTTTCCTTTTTTGAGATATTGTTTTAAAGTAGGTAAGTTTTCCCCGTTTTTAAGTTTTAACTTTATCAGTTCAGAAGAAGGAGTCTTTTCCATGTTTTTTCCTTTATAGGAACCATCATGATTTACCACTAATTCATTATCTTCAGCAAGCCATACATCAAACTCACTGCCATAACAACCAATTGAATCGGCTTTTTCAAGAGAGGTGAGGCTGTTTTCTGCAGAGCCATCGGTTTTCCAGAATCCACGGTGGGCTATTGCCTGTGTTTGCGCCATTGCAGAATGAGTAGTAATGAATAACGATGTAATAATAATAAGTCTTTTAATTTTCATAGCTATAATTTTATTTATTTTTGTTAAGCAAAGATAGATAAAAAAAATACAGATGACACAGAATCTACAAATTTGTAACTAATTTGTAATTTCTATGCCATCTGTGCTACCGCTATGTAATGCTACTTATTAATATGCTTCAGTATGCACACCTTTTACAGCTCGGCCTGACGGCTCATTGACGTTTTTAAATGAAGCATCCCATGCTAAGGCTTCAGCTGTTGAGCATGCTACGCTTGGAACGCTTGGCACTGTATGTGCTGCACTTTGGCTTGGAAAATGTTCTTCAAAAATGCTTCTGTAGTAATATTCTTCTTTACTTCTAGGAGTATTGAAGGGGAATCGATTGCTTGCATGATCCATCTGCTCATCGCTTACAGCATTGGAAGTCACTTCCTTTAAAGTGTCAATCCAATTATAGCCTACTCCATCGCTAAACTGCTCTTTTTGTCTCCATGCTACACTAGCAGGAAGTACATCAGCAAATGCTTCGCGAACGATCTTTTTTTCAATTACTTTTCCAGGAGCCATTTTAGCTTCGGGATTAATTCTCATTGCTACATCCAGAAATTCTTTGTCCAAGAATGGCACACGTCCTTCAACTCCCCAAGCTGCTAAACTTTTATTTGCCCTGAGACAATCGTAAAGGTGCAACTTAGTTATCTTACGTACTGTTTCCTCATGAAAAGACTTTGCGTCAGGCGCTTTATGAAAATATAAATATCCTCCGAATATCTCATCAGCACCCTCTCCACTAAGTACCATTTTGATACCCATGGATTTAATAACACGAGCTAAAAGATACATTGGAGTTGACGCGCGCACAGTTGTTACATCATACGTTTCTATGAAATAGATGACGTCGCGAATGGCGTCAAGGCCTTCTTGAACCGTATAATTGATTTCATGGTGAACGGTGCCGATGTAATCTGCAACTTCACGAGCTTTAGATAAATCAGGAGCATCTTTTAACCCTATAGCAAAAGAATGCAATTGTGGCCACCACGCTTCACTTGCTCCGTCGGTTTCAACTCGTTTAGCAGCATACTTTTTTGCAATAGCAGAAATAACACTACTATCAAGTCCGCCACTTAGCAAAACGCCGTAAGGTACATCACTCATTAGTTGTCTCTGAACAGCATCCTCTAATGCATCATGCACATCACTTACTTTGGCTTCGTTATTTTTAACGGCATCGAATTCTGTCCAGTCTCGTGTATACCAAGGCTTCATAACACCTTCTTTGCTCCAGTAATAATGTCCCGGCAAAAATGGCTCGTATTCTTCACAAAAGCCTTCAAGAGCTTTTAATTCGCTAGCACAATAAACTTTTCCATCTGCGTCTTTACCTATATACAATGGTATGACTCCGATAGGATCGCGGGCTATAAGAAATGCATCTTTTTCTTCATCATATAGAGCAAATGCAAAAATGCCACTTAAATCTTCAAGGAAATCAATCCCTTTGTCTTTATATAAAGCTAATATGACTTCACAGTCTGATCCTGTTTGAAAATCATATTTATCTGCATATTTTGCACGAATATCACGATGATTATAAATTTCACCATTAACAGCAAGAATTTGCTTTTTATCTGGCGAATATAATGGTTGTCCACCACTTTGAGGATCAACTATTGATAAACGTTCATGAGCAAGTATTGCTGTAGGGCCTACATAGATTCCACTCCAATCGGGACCACGGTGGCGTATCTTTTGCGCCATTTTAAGAGCTTTTTGTCTTAGCTCTTTATTCTGTTCTTTTATATTAAATATACCTGCTATTCCACACATAGTTTTCTTAGTTTGGGGGTTATTGATTTATTTAGTTTTTTTTGCGTAATCTCATTTATTGAAAAATGCATCAACTTTACTAACCATAATCTTAGCATCAGCCATAGCTCGCACAACCAGGCTTGGTCCGCTTACAAAATCTCCGGCTAAGAAAACATTTTGAGGGAATTGAGGAATCTCCGGTTTTAGAAACCCCATAGCCAGTAGTACCAAATCAGCTTCAATGATTTCAGTTTTTCCGGTTGGTTTCATAGTAGAACGTCCTCCATTTGTTGATGGTATCCATTCAACTTCTTCTACTTCAACCCCTGCTACTTTTCCATTTTTTCCGATGAACTGGTTAGAAGTAAGGCTCCAACGACGAGTACATCCTTCTTCATGGCTAGTACTGGTCTTTAGTACTAGAGGCCATTGCGGCCAAGGTGTAGCATCATTATGTCCAACAGGAGGTTGAGGCATGATTTCTATTTGAGTAACGCTCTCTGCTCCCTGACGGATACTTGTTCCAATGCAATCAGAACCGGTATCTCCACCACCAATCACTAGCACTTTCTTACCTTTGGCATTGATTAATTTATCTTTTGAGAAAGTCGCTCCTTCTAAAATACGATTTTGCTGACTCAAAATATCAAGTGCAAAGTGAATTCCTTTTAATTCACGCCCCGGAATAGTTAGGTCTCTTGGCGTTTCTGCACCAATACAAAAACAGTATCCATCAAATCCTGCTGGCAGTTTCTGAGGGTCTATTTCAATACCCATTTCAAAGATAATACCTTCTTCCTTCAGAATTTTCATGCGGCGGTCAATAATATTCTTGTTCAATTTGAAGTTTGGAATACCATAGCGCAACAAACCTCCCGGGGCTTCTGCCTTGTCAAATATAGTCACTTGATACCCTTTGTGATTCAATCTGTTTGCAGCAGTTAAACCGGCAGGACCAGCACCAATAATCGCAATTTTCTTACCATTTCTTTTGGGAATTATTGCTTTAATATATCCCTCACGAAAAGCGACTTCTACAATAGCAGCTTCATTTTCGCGTATAGTAACAGGTTCGTCAGATGATAGTTTTAACACACAACTTTTTTCACAAGGAGCTGGGCATATTCTCCCAGTAAATTCAGGAAAATCGCATGTGGAAGAAAGTACATCATAGGCTTCTTTCCAATTTCCTCTATATAATGCATCTTGCCATTCTGGTTGCTTGTTAGCAACCGGACAAGCCCAATGACAGAATGGTATACCGCAGTCCATGCAGCGTGAAGCTTGTAATCTGCGATCATTTGTATTCAAAGTTTGTTCAACTTCACCAAAATCGGTTATTCGCTCGTGGATAGGCCGATAACCAGCCTCTTGTCTTTGTATCTTTAGAAAAGCTTTAGGATCTCCCATAATATATCTCCTTTCGAAATTCTTTTGTACTGGTTTGTTTTAATAATCTCTCTGCATATCAGCAATTTTCTGCTGTAATTTGCGCATTTGTTCTTCTTGCAATACTTTTTTATATTCTATTGGTACTATCTGAATAAACTGATCAACATAATGCCCCCAGTCGTCAAGCATTGTGCGGGCCAATTTTGAGCCGGTGTAAAGATAATGCTGGCGTATTAGTTCATGTAGTTCTTTTCTATAGCTAGCTTCCTCAATGAGAGAGAGCTCTACCATTTCCATATTACAGAAGAAATCAAAGTTTCCTTCTTTGTTCCAAACATAAGCGACACCGCCACTCATCCCTGCAGCAAAGTTCTTTCCTGTCTGTCCAAGGACTACTACGCGTCCACCTGTCATATATTCGCAGCAGTGGTCACCTACACCTTCAACAACAGCTATTGCACCAGAATTGCGTACGGCAAAACGTTCACCAACTCGTCCGTTTATATAAACTTCACCTGAAGTTGCACCATAAAGCAGCGTGTTGCCTGCAATTGTATTGTGTTCAGCTTCAAAGTTGCTTCTAACAGGAGGTAAGAGAGCAATACGTCCACCGCTTAGTCCTTTTCCCAAATAGTCATTGGCTTCACCTTCAAGCTTAAAGTTTACTCCTGATACGAGAAATGCACCGAAACTCTGCCCGGCAGATCCTTTAAATTTTATGCTTAAAGTATGCTCTGGAAGCCCTTTATCTCCATGCTTGATTGCAATAGCTCCAGATAACATAGCTCCAACAGCACGATCCGTGTTGGCTATGGTGTATTCTAGAGACATTTCCTTACCACGTTCTATTGCGGCACTAGCTGCATGGATGATTTCTACATCTTTCACCTTTGAAATGGCATGATCTTGATTTGTCATGTGGCGAAGTGAAGCTTTATTATCTATGCGTACTAATAATCTAGAAAAGTCGAGTAGGGAGTGTTTCTCGATACCATCTTCTGCTTTACGTTCTATAAGATCAGTACGGCCGATGATATCATCTAATTTCTCAAATCCCATCTCTGCAAGATGTTCGCGAACATTTTCTGCTAAGTAAGTGAAAAAGTTTACCAAATATTCACTTCGTCCTCGGAAACGTTTTCTGAGTTCCTCATTTTGAGTCGCAACACCGACTGGGCAGGTATTCATGTGACATTTACGCATCATGACACAACCTAGTACAATGAGTGCAGAAGTTGCAAATCCAAATTCCTCAGCTCCTAACATCGCCATCAATACAATGTCACGACCAGTCTTTAACTGACCATCTGTTTGTAGTTTAACTTGTCCCCGCAGCCCGTTTAAAACCAATGTCTGTTGAGTTTCGCTTAATCCCAATTCAGGAGAGATTCCGGCATAACGGATAGAAGAAGCAGGTGATGCACCCGTTCCTCCTTCAGCGCCAGAAATAACAATTAGGTCAGCTTTAGCTTTTGCTACTCCAGCAGCAATAGTACCCACACCCGTTTCTGCTACAAGTTTTACACTTACTACAGCTTTGGGGTTAACATTTTTAAGATCAAAAATGAGTTGAGCTAAATCTTCAATCGAATAAATGTCGTGATGTGGGGGAGGAGAAATTAAAGAAATTCCAGGAATACTATGTCTTGTTTTAGCAATGACCTGATCTACTTTGTATCCAGGTAGTTGTCCTCCTTCTCCCGGCTTTGCTCCTTGGGCTATCTTTATTTGAATTTCGTCTGCGTTAACAAGATATTCAGTAGTAACGCCAAAACGTCCTGAGGCTACTTGTTTAATAGCACTACGTAGGCTTGATCCGTCTTCACGTGGAATGAAGCGAGCAGCATCTTCTCCACCTTCACCGGTATTGCTTCGGCCATGTATCTTATTCATAGCAATAGCCATCGCTTCGTGAGCTTCTCTGCTAATAGAACCGTACGACATGGCTCCTGTAACGAAGCGTCTCATAATATTTTCTACTGGTTCTACTTTATCTATGCTGATTGGTTTACGCTTAAAGTCTAAGAAATCTCGCAAAAATGTGGAAGATTCCTTCCCATCGACCATGGCTGTGAACTCTTTGAACTTTTTATAACTCCCAAGGCGAGTGGCAAGTTGCAATGTACTTATAGTCTCCGGATTCCATGCGTGGTATTCTCCATCTTTTCTATAAGCATATATACCTTTATTAATAAGTTGATTATCTATGACTTCAGATCCAAATCCATCATTATGAAAGATTATTGCATCGTTGGCAATCTCTTCTAAGCGGATGCCACCAATACGAGAACCGATTCCTCCAAAATAAGTGCTGCTTAATTCTTCACTTAACCCTACAGCTTCAAAAATTTTAGCTCCACGATAAGATCTTATTGTGCTAATCCCCATTTTACTAATAATCTTCAATAATCCCTTGCAGATTGCTTTGATATAATTTTTCTCAGCAGTAGCATAGTCTAGTTGGATATTTTTATCACTTACTAGTTTATCAAGGATAGCAAAGGCCATATATGGGTTAATCGCGCTTGCTCCAAATCCTAAGAGAAGAGCTGCATGCATTACTTCACGGATTTCGCCTGATTCTACCACTAAGGCTGTTTGTACACGTTTCCCTACAGAGATGAGGTGATGGTGTACTGCACTTACAGCTAATAATGACGGAATGGCGGCATGAGAAGCATCTATGTCACGGTCTGTTAAAACGATATAATTCACACCTTCAGAAACTGAATCTTCTGCTAATTTGCAGAGTTCTGCTAAAGCTTCCTGCAATCCGGTTTTTCCTTTTGAAACCTCAAAAAGCATTGGCAATTTTACCGTCTTGAATCCTTTATAGCGAATATTGCAAAGAATATCAAGTTGTGTATTGCTTAATATAGGATGATTGACACATACCATCTTGCAGTGGCTCTCGCTAGGTGTCAGTATATTCATTCCAACCGCACCAATATATTCTGTGAGAGACATAACTAATTCTTCTCTTATTGGATCTATAGGAGGATTGGTAACTTGCGCAAATTGTTGACGGAAATAATTATATAGCAATTGTGGTTTCTCCGAAAGAATAGCTAGTGGCGTGTCATTTCCCATGGAGCTTGTAGGTTCCGCACCTGTAGTGCTCATAGGTGTGATGATTTTTTCAACATCTTCTTTCGAATAACCAAATGTGCGTAGCATTCGTTCGTAGTTTTCTACTTTATGAGATATTTTACGACCACTTTTCAATTCGTCAAGTTCGATTCTGTTATTATCGAGCCATGTACGATAAGATCTTGCTTGAGCTAGTTCTTTTTTTAGTTCACCGTCATAGTATATCTTTCCTTCTTCAGTGTCAATTAGCAATATTTTTCCTGGTTCAAGACGCCCTTTCTCTTTAATATCTCCGGGCTCAAAATCCATAACACCTACTTCAGAAGCTACAACCATCATGTCATTGTGTGTGATCAGGTAGCGAGCAGGTCGTAAGCCATTTCTGTCTAACATTCCACCTGCATATCTTCCATCACTGAACAGTAGCGCAGCAGGACCATCCCAAGGTTCCATTAAGATAGAATGATACTCATAGAAGGCTTTTAGATCATCGCTTATCGGATTTTTGTCATTAAAAGATTCAGGTACGAGCATAGCCATTGCATGTGGCAGACTCAAACCCGACATTACTAAGAATTCTAATACATTATCCAGAGAGGCACTGTCGCTCATACCTTGTTGAATAATCGGACGTATATTTTTTATATCACCCAATTTAGGGGAAGACAAGACACTTTCTCGAGCTTCCATCCAGGCACGGTTGCCACGAATTGTATTAATCTCACCGTTATGAGCTAGCAAACGAAATGGTTGTGCTAAACTCCATGTTGGGAATGTATTAGTACTAAAACGAGAATGTACCAACGCTAATCCGCTGGTGAAATAACTATTTGTTAAATCAGGAAAATAGGTTCTCAGTTGCAAAGAAGAAAGCATTCCTTTATAAATAATGCTTTTTGTAGAAAGAGAAACAATATAAAATTCCTTTTTTGTTGCAATTGTAGAGTCCTTTATTCTGTTTTCTATTTTTTTTCGGATGATATAGAGTTTGCACTCAGCCGTTTCTGTTTCTGCAAAGCCCGTGATAAATATTTGTTTAATATCTGGCTCGCTTTCGAGAGCGTCATGACCCAAAATTTCAGGATTAGTAGGCACATTTCTTAAGTGCATTAAAGTCAATCCTTCTTTCTCTATTTCTTCTATAATAATGCTAAGGATGTTTGCCTGATCTTTTTCGTTCTTAGGTAAAAACAATAATCCTGTTCCGTATTTACCTTTTTCAGGAACCGGAATACCTTGTAATAAAATAAATTCGTGAGGAATCTGTAGCATGATACCGGCGCCATCCCCAGTCTTGTTATCGGCCCCTTCGGCACCTCTGTGGCGCATATTTTCAAGCACTTTTAGTGCTGATTCAACGATGTCATGTGACTTACCTCCGTGAATGTTTACTAACATACCAACACCGCATGCATCATGCTCGTATCTAGCATCATATAAACCTAGTTGCTCAGGTTGTTGCTGGTAAGGTATTGCTTCTGTTTTGTTGTTAAAAAGTTCTTTTTCTTTCATTCCATTTAGCTTATTTGTATGATAATACCTATTGTTGTATCAAAATGTCCTGCAAATATACGAATCTAATTTCATAATGTTATCTTAAATCTTCTTTTGTGTTTTATTAATTGAGTTTTATTTTGATTTTACTTATAATTTATCGCAAATAGAGGCATAAAAATTATAAATTGAAATGTATTATCTTTATTTGTGTTTTAATTTGAATATTTTATTGCTATTAATTTGATATTGTATATAAATAAGCCCTTAAACAAAAAAGACGTTCTATTGCATGTTTATGTCAATTTTTTAATTGCTAATATAATCCTAATGTAATTCAGAATATGTATCTTTGCACTCGAAATAAAAACATAATTAAATATGTGTGGAATAGTAGGCTATATTGGTAAAAGAGATGCCTATCCCATCCTAATCAAAGGGTTGAAACGACTGGAGTATCGTGGATATGACAGTGCGGGGGTGGCATTAATCAGTAATAACCAAGAGTTAAACGTGTATAAGACGAAAGGCAGGGTGTCTGACCTCGAAAATTTTGTTATCCAAAAAGATCTTTCCGGTAATATAGGTATTGCCCATACACGCTGGGCTACTCATGGAGAACCTTGTTCCCTAAATGCTCATCCTCATCTTTCTTCTTCAGAAAATCTAGCTCTTATTCACAACGGCATTATTGAAAATTACGCCGTTCTCAAAGAAAAGCTCCAATCCAAAGGTTATATATTTAAGAGTAGTACTGATACCGAAGTACTTGTTCAACTCATTGAATATATAAAGATATCCAATAATCTTGATTTACTTACGGCTGTTCAACTTGCACTGGGTGAGGTTATAGGGGCATATGCGATTGCTGTATTGGAAAAAAATCATCCAGATGAGATTATTGCAGCCCGCAAAAGTAGCCCACTGGTTATAGGAATCGGTCAAGATGAATTTTTCTTAGCTTCTGATGCTACTCCTATTGTAGAATATACTGATAAAGTTGTATATTTGGAAGATGAAGAGATAGCATTGATCCGACGAGATAAGGATTTGAAAGTCGTGAATCTTAATAATGTTGAGATGACTCCTGAAATTAAGAGTGTGAAACTTAATTTAGGGCAATTGGAGAAAGGGGGATATCCTCACTTCATGTTGAAAGAGATTACAGAACAGCCGGACTGTATTCATGATTGTATGCGAGGGCGTATCAATGTTGAAGGATCCAGTGTTGTGCTTTCGGCTGTTATTGATCATAAAGAAAGACTATTAAATGCGAAACGCTTTATAATAGTAGCTTGTGGAACTTCATGGCATGCTGGATTAATAGGTAAGCACCTTATAGAAAGCTTTTGTCGTATTCCTGTAGAAGTAGAATATGCCTCTGAATTTAGATATCGTGACCCGGTAATTGATCCCAGTGATGTTGTCATTGCCATTTCTCAGTCGGGTGAAACAGCTGATACGTTGGCTGCTATTGAACTGGCCAAAAAGAGAGGTGCTTTTATCTACGGTATATGTAATGCAATTGGTTCTTCTATTCCTCGTGCTACTCATACAGGTTCCTATATACATGTTGGTCCTGAAATAGGTGTAGCTTCTACAAAGGCTTTCACCGGGCAAGTTACGGTACTTACTATGTTAGCATTAACACTTGCAAGAGAGAAACATACTATTAGTGAAGAAGAATTTCTTCGGATAGTGAAAGAATTAAATAAAGTACCTGATAAGATGAAAGAGGTACTTAAACTGAATGATAAGATTGCTGAATTATCGAAGATATTCACGTATGCTCATAACTTCATTTATCTAGGTCGTGGATATAGTTATCCTGTGGCACTTGAAGGAGCTTTGAAATTGAAAGAAATATCTTATATACATGCTGAAGGCTATCCGGCGGCAGAGATGAAGCATGGTCCAATTGCACTAGTTGATGCTGAAATGCCTGTGGTAGTGATTGCTACTCAGAATGGCTTATATGAAAAGGTACTTAGCAATATTCAGGAGATTAAGGCTCGTAAAGGAAAAGTTATTGCTTTAGTTACGCAGGGAGATACATTTATGAGTAAAATAGCTGATTATTGCATTGAGTTACCGGAAACGATAGAATGTCTTGATCCATTGATCGCTACTGTACCACTTCAATTATTAGCTTATCATATCGCTGTATGTAAGGGTATGGATGTTGATCAACCCAGAAATTTAGCAAAATCTGTAACTGTAGAATAAATTGTTTAATAGCAAACATAAAAGATGGAACAATTGAAACATGAATGTGGTGTTGCCATGATTCGCTTACTTAAACCTCTGGAATATTATCAGAAGAAGTACGGAACTTGGATGTATGGTTTGAACAAACTCTATTTATTGATGGAGAAACAGCATAATCGTGGGCAAGAAGGAGCTGGTTTGGCTTGTGTAAAATTAGAAGCTAGTCCAGGAGAAGAATATATGTTTCGTGAGCGAGCTTTGGGTTCGGGAGCCATTACTGAGATATTTGGGAACGTCCAGAATTATTTTAAAGATGTCTCTCCAGACAAATTATCTGATGCTGATTATGCCAAACGTTGTCTTCCTTTTGCCGGAGAAGTTTATATGGGCCACCTAAGATACAGCACTACGGGTAAATCAGGTATTACATACGTTCACCCTTTTCTTCGTCGTAATAATTGGAGAGCAAAAAATTTAGCTCTGTGCGGTAACTTCAATATGACCAATGTAGATGAGATATTTTCAAAGATTACTGCAATTGGTCAACACCCTCGTAAGTATGCAGATACTTATATTATGCTTGAGCAGATGGGGCATCGTTTGGATAGGGAAGTTGAACGTTTGTATCGTGAATGTGAAGATGAGGGATTAACAGGGATGAATATAACGCATGAGATAGAAGAACGCATTGATCTTTCAAATGTTCTCAAGACTACTACTAAAGATTGGGATGGAGGATATGTTGTCTGTGGTGTTACAGGTAGCGGTGAATCTTTTGCTGTGCGAGATCCTTGGGGTATTCGTCCAGCTTATTGGTATATAGATGATGAAGTAGCTGTTCTGGCTTCTGAACGTCCGGTTATCCAGACTGCTTTTAACGTATCGGCTGATTCTATAAAAGAACTACAACCAGGTGAAGCTATCTTTTTAAATAAAGCCGGAGGGATGCGTCTTTCTCAGATCAATAAACCTAAAGAGGTAAAGGCATGCTCTTTTGAACGTATATATTTCTCTCGTGGAAGTGATGTAGAGATATATAAAGAGAGGAAGATGTTGGGCGAAAAATTGGTTGAACCTATTTTGAAGGCAATCAATTACGACGTAGAACATACCGTTTTTTCTTTTATTCCTAATACCGCAGAAGTAGCGTTTTACGGTATGCTCGAAGGTTTTGATAACTACCTGAATGAGCTAAAAGTGAAGCATATTGAAGCTTTAGGACACAATCCTACGCATGATGAACTGGAAAAAATACTTTCTATGCGTATCCGCAGTGAGAAAGTGGCAATCAAAGACATAAAGCTTCGTACCTTTATTGCTGAAGATAATAGTCGTAATGATTTGGCTGCTCATGTTTACGATATCACATACGGAAGCCTGAAGCCCCATGAAGATAATTTAGTGATAATAGATGATAGTATTGTGCGTGGAACCACTCTAAAACAAAGTATCATAGGCATATTGGATCGCTTGAATCCAAAGAAAATAGTAATAGTATCCTCTTCTCCTCAAGTTCGTTATCCTGATTATTACGGAATCGATATGGCTCGTATGAATGAATTTATAGCCTTCAAAGCTGCTATAGAATTATTGAAGGAGAGAGATATGAAAGACGTGATTGAACGCGCATATAATAAGGCAAAAGAACAAGTTGATCTTCCTAAAGATCAGATGGTGAACCATGTAAAGGATATATATGCACCTTTTGCAGATGAAGAGATCTCTGCCAAAATGGTAGAATTACTTACTCCTAAAGGTACCAAGGCTAAGGTTGAGATTGTTTACCAACATTTAGAAGGACTGCATGAGGCATGTCCCAAGAATAAAGGAGATTGGTACTTTAGTGGAGATTATCCTACACCTGGAGGTGTGAAATTAGTGAATCAAGCATTCATTAATTATATAGAACAAGTATATCAATTTTAAATTTTTTAGCTACTTAGTATATAGATAGACTGCAATGCAACAAAGAAATGTAACTTTAATCCTTGACGACGGGAGCCGTTTCCACGGTAAGTCGTTTGGCTATGAAAAGCCGGTGGCAGGTGAGGTGGTTTTCAATACTGCTATGACCGGTTATCCGGAAAGTTTAACTGATCCTTCTTATGCGGGACAGTTAATGACGCTTACTTATCCGTTAGTAGGTAACTATGGAGTTCCACCCTTAACACTGGAATCTAATGGTTTATCAACTTTCATGGAAAGTGAGAAAATTCATGCTGAAGCTATTATAGTAAGTGATTATTCTTACGAATATAGTCATTGGAATGCCAAGGAAAGCCTTGCTGAGTGGTTGAAGCGAGAACAAATTCCCGGAATTACGGGAATTGATACGCGGGAACTTACCAAAGTACTTCGCGAGCATGGAGTAATGATGGGCAAAATTATTTTTGATGATGCTGCTGACAATGTGCCAGAAGCTACTTATAGTGGCACAAATTATGTAGATAAAGTCTCTTGTAAAGAGGTAATTCGCTATAATGAGGGTAAGGGTAACAAGAAAGTAGTTCTTGTAGATTGCGGCGTGAAAGCAAATATTATTCGCTGCTTCCTTAAGCGCAATGTTGAGGTCATTCGTGTGCCTTGGGATTATGACTTCTCTAATCTTCAGTACGATGGCTTATTTATTAGTAATGGACCGGGTGATCCTGATACATGTGATGCAGCTGTGCAAAACATTCGTAAAGCAATGCAAAATCCTAAATTACCTATTTTTGGCATTTGTATGGGCAACCAGCTACTCTCTAAAGCGGGTGGAGCATCTGTTTACAAGCTGAAGTATGGTCATCGTAGTCATAATCAACCAGTGCGTATGGTCGGAACTAACCGTTGCTTCATAACTAGTCAAAACCATGGCTATGCTGTTGATAATAATACGTTGACTAATGACTGGGAACCGCTGTTCATTAATATGAACGATGGATCGAACGAAGGAATTAAGCATAAAACCAATCCTTGGTTTTCCGCTCAGTTTCACCCCGAAGCTGCAAGTGGGCCTAAAGATACAGAATTCTTGTTCGACGAATTTGTTAACCTGCTAAAATAACCGATAATGATGATGAAAGAAGATATAAAGAAAGTATTGTTGTTAGGTTCCGGAGCTTTGAAAATTGGTGAAGCCGGTGAATTTGATTACTCTGGTTCCCAAGCGCTCAAAGCTTTGAAAGAAGAAGGAATAGAGACAATCCTTATCAATCCGAATATTGCTACTGTGCAAACGAGTGAGGGAGTGGCCGATCAGATTTATTTCTTGCCTGTCACCCCTTATTTTGTGGAGAAAGTCATTCAGAAAGAGAAACCTCAAGGTATTCTGCTTGCTTTTGGTGGACAAACAGCACTCAATTGTGGCGTGGAATTATATAGAGCGGGAATTCTTGAAAAGTATAACCTTGAAGTACTTGGAACTCCGGTACAGGCTATTATCGATACTGAAGATCGTGAATTATTCATCAATAAATTGAATGAAATAGATGTTAAGACGATAAAAAGCGAAGCGGTAAAGAATGTGGTTGATGCTCGTCGTGCTGCTAAAGAACTTGGCTATCCGGTTATCATTCGTGCTGCATACGCACTTGGAGGATTAGGTTCAGGATTTTGTGATAATGAAGATGAACTTGATATCATTGCAGAAAAAGCTTTTTCTTTTTCCCCACAAGTTTTGGTGGAGAAGAGCTTGAAAGGTTGGAAAGAAGTGGAGTACGAAGTTGTGCGTGACCGTTTCGATAATTGTATCACTGTTTGTAACATGGAGAATTTTGATCCATTGGGCATTCATACAGGTGAATCTATCGTTATAGCCCCTTCGCAAACACTTACCAATGCTGAATATCATAAACTTCGTGAATTAGCCATTCGTATCATTCGCCATATAGGTATTGTAGGAGAGTGTAACGTGCAATATGCATTCGATCCTGAATCGGAAGATTATCGCGTTATCGAGGTGAATGCCCGTTTGAGTCGCTCTTCTGCTTTGGC
Source organism: Bacteroides ihuae (assembly GCF_900104585.1). Classification (GTDB taxonomy): domain Bacteria; phylum Bacteroidota; class Bacteroidia; order Bacteroidales; family Bacteroidaceae; genus Bacteroides; species Bacteroides ihuae. The sequence goes on from NZ_FNVX01000005.1 coordinate 813,619, forward strand.
TTCTAAAGCAACTGGTTATCCGCTTGCTTTTGTTGCTGCCAAGTTAGGATTAGGATATGGACTTTTTGAGTTGAAGAACTCCGTTACTAAAACAACTTCGGCTTTTTTTGAACCGGCTTTGGATTACGTTGTTTGTAAGATACCACGTTGGGACTTAGGCAAATTTCACGGAGTTGACCGCGAATTAGGTTCTTCGATGAAATCGGTTGGAGAAGTAATGGCTATTGGTCGTACTTTTGAAGAAGCCATACAGAAAGGACTTCGCATGATCGGCCAAGGTATGCATGGTTTTGTGGGCAATAAGGAATTGGTTATTTCTGATGTAGATAAAGCTCTGCGCGAGCCGACTGACAAACGTATTTTTGTTATCTCTAAGGCATTCCGTGCCGGATATACTGTTGATCAGATTCATGAACTAACTAAAATAGACAAATGGTTCCTTCAGAAACTGATGAATATCATCGTAACATCGGGTGAGTTGCACCAGTGGGGAAATAATAATAAGCAATTATCAATGCTTTCTGCAGAGTTACTGCTTAAAGCTAAACAACAAGGATTTTCTGATTTCCAGATTGCTCGCGCTACGGGTTTTGGTGAAGATATGGAAAAGGGTATACTACTTGTACGTAACTACCGCAAGAGCATTGGTATTGTGCCTGTTGTGAAACAAATTGATACGCTTGCTGCTGAATATCCTGCACAGACTAATTATTTGTACCTAACATATTGTGGTACAACTAATGATGTTAACTATCTGGGAGACCATAAATCTATCGTTGTGTTGGGTTCGGGAGCTTATCGAATTGGTTCATCTGTCGAATTTGATTGGTGTGGAGTGCAAGCGCTGAATACCATCCGCAAAGAAGGATTTCGTAGTGTGATGATCAATTATAATCCGGAAACGGTTTCTACTGATTATGACATGTGCGATCGTCTTTACTTTGACGAACTTACCTTTGAACGTGTTATGGATATCCTTGAATTGGAGAATCCGCATGGGGTTATTGTGTCTACCGGAGGGCAAATACCAAATAATCTTGCTATGCGATTGGATGAACAGAAAGTCCACATCTTGGGTACAACAGCCAAGAGCATTGACAATGCCGAAGATCGTGAAAAGTTCTCTGCTATGCTAGATCGTATTGGCGTTGATCAACCTCGTTGGAGAGAATTGACTTCACTTGAGGACATCAATGTGTTCGTTGAAGAAGTTGGATTCCCAGTGTTGGTGCGTCCATCATATGTACTTTCTGGTGCAGCGATGAATGTGTGTTCTAATGACGAAGAACTGGAACGCTTCCTCAAATTGGCTGCTAACGTTAGCAAAAAACATCCGGTAGTGGTGAGTCAATTCATAGAGCACGCCAAAGAGGTTGAAATGGATGCTGTAGCTAAAGACGGAGAAATTGTAGCTTATGCTATTAGTGAACATATCGAATTTGCAGGTGTGCATAGTGGCGATGCTACTATACAATTCCCTCCGCAAAAACTTTATGTTGAAACAGTGCGTCGCATCAAACGTATCAGTCGTGAAATTGCTAAAGAACTTCACATCTCTGGACCCTTCAACATTCAATTCCTTGCACGAGAGAATGACATCAAAGTAATAGAATGTAATTTGCGTGCATCACGTAGCTTCCCTTTCGTGAGTAAAGTATTGAAAATTAACTTCATCGAACTAGCTACTAAGGTAATGCTTGGTTTGCCAGTAGAGAAACCATCGAAAAATCTTTTCGAACTTGATTACGTTGGCATAAAAGCTTCACAGTTCTCATTCAATCGCTTACAAAAGGCTGACCCGGTATTAGGTGTTGACATGGCTTCTACAGGAGAAGTTGGCTGCATCGGTTCCGATACTTCGAGCGCAGTGTTGCAATCTATGCTGTCTGTAGGACATCGTATACCAAAGAAGAATATTCTTCTTTCAACGGGTACGCCTAAGCAGAAAGCCGATATGATAGATGCTGCTCGTCTATTGGCTGAGAAAGGGTATAAACTATTTGCTACCAGAGGTACGCACAACGCACTTCTGGAAAATAACATTGAAAGCACTCTTGTCTATTGGCCAAGCGAAAGTGGGCATCCGCAGGCATTGAATATGCTTCATAATAAGGAGATAGATATGGTGGTTAATGTTCCAAAGAATCTTACTGCAGGAGAATTGGACAACGGATATAAGATTCGTCGTGCTGCCATCGACTTGAATATTCCGCTTATTACCAATGCTCGTTTAGCAAGTGCCTTCATCTTGGCATTCTGCACTATGACTATTGATGATATTGCTATAAAGAGTTGGGAAGAATATAAATAACCCTTTCAGATATTTTTCAGAAAATGGGTGAGCTTACACAAGTTCACCCATTTTTTGTTTGTCTTTGGGATAATAAGAAAGTTTCAATAATAGAAAGGCTATTACATAAAAGTTTACTGCTACATGCATGACTCCTTCATTAAACGTATACGTTTAAAGAGGTGCTTACTTTATTAACAGCTTTAGCGCTTCCTTATTTAAAAGAGTAATTCGCTTTCTGTCAGTAAGTATGAGTCCATCGTTTTGCATGTGGCCCAACTCTCTTGCTAGCGAAGGCCGAGATATGCCAAAATAATCAGCTAGCTCCTGTTGCGAACGATCCATTAGAAAACTACTGCTTTGCTCTGAAAGACGGAGTAAATAGGAGGCCAGCTTTTGTCGTATAGTTTTAAACGATAAGAAGAATAATTTATCCGATAGTGTACGAGCATAATTGGCTGAGATATTCATGTAGTTCTCCAAAAAAGTTTCATTTCGGCGGAATAGTTTTAAGATGCTTTCTCGGGGAATGATGATTGTTTCTGTGGTTTCGTTGGCTGTAACCTCTACGGGGTAGCGATTGGCTGCACCAAAAAGGAAGAGTGGTGCTATAGCTCTAGGTGCAGCGATATCTTCTATCTTAATTAAACGACCGGAATAATCAATCATCTCTCCTCGCACACTTCCTTTTGTGAGAATTACGAGACGATTGCATACATCGCCTTGTTGAGCGAGTGTTTCTCCTTTATCAAATATTTTTATACGATAACTGAGCCCATCAAAGTCTCTGTGGAGATCAGCGATACTAATGTTATGGAAAAGTGGGTTAGACAACAATTTTTCCAGCATAATTTACAAGTGTTTCATTTAAACTTTAACAAGAAGACTGTCTCATTTGTTTGCAAAGATAATGCTTGGTTTACAGTGTTTGGAGTAAAAGGTGCTGTAGCTGTAGTGAGCAATGTCGTTTGAGTAATACTTCCACCAGACAGTCGCATAATTTGTCTGGAAAGGCTTAATCCGATCCCATTTCCATTTTGCTTTGTGGTAAAGAATAGAATAAAGATATGATCTGCTACTTTGGACGAAATAGGAGTGCCATTGTTCCGTAGCTCAATGTGCGCCTCTTCTACTTTGTTGCACCAAGAATGAATGGCTATTTTACCATTTTCTTGTTCACCAATAGCTTCTATGACTCAAAGATAAAAGTTCTATTACTTACCTCCTGGTTATTGTCTAAAAATTAGACAATGTTTTATCTTGTTTAAAATAACTGAAATTTTATTCCAAATGAAAGGCTGAGATAATCCTTCGGTCGAAGATAACTATTATTAAATGCGCTAGCAATGTAAATATCGGATGTACTGAGCTCATAGAAAAAAGTGATTGCTTTCGCTGTATACCGTTTGTGAGGAGCAATATTGTATGTTAGTCTTTGCCCCAAGAATATATGCGTACGTATTTTAGTGGAGAATCCGTAATAACCCTTCGGATATCGTTCGGGTTCTTTTACCCAAAAATCATCTCCGAATATAGTGTTGAAATAAAGTCCACATGCCAATGGTTCTGTGGAAAAGCCTTTTCCTAAATCGATACTCCATGGCATATAATTTTGTTTTAGAGTCATCGTAATCTTAGCTTTGTCCGACGAAAATTTTGGTAAAAAGCCCAAGAGTATGTCTGTTTCCCATTGATTTTTCTTTCCGTAATCCCATCCGGTGCCGACTGATAGTAGTCCCATGTTACCCGCAAATTGGATCTTGGTATGGGTGGGGATAAGATTCTCCCACCTTTTACGATAATGGTGTACTCTTCTATCATATCGGTTTTCTTGAGCACTTGCGTTGTAACAAAATAGTAATAACGCCATTCCTAATGTAAAACTATATTTAAAAATAAACCACTTCATATGTATATCCTTCAGGAGTAATTGTAAATACTAGATAATTTCGATGTGCCATGCTATCACTGCCATAATACATGATGCCATTGTTGAATAGGTCATCAGCAGTCAAACGATGATCATGTGCTACCGTACAAAACTGCAATCCAGGAAACTCTCTGGTATAACGATCAAAGATACGTGCCACGTTGTTGTTAAATTCATCGGCAAATGGACGTACATGCATTGAGAATACCGTTTTTTGAAATTCTTCTTTTCTGTTTGTTAGTTCGTTTTCGATAAAGTTAAAGTTTGGTATTGGGTTTGAGTAGTCATATTCAATGGCGTTGGTGTTTAAGCAGATGAATTTAACGTTTCCGGCAATAAAAGCAAAGTCTGTTGCCCCGAAAACTTTTGTATACACTTCTTCGCCGGTACCAAGAACATCGTGGTTGCCAATAAGAACAACATAAGGAACATTGAGCTTATTCATAATATCTCGTTGCCAGAGAAACTCATCTGTTATTCCAAAGTCACTTACGTCTCCCCCGTGAATTACGAAATCAATATCATTGCGTTTATTCACATGTTTTACAAAATCCTCTGTCTCGTCATACGAACGTTGAGAATCACCCATGGTCACAAAGCGTATGCTTGACTTGTCTTTGCAATTAGCTTCTATTTTAGCAATGTTCTTAGCATTTATGCCTGTTTCACCAGTAATGCGCACATCATATGGATGATAATCGATCAGTTCACAAGAGGATACTAGTAAAAAGGAACATAGGGAATAGAGAATATTTTTTTTCTTCATAATCTTTCGATAAAACTAAATACAAAGATAGAGTTTTCTATTTGACTAACCAAAGAGCTGTCTAAATGTTAGACGTTGTTGTCTATGATTTAGACACTATTAGTGCTTATGAAATCTACTAACATGTTGATAATAAGCTTTTTATTATTTTGGTACACTTTGTGTTTTTTAAAGAATAAACGCTTAATTTTGCATTTATATGAAACAACTTTACTACACATTCCGCCTGATTTGGGATATGACCCCCAAAGGGTGGCGCATGTATATCACTTTTTTGGAGTCTAAAGTTATTTTGGCTGATGAGTCTACGGGAAATCTGGATTCAAAAAATGGTGCTGAAGTAATGAGACTATTGACTGCATTGAATCAGCAAGGTATAACTATTGTGATGGTAACACACGCTCAGCATAATGCTGCTTTTGCACATCGAGCTATTCATTTATTCGATGGTAGCATAGTGGCTAGCATTACGGCGTAAGTAGATTATCAAACAAGCAACTGCAGTAAAAAAGGCAAAGAAATCCGACATTGGCATGCTGGCCCACACTCCGCTTACCCCGTATTTTTTGGGGAGAAGCAGCAAGAATGGCAACAAATACACCAGTTGGCGAGAAAGTGAAAGGAAAATGCTAACTTTTACTTTGCCTATGCTTTGGAAGAAGTTAGAAATCACAATCTGACAACCCACAAATGGGAATAGCATAATCGTAATTCGTATTCCGGCTGCTGCCATATTTATTAATTCATTACTATTAGTAAACATGGCCGAAACGGCATGTGGAAATAGCTCGCAGATAAGAAAACCTGTACTGGTTATACTTACCCCACTAATAATACCTAAGCGTAAAGCCTGTTTGACGCGTTTCATCTTCTTTGCACCATAGTTATAACCGATAATAGGCTGTAATCCCATAGTTAGCCCCATGACAGTCATAACGAAGAGTGTCATCAAACGATTAATAATTCCATAAGCACCAATCGCCATGTCTCCTCCATACTTTTGTAGGCTTACATTGATAACGATTACTATAGTACATGTGCATAAATTCATGAGAAAAGGCGCCATGCCAATAGAGAATATATGACCCACTATGCGAATATTCATTTTCCAGAAATCATTTCTCAAATGCACATAACTTTTTTGACTAATGAAATGACTTAATACCCATACCATACCAATGGATTGAGATAACACTGTAGCTATAGCTGCTCCACGTATCCCCCAATGAAAATGAAAGATGAAAATCGGAGCAAGAATTATATTTGCTATCACGGTTACCATTGAGGTCATCATCGCTTTCTTTGGATATCCGGTTGCACGCATCACATTGTTGAGCCCGATCATGATATACGAGATCGGCGTTCCAAAGAGAATGACCTGCATGAAATCTCGCGCATATGGCAATGTTACTTCGCTAGCTCCGAAAAAAAGTAATATGTCATCCAGAAAGATTAAAGAAATTGTTCCGAAGAAAAGGGCATTCGTAATGCAAAGCATCAATGTATTTCCTAGTACAGATGTAGCTCCGTCGAGATTTTTTTCTCCTAAGCGTATGGATGAAATAGTAGCTCCTCCACCTGCGACAAGGGTACAAAAGGCCATCACAAGGTTCATGAATGGGAAAGTGATGGCAAGGCCGGAAATCGCCATAGGTCCAACGCCATGCCCAATGAAAATACTGTCGATAATGTTATAAATTGAAGTAAGCGTCATACCGATAATAGCTGGTATGGAATATTGTAGCAGTAGCTTTCCGATGCTCTTAGTCCCAAGTGTATGCGGATTGTTTTGTTGTGACATGCGTTTTCCTTTATTTTTTTAAAGAGAACAAAGGTACTAAATATTTGTCTCTTTCAACGATTATTAAGAACTTTGCATTTCGTTTAATGAATACGTTTAATGAATTTTAATATGAGGAGATAATTAATATGGATAAGATAAATACGATTGCTGCACTATTTGATTTTGATGGAGTTGTGATGGATACCGAGGGTCAATATACTGTTTTTTGGAATAAGCAAGGTCAGAAGTATCTTGGTATTGCTGATTTTGGTCAGTTGATCAAAGGGCAAACTTTAACTCAGATCTATGATAAACACTTTGCGGGTTTGGATGATATTCAGCAGCAAATTCGGAAGGATCTAAGTATATTTGAAGAAAACATGTCTTATGAATTCATACCAGGAGTTGAGACCTTTTTGGCTGATTTAGGACTTCATGAAGTAAAAACGGCTGTAGTAACAAGTTCTGACGGAAAGAAGATGGCCAATGTATATCGTGCACATCCCACTTTATGTGAAAAGTTTGACCGCATTATTACTGCAGATCTTTTTACTCATTCCAAACCTCATCCAGAGTGTTTCCTTTTGGGTATGGAGTTGTTGGGTGCATCGGCTGAAAATACTTTCGTTTTTGAAGATTCTTTTCATGGTTTGCAAGCTGGTATCTCTTCCGGAGCCACTGTAATTGGTCTAGCTACTACAAATTCTCGTGAAAAAATAGTAGGCAAAGCAGATTTCATCATTGATAATTTTATAGAGATGAACTTTGATAGATTGATTAGACTAAGAAAAAAGTGATTTTTTTCTGTTAATACATTCTATTGATAGACTTTATTGTACTATAAGTGTTAATTCAGTGAACAACAGATATTAGGGGGTGTTCTTTTTATATTATTAAAGTCAATTTTAAGATATGATGAATATTCAAATACCTGTTACAAAAAAGAAGCGAATAGTTATTATAGGTGGTGGTTTTGGCGGATTAGCACTGGCTGATAAAATACGTAGTGAAGAATTTCAAGTTGTGTTAATAGATAAACACAACTATCACCAATTTCAACCGCTTTTATATCAAGTTGCTTCTGCTGGCTTGGAACCTAGTTCAATTTCCTTTCCTTTCAGAAAGAATTTCAGGAAGAAAAAAGACTTTTACTTTCGCTTGGCAGAGGTTAAAGATCTTTTAATCGAAGAACATGTTGTGGTAACGAGTATAGGTAACTTGTCTTATGATTATTTGGTTGTTGCTGCCGGCACTACAACTAATTTCTTTGGGAATGAGACAATTCGCAAAGTTGCTTTGCCTATGAAAAGCGTAGAAGAAGCTTTGACCTTGCGCAATACTTTATTGTTACGTTTAGAAAGGGCACTTGATTGCTCTAATCCTGATACAAAACAATCATTACTTAATGTGGTTATTGTAGGAGGTGGAGCAACGGGGGTTGAAATAGCTGGTGCCATATCAGAAATGAAAAAATACATCATTCCGAAAGACTATCCTGATTTAAAAAAAGACGCGTTGACCATTTATCTTGTTGAAGGATCTACGAAATTATTGGCTTCAATGTCAGAAGAAGCATCAGGAAATGCTTTGAGGTATCTTACTGATATGGGAGTAATAATATACCTCCAAAAGCGTGTAGTCAATTATGAAGCTGGGCGTGTATTGTTAAATGATGGACAATCATTACCTGCTAGTACGCTTATTTGGGTCAGTGGGGTAGTAGCAGAACATTTCAATAATATCTCTCCTGAATTGATCGGGCATGGAGGTCGTTTGTTGGTTAATGAATTCAATCAACTGAAAGATCATCAAGATGTATTTGTAATAGGCGATATCTGCTTACAAAAGAACGAAGCTTCATATCCTAACGGCCATCCACAAGTTGCTCCAGTTGCTATTCAGCAAGGAGAACTATTGGCCGACAATCTGGAGAGAATGCTAAAAGGATCATCTTTAGTTCCTTTTGCTTATAAAGATAGAGGTGCATTGGCTACTGTGGGACGCAACAAGGCTGTGGCTGACCTCAAAAAACTAAGACTTCATGGCTTTATGGCTTGGGTAGTGTGGATGCTTGTACACTTGCGTTCCATTCTGGGGGTTAAGAATAAACTGATAGTACTAATTAATTGGATTTGGAATTATATTACTTATGATAAGTCCGTTCGATTTATTTTCAAGTCCAGCCCCAAAGGGTACTAATATAATTCTCAGTAATCAAATGACCAAAAAACATCGAAATATTTCCTAATTCCGTATGAATGCTATAACTTTGCCTGGAATTTACAAAATTTAATAGTATAAAATTATGGCTGGTTATATCTCTGATGATACACGGAAAGTGACAACTCATCGCCTTATCGAGATGAAAGAAAGAGGTGAAAAAATATCAATGCTTACCTCGTACGACTTTACGACTGCAAAGATTGTAGATGGTGCAGGTATTGATGTTATTTTGGTAGGTGATTCTGCATCCAACGTAATGGCAGGTAACGTAACAACTCTTCCTATCACTCTTGATCAGATGATTTATCATGGTAAGTCAGTGGTTCGTGCGGTAAATCGTGCAATGGTAGTGGTAGATATGCCTTTTGGCTCTTATCAAGGAAACTCAAAAGAGGGATTGGCTTCTGCTATTCGCATCATGAAGGAAAGCCATGCGGATGCTTTGAAACTGGAAGGTGGCGAAGAAATTCTCGAAACGGTTAATCGCATCCTTTGTGCAGGTATTCCTATCATGGGGCACTTGGGCCTAATGCCACAATCAATAAATAAATACGGAACTTATACTGTGCGCGCTAAGGACGAGATTGAAGCTGAAAAGCTGATACGTGATGCGCATCTTTTGGAAGAAGCTGGATGTTTTGGACTGGTATTGGAAAAGATTCCTGCTAATTTGGCAGAGCGAGTAGCTAGTGAACTAACCATTCCTGTGATAGGCATCGGCGCTGGGGGAAAAGTAGATGGACAGGTATTGGTGATTCAGGATATGCTGGGTATGAGCCAAGGATTTAGTCCTCGTTTCTTGCGTCGCTATGCCGATTTGCACACGACTATGACAAATGCTATTCAGCAATATGTAACTGATGTAAAGAGTTCCGATTTTCCCAATGAGAAAGAACAATACTAGTCCATTATTATCTTTAAACTACCTACAAGTTTGTTTAGGTAACTTTCTACTGTTTGTAGCTCGATATATGCTACTTCCTGTACTTCCTAGTGTGATGGCCAATCGCTTGGGAGTGTCTTTAGCTCTTACAGGTAGCCTCTTTATCTTTCTTACGGCAGGCATGTTTATCGTTGGCCCGTTCTACAGTTATATAGTGGATGCTTACAAGCGGAAGTACGTCTGTGTATTTTCTTTTGCTTTTATGTTATTAGCTACAATCGCTTGTACGTGGGTTACTACCACTACGGAATTTTTGCTCTTGTGTGTTTTACATGGCATGGCTTTCGGATTGGCAACGACTTCCGGTATTACACTAGCCATTGATTTAACCAACCCTAATTGCCGGAGTGTGAGCAATATTATCTTTGGATGGACTTCACGTTTAGGCATGATGTTCGGTATTGCTGTTGGTATATATTTGTTTATGCTCAAAGGGTTTGATACAGTTATTTATGTTTCAGCAGCTGTTGGTGGTTTGGGAATATTGCTATTTTGGATGCTTTACGTGCCTTTTCGCGCACCTATTGGTACGAACTTTTGTACTACAGATCGTTTTCTACTGTCCCGTGGTTGGGTGCCTATGCTAAACATGATTCTTATTGCATTTGTGCTTGGTGTGTTAATCCCTTTAGTACCTCATACCTTTCGTTGTGTAGAAGTAATGGGAATTATTATTCCGTTTTTTGCTGTAGTTGGATTGAGCTTCTTTTGCTCAGTATTGTTTGTGAAGCTATGGTTTAAAAAAGAGCATATGAGAGAATTAATAATTGTAGGGATTGTGCTTATTATAGTTGCCATTGGGTTATTGATTTTTCCTATAATTTACTTAGGACTGATTCCTGCTGCAGCACTATTAGGTGTTGGCTTAGGTCTGGCTACTCCCGAATTTCTACTCATGTTTGTGAAGCTGTCTCATCACTGTCAGCGAGGCACAGCAAATACTACCCATTTGCTAGCTTGGGAATCAGGAATTTCTTTGGGCGTGGCTGTTACTTGTTATCTTACAGTACATATTAGTGATTCTCCTGCTGTTCCTTATCGTATTGCTTTGGTCTCCGCATTGTTGGCACTAGCGTTCTTTATTTTTATTACATATCCTTATTTTATGAAGAGGAGAATGCGATAAATAATCGATGGTGCGCAATCTTTACAGTCAGTATGCTAAAAATAGAACTCGGAACTTCAGCGTGGTGAACTAGTTAATTCACCGCGCTGAAGTAGTTAATTCACCACGCTGATCTAGTTAACTCAACAAACCCCTCTCACAAGGCTTGTGGATGGACTTATGTAATGGCGATAATTGTTTACTTATAAGGCTCCTTTAAAAGTTTCAAAGACCAATTCAACTTGTTCATCTTTGCTTAATTTCAAATCGAAAAAAGTCACTGGGTATTGATATACCTGAACTTGTTTATCGCTAATCACTTTAACTGAAGAAATTCCTTTTGGTATTTTGACTCTAAATTTATTTGCGTTTGTTGCTTTTATAGTGGCTAATGTTGCTTTCCCCTCTTTCCAATGAAGACTTACTCCAGCTCCACCACGTACTTTGAATCCTTGGAAACTTCCTTCTTTCCATGATGTCGGCAGTGCAGGTAAGAAGTCTATAAAACCATCATGACTTTGCAATAGCATTTCTCCAATACCTGACGTGCCTCCCCAATTACCATCCATCTGGAAAGGAGGATGCGAACAAAACAAATTAGGAAAAGTCCCGCTTCCTCTTTGTTCAGGTGTTTCGGGAGCATAAGCCGGAATCAATAAGCTTTTAAACAACTTATATGCTCGGTCGCCATCACCTAAACGTGCCCAAAAGTTAATTTTCCATGCACGGCTCCAGCCTGTACCTTCGTCGCCTCGACGATTGAGCGTTGAGCGGCAAGCTTCTGCCAATTCAGGTGTCTTTGTCAGTGTAATCTGATTGCCGGGATGCAATCCGTAAAGATGGGATACATGCCGATGGTGTATATCTGTTTCTTTATAATCTTCTAACCATTCCATTAGGTAGCCCTCTTTGCTTATCTGCAGTGGTGGAAGTTGTTTACGCGCACTTTCCAGCTGGCGTCTATAACTACTGTCGACACCAAGAATGCGAGATGCTTCTATTACGTTAGTGTAGAGTTCATTCACTAGCTCAGTATCCATCGTTGGCCCCATGCACACGCTGATGGGTGTTTTATCATCACCCATATAAAAAGAGTTTTCGGGCGAAGAAGTAGGAGCGGTTACCAACCATCCATGAGTAGGTTCTTTAACCATCGTTGAGAGGAAAAACTCTGAGGCTCCTTTCATTACGGGATATACTTCCTTTAGGTATTTTTTATCTCCATTGTAGAGATAATGTTCCCATAGATGCGCACATAGCCATGCACCACCCGTATTTGTGGCTCCCCATGAAGGGCGTTCGCCCGGTGCGGTAAATTGCCATACGTTGGTCATCATGTGTGCCACCCATCCTTTGGCATCTTTGCCATAAAACGCTTTGGCTGTGAGTTCTCCACTCTTAACTAGCCCTTTAGTTAACTCTATAAGCGGTAGATGTAGTTCTGACAAGTTGCCTTGTTCCACAGGCCAATGATTCATTTGCACATTAATGTTCAGATGATAATCGCCATTCCATGGCGTGCTGCATTCATTGGCCCATAATCCTTGTAAATTAGGTGGGAGTGATCCCGGACGGGTGCTACTAATAAGTAGGTAACGCCCATAATTGTAATAGAGCGCTGCTAGTGCAGGATCATCTTCTTTTTGAAAACGACGGATGCGTTCGTCAGTAGGCAATTGCCAAGGACCTTCTGCATCATTGGCATAATCATCCTTTCCGATAAAGAGCGATGTGCGTTTAAAAAGTTTCTGATATTCGTTGATATATTCTTTTTTTAAATCACTGTAGGGAAGTGCCGCTATATCTCTTAGTTGTTGATCGGCTTGCTTTCGGTATTCCTTATTCTCGAAACTAGTTGCAGCAGACAGATAGATGGTCGCTACGTCGGCATTTTGAATTTGTATACCTTTATCGGTGACACTGATGCATTCTTTTGGAGCATTGACTACCATCTTTACGATGAAACGTACTCCTTCCACTCCCTCTTTTCCACTATCTAAACTTCCTTCCATGATCAGTGTGTCGCCACATGTTTTCACTGTTGCCCGTTCAGGACGATTTAACTGCGCTAAAAATGAAATCTGTTTCTCGCCGGGATTGAGTGGAGTACTCAAGCGAATTACCATCGCATCTTTAGAATGCGACACAAAATAGGTACGTACATAATTGAGACCTTTAGTGAAGTGTGTAGCAGACAAACCTTGTTCTAAATCTAAAAAACGCTTGTATGCTTTGCTGCGAGAAGGTGTATTGTAATAATATTCAATATCCAGATTGCCCAACATTTGATAGGCTCCGTATGTACCGCCTTTCTCTGGTTTTACCGGAACGAAGTGTTGATACATCAATTCTTGCGCTTCTTTATTTTTGCCTTGAAATAAAAGTTCTCTGATGGCCGGCAAATAAGAAGAGGCTTCAGAATTGTTGTAGTCTGCTTTCGATCCACTCCACATGGTGATGTCATTCAAAACAATACGTTCTTTTTCAACACCTCCATCAGGCATCATTCCCAATCGACCGTTGCCTAGAGGTAATGTTTCTTCCCATTGAGTGGCAGGTTTATTATACCATAGGGTATTATTAATTTGAGAGATAAGTTTTTGACCATCTTCGGCATATATTGTATTTATTGCCGCGAGGCTGAGTAGGAATAGAGTTAGTAATTGCTTCTTTCTTATCATACCTTGATGTGTTTTTGATGGTGAAATTAAATAAAATAGGGCATAAAGATGAGTAATCCTATTATTGCTGCAACGATGGCACAAATTAATACGGCACCTGCCGCTATATCTTTTACATCACCTGCAATAGGATTTTTTTTTGGCGAAACGAGGTTCACCAAGCGCTCGATAGCAGTATTAAACGCCTCGGCAGCAAGCACCAATCCGAAGCAAAAAAGAACGGCTATCCATTCCATTCGGTTGATATTAAAATAGAAACCTGCAATTGTTACCACTACGATTGCGCAACAATGAAACCATCCATTACGCTCTGTACGGAGAAAGCTAATGATTCCTTTCGTGGCATAAAAGAAACCTTTAAGAAATTGAGTAAATAGACTTTTTTGTTTTGTCTCTTGCTCCACGGTAGTCTCCTTAATGCATGTTTTCATTAGCTTCTGTTTACCTGCTTTACCCCTTTGACTGTTCTCAGTTTTTTTATAAGAGCTTCGAGTCGTCCGGTATCGCTTACCATGATAGTGAGAGTACCTGAAAAAAGGCCATCATTGGATTCAACGCTAATAGAGCGTAGTGCGATTCCATTCTCTTTAGATATGACAGAGGTGATATTGGTAACAATACCTATATCATCGTGCCCCACTACTCGGAGAGTAATGGGATATTGTGTACCTTGCGATTTACCGGCCCAACGTGCTTTTACTATGCGGTAACCAAAACGTTCCATCATCTGGTGCGCATTGGGGCAGTCGTGGCGATGAATTTTTATTCCTCCCGATACAGTTACGAATCCAAAAACCTCATCCCCATAGATTGGATTACAGCATTTGGCAAGTTTAAAGTCAATACCTTTTAGATTCTGATCGATGACCAACACATCTTCTTTTCCCGCAGTCTCGTCTATTTGATTCTGAAGGTTATATCCTTCTGCACTACGATATACGAGGTCTTCATGCGGATCATTCTCTCGTCTTTTCTGTTCGATATATTTATCTAAAAGATCATTTACTTCCAGTGAGCCTTCTGCTATCTTTTGGTAGAACTCCGTAACGGTTTTGTATCCCATCCGTTTGATAAGACGCATCATCACACCTTCGTCATACTCCATTTTACGATTCTTGAACTTCCGTTCAATGGTTTCTTTCGCAAAATCATGCTGTTTGGAAGCCATTTCTTTAAGAGCCTGACGAATTTTGGTTCGTGCTTTTGAGGTAGTGACGATATTCAGCCAGTCTTGCTTTGGAGTTTGAGTGTTCGATGTCATTATCTCAACTTGGTCTCCACTATTCAATTTTTGTTTTAGCTGGACATTTTTGCCATTTACTTTTGCTCCAATACATTTGCTCCCCAGTTTGCTGTGTATGTGAAAAGCAAAATCGAGTACTGTAGCACCAGCAGCTAGTTTGAACAGATCACCTTTGGGGGTAAAGACAAAGACCTCATCCTCATACAAGTCCATTTTAAACTGATCCATTACTTTCATGGAATCAGCATCGGGGTTTTCCAGAGCCTCACGAACAGAAGTTAGCCATTCGTCCAGTCCCGTTTCCCCTTTAACTCCTTTGTATCTCCAATGAGCAGCCAATCCTCGTTCGGCTATTTCATCCATGCGGCGGGTACGGATTTGTACTTCTACCCATTTTCCTTCGGGGCCCATCACAGTGATATGCAATGATTCATAACCATTGCTTTTAGGAATGGAGAGCCAGTCGCGTAGCCTTTTGGGGTTAGGTTGATACATATCTGTTACGATAGAATATACTTGCCAACACTCTTGCTTTTCTTTATCGGGATCAGCATCGATAATGATGCGGATGGCAAACAAATCGTAAATACCTTCAAAAGGTGTTTTTTGCTTTTGTATTTTGTTCCAGATGGAATGTATGGACTTTGTTCTTCCTTTAATGTCGAATTTCAACCCGGTATCCTCTACCTTTTTCTGAATTGGTTCAATGAATGAAGCAATATAGGTGTCTCGAGAAGACTTTGTCTCGTTGAGTTTATCTTTAATGAAGTAATAGGTTTCTCGTTGCGTGTATTTTAAGGAAAGATCTTCTAATTCGGATTTTAGCTTGTAAAGCCCTAACTTATGCGCTAAAGGGGCATATAGATAGACAGATTCATTGGCAATCTTCAAACGATCTTCGTTGTTTTCTGTGTTCTTGATTAGCCGCATAATGTTCACTCGGTCGGCAATCATAATCAATATCACTCGCATGTCTTCGGCAAATGAAAGCAGAAGATTGCGAAAGTTTTCTGACTCAATAGCTGCACTTTTTGCGTATAAATCATTTGCTTTAACTAAACCTTTAATAATGCTTGCCACATCACCTCCGAATTCAGATTTAATTGCTTCAAGTGTAACTGTGTTATTCTTAATAATATCGTGTAGCATAATACCTATGAGGCAAGAACCTTTCATTCCTATTTCATCGGCTACGATTACAGCTGTTTGCATATCCCTAATAATGGGATTCATTCCAAAATTATTGCGTTGTAAGTTATTGTTATTGACTGCTGATATAAGATGTTTTCTTAGTTTTCGTGCATCCTCTTTAGCAATGCTGTCTCCAGCAGATTGCAAGAGCTTCTTATATAAAGCAAGTAATTCTTTTTTTTCTGTTTTTGTGAAAAATGCATTCATAATTTGCCGAAGTATTAATATGCAAAGCTAATTCTATTGATTTTACCATATTTATGTTACAACAGTATTTTAGTACCGAGGTTATGGTGTATAAATTTCGTTGTAAAAATAGCTTTTTTTGTTTAGTATGCCGCACAAAGTAAATAACATTTTGTATTTTTGGGCATCAATTAATAAAATTACATAGGATGATTACACTACAAGACAAAGAATTGCTTGCTAAGAAGGGTATCACCGAATCTCAGATATCCGAACAACTAGCATGTTTCCGGACTGGGTTTCCTTATTTGAAATTAAGCGCAGCAGCATCTATAGAACGAGGCGTTTTATCACCTGAAGCTAGTGATGAAAAGTGCTATCTTAAATCATGGGAAGATTACACTCATACGGATAAAACGATAGTTAAATTTGTTCCTGCATCTGGTGCAGCCAGTCGAATGTTTAAAGACTTATTTGAGTTTTTGACTGCAGAATATAATAAACCTACCACTAATTTTGAAGTAACCTTTTTTACAAATCTCACTAAGTTTGCTTTCTATAATGATTTGGATGTGGCTTGTCTCAAGATAGAAGGTAAATCAATATCTTCTCTCTTGGCTGATGAAAATTATAAAGCAGTAGTGAATGCATTGCTTTCTGAGACAGGATTAAATTATGGTGGACTGCCAAAAGGGTTATTGAAATTCCATAAATACGAGGATGGTGTACGTACTCCCTTAGAAGAGCACTTAGTAGAAGGTGCTTTGTACGCTACCGGCAATAGCTCCCATGTTAATGTCCATTTCACAGTCTCTGCTGAACATCGCACTCTCTTTAAAGAATTGGCTGAAGAAAAAGTAGATGCTTATGGCCAAAAATATGATAGAAGTTATAATGTTACTTTTTCTGAACAGAAGTCGAACACAGATACTATAGCTGCCGATATGAAGAATGAACCTTTTCGCGATAAGGACAAATTATTCTTTCGTCCTGGAGGTCATGGAGCATTGATTGAAAACCTGAACGACTTAGATGCAGATATTCTATTCATTAAGAATATAGATAATGTAGTGCCCGATAAGTTGAAGGAGGACACGGTACGATATAAAAAACTTCTAGCAGGGGTATTGGTTACGCTGCAAAAGCAGGTATTTGAATATATGGAGTTACTTGATAGTGGACAATACACACACGAGCAGGTGCTAGAGGTCCTTCAATTTTTGCAGAAAAAGCTTTTCTGTAAAAATCCAGAGACGAATATATTGGAAGATGTGGAACTTGTACTTTATCTGAGGAGCAAACTAAATCGTCCGATGCGCGTTTGTGGGATGGTTAAAAATGTAGGTGAACCAGGTGGGGGACCATTTCTTGCGTACAATCAAGATGGAACCATTTCGTTGCAAATATTAGAAAGCTCGCAGATAGACATGACAAATCCTATAAGCAAGGAAATGTTTGAAAAAGGAAGTTACTTTAATCCGGTGGATTTGGTCTGTGCTGTTCGTGATTATAAAGGACATAAATTTGATTTAAGTAAGTTTGTAGATAAAGCTACTGGCTTCATTTCTTATAAATCAAAAAACGGAAAAGAGCTCAAAGCTCTTGAATTACCTGGATTATGGAACGGAGCAATGAGCGATTGGAACACAGTGTTTGTTGAAGTACCTCTAACAACGTTTAATCCCGTGAAGACAGTAAATGATTTATTGCGTGATCAGCATCAATAAAACCATAAATTGTTAATCAATAGATTAAAGGAACTACATCTTACTGTCATATTTCCGAAGAATATTTTAAAGTTGAAATATAAAATGAAAAAGATACTTTTGCTCGGATCGGGCGAATTGGGAAAAGAATTTGTTATCTCTGCACAACGTAAAGGACAATATATTATTGCTTGCGATTCGTACGTCGGGGCGCCGGCTATGCAGGTCGCAGATGAGTACGAAGTACTGGATATGCTTAATGGTGAAGAACTAGAACGTGTAGTAAAGAAACATCAACCAGATATCATTGTTCCAGAAATAGAGGCAATACGTACAGAACGTTTGTATGATTTCGAAAAAGGAGGTATTCAGGTTGTTCCAAGTGCGCGTGCAGTGAATTTTACAATGAATCGTAAGGCTATTCGCGATCTTGCCGCTAAGGAACTAAGGCTTAAAACAGCTCGCTATTTCTATGCTACTTCTTTTGATGAATTGAGAACGGCAGCTGATAAAATAGGTTTTCCTTGTGTTGTGAAGCCTCTCATGTCCTCGTCCGGCAAAGGACAATCGTTGGTGAAAAGTGCTGATGAGCTGCAACATGCTTGGGAATACGGTTGTAGTGGTAGCCGTGGCGATATTCGCGAACTAATTATTGAAGAGTTTATCCGTTTTGATAGTGAGATAACGCTGCTTACCGTAACACAAAAGAATGGCCCGACTCTTTTCTGTCCGCCAATAGGTCATGTGCAAAAAGGAGGAGATTATAGAGAAAGCTTTCAACCGGCTCATATTGACCCTGCTCATTTGCTAGAGGCACAGGATATGGCTGATAAAGTGACACGTTCACTTACAGGCGAAGGTTTGTGGGGAGTAGAGTTCTTTTTAAGTCATGAAAATGGAGTTTATTTTTCAGAATTGTCTCCTCGCCCCCATGACACAGGCATGGTAACACTGGCTGGAACACAGAACCTGAATGAATTTGAACTTCATTTGCGGGCAATTCTAGGATGGCCTATTCCTTGCATTAAACAAGAAAAAATAGGAGTCAGTGCGGTTATTCTTTCAACGATTTCTAGTCAGGAAGCCCCTCAATACAAAGGAATGGAAGAGGTTACTAAAGAGGAAGATACTTATCTACGCATCTTTGGCAAGCCATTCACTCGAGTAAATCGCCGTATGGGCGTAGTTCTATGTTATGCACCTCTGAATACTGAGATGAATGGATTGCGTGATAAAGCCAAACGTATAGCGGCTAAGATTGAAGTATATTAAATGGAACGTTATATTCATTGTCGATTCTAACTAATTTCAGAATGAGGATCGACTTGTTTCTATAACATGTTTACTCTTAATAGGCTTCAATATTGGTCTGTATGGCCTTAAAACAGGGCTAACGAATGTTATCTAAAAACAAAAAAAAAAAAACTGAAACAAGGATTCATTTTTGTTTCTATATTTGCAAAGTTGTTTGTCTAACTATTGAACAAACAGATAGAAATTACGTTTTTACCTAAAACATATTTTGCTTATGTCACAGATTATAGGGCATATTTCTCAGGTTATTGGCCCAGTGGTCGATGTCTTTTTTGACGGCTCTGAAACCGACCTGATGTTGCCAAGCATTCACGAAGCGTTAGAAATAAAAAGGTCTAACGGTAAAAAACTAATAGTAGAAGTACAGCAACATATTGGCGAAAACACAGTTCGTACCGTTGCGATGGATAGTACTGATGGATTGCAACGTGGAATGAAAGTTGTTCCAACTCATAGTCCTATTACCATGCCTATAGGCAATCAGATTAAGGGACGATTAATGAATGTGGTGGGGGAGTCTATCGATGGTATGAAAGATCTTAATAAAAAAGGGGCATATCCCATACATCGAGATCCACCTAAGTTTGAAGACTTAACGACTGTTCAAGAAGTCTTGTTCACTGGTATAAAAGTGATCGATCTGCTAGAGCCTTATTCTAAAGGTGGAAAAATTGGCTTGTTTGGTGGTGCTGGTGTAGGTAAGACGGTTCTTATTATGGAGCTTATCAATAACATTGCTAAAAAGCATAATGGATTTTCCGTTTTTGCCGGAGTAGGTGAACGTACTCGTGAAGGGAATGATTTACTTCGGGAAATGATTGAGTCAGGAGTTATCCGCTATGGAGAAGAGTTTAAAAAGAGTATGGAAGCTGGTCACTGGGATTTATCGAAGGTCGATTACGATGAAGTGGCTAAATCTCAAGCAACTTTGGTTTTTGGACAGATGAATGAACCTCCCGGGGCACGTTCTTCCGTAGCATTGTCTGGATTAACTGTAGCAGAATCATTTCGCGATTTGGCAGCTCAATCTGGTTCAAAAGATATCTTATTCTTTATTGATAACATATTCCGTTTTACTCAGGCAGGTTCTGAAGTTTCAGCACTATTAGGCCGTATGCCTTCTGCGGTAGGTTATCAACCTACATTAGCTACGGAGATGGGAGTTATGCAGGAACGCATCACTTCTACGAAAGCAGGTTCAATTACTTCTGTTCAGGCAGTTTATGTTCCTGCAGATGACTTGACTGACCCTGCGCCTGCTACAACTTTTACGCACCTTGATGCAACGACAGTACTTAGTCGTAAAATCACTGAGCTTGGTATCTATCCTGCTGTAGATCCTTTGGAATCAACTTCTCGTATTCTTGATCCGCTTGTTGTAGGACAAGAGCATTATGAAGTAGCTCAACGTGTAAAGCAGATATTGCAGCGTAATAAGGAATTGCAGGATATTATTTCTATTTTAGGTATGGAAGAACTTTCTGACGAAGATCGTCTGACTGTGAATCGAGCTCGTAGAGTACAACGTTTCCTTTCTCAACCATTTACAGTTGCAGAGCAGTTTACAGGTGTTCCAGGTGCTATGGTATCTATTGAAGATACGATTAAAGGATTTAAAATGATCCTTGATGGTGAAGTGGATTATCTTCCGGAATCGGCATTCCTTAATGTGGGTACTATTGAAGATGCAATAGCGAAAGGTAGGCTGTTATTGGAACAATCAAAAGAATAAGCGAGAGGCTTTTAAGAATATTTCAAAGATTATAAAATTTCGATAATGAATCTACATCTAAGTATAGTATCCCCTGAACGAGAATTGTTTGATGGAGAAGTAACTAGTGTCACTTTTCCGGGTACAATTGGTCTATTTACCATTTTACCTCAGCATGCTCCCATCGTTTCTTCGTTGATTAAAGGTGAGATTTTGTATATCAGCGATGGCAAAGAATCTACATTGAATATTCAGGATGGTTTTGTAGAATTGAGTAATGGAATTGTTTCAGCATGTGTTTCATTATAAACTAAATAAATATGGGTATAGATAGAATGAAATTTAATTATTTCACTTTTTTATCGCTGTTTACAATACTAACGAGTGCTATAGGAATATTAGTTTTTAAATATCTTCTACCTGGTCACTATTTTAGTTGGTTCCCTTTTATACCTGTTTATTTTGCTACACTCGGCGTGTTAACAACTTACATCTCTGATGTTTGTCGGAAACATGCACCAGAGAAATTGATACATTTGTATTTGGCACTAAAGATACTCTGGATCATATTCTCTATTATTGTTTTGCTTGTTTATTGTGTCGTAGTAAACGTCTCTATCAGAGATTTCTTACTCACTTTTATGGCGTTTTATTTAGTAAACTTGATATTTGAGACTTGGTTTTTTTCTGCATTTGAACGGAACCGAAAAAGAAAAAGAGAGAATGAAAAAGAAAAGATTGCATAAAATATTTGCCGTAATATTCTTACTGCTTGGCTTTGTTGCACTTCCTGCATCTGCCGAAAGTGAGCATGAACCTGTAAATGTGAAAGAAATTGTTTTTGGTCATATTGGAGATTCTTATGAATGGCATATCACAACGTGGGGAAATACAGCGATTCGTATTCCTTTGCCTGTTATAGTCTATAGTCAAACAACAGGTTGGCATTCGTTTATTTCATCTGAATTTGAAGAGAATAGCGGTAACTACGAAGGATTTTCTATTGCACCTGCAGGCAGTAAATATGAAGGGAAAATTGTAGAGCATGACGCTACTGGTAGCGAGATTCGTCCTTTCGATATCTCTATTACCAAGGTTACACTTTCTTTATTAATAAATACTTTCTTATTGGCTTTTATTATTTTAGGTGTTGCTCGTTGGTATAAAAAGAAACAAGCAAGTACTGCAGCTCCTGGTGGTTTTGTCGGTCTTATGGAGATGTTTATTATGATGATACACGACGATGTGATTAAAAGTTGTGTAGGTCCTAACTATAAAAAGTTTGCACCCTATTTGTTGACCGCATTCTTTTTTATCTTTATTAATAACATAATGGGGCTCATTCCTTTTTTTCCCGGAGGAGCCAATGTAACTGGTAATATTGCTATTACGCTTGTACTTGCTTTATTTACTTTTGTTATAGTGAATGTATTTGGAACTCGTGCTTACTGGAAAGATATTTTTTGGCCGGATGTTCCTTGGTGGCTAAAGGTACCTATACCTATGATGCCTGTTATCGAATTATTTGGAATATTTACAAAACCATTTGCTCTAATGATTCGTCTTTTTGCAAATATGTTGGCTGGGCACATGGCTATGTTAGTATTGACTTGCTTGATTTTTATTTCAGCAAGCATGGGACCATTTATGAATACTAGCCTCACTATCGCTTCGGTGCTCTTTAATATTTTCATGAATCTACTGGAATTACTGGTTGCATTCATTCAAGCCTATGTGTTTACGATGCTTTCAGCAGTATTTATAGGTTTGGCTCAAGAAGAACATCATACTCAAGAAGAAAGTGCTTCGGATCATTAACAACTACAATATAAATTTACAGATCAAAAATATCAATAATTTAAAAATAGAAAATTATGTTACTAACAGTATTATTACAAGCAACTGCAGCAGCAGTTGGAATAAGTAAATTGGGGGCAGCAGTAGGAGCTGGTCTCGCAGTTATCGGAGCAGGTATAGGCATTGGTAAAATTGGTGGTTCTGCTATGGAAGCTATCGGACGTCAACCTGATGCTTCAGGCGATATTCGTATGAATATGATCATCGCTGCTGCTTTGATTGAAGGTGTAGCTTTGTTGGCTATCGTTGTTTGTTTATTGGTGTTCTTTTTATAACAGACGAAATATATGTCATTATTATTGCCCGAAGCTGGGCTCTTGTTCTGGATGCTTCTTTCTTTTGGAATTGTATTTGCTTTGTTAGCAAAATATGGATTCCCTGTTATTATTAAGATGGTAGAGGATCGGAAGCTATACATCAATCAATCTATTCAAGTGGCTAAAGATGCTCATGAGCAACTTTCTAAACTGAAAAGCGAGAGTGAATTGATTATTGCCACTGCGAACAAAGAACAGGGACGAATTTTGAAAGAAACGATGCTCGAACGTGATAAAATCATCTATGAGGCTCGTAAACAGGCAGAAGCAGTTGCTCAAAAAGAATTGGATAATGTAAAAGCCCAAATTCTCTTGGAAAAAGAAGAAGCTATTCGTGATATTCGCCGTCAGGTTGCTGTTTTGTCGGTTGATATAGCTGAAAAAGTTATTCGTAAGACCATGAAGACTGAAAAAGAGCAAATGGAAATGATTGATCGTATGCTCGATGAAGTGTTATCTCCTAAATCATAAATGAGGTAGTAGTATGGAAGTAGGTATAATCTCAATGCGTTATGCAAAGGCACTAATTGCATATGCTAAATCAAATGGCGTAGAAAAACGTCTATATAAGGAGGTGTCTTTGTTGGCAAGTAATTTCGAATCATATCCAAACTTAAGGAAGGTTTTGGATAATCCGATTCTTCCTGCTGAAGAAAAATTGAAGGTTATTACTTCGGCGGCTACAATCGACGGAACTCAAGGAATCAGTAATGAATTGCAGCGTTTTATAAGACTTGTACTGGAGAAACGAAGAGAATCATATTTGCAATTTATCTGCTTGATGTATCAGGATTTATATCGAAAAATGAAACATATTGGTGTAGGGAAACTAATTACAGCAGTACCTGTTGACGAAGAAACCCGAACCCGAATTAAGAGTTCTGCAGCTCAACGACTACATGCACGTATGGAATTGAAAACAGTAGTTGACCCGTCTATTGAGGGAGGATTTATATTTGATATAAATGGATATCGGATTGATGCCAGTATTGCGACTCAACTAAAAAAAGTAAAGCGACAATTCATTGAAAGAAATAGAAGAATCGTATAATTTATAGTTGTAAAGGGATGTTTTTCAAAAATAAATAAGAAAATATGTCAGAAAATATAAAGGTGAGTGAGGTTTCCGATGTATTGCGCAAGCAATTAGAAGGTATCGAAACTCACATACAACTCGATGAGGTAGGTACTGTCCTACAGGTAAGTGACGGTGTGGCACGTATCTATGGATTGAATAATGCCGAGGCTAATGAGTTATTAGAATTCGACAATGGTATCAAAGCCATTGTGATGAATTTGGAAGAAGATAATGTCGGTGCTGTGTTATTGGGCCCTACAGATAAAATTAAGGAAGGTTTTACCGTTAAACGAACAGGTAGAATTGCTTCCATTCTTGTTGGTGAGAGCATGTTAGGACGTGTTATTGATCCACTGGGGGAACCGCTTGATGGCAAAGGAAGGATTGGCGGTGAACTGTTTGAGATGCCTTTGGAGCGTAAAGCCCCGGGAGTTATCTTTCGTCAACCCGTGAACCAACCGTTGCAGACTGGATTAAAATCGATAGATGCAATGATTCCAATAGGCCGTGGACAACGTGAATTAATTATCGGTGACAGGCAAACTGGAAAAACGTCCATTGCTATTGATGCGATAATTAATCAACGGGCTAATTATGACGCTGGAGATCCTATTTACTGTATCTATGTGGCAATTGGCCAAAAAGCTTCTACCGTTGCTACTATTGTAAATACTCTTCGAGAACATGGAGCTCTGGATTACACTGTTGTTGTAGCTGCTACAGCTGGTGATCCTGCTGCATTGCAATACTTTGCACCATTTGCTGGTGCTTCTATTGGCGAGTATTTTCGTGATACCGGTCGTCATGCATTAGTGGTTTACGATGATTTGTCTAAACAAGCTGTATCCTATCGTGAGGTGTCATTGATTCTTCGTCGCCCTTCCGGTCGTGAAGCGTACCCAGGTGATATTTTCTATTTGCACTCACGTTTGCTTGAACGTGCTGCAAAGATAATCAGCCAGCAAGAAGTAGCTTGTCAGATGAATGACCTTCCACCAAGTTTGAAAGGAAAAGTAAAAGGTGGTGGATCGCTAACAGCGTTGCCTATTATTGAAACACAAGCTGGTGACGTTTCTGCTTACATCCCTACAAATGTTATTTCTATCACTGATGGTCAGATATTTCTTGATACCGATTTATTTAATCAAGGTAACCGTCCTGCTATCAATGTGGGTATATCTGTTTCTCGTGTGGGTGGTAATGCTCAGATTAAAGCAATGAAAAAGGTTGCCGGTACATTGAAAATTGATCAAGCTCAGTTTAGAGAATTGGAAGCGTTCTCTAAGTTTAGTGGAGATATGGATCCGATAACTGCCCAAACTATTGATAAAGGACAGAAGAATGTACGTTTATTAGTTCAACCTCAATATTCTCCAATTCCAGTAGAGAAACAGATTGCTATTTTGTATTGCGGTACACACGGCCTTCTGAAAAATGTTCCTCTAAATAAAGTCCACGATTTTGAACAAAACTTTGTTAAGTCTTTGGAACTGAATCATCAGGTGGACGTTTTAGATGTGTTGAAAAGTGGAGTTATCAATAGCGAGGTATCAAAAGCTATTGAAGCAACAGCTGAAATGGTTGCTAAACAGTTCCTTATTTAAGAACTGCCTCTTTCTCGCTTATATCTTGATTCGAATCTATATCGTGTAGAAGATATTTTATTATATATACGATCACTGAATTCTTAATCTATATGATGTTTAAACTCTAAGATTGATTAATCATGGCTTCATTAAAAGAAATAAAATCGAGGATCACTTCGGTAAAAAGTACCCGACAGATCACATCGGCTATGAAAATGGTGGCTTCTGCAAAACTGCATAAGGCGCAGGGAGCCATTGAGAATATGTTACCTTATCAGTCGAAACTGAATGCTATTTTGACTAACTTTTTGAGCAATGACTCTACTATTGAATCGCCTTATATTGTTAGCAGGCCTGTTCATCGTGTGGCTATTGTAATCTTTTCTTCAAACAGTTCACTTTGTGGCGCTTTCAACGCTAATATAATTAAGCAGTTTGAACAAGTTATGGAGAAGTATAGCAGTTTAGGTCAAGATAACATTCTGATTTATCCCATTGGGAAAAAGATAGAGACGAGTGTTAAGAAGAAGGGATATGCAACTCAAGGTAGCTTTCAGCATTTGGCTGATAAGCCGTCATATCAAGAAGCATCCGAATTAGCTGTTCAACTGATGGGGCTTTTTGTCTCTCAAGAGGTAGATAAGGTTGAGCTTATTTATCATCATTTCAAGTCGGTGGGAAGCCATACTCTTGTTCATGAAGATTATTTGCCTATTGATTTGACAACTCAAAAAGTGGATGTTGAAAAAAGTAATATAGATTATATTGTAGAACCTTCTGCATCGGAATTTATAACAAGTCTACTCCCTCGGGTGATTACTTTGAAGATATTTACTGCGTTGCTTGATTCTAATGCTTCAGAGCATGCTGCTCGTACCATGGCTATGCAAGTTGCAACAGATAATGCGAATGAACTGATTTTAGACTTAACGAAACAGTATAATAAATCACGTCAGCAAGCTATTACCAATGAACTACTTGATATCATTGGTGGTAGTATGAAATAAGATAAGATACTTTAAGATTAATCACGTATCATCTTGAAGGCTTCTAATGGGCTTTCGAGAATACGTGATTTTTGTTTGCTCTTTTTTTAGTAAACATAAGGATTATATCCTCCACGTTGTACTTCCACACGTATTCCGAAGTTTTTGTTCACTTTTAATTCCATACCTCCTTTAAAATAGTTCTTGTCCCAAGGAAGCAGATTGTTTCCGGGCAGTTTGCTGCCATCAGGTGCATATTGCCCATAGAGGTTTAGTCTTAAGTTGCCGTTCAACTTTATTGTGCCCATTCCTAAGTTTTGCATTGGAGATTGAAAGCCAAATGCATTATATCCATACGTTAGAGTAGGTAGAGCGTCTGGAGTGACTTTAGTGAACATCCATTGAGGAGAGTGTTCAAGCGATTCGAGAAAATTCTCCATACTGGGAGTTGTTTTCAACATATCAGTATAAGAGGGTAATTGAACCATTGGCATGGTATATAAATTTGGGCACTATCCATAATTCTGTGTAAACTATGTTCGGGTTCGAGCTTTAGTCGAGTGCTAAAGTTCGATTCTGTTTTCAAAGATAACTAAAAATTGATTCATAACCACACCCCAATTTCTTATAGGCATCGTCCATTTCTTTTCAATCTCACTAATAGCCAACCAAACGGACTTTCTGAGGGCATCGTCAGTAGGAAATGATAATTTTGTTTTGGTATATTTCCGTATCTTGCCATTCAGATTTTCGATTAAATTGGTTGTATAAATGATAGTACGTATCTCTATGGGAAAATCAAAGAAAGCAGTCAGATCGTTCCAGTTGCGATGCCAACTTTGTACGGCATGACGATATTTAGCACCCCATTTTCGCTCAAATTCTTCCAATGCGATGGCTGCTTGGTCTCGATTGACGGAGGTATAAATCTCTTTCATATCAGCCGTAAACTCTTTTAAATCCTTCCATACAACATATCTACATGAATTACGTATTTGATGTACCACACATATTTGAGTTGTGGATTGGGGAAATACAGCACGTATGGTTTCGGTAAAGCCATTTAGGTTGTCAGTTACCGTTATAAGTATATCCTCCACACCACGTGCTTTGAGATCCGTTAGAACAGACATCCAAAAAGAAGAACTTTCAGTCTTCCCGATCCACATACCAAGAACTTCTTTGTAGCCACGGTTATTAAGCCCCACACATAGATAAACAGTCTTGTTTATCACTTTCCCAGATTCTCTAACCTTGAATACGATGCCATCCATCCAAACAACCATATATAATCGTTCTAGCGGGCGATTCTGCCATTCAATTGCAGCCTGAGTGACTTTATTGGTAATGATTGATATTGCACTGGTAGAGAGGTTTATTTGATAAATGTCTCGTAACTCATCCTCAATATCAGATACGCTCATTCCCTTTGCATAAAGAGAGATAACCAGGCGTTCTATAGATAAACCACGACTTTGATGTTTGGGAACTACAATAGGTTCAAACTCTCCTTTGCGATCACGAGGAACTTCGATTAGATGCTCACCATGCTCGCTCTGAATCTTCTTGCTAAAGCTTCCATTGCGAGAGTTACCACTGTTATAACCATCAGTACTATGCTTGTCATAACCTAAATGGGCATCCATCTCACCCTGAAGCATTTGTTCCAATACTTGAGAATGAAGATCTTTGAGAAACTGACTAACATCTTCCTCTGTCTTGAATTGACTCAAGAACTCTTTACTGAGCATCTCGGCAGGAACTGCCTGGCGCTTTTCTCGTTTTGACATAACACTATCCATATTTTTATTTTTAAAGATAAAAAAAATAACTCGAATCTAAAGACCCGAGCTAGAGTTTACACAATATATTGGATAGTGCCTAAATTTGCATCAAGCATATAGTCTCCAAAATGCTTATTGTTATTCATTCTAAGAGTAATGCTGTCCGATAGCACTTCGGATTGTGCCATAGCTGCTGTGATTGATACTGTCAACATAGCAAAGAATAGAATTGTTTTTTTCATATCAGCCTGTTTTTAGTTTACTATTAGTTTATAGCCAATGCCACGAACATTGACTATGCGTATTCGTTCATCTTGCGATAGTTTATGGCGAAGTTTAGTCATAAATACATGTAAGCTGCGCGAATTAAAAAAACTATCGTCTCCCCAAAGATCGAGCAATACGTCTTGCGCGTTGACCACTTGATTGCGATTTTCGCAAAGCCTATGCAATATTTCAGCTTCTCGGTGTGATAATTCCTGCCTCACCCCTGCAAAGGTAAGTATTTGTGTGGTCGAATCGAATAAATAATTACCAATTTCAAATTTGGAACTTTTCTCTTCCTCTGCATTATTAAATGCTTTGCCTACCAATGCTTTAATACGTACAATCAGTTCTTGCATGCCAAATGGTTTTTTTAGATAGTCGTTGGCGCCAAGTTCAAATCCTTCCACCACATCATTGATAGCAGAGCGGGCAGTGAGAAAAAGCACTGGTGTTTTCTTATCTATCTGACGAATGCGGCGAACCATTTCAAAACCATCCATTCGTGGCATCATTACATCTGCAACCATTACATCCGGTCGATGTTCAAAGAAGAGTCTTAAACCCTCTTCTCCATTGAATGCAGTGCGAATAATGAAGTTTTTTTCTTCAAGTGTATCTTTTATGATCATAGCCAGGGTCTGCTCATCTTCTACTAATAAGACGTTGATTTTTTTATTCTCCATACTTTTTTAATCTTAATTTGTAGGTTAATACATTTTTATAGAAGCTTCTGTTAATGTAACTTTGTTCTATAGTTAAATCGTTGATTGCAAAAGTTTACTATCTAGTCACTCATTAATCGAAACACATATAATTTCTATTCGTTAATGACCTTTGCTTTAAAAATTTATAAGGCTTAAATCATTCTTCATTTAGCAGTCTTATAGTAAAGCAACTTCCTTTACCCGGTTCACTCTCTACGCTAACTGTTCCCCCATGTTTTTCTATCATCGTCTTTACATAATATAATCCCAAACCATAGCCTTTTACATTGTGTAGATTTCCTGTTGGTACCCGATAAAACTTATCGAATATGTTTTTCTGTTTTTCTTTTGAGATTCCGATGCCCTTGTCTATTACGGATATTTCTACTTCTCCATTATTTTTTCGACATTCTATTGTGACTTCCGCTTTATCAGCAGAATATTTAATGGCGTTATCTATTAGGTTACTGATAATGTTACTGAAGTGTATTTTGTCGACCATGATCTCACAATTATCTGATTCCGGGTTACAAGAAATTTTGGTCGGTTTATCAGCTTTCATCTTATGTTGTTCTATTAAAGGCTTTATCAATTCCTGAAGTTGTATCTTTTCCGGACGCAAACGAAAGGCTTTTCGCTGCTCCATGCTCATGGATAAGATATGCTCCACTAGACCACTTAGTCGTTGTAATTGTTCCATACAGATGCGCAAGTATTTATCTCGTTGAGCTTTTTCCTCAGCTTTGCCAAAGTTTAGCAAAGCATCGTTGGCTGCATAAGCCACTGCTATGGGTGTTTTGAGTTCGTGCGTAATGTTATTGGTAAAATCACTTTTCATTTCTTCGAGAGTCTTTTGCAGTAAAATGGTGCGAATGAGATACCAAAAGGAAAAAGTTAAGATTATGAGAATAATCAGCGAAGTGGTAAGTATACCTGCCATCTGTAGCAGAATCACCGTGCCAGTAGGCTCTGTATATACAACAAATGCACGTGTTTTTTGTAGATCATATATAAATTCGTGACGAATCAAATTCGTTGTATCTACAGAAGCGGGTAGGGATGAAGCTATGATACTATCACCTTTGATCTTCACTATCTGTGTGTAATGCTTAATGTCTAAGTTCGATTTGATAAGGTCGCTACGTAAAATGCTATCAAAGCGAGTGAGGTTTATTTGTTTAATTTCTTCGTCTACTGCCATGTGCAATGCCATTTGCATTTGCTCTGCCATTACCAGCAAAGAAGAGTAGTTATATCCTATATTAACACCATCGGTCAACTTACCGTCCGATTGTACTATCTGCTCAGTTTCATATAAAGCAGAATCTCGTAATATTTTTTTCTTTATAATGGTCTGAGACGTTTTTTTAACTTCATCTTCTTTATATGATGTAGAACAAGAAATCTCTCCAGAAGCATTTGCTTCAATACCAAGTTTTCTTCTTTCCTTACCTGCGCTACTGATGCTGTCTGCTCGTAGGAAGAGCTCAATATGGTCTGCGTTTTTTATAGCAGAGAGAATGGCGACTTCCGTTTGCGACTTCATATCGCGATACAAGCTTGTGAGCCAGTATGCCTGGTAAGCAAAGATGCCCACCAAGGAAAGAATAACCAATATGGCGATAGGCTTGAAAGGTAGATTCATCTTTTGATTATAAATTGTACATGCAACAAAGATAATGAAACCTAACACTATTTGTTTTTTTGATAAGACTAAATAACACTTGGTAAGTTACTGATAACGCAGTCTGGATATTATTATGTCGTACTTTGCAGTAATAAAAAAACAAAATGCGATATGAAACGAATGTATCTCTTTGCTTTCTTGTTAAGCGTAATTCTACTAAAAGCTTTTTCACAAACAACTTCGTCAGTTTCTGCAGGCAATCCTATTCACGTGAATGACTCTACCCATCTATTTCTCGATAGCATCTATATGCAATTACCTGAA
Organism: Bacteroides ihuae; assembly: GCF_900104585.1. Classification (GTDB taxonomy): domain Bacteria; phylum Bacteroidota; class Bacteroidia; order Bacteroidales; family Bacteroidaceae; genus Bacteroides; species Bacteroides ihuae. Next base: position 845,221 of record NZ_FNVX01000005.1, read on the forward strand.
GTGATGGTAAAAGGCGAACGCCCTGTTGTGAAAGCTGAAAAAGGAAAATTGGTGTACGATTTGCCTCGTTTGGTCAGTAATTTACCGGTAGATAATGCCTATGAAGCCATAAAAGAACTTCCCGGTGTTGTCGATATGGGCAGTGGACTAATCTTGGCCGGCACAAGTCTAACGGTTGTGATTAATGGAAAAGTAAGCACAATGACTACCGAACAGTTGAATACTTTATTGAAAAGCATGCCAGTATCGCGTATTGAAAAGGCAGAAGTGATGTATTCTGCTCCGGCTCAATATCAAGTGCGGGGACCGATGATTAATCTGGTATTGAAATCGGGTGTTGGAGATGCTCCTTCATTGCAAGGAGAACTCTACTCTGCATGGTCACAAGAACGCTATGCAGGCTTTACGGAGCGTGCAAGCCTCCTTTATTCTTCTCCTAAATTCTCTGCTGATTTTCTTTACTCTTACAATCACAACCGCAGTTATTATGGAATAGACAAGGAGGCTTTGCATACCGTGAATAACCAGGTATATCCAGTTAACATTCTTTCTATTGGGCGTGGTAGGGGCAATGAACATAATGCTCGGTTGGGTATGGATTATAACTTTGGTAAGGATCATACATTGAGCTTGGTTTACACTACTCAGATCAATGATAATAGCATGAATAATACTTCTTCAGGAACGGTTAACTCCAATGTAGATAGTAATGGAGATGATGCGTTACATAACGTGAAGCTTGACTATCAGGCTCCTTGCGGTCTAAAAGCAGGTGCAGAATACACCTTTTATCGTGCGCCCGGAGATCAGATTCTGCACAGTACAATGGACGGAGAAAAACAGGATTTTCGCTATGAAGACGAGCAGCGCATCAATAAATGGATGTTTTATGCTAAACAAAACCGTGACTTGAAAAATGGTTGGGGGATAAACTATGGAATCAATTATACTACAGCTACTGATAACAGCTTTCAGTATTATTATGACACTGAGACCGGAGAACTGCTTCCTGAAAACTCGATGAGCGCTCATCATCGTGAGCAAACATTTAATGGATTTGCAGGATGCAATAAGAGTTTTGGCGAAAAGTTTTCGATGGATGCTTCTTTGGCTGCAGAACTTTATCATACCGATGTGTGGAATGAGTGGAACGTTTATCCCACACTTAATATGAATTATACGCTGGCGGCGGGTCATATTCTTCAGTTGGCATTTACGGCCGATAAAACGTATCCTTCATATTGGTCAACTAATAACACAGTAGCTTATTCCAATAACTATACGGAGATACACGGAAATCCGCTGTTAAAGCCTTCGCGATCTTATGAATCAAGCCTTACATATATCATGAAGAGTAAATACGTGTTCACTGCATATTTCAATCATCAACCCGATTATTTTACGCAAGTTCCTTACCAGTCGCACGAAAAGCTCGTGGAAATAAATAAATATCAAAATTTCGATTTCAGACAGGAATCAGGTCTTCAGGTAGTAATACCTTTTAAAGTGAAAGAGCGGTTAAACTCTCGCTTCATAGTGGTAGGTAACTACACGCGTGAGAAAGATAGCGACTTTTGGGATATACCTTTCGATCGTCACGCATACTCTTTTATGCTCGTTATGAGCAATACACTCACGCTCTCCACCAAGCCCGATTTGAAGTTCACCCTTTCCGGCTTTTATCAAAATGGAACCATTCAGGGCATTTATGATCTTAGTCGTTCCGGTAATTTGGATGCAGCGCTTAAATGGACTTTTGCTAAAGAAAGAGCACAGCTAACCATTAAGGGAGCCGATCTGTTCGATACTTCGCTTATCACTCCCGAAATTCATTTTGCCAACCAAAGTGTGACTAATCGTTATTTACAAAACACGCGTACTTTTAGTGTGTCCTTAAGTTATAAAATAGGCGACTATAAGGAAAAGAAACGGCAAGAGATAGATACTTCACGCTTTAAATAAGGACTTGACGGTTAGGCCATTTTTAAGAATCTGGATACAAAGCGAATGTTTTGTGTCCAGATTCATCGTTTATAGGAGGTTTAAAGTTATAAAGCGTTATATTTATCCATATCGGACGATATTTCTGTGTCTAAATGTAAGTCAGTCAGTCAAATAAACAAAGTTTATTATTATTTTTGCAACTTCAAAATAGAAAATCAAACCACTTCATATGAAATCAGATATAGAGATAGCACGTACTACAGAGTTAAAGAAGATAAAACAAGTTGCCGAAGAAATCGGTATTCCGCGAGACGAAGTCGAAAACTATGGACGTTACATCGCTAAGATACCCGAACATCTGATTGATGAAGAGAAAGTAAAGAAGAGCAATCTAATTCTGGTTACTGCCATCACTGCCACAAAAGCCGGTATTGGTAAAACAACCGTTTCCATTGGTTTAGCTTTGGGATTAAGTAAGATCGGAAAGAGAGCCATTGTTGCCCTACGCGAACCCTCTTTAGGCCCCTGTTTCGGCATGAAGGGTGGAGCAGCCGGAGGTGGATATGCGCAGGTACTTCCGATGGAGAAGATTAATTTGCACTTTACTGGTGATTTTCATGCCATCACTTCGGCACACAACATGATTTCGGCTCTGCTCGATAATTACCTCTATCAAAATCAGTCGAAAGGATTCGGATTAAAAGAAATACTTTGGCGCAGAGTGCTAGATGTGAACGACCGTTCGCTGCGTAGCATTGTTGTGGGATTAGGGCCTAAGAGCAACGGTATCACTCAAGAGTCTGGCTTTGATATTACTCCTGCCTCCGAAATAATGGCTATACTTTGCCTTGCCAAAGATGTAAGCGACCTTCGTCGTCGGATAGAGAACATCTTACTTGGTTTTACTTATGATAATAAACCCTTTACGGTGAAAGACCTTGGAGTAGCTGGCGCTGTAGCTGTACTATTAAAAGATGCCATTCATCCCAATTTGGTGCAAACTACTGAAAATACACCCGCTTTTGTTCATGGAGGCCCATTTGCCAATATAGCTCACGGGTGTAATTCGTTGTTGGCTACGAAGATGGCTATGACTTTTGGTGACTATGTTATTACAGAAGCAGGCTTTGGTGCCGATCTTGGTGCTGAGAAATTTTATAATATCAAGTGCCGCAAATCAGGCCTTCAACCTCGCTTAACTGTTATCGTTGCTACTGCTCAAGGATTGAAGATGCATGGTGGTGTGAGTTTAGATCGTATTAAAGAGCCCAATATAGAGGGACTTTCTGAAGGGCTACAGAATTTGGATAAACATATCCGCAATCTACGTTCGTTTGGACAAACCATCATTGTGGCGTTCAATAAATATGCCAGCGATACAGAAGAGGAGATTGAACTGATTCGCACCCATTGTGCCGAACTTGGCGTGGGCTTTGCTATCAACAATGCCTTTACTGAAGGGGGAGATGGTGCTGTTGATTTGGCTAATCTTGTGGTGGAAACTATTGAGAAGACCCCATCTCAACCATTGAAGTTTACCTATAAAGACACTGACACCGTTCAACAAAAGATAGAAAAGGTAGCTACCGGCATTTATGGTGCCAGCATTGTTACATATAGTAGCATTGCTCGTAACATGATTAAGCAAATTGGTGAACTGGGAGTTTCTCATTATCCTGTTTGCATTGCCAAGACGCAATACTCTTTCTCCGCCGACCCCAAAATATATGGTGCGGTAAACAACTTCGAGTTTCACATCAAAGACATTGTGATAAATAATGGAGCTGAGATGATTGTGGCTATTGCAGGAGAGATACTTCGTATGCCCGGATTGCCGAAAGAGCCACAAGCACTGCACATTGATATTGTGGACGGAAATATAGAAGGTCTTAGTTAATGACAGGATCTTTTTATTTACAATTAAGAGTCTATTTATAAAACATATAACTTCACCGTGGTGAATTAACTAGTTCAGCACGGTGATCTAGTTAATTCACCACGGTGATCTAGTTAGTTCAACATGCCCTCTCTCAGAAGGCCTGTAGCGCATTATTTGCGTTTTTCTTAAATTTAAACAAAAGAACAAACGACTAACCTCTAAACTTCGCATAAGATATTCTTCAGCGTCCTATTTCTATCCCCATAATATAGTCGTTCATGTAGTATCCATTGCCAATGGGAAAATCTCCTTCGCGCATTTTCTTCATACCCATGTGTTCGTAAAACTGTATTGCTGGGTTATTCCTATTCACATTAAGTTCCATCTTACAAGGAGACGGGTGTACTTTCTTTATGTATTTAACTGCTTCATGAAACAAAAAACTGCCTGCGTGCGTACCCTGAAAAGAAGGTAAAACATAGATCTTTTGCAAATGGAAAAGGTCTGCATTTTCCTGTTGAACAGATAGATAGCCGCAAACCTCACTTTCAGCATATGCAATGAAGTAAACGTGCCCTTCTTTCATCTGTTTACACAGGTTATCGGGAGAATACATCCATTCAAACATATAATCAAGCTGATCTTGAGATAGAATCTCTTTGTAGGTCTCTGGAAATACTTTGGATGCTAATCGATTGATTAGTAAGCAATCATCAGTTGTTGCTATTCGTAGGGTAAACATCTGCATAAGGTTTTATAACTTATGCGAATATAGATATTATTTCCTCTTTTTACAGCTTAATAGATACTTTAAAAGTTAAATATAACGAAAATAGAGTACTATGTATAACAAGGTACCAAATAATACATATATTTGCAGTGTAAATATATAAAGCAATGAATGTAGATAATGTAAAATCGCAGATGCGCAAAGGGATGCTTGAATATTGCATCATGTTGCTGCTTCACAAAGAACAGGCTTATGCTTCGGATATTATTCAAAAGTTGAAAGAAGCCAAACTGATTGTGGTAGAAGGGACATTGTATCCATTGTTGACTCGTCTTAAAAATGATGATTTGTTATGTTATGAATGGATAGAATCAACTCAAGGTCCGCCTCGTAAATACTATCGGATAACAGAAAAAGGTGAGATTTTTCTTGGAGAACTTGAATTCTCGTGGAAGGAATTGAACGAAACGGTAAATCATATTGCAAGTATTTAATTCTAATAAATAAGAAAAAAAATGAAAAAAACATTGACTGTAAACTTAGGCGGAACTGTTTTTCATATAGATGAAGATGCCTATCGGTTGTTGGATGACTATTTACGTAACCTTAAACTTCATTTTCGTAAGCAAGAAAGCGCTGACGAGATTGTAGAAGATATTGAAAACCGTATATCCGAACTCTTTGGTGAGAAAATTGGCATGGGAGTACAAGTAATAAACATTGCTACAGTGGAAGAAGTGATTGCTCGTATGGGCAAACCTGAAGAATTCCTAGGAGAAGAGCCGGACGAAAAAGAAGATGGAGCAACGCATACCACTGCGCAAGATTCTGCAAACAAAGAGAATTCAAACATTCACAGGCGTTTATTCCGTAATCCGGATGATAAGATTCTTGGTGGTGTTGTTGGAGGACTGGCTGCTTACTTTGGATGGGATGTGACAATACTACGTATCATTTTGCTGGTATTGATGGTATGCGGTGTTGGAACAATAATACCAGTCTATATTGTTTGCTGGATTGTTATTCCCGAGGCATTGACGGCAGCCGATAAATTAAATATGCGAGGAAAGGCTGTGACGGTTGAGAATATAGGAAAAACTGTGACCGATGGTTTTGAAAAAATAACCAATGGCGTGAATAATTATATGCGCTCAGATGAACCTCGTACCTTCATACAGAAGTTGGGAGATGCCCTCGTGTCCATTGCCGGAGTGTTTTTAAAAGTCTGCTTGGTGATGTTGCTTTTAGTGTTTAGCCCCTTGCTGTTTGTTTTGGCCATTGTCTTTATGGCGCTGGTAATAGGAGCAGTGGCTGTTGCTGTAGGAGGTGGAAGCGCACTCTATCACGTGCTTCCGTCTATGGATTGGTCACTATTTTCAGCTTCTCCGTTTGCCGTTATTGTAGCAAGTATTGCAGGTGTTATGTTGGTTGGCATTCCTCTGGCATCGATGCTTTATGCTGTGCTTCGGCTTATCTTTAAATGGGAACCCATGGTTTCGGGTTTAAAGATGACTTTACTCATTTTGTGGGTTGTTAGTTTAGTGACTTTTGTGCTTTGCTTCTCTCAGATGAACTGGAATATACCTTATCTGAATGATACTTTATTTTACACATCTAATTGGTAGAGAATGTCTTCAGCTGATTTTATACGATAAAAAAAGGTGCAAGCTTTACATATTGATCATTTATTGGAGCTCTAATTTATCCAATGACGTTTTATAGCAAATGCGAATGCAACTATATCTAAGCTTTATTTGTTATACTATACGACTGATTCTACTCCATGAACTATCTTATAAAAGTTTGCTTTCTTTTTTTAATGTTTTTATCTTTGTCTCCGTATGCTTCGGCAGTAGCTGAATTCGGAGGAACAAGCAGTGATACCGATACAATACCTTTGTATTCGGGTGGGAAAATACGAAAGTCGATTTATTCACAATCTGAGCATAAGCGCAGTGGGTTCTATAATTATTTATGGGGGAAACATTATCGCGATTTATATTTTATTCCGATAACTATTCAAGCCGCCAGACTGCATTCTATCTATGGTGGGCTCAAGTTTGTCAGTCAGTTCCCACGCTTTCAGGCTATGTTTCTTGAGAATAAGTCGGGACATCAATATTTGTTGAAACCAGTTGGAGGATCGACTACTTTTCTTGAATCAGATTTTTTCAGAAAAACATACAGCAAGCAAGAATATAAAAACACCTATTTAGATAAATTTGTTGGAGATGCTTACACCATCACCCATCCTTATGCCTTTCTGGTTGCCAATGCATTAGCCAATAATGTCGGTGTAAGTTCCTTTGATCCTAAAATAGTTTACATTCCCAAACGAACAACGACAGACACTATTGTTGATGGCACAGGCATTGAAGATCGTTTGGTGATTATCTATGACCTGAAAAAGTTTACCGTTCGCTCTAAATTTATTGAGACCGAAGAATTGCTGGCTAAACTGCAAGAGGATAAATCCGTTATTGTGGTGCAAGATAAATACATTCGTGAACGTCTTTTGGATATATTAATCGGGGACTGGAATGAAACAACCGAGAACTGGAAGTGGTATGAAGAATCTCGTGGAGACAGTATTATTTACACGCCTTGGGTAATGGACAGAAGTCATGCATTTACGAAGGTCGACGGGTTATTATTCAAGGGAATATTAGGAATGTTCGGAATTAGTAATATCACAAATTATAGTAGTGAATATAAACATCTAAAGAAAGTAAATTCCGCTAGTTTGCCTTTGGATATGGTGCTTACCTCTGAAAGTAGTCGTGATGACTGGGTCAAACAAGCTCGAGATATCAAACGTATATTAACCGATAAGGTAATAGATAAGGCTTTTACCGAATTGCCCAAGGAGATTTATGGCTTGAAAGAGACCGAGAGTATCAAAAAGAAACTCAAGAAAAGGAGAAACTCTCTTGATCGGATCGCCCAACAATATTATGACATATTGCAAGAAAATCCGGTGATTACGGGCACGAATAAAAACGATCTTTTTGTAATAAATCAGAAAGAGAATCGCACTACAAAAATTGAGATATACGATAAACAGTCTGGCCGTCTGGTATTTGATAAAAACTATGACAAGACGACGAAAGAAATCTGGCTGTATGGCTTGGGTGGAGATGATGAATTTAAACTAAACGATCCATCGAAAAAAGATGCTCATATCGTCTTAGTTGGAGGAAAGGGAACGAATACTTATCAGATTGAAAAAGGTAAAAGAACAAGAGTTTACGAGTCTGAAGCGTATAAAGAGGCGGATGATTTGCTTGCAGGAGCGAACCTTATTAAAACGAATGTAGAGAAAGTGCATGCTTATGATTATGAAAAATTGAAATATAAAACACTCTCTTTTACACCGTGGAGTATTTATGACTCAGACTTAGGACTGTATCTGGGTGCGTACGTTACCAGAAGCGTTTATGGATTTAAACGATCTCCTTACACGTATCAGTATCGGTTGGGTTATAGTTATCTTGACGGATTTATGTATCAAGGATTTTTTCCAACGTATGATGAAAAGAAGAGTTTCAACATCGAGGCTTTTATCGGTATGCCTTATAACTTTTTTAATTTTTTCGGATATGGAAACAAATCAGTTAGCTACGACGATGAGAGCAAGAATTACAATCGGGTAAACATTGCCAAATATACTTTGCAACCCTCTTTTTATTGGAAATTTAATCGCGGGCAGAAGTTTATTGTCCAGTTGATGTTAGAATCATTCGATATTAAGCAGCCAACAGGTCGATTCATAAATACTCTTTATGATAGGGACGCCGACATCTTCAAAACGAAAACATTTTTGGGCGTTAACCTGAAGTATGAGGTCACTCGTAAATTGGCGACTATGGTCCCTTTAGTAAAGTTTTCATTGATACCCGGATGGACATTCAATGTAAGTGATTTTGGCAGAAATATCCCTTATGTAAAATCTGAATTATCCTTCAATTTGGCTTATAACGATCGGTTATCTATGCTTACTGAAATAAAAGGAGCGGCTTTATTCTCCGATAAATACGAATTTTATCAAGCGGCAACGATCGAAGTCAGAGGCTTTAGAAACAATCGTTTCATCGGTAAACAATCGCTCTATGGGCATACAGATCTCCGACTCGATTTGGGCCATCTGAAAAATCCTTATACACCGCTTCTGTACGGAGTATTCGCCGGATTTGATTACGGACGGGTTTGGTATCCCGGTGAACAGTCACGGAAATGGCACACCTCTTATGGCGGTGGATGGTGGTTGACATTATTCAAAGATTACACCGGCAAGTTCTCTTATTTCGTATCAAAAGATGGCGGACGATTTTATTTTGGTCTGGGGCTTGGTTTTTAAAATTGAAGGGTATATAACAGACTCAGATGTCTCATTCTTTCTCTAGCTTTTTATCGGAATTTCCATCGCTGGGAGTTGTATTTCTCCATTTCATAGTTTTCGAGGTTAGTTTGAGAATATCATATTGTTCTGTATATCTGTTTTCTTCATTGAACAAAGTAAGCAAAGTTTGGTCTAAGCTGACTATGTACGTACGATTAATAGTCGTATCTCTATTTGATAATGCGTCGTAGCAATAAATTTTACAAGTCTTATCCTCATTGAAGGTGTATGTTACAAAACCATCAACTGATAAATTCGGATCATCGTAAACAACGCTCCATGTACCTTTTAATTGAGAAATATCTATTTTGTCATCTTTGTCACAAGATACAAAACTAGAAATAGCGAGAAATAACAAACAGACTTTGAATAAATTCTTTGGTTTCATAATAGTTTAATTTTAAGTCATTATATAGCTAATTTAGCTTATCTGTCAAATATCAAATCGCAATTCTGCTCGGTACTATCTACTTGAGCACCAATATTTTTATAAAAACCGATTGCCGGTTTATTCCATTCAGATACTTGCCAGCGTAGTTTGTGACATTCTGAATCTTTAGCAAACTCAATCACTCTATTTATGAGCTTAGTGCCGATTCCCATTGCTCGATATTCAGGCTTAACATACAAATCGTCCATATAGAGCGATTTGCCGATCCACGTGTAGTAGCCGAAGAAATACGTTGCATATCCTATAATCTGATGATCCTTTGTCTCGGCTACAAAGCAGTTGAAAAAAGCTTTCTCTTTATTCATTCTTTCAACGGAATTGGTCATCTTCTCAGGGAGTTTCTAAAATGTTGCAAAGTCTTTGAACAGGTTTACTATTTGTGAAAAATCACCTTCCTCAACTTGTCTTACCCTAATCTCTGCGTTCATTATTATAATATTCATTTTGTTCAAAAAACATCCAAATGTAATACTATTTTCGGAAAGTTGCAATATGAGCTATTTTTTTATTTATTCAATATCGTATTGACAAACCCAAAATATGTTGCATATCTGTTCTAGCTCCCAAAAAGGAAGAGAGGAACTCTCCTTTACGGAAAGCCCCTCTCTTCTCTAAGTACAAAATAGGAAGTTTCTTATTTAGCGCAAGCTTTTTTAGTAGCTTTAGTTGTTGCTCTCGTCTCAGCTTTTGTCGTTTTCATAGCCTTAACAGCTGACTTCTTAACTGTTTTGGCTTCTGCTTTCTTACTTGCAGTTTGTTCAGTTTTTGCTGGTTCTACTTTTTTAACTTGGGCGAATGCTACGTTACTTGCACAGATCATTGCTACCATGGCAGCTGCAAAAATAAACTTTTTCATAATCTCGGTTTTTTAATGGGTTATATATCTTGTTCTAATATTCATTGAGCTTTTATTGCCTTTCGACATCACAAAGAAAGGTGGTTATCTCCCTGCTTGTAGTTAGAAAACCATTATAATAAGATTAGAAATTCATTAGAGCCGTTGTCGATATCCTTGGTTGAGATCAATAAATTGACGAAGGTCTCTTTATTGTTTATGGAAACAGAAAAACATTCTGTACCTTTGCAGCACGTTTTAAACTAGTAGATGCAGTAATGATAGATTTTACCCAATTTCCTTCACCATGCTATATCATGGAAGAAGAACTCTTAAGAAAGAATTTAGGCCTGATTCAAAACGTAAAAGAAAGAACAGGAGTAGAGATTATACTTGCCTTTAAATCGTTTGCGATGTGGCGCTCGTTCCCCATTTTCAGGGAATATATAGATCATTCTACAGCCAGTTCGGTGTACGAGGCACGATTAGCTCTCGAAGAGTTTGGCAGCAAAGCCCATACCTACTCACCGGCATATACCGAACGGGACTTTCCTGAAATTATGCGTTGCAGTAGCCATATATCTTTCAACTCGTTGGCGCAATTCAATCGCTTCTATTCGATGACTGAAGGGCAGGACATTTCGTGCGGCATCCGCATCAACCCTGAGTATTCAGAAGTTGAAACAGATCTTTATAATCCCTGCGCTCCGGGAACACGGTTTGGCATAACGGCAGATTTGCTACCTGAGATTTTGCCTCAAGGCATTGAAGGTTTCCATTGTCACACTCATTGCGAGTCATCGTCTTATGAGTTGGAGAAAACACTGCTACACATTGAAGAGAAGTTTTCCGGTTGGTTCTCGCAGATTAAATGGTTGAATTTGGGTGGAGGACACTTGATGACACGGGCTGACTATGATGTAGAACATCTGATAGGATTGCTGTGCAAGCTCAAGATGCGTTACCCACACTTGCAAATTATTCTTGAACCCGGATCGGCCTTTACATGGCAGACAGGGGTACTAACCTCGGAAATAGTAGACGTGGTAGAGAATAGGGGGATCAAAACCGCTATACTGGATGTAAGCTTTACTTGCCACATGCCCGATTGCTTAGAGATGCCTTATCAGCCTGCTGTGACTGGTGCTGAGATAGGGGATAAGGGTGCTTTCGTTTATCGCTTGGGAGGTAGTTCTTGTTTGAGTGGAGACTATATGGGCAATTGGAGCTTTGATCACGAACTTCAGATTGGTGAGCGTATTGTGTTTGAGGATATGATTCATTATACTATGGTGAAAACAAATATGTTTAATGGAATTCATCATCCGGCCATTGGTTTGTGGACAAAAGAGGGGAAAGCTGAAATCTATAAACGATTTAAGTATGAGGACTATCGGGATCGAATGAGCTGATAATCAATAGAATCGCCTATCTTAGGAATATTTTAGGTAATTATTGAACAAAAAAATAAGCGGATTATTTGCAGGTTTAAGAGAAATCTCTACCTTTGCATCCGCAATTGCGAAAGTAGCTCAGTTGGTAGAGCACAACCTTGCCAAGGTTGGGGTCGCGGGTTCGAGTCCCGTCTTTCGCTCAAAAAGTGTTTTATACCTTGCCCAGGTGGCGGAATGGTAGACGCGCTAGTTTCAGGTACTAGTGTTAGCAATGACGTGCAAGTTCGAGTCTTGTTCTGGGCACTAGGTGATAAAATATTTTGTTTGACGTACTGGAGGGATGGCGGAATTGGTAGACGCGCTACTTTGAGGGGGTAGTGACAGTTATGTCGTGTGAGTTCGAGTCTCATTCTCTTCACCAGTATAATGTTTGCGAAAGTAGCTCAGTTGGTAGAGCACAACCTTGCCAAGGTTGGGGTCGCGGGTTCGAGTCCCGTCTTTCGCTCTTAATTAAAAGCTTTTTTCTTCATATGAATTTTCACCCGTTTTAGGGTGTATCTACAGCTAACTTCTAATTTTATTTTTAAAATATATTTTACCAGACATATTTTTGTCTAGTAGAATTTTGTATTTTCTAAAAAGGCATTAACTTTACACAAATTCTTTACTGATGATTTTTTTATTGTTAACACAAATCTCATGAAGGCTATAAACCGGGTTAAAAGCGTAACATTGATATGGTTATTTTGCCTTATATTGGCATCAGTTGCTATTGTGTTATTTATGAATAATGAAACAATTGTTTTCAGTACTCCCAACTGGATGATCGTTGTTTTTCTTTTTTTAATCTCTGCTTTTTGCGAATACATTGACAGTTCTTTGGGTATGGGATACGGAACCACGCTCACCCCTTTGTTACTTACTTTTGGCGCTATAAGACAAGAAATAGTTCCGGTAATACTTCTCTCGGAACTGCTAACAGGTTTTTTTGCTGGTATTGAGCATCATCGACAAGGAAATGTTGATCTGTGGAAGAATAAAAATATAAAAACAGCTTTTCTTATTTTGACTGTTCCTTCTGTTGTTGGAGTTATGATTGCTACAGTTCTGAGTACTCAACTTAAAACAATTGGTCAGCACTATGCTAATCTGTATATAGGAATAATGATTGTAGCAATAGGAATTTATCTCATATATAGCCATTATTTCCGAAAAGTAGTATTCAAATCTATTAGTAAACCCAGACTATTGTTTTTGGGTACTATTGCTTCTTTCAATAAAGGATTATCAGGAGGAGGATACGGCCCTTTGATGACCGGAGGGCAATTAGCCGCAGGTGTTAAGGAGAAAGAGGCTATTGTGATAACTTCGTTATGTGAAGGTTTTACTTGTCTGACAGGGCTAATTGTCTTTTTTGTTTTAGGAGGGTCACTTAATTTATTTTATGTGGTTCCTCTTTGCATGGGGTCTATGTTGAGTGTGGTACCTGCTGCAAAAACCATAAAAATACTTCCTGAGGGAATTTTGAAAAAAACGATAGGTTGGGCTACCCTCTTACTCGGATTATTAACCCTATGGAAGTTCCTATCTTAAATTAAAAATACATGGATTTCAGAACAACACATTTAAAGCAACTTGAAGCAGAAGCTATTCATATTATCAGAGAGGTTGCTGCAGAATTTGACAATCCGGTGATGCTATATTCTATCGGGAAGGATTCATCGGTGATGCTACGATTGGCTCAGAAGGCCTTTTATCCGGACAAGATACCTTTTCCGCTGATGCATGTGGATACAAAGTGGAAGTTCAAAGAGATGATTGCTTTTCGTGAACAGGTATGCCGGGAAATAGGCTTTGATTTGATTGTGTTTACTAATCCGGATGGATTGGCACAAAATATTAATCCGTTTGATCATGGTTCGGAGATGCATACGCGTATTATGAAGACGGATGCGCTGAAGATGGCATTGAACAAATATCATTTTGATGCTGCATTTGGAGGAGCCAGAAGGGATGAAGAAAAATCAAGGGCAAAAGAACGTATTTTCAGTTTCAGAGATGAATTTCATCAATGGGACCCTAAGAATCAGCGTCCGGAATTATGGGATGTATATAATACACGAATAAAAAAAGGAGAGTCAATTCGTGTTTTTCCTTTATCTAACTGGACGGAACTGGATATCTGGCGATATATTCAATTGGAGAAAATTTCTATTGTTCCGTTATACTTTGCCAAAGAAAGACCTGTTGTAGAACGTAACGGTATGTTGATCATGGTGGACGATGATCGGATGAAACTGAAAGTAGAAGAAAAAATAGTCTATAAGAAAGTGCGTTTCCGTACATTGGGTTGCTATCCCCTTACAGGAGCTATTGAATCGGACGCTGAAACGATTGATGAGATTGTAAGAGAGATGCTTTTGGTCAACACATCCGAGAGACAGGGCAGGTTAATTGACTTTGACGGGAAAGCGAGTATGGAAGAGAAGAAACGAGAAGGTTATTTTTAAAACTATGGATAGAGACACGATGAACTATATAGTACGTGAACAAGAGTTGATTCATAATGATTTATCTACTTACCTGAAGCGTCACGAACAGAAAGAAATGTTACGTTTGTTGGTAGCGGGTAGTGTAGATGATGGAAAATCTACTCTGATCGGTAGACTGTTGTACGATTCTCATTTAATTTATAAAGATCATTTGGAGGCTATTCAGCAGGACTCTAAAGTGTTTAATACAACAGAAGATGAAATAGATCTCTCTTTGTTGACCGATGGACTAAGGGCGGAGAGGGAGCAAGGAATTACCATTGATGTGGCGTATCGTTATTTCTCCACGGAGAAAAAAAGCTTTATTCTTTGTGATGCTCCCGGTCATGAACAATATACGCGCAATATGGCTACTGGTGCTTCGCATTGCGAAATGGCGTTAATACTCGTTGATGCGCAAAACGGGGTAAAGGCTCAAACCAGACGGCACAGTCTGATAGCCTCTATCATGGGCATACGTAATATTGTAGTAGTAGTTAATAAGATGGACTTAGTAAGCTACCGTGAATCTATTTTTGAATCTATCAGGCAAGGCTACTTGGCCTTTGCTAATAAACTGGATATTGATTCCATTCATTTTATTCCAATTTCAGCTCTTACCGGAGAAAATGTGGTTATTCCGAGTACTAAAATGAGCTGGTATATGGGGGGGCCGTTATTGAACTACTTGGAGAATGTACAGCCGGTTAATGATCGTAACTTGATGGATTTCCGTTTCCCTGTGCAGTACGTCATTCGTCCAAATGCTTTTTTTCGAGGATATGCCGGTAGCATCGCTTCTGGGATTATTCGTAAAGGAGATGAAGTGATTGTTTTACCATCACGTCAGAAAACCAGAATAAAAAGCATTGAAACTTTTGATGGTAATCTGGAGGAAGCATTTGCATCAACTCCGGTAGTACTTACCATGGAGAATGAAGTGGATATCTCTAGAGGAATGGTATTGACTAAACCAAATAACGTTCCAGTAGTAGGTAATGTGCTGGAAGCAATGTTGGTTTGGATGGATAATTTTCCTTTGCAAATAGGTGGAGAATATCTGTTGAAATGTAATATGCAGTGCATGCCCGTGAGAATTAAATCGGTACGTTATAAGTACAACATCAATGAGTTGACCCGGATCTCTTCGGAGAACTTGGCCTTGAATGATATAGGAAGGGTGGAGCTGGTGTTACAACGTCCACTCATTTACGATTCGTTCAGGAGAAATAAAGCGATGGGTGCTTTTATTTTGATAGATAGAAATAGCAATGCTACAAGTGGTGGAGGAGTGATTTTGGATCAAGTAGCAGAGAAGGTTCAGGAGAAGCGCTATCTTTCTGAAGAGAAAAGTACGGTGACGACAAAGCAACGGGAGGAGTTATTTGGGCACAAACCTGCTACTGTCTGGCTGACTGGGCTGAGTGGTTCCGGTAAATCTACCATTGCCCGGTTGCTCGAGCCAACACTATTGGAACGAGGTGTTCATGCTTGTGTGTTGGACGGTGATAACCTGCGTCACGGATTGAACTCAGACTTGGGCTTTTCACCAGAGGATCGCTCTGAAAACATCCGCAGAGTTGCCGAGATAGCTAAGTTAATGAATGATGCAGGGCTAGTAGTCATAGCAGCATTCATCTCACCGTATGAGAAGGATAGGGAAGAGGCATCTCGCATTATTGGTGACAGGATGATAGAAGTGTATGTGGATGCAGATATTCAAACTTGCATGCAACGAGATCCTAAGGGTTTGTATGCTAAATTTGCCGCTGGTAAGTTTAAAGGACTTACCGGTATTGATGCTCCTTATGAAGTTCCTCAAAATTCTGCACTAATATTATCAACGGATAAGGAATCGGTTGAAGAATCGTTGGGGAAAGTTTTGGAAATGGTGCTAGAAATGATCTGAATATAACTCAGTTGGACTTCAAATGTTATTTGGGTTTGTGAGTAAAGTATTTTTTGCATAAACTATTATATCGTAGATAAAACTTTAGGTATATAAAATCGTTGTTGAATTTGACTCTATCGCTTAATTTATGTGTGTTTAAATCAACTCTTTCAATCGTTAATTTCTGAAACTCTTCTGAATTGAAAAATAATAGAAAGTCGTTATTAGTAAATAGTTCCAGATGCCTAGCCCATTGTTTCTTTATTTCTTGCTTGTGTCGTATGTTATTCTTCTGCAAAGCCCCTTCAAACTTATCTTTCCGGGTTCTAATTTCTTCAGGAAGAATTCCTTTTAATGACTCTCTATAAAGATATCTGGATATCTTTAATTCGTAGGTATACTGAACGGGGACTGTAAACCAAAACTCCAATAGTTTTTTGTCTAAAAGTGGATATTTATATTCAAATCCGTATTTCTCTGCAAAGAGAGCCCATGAGTCCATTCTGTCAGGGATATGATAGTTGTAAAGTAAATTTAGCATAAATCTAGTACGATTTCCCCAACCGTAAAATGATCCTTTCCAATTGAATAAAAATAGTTTCCAATGCCTGATTATAAAAGATTTCTCAAATAATTTGAATTCTGCTTTTATAGCATCTTTATTATTAAAAATAGAAGGTATGAGAAGCGGTACTATTTCCCCTTTCATTCTTCCAATGGTGTTTTTTATACCAAAATGTTTAATCCAACGATATAGAGCTGCAAGCTTAAAATGTAGAATAATATGGTTGAGCGATCCACGGTGACTTAATGAAACAAATTCATCTCCACCCCATCCACTGAAGAAAATTCGTATATTGTCTTTTCTCGCCTGTTTCATTGTCTGTTTCTCAATGTTCATATGTTCAAACTCCGGTTGGCATATCTCTTCAATCAAGCGATCTTCATCCCATGTATAGAACCTGACAAGTAGTTCTTTCTTTTTTGCGAAACTTTCGATCAGTTCTTTTTCATTAATGCCCCCCCCTACTAATCCAACAAAAACTTCGGGTGACCAGGAATAGCCAATCAAGCGTTCTTTGTCGCCAATATTATCTGCAAGTATAGCTGCTATTCCAGATGAATCGAGACCTCCACTTACATGAGTACCTATCATGCCGGGCTCCATTCTTCTTTTTGTTGCATTTATTAGATGTTGGCGAAGTTGAAAAACCGTTTCTTCTAGGGTGAGTTGCCGATTCTTCTTTATTCTTTCAGGAAACCAGTATTTTACATTTTTAATTTTTGAATTTGATATTGTCAGGCTATGTCCGGGAATTACTTTTAATATATTCTGAAAGGTGGTCAAGCAATATTTTTGTTTCTTAAATTTAGGAAAACGACGAATCAAATATTCTATTGAAATGGAATTTGTACTTAGGTTAGATTTAGCAATGCCAAACTCGTGCGAGGAAAAGATCAATTGTCTGTTTTGGATGATATAGCACAGAGGACGCACTCCAATATGATCACGAAAGAGAATGATCTTTTGCAACTTATGATCTATAATTACTACAGAAAAATCTCCATTGAATTTGTCAGCACATAAGTTACCCCATCTAGAATAAGCTTTAGCAAATGCTTCTTCCAAAGTAATAAAAGAAATATCTTTGTGCAATTCAGATATATTATAAACTCGGGCGTCACATATCACTGTAACGTGCTCATCATTGTAAATGCCCGCTTTGGGTGCTCTGTCTCTATTCCAACAATAACCTATAGCAAACTTGTTATGAATATCAATGCAGTCTTCAAAACCGTCCCATTTCACAGCGTTGCAAAGTGTACGAATATCTTTAGTGTCTATTGAGTCGTCATTAAGACTTACAATACCAAATATGAAGCTCATAACAATAGTTTCATTGAGTTAAAAATGATAGATTTCTTTATAATTCTCTTCCCCTTTGGGGGTAATATTGATATCTCCCACCATCAGCCATGCATGTGCTTCCATATTTGTCGAATTCTTGTATCGTAATCCAAGATGCATTACTGAAGCAATACCTCGACTTTGTAGCATCATTCGTGCTGCAAATGAATTGACTATACAGATGTTTTTCCAGAAGACTAATTTATTGGCTCTAAATATAGCCGTGCGGACATTTTTCAAAGTGCTGATATCTATACTATGATTTAATTGCTCAATGCTTTTGAATTGCCTAATACAAGTTTTAAACGGAAAAATGAAAAGAAGTATTTTTGAGTAAAGCAGAAACAACAGTGCTTCCATAAAAAGCGTTTTCTCTTTATATGATATTTCTATAAATCGATGGATAAGTTTCATATTTTTTTTATAATATCATACTTGATAGATTTGTCCAGAAAATCTTGCACTTCACTAATACATATATCTCTATTTACACTAAACTCTCCCAATAGAATTTCAATAATTTCTTCGAAGCTGCATGGCGTTTCCAAGAGTTCCCAAATTCGTTTACCTACTGGGTTTAATCCATAATATTTGCCTTTATCTAAGTGCATCATTACCTGATTATTGTCTAACTCGCCATCTATAATCTGCTGATTTCTATAGTACTTTTCCATTGCATTTATTCTAAATTGTTAATATATCATTTTTATCAATATAGCCTAATTGTTTCATCGTTTCATAGCTACTGTCTACTATCTGATTAATTTGATTTTCTGAAAGGTAGTTACGATAATTTCCAATCGTACCTTTCCAGAAAAAGCTTTTGGCCTTCTGTGTTTTTTCTTTAAATCCTTGTTCATGTTCCATTTGCTGTAATAGTTTAAAGTCACTATTTATAATAGCGCGGTTCAGACGATCTTCATTGTACTCAAGTTGCAGAAACTTAATAATAGAGCCGAATACTTCCAATGGTCTTTGCTGCATATCTTCGTATCTGACAGTATGTATTGGAATAGAATTTTGTTCATTCCAACTTTTATAGTGATCTTGCCAAGAGAGTAGTATTTGCCTTAGTTGACCATTCCTTTTTCCGCCAATTGTCGCATTTCTATTTTGTATAAGGTCTACCGTTTTACTGATTTCAGATGCATTATGATTAGCGTACGAAATGCATACATCCAATGGATTGCGAACAAAATAAACAGCTCCCATGGTAACATCTGCGGGAAAAATAGGCTCTTTATTAGAATTTAGTGTATAGGCATCATGTGTTTTCTTGTAAAGCCAACCATCTATATTTTCTCTTTGCTTTGAGAGATTTCGGTATATATCAGGACGATAAAGATCGACCTCTTCAGGCGTTAGTTCGAAAGAATTAAGCCCCGTCTCTTCTTCAAAATCGATGGCACTGCTTGCAATGGGACTCTCTTCTATTTTATTGAGAGACAAAGGTTGCTGTGCATTGAAAATATAGTTGGCTAAAAACATTCGGAACCAAGTATTTCCTGATTTTGGATATGATACTAGCCAAACGATGTTCTTCATGGAAGTAGTTGTTTGCGGATAAAATCCGTTGTTGAATATATATCGCTAATTTTAGGCCTGAATATTTGAATTATATCTACACAGCCAGCCAGTTTTAATAGTTGTTGAAAATAGTTCTTCTCAGTTTGAGGCATACCTCGTAAATACATTTTCCGATAAATATTCTTTTTTATCAATTTATATTTATCAATTCCTGTTGGTCTAATAACTTTATATGCCTCATCGTTGTGAGTGGAAAGAATAACTATTGTATCCAATTGTTTTTTCTCATTACATATTGGCAAAAGAGGGACATAGAATTTATCTATGGAAGGCCTGATTTTTTTCTTGTTTTCATTTTCAATTTGAAGTGCTTGAAGGGTATCATCCCATAATTTTACTTCTGTTCGTATAGGAATAATGATAGGGAATGAGTCAATAAAGCTTATTGGCGTGATATCGTCATTAATAAAATGTGCTCCATTTTGACAGAATGCAGCAGTAATTGATGATTTTCCAACTCCAGAATGTCCACAAATAAGGATTCTTTTCCCTTGGCATTCAAAAGAACTACCGTGAAAAGGAATGATACCTCTTTGATGAAGAACAGCACCTAATACGGAGCCATTCAAAAAAAGTTGTACGGAATCTTGATCTGCATCTTTTTCCGGAAGTACCTGAATTTTAGATCCGCTTTGTACACGATATTGAGCCACGTGTTCAATTTGTATTATAAAATCTGCTTCGCTAATTTTTAGCCTTTGAGTAGTGTAATTTGGATCTATTGCATCATCCGAGAACTTATTTACAATTTGAATGTCTACCAAATCTATAGGAAAATGTAGTCTCATGTCTTCTTATTAAGTGATTTTTGCTCAAAAAATAGAGATGTAATAATTATGATTTTTTTTAATCGAACTTTAATACAACTCTATTTTTTTGTTTACATCTCAGTCTTGTAATTTGGGATGATGATTTACGAGACGGGGCCACCCGCAGTATTCTCTGTAGGATGAGAATCTCCTGATGTAGTGTTTTCCACATCCAAATCAATAATCTCGGGTGTTACCCACTCTTTTCTTGTTTCTAGTTCTTCATTCATAACTTTAATTTTTAATTTGGGGTTTGAATTAATAAAAAAATATTTTAAGAGTCTCAATAATACGTATGAGCATATTTCTAATTAAAAGTGTCTCCAATATAACACTTAAGTAGTTTAAAGTTGTAAGATGGCTGATAACTATCCATATAATAGAGCATTGAAATTCCTATTGATTTGCCATCACTACAAGCAATCTGCATCTTGTTATCATAAGATATGATCGTTCCTGCAGATGCTTTACTATCTCCTAATACTATGGCATCCATGATTTTCAGCTCTTGTTTATTCCAGAAAGTAATAGCTCCTTTGTTCCAAGGGTTGCAAGCTCTTGTCAGGTTACAAATATCACTAGCTGTCATGTGTTTCCAATCAATTGAAACATCCTGTAATAATGGCCGTTTCTGAAAAGAAGGGTTAATGTGCTTTCTGTTTATTTCAATTAATGACAATCTATTCATAAGACATTGCAAGATAAAGAATGCTCCTTCTACACATAGCTCACTAAATAGTTGCATAACACTCCTAAAATTATAGTGTGCTTGGTTAGGGATCTCTTTTACCCATACTACAGCCCCTTCATCAAAGTTTTTATTTAATCTATGAATAACCATTCCCAATTTTTCCACTCCATACTTTAATTGCCAGAATACAGGAACAGGACCTCTGAAAGCCGGTAATGGTCCAAAATGAATATTGAATAGCTTAGCGGCTATATTCTTTAGCCTGTCTAGTTGAATCAATCGGCTATAACCAATTATAAAGCAGGCATCAAACTTTCCTTTTTCTATCCATTCATAGATATCGTTAGTCTTATTTTTCTCCTCAATAAACGGTATATGAAACTGTTCTGCAAACGCTTTCACTTTTTGATTGGTAAATAAATCAGGTGAAGGTGAATAGAACAAGTACACTTGTATCCTCTGAGATACAAGTGTACCCATTAGTGGGATACAGCAATCAGAATCGGATATTATGCCAATATACATAAACTCTTTTTTTATTACTGATGTTCAGGATATAAGTTGTTCTCTATACAAATAATGTAGTTAATTGCCATGCAAGGCATTACATTTCCATGCATAACATTATTTCCTGTAGGCTGTATGGTCGTAAGATCAAGCGAGACTTTTTGGGGAGTTGTCGCCGTTTCCGGTAAGTATCCGGCAACTTGAGCATCGGGAGATGACATGGCTCCTAAGAAAGTAGACGAAGATGGTATTGTAGTACTAACTCCTGTCGTGTTTAGCATAACAGCATGGCTATGACTTGGCAGATTATTACTAGTAAGCGATATATATTCTGCCCCTCCTTGCTCTCCTATACTACGAGGGGTAAGCCCTCTTCCCGTACCTTGTCCGACTAATAAGCGTCCTCTTAAATCGGGCAGATTAAAAGTTAAATTTCCTGAACCTCCATAAGTCTGGCCGATTAAGGCATATAAGGCTTGATATTCATTGATCGAAAGAGAAGCGCCGTTACATATACGCCAATTAACAGGTGCATAATCTCCTGCAAATGCACGAATTTCTCCAATAAATCCTTCCATAGTTGTAATTTATTTTATTATTATATATGATCTCATGGTCTCGGAGGATAATATCCGTTTAAGGCTATACAATAGTTTACCACCGTATAGGGTTGCATGTTACTATGCGCTGTACCTCCACCAGAATTATCTATTGTTTCAGGGTTTAACGAAGTATTGGGAATGCTTGCTGTTGAATAGATGTTAATTACTTCTGATTCGATTGAGGTAACATTGGGTATGGCAAGCATGTTTGTTGAAATGGGTGAATCGCCTTGTGCAGCTTCCACATGCATTAAATGGTTGTGATTTGTCTGACCCATTGTAAGTGATAAACTTTCGACTCCACCTTCCATTCCCTGTTCGTAGTCTGCTCCCCCGAAACGGCCAGCATTCATTATAGTTCTTCCACATAAGTTAGGTAAAGCAAAGGTTGTTATTCCATCTCCGCCAAAATATTTACCTAATAATGAGTAAAGTGCGACATATTGCTTTATCTGGAGCACTGTCCCATCACATAAGTGCCAATTTTTCGGTACGAAACCAAAGCTAAAAGTTCTAATTTCTCCAATATAGTTTTCTGACATAATTGTATTCTTTATATAGTTTCTAATTATTGAGGGCGCTGCGGATAATCTGCATCTGAAACACAAATGCAGTAACGAATAGCTAGAAAAGGTGAACGATTTTCATGAGGAGCTATGATATTACTACCATATTCGCAATTAGCTATAGTTGCCGGATGTAGCGTCACAGGTGATTTAGAGACATCACGGTATGCAAGGGCCACAAGAGCCTTTGTATCTGATGCTCTTTTATAACTAACATTGCTAAGGTATGAGTCGCCGGTTGTTGACGGAACGCTTGTTCTTGCTGCATCGGCCCCTCCTTTACCTATAAAATTATGTATGTGAACTGGTAAATTAGCATCAGTAAGAGTTATACTCTCTGATCCGTATCTATGGTTAGGTAGATAGGTACTTCCATATTGATTATTGGTTCCGACTCCTACTAAAGCGGCTGCCTGAAGATTAGGCAGATTAAAATAGTTCCTATAATCTCCTCCATAAGTCCATCCGATAATACTAAACAATGCCTGATACTGATTGATAGCTAAAGGTTGACCATAGCATGCATACCATCCTTGAGGAACAAAATTGTAGGGGAATGCCCTAATTTCTCCAATAAATGAATCCATAAGCTTAAATTTAAAAGGTTAATATTTTAAAAAAGGCTTTGTCATCTCCAATGAAAATATTCTTTCATTGTTAAATGAACGTTTGTATTTATATGATAATTTTTTGCCTTATATTTCATTCCATGGAAATAAATATGTTTTTGAAAAAAGCGCATAGCAAAACTATTGTTTTTTTTTAAATAAGTAGTACGTTCTAAAAGGAAATATATATACTTATTTGGTGTTTAACGTTTATTTGCACTTTATTGTCGAAAATATGCACTATAAGAACTAATTTTGATGCTATGGTGTAATATTAGGTTATAGTATGCACATTTAAACTATAATAATAAAAAGTTGGAGATGGAATATACACGGGACATATTGTTTCAAAGGCATCGGCTTAGTCAACAGCAGATAGACCGATGGCTTGGTGAAAACCGTAGCGTGGAATTTATACAGAATAAGGTGAAACAGCTGAATGCAATGAAGTATTTTATAGCTGTAACAGACCGATTAAGAGATAATCTGATTTCGTTTATCTGTATAAAGGGACCACTTCTTTCTTACCGAATATACAATGATCCTACGGTACGCTTTTCTCACGATATTGATCTGCTAATTAAACCGGAACAGCTTGACTCTACGCTAAATTTATTATTTGAAGATAATTTTCAATTTACGGAGGGAAATAGTTGGCCTTCGGAAAAGATAAAGCAGAATCTTATTACAAAGACTCTTCATCATGTCTCTTTGTATAATAAGGAGTCTAAGTTTTGTGTAGAGATTCATTGGACATTAATGAATGGTCTTCCTGTGAGTCAAAAAGAGTTGGCTAATCTGATTTCTCAGAATCTAACTATTCTTAATTATGCAGGTAGAGAATTTACAGTACTAAATAGAGAGTTTGAGCTTCTTTATTTAATGATTCACGGTGCAAGACATGGATGGGCTAGACTAAAATGGTTGCTTGATATCAATGACTATCCGATGGAGGGGATAAATCTAGATTTACTAAACAGTTTTATAAAACAATTGCATGCGGAGCGAGTTACTGCGCAAACGAATTATTTTTTGAACAAATATTTTGGTAAACAATTACCTTTTCATGAGGCAGTTCATCTGCCTATTAGCTTAATAAATGGTGCTCAACAATGTATTGACAAGATAGATATAGAGAGTTTATCAATAATCGACATTTTTCAAGATTTTCGATATAGATTAAATATGTTTTCTCAATGGTCATATAAATGGGAGATTTTTACTAACCTGTTGCTTAGTCCCGGTGATATTGATGACCATTATTTTTCTTCCGAAATAATGTATTATATTTATCGTCCATATAGCTTTATAAAAAGGAGGGTACTACATGTCTGAAAATCGTTTCGTTAGAAAAAGTTTTGGCGTTTTCTTTCATCATCATCCAGCGAAAATTATCATTTTGTTTCTGATAACTTTGCTTCAAAGCTTCTGTCAGGGCATATCTATTGCGCTATTAATCCCTTTGCTTGGTTTATTGGATTCTACTCATACTGCGGGTCAGACAAATAAATGGGCTGAACTCCTGAATGATTTTTTTGGCAAGAGTGGTATTGAAATAAGTATGGGGCTTATTTTGGCTTTCTTTACTCTTTGTCTTTTGTTTGTGGCTATTCTCAATTATTTTCAATCCATCTTGCAAGCAACTTATCAGCAGAGTTTTTCTTACGAAATGAGAAAACGACTTTTTAAGAAGATTATCGCTAGCGACTGGGCATTTCTTAATGGAAAGAGTAAGCACAATCACATTCAGATTCTTACCACGGAAATACCAAAGATGGCCAATTACTATTATTTCTATTTGTCATTGGTTACTAAAAGTCTTTTTATAGCTGCACATGTGTGTGTGGCAATCCTTATTTCTATACGCTTTACTTTATTTGTTGTTTTTATAGGATTTTTGGTCCTTTTTCTTTTGAGGAAATATATTATAAAGGCAGAGAAACTGGGTAATGCCAATATTCAGGTTTTCAGAAAAATGCTGAAACGTATTGACGATTTTTGGTTGACTGTTAAAATTGCAAAAGTGCATAACTCGGAAACATTCTATTATAAGAAGTTTGATGAGTCTAATATTCAAATGCTTGAATATCAAAATAAACAAGTAAAAAATAAGGCTGTATCTAATTTGCTATTTTCTCTGTCTGGGGTGCTTTCGCTGGTAATGGTGGTTTTCTTTGCATACAATGAGGTACATCTACCTTTTGCTCTTATTTTTGTACTCATTTTACTTTTTTCCCGCATTTTTCCTCAGTTTATGAGTATTAATGGCGATATAAATATGTTGTTTTCTAATGTGAGTTCAGTAAAGATGGTCTTAAAATTAGATCAGGAGCTAAATGAAAGCAGGATGGAAGAAGACAAAAGAATAGAAGAAGTAGGGTATGCTAATCAATTAGAAATTAAAGGTTTAAATTTTGCTTATCCATCCAAAGCACCTTTGTTTACTGATTTCTCGGTTATTATTCCGGCAAAAAAAATAACAGGTATTATAGGGAAGTCCGGATGTGGTAAAACAACGCTTATTGATATTATTGCTGGATTACAAAAGATAAGCAATGGAGTCATTGAAGTGGATGGAACTGCTTTAACGGAAGAAAAGTTATATTCATGGAGGAGTGGACTGGGGTATTTGCCTCAGGATTCGTTTTTTATAGATGGCACAATTAGAGAAAACCTTGTTTGGGATTCTAAACGAGTCTTATCCGATGAAGATATAATGGATGCTTTGAAGCTGGTTAATGCTGATCATTTAGTTATGGAACAGCAAAAGGGCCTGGATACCTCTATTGCAAATTATCAGTATCACTTTTCGGGAGGTGAAAGACAACGATTGGCTCTGGCAAGGGTAATGCTTCGTAAACCACAATTATTATTGCTTGATGAGGCTACATCAGCTTTGGACTATGAAAATGAATCTCAAATTATGGCATGCTTAGTTAACCTAAAAAAGGAGGTGAGTATTTTATTTATTACTCATCATTATAATTTGACAGATTACTTTGATGTGATTATAGATCTTGGCCGAATGAAATCTCCAGATTCTCTAGATACTAAATAAGCCGACGATAATTTACTTTCGTATAATCATCAAGGAGAAATAGGGATATACCTTCTCTATCAATTCCTTGTTATTCTGTGCATAATATTCCTTCTCAGTGCCCACGTTCTCGAAATAGTGATAGGCATAATCGGGATGAAGAGCAATGCATTGATGTACCGCTTCTTTACACTGTGAGAGTTTCATGATAACGATAACAACCCCTTTCTCTAAATAGTTTTCTAGTTCGGTCGTTGTCGTATTGCCAGGCAACACCATCAATTTTTCTTCCTGACTAACAATATGCATACCGGCCATAGCTCCTGAAGCGATGAATGCGGGAATTCCGGCTATTTGCTCTACCGATATGTTGGCAGCAATAAGCTTATCATAGATGTAATGTACAGAAGAGTAAAATCCGGCATCACCTTCGGCTACAATAACGACTTTTTTACCTTGCCTTTGTGATTCTACAGCAGTAGTATAGACCGTATCATAGGCTTGTTGAGCTTGTGACCGATCTTTGTTCATTGGCAAAAGAAAAGGGTGTATATGGAATGCTTCAATGCTGAGTGCTTGCAATATATTTGCGGAACGAGATGTTTGCTTGCCTGTAGAGGTTGAGGTAGCTGGACAAAAGATTATATCAGCTTGCTGCAGCGCTTTAAAGCCTTTCATAGTAATCAATTCCGGATCACCCGGACCGAGAGAAACAAATATAATGGGAGTGTTCATGCGATGATTCTTTAATTTTTTGAGATGCAAAAGTGCTTAAAATATCCGTAGGAAACAAGAATAATAAACTATCTTTGTTGATTATAAAACGAGTAGAAACACATTTATTCAAGGAATGAGAAAAAAAATATTGGTAGGCTATTGTCTCTTAGCTTGCCTGTTGTGTGTGAGTTGCCGACCGAAATCGGGCAGTAAGGGATCTGCGTCAAACGGAGCAGAGATAAGTACAGATACTGCTACAAGAATTACTCCGATGTACGCTAAAGGATTTAGAGTGAGATATACTCCGACATGTCGCTTGCTGGATATTCAAGATCCTCAAAAGAAGGGGAGTCGTTCTTTTCACTATGCACTGGTAGCCAGAGGAGAAAAACCTAAGGATATACCGGAAGGATATACCGTTATTGAAACGCCTGTGCGTAGCGTAATTTGTATGACGTCTTTACAACTATCCAACTTCATCAAACTGGATGCACTGAAATATGTAGTGGGTATTACCAGCTCCAGGCATCTGTTTAATAAAGAAATGAATGAACGACTGAAAAGTGGAGTTACGCAGAAAATTGGTATTGAAGGGAACTTCGATAATGAGGTGATTATGGGAGTAAATCCGGATGTGATTTTTATTTCGCCTTTTAAGCGGGGAGGATATGATGCAATCCGTGACGTGAATATTCCGTTGGTACCTCATTTGGGTTATAAGGAAATGACTCCTTTGGGACAAGCGGAATGGATCAAATTTATTGCATTATTTACCGGATTGGAAGCGGAAGCTAATCAGAAATTCAGCGCCATAGAAAAGCGATATAACGAATTAAAGAAGTTGACCAGTGAGGTGAAGAAGCGTCCAATAGTGTTCAGTGGCGAGCTACGTGGAGGAAATTGGTATGCTGTAGGTGGAAAGAGTTTCTTGGCTCAATTGTTTCATGATGCCGGAGCTGATTACTTCTTAAAAGATGATTCGACTTCGGGAGGTGTGACG
Source organism: Bacteroides ihuae (assembly GCF_900104585.1). Taxonomy (GTDB): domain Bacteria; phylum Bacteroidota; class Bacteroidia; order Bacteroidales; family Bacteroidaceae; genus Bacteroides; species Bacteroides ihuae. The sequence goes on from NZ_FNVX01000005.1 coordinate 873,308, forward strand.
CTCGATTTTGAAACAGTATACAGTCAAGCTGAAGGTGCCGACTATTGGCGCATTGTGAATAGCTTTAATGGAACGTTCTCTTATAACGCTTTGAGAGCGGAAGATCCTCGGTATGCCGACTTTCGTGCTTTCCGTAACAAGGGTGTTCTTTATTGTAACATGCGTGAGAAACCATTCTATGAAATCATGCCTACCGAACCGGAGGTTGTTCTGGCAGACTTGATCAAAGTGTTTCATCCTTCGCTGCTGAAAGATCATACTTCTACCTATTATGAATTGCTAAAGTAGGACAAACGCATGAAACGGCATACGACCCTTATTATGTTACTAATTGTAGCATCCATCTTTTTCTTCTTCCTACTGAACTTATTGTTGGGTTCGGTGCGTATTCCGCTACAATCGGTTTGTAATATTCTGATGGGCGGGAGTAATGAATCGGTGATTTGGGAAAATATTGTGCTCAAATCCCGCGTGCCTCAAGCTCTCACTGCTTTAGTTGCCGGTGCGGGACTATCTATCAGTGGTTTGCAGATGCAGACGGTCTTTCGTAATCCATTGGCTGGACCCTCAGTGCTGGGCATTAGTTCAGGCGCTAGTCTGGGCGTTGCGTTTGTCGTGTTGCTATCGGGTAGTTTAGGTGGAGTCGCTCTGAGTAATCTAGGTTATTTTGGTGAGGTAGCACTCTCTATGGCTGCTATTGCAGGTGCGCTTTCGGTAATGGCAATAATTGTTTATGTGTCGCAGAAAGTAAAAGGAAATGTAACGTTGCTAATTATCGGGGTGATGATTGGTTACGTGGCAAGCGCCATCATTGGTGTGCTGAAGTATTTCAGCGTGGAGGAAGATATTCGTGCGTATGTTATTTGGGGCTTAGGTAGCTTCTCCCGAGTATCCGGAGATCAGATGATGCTGTTTGTCTGCATCATGGCTGTACTTGTTCCACTTTCTTTCCTGCTAATAAAGACATTAAACTTACTCCTTTTAGGCGATGGATATGCGCGTAATTTAGGTTTAAATATAAAGCGTGCACGTTTACTGGTAATTACCTGTTCGGGTGTGTTGGTGGCCATCGTAACGGCTTATTGTGGGCCGATTATGTTTCTTGGACTTGCGGTGCCTCACTTGTGTCGGGCTATCTTCCATACATCAGACCATCGAATACTAGTGCCTGGTGTTCTGTTTACAGGTGCCTCTTTAGCATTGATTTGCAACCTGATAGCTCGTATGCCGGGTCTTGAAGGAGCGCTACCGGTAAACTCGGTGACGGCTTTGGTCGGTGCACCGATAGTAGCTTCAGTATTGTTCCGCAAAAGAAAAAATGAATTGAACGAATAAACGGATATGAAAAACGAAACCATTCATATATCTTCCCTTTCCATTGGTTATGCTGGGAAAAGTAACACAAAAGTAGTGGCTACAGGCATTGATGCGGGCATCAACAGTGGAGAACTGACCTGTTTGTTGGGAGCCAATGGGGTAGGTAAGTCAACCTTGCTACGCACACTTTCGGCTTTTCAACCCAAATTGAGTGGTAAGATTCTTATCCAAGGGAAAGATATTACCAATTATACGGATAGCGAATTATCTACCATAATCAGTGTAGTGCTCACCGAAAAGTGCGACGTGCGCAACATGACTGTAGATGAATTGGTAGGATTGGGGCGTAGTCCATATACAGGCTTCTGGGGTTCTCTTAGTGCTGATGACCGGGAAATTGTAAAGCGCTCTATTGAAATGGTGAAAGCGGAAGGCTTGACGCATCGGATGGTGCATACGCTAAGTGATGGCGAACGACAAAAGGCGATGATTGCTAAGGCATTGGCACAAGAGACACCTGTGATTTTTTTGGATGAACCAACTGCTTTTCTTGATTTTCCGAGTAAGGTGGAAATGATGCAATTACTCCACAGGCTGAGTCGAGAAACGGGGAAGACTATTTTTCTTTCTACGCACGATTTGGAGCTGGCTTTACAGATAGCCGACAAGATATGGTTGATGGACAAGACAAACGGATTAATGATCGGTACTCCAGAGGATTTATCGCTCAATGGTAGTCTTAGTAATTTTTTTGCTCGTAAAGGTATTGTCTTTGATAGAGAGACAGGGTTATTTCGAGTGGACAACACTCACACATCCGAACTACGACTTGTGGGACACGGACAGAAGTATTCTATGGCTCGAAAAGCTTTGCAGCGCAATGGCATTTTAGCCGGTCGGTCTGTTGAATCACAATTCTTCATTGAAACAGGAGAATTGAAGAACACGGAATACATCATTCATCCTTCTGAGGGTGAGTCGATTAATGTAGCGTCTATAGAGGAAATGCTAGAAGTTATAGAAAAGTACTTTAAGACTTTTGGAGAGAATAACTTAGTAGGAGCACATATATCGGATTAAGACCAATAAAAATCCAATCAGAAATATACTAGTAAAAATCTGCTTGTTATATTTAGCTAGCCAATTAGGTAAGAATATGTCGAAGTTATCTTTGGTGGAATTGGAATATTTTCTTGCAATAATCGTCAAAGGACATCTCCCTCTATAGAGACAGATAACGACTCCTTCCATAATGACTGCTAAAATAGCCGCCCATGTATATCGACTAATCTGATTTGTTATTCCACAATATAATGTATAGAATATTACAAAGACGAAGAATGCCCAGATAACTGTATGACTTAGCTTGAGCAATAAGAGTTTAGACTGCATGTTTCTGAGTATTTTAAGTGCTGTTTGCGTTTAGAGGGTTTGTTGATTTTAGCTCGTTATTGCTCTCGTTGATAGGTTAAGGGTGTCATCCCTGTCATCTTCTTAAAGAATTTGGAAAAGAAAGAGGGATTTGGAAAGTTGAGCTTATCGGATATTTGATAAACGAGCAAATCACTATGCTTTAGTAATATTTTTGCTTCCATCATTACCGATTGATTGATCCACTCCATCACTGTTTGATGGCTTGTTTGCTTGATTAGGGTATTCAGGTAGCGTGGAGTTAAGCAAAGTTTATCTGCATAGAAAGATACATTCCGCTCCATTATGCTATATTCATTGACCAACTTAATGAAACGATGAAAGAGCTCTTCTTGATGAGATTGCTGGGTGCTGATTGTATTAATGCTATCTTTATGAATATAGGTAATGTTGAACAATAATGCGGCAACTAGATTCTGTACGACTTCTTTTCTGAAGATATTTTCTTGAATAGTGTCCCAAATCAATGAAAAATAAGTTTTTATCTGTTTAAACTCTTTTTCATCAAGCAATATAGGATGCTCTTGTTGCTGTCCGATGTAGTGCTCAATTAGCTCATTCTTCTTTAGAAACGTTATGAAGTTGCTTTCTACAACTATAACCTGCATGTCGAAATCAGGTGTATACTCTAGTACTTCAACAATAGAGTTTGGTGGTATTAGACCTAAATACCCTGCTTTTAATGTGTACTCAATCAAGTTGATAGATATGCGTATTTCTCCTTCAACAATCAGTGTCACTCTGCCTTCCTTTAGTCGGTAAGGAATGCCTGCTCCGAAGATTCTACTTTCCATTCTCCTAAAGCTTTTGACAATGGCAAATTCGCTTGTGACAAAACGATATTCGGTATTTAATACGATTTTTGCCTCTTTCACCCGTTTCAGAGTAATATCAAGTGGTTCACTCTTTGACATTTGTTTCTTGTTTTTTTATTTGCAAACATAGAAAAAAAATGATTTAATCCCTATGTTTGTCATGGAATAAAAGTCTATAAGCGGATTTTCTCAACGTTAGTAGTAACTTCATTTTTTGAGTATTCTCTTTAAGTACTCAACATCTAACAACAAATTCACTGTCTCAAAATTCCCTTTATAAAACACAGCCCAATTGTTGAAAACACAAGGCAATTCCTTCGCTTTTTGTAGCGTATCCACTTGAATTAAAGAGACAGGAACATCATTCGTTTCACAATACTCTTTTATCATCTCAATGTTTTGATAGACATAAGGGCATTGCATATCATAATAGATAGTTAGCTCTTTGCTTTCAATTCCCTTGTTTTTAACATGTTGTGCAAACTTTGGTGTTGTTCCATCAAAAGAAAGTGCAAGCAATTCATATCCATTATCGGTAGTATCAACAACCTCAAAGCCGAACTTCTTCGCAAATGATTGGTTAGAAAGCCAAGATTTTTGTTTTTTTGCTCCGAGGATACAAATACCGGATTTACCCTTTTCTTTGGCATCAGCCAAACAATACTCCATCAGCGATTTTGCATATCCTCTTCCTTTGTAATTGCCTAAAACCCATAAGCAATAGATATAATAATAGTTGTCACCAATTATGGGAACCCAAGCTGTTTCAAGAGGTGCATATTCAATAAAAACCGTAGCCTTTGCATTTAACTTTCTAAAAACATGACCTTCGTTTAGTCGGTCAGAAAGCCATTGTCGCTTTGCTTCAATACCTGGGTGGGCCTTTCTACTGCGGATAATGCAGCATAAATGCTCATCAGCAAGGTTTTTTGTTGTTAAGTTTACAAAATCAGTATCCATATGCAGTTTAGCTTTAAATTAGATGCTATTTCTATTTAAACATACAAAGATACAAAACCAACTTGATAAATAACCATTTCATAAGAAAAACCAATTAACGAAATTTATTCGTTGATTTTAATGAAAAGACAATAAATTAAGAAGAATAATGCAATCTGTAGAACCATTATCGAACTAATGGGACATAAATGGAAACTTATGGGGTATTCTAGGCTTTTTTCTTGCCTTATCTTTGCATCGGTATTAAATGATTATTAGTAGATCAATATTTAAAGGGTAGAAGTTATGAAACGAGTCGTTTTTGGGATTCTTTTTATTTTGGCAACAGTCTTTGCGCAGGCTCAGATTTCGCTAGAAGCGTGTCAAAAGAAAACGCACGAGAATTATCCGCTGGTGAGACAGTATGGCTTAATTGAAAAGACAAAGGAGTATAGCCTTAGCAATGCTTCTAAGGGAAACCTGCCTCAGTTTACACTTTCGAGCAAGGGTACGTACCAGAGTGACGTTACTAAGATTGGAGCGAAGATTCCGGGGGTGGAGTTAAAGCCGCTATCTAAAGATCAATACCAAGTGATGTTGGAGATGCAACAGAATATTTGGGATGGTGGCAACATTCGTACACAGAGAGAATTGGCCAAAACGACCTCGGATGTGGATCGGGAGAAGTTGAGTGTAGATATGTATGCACTTACTGAGCGAGTGAATGATCTCTTTTTTGGCATTCTAATGCTAGATGAGCAGTTAAAACAGAATGCTTTGCTACAAGAAGAGTTAGAGAGGACTTTCCGTCAGATATCGGCTTATGTGGAGAATGGAGTAGGCAATTCAGCTGATCTGGATGCAGTACGTGTGGAACAGCTAAATACGACTCAGAAGCGGACGGAATTATTGGCTTCTCGTACTGCTTATCTGAAAATGCTTTCTATATTTACAGGAGATGCTATTGCAAATGATGCCACGTTTGCCAAACCAGAGGAGGATATTCCTGTACCATCAGGTACTGCAGGTATTTATCGGCCGGAAATGTTATGGTATGAGGCACAAAACGGAAGGTTAAATGTGAACGAGGAAGCTTTGAAAGTGCGCAATCGTCCTCGGATAAGTCTCTTTGCTCAAGGGGCTTACGGTAATCCGGGACTGAATGCGCTGAAGAATGAATTTACGCCTTACTACGTGGCCGGAGTTCGCTTGGCATGGAATTTTGGTGGACTATATACTTTGCACAATGATAAAAGGCTAATTGAAGCGAGTAGGCAACAATTGTTTAGCAATCGTGACGTATTTCTTTTTAATACTGAGTTGCAGGCTACACAGCAAAACAGTTCCATACAGTCTATACGCACATTGATGCAGAGAGATGACGAAATCATTTCACTGCGCATCAATATTCGTAAAGCGGCAGAAGCTAAGGTGGCCAATGGAACACTTACGGTGACAGATATGCTTCGGGAAATTACATCTGAAAGCCTTGCTAAACAGACGAAAGCACTACATCAGGTGCAGTTACTTATGACTATTTATCAACTGAAATATACCACCAATAATTAACGATATGAAATTAATTCAATTTATAGGAACTTTGTTTTCTGTTGCCTTGTTGGCTGCTTGCGGACGTGGCGGAGATGAGTATGATGCTACCGGAACGTTTGAAGCTACGGAGGTAACTGTCTCGGCTGAGGCAGCTGGACGTTTGCTAAACTTTAATGCCGAAGAAGGAACTGTATTGCATGCAGGTGATCAGATAGGGCTCATCGATACGGTACAGTTAAATTTGAAGAAGTTGCAACTCGAAGCTAGCATGAAGTCGGTACAAAGCCAGCGTCCGGACTTGAATAAACAGGTGGCTGCAACCAAACAACAGATTGCTACAGCAGAGCGTGAAAAGAAAAGAGTGGAGAATTTGTTGAAGGCAGGTGCTGCGAATCAGAAACAACTGGATGACCGGAATTCGGAGTTGGCTGTTCTGCGTAAGCAACTTAGTGCACAGACTTCTTCTTTGCAAAATAGCTTGCAGAGCCTCACAGAACAAGGTTCTTCTGTGGGCATACAGGTAGCACAGATTATTGATCAGTTGGAGAAATGCCATATCATGTCGCCCATTCAAGGTACGGTACTTGCTAAATATACCGAGGCGGGTGAATTGGCTACTATTGGCAAGCCACTATTTAAGATAGCAGACATGGAACAGATCTACTTGCGGGCTTATATTACTTCGGCTCAATTAACGGAAGTGAAGCTGGGCAATAAAGTAAAGGTCTTTTCTGATTATGGAAATGATATACGCAAAGAATATCAGGGAACAATAACTTGGATTTCTTCCCGTTCTGAATTTACACCGAAAACGATTCAGACCAAAGATGAACGTGCCAACTTAGTTTATGCTGTAAAAGTGACGGTGAAAAATGATGGAAATCTGAAAATAGGAATGTATGGAGGTTTGAATTTGAAATGATGAATGCTATTGAAGTCGAAAATATCACGAAGAGCTATGGAAAGGGCAAGATAAAGGCATTGAGGGGAATATCTTTCAATGTGAAGCAGGGAGAACTGTTTGGAATTATTGGTCCGGACGGAGCAGGAAAGACAACTCTTTTTCGCTTGCTGACTACCTTGTTGCTTCCCGATAGTGGTTCTGCTACGGTAGATGGATTGGATGTGGTAAAAGACTACAAAGCTATCCGTCAACAAGTAGGTTATATGCCGGGACGATTCTCGCTCTATCAGGATTTATCTGTAGAAGAAAATCTTGATTTCTTTGCAACGGTTTTTCAAACCACCGTGAAGGAAAATTATCATCTCATTGAGGATATATACAAGCAGATAGAACCTTTTAAAACTCGTAAGGCTGGTGCTTTATCGGGCGGAATGAAGCAAAAGTTAGCTTTGTGTTGTGCGCTGGTTCATAAACCGAACGTACTGTTTCTCGATGAGCCAACTACAGGGGTCGATCCTGTGTCACGTAAAGAGTTCTGGGAAATGTTGAAACGCCTGAAGATGCAAGGCATCACGATACTTGTTTCTACTCCTTATATGGATGAAGCTACTTTATGTGATCGTATCGCTTTGATTCAGCACGGGCAACTCTTGCAGATTGACACGCCACAGCAGATCATCAATGGATATGGACAACTTTTGTGGGCTGTGCATGCCAAGAATATGTATCGCCTGCTCAACGATTTGAGGCAACATCCACAAATAACGAGTTGCTTTGGCTTTGGAGACGTGCACCACATCACGATGAAAGAGGATGCGGACAAGGATAAATTGCTTGTTGACCTTGCTGAACGAGGACATGAGGAAGTAGAAATGCATCCCATAGAGGCAACTATTGAAGATTGTTATATGAAACTAGCAGTATCCAAGAATGAATGAGAATGATATAGTAATACGAACGGAACAGCTGACAAAGCGTTTCGGATCTTTCACAGCGGTAGATCACCTCTCGTTCGAAGTGCATCGCGGAGAAATATTTGGTTTTCTGGGTGCCAACGGAGCGGGGAAAACTACAGCCATGCGGATGCTTTGCGGATTGAGTAGACCGACTTCGGGAAAAGGCTTGGTGGCAGGTTTTGATATACACAAAGAGTCTGAACAAGTGAAGCGGAACATTGGCTACATGAGTCAGAAATTCTCACTTTACGAAGATTTGAAAGTGTGGGAGAATATCCGCTTGTTTGCGGGGATTTATGGAATGAGAGAGAAAGAAATAGAAGAAAAAACGGACGCATTGCTTCAACGGTTGGAATTCAGTGAAGAACGGGAGACACTGGTGAAACGTCTTCCGTTGGGTTGGAAGCAAAAGTTGGCTTTCTCCGTTTCTATCTTTCACGAACCAAAGATTGTTTTTCTGGATGAACCCACAGGGGGAGTAGATCCCGCAACAAGGCGACAGTTCTGGGAACTGATCTATCAGGCAGCTGATAGAGGAATCACCGTTTTTGTTACCACGCACTACATGGATGAAGCCGAATATTGCAATCGTGTGTCCATTATGGTAGATGGACGCATTGATGCGCTCGACACGCCACGCAACCTGAAGCAACAGTTTCAGACTGATAATATGGATGAGGTATTTCAGCAATTGGCCCGAAAGGCTGTACGTAAAGCAGATTAAACAATGAAACAGTTTAGAACATTTGTTAAGAAAGAGTTTTTTCATATTTTCCGGGATAAGCGTACGATGATGATTCTGCTTGGTATGCCTATCATTGAGATCATTCTTTTTGGTTTTGCCATCAGCACGGAAGTGAAGAATGTGCGGGTTGCTGTGCTCGATCCGTCGGGTGATGTCATCACTCGTAAGATTATTGATCGGATTGATGCCAGTGAATATTTTATTTTAACCACAAAACTTAATACGCCTCAAGAAGTGGAACAAGCCTTTCGCAGAGGAGAAATAGATTTGGCGGTCGTTTTTAGTCACCGTTTTCTTGACAATCTTTACACCGGTGATGCGAAAATACAGCTTATAGCCGATGCTACGGATCCGAATATGGCGGTTACTCAGTCGGGTTACGCATCGGGCATCATTAGTGCTGCACAGCAAGAGTTGCTTCCTGCGGGAGCGTCACCGGCAACGATTGTTCCTGATGTCAGATTACTCTATAATCCGCAGATGAAGAGTGCATATAACTTTGTGCCGGGTGTGATGGGTTTAATATTGATGTTGATTTGTGCAATGATGACCTCTATCTCCATTGTGCGCGAAAAAGAGATTGGCACGATGGAAGTTTTATTAGTATCACCCATGAAGCCGTTACTCATCATTTTGGCGAAAGCCGTTCCCTATTTCGTTCTTTCTTTCGTCAACCTGAGCACCATCCTGTTGCTCTCCGTCTACGTGCTTCATGTACCCATAGCCGGGAGTTTACTGGCACTTGTAAGTGTTTCACTGCTGTTTATTTTCGTTTCACTTTCGTTGGGACTTCTCATCTCAACCATTACTCAAACCCAAATTGCTGCCATGTTGGTATCCGGATTGATGTTGATGATGCCTACGATGTTACTATCAGGTATGATTTTTCCGGTAGACGGCATGCCAACTATATTGCAGGTTATTTCGACCATTATTCCCGCCCGGTGGTACATTGATGTGGTGAGAAAAATTATGATAGAAGGAGTGAGCATCACGCTGGTTGCTAAAGAAATAGGAATTCTGGCGTTGATGGCATTTGTGCTGGTTACTGTGAGTTTAAAGAAGTTCAAAACCCGATTGGAGTAATAGATTAAGAATATGATAAAGTTTCTGATTGAAAAAGAATTTAAGCAGTTGCTACGCAACTCTTTTTTGCCAAGACTCATCATCGGTTACCCGTGTATGATTATGATTCTCATGCCTTGGGCAGCCAACCTGGAAATAAAGAATCTCTCAGTGAATGTGGTGGATAATGATCATTCAACAATTTCGCAAAATCTGGTTCGCAAAATAGAAGCTTCTACCTACTTTCAGTTGAATGGGATATCTTCGTCTTATGATGAGGGGCTAGAAGCTATTGAGGTAGGGAAGGCGGATGTTATAGTAGAGATTCCGAGAGACTTTGAGCGCAACTGGAAGCGGGGAGATCAGGCACATGTGCTTATTGCTGCTAATGCCGTCAATGGAACGAAAGGCGGTTTGGGCAGTTCTTATCTCACATCAATAATGAATGAATATGCCGCCGGTTTGCGAGCTGAACATCCTTCGGTTGCGGTTGAAGCTGCTGCTGTTCCGTCAATAGGTGTCACAACTCAAAATCTATACAACCCCCACTTGAATTATAAGTTATTTATGGTGCCTGCACTAATGGTGATGTTGCTCACCATTCTTTGTGGTTTTTTGCCTGCACTCAATATTGTGGGTGAGAAAGAGGTCGGTACTATCGAACAAATGAATGTTACTCCGGTAAGTAAGTTTACGTTCATCTTAGCCAAACTCATTCCTTATTGGACAATAGGGTTTACCGTACTTACCATCTGCTTTGGTTTGGCATGGCTACTCTATGGATTGATTCCTGTGGGACATTTTTACGTGATCTATCTTTTTGCTACACTTTTTGTACTCGTTATGTCGGGTTTTGGCCTGGTCATCTCTAATCATTCGGGCACCATGCAACAAGCCATGTTTGTGATGTTTTTCTTTCTGATCATCCTCATGTTGATGAGTGGACTTTTCACCCCGGTTCGGAGTATGCCCGGTTGGGCAAGGATCATCACTCTATTCAATCCTTTGAGGTATTTTGTTGAGATGATGCGCATGGTTTACCTGAAAGGTAGTAATCTAAGCGACATGCTTTTGCAACTGGGTGCATTGAGTGCTTTTGCCGCTTTCTTTAATATCTGGGCTGTACGAAGCTATAGGAAGAATTCGTAGCATTATATATACAAAAAAAGAGTGTTGTCATTGTGTGGCAACACTCTCGTGATTTTTTTAATAGATGCAGCTATTGTTCTGATCTAAGCTGCCTCAATAACTAATACTTTATTTTACTTCTATGAGTTTTTGAGCTTTCTTGGTCTCTTCTTCCGACAATTTAGGAAGATCAATACAGAGAACTCCATGTTCTACTTTGGCCAAGATCTTTTCTTTATCCACATTGTCAGGTAGAACCATTGTTTGCTGGAATTTAGCGTATGAGAATTCGCGGCGTAAATATCGGCCATCTTTCTTTTCTTCCTTGTTCTCACTTTTCTTTTCCATGGAAATTACCAGATTCTCATCTTCATCAATACGAACATTGAAATCATCCTTTGTCATTCCCGGTGCAGCAACTTCAACTTTAAAGTCTTTTTCCGATTCAATTACATTAATTGCCGGAGCGGTAGTGTTTACTCTCTCTAGCCATTCGTTATCAAAGAAATCATTAAAGATACTTGGTAACCAATTTTGAGATCTTCTTACAGGCATCATAATTATAGTCTCCTATCTTTAAGTTAAACATTAAATTGATTCTGAATTTCGGATTTATTCTTTTATATCCAAAATTCATAGTAAGAAGGGCAAAAGATATGCCAAGGCTTTATATTGTCAATATGACATATTTAAGATACTTTTGAAGAAGGTTTGATGACATTTAGGTTTAACTGTTTTCCTCCCAGTTGAAGAAAATGACAATTTGTCTTTTTACTTAAACATTGGAGCAGTTTACATTACTATCTTTATGGCAACAGATTATTATTTTATCTATTTCAGACAGTAATTCATCTATGCTAAGCTCGTTGGTGTTTAATCCTTTGCTATTATTATTATAAGGAGTATATTTTATCACTTTGGTAATTGAAAACAAACCAATAGTGGGAGTTTTTACGGAGCTAGCCAAGTGCATGATACCACTGTCTGCTCCAATAAAAATAGCCGTATTTGCGATTACGGCACCAATCTCTCTAATGTCTTTACTATAAAATGATGGCTCACTAAACGCAATCTGCGAGACATTCTCCATGGGTAATACTTCAATGATGTTGAAGTGAGTATATTTTGATTTGAGGCACTGATGGAATTCCTCCCACCATTTTGAAGAATAGCATTTTTCGCCTGTTGCGAAGGTAAATAGGCAAATCGTTTTTTGCTCTTTATCTTTGATAAGCTCGTTGAGTAACTCTTTTCCTCTTGCAATTTCTTCGGCAGATAGGTGAAGATCTAGTGACGGAATAACCTTGCCGACGAATGATATCCCTCCTTTTTCTAAATAGGAGCGGAAGCAACAAACTGGAGATTTGGCTATATGTTGATTGTCTGCATCTTTAATAAGGAAGCCGTTCTCATCATCGCTATAGATTTTATACTTTGCATTAGATAACTTGGTAAGCAGTCTACCCGATGATGAACCACTGACAACGTTGATAACCATGTCATAATGTTGATTTCTCACATTTATCCAGCATAAGCAATATTGAAATAATTTGTTGAAAGGTTTCCGGGGCAGTGATATTATCTTTTCTATATTCTTATGGTTGTAGAAAACGATAGAGGCTATGCTTCCTTTTGCCAGCAAATCTATTTTGCAATTAGGAAATGTATCTATAACATCCTGAACGATTGGAGTAGCGAGCAATTGATTCCCTAATCTGTGATTGGGCCTGATTATCAGAACCTTTTTGACGTCTTCTTTATCCAATAGAGTGAGAAGGCAGATCTTGCCCGAATTGCCGATCTTTTTAGTAAGGTTTCCTAAAATAAATCGTTTTACATTGTTTACGCTTTTCAATAGAGGCATATATTTACTGCTTAAATTTAATGTATCATGCAGCAAATATAAATATAATCTTGTCATTTGCAACAGCTTGAATATAAATGCACTGCAATAATGAAGAATATTGGTAAAAAGACTTCATTATTGTTACAAAAGACGGATAATTTGGGCTTAACCTCTGTAATTTACTTCTAAAAGGTCTAGCTGGTTTGCAAGAAAAAGTCTAAAGAATTAACTTAAATCGGATCCTTAAATTGCCTTCGGAATAATCGCTACTGATTATTTTGAATTTGCCAATTTCAGAAGTGTTCTTTACATGTGTGCCAATGCATGCACATGCGTCATAATTTCCTACTTTTATAATTCTGAGTGTAGGACTAGCATCTTCGGGTAGTTTACTTAGATCGACTATTATTGCAGCTTCTTCGCGAGGCATAAAATTAATGGTGACAGGTAAATGTTGTGCGATGGCTTCATTGACCTTATCTTCAACGGCTTGTATTTGTTCTGCTGTAGGGCAGGAGGCGAGCAAGTAGTCACATTTGCTTTTTTTTCTTTCTATATGAGCGTTCTTTGAACGTGGGCAACCAAACATTCTAACCATCGTTTGATTTAGAATATGCTCAGTGGTGTGCATAGGAGGATACTCCTGCTTATTATGTTCGTTTAATGTTGGTTCTTCCATAATTTTGAAAATATTTATTAGGGTTTAATGATCTAATTAAGTGGTATTCCAAACCAAGAAACTTTGCCCATCAGCATCATTTTCCGTTTAAGCTTCCCTTTGCTAAAATAGACTTTTAGCCATTCTTGTTGCTCTGTTATGTGAGTTATTGTATCATCAATTGCTTTTGTAAATTGTATTACCATGTTGGTTGTGTTTGCATCTGTCGAGTTAATTTGTGCTAGTTTAGCCTTTTCTAGTTTAGCTTTTGCCTCTTTAAGCTTATTTTCTGCAGCATCGATTAATTGTTGGATGTCCGAATCTGCTCTTTGGGGGGTAAACTGTTTATTTCTGAAATCGACAAATTCATTGAATTTGTTGATTCCATCATTGTAATCTGCAGACGCGGCATTGTATAGACTGACTATTTTATTCTGCCTATCATTTTCTATTTCTACTTTTATATATTGAAGCATGTTGTAAGTCAATGAGTTTTTCACGCCGTTTTTTTCTATGCGGTTTGCCGATGAGATCAATTGATCAATATGATTCTGGCTTTCGTAAACTCTAATAGAGTCAATATAATTGAAATAGGGTTTGGCCTTGTTGATTTCTGTCTTGCCTTCCTGGAATTCCTGACTGGTTATTGGATAATTAAGGAATTGCCATAAGTAATCAAACGGAATATGAGATTTAATAAATCCTGATGGCTTTGCCATAAAATAGGCGTTGTTAATCTTCTTATAGTACTTCCCACCATTAACATAACCTGAACCAAAAGTCGGATCTAATAGACACCAATCTCCTTCAATTAATGCAGCACACCATGCATGAGGAAGGTTATTTATAACTCCATTTTGCTTTGTATATCCTTCAATAACGTATGACTTTATCCCTGATTTAGCACAAATATCGTTGAATAATGCTGCATAATTTTCACAGACTCCTTTCTTTGTTTTGAGTGGCTTTGCGATTTTATCTTCATATTTCTCTTGAGGATTGATTGCAAACATATTTTCAATATCATATTGAATGTTTGTAGCTATCCAGATAAATATAGCTCTTGATTTCTCCTTATCAGTGTTGAAATTAGTTTTTATGTAATCAGAGATCTTAGAAGTTGTCGTTGTTTGAGAGTCTGGAAGTTGAAGAGCCTTTTTATCAATGGCAGTGAACTCATTGATCGTCTTTTTTTGAGCAAAAAGTGTTTGAGAAAATAGTAATAGAATGGAGCAAATCATTGCTTGTTTTATTCTGTTCATGGTGCTGTATCGAATGGTGTTCATTTATCTAAAATTAATGTGATCACTGTTGTTACCAGCTTTACTTCAAGGGAAGTTCTTTAATATAAGCTTGTTTATATCTGATTGGCTGAATCATGTATTGGCTAGGCATTGCTATTTGAATTTCATCTGCTTCTCTTAACATTGGAAAACGAATCAATCCTTCCGTTTCTCCATTAGGTAAGAGTACTGTTGGCTTCAATGCTTTGTTTTGAAAAAAGTCAAGTTCACTATTAACTTCTCGCATACGCATTATCTGTTTTTCATACCATTCACGTTCATCATCTTCTCTCTGAGCTTCTAAGTCTTCCACTTTTTGTCCCAATAGGAGAGCTACGGTCCCAGTAATAATTCCTTCTCTAGCAATTGTTTTTGTATCCTTGTATCTTAAGGAATAAGGATTATTTTTTTTAGGTAAACTGTCTCTTTCAAGTTGCAACTCTGTGATGGCTTTTTGAGGATCAATGCATTGAATGCCAGTACGATGCAATGAATCGGTTATAGCACTCTTCTTATGATAGATAGGGATATAGCGGAATGAAGAAGGATCAATTTGTATTGTATCAGTTGAGTTGTTTTTTATCGATATGAAAAATTCGAGTTGTTCATTGGTAACACCTTCAAACAAGAGCTTTATAGAACACTGATTATTAGTAATGAAAGGCTCTGTCTGATCTATGCTTAGAAGTTTAAATGTAGATTGACGAACCGTTCCGCAGGCGGATAGAAATAGGGGTAATAATATGATGATAATGTATTTCATGATAGCTCATTAAACTAGTTCGCCGACAAAGTTAATACAAAAATAAATATTTACTTTAATATTGAATAAAAAAAAGGAGTCACGCCTGACTCCAACCTTTGTTAACCTTAAATCTAATACTATGAAAAACACACTGCAAATATACGGACTTTTGGGTGATCTCCAAATAAAGCAATAAAAAAAGTATGTTTTATAACATGATTTAATATTTCGGTAGCTTAATTGTTTAATTATGTAATGAAATGGAGCTATTTTGCCCACTTCTCTTTTAAGAGATCTTCTAGCTTCAACAATTCATCGCGATACTGAGCAGCTTCAATGAATTCCAGCTTCTTGGCAGCTTGCTGCATTAATTTACGAGTACGTTCAATGCTTTTTTCCATCTGGCTTTTATTCATATACTGAACGACCGGATCGGCGGCAATATTCAGCGTTTCGGGTTCTATATATGCTTTTGCCATAGCAGAAGATGATTCTGCATGATTATTCCCAAAGACAGACAGATTGCGGGCCTTGACAATTTGCTGAGGAGTGATGCCGTTCGCCTCGTTGTATGCCAATTGTTTTTCACGTCGTCTATTGGTTTCGTCAATGGTACGTTTCATGCTATCTGTTATTCTGTCAGCATACATAATCACTTTACCATTAACGTTTCGGGCTGCGCGTCCTGCAGTTTGAGTGAGTGAGCGGTGAGAGCGCAGAAAGCCTTCTTTGTCAGCATCCAGGATGGCTACGAGAGAAACTTCCGGAAGATCGAGTCCTTCGCGTAAAAGATTCACCCCAATGAGTACATCGTAGATGCCTTGACGCAGATCGTCCATTATCTTCACGCGTTCTAACGTGTCTACATCGCTATGGATGTAGTTGCAATGTACATTATTGTTTAGAAGATATTCCGTGAGCTCCTCTGCCATACGCTTGGTTAGTGTGGTAATGAGGGTACGCTCATGCTTTTCTATGCGTAGTTGTATCTCTTCCATGAGATCATCTATTTGGTTGAGGCTGGGGCGTACTTCAATAATAGGATCTAGCAATCCTGTGGGGCGGATCACTTGCTCTACAACCACACCTTCTGATCTGATTAACTCATAATCTGCAGGAGTGGCACTGACGTAGATTACTTGTTTGGCTAGTGTCTCGAACTCTTCAAATTGTAACGGACGGTTGTCCATTGCTGCCGGGAGTCGGAAACCGTATTGAACCAGATTTATTTTTCGCGCACGGTCTCCTCCATACATGGCTCGTACTTGTGGTACACTCACGTGACTTTCATCTATGACAATGAGGAAGTCTTTAGGAAAGAAATCGAGTAGACAGTAGGGCCGGGTACCGGCTTCACGGCCATCGAAATATCGGGAATAGTTCTCAATACCGGAACAATGCCCCAACTCACGAATCATTTCCATATCATAGGTTACACGCTCATAAATGCGCTTTGCCTCATACGGTTGACCCATCGATTCAAAATACGCTACTTGCTTAGTCAGGTCATCTTCTATCATGTGGATGGCTTTCTGCGTAGCTTCTTTAGTAGTCATGAAGAGGTTGGCCGGATAGATTTTGTATGAATCAAATGCGGCAGTTGTAACGCCTGATAGAGAATCAACCTCCTCAATGCCATCAATCTCATCGCCCCAAAAAATAATTCTCAGGATATTATCCGAATAGGCTAGCGAAATGTCTACAGTATCTCCTTTGACGCGGAAATTGCCCCGGCTCAAATCAATATCGTTCCGGACATAAAGGCTATCCACTAAGCGACGCAGGAATACATTGCGATTTATTGCCTTACCTTTGATAACCTCTATTACATTGCTGTAAAAGTCGGCTGGATTGCCCATACCATAGATACATGATACGGAAGAGATCACCAGAACATCCTTACGTCCGGATAGCAAAGACGATGTGGCTGCCAATCTTAACTTATCTATTTCATCATTGATGGCAAGGTCTTTTTCTATGTAGGTATCACTGCCTGGCAAATAGGCTTCGGGTTGATAATAATCATAATAAGATACGTAATACTCAACGGCATTATTGGGGAAGAACCCTTTGAATTCGCTATATAGCTGTGCGGCCAATGTTTTATTGTGGCTCAGTATCAGCGTTGGCTTATTAATGTTTTTAATGACGTTGGCAATAGTAAATGTTTTTCCAGATCCCGTAACCCCAAGCAATGTTTGTGCAGGAACTCCCTGAAGAAGTCCTTCAGTGAGTTGTGCTATTGCTTCGGGTTGGTCGCCGGTAGGTTTATAAACAGAAGTAAGTTCAAAATCCATTATCCGATAATTAGTTTGAGAATAAATAGCACGGACAAGATATATAAAGTTATTGAGATTTTCTTATATTCTCCGATGAATATTTTAATTAGTACATAACTGAGCATGCCGAGAATGATTCCATCTGCAATCGAATAGGTAAGTACCATCATCATCATAGTAACAAAAGCAGGTAGGGCTTCGGATATATCACTAAGATCTATTTTGGGAATGTTACTAATCATGAGTACACCAACAATGAATAGTGCTCCCGTAGTGGCTGGGCTTGGAATGAGAAGAAACAATGGAGCAAAAAACAAAGAGAGTAAGAAAAGTCCGGCAACAGTAAGCGATGTTAGCCCTGTACGACCTCCTTCGCTGATACCTGAAGCGCTCTCTACGTATGCCCCTACTGTGGACGTTCCGCATATTGCGCCAAAAGTAGTGCCTATTGCGTCTGCGAGAAGTGCTTCTTTTATATGTGGAATGTTCCCTTTTTTGTCCATCAATCCAGCTTTTGAAGTTACTCCGATTAATGTACCGATTGTATCAAACAGATCCATGAATATAAGAACAAAGACTATTATAAACATATCTATATTGAAAAAATGGCTAAAATCGAATTGCATAAAGGTTGGAGCCATAGAGTGGGGCATAGATATGGGTGAAAAGTGATCTGGCATTTGTGTCACGCCCATCGGTATACCAATTAGTGTACAGGCCATGATGCTATAGAACAAGGCTCCTTTTACATTTTTTTTCATCAAAATGCCGCTTAATAAAATACCTATAACAGCCAGAACTGCTCCGGGAGTAAACTTGCCAAGCATCACAAAAGTGGCTTCATTGGATACAATAATACCAGCATTTTTTAGGCCGATAAATGAGATAAACATACCTATACCCGCTGAAATGGCATATCGTAAGCTCATCGGAATACTATTGACTATAGCTTCACGAATATTAAATAAGGTGATTAAAATAAAGATCACTCCTTCTACCAGTACGGCAGCTAGTGCTGTTTGCCAGCTGAGTCCCATGCCTTGAACCAGCGTAAAAGCAAAAAAGGCATTCACTCCCATGGCAGGAGCAAGTGCTACAGGTAATTTGGCCAGAAAAGCCATGCAGATGGTGGCAACTGCCGAAGCGAGTGCTGTAGCTGTAAAAACGGATTCTTTGCTCATGCCTGCTTGCGATAGAATATCCGGATTTACGGCCAGAATATATGACATGGTAAGGAAAGTAGTAAGTCCAGCCACGCATTCTGTCCGAATACTAGTCTGTCCATGATAACCCAGTAGTTGCAAAAATTTCATCTTTAGAATTTTGATTTTGAATATTTATTAATAAAAAATAGATCGTGTTTACTGATCGTAAAATAGTCGGCAATATTCGGTAAAATAGTTGAGATAAACAAATTGTTATTCCAAATAAATCCTTTACTTTGCGTCATTATAACACGTAAATACTAATACTACTAATAAATAAGAGCAAGAAAAACATGATTTGGAATGAAAATATCGAATGCATGGATCGAGACAGCATTCGCAAGATTCAAAGCATCAGATTGAAGAAAATTGTAGAACACGTTTATCACAACACGCCTTTCTATCGAAAAAAAATGCAGGAGTTAGGAATTACTCCAGACGATATCAATGATCTTGACGATATTGCTAAGTTACCGTTTACTACAAAATTAGATTTAAGAGATAATTATCCTTTTGGTTTGTGCGCAGTACCCATGAGTCAAATTGTACGCATACATGCTTCATCGGGTACAACTGGTAAGCCAACAGTTGTCGGCTATACTCGCAAAGATCTTTCTACTTGGACAGAATGCCTGTCTCGTTGCTTCACCGCCTATGGTGCAGATAGTTCTGATATATTTCAGATCGCTTATGGATATGGACTTTTTACGGGTGGATTAGGGGCACATTATGGTGCTGAAAATATTGGTGCTTCGGTTATTCCAATATCAAGTGGAAATACTGAAAAGCAAATAACGTTGATGCACGATTTCGGGTCAACCGTATTGTGCTGCACTCCTTCTTACTCTCTTTTTATAGCAGATGCCATTAAAGATTCCATGATGCCTCGCAAAGACTTCAGGCTAAAAATTGGCGTTTTTGGTGCTGAACCATGGACGGAAAGTATGCGTAAAGAGATAGAGGAAAAGCTTCTCATTAAAGCATACGATATGTATGGTTTGAGCGAAATAGCAGGCCCAGGTGTTGGCTATGAATGTGAATGCCAGAATGGAACGCACTTGAATGAAGATCATTTCTTTCCCGAAATCATTGATCCAAAGACGCTACAACCTGTTGCTCCGGGAGAAACGGGAGAACTTGTGTTTACTCATTTAACAAAGGAGGGAATGCCTTTACTTCGCTATCGAACAAAAGATTTGACTGCTTTGCATTACGAAAAATGTAGCTGTGGACGTACGTTAGTTCGAATGGATAGAATATTGGGAAGAAGTGACGATATGTTGATCATTCGTGGAGTTAATGTTTTTCCTACCCAAATAGAGTCAGTTATTCTTGAAATGTCAGAGTTTGAACCGCATTATCTGTTAACTGTAGATCGAATAAACAATACAGATATGATGGAACTGAAAGTTGAAGTTCGCCCTGATTTTTATTCTGACGAGATCAATAAGATGATTGCTTTGAAGAAGAAATTGGTTGCTCGTCTTCATAGTGTTTTGGGGCTTGGCGTAGAGGTGAAATTGGTAGAACCAAGAAGTATAGAACGAAGTGTGGGAAAAGCTAAGCGAGTGATTGATAATAGGAAACTATAATCTAACTAAATCTATTATTATGGTAGCAAAACAACTCTCTATTTTTTTAGAAAACAAACAAGGACGTCTCACGGAAGTGACTAAAGTGTTGGGCGAAAAAGGAATTAATCTTTCTGCTTTATGTATTGCCGAAAATGCTGATTTTGGCATTTTACGCGGTATTGTGTCTGATCCGGATAAAGCCTATAAGATACTTAAAGATAATCATTTTGCAGTAAGCATAACAGACGTTGTAGGTATTAATTGCCCTAACATTCCGGGAGCATTAGCCAAAGTGCTTGATTACCTTTCTGAATCAGGTGTATTTATTGAATATATGTATTCGTTTGCCAATAATGGATCTGCCAACGTAATTATTCGTCCCAACGATATGGCCAACTGTATCCGCATACTTACGGAGAAAAAAGTAGATCTATTGGCTGCAAGCGATTTATACAAACTCTAGATAGAGATATTCATTGATAGTTCTTTTAATTATCAATGAATATTTTTATCTAGAGTTCCATGCTAAACTGGTCATTAAACTTCTATTCCATCTGTTTAAACTCTTTTTTAGTATTAAAAAACATTGATTAATTGATTTATTCGATGCGAATAAGTAACTTTGCATAATTATTTTAGATTAGGATGAAGAAAAATACCATTGTATATTTACTAGCAGTTTTTGTTTTTTCCTCGTGTGGAGAGTATAATGCACTGCTCAAGAGTACTAATTATGAGTATAAGTATGAGGCTGCTAAGAACTACTTTGCAAAAGGTCAGTATAACAAATCGGCTACATTGCTTAATGAGTTGATAACTATTCTTAAAGGTACCGATAAGGCTGAAGAGTCAGTTTATATGTTAGGAATGAGCTATTATAATCAAGAAGATTATCAAACTGCAGCTCAAACTTTCATCACCTATTATAATACGTATCCAAGAGGCACTTTTACCGAATTGGCTCGTTTTCATGCAGGTAAGGCTCTTTATTTAGATACGCCTGAAGCACGTTTGGATCAATCAGGAACTTATGCTGCTGTTCAGCAACTGCAGATGTTTATTGAATACTATCCAAAGAGCGAAAAAAAGGCAGAAGCTCAAAAGATGATTTTCGAGTTGCAAGATAAATTGGTACTAAAGGAATTTCTATCAGCCAAATTATATTACAACTTGGGAAATTATTTGGGTGGTAATAACTATCTGTCTTGCGTTGTAACAGCTCAAAACGCATTGAAAGACTATCCATATACTCACTATCGTGAAGACCTGTCTATCTTGGTGCTAAAATCAAAATACGAGATGGCTATCTACAGTGTGGAAGATAAGAAAATAGAACGTTATCGCGAAGCTGTTGACGAATATTATGCTTTTGTGAATGAATTTCCTGAAAGTAAATATCTAAAAGACGCTCAAGAGATATTTAAAGAATCAAATGACGTAATTAAAGACTAAATTATAAATAGATTTATGGATTACAAAAAATCAAATGCTCCGGGGAGTACTATTACTCGTGATATGATGGAATTGTGTGCCGATACTGGTAATGTTTATGAAACAGTTTCTATTATCGGTAAACGCGCTAACCAGATTAGTGTAGAGATTAAGAGTGATTTATCTAAGAAACTACAAGAATTTGCTTCGTATACAGACAACTTAGAAGAGGTTTTTGAGAATAGAGAGCAGATTGAAATTTCACGTTATTATGAGAAATTGCCTAAGCCTAATCTTATAGCTGCTCAAGAGTATCTGGAAGGAAAGATTTATTACAGAAATCCATCTAAAGAAAAAGAAAAATTGCAGTAAAAAATTGCAATATCTAATAAATTGAGTAGTCAAGTAGTAAGAAGTGGAAGAGGTTCTCTGTCATTTAACTACTTGACTATCTTTATTTTATAGTTTGTTTAATGACTTTGTATAGGGTTATTACTGGTAATGTTAACTTGAAATAATATAGATTTATGATTCAAAGAATTCAAACGATTTTTTTGTTGTTGGTAACAGGTTTGCTGGTTGCTAGTATGTGTTTACCTATTGGCTATTTTATGGGAGCTGACGCTGCTCAATATACGTTTATGCCTGCAGGAATTGTAGTAAAGGAGCAGTTCCATTCAACATGGGGCGTTCTGGCTATTTTACTGCTTAGTACGATCATATCATTTTCAACTATCTTTATGTATAAGAATAGAATGCTACAGATCAGAATGTCTGTTTTTTGTAGCGTTTTGTTGTTGGGCTACTATCTGGCGTTTCTGGCTTTCATGTTTATACTTAAGAGTGATTTGGAAGCGTCTTTCCGTATCTCATGGGCATTATGCCTTCCTGTAATTGCGATTATCTTGAATTACTTAGCTATTCGTGCTATAGGCCGTGATGAAGTGATGGTAAAGGCTGCCGAAAGATTGAGATAGAACAACGAAATGCTTTATAGATGTGTATGACATTCTCTAAACATATACAAGAACTACAAAACCTGAGATTCGGAAGAGTTGATAAATTACTTATTACTCTTCCGAATCTCAGGTTTTGTAGTTCTTGCTTGAAGTATTTTGATACAGCTTCTACTTTGTAATATCAAATAGATAAGTTACTCTTGCCGATAGTATAGAATGAGCAGCTCTCGAAAAGTAATCCTTCTTAGTGGTTTTGTAAAAGTCGGATAAGGCGAAATAATACCTACCTTCTACTAAAAAGTTTCCGGCTTTGGTTTTTAATTCTAATCCTCCGCCACCTGTAATTCCATAGTCAAATTTGTTTTCGGCCATTTTGCCATATTGTTTACTGGTGCGGCTTATTGGGCTAAATGAGTCACTCTTGTTCTCTTTTTCATTAAGAAGAAATGCGAACTGAGGACCCAAATTCAAGAAGAACTGTACTCCATTATCTTTTCCGAAAGCCAAGTGAGCTAAAAATGGAATTTCAAGATAATTCATGTTACGGCTATACGTATCAGTATTTTCTTCTATAACTTCTTCCCATCCACGTTGTGAGTAGTTTAACTCTACCTGGATGCCACAGATCATGGCAAAATACTTTTCTGTGATGTAACGGGCGGTAAGCCCACCGGTAAAAGCAGATAGATTTTTTTGTTTTATACTGGGAGAGAACGATACACTACTAAAATTTGCTCCTCCGTTAATTCCTACAGAGAAGTTACTACGCATCTCACCAACTTGTGCTGCTATGGGAAGACTGATCGCCACACAGAGTATTGCAGCACATCTTTTAATATTCTTTTTTATCATTTGATAAGTCGTATATCGGGTTTATGTTATTCAAAATCAAGTTTCACTAATTCAAAGTTTTTGGTAAATCGAACAAAGAAAACCTTCTTATTGATAAAACCTCCCCATGTATTCACTCGCTCAAATTTGAATCCAGTTTGTATGGGTGTAGGCTTTATCTTAGAGAGATTCTGCTCTAATCCTGATCCATAATCAGCTAGTCCTTTTAAGAAAAAGAAACCTGTATCAAATCCCAACATGCCATATTTAGGATAGGTGTTCGCCATCTCTTTACTGTACCAGCGGCGATATGAATTAGTGAATTTGATGGCGGCAGGCAATAAATTGTTGGTGTAGAATGAAGAATAAAAATAGGTATCCAGTTCAAAGAAATCATTCAAATGATCTTTGGTGTAGGTCTGCCATTCGGGATATCCAAATAGATGAATGCTCACTTCCGGATTCTCTTTTACCAGCATTTTAAGTTGTGGAATAAGTTTGATGAGTGTTAGATTACTTCCCGACGTAGGAATAAATAGATTCTCTTTGCCGGCTATAAGAGCGTCTTTTAGGGTTGTTGATGTAGCAGTGCGTAATACGTGTACGCTGATTGATTTGTTTTTAAGTTCTTGTTTTAGTCCTTTTATGAAGTCCGTTTTATCTTGATCGCTGCTTCCGGTCTCTAATATGATGACATTGGCATTGGAAAACTGACGTACGAAGTGGTCATATACTTCAGAATAGAGATATGATTGCGGGGTATTTATTTGATAAATAGCAGGGTTTTGAAATACTTCGGTGTCTTTTGATGTAAATGGTATGACTAAGCGAATATTATTTTTTTTTGCAAATGAGGCCAATGGATCAATATGCTCTTGATGAAGAGGACCAAAAATGATATCCATATCTCTCATTTCGCTTTTTGCTAAAATGGAATTGATCGATTTACTTCCATCTTTAGAATCATAGGTATATAAATCAATAGAAGTTCCGGTGCGTTTCAAGCTATCCATAGCTAAAAGGAAACCTTCATAGTATTCTATCATACGAGAGGACTCACTATTTTGATTTTCGTCGAGCATAAATGGGAGAATAACTGCTGCCTTTATCGTCGTTATTCTTTTATGCGATTTTCTTTTATTCGCACTGAACAGATCATTATCACTGGGTGTTATACTTACTTTGTTTTGCAATGATGCATTCTTTTGTGCAGGGTATGGAATGCACAAGAAATGTCCCTTTTTTAATTCTTTTTTTCTTAGCTCGGGGTTGGCATTAATCAGTTCTTCTTCACTAATGCCATAGTCGCGACTAATACTATAGATTGTTTCTTTACGCTCTGCTTTGTGCATATCTCTGCACTTAGATTTTACTGTCGGTAATGCGACTGATTTGGTTGGAGAGGTGTTTTCTTTTTCTTTATTAGTTTGAGAGATGGTGCCGAGTGGTATACGAATCACCGTTCCTGTCTGAAAGATTTGAGAGCTAAGCCCCGGATTTGCATCACATATTGCATCGGCAGAGACTTTGTATATTACAGATAATCGATATAGCGTTTCACCACTTTTAATCGTATGGAAAATATCTTCTTTTTGAACCGATTTGTTTTGAGGTATTTTTAGTGCTTGACCAATATATATTTTCTCTTCACAACCGGGGTTCAACGTGATAATCTCAGCTTTACTTACTCCATACATACTGGATATTGAATAGAGGCTTTGCCCTTTTTCAATGGTGTGAAGAAAATAAGAACTGTTTTCTTGTGCAGAAACAACTGAAAAGCAGAAGTTTAAAACGAACAATAGAATGGTTATTTTGCTTATGAACTTCATTAGTGATTATTTTATGTTATACTAATACTTGTAGGCAAAGGTACAAATAATGTCATATTATTGCACAATATATTGAGTTAAGAAAATAATAATGCATTTTTGAAACCATTTTTCGTGCGGAAACACTAATTTTGCTTTTTATTATTTAAGATAAGAATTAAGATATGCAGGAGACAGAATATATAAATGTATATGGTGCGCGTGTACATAACTTAAAAGACATTGATGCGGAAATACCTCGTGACAGTTTGACGGTGATAACAGGATTGAGTGGGAGTGGAAAATCTTCTTTGGCTTTTGATACTATATTTGCAGAAGGACAACGCAGGTACATTGAAACCTTTTCTGCTTATGCACGTAATTTTCTGGGAAATCTGGAACGGCCTGATGTAGATAAAATCACAGGCTTGAGTCCAGTAATCTCTATCGAGCAAAAAACAACAAATAAGAATCCGCGTTCTACTGTGGGTACTACCACGGAGATATACGACTATTTACGCTTACTCTATGCGCGTGCAGGTGAAGCTTACTCTTATCTCTCGGGTGAAAAAATGGTCAAATATACCGAAGAGCAAATTCTTGATCTTATTTTAAAAGATTATAAGGACAAGAAAATTTATATACTTGCACCTCTTGTTCGGGCTCGTAAAGGACATTACAAAGAATTATTTGATCAAATACGCAAGAAAGGGTATCTAAATGTGCGCATTGATGGAGACATCCGTGAGTTAACTTATGGGATGAAGCTGGATCGATATAAAAACCATGATATAGAGGTTGTAATAGACAAGCTCATCGTTGGAGAGAAAGATGACAAACGTTTGAAACAAAGTGTTGCAACGGCTATGCATCAGGGTGAAGGTTTATTAATTATTCTTGATGTACAAACAGAGAATATTCGCCATTATAGTAAACGACTGATGTGCCCTGTTACCGGATTGTCATATAGAGAACCTGCTCCTCATAACTTTTCGTTTAACTCGCCTCAAGGTGCTTGCCCTAAATGTAAAGGACTGGGTGTGATCAACCAGATTGATATAGATAAAGTGATTCCTGATAGAACACTTTCTGTCCATGACGGTGCTATTGCAGCATTAGGAAAATATAAGAACGCAATGATATTCTGGCAGATTGCTGCTTTACTCGAAAAACATGATGCGGATCTAAAAACGCCTGTATCGGAATTGCCGGACGATGCCATTGATGAGATACTCTATGGCAGTGATGATAGAATAAAAATAAGAAGTTCGTTAATAGGTACTTCTTCAGATTATTTTGTGACTTACGAAGGCGTAGTGAAATATATTCAGATGCTTCAGGAGAAGGATTCTTCAGCTACTGCTCAAAAGTGGGCAGAGCAGTTTGCTCGTACTATGAAATGCCCAGAGTGTAAAGGGGCCAAATTAAATAAAGAAGCATTACATTTCCGTATACACGATAAAAACATCAATGAAATATCCAATATGGATATCTCCGAACTTTACGAGTGGTTACAACATGTGGATGAATATCTCTCTGATCAACAGAAAAAAATAGCCGTTGAAATTTTGAAGGAAATTCGTACTCGATTGAAATTCCTTTTAGATGTAGGATTGGATTATCTTTCACTCAATCGCAGTTCGGTAAGTCTGTCAGGTGGCGAAAGTCAACGGATTCGTTTGGCTACGCAAATAGGCTCGCAACTGGTAAATGTTCTTTATATTCTTGACGAGCCCAGTATCGGGCTTCACCAACGAGACAACCTTCGTTTAATCAATTCACTGAAAGAATTGCGCGATATGGGCAATTCTGTTATTGTAGTGGAGCATGATAAAGATATGATGCTTGCTGCTGATTATGTAATTGATATGGGGCCTAAAGCAGGACGTTTGGGTGGTGAAGTCGTCTTTTCAGGGACACCTCAGGAAATGCTTAAAACAGATACGCTTACTTCTAAATATTTGAATGGGCAAACTAAAATAGAAATCCCTCTAAAGCGGCGGCCGGGGACAGGAAAATCTCTTTGGTTGAAAGGAGCCAAAGGAAACAATCTGAAAAATGTAGATGTGGAGTTTCCATTGGGTAAACTCATTTGTGTCACTGGAGTTTCGGGTAGCGGCAAGTCCACGCTGATTAATGAGACACTTCAACCAATACTTTCCCAAAAGTTTTATCGTTCGTTGCAAGATCCATTATCTTTTGAGTCTATAGAAGGTTTGGAACATATTGATAAAGTAGTCAATGTCGATCAATCACCTTTGGGACGTACACCACGTTCCAATCCGGCTACTTATACAGGAGTGTTCTCCGATATACGTAGTTTGTTTGTAGGGCTTCCGGAAGCAAAGATACGAGGCTACAAGCCGGGACGTTTTTCTTTCAATGTAACGGGAGGGCGCTGTGAAGCTTGTTCTGGAAATGGCTACAAAACGATTGAAATGAATTTTCTACCCGATGTGTATGTACCTTGTGAGGTTTGCCATGGCAAACGATATAATCGTGAGACGCTTGAGGTTCGCTTTAAAGGTAAATCTATAGCTGATGTACTCGATATGACTATCAACCGTGCGGTAGAGTTTTTTGAAAACGTTCCTCAAATACTGAATAAAATAAAGACGATTCAAGATGTTGGTTTAGGATATATCAAATTGGGGCAATCTTCAACAACGCTTTCCGGAGGGGAAAGTCAGCGTGTGAAGCTGGCTACAGAACTCTCTAAGCGTGATACTGGTAAGACTATGTACATACTCGATGAACCTACCACAGGGCTTCACTTTGAAGATATTCGTGTGCTTATGGGAGTACTTAATAGACTAGTTGATAAAGGTAATACCGTCATTGTTATAGAGCATAATCTGGACGTGATTAAAACGGCAGATTACATTATAGACATGGGACCTGATGGTGGCAAAGGGGGAGGAGAGTTGTTGAGTGTCGGAACCCCTGAAGAAGTTGCAAAGAGTAGCAAAGGATATACGCCTCATTTCTTATTGGAAGAATTAGGATTATAAATCTTATGGTTATGAAAGTAAGTAAGACTAATGCAGCCCGGCTGCTAGATAAAGAAAAGATCTCTTATGAATTGATTCCTTATGAAGTCGATGAGAGTGATCTGAGTGCTGTGCATGTAGCGGCCAACTTGGGAGAAGATGTCAACCAAGTTTTTAAAACGCTGGTGTTGCAGGGTGACAAAACTGGATATTTTGTTTGTGTGATACCTGGAGATAAGGAAGTAAACCTGAAGTTAGCTGCTAAAGTATCAGGCAACAAAAATTGCGAACTGATTCCCATGAAAGAACTGCTAGCTACTACGGGCTATATTCGTGGCGCTTGTTCTCCTATTGGCATGAAAAAGCATTTTCCGACATTCATTCATCAAACGTGTTCGGACTATCCGTATATATATGTAAGTGCCGGACAGAGAGGATTACAAATAAAAATCGAACCAAAAGAATTAATAAGGCTCGTTAAAGCAGAAGTTTGTATCCTTTTTGAGGAATAAATACGACAAAAAGTATATATTTGCAGAAAATATACTTTTTACGCATCTTTTTAGTAAATATATTAATTCAAAAAATAATAGTTTATGTTTGAGAAACATCCCAAAGGATTAGTGTCTGCTGCCTTGGCGAATCTTGGTGAGCGGTTTGGTTTTTATACCATGATGGCGATTCTGGTACTATTTCTTCAGGCCAAATTTGGTTTGAGTGGAAATGATGCCGGACTCATTTATTCGGTTTTCTATTTTTCAATTTATATTCTTGCTTTCGTAGGTGGTCTAATTGCCGATAAAACGCGTAATTATAAAGGTACCATTTTAGCTGGATTGATTATCATGGCATTGGGATATCTAATGCTGGCTATTCCTACTCCAACTCCGGTAGTAGATAAGACTCTTTTCCTTACTATCACCTGTTTTGGTCTGTTAGTCATCGCTTTTGGTAACGGACTTTTCAAAGGGAATCTTCAAGCACTTGTGGGTCAGATGTATGACAATAAGCAATATTCTAGTATGAGAGATTCAGGTTTCTCACTTTTCTACATGTTTATTAATGTTGGAGCCATTTTTGCTCCTCTCGCTGCTATAGGTATTCGTAGTTGGTGGCTTTCTGTTCACGGATATACTTATAATGCCGATCTACCTGCGCTCTGTCATGGGCAACTTGCCGGCACATTATCTCCTGAAGCATCTACGCTGTTTACTAATCTTGCCGGAAAAGTTTCTGTTTCTCCTACTTCAGATCTTTCAGCTTTTGCTGCCGATTACTTAAACGTCTTTACTACCGGCTTTCACTATGCATTTGGTATTGCTGTCTTGGGTATGCTTCTTTCATTGGTTATTTATCTGAAGAACAAAAATACTTTTCCAGATCCGAAGAATAAAGTCGCAGCGAACGCAGAGGGAGCTGTGACTGAAATGGATGTGAAAGAAATAAAGCAACGTATATACGCACTTTTTGCAGTGTTTGGAGTCGTTATCTTCTTTTGGTTCTCATTCCATCAAAACGGTTTGACGCTAACTTACTTCGCTAAGGAGTATACTGATCTTAATCTTTTTGGAACGGCTATTACGGCTGAATTATTCCAATCGCTCAATCCCTTCTTTGTAGTCTTCCTTACTCCAGTAATTATGGGCATATTTGCTTGGCAGCGTGCTCGCGGAAAAGAACCTTCAACGCCCAAGAAGATAGCTATTGGTATGGGAATTGCAGCATTTGCTTTCGTGATTATGGCTGTGGGTTCTTATTTAGCTAAGCTGCCATTGCACCATGAAATACTTGTGTTGGGATCTTCGCCAGTTAAAGTTACGCCATTCTTGCTGATATTTACTTATCTGGTACTTACGGTTGCTGAATTATACATCTCTCCGCTGGGCATTTCCTTTGTCTCTAAGGTTGCCCCTCCAAAGTATCAGGGAATCATGCAAGGTGGATGGCTGGGAGCTACTGCTGTAGGTAATCAATTATTGTTTATTGGTGCAGTTTTATATGATTCAATACCTATCTGGCTTACGTGGACAGTTTTTGTTGTAGCTTGCAGTATCTCAATGATTACCATGCTGTTTATGTTGAAGTGGCTTGAAAAAGTAGCTAAATAATAAATTTGAAAAGGATATATCTGAAAAGGGGTGAGTAGTTGATTGGCTGTTCAACCCTTTTCTCTTTTTAAGGAAAGTCAATCTTCATTAATTGAGATTGTGCGTCAAGATTAAATGTTGTACTTTTAGGGTTTAAATGGAAAGATGGATAGAAGTGTAGATGTAGTAGTTATTGGCGCAGGTATTACCGGCCTGACTACAGCTTTTTTGTTATTGGAAAAAGGTCTAAGTGTGCTTTTAATAGAAAAGAGTGATAGGATAGGTGGGCAGTTATGTACTGTGTCCGATGAAGGTTTCTTGTTTGAATCAGGTCCTAATACCGGCGTGGTGTCCAATATCGAGGTGGTAGAACTTTTTAGGAAATTAAGCACTGACTGCACATTAGAAATAGCCCGCAAAGAATCGAAAGTACGTCTTATCTGGAAGAAAGGAAAGTTTCATTCTCTACCGGGAAGTTTGGGTGAAGCAGTTCGCACTCCGTTATTTACATCGTACGATAAGATAAGAGTTTTATTCGAACCTTTTCGAAAAAAAGGAAATGATTCTTTGGAGAGCATTGCTTCTATGACCCGTCGCCGGTTAGGACAATCTTATCTTGATTATGCCGTAGATCCTTTTATATCAGGAATTTATGCTGGCGATCCTGACAACTTAGTTACTCGATTTGCCATGCCAAAACTTTATCAGTTAGAGGAAAATTATGGCAGTTTCGTTCGTGGAGCAATCAAAAGACATCCTATTTTAGCTCAGGAAAAAAAGCAAGGAATTTCTAAAGAGGTGTTTTCAGTGAAAGGTGGATTTAAAAATCTTGTGACAGCTCTTCGTAATAAAATAACAGATGATCAGATGATTCTTTCAGCTGGTAAGATCGCAGTATATCCGTCAGGGGATGGCTGGACCACTGAAATTCCGTCAACTGGAGAACAGATTTTCTCTAGGCAAGTCATATCTACTGTTCCCGCCTATGCATTGCCTTTGATATTCTCGTTTATTGATTTTGAATGGATGGAGCCTATCGCTTCACTGCGTTATGCTCCTGTAGTGCAAATTGGCGTAGGTTTGAAAGATGCTAGCCTCGTACCACAAGCTTTTGGTGGATTGATTCCTTCGAAGGAAAAAGAACAGTTACTGGGCATCTTGTTTAATTCTTCCTGCTATGCCGATAGAGCTCCGGAAGGAGGTGCTTCTCTTTCCTTTTTTGCCGGAGGTATAAAGTGCGCTGAGTTATTGCAACTTACTGATGCGGAGTTGAAAGAATTGGTTGTTGATGCGTTGCATCGCATGCTAGGATATCCTGCCGGCACACTACCTGATAAGATGCATATCTTTCGTCACGAATGGGCTATTCCTCAATATGGAGCAGATAGTGAGCTGCGCCTTAAGTGCATTACTTATCTTCAAAAGATTTATCCTGGACTGATTCTGGCCGGAAGCATTCGTGATGGTATTGGGTTGGCAGATCGCATAAAGCAGGCAACTCTTATTGCCCAGGAAGTGGGGGATTTTATGACCAAAGAGGGTAATGAAACAAAATAAATTGGGAGATATTTCAAAATGAGTAAGATCTATACAAAAGGTGGCGACAAAGGTCGCACAGGCATTCATGGAGGACAACGAGTAGAGAAAGATGATATTCGTATTGAAGCCAACGGCTGCATCGATGAACTGAATACCGTTATAGGCATTGTGCGTTCGTTACTGCCCCAAGAACATAACTATCAGGAAACGCTGCACGTCATTCAACGGGAATTGATGGTAGTGATGAGTCATGTAGCGACTCCTGCCGTCATTCGTCACGAGAACCCCAATGCATTGCAGCAGGATATATCTATTTTTTGTGAATCGGAGATAGACAGACTCACTGAGCTGCTTCAAGAGAATGAATATTTTGTATTACCCGGTGGTACCCCTGCATGTGCCCAATTACAGTTTGCCCGAACCGTAACCCGCCGTGCCGAACGCAGACTCTGGACGCTTCACCGAGAAGATCCTTTACCTGAAGAGATTCTTCGCTTTATGAACCGTCTTTCAGATCTATTCTTCGTTATGGCTCGTTACGAGTTGCAGCAACAAGGTTGGCCCGAAGAACGTTGGCAAACATTTGCCTACAAGAGAAAAAAATGACCAATTTATCCATAACTATTATTAGGTAATTTTTGTATAGTATAAAGTCTTTTATTTTCAATGTTAATAGCGAAAGATAAAAAGGTATTCCCAATAGATATAAATGTCTGTTGGGCTTTTTTTATTATGCTATTAAAAGCCTGTTATTAGCTGTAAATCAATGGGTTATCTAAATTTTGAAGAACATCAAAAAAGTCATTAAGTTTCAAAAGGTTCAAGGTTCACCTTTGGGTTTTACTCCCCCCTCCTTTCTTCGCGGGAAAGCTGTAAAATGTTATAAAAATTAAATTTATTATGATTATTTTAATTTACATATTTAGGCTGTGGGTACTCATTTAGTTCATTACTGAAGTTAACTAAGGAAAGGTAGCATACTCATTTGATTGATAAATCGAATATCACTAATGCTAGTTAAGCAGAATTCTATGAGTGAAAAGGACAAAATCAAGTTGGCTTTTTTGTTCTTTTTTAAATCTGATAGAAGTTTTTTTTCTCCGAATTCAGGTTAATAGAAGTTCCGGATGGAACATGGTAGTGTATAATTAAAAGGCCTAAGTATTTTGGAAAAACATTGAGGTCCTTCAAAATAACGCCTAGGTCTTTTACGTTCATTTATAATGCTCTTACCAGAATGCTTATCAAAAAATAAATAATATAGCTCAAGTAGACTACTGGACTGTCTGAAATCGTTTTTATAATGGATCTATATATTGAAAATAGTTTATTAGAATAGTCTATATATCTATATTGTATGCAATAAATTTTACTTTTATACAACTCGCCACTTTAGGGTTCATTTTAATTTCAGATTGACTAGATTGAAATATTAACGAGGCGATAATACAATGATAATTTATTGATAGTCAAGTAGTTAAATAATAAATATAAAAAAAGGGAGGGGGGTACAAAACCCAAAGGTGAACCTTGAACCTTCTGAACTCTAAATGATTTTTGAAAAGAGCTATAAATAGGGCTATTTGTAATTATTGAGCACTTAAATTATTATTAATAAAAATATTAATAATAAACAACTTTCGTATCAGTCTTAGAAAGTTAATATGCGATTGTTAACAAACAATCTTAAATCAGTTTTTTAGCATTCGTCTCAATAGCCTAGTTGTGGGGCAGCTTGAGCATCCACCGAGCTACTTCTAAGCCCTGTGGTGTGTATTTCAGTAAACTTTCCTTTGCTTGCTGTACAACCTCTGGCGACGCTCCAGTTTTACTCTCTAAAACGTATTGAGCGTATTTTATGCTATATTCAGGATGTCCCTGGAAAGAAAGGATATGATCGCCTATTAAAAAGGCCTCATTCTCACAAAAGTCACTTGTAGCTACAAGTTCTGCTTCCGCAGGCAATAACACGACTTGATCATTGTGATTATAGTGAAGAGAAACCTCTTTATTCGGAAAGTACTCAAATCCCTTAGGATGCACCACTTTAGAGACCCTTATCCCCGTGCCCCATCCTTTAGAAGATGCTTCAACCTTACCACCTAAGGCTTGTGCGATGGCTTGATGCCCAAAGCATACACCCGCCATCGGAGCCTTGGCAGCATGCGCTTGGCGAATGAATTCCAGCAGTCTTTTTATCCATTGATGGTCTTCATAGGCTCCTGCCCGGCTTCCGGTAATGACACAAAGCTCATTTGGTCTAAATTCTTCGGGAAACTCACCTTTCTGAACGTCGTATAGTTGGTATGTGACATGCGTGTCTAGTTCATTAAACAAATCGTAAAATAGTGTGGGGAAATGAGGCATGAAACCAGGCAAGATATCTTTGAACCAATCACATACAAGAATATTTATTTTCATGATCTTTCATTATTTAAAATTTTTAGCTGAATACAAATAAAGATATTTAATTGGAATTACACTTCATTTTGATCAAAAAAAGAAAGAGAGAAATAATCCATTTGACTATTTCTCTCTTTATCCATTATTGAAAATTTATTTTTTCAACCATTTGTCTAACCACTCGAAGAAAGTGCGTTGCCACAATATGCCGTTTTGTGGTTTCAGTACCCAATGGTTTTCATCCGGATAAATAAGTAACTCGGCAGGTATGCCTCGCAAGATGGCAGCATTGAAGGCAGACATACCTTGTGAAGCGAGTATCCGATAATCTTTCTCACCATGAATGCAGAGAATAGGAGTATCCCACTTGTCAACAAACTTATGAGGAGAATCGGCAAACGTACGTTGTGCAGTCGCATTGCTTTTATCCCAATAAGCACCGCCCATATCCCAATTAGCAAACCACATCTCTTCCGTTTCAAGGTATTGCATTTCCATATTGAAAATGCCATCGTGAGCAATGAAAGCTTTGAAGCGCTTATCGTGATGGCCGGCTAACCAATATACGGAGTATCCACCAAAACTGGCACCTACACAACCTAAGTTATCTTTATCAACGAAAGGCTCTTTACTCATCTCATCTATGGCAGTCAGATAATCCTTCATACATTGTCCGCTATAGTCACCACTGATTTCTTCGTTCCACTCTTTACCAAATCCGGGAAGTCCGCGACGATTGGGAGCCACAATAATATAATCGTGTGCAGCCATCATCTGGAAGTTCCAACGGTATGACCAGAATTGGCTAACAGGACTTTGAGGGCCACCTTCACAATAGAGTAGGGTAGGATATTTCTTGTTTGGATCGAACTGAGGAGGATAGATAACCCAAGTAAGCATCTTTTTGCCGTCGGTGGTCGTCATCCATCGTTCTTCTACTTTACCCATTTCCACCTGATCATAGATAGACTTGTTTTCAAAGGTCAATTGCGTGGCTTTACCTTTCAGATCAACGCTGTATATTTCATCAGCTATGCTCATCGAGTGTCTTTTAGCAATGAGATTCTTACCACAGAGAGCAATAGAAGCATAATCGTGCACACCATCAGTTAACGCTTTTACAGAGTTGTCCTTCAGGTTAAGCGAATAAATCTGGGAGGTAGCATGCCACACTCCGGTGAAATAGATCTTTTTAGCGTCGTTGCTCCAGCAAAATCCATCTACATTAGAATCAAAAGCTTTGCTGACAAAGTGTTTTTCACTCGTCTCCAAATTCATCACTACAAGGCGATTTTGATCTGACTCATATCCATCGTGTTCCATGCTAAGCCAAGCGATGTTTTTCCCATCAGGTGAATATTGCGGGTTCATATCATATCCCATCATTCCCTCGCTGATGTTCTTTGTCTGCTTTGTTTTTAGATCATATACGTAGATGTCTGAATTTGTGGACAGTGCATACTCTTTCCCGGTTTTCTTGCGACAAGTGTATGCCACTTTATCAGACGTATTATTCCAAGCCAGCTGTTCAATACCACCAAATGGTTTCATCGGGCTTTCATAAGGCTCTCCTTCAAGCACGTCCGTGATGCCTTGCAGAGATGAGCCATCAAAGTCGGCCACAAAAGGGTGCGGGGCAGTTGTTACCCATTCATCCCAATGTTTATACATCAAGTCGGTCACGATAATCCCAGTAGCTTTAGGCAGATCCGGGTATTTATCAGCAGTACTTTTAATGGTTTTAACCTGTGCAATGAATAATACCTTTTTTTCGTCAGGAGAAAAAGAGAACCCCTCAATATCTCCGTCATAGTTTGATAACTGCTTACGGTCGCTTCCGTCAGCATTGATCTCCCACAACTGGCTACTGCCGCTTTCAGTACTTAAGAAAGCAATCTTGCTACCCCCTTTAATCCATGCAGCTTCATTTTCAGAAACCTTGGTTGCAGTGATTTGCTTATTTCCACTCCCGTCGGCATTCATCACAAATACTTCGCGGTTACTCTTGTTCTCAGCTACACTGTAATAGCCCACAGTATAAACTATTTTATTCCCATTGGGCGAAATAGAAACTCCGCCTATGCGGCCCATGGCCCAAAGAGCCTCAGGCGTCATTCGCTTTCCTTCAATCTTGATATCCGATTTTCCGATAAGCGCTTGCTCTGTTTGTGCGGCCGCATTGGTTGAACAAACAGACAACGTCATTGCTGCCGACATCATCATTACGTTTACAGATTTCATACTAAATTATTTTATCGTTGAAATATTCTTTTGTAGTGCAGCAAAGATACAATTTATTTTGTGGGATAAAAAAACTCCGCCCGATGAAAATAACGACTTCATCGGGCGGAGTAAATAGATATAAACCGTATAAACTTTACACCTCTAAGAGAACAGACTGCTTTCCATAGTGTTTTTGCGGCCTTTTATTTTTTATCTTTTAAGCGTTGCTGTTCTTTCTGCATATTCTCCAAGCGAGCAGCAAATCCTGTTTTCTTTTTAGGCTTTGATTTTTTCACTTCAAGCTGAGCCAATAGTTTATCTTCATTTGTTACTCTGCGTAGAACAATCATGGTGATCACACTAATCAAAGTAGAGATGAAATAATAGTAATTCAAACCGGCAGGATAATCGTTTAGAACGAATAAGAACATAAGCGGCATCAGATACATCATCCACTTCATGGCTGGCATTTGTTGTTGTCCGGTATCTTGCTGAGACATCGTGAATTTAGTATTCAATATGTTCGTTGCTGTCATCAATAGACAGAACAGACTTAAGTGATTTCCCATGAATGGAACATGGAATGGGAATGTCACGATAGCATCGTATGTTGAAAGGTCATCAGCCCACAAGAAGCTTTGTTGACGCAACTCAATAGCACTCGGCACAAACATGAACAAAGCCATCAGGATAGGGAATTGTAGCAACATTGGTAAACAACCACCCATGGGACTTACTCCATATTGGCTATAGAGTGACATCACCTCCTGTTGTTTCTTCATTGCATCTTCCTGTTTTGGATATTTCTGATTGATAACATCTATCTGAGGTTTCAGTACACGCATCTTAGCAGATGAAATGTAAGTTTTCCAAGTAGCAGGAAACACCACGATCTTAACAATAATTGTCATTAGTAAAAGAACAATCCCCATACTCAATCCCCAACTAGAGAGCCAGTCAAAGATATTAATGGTGAACCATTTATTGATAGATCGTACAACAGGCCATCCCAGATAGACCAAATTATCAAGTTCCCATTTATCGCTGCGTCCTTTATCGTATGACTTTAAAGTTTTATAGTGATTAGGACCAAAATAAAAATGTAATTGAGTTGGTTCAGCGCCTTTTGGGTCAAAGAAAGTAGTCATTTGCGCTGAATAGTTTTTCAAATAACCAGTGCCCTCTTTTTCTGTTTTTGTCGTTAGTACATTCTTATTAAAGTCTTTATCGGCAATAATGACAGAAGAGAAAAATTGGTTTTTATAAGCAATCCAGTCAAGACTTTCAGTGATGGTTTTTTCCTCATCCTTTGCAGCAGATAGGTTGTCGGAACTATTACCTGCATATTTATATGTCAGATCGGATAAACGATTTTCATACGTAAACCCGCGTTCCAGTTGACGAGCACGTTGAGACCATTCCATATCCACGTAGTGAGTAGTAGACGATAGTCTATTGTCCATTCCTACAGCTTTGATAGAGCAGTCCATCATATAGTTATCTGCATGCAATACATACGTAAAGTCTATATAACTAGCGCTATCAGCAGCCAATCGCATGGTGACGCTACTATCTGTACGATTTACAGCTTCAAAGAAATAATTTTTCGTCTGGATGGCCCCTTCTTTATTATAAAAAGAGAAGTTCATCTTTGCATCATCATCGGCAAAGAGAATCAAAGGCTTCTTATCCTGTCCATTATACTCTTTTAGTAGAGCCGAATTTACGTATCCACCTTTATTAGTGACAGTCACTTTGAGTAGATTATTTTCGATAGTGGTCAGCTCTTCTTTTCCATTACTTGAAGTATGAAACATAGAAGTTGAGTCAAGCACCACATCTTCTTTTTTTTCATTGGCCAAAGCAGCTGTCGTTTTTGCTTTAATTGATTCTTCGTGTTGTTGAACAATAGCAATAGAGTCATTGTATCGCTTCAATGCGGCTTCTTCTTCTGAACTAGGTCGGCTCAGATAGCTGAAGCCAACCAGCAAAATACCTATTAAAACCAGACCTGTTATGGTGTTTTTATCCATAAATAATTTATTATATATTATGTTATTTATTATTTATCGATTGCAGCTTTGATGAAGGATACGAATAGCGGGTGTGGGTGTAGTACCGTGCTACTATATTCCGGATGGAATTGTGTACCGATATACCATTTTAAAGTAGGTATTTCTACGATCTCAACCAAATCCGATTCAGGGTTTATACCAACACATTTCATTCCGTTATCCTCAAATTGCTTGCGATAATCATTATTAAACTCGTAGCGGTGGCGGTGGCGTTCTTGAATATGTTCTTGTTTATAAGCTTCGTATACTTTAGAACTCTTATTAACGATGCATTCAAAAGCTCCCAATCGCATCGTTCCGCCCATGTTGGTTATAGCCTTTTGCTCTTCCATGATATCGATAACGTTGTATTTGGTCTTTTCATCAAACTCTACAGAGTTTGCACCTTCATATCCGAGTACATTTCGTGCAAATTCAATGGCAATGCATTGCATACCTAAGCAGATGCCAAATGTAGGGAAGTTATGTTCACGTGCGAATTTGGCAGCAACGAACTTTCCTTCAATACCTCTGGAACCAAATCCCGGACAAATGACAATTCCATCAGTATGCCCCAGCTTTTCTTCAACGTTTTCGGGCGTTAGCTGTTCTGATTGAACATACTCTATCTTAAGCTTTCTATCATTATAAGTAGCTGCTTGCGAAAGCGACTCTAGAATTGATTTGTATGCATCCTGTAATTCTACATATTTGCCTACTAAAGCAATCGTAACTTCTTCTGTAGCATTGGTGCGTCTATTAAGGAACTCTTTCCATGAATCTAATTTAGGCTGATCACCAATAAGCAATCCCATTTTTCTCAAAATGGTTTCGTCGAGTCCTTGTTCCTGCATCAGCAATGGAACTTCATATATAGTTGGAGCATCGATCGATTGAACGACGGCGCTTTCTTCTACATTGCAAAATAACGCAACTTTTTTGCGAAGATTCATACTTAAATCGTGTTCCGTACGAAGGACCAAAATATCGGGCTGAACTCCGAGAGATTGCAGCTCCTTGACAGAGTGCTGCGTTGGCTTTGTCTTCAACTCTTTGGCAGCTGCCAAGAAAGGAACGTATGTGAGGTGAACGCAAAGCGCATTCTGTCCTAGTTCCCATTTCAACTGACGGATACTTTCCAGATAAGGTAGTGATTCGATATCGCCTACTGTTCCGCCAATTTCTGTAATTACAAAATCAAATTTGTATTTATTTCCCAGTAACTTAACATTCCGTTTAATCTCATCCGTAATATGCGGAATTACTTGAATTGTTTTACCAAGATAATCACCTCTACGTTCTTTGTCGATAACACTTTTATAAATGCGTCCGGTTGTGATGTTGTTAGCTTTTGTAGTCTGAATTCCCAAAAAACGTTCGTAGTGCCCTAAGTCAAGATCGGCTTCATGGCCATCAACTGTCACATAACATTCTCCGTGTTCATAGGGGTTTAATGTTCCCGGGTCAATGTTAATGTACGGGTCAAATTTTTGGATGGTTACGTTATAACCTCTTGCCTGCAGCAATTTACCGATGGAGGATGAGATAATGCCTTTTCCAAGAGAGGAAGCTACACCACCGGTGACGAAAATATACTTTGTTTCTCCCACAGTTATACTGTTTTAATTAGTTGTTTACTACTCGTAAGCTAAGACTTAAAAAGCGCAAAATTATAAAAAAAAGAGGAAGTACATGGCTTTAATTGAACAAATTATTAAAAAAAAGCAATTAATGCAAGATTCGCTATGGGACGATAGTTTTTTTTTGTTATCTAAAGATTTTGATGTATTTTTGTGAAAAACTTAGAATATATATGAAGAATATTTATATTTCTTTACTCTTGTCATTAGTTCTTTCTTCATCAGTTGCGGCGCAGCATACTTCTAAAACTGCAAAGAACCGCACTACAAGAAGCTCTGATGCTGTGAGAAAAGATTCGGCTCATAGTTTATTATATCAATATTATTTCGGACAACTAGATTCATTGAATAATGATACGGTTCCGATGCGGTTTATTGAATCAGATCCGGATTACTATCGATTGTTTGTTCCTATAGCTTATTATTATTCGCCTATTAGGCAAGTTTCAGAGATGAAGTGGACCTTTCAAATGCCCAAGACTTTGCCTGATATAGGTTCTGAACTTCTAACTTATAATACTTCTCTTTTTTCTAAAACAAAACGTACTAACCGCATGGTAGATGCTGTTTTGCTTAAATTATATGTAACTCATCCTGAGCTTGTTACTACAACCGAGAGAAGCATTATGAGAAGAAAGGTATTCCGTGAAGATGTGAGGATAAAAATGTCTTCAGAAGCTAAAGTGATGAAGTTATTTAAGCCGGAAGGAGTAAAAGAGGATGTAGGAAAAGCTGAGATGTTTATTCGCAAACCTAATTGGTGGACTACGGGGGGGAGCGGATCCTTGCAGATGACTCAATATTACATCTCTGATAACTGGTATAAAGGCGGAGAAAGCACTAACTCTGTACTTGGAAATTTGAATTTGTATGCTAATTATAATGATCGCGAAAAACTTCAATTAGAGAACTTATTGGAAGCTAAATTTGGATTTAATACGGCTTCTTCAGACACGATACATCAATATAGGATCAATACCGATGCTATACGTCTATATAGTAAATTAGGTATTCAAGCTGCCTCCAAATGGTACTATACTATTTCGGGAGAATTCAACACGCAGTTTGCTCGCAATTATAAAACCAATAGCAATACAGTGGTTTCTGCATTCATGGCACCTGCTAACTTTATATTCAGTATTGGTATGGACTATAAATTGAAGACAAAGAAGGTTAATCTTTCAGTCTTCATTTCTCCGGCGACTTATAACCTGCGCTATGTAGGTAGTAGTGATGTTGATGAAACAAACTTTGGCTTGAAAGAAGGAAAGAGTGTATTGCATGATGTTGGTTCTAAGTTGCAGACAACTCTTTCTTGGACTATAATGTCTTCGGTTGTACTTGATTCCAGGCTTTACTATTTTAGCAACTATAAAAAAGTAGAAGCCGAATGGGAAAATACATTCAATTTTGTGCTTAATCGCTATCTCTCTACAAAAATTTTCGTACATGCGCGTTTTGACGATGGTTCTAAGCCTAATAAAGGTTCCAGCTATTTTCAGCTTAAAGAACTGCTTAGTTTTGGCATAAACTATACTTGGTAAAATAACAGGAACCCTACCTGCTGCCTATTTAGAATAAACGATCAAAGTGGTTTTAAACTTATATTCTTAACAAATAATGAAGAATAAATAGCTTAAAACCACTTTGGTTTTCTATTAAAAAAAATCAAAAATATAATTAAGGCTTTTTGTTCAACCGAACATCTTTTTGATTTTGCGGCTTTGATTGATGCTAAATGAATAACATTCGTTTCTTTATGATTTTCATAAGTCTTATTTCTATTTCAAAATAGATAAATTATTTCAAATAATCTATCTTATTGTAATCCGTGAAACTTTATTTTAGAATAAAAAAAAGCATTTTATGCAATATAAAAAACAGCTGAACGCTTCGTAGTTTCCGAATTATGATTAAATTTGCCGCAATTTGTAATGTTGACTTTGCAAAAATGGTAGATACAATCAAACATCAAGGTATTGTGGAAAACATAATTGGCTCTCAGGTATTTGTGAGAATTGTCCAAACGACAGGCTGCACCGCGTGTAGTGCTAAAGGTTATTGTTCTTCTTCTGAGAGTAAAGAGAAGGTTATTGAAGTTACTACTTCATCAGCAACTCTTTTTAAGTCTGGCGACAGGGTTACCATAATCGGTGAAACTTCGATGGGGATGATGGCCGTACTTTGGGCTTTTGTCATTCCGTTTATGTTATTAATCATTTCTTTATTTATTCTAATGTCTGTCACAAGTGGCAACGAATTATTCTCCTCCTCGCTTTCCCTTGCTTTTCTGATCCCTTATTATCTCTTTTTGTGGATGAATAAGGAAAAAATGAAAAAGATATTTTCATTTACTATAAAACCAATAAAATAACTAATTTATGAACTTGATTCTGATGGCAGTGATTTCATTGGGAGCTATTGCGCTTATTTCAGCCGCAATACTATATGTTGCTTCCAAAAAGTTTGCTGTATATGAAGATCCTCGTATTGCTAAAGTCTCTGAGGTATTGCCTCAAGCCAATTGCGGAGGTTGTGGTTATCCGGGATGTAGCGGATTTGCTGATGCTTGTGTGAAAGCCGATTCACTTGATGGGAAATTCTGTCCGGTAGGTGGACAACCAATAATGGCAGAGGTTGCATCTATCCTTGGACTGAATGCTGAGACTGCAGAACCGATGATTGCAGTGGTAAGATGCAACGGAACTTGCGAACACCGTCCCCGCCTTAACATGTATGATGGTGCAAAAAGTTGTGCCATTGCGGCTTCCCTCTATGGCGGAGAAACCGGTTGTAGCTATGGTTGTCTAGGCTGTGGCGATTGCGTTGAAGTATGTGCCTTTGATGCTATTCACATGAATCCCGAAACTGGCCTACCCGAGGTAGATGAAGAAAAATGTACTGCTTGTAATGCATGTGTTAAAGCCTGTCCGAAAGCTCTTATTGAACTTCGTGCCAAAGGGAAAAAGTCACGCCGAGTTTATGTATCTTGCATGAACAAGGATAAAGGTGCGCTTACACGCAAATCATGTGATGTGGGGTGCATCGGTTGTAGCAAGTGTGTAAAAGCCTGTCCTTTTGAAGCCATAACAGTGACTAGCAATCTTGCTTACATTGACTATGACAAGTGTAAATCGTGTCGCAAATGCGTAGAAGTTTGCCCTCAACACACGATTATAGAGCTTAATTTTCCTCCTCGCAAACCCAAAGAGGAAGTTCTGGAAACGGCTCCGGTTGCTGAAGCATAATTAAATGAATCATAAACAGATTAAATATATACATGTATGTTGAAGACATTTTCAATTGGTGGAGTTCATCCGCACGAAAATAAACTTTCAGCGCATCAGCCTATTCTAACGGCAGCTGTTCCCGAAAAGGCCGTTATCTTATTGGGACAACACATTGGTGCTCCGGCTAAACCAGTTGTCGCTAAGGGAGATCTTGTGAAAGTAGGAACAAAAATAGCTGAAGCAGGCGGATTTGTTTCAGCTGCCATTCATTCTTCCGTAAGTGGAAAGGTAACCAAAATAGATGCTATTGTGGATGCAAGTGGATATGCTAAACCAGCTATCTTTATTGATGTGGAAGGGGATGAATGGGAAGAAACGATTAATCGTACAACGA
Organism: Bacteroides ihuae; assembly: GCF_900104585.1. Taxonomy (GTDB): domain Bacteria; phylum Bacteroidota; class Bacteroidia; order Bacteroidales; family Bacteroidaceae; genus Bacteroides; species Bacteroides ihuae. The sequence continues at coordinate 917,341 of NZ_FNVX01000005.1, forward strand.
CATTAGTGAAAGAATGCAATCTCACTGCTGAAGAGATTGTGAAGAAAATTGCAGAAGCAGGCATTGTTGGTCTTGGCGGAGCCTGTTTTCCTACACAAGTAAAATTGTGCCCTCCTCCTGCATTTAAGGCTGAGTGTTTGGTTATCAATGCTGTAGAATGCGAACCTTATCTTACGGCCGACCATCAACTGATGTTGGAACATGCCGAAGAAATTATGGTAGGAGTGTGCATCCTGATGAAAGCGGTAAAAGTAAACAAGGCGTTTATCGGTATTGAGAATAATAAACCGGATGCCATCCAATTAATGACTAAGGTTGCTTCAAACTATGCGGGAATCAACGTAGTGCCTCTGAAAGTGAAGTATCCGCAAGGAGGTGAGAAGCAGTTAATCGATGCTATTATTTCTCGCCAGGTAGGTAGTGGTGCACTTCCTATCTCTACCGGAGCTGTTGTTCAAAACGTAGGAACTGCCTTTGCTGTGTATGAAGCCGTACAAAAAAACAAACCTCTTTTGGAGCGTGTGATCACAGTAACCGGTAAGTCACTAGCCAAGCCTTCCAATTTTTTAGCTCGTATTGGTACTCCGATGAAGCAATTGATTGAAGCTTGTGGCGGATTGCCTGAAGATACAGGAAAGATTATAGGTGGTGGCCCAATGATGGGTAAGGCACTTGTGAATACGGATGTTCCTACTGCGAAAGGTAGTTCGGGCATTTTGATTATGACGAACAAAGAATCTAAGCGTGGACAAGTTCGTAATTGCATCAGGTGTTCAAAGTGTGTTAGTGCATGTCCTATGGGATTAGAACCTTATCTGCTTGGTGCATTAGCCGAAAACACGGATTTCGAGAGAATGGAAAAAGAAAAAATAATGGATTGTATTGAGTGTGGCTCTTGCCAATTTACTTGCCCTACAAACCGCCCTTTACTCGATTATTGCCGTTTGGGCAAATCGAAAGTAGGTACAATGATTCGTGCACGACAAGCTAAATAATAACGAAGTATGGAAAATAAATTGATAATATCACTGTCTCCGCATATTCATAATGGAGACAGCGTTGAAAAGAACATGTACGGAGTGCTCATAGCGCTTGCTCCTGCTTTCATTGTGTCGCTGATTTACTTTGGGTTAGGTGCCCTGGTTGTCACAGTTACTTCCGTTATTGCTTGCTTATTCTTCGAATGGGCTATTGGCAAATACATTATGAAGTCTGAGGTATCAACCATTTGTGATGGTTCAGCTGCCATTACAGGCGTTTTATTGGCCTTTAACTTACCCTCAAATTTGCCCATTTGGATTATTCTTCTAGGAGCATTATTTGCTATTGGAGTCAGTAAGATGTCGTTTGGCGGACTAGGTAACAACCCCTTTAATCCAGCTTTGGCAGGACGTGTTTTCTTGTTGCTCTCTTTTCCTGTTCAGATGACTACATGGCCTAAAATAGGGCAGTTGACCTCATACATTGATGCTGAAACAGCTGCTACGCCACTTTCTATAATGAAAGGAGTAATTAAAGGAGCACCTGGATTTTCACTTGATCAACTACCTGATGCTTTTAATTTGTTTATCGGTAATAATGGAGGTTGTTTAGGTGAGGTAAGTGCAGCAGCTTTACTTGTCGGTTTAGTTTATATGTTGATGAAGAGAATCATCACTTGGCACATACCGGGATCTATCCTGCTAGCAGTTACTGTCTTCTCAGGAATTATGTATTTAGTGAATCCTCAGATCTATGTATCACCTCTTACCCAACTACTTTCGGGTGGGCTGATGCTGGGCGCTATATTTATGGCAACAGACTATGTCACTTCACCTATGACTAATAAAGGAATGCTGATATATGGAACTTGTATAGGTCTTCTAACAGTTGTTATTCGCCTTTTTGGCGCTTATCCCGAAGGTATGTCATTTGCCATTCTTATCATGAATGCTTTCACTCCATTAATTAATACATATTGCAAACCTAAACGCTTTGGGGAGGTAGCAAAGAAGAAATGAAGAAATTAGAATCATCTCTAAAGAACATGTTGCTGGTGCTCACAGTAGTAACAGCTTTATCGGTTGCTTTATTGGCTTATGTAAATGAATTGACCAGAGAGCCAATAGCCAACGCCAATGCAAAAGCATTAAATGAAGCATTGAAGAGTGTAGTACCTCCATTTACGAATAATCCTGTAGCTGAATGTGATACCATTTTTAGCGAGAAAGACGGTAAGAAGATTGTCGATTTCATAGTGTATCCGGCTAAAGATGGCGATAAAATCGTTGGTACAGCAGTTGAATCAAAATCACTTGGCTTTGGTGGAGAACTGAAAGTACTTGTCGGTTTTGATGCGGAAGGAAAAATCTACAACTACTCTTTATTAGCCCATTCAGAGACTCCGGGGTTAGGCTCCAAAGCTGCCGACTGGTTTAAAGAAGGAGGTAAAGGAAGTATCAAAGGAATGGACCCGGGCGCAAAGCCTCTGTCAGTGAGCAAAGATGGTGGTGAGGTTGATGCGATTACTGCGTCTACGATCACATCCAGAGCTTTTTTGAAAGCAGTAAATGCTGCTTATGAGGCTTATAAAGGAAAGGGTGCTACGAATGCCACTTCAGGTGCTACATATGTTGAACACACTGACTCTGTCAGTGCAAATTAATAAAGGAGTATTGAATATGAATAACTTTAAAGTATTGATGAACGGGATTGTGAAAGAAAATCCCACGTTTGTGCTCCTGCTTGGTATGTGTCCCACATTGGGAACGACCTCTTCTGCCGTTAATGGTATGGGCATGGGGCTTGCTACAGCATTCGTGCTTATTTGCTCCAATGTTGTAATATCAAGCATTAAGAATTTAATACCCGATATGGTGCGTATTCCCGCATTTGTGGTTGTCATAGCTTCATTTGTCACCTTGTTGCAAATGGTTATGCAAGCTTATGTACCGGCACTTTATGCCACTTTGGGACTATTTATTCCATTGATTGTTGTGAACTGTATTTTGTTGGGTCGTGCTGAAGCTTTTGCTGCTAAAAATAACCCCTTGGCTTCCTTGTTTGATGGAGTCGGAATGGGATTAGGTTTTACTATTGCGTTGACGCTTTTGGGCGCTATCCGCGAACTACTTGGCACCGGCAAAATATTCAATTTTATCATCTTCCCCGAAGGATATGGTATGCTTGTCTTCGTTCTTGCGCCGGGTGCTTTTATTGCACTAGGCTATCTTATTGCTTTAATTAATCGCTTGAAGAAAGCCTAATCATCTAAATTCAAAAACAGTTATGGAATATATATTGATATTCATCTCGGCAATTTTTGTAAACAACATCGTGTTGTCTCAGTTCCTGGGTATCTGCCCCTTTCTGGGAGTGTCGAAGAAAGTAGAAACTGCGCTTGGCATGGGTGCTGCCGTTGCTTTTGTGCTTACTATAGCTACCATCGTAACATTCCTTATACAAAAGTATGTTCTCGATGCCTTTGGTCTGCAATATCTGCAAACCATCACTTTTATCCTTGTAATTGCAGCTTTGGTGCAGATGGTGGAGATCATCCTAAAGAAAGTTTCCCCCGCACTTTATCAAGCACTGGGAGTCTTTCTTCCATTGATCACAACTAACTGCTGTATTCTAGGTGTAGCTATCTTGGTTATTCAGAAAGACTTCAATTTGCTCACGGGTGTCGTTTACGCGTTCTCTACCGCATTAGGTTTTGGATTAGCCTTGGTCATCTTTGCGGGACTTCGTGAGCAAATGAGCTTGGTAAAGATACCTAAAGGAATGGAAGGTACGCCAATAGCACTCATTACAGCAGGTCTCCTTGCGATGGCATTTATGGGATTCTCGGGCGTTGTATAATTTGTAGCTTTAAAATATCACTTCTATCTCAAGCTACATAGCAGTAATACCAGATAGATGAGAGAGATTTAATAAGAGGGTGTAGATTTTTCTACGCCCTCTTATTATAATTAATGGAAATCATTCTTTTAATCCCAAAAAGTATGAAAATGGTGAACAGGTCCATGTCCTTTACCTATTTCATAAGTTGCTCCACTTTCTATTGCCTTTGTTATATATTCCTTAGCGCATTTCACAGCATCGTTTAGTGGTAGTTGATGTGCCAGAAAAGAGGCTACAGCAGATGATAGTGTACACCCAGTGCCATGCGTATTACGGGTTTCTATCCTCTTAGATGACAGTTTCATTACTTCATCTTTTTCGGCATTATAGAATATATCAATCAATAAATCATCCGTTAGGTGTCCGGCTTTAAGTAGTACGGACACTTTTCCGTTGCACGAAAGTGCTCTGGCAGCCTCCGGCAATTCTTCCTGACAAGTAATCTTTCTTCCTAATAAGATCTCAGCTTCCGGAATATTAGGAGTAATCACTCTGACAAGAGGTATCAACTCATTCTTTAGAGTACTGATTGCTTCTTCTTGCAGCAGACTGTCACCTGAAGTTGCTACCATTACAGGATCGAGCACTATGTTGCGAATGGAATAGGTCGATAACGTCTCTCTGACACTTCGAATCAACTCCGACGAGTGTAACATGCCAATCTTGATAGCATCAGCACCGATGTCATCTAATACAGATATGATTTGCCCTCGTACGAAAGAAACAGGTATGGGATGTACAGCAGTGACGCCTACTGTGTTTTCGTCGACAACTGCAGTTATGGCCGACATACCATAACAGCCACATGCCGACATGGTTTTTAAATCAGCTTGCACTCCGGCACCTCCGCTAGGATCACTGCCGGCAATGGTAAGCACTCGTTTATATTGTTTCATAATTGAAAAGTATTTGATTCTATGTTTAATTAGGTAAGGGATCGTTTAAATAGGCCATTGCTCCATGTTCCATGCACTATTCCAAAACATCCATTCCAATTTCGCCGAACGAATAAAAGCATCGGTCATTTCTTGTTGTTGTTCGTTGGTACACTGCTGAGCCAATTCATCGCATATATTTATTGCATTGGTCACAGCTTTCTCAAAGTCGGCTCCTCCATAAGTGTTTATCCATTGCTGATAAGGATTGTCGGAATTGTGAGTTTGGTTACTTAGTATATAATCTCCAACTTCTTTGTATATCCAAAAACAAGGTAACACACCTGCCATTGTTGCCTCTACCGATGCCGATGAAAGTAATTGACGCATATGACCGGTGTACAATAAGCAGCTGGGAGATGGCTCGGTGGTTACAGATGAACCTACCTGCTTTAAAAAGCTCTCATGCAAATCACCTTCTACATAAATTGTATCAGCAGCAAACTTCATAAATGCTTCAGCATGAGATTGTTTCTTTAATCGGACAACAATTCCGGCTAACACTTTTCCGAATTCGCCTAAATAGATAACATCTTGTTGAATATAGAAAAGAAACTTCTCTTTGGCTAATGTTCCATTCATCAATTCTGTGATAAATGGTAGATCGAGTATTTTGTGATAGATTGGTAAAGATTTAATCCATGTTTGTTCACTCCATTTCATAGGGCTAATATTTATTTAATTCAGTTCTTAATATATGGGCAGCTTCAAATGGATTTGTTGCTGACATGATTTCGGATACTACGGCTATCCCGTCTGCTCCCGCATTGTAAATGGCGGCAGCATTATTGGCATGAATACCTCCGATGGCCACTGCTTTGTGTTTACATATTTGTTTAACTTGCTGGATACCTTCTATTCCAAAGGGTAGGAGAGTATCCGTTTTAGTGGGAGTACTAAATATTGGTGATATGCCGATGTAATCAACATCCAATGCATTGGCAAGCTTTGCCTGTTCCAGCGTTTCAATTGAAAGTCCAATGATCTTATCATAACCCAGCATTTGGCGGGCAACATCGTAAGGCATATCACTCTGGCCGATGTGTACTCCATCAGCATTACAGGCAATCGCAATGTCCAATCTGTCGTTAATAATCAGAGGTACTTTGTACGGAGCAAGTAATTGCTTCATGCGTACTGACAGTTGGTAAAAATCAAGAGTTGAACAATCTTTTTCTCGCAATTGCACCATGGTAACCCCACCTTTTACGGCTTCCTCTACCACTTCTTCGAGCGATCTGCCAAGCGACAGTCGTCGATCAGTAACCAAATATAGAGATAAATCGAATATCGGCATAGCTTATTGTTTTAGGTTTGTAGAAAGCACCTCCGTGTTGAGGTTACAAAGTTCATCCAAAAAGAACAGTTGCATGCTGCCATTGCCATGAGCTTTATCAGCAGCAATCTCTCCAGCTATACTCATCACTGCCATAGCGTGCGTTGCTGCTTCCAGGTAATTGCTGTTAATTGCAGCAAAGGCAGCTGTAATAGCTGTGGCTGTACATCCCATTCCCGTTACGCGAGCCATTAGCGGGCTACCATTGGTTACTACCTCGGTGTCTTTTCCATTGGTCATATAATCAGTAGGTCCACTTATAACAACTACTGCTCCGGTTTCTGTAGCAAGTTGGATGGCCGATTGCAGAGCACTATCCGACGAATCTCGGCTATCTACACCTTTGGTGCTGACAGTCTCATTTACCAAAGCCATAATCTCCGAAGCATTGCCTCTGATGATAGACGGTTTTACTATTTCAATGAGTTGCTTGCATACCCGTGTTCGATAAGAAGTAGCGCCAGCGCCAACCGGATCGAGTACAATAGGAATACCTTTTTGCTTGGCTGCTATCCCAGCCGTTATCATGCTTTCTACCCAATCGGCATTTAATGTGCCGATGTTAATGACTAATGCCGATGCTATTTGCACCATTTCTTCCACTTCCTCAATAGCGTGAGCCATTACAGGTGATGCTCCTATTGCCAATAATGCATTTGCCGTATTATTCATCACCACAAAGTTGGTTATGTTGTGTATCAGTGGAGATTGTTGCCGAACCAGGTCAAAATCTCTCTGTAAATTTTGAATGTTTATCATCTCATTGTTTTTTTTAATTATAAATAAAAAGGCCGTTTCGTGATTATACAACGAAACGGCCTATATCTTATCATACATTGATAACTTAACTATTACCGAATTCCTACGCTGTTATTACACATTTCAGGTTCAATGGGTATAATCTCAGCTCGCTGTAGCAACGAGCACCCCCACAGTATATTGCAAATGTACTTAATATTATCGGCAATGCGTCAAGTGAAAACATGAAATCTAGTACTATTTTTCCAGCATAAGATATGCGGGTTGATGAAAAACCAAATTAGACTCACAAATCGAGAAGAAATAATAATCTAGTTTGCTATTATTCAAGATTAATGAATAATTTTCAGATCTTTCTGTAATAATCTTATTTATATCACGACTATATTACAAAAGATATATATATGAAGTCAATTCAAGAAGATTTTCTTAAGATCGTATCCGATTATCAAGGAATCATACATAAAGTAAATTTGATCTACTTTAGAGTCATTGTCGATAGAGAAGATAATTTTCAGGAAATTCTCCTTCAACTTTGGAGATCATTTCCGCAGTTGAAAGATAGGACAAAGATCGGATCGTGGATATATACCGTTGCCATTAACACCTCCATATCAAAGATCAGAAAAGATAGCAAGCTCGTGTTTCAGGAGTTGACTGATTCAGCTCTTGAAATGAGTTTGATAGAGGATAATGCAGGTTCTTTTGAAGTCGATTTTAACTTTCAAAAGCTTATTGAGGCATTACATCAACTCAATCAAATAGATCGTTCTATCATGCTACTTTATTTAGAAGAGCTAGATTATAATGAGATAGCAGAGATTATGGGTATTACCAGCACAAATGTTGGTGTTAGAATAAATCGCTCAAAAAAACAATTAAAGAAATATTTAAATAAATAGAAACATGGAAAAAGATAACTTGAAACTCATCTGGAAAATGGGAGTTAATGAAGACATTAACTTGTATTCTGATCAAGAATTGAATAACATGATCATTAAATGTGCTAGAAAATCAATGCGAAAAATTCATCCTGGATGGATATTACGTACCATCGTTATATTAGTCGTAGCTTTGCTGCTTTGGCAGATAAGTACAGCAGATGGAAACATCCGTATAACTATTTTGCGGTTCATTATATTATTTATATTGATAGGCTCGATGGGAGCTATGGAGTGGTCAGCCCGAAAAATGAATAAATACCATTTTAATATGGGGGTAAAGGAATGGTTGAAATCACGTATAGACAAACTAGAAAAAAGCATTCAACTTCAACGTAAATATGACATTGCTATCTATATTGGTTCATTCCTATTAGGTTTCGGCACCTATTTTATGTACAATTATTTAATGAATGTATCATTCAATTTGCTGACCTATATTGCTATATTCTTTGGTTTTATTCTATACCTATTGGGATGCAGAATGATAGTAAGGAAACATCATCAGAAAGTACTTCGCCATCTACAAGAGTTATATAATAAATTGAGAGATTGAAACAATAAAATCTATATTAGCGGCACGGATAATGCCGCTAATATTATCGTGTAAGGTACCTATGAAGTGCAATCCTCTACTTAAAAGATGGAAAAAGAAATTATCTGAATGTGAGAAAGATTGCAAATTAGCTAACCCGCTAAAATGAAAAGGGCATAGATCTTCTGCTCTATTAAAATGGAATACTTAATGAGGTGATATGCTTTATTTCACCCAACACAAATGAGCTTTGCATTTTAACTATACCGTAAACCTTCGTTAGTTTTTCGAATGCAAAACGGTTATAGTCGTCAAGGTCTCTGAGCACAACTTTCAACAGGAAGTCATAGACTCCACCGGTAGAATAGCATTCCATTATTTCATCTATATCTTTTATCTCTTTCTGAAATCGTTGGATATGCTCATCGTCATGAACGGCTAAAGAGACGTTACAAAAGACGATTAAAGGTAATCCAACCTTTTTATTGTCAACCAAAGCCACATATCCCTTGATATACCCTTCGTTTTCGAGGCGTTTAATTCGTTCGTAAATAGGTGTTTTAGATATATGCAGCCTGTCAGACAGTTCTTTCATATTGATTTTTGCATCATTTTGTAACGCACTAAGAATATCTATATCTGTTTTATCCAACTTTGTCATGGTCTTTTTTCCTGTTTATAATGAATTAATATTCCAAGACTAGGAATATTGAATATATATACTTGCAAATATAGGATTATTTCCTGTTTTTCACAATGTATGCAGTAATAATTTCTATTATTCGTAACTTTGCAGAAATATAAATATTAAGAAGTATGGAAGATATAAAGACTATTGCCGAAACAAAAAAGTGTGTTCTAATAATAGACAAAGCACAGCCAATAGGCATTATTGCTAATACAGCAAGTGTATTATCGATTACATTGGGAAAACAAATTGAAGGAATTGTAAGCCACGACGTTTACGATAAACAAGGAGATAAACACCTTGGTATTACGCAAATGCCCATTCCTGTATTGGGAGCGTCTGATGATAAGATAAAGGAGATTCGACACAAGCTGCTTTCTCTTGATTTGGAGGAATTAGTGATGGTAGATTTCTCTAATATTGCCCAGCAATCTAAAACATACGACAACTATGAGAAGGTGATGCTTATGACGGAAGAAAATGACATTCGGTACATTGGCATTGGTATTTGTGGAGATAAAAAAGTGATAAATAAAGCTACAGGGAATTTGAGTTTGATACGATAATATGAATATGAAATAAAACGATATATAATAGTCTGTTTATAACTATTACAGAGATATAAACAGACTATACAAATTAAAACAGCGAGAGGTTAATTCCATGTGTCATTTTTTCGTCTCTTTTTCATCGGAGAAAAGGGGCACAAAAAAACCTATAAATCAAGGATTTATAGGTTTTTTCCTGTAGTTATCTGGTTTTGTTCATACCTTTTTGCGGAAAGAGTGGGATTCAAACCCACGGTACAGCAAAGCCGCACAACGGATTTCGAGTCCGTCCCGATCGATCACTCTGGCATCTTTCCTTTATTTCGTTGCAAATATACTTGTTTTTGAGATTCGTTGTTCTGCTTGCACACTGAAAAACAATAATATTTTGCATTTACAAACAAAATATGTATTATATTTGCAAAATGCGGCATAGACAAGCTGCGGCTATATTGGCCTAATTGAAGAATCAATTAAACTGAGAATAAAAAAAACGAAAATGAAGACTTTAAGCTATGTGAAGATTGTATTGCTACTTGTATTGACTATAAGTATTAGTTCTTGTGAAATAGATGATGGTTATAATAGCGATGAGCGGTTATGTAGCAAATACTGGACTGAAACGTATTACACACAAGGAGGCGAATTTTGCACGCATGAGTTAATCTTCTATTTAGATGGTGGTGGAGAGGAAAACTTTGTTTATCAACTCGATGACTCGTATGGTAAAGTACTAAGCGAAGTCAAACAAACTTTTACTTGGGACTGGACTTATACTATGAGAGGGTTGGTTCTAGAATATGCTCCTAATGATTTCCTTTATTTTGATAATGTTATCGTTGAAGACCATGAACTATCAGGCGTTTTTGATGGAACAGCAGTTACATTTTGGGATTAGTAATGATATTAAATAGAAAAGCTTCTCACTGACATTAAAGGCGGTGAGAAGCTTTTTTATTTAGGCTAATAATGTTGAGTTACCCTTCTATTGCAACTTTCTCCTCTTTTACTTTTAGCATAAGCTTCTTAAAAGCAGCAGGGTAGGGCGTTTCAAACTTCAGCAAGTCGCCCGTAATGGGATGGTGAAAATACAATCTAAATGCATGCAGTGCCAAGCGTCCTATTGGATCGATGCCGTTACCATACTTGATGTCGCCTAACACGGGGTGTTGCATATCTTGCATGTGCACACGTATTTGATTTTTCTTACCTGTCTCTAATTCTAATTCCACCAACGTATAATTGTTGGCTCGCTTAATGGTTTTGTAATGGGTGATAGCTTTTTCACCACCATTATTGGTCATGCTAGAGTAAGTTACATAAACTTTGTTGTCTTTTAACCATGAAGTGATGGTACCATTATCTTTTTCCAGTTCTCCAGACACAACAGCCACATAGCGACGGTCTTTAACGATCTCGTCCCAATAGTCTTGCAAGGTAAACTTCGTCTTTTCATCCTTAGCAAACACCATTAGCCCCGATGTATCTTTATCTAGTCGGTGCACGATGTACACCCGATTTTGCTTGCCCGATCGTTGCACATATTCGTTCAATATTGTGTGAGCCGTGCGATCTTTTTGCGAATCAGTGCCCATCGAAAGAAGACCTTCACGCTTGTTGACTACCAACAAATAAGCATCTTCATACACTATTTTTATTACACTACTGTTGAATTCCTTTTGCCCTTTTTCCTTGCTCACCTGCACTTTCATGCCCTGCTTCAGCATAAAGTTATATTGAGTAGTAATAACATTATCTACCAATACCTGTCTCTTCGATAACAAAGATTTCGCCGTCGTACGGCTAATGCCAGACATTATCTTCATCAGAAAATCCATCAACTCTCCTGCTTCTTTCACCGGGAATACCGTGAATTTTGATTTAGCACGAGCTACAGGTTTTTCTTTCTTCTCTTTTTTCTTGTTAGGGATCATATTTGCTTCCTTCAATTGCGCACGCATTCTATTGTTGACGTGCTTATTTTTTTTCTAATAATACCACGTTCTCTACGTGATGTGTATGTGGAAACATATCTACCGGTTGCACAGCGGTCACTCTATATTTCACGTCGAGTAGAGCAAGATCTCGTGCTTGTGTAGCCGGATTACAGCTCACGTAGACAATGCGTTTAGGTTCAGCAAATAGGATAACATCTATTACATCTTGGTGCATACCAGCTCGTGGAGGATCTGTGATGATTACATCCGGACGTCCATATTCGTTGATGAAATCTTGCGTCAGCATATCTTTCATATCTCCGGCAAAGAAAAGCGTATTCTTTATGCCATTGATGTCAGCATTCACTTTGGCGTCTTCTATCGCTTCAGGTACGTACTCTATCCCAATAACCTGACGAGCTTGTTTGGCTACAAAGTTGGCTATTGTGCCTGTACCTGTGTAAAGGTCATAAACCAATTCATTGCCTGACAACCCCGCAAAATTGCGCGTTATCTTATATAGATTGTAAGCTTGTTCCGAATTTGTCTGATAAAAAGATTTTGGTCCTATTTTGAAACGCAAACCTTCCATCTCTTCAAAGATATGATCGTTTCCTTTAAATACAAGCACATCCAAATCCGTAATAGTATCGTTGCGCTTGTTATTAATAATATATAAGAGCGAAGTAATTTCAGGGAACTTGTCGGCTATGTATTGCAGCAACTGCTTGAATAACCCCATTTCTTTTTCTTCATTCTCTTCCTCAATCTTGCAAATAAGGATGACCATCAACTCTCCCGTAGTGGATGTGCGAACAATCATGTTACGAAGCATTCCCTCTTGCGAGCGAAGATTGATGAAAGTATAATCGTGCTCGTAAGCATAATCGCGTACAGCATTGCGTATGCGATTAGATATATCATCTTGCAACCAGCATTTCTCAATAGCCAATACCTTGTCAAAAGCATTAGGGATGTGGAAACCAACAGCGTTCATCTGTTCATAAACCACATTTTCCTTCACCTCTTCGTTGGTTAACCAACGCTTATTTGAGAAAGTAAATTCTAATTTGTTGCGATAGAACTGTATTTTTTCCGAGCCCAGAATAGGAGATATTTCAGGCAACTCTATTTTTCCGATGCGGGTAAGATTGTCTGTAACCTGCTTTTGTTTGTATTTGATCTGTTCAGAGTAAGGAAGTACTTGCCATTTACATCCACCGCACACCCCATAGTGTTCGCAGAAAGGTACGGCTCGTACAGGAGAGTATTCGTGAAATTTCACGGCTTCTGCCTCTGCATATTTGTTTTTTTTCCTTTTAACTTGTAAGTCTACCACGTCGCCCGGTACCACATAGGGTACGAATACTACCAGGTCGTCAACTTTCGCAATGGCTTTCCCTTCGGCTGCCACATCTGTAATTGTTACCTTCTCCAATAAGGGAAGTTCTTTTTTATTTCGCGCCACTTTTATACCAATCTAATAAATTATTCTGCAAAAGTAAGCATTTTCGTGAGATTTCTTCCTATAAGCGAGGATATTAAATATTGCAAAGCATAAAATGCATTTTATGTGAACATTTATTCATAAAAAGTTTTGCGATTTCTAAAATATAATTAGTTTTGCGATATCGAAAACACACCTTTATAACTTTAAACAATATACTTATGAATAAAAAAAGAGTCTATACCTTTGGTAATGGTCAGGCTGAAGGCAAAGCCGACATGAAAAATCTACTAGGTGGTAAGGGGGCCAACCTTGCCGAAATGAATTTAATTGGTGTTCCTGTTCCTCCCGGATTCACCATTACAACAGAGGTCTGCATAGAATACTACGAATTAGGACAAGATAAAGTTGTTGCTTTATTAAAAGATGAAGTCGAAAAAGCCATAAAACTTATTGAAACATTGATGCGTTCCAAATTTGGTGACGTAGAAAATCCATTACTCGTTTCCGTTCGTTCCGGTGCCCGTGCTTCCATGCCAGGCATGATGGATACCATCTTAAATCTCGGATTGAATGACGAAGTGGTAGAAGGTCTGACCCGTAAGACCGGCAATGCTCGTTTTGCATGGGACTCATATCGTCGTTTTGTGCAGATGTATGGTGATGTGGTGCTAGGAATGAAGCCTACCAATAAAGAAGATATTGATCCGTTTGAAGCTATCATTGAAGAGATAAAGCATGCCAAAGGAGTCAAGTTGGACAACGAACTTGAAGTGGCAGATCTGAAAGAACTCGTACAGAAATTCAAGATTGCTGTTAAAGAACGTACAGGTAAAGACTTCCCGACTTCTGCTTACGAACAGTTATGGGGTGCTATTTGTGCCGTATTTAATTCATGGATGAATGAACGTGCCATTCTTTATCGTAAGATGGAAAGTATTCCTGATGAATGGGGAACGGCTGTTAGCGTACAAGCGATGGTCTTTGGCAATATGGGCGAGACTTCTGCTACCGGAGTTTGTTTCTCTCGAGATGCCGGAACGGGTGAAGACCTCTTCAATGGTGAATATTTAATCAATGCTCAGGGTGAAGATGTAGTGGCTGGTATTCGTACTCCGCAGCAGATCACAGAACTAGGTTCGCAACGTTGGGCTGCTCTTGCAGGAATAACTGAGGAAGTGCGTGCATCCAAATATCCATCGATGGAAGAAGCCATGCCCGAAATTTATCAAGAGTTAGATCGATTGCAGACAAAGCTTGAAAATCACTATAGAGATATGCAAGACATGGAGTTTACCGTTCAAGAAGGCAAACTCTGGTTTCTCCAAACACGTAATGGTAAGCGTACCGGTGGGGCAATGGTGAAGATTGCCATGGACTTACTTCATCAGGGTATGATTGATGAAAAGACAGCTTTACTCCGTGTGGAACCTAATAAGCTCGATGAGCTTCTTCATCCAGTGTTCGATACAGTAGCGCTTAGTCAGGCCACGGTCCTTACTCGCGGGCTACCAGCTTCTCCGGGAGCAGCAACGGGACAAATTGTTTTTTTTGCTGATGATGCCGCCCAGTGGCACGTTGATGGGAAGAAAGTTATCATGGTACGTATTGAGACTTCGCCCGAAGACCTTGCAGGCATGCAAGTTGCACAAGGTATACTGACGGCTCGTGGCGGAATGACTTCACACGCGGCTGTTGTAGCTCGTGGCATGGGCAAATGTTGTGTTTCCGGTGCCGGAGCACTGAATATCGATTATAAAGCCCGTACGGTAGAAATTGATGGAACAGTGTTGAAAGAAGGTGATTTTATATCGCTGAATGGTAGCACAGGAGAAGTTTATGAAGGTAAAGTAGAAACCATAGCTGCAGAACTCTCAGGAGATTTTGGTGAATTGATGTGCTTAGCAGATAAATACACGAAGCTTCAAGTGCGCACTAATGCTGATACTCCTCACGATGCAGAAGTAGCACGTAAGTTTGGTGCGATTGGTATCGGCCTGTGTCGCACGGAGCACATGTTTTTCGAAGGAGAGAAGATTAAAGCCATGCGCGAGATGATTTTAGCCAAAGATGCTGAAGGGCGTCGCAAAGCATTGGCAAAAATTCTGCCTTATCAGAAAGAAGATTTTAAAGGTATTTTCCGGGCAATGGATGGTTATCCCGTTACCGTTCGCCTGCTCGATCCTCCTTTGCATGAGTTCGTTCCGCACGATTTGAAAGGACAACAAGAGATGGCCGATGCCATGGGTGTTACTTTGGCTTACATACAGCAACGGGTGGAATCACTTTGCGAACACAACCCGATGCTTGGTCATCGTGGATGTCGTTTGGGTAATACTTATCCTGAAATCACACAGATGCAGACCCGTGCTATACTTGCTGCAGCTCTCGAGCTGAAGAAAGAAGGAATCGATACACATCCTGAAATAATGGTGCCACTCACCGGTATTCTTTATGAGTTTAAGGAACAAGAAAACGTGATTCGTGCAGAAGCTAAAGCTGTTTTTGCAGAAATGAACGATTCTATTGACTTCAAGGTAGGTACAATGATTGAGATTCCTCGTGCTGCATTAACAGCCGATCGTATTGCTTCTTCTGCCGAATTCTTCTCGTTCGGAACGAACGACCTCACGCAAATGACCTTTGGTTATTCGCGAGATGATATTGCATCCTTCCTTCCTATTTATCTGGAGAAGAAAATTCTGAAAGTAGATCCTTTCCAAGTGCTCGATCAAAAAGGAGTGGGGCAATTGATACGTATGGCTACTGAAAAAGGCCGCTCCATTCGTCCTGATTTGAAGTGTGGCATTTGTGGTGAACATGGTGGTGAACCTTCTTCCGTTAAGTTCTGCCATAAAGTGGGGCTTAATTACGTCAGCTGTTCCCCATTCAGAGTACCGATTGCCAGACTAGCAGCGGCACAAGCTGCTATAGAGGATTAACTGTTTAGGCATACTTTTTAAAAGTCAAAAGCGATAGAACTATTTTACAGTAGTTTTATCGCTTTTTTGCTGGCTTCAATTCTATCAAGTACAATTTGAATAATAATTTATCACTATAGTCATTGAAGATGTATGCGACCGCGCAATTGACGACCAATGGTTCAATTCCATAAGGTACAATTAAAGGATCGGATGTGAAAGAAAAACCGTATATCCGTGACGCAGTTTCAATTCCATAAGGTACAATTAAAGGCCCTATTAGCTCTTTATGTGCCCAAAATTTTCGGCGGTTTCAATTCCATAAGGTACAATTAAAGGAGTCCTGCTGCGTCGTCTCCTACTAACATTCCGAAGTTTCAATTCCATAAGGTACAATTAAAGGAAAAATAAAGGCAATGGCTCGAAAAGCTGGCCAGTAGTTTCAATTCCATAAGGTACAATTAAAGGTATGCAATTAATAAGCACGTTTTACTCCCGTATGAGTTTCAATTCCATAAGGTACAATTAAAGGATAAATTCTTTACGACCTTTTAAAATTGCTTCAAATGTTTCAATTCCATAAGGTACAATTAAAGGGAGATACAAGGGTTTGTTAAACGCTGAAGCTTTCAGTTTCAATTCCATAAGGTACAATTAAAGGAAGTATTATCAAATTTTACAGGTAGAATCGGAATAGAGTTTCAATTCCATAAGGTACAATTAAAGGCAGGATTAGCAACCTGCACTATTTGTTCATGAACACGTTTCAATTCCATAAGGTACAATTAAAGGACGAGTAAAACTCCATTTATAAATAATAATACAAATGTTTCAATTCCATAAGGTACAATTAAAGGACGGGCATAGCTCTGAACCTCTTCTCTATATATATCGTTTCAATTCCATAAGGTACAATTAAAGGTTATTTATTGGTTCATTACTATTAATCTCTATGTTCGTTTCAATTCCATAAGGTACAATTAAAGGTCTGCATTTGCACGGGCTGTGAACCGTCGTTTTATTGTTTCAATTCCATAAGGTACAATTAAAGGTTGATGTCTCAGCCAATCCAAGATGCATGTAGGGGCAGTTTCAATTCCATAAGGTACAATTAAAGGCAGCTCAATGTAGCACATCCATGTTCCAGGATCATGTTTCAATTCCATAAGGTACAATTAAAGGGCTATGTAGATGACAACAATACGTTCAGCTTCCAGAGTTTCAATTCCATAAGGTACAATTAAAGGGCCGTAAAAGCATCTGAGATCATAGCCAATACAGCCGGTTTCAATTCCATAAGGTACAATTAAAGGTCAATATAGATGCCGAGAACCTGCTACTCTACATAGAGTTTCAATTCCATAAGGTACAATTAAAGGTCTTTCAAGATAGTCACATAACCATCCATTACAGCCGGTTTCAATTCCATAAGGTACAATTAAAGGCTCTTCTATCTGAGATTCAAGATGGAGTTGTTCTTGTTTCAATTCCATAAGGTACAATTAAAGGGCGAATTATTGATGCTTGGTTTTTAAACGGATTCAAGTTTCAATTCCATAAGGTACAATTAAAGGATCACCCACGACGGGTGTCCCGGCTTCGTCAAGGTCGTTTCAATTCCATAAGGTACAATTAAAGGTTAGATTCAAATTTAAGTATTCAATACTTACAATTAGGTTTCAATTCCATAAGGTACAATTAAAGGTTTCTACGTTGTTGTATAACCAGAGCGTCATTATCGGTTTCAATTCCATAAGGTACAATTAAAGGTACATCGTGTTACAACGTAATACAAAGTAAGATAATGTTTCAATTCCATAAGGTACAATTAAAGGCTAACTCTTCTTATTCGAAGAGCACGGAAGATGTTGAGTTTCAATTCCATAAGGTACAATTAAAGGAAAAAGGCTTAGTTGCGTACGGTCAGGACAGTTTGTTGTCGTTTCAATTCCATAAGGTACAATTAAAGGCATAGAGCTGTTAGCTAAGTTATACTTAGAAAAAACGTTTCAATTCCATAAGGTACAATTAAAGGCCCGCCGTTGAGGCTTCAAAAACAGGGAAGAAATTCAGTTTCAATTCCATAAGGTACAATTAAAGGTACCATGCGGACGATCTGCTAATACTGAAGCTGGAGTTTCAATTCCATAAGGTACAATTAAAGGTCTCTTTAGCGCAACAAAGCGACCTCGTAGAAATTTGTTTCAATTCCATAAGGTACAATTAAAGGACCCTCCGACATAGCCAAATAAAACTCCTTTCCGTCGTTTCAATTCCATAAGGTACAATTAAAGGACAAAAAGTATTCATAAAGCGAGGGGGTGCAAGATTGTTTCAATTCCATAAGGTACAATTAAAGGACAACTATCTCAGAATACTCTATCGAAGTTCAGCAGGTTTCAATTCCATAAGGTACAATTAAAGGCTTAATTTCTTTGCTAAACGCACAAAGATCTACAGCAGTTTCAATTCCATAAGGTACAATTAAAGGACGTCGGCGGCATCTATGTTGAGAAATGAAAATTTATGTTTCAATTCCATAAGGTACAATTAAAGGACTACAAATAAATAGTGCAAAATATTTAAATATAGAGTTTCAATTCCATAAGGTACAATTAAAGGAGGAGAAGAATAAAAAAGTTTCTGGGGAGTTTGTCAGTTTCAATTCCATAAGGTACAATTAAAGGTTGCGGATGCTGGGGTAGATATAATTCGTGAGTTTCGTTTCAATTCCATAAGGTACAATTAAAGGTGACACGCTTTGTATCTCAACACCCTTGTTTCTAGTTTCAATTCCATAAGGTACAATTAAAGGAAAATAGAATCGCTAACGAGGAGTTAGCGAAAGAGGTTTCAATTCCATAAGGTACAATTAAAGGCGATAAGATCACATTCGATATGTCCGCCCCTGTTTAAGTTTCAATTCCATAAGGTACAATTAAAGGGAAGGGGCGACATCCATTACATTATCAAACACATTGTTTCAATTCCATAAGGTACAATTAAAGGCTCTCTGGTGTTTGGGGCGGCGCTGGTTTCTTGGGGTTTCAATTCCATAAGGTACAATTAAAGGACCAAGGACTTAAAGGCATCTTGCACACCCGTTCCTTGTTTCAATTCCATAAGGTACAATTAAAGGACTGACATATACGCTGTCATGTTTGATTGTCTCTAGTTTCAATTCCATAAGGTACAATTAAAGGAGCGCAAGGCACCTAAGAAGGCACCATGACATGAGCGTTTCAATTCCATAAGGTACAATTAAAGGTTTTAAGCGTTATTAGATACGTGTCTCTTCTATATTGGTTTCAATTCCATAAGGTACAATTAAAGGAGTAGAGTATAAATCAAATTGAGCGGCTTTAGATTTGTTTCAATTCCATAAGGTACAATTAAAGGCGACACTAGTGGAAGCTATCTAATTCAATTAGTATAGTTTCAATTCCATAAGGTACAATTAAAGGTCTGCATTAACACGGGCTTGTAACCGTCGTTTTGTTGTTTCAATTCCATAAGGTACAATTAAAGGAAAACAAAAGATATGGCTACGCTGAAAGAGATACTGTTTCAATTCCATAAGGTACAATTAAAGGTTCGATTGTCGGAGATGAAGCTTCATTCCATTGTTGGTTTCAATTCCATAAGGTACAATTAAAGGGGAGTAGTAAAAGGAGGGTTAGGGTGTAGTATCTCAGTTTCAATTCCATAAGGTACAATTAAAGGTTTTCTCCTCACCCACGCTTCTAGCGCAGCCACGGGGTTTCAATTCCATAAGGTACAATTAAAGGTTGTATTTTTATTCGCTCAGGCACTGGCCGTAATGGGTTTCAATTCCATAAGGTACAATTAAAGGATTGCGACCGAAAAGGCGAGGCTAGAAGGTATTGCGCGTTTCAATTCCATAAGGTACAATTAAAGGAAAAGAAAACAAAAGCGGAAGAGCTTTTTGCTATTGGTTTCAATTCCATAAGGTACAATTAAAGGAGGTTACGAGCATTAAAAGCACATCGGCAGAATAGTTTCAATTCCATAAGGTACAATTAAAGGATATTTGTTTATTATTCATATCAAAGTTTTTTAAAGTTTCAATTCCATAAGGTACAATTAAAGGTATGCTGGTATTAGCATGTCTGATATCGTTCCTGAGTTTCAATTCCATAAGGTACAATTAAAGGCCTCCAATTTCAAAACAGAGAATGCCTGTATATCAAATGGTTAGCGAAAACAAATATAGTGATATTCTTTCTGAAAAATGTCGATCATCAATTATATAAAAATGCCTGATGATCGACATCTATTGTAAGTAGCTGATTTTCAGTAAGTCAAAGAGCGAATATGAGCTATTTAGCATGTAGTGCAAGAAGATTCTAAAGAGATTGACAACTTGCACCAAGAAAATATTGATCTATTTCCTCTAATTTTGCTAAAATTATGAAATACACTTTAAATCCACAAATGTTGGTAGTAATGATTTTTTCATCAAGACTTATTTTAACTATTCCAGTTCAAACCATTGCGATATATTTCAGCCTAAATTTAACCAGAGCAAGGACTAACAATGGCGAACGAATGCTCTAATTCGTGAGAATAGCTCTGCTTGCAGAATGATATTTCGTGCAATCTGTCGATGAAGTCAATTCAGCCAGTTAGTCTCTGGACAGGGCTATGTAGCGGGGCAATAAGGGTTTTGTGCTCATAGACTGCCTCGTCTCGACAGCACACAGCAATAGCGTAAAACCTCTCCAGCAGGCCGTCGTAGTTGTGCGTTTTCATAGCGAAGGCATCGTCGGGAGGAAAAAAATAATCTTCCAATCGATCAACCCTCATCTTCTCGTTGCCTCCTCCGTTTTCGGAGGGGGTATGGGGGAGGTTTATTTCTGTTTTGTTTGCTTTCCCTTTTGTTTTGTTTTCTTTTGTTTGTGGCATTTCTGTAGGCAATAACTGAGTTTCTGTATGCATTAACTCCGTTTCTGTATGCATTAACTCTGATGTCTTTACCACCTTTACTTCTTCAAGAGTACTTGCTGTATGGCTTTTTACAGCTTCTTCAGGAGCTTTGATAGCCTCGGTAGTAGGTTTGTTCTCTTCTTGCTGTTGAGGACACTCTATCAGATTTAGTTCTGGCAATATCCGTGCGGAAGCTCTTCGGGCACAGCAAGCTTTGTAGCGACATTGCACTCCGTTGGAAGTCAGCACGTGTTGAACATTGTAAAGTCCGGCGTGAAAAAGTCCCACTTGCAGGCAAGAGTCCACAATGGTTTGTATCTGTTCCGGACTTTCAGTCCTCAAATCCTCGCAGATGTCGTAGCAAGTATCTTCATCCCACGACAAATAGTAGCCATTATCGTGATAAATTCTGCTATAAAGTTCGATGATGACGACTATTCCGAGAGCCCCATGCTTACGTTTGATGCGTCGCACTTTGATATCTCGCATAAAGTCCACGTCTAAGGGAAAATAATCTAATCCTCTTTTTTCAGGTCTTGCCATGACTATTAGTATCTTATTATTTACAAATCAGCTTCCTATAAGGTATCATATAACTTCAGCGTGGTGAATTAACTAGATCACCACGCTGAAGTAGTTAATTCACCACGCTGATCTAGTTAATTCACCGAAACCCTCTCACAAGGTCTGTAGGGGTAGGTACACTATTTTTACATCCTTATTTAATTCAACGGCAAATTTACATATAATATATCCTTTGTCACCCTACACAGATGTCGGAAAATGATGCTTTTAGGCAATTAATTACTCTTTTATATGGTATAAAGAAAATTAGGTAGAGGAATATCGAATCGATTATTGGTTTAACGAAATTGAATTCGACGAAAAAAGTATATGTAGACAAAGTATAAATGACTTATTTTAATAACAGTTATCCTCTTGCAAGTGAAATTTATTAAAATATTCAGAAAAATTCTTGTTTGTTTCTTCTATAATGTTTTAATTTACATCGAAATTCTATTTCTATTTACACAAATTCTAAAATATAATTGCTTAAAAAAAAAGTTCATGACTAGAACTAATTAATATTATTCATTTTAAAATTGAAAACATGAAAAAAATTGTTTTGTTATTTGCATTGGCTTTTGTCAGCACTCTCTCGTTTGCGCAGGTTAGTTGGAATGTTAAAGGTGGTATGAATATTAGCAATTGGACCAAAGATACCGGTGCTGATGCAAAAGTAGGATATAAGATTGGTGGTGGAATGGAATATGCTTTTGACCAAAGATGGGCCCTCCAAACATCGTTGTTTTTAAGTTCAAAAGGGGTAAAAGGCTCTGGCTATCTTGAGAACAATAGTAGTGCGGATGTTACCGTTAATCAAGTGTATTTGGAAATGCCAATTATGGCTGCATTACGCATACCGGTATGCCAACAGATGAACCTCGTTTTTAGTGCTGGTCCGTATTTAGCTTATGGCATAGCTGGTAAAATAAGTGCAGAAAGTGGCGGTGTAACAGGAAGTGTTGACACATTTGGTGATAGCAGTTTAGACCATTTTGATGCAGGTTTAGCTTATGGCGTTGCCGCAGAATTTGGTAAAATAGTAGTAGGTGCTGAAGGACAATTTGGTTTAGTTAAAATCATGGATGTTGATGGCGCTCCTAAAAATATAAACGTCTCATTAACTGTTGGTTACAAATTCTAATATTGCCACAATATAAAATTAAAAAGCCTGTCTTCTTTGATGAAAAGAAAACAGGCTTTTTAGTGTTATATTCAAAAAATAAGAATCTACTATAAATCTTTATAGTAGATTACTCTGCCATATCCTTTAGCTTTTTGAAGTGTTCAATGATAGAGGTATAATTTTGATCTTTGTAAGTATCAAATTTAGTCCATAAATCACCTAAAACAGCAGCACCACCAAAACCAAAATCTTTAATTTCTGTGAGATTGTCAGGTGTGATACCTCCTAAAGCAATTACTTTATTATCGATAATTTTCTCTTCAGCAGCTTTCCTCAGTTCTTCCGGAGTATAGGGCGAGTTGTATCCTTCTTTAGAAATAGAGTCATAAATAGGACTTAAGAAAACATAATCATATAGATGCTTCTTTATTTTTACTTCTTCTATCGAGTGGCAAGAATAACTTATATGTCCATGATAATCATGTGGCGCTTCCGGATTACGAGTATTCAGATGAATACCCATAAGATTGAATTCATTTTTCAGATAGAAATGTTCATGAGTAACAATTCGATGATGATATCTTTCAGGTATTAACGTTAGGAGCCTTTCAGAATACAAGGCTGGCATTTCAGGCTTTCGTAAGTGAAGAATGTTCAACCCTCCTTCAAAAAGAGCTGTGATAATTTTATCCTCTTCCACGAAAAAATGAGGAGTAGTTACAATGATTAGTTTCATTTCTATATTAAAAGATAAATTTAAGCAAAGTTAGCAGTTTACAGCCTCAGTAGCCAATATTTATAGTGAAAAGATGTTAGTTTGTAAACTCCTTAGGTCTATCGTCCAAAGTTTTCCCGATAAAACAGTATCATAATTATTTATTATCTTAATCACTTCTGTGGCCTCTATGCTTCCTGTGATGGCAGGTGTTACGCCTATTACTCCTTTGGGAGGAGGTGGCATGCTAAGCATTTCTTCTTCACTAGGATATAAATCTCTATAATTTTTGTTTGTACGATAATTAAATACAGCTACCTGTCCTTCAAAACCACAAATAGCACCATACACGTAAGGTTTGCCTAGTTCAACACATACATCATTAATAAGATAACGGGTAGAAAAGTTATCACAACCGTCTACCACAATATCATATTGGCTGATAAGTTCACGCACATTCTTTTCTGTCAATCGTTTCGGATAAGCATTTACACGGATGTCACTGTTAAGCGCTTTTAGTCTCATCGATGCACAAAGAGCTTTCAATTCTCCAGTCTGTGCTTCGGAATACAATATTTGTCGATGCAGATTGGAGATACTCACCACATCATCATCTATCAAACCAATAGTGCCCACTCCGGCACCGGCCAGATAAAGTGCGATGGGAGAACCCAACCCACCTACACCTACTATGAGAACTTTGGCTGCCTTCAGTTTGGCTTGCCCTTCTTCACCTATCTCGAGCAGCATCATTTGCCTGTTATATCTTTCCATCATACTCTAATCGTCTGATCAAACGTTTGGTCCCAATCTTTATAGACTGGTATACGTCCTAGTATGCGTAGCGCAGCATCTACTTCAACCGCTTTGCGTTCATCACTAACATGAAATTGTTCCAACGCTTGCGGATAGCTAAAATAGCCTCCCGGTTCCGTTTTACTTTCAGCACTCATGGTTGTTACCCCAAGCGTAGCCATGTGGTTGCGGAGTTCTGCCGATTCACGGGTAGAATAGGAGATGTCTACATCGTGATCGAAGATACGCATCGCAAAAGTGACTTGTGCTAATTCACGGTCGGTCATCACCACGTTTGGTTGAAAGCCTCCATTTTCCGACGGACGCATACGGGGGAAGTTAACACTATACTTTGTCTTCCAATAATGCTTTTGCAGGTATCGCAAATGATGAGCCATCATCGTTACATCCGTACGCCATTCTTCCAGTCCGATGAGTACACCCATACCGATTTTGTGTACACCAGCTTGCCCCATACGATCAAATCCATTGACACGCCAATCGAATTTAGATTTCATTCCTCTGGGATGATAGAGGTTATAATTTGCTTTATTATATGTCTCTTGAAAACAGATGACTCCATTTAGTCCGGCATGCGTAAGCTGCTCATATTCTCCCGCTTTAAGTGGCATTACCTCTATTTGAAGATTAGAGAAATATGGCTTTGCCAATTGCAGTGCTCTCTCTATATAATCAACGCCTGCTTTGGCCGGATTCTCTCCTGTTACCAGTAACAAATTCTCAAATGGAGCAAGCTTCTTAATCGCTTTGTATTCATTCACCATTTCCTCTTCGGTAAGGATGGTGCGCTTCATCGGGTTGCTATGGTTAAAGCCGCAATAGATGCACGAATTGGTGCATGAGTTCGTGATATAGAGTGGCACAAACATGGAGATTGTTTTGCCAAAACGCTCCAGTGTGTATTTCTGGCTTAATTGAGCCATCACCTCCAGATAAGGCAACGCCGCTGGAGAGATTAAGGCTTTAAAATCTTCTACATCGAGATGCCTTTTGCCTAAAGCGCGACGAACATCTTCGTCCGTTTTGGCATAGATCTCTCGGGTCGTTTCTTCCCAAGAGATCTTTTCTAATTCTTCTGAAAACAACATACTTTATTCTTTTTCTGATTTCATGCAATCTTTCAACTCCCTACTTAACTTCATCGCACAAAAGTTCGGTCCACACATTGTGCAATATTCGCCATCTTCATGATGTCCCTCCTTGAAATACTCCAACGCACGTTCGGGGTCGAGTGATAGGTTAAATTGATCTTTCCAACGAAATTCGTAGCGAGCTTTAGACAAAGCATCGTCTCTTACTTGTGCTCCCGGATGTCCTTTAGCCAAATCGGCTGCATGAGCGGCTATCTTATACGTAATTACTCCTGTGCGTACATCTTCCTGGTTGGGTAGTCCGAGGTGTTCTTTAGGGGTAACATAGCAAAGCATAGCTGTTCCCAGCCAACCAATTTGTGCTGCGCCGATTGCCGAAGTGATATGATCATATCCCGGTGCAATATCCGTTACCAAGGGGCCTAGCGTGTAGAAAGGAGCATCGTGACACGCTTTGATTTGTCTTTCCATATTCTCCTTAATCTTGTGCATAGGCACATGACCTGGTCCTTCAATAAATGCTTGTACGTCTTTTGCCCAAGCACGTTCCACCAGCTCGCCCAGTGTGTCAAGCTCGGCAAACTGCGCTTCATCGTTTGCGTCGTGAATGGAACCCGGACGTAATCCGTCGCCCAACGACACTGCAACATCATACTGAGCTAGTACATCGCAGATATCATCAAAATGCTCATAAAGAAAACTTTCCCTGTTGTGCATCAAACACCATTTGGACATGATACTTCCTCCGCGAGACACAATACCCGTAACCCGCTTGTTGGCCAGATGTACGTTTTTCAGGCGGATGCCGGCATGGATGGTAAAGTAATCTACTCCCTGTTCGCACTGCTCCACCAACGTATCCCGATAGATTTCCCAAGTAAGGTCTTCCACCTTTCCATCCACCTTTTCTAAAGCTTGATAAATAGGCACAGTGCCCACGGGAACGGGACAATTACGGATAATCCACTCACGCGTTTCGTGAATGTTAGGGCCGGTAGATAAATCCATCAGTGTATCTCCACCCCAACGACAGCTCCACA
Source organism: Bacteroides ihuae (assembly GCF_900104585.1). Lineage (GTDB taxonomy): Bacteria > Bacteroidota > Bacteroidia > Bacteroidales > Bacteroidaceae > Bacteroides > Bacteroides ihuae. Next base: position 943,569 of record NZ_FNVX01000005.1, read on the forward strand.
CAGCCTTCTCCACTTCTTCTTCAATACTTGATGAAGTAGCTGAATTGCCAATATTTGTATTGATCTTCACCAAGAAGTTACGTCCAATAATCATCGGTTCTGCTTCCGGATGGTTAATGTTAGCCGGGATCACTGCGCGGCCTGCTGCAATTTCATCGCATACAAACTGTGGTGTGATGTGTGTATCTATCCCCAATTGTTCACAACTAGTATTTTCACGAATAGCTACATATTCCATTTCAGGGGTGATAATCCCTTTTTTGGCATAAGCCAATTGGGTAATTCGCTTGCCTTTGATAGCTACGTATGGCGGCGCAATATGCTCAAAACGCAGATGCTTCAATGAATTATCTTGTTGGCGCATGAGGCCGTATTCAGATGTTATATCTTTTAGCTGAACGATTTCAGGGTTGTTTCGGGTAAACAGTTCGCGTGCTCGAGGTAATCCTTTTTTTAGATCAATTTCTACTTCCAAATCAGTGTATGGTCCGCTTGTATCATAGATATAAACGTCTGGATTAGGGGTAAGCACTTTCTGTCCATCTTCGATGCTCACTGTAGGCATCTGATTTACTCTGCGCATCGCTACTTGCAAAGAAGGAAATATGGTTCCGGGAATATATATTTTCTCCGAATTAGGAAAAGGTGTTCGGGTTATTTTATTATTCATCTTTATTTTCAATTAATCATTTAAAAAAGCGGTGAGAGGAGAACTTGCAGCTGCAACCAGGCTCATGCTACCCAGTCCGGCTTCATAAGCACGACGGCCGGCAATTGTTGCTTCGCGGAAGGCAATAGCCATCTCTGCAGGATTGACTGCCACTGCAATGGCTGTATTTACCAAAACGGCTGAAGCGCCCATTTCCATTGCTTCTGCTGCATGGCTGGGAGCACCAATGCCTGCATCTACCACCACAGGAATGTTTGCCTGCTCAATGATAATACGTAAGAAATCCCTTGTCTGCAATCCTTTATTGGTGCCAATTGGAGCACCTAGCGGCATTACTGCAGCAGCACCGGCCTCTTCCAATCGTTTACATAAAACCGGATCGGCCTGACAATAGGGGAGTACCACAAAACCGAGTTTTACCAACTTCTCTGTAGCCTTGAGTGTTTCTATTGAATCGGGTAACAAATAACGAGGATCGGGGTGGATTTCCAATTTTAGCCAATTGGTGCCAAAGGCCTCGCGAGCCATTTGTGCAGCAAATACAGCCTCTTCGGCATTGCGCACGCCCGATGTGTTGGGTAGTAATTGAATGTTGGGATGTACGATATGTTTCAGCATATCATCTTCTTTGTCGTCCATGCTTACACGTTTCATGGCTACGGTAACCATCTCTGTACCCGAAGTCAATATCGCTTGTTCCATCAGTTCGTTCGAACTGAACTTTCCTGTGCCCAAGAATAGGCGAGAGCAAAATTCTTTGCCCGCAATAATAAGTTGTTCCATTATTCTTTAATTTCTGAATTAAGATCTTTTTAAATGGCTAGTTTCTTGAGGTTATATGATACGGTGAATAACAATATATGTAACGAGGCATTACATATATTGTTATCGTGATAACATATTACCATAATTTAGAGAGTAAGAATCTTCTTCACCTCTTCCACCGGATTTTCAGCTTGCAGAATAGCTCCCGAGAGAGCGATACCATTAATTCCGGTCGCCAAAATGCCAGGAATATCCTCGTATGCAATGCCGCCTATCGCTACGGTAGGCAGAAGAATATTGGCCTGCTTCATTTGTTGGATGATTGAGTGATATCCATCTAGACCTAAAACCGGACTTAACTTTTTCTTTGTGGTGGTGAAGCGAAATGGGCCAATACCCACATAATCTGCTCCGGTAAGGTAGAGTGCCTGAACATCTTCAAACGTATTAGCCGTACCTCCAATGATGAATCCTTCGCCAAGTAGCTTTCGTGCTTCCGCTACCGGCATATCCATCTTACCCAGATGTACACCGTCTACTTCCAGCTCTTTAGCCAACTCTACATAGTCATCGATTATCAGTATTGCTTCATGCTCTTTGCAGAATGGTTTTAATTCTAAGGCAATAGTCTTCACTTGGTCAGGAGTAGCTTCTTTCATTCGCAACTGAATCCATTTACATCCTCCCTCCAAAGCAATACAAGCTGATTGGAGGTAAGAATACTTCTCTGTTTGATGAGTGATAAATTGTAGACTGATCATAGTGTTATCCTCCGCAAGCAGCTTTAATGACGACTATGTTATCATTCTCTTGTAGCATGGAGAGATTCCATCCTGTGCGTGGAAGCATTTGATTATTCACTGCAATAGCTACGCCTGCAGAAGGAAGTTCGAGCATGTTTGCTAGTTGAGCGACTGTAGAAGAAACGTTGATCTCCATTTCTTTGTTGTTTACCTGTACTTTCATTTTTTCTGTTTTAAAAATTAAAGTGGTGTAAATACAAAGAGGAGTGCTGTATAAGCAGTAGGCAATGGAAGAAGCAACAATCCCTGCGTCAGTATTAACTGCATCAGGTTCGTAGGGTATAATCTCAGCCTTCTTAGGGCACCCCTTTGTCTTTACGGAAGGCAAAGGAAAGGAAAAATATTCAGAAACAACAAAGAAATAATGATTTTTACTTAGTTAATTAAGTTTGAAACTTGATGTATTGCCTTTGGAGAATTAAGCAATCTCTTTAGTAATAGGATGTGAGAAGACAAACCGCGCGCCGTTTTTATAATCTTTATCTACCCAAATCTGCCCCCCCATGTGCTTTATGGTTAGCTTGCAAATAGCAAGTCCTAGTCCAGTACCTTGTACAAATTCGTTTAGTTTCTCAAAGCGGGTAAATACTTGCTCTTGTTTATCTTCCGGTATGCCACATCCTGTGTCTGTTACTGAGAACAAAACCACTGAATTCTGTTCATCTATTTCGAAAGCCAACGTGATTATTCCTCCATCTGGAGTAAACTTTAATGCATTATTGAGTAAATTCATTACTATCTGCTGCAAACGTAATGGATCTGTATACAGCATATATGATTCGGATGGAAATCTAGAACAAATCTCCACATCAGTAGCTTTACTTTGGTTGGTAAGCGCTATCATTCCCTCGCAGGAGGCAACTAGATCGCACCATTCGTAGTTAAATTGTAACCGGCCGGATTCCAACCTAGAGACATCAAGTACATCACTAATCAACTGAAGGAGTAAATCTGAATTTTTTTGAATAATTTTAGCATATTCTTTTTGTTCTTCAGTAGCATTTATTCCCTCTATTAACAAGCTTGAAAATCCTACAATTGCATTTAGTGGAGTGCGTATTTCATGGCTCATATTTGAAACAAAAGCACTCTTTACTTGATTGGCTTCTTCAGCACGTTCTTTGGCTTTTCGAAGTTCTGATTCAGATTGTTCTAATTTCTTTTTATCATTGCTCAATGAGTCAGTAGAGATTAATAATTTATCTTTTAGCCTTCTCATTTTATAATAATAATATAATGATATTATTAAACCAGTAATTAAACTAATGAAAACTAAAAAGAGTGTTTCTATTTCATTTTTATATACAGAAAGAAAAGGAGGAACATGGTTGACATAAATGGCATTGCTAGGAAGTTTATTTTTGTCAAGTTTGAGTTCTTTCAATTTTTGTGCGTCAAACTTATATTCATTTCTGATCGTATATAAATCGGGTTTACTTTTTTGCTTTAAATCCAATATTTCGTATGCTTTGAGACCAAGTCTCCTGCCAACACCTTGATAAGTGGGTACATATCCTCCAATGGCCCAATAACCTATTCCAGTCGAAGTAAGACTAAATACCGGAATGGAAGGATTAACACTTTTGAATGCGTAGACAGAATTGTTTATGTAAGATATTTCCAGACTATCTATTTTCCAGATGCCTAGTAGCATAACTGTCTCTTTAGGAACATTATGGAGTTTTTCAACAGCTTCGTCCAGAGTAAGCTTACGTCCATCAATAAAAATAGGATTAATATTAGGATATTTTTTTAGTTCTTTTTGAAGCAAAGTGTAGTGGGAAATTCCATTATAAGTATTGTCGGTAAGAATCGCCAAATTCTTCATCTTTGGATAAAAAGATTTTATCAATTCAATCTCTTTTGAGACATCATAATTATAAGATAAAGCCAGTTTGACATCATATCCCTTCATGATTTTGAGCATATCAAGAATTTCAGGCTCATATGAAGACATATTCACCGTATCAGTCGGTATACGAATTCCATAGCGGCCAGCCATAGCACACATTACCGGAATATTTTTATATTTATTGTCTTTCAGATGAAAATAAGTATTCCAAGCTTCTCCGCCCAGAAGGATAATCATTTTAACATCAGGGTGTTTTTCTAAAATGACTTTCATTCTATTTTGCCACAGATTAGCTTCTTTTAGGCTCATGGCATTCATGTTCTCTATAACTACCGAATATTTCCCTCCTAACTTACTATACGTATCTATAAACGAACTTATATTATCCGAAGTATACTTAGTATCTGAATTATAAGAACTGATAAATAGAATCTCATGTTTAGCTAATTTCTCTATTCCTAGAAAATCATGTGCTTCTATACTAATGCTGAAAGACAGTAAAAATACTAACAGTGTAATGAGGCGACTTTTATGACTTATAATTGATTGGAGTCTCATATAGTGGTAATTAGGCCGCAAAGTTACTGTTTTTTTTAAGAAAAATAAAAAACACAGATATTTCTATTAGATATATCTGTGTTTGTATATGGGTATAAACCCTTAGTAGATTGCTACTTTATGTAGAAAAGCTTCATTTTAGAGGCGGCTATCAACTACAGCCCAGTCTATAATGCTCCATAAAGCTGCTATGTGATCAGCACGACGATTCTGGTAATCCAGATAATAAGAATGTTCCCATACGTCAAAACCTAATAAAGGTTTTAATCCTGCACGTAGAGGGTTGCTTCCGTTTGTCTCTTTGGTAATGTGTAGCTTTCCGCTCTTGTCTACGGATAACCATGCCCATCCTGAACCAAACAGACCTACTGCTGCAGCAGTGAATTCTTTTTTAAAGTTGTCGAAACTGCCAAAGTCTTTAACAATAGCTTCTGCTAGTTTGCCTGATGGCTCGCTTTGAGAAGGTTTGCCTGCAAACTGAGTAAAATATAATGTATGATTTAGTACTTGTCCGGCGTTGTTAAAAATAGCACCGTCCGGAGCTGTAGAAACAATTTGTTCTACGGTCTTGCCCTCAAATTCTGTTCCGGGAACAAGGCTATTTAGATTATTTACATAGGCTTGCAAGTGTTTTCCATAATGAAACTCAATTGTTTGCTGGCTAATTACTGGAGCCAACGCATCAGTTGCGTATGGCAATTTAGGCATATCATAACTCATAGTCATAAATATTAAAGACATTAATAATGTATTCATAAGTTCAATGTATTATTGTTATTGAAACTTTGGTTATATAACGCCATATCCAAAAGAAATGTTCGCACGTCTCCAACTTTTCTTCTATCTTTGCACAAATTAACCCCTATTTATAAAGAAACAATCTCTGATGTCAACAGACTATATAGAAGAACTCAACGAAAGCCAACGCGCCGCCGTGCTCTACAATGAAGGACCTGCATTAGTTATTGCTGGTGCCGGATCGGGTAAAACACGTGTGCTTACCTATAAGATTGCTTATTTGCTAGAGAATGGATACCAACCATGGAACATATTAGCACTCACTTTTACCAACAAAGCTGCCCGTGAAATGAAAGAACGTATTGCTCGCCAAGTGGGTGATCAACTGGCTCGTTATCTCTGGATGGGTACTTTTCATTCTGTCTTTTCACGTATTCTTCGTGTTGAAGCCGAGAAGATTGGTTTTACTTCGCAGTTCACAATCTATGATTCGGCTGATAGCAAAAGTCTACTTCGTTCTATTATTAAAGAGATGGGACTTGATGAAAAGACTTATAAGCCGGGGTTTGTGCAGAATCGTATCTCTAATGCTAAAAATCATCTTGTTTCTCCGTCTGGTTATGCTGCCAACAAGGAGGCCTATGAAGGTGACTCTGCTGCGAAAATGCCTGCCATCCGTGACATTTATCGTCGTTATTGGGAGCGCTGCCGACAAGCCGGAGCTATGGATTTTGATGACCTGTTGTTTTATACCTATATCCTTTTTCATGAGCACCCTGATGTACTGGCTCACTATCGTGATCAGTTCCGTTATCTGCTGGTGGATGAGTATCAGGATACGAACTATGCGCAACATAGCATTGTACTGCAATTGGCAGGTGAGCATCAACACATCTGTGTGGTGGGCGACGATGCTCAGAGCATTTATTCTTTTCGTGGGGCAGATATTGATAATATCCTTCATTTTACAAAAATCTATAAGAATACACAAGTCTTTAAACTAGAGCAAAACTACCGATCCACGCAAACCATTGTTTCTGCGGCTAACAGCCTGATTGAGAAGAATGAACGGCAGATTCGCAAAGAGGTTTTTTCTGAAAAGGAGCGGGGAGAATCTATTGGTGTGTTTCAAGCTTACTCTGATGTAGAAGAGGGAGAAATCGTTGTTAATAAGATTGCGGAACTTCGACGTAGCAGGGATTATGGTTATGCTTCTTTTGCTATTCTCTATCGTACGAATGCTCAGAGTCGAATTTTTGAGGAAGCCATGCGTAAACGAGGTATGCCTTATAAAATTTATGGAGGACTTTCTTTTTATCAACGCAAAGAAATAAAAGATGTGGTGGCTTATTTTCGTTTGGTAGTAAATCCAAATGATGAAGAGGCCTTCAAACGTATTATCAATTATCCTGCTCGTGGCATTGGTGATACTACAGTGGGTAAAATCATTGCTGCAGCTACCGAACAGGGAGTGAGCTTGTGGACAGTGCTATGCGAACCGCTTACTTATAATCTAAACATTAACAAAGGTACGCATACTAAGTTGCAGGGATTTCGTGAACTACTTGAGGAGTTTATTTCACTAGTTGCCCAGCAGAATGCTTATCAGATAGGAACAGAGATTATCCGTCGATCAGGTATTTTGAATGACATACATGCCGATAACTCTCCGGAGAATCTCAGTAGACAGGAAAATATAGAAGAGCTTGTTAATGGTATGCAAGACTTTTGTGCTCTGCGCATGGAAGAAGGGAACCCGGAGATCTCGTTGTCAGATTACTTATCTGATATTGCTTTACTCACCGATCAGGATTCAGATAAGAATGATGATGGGGAGAAGATCACCTTGATGACTGTTCATTCAGCCAAAGGGCTTGAGTTTTGTAATGTCTTTGTAGTAGGTATGGAAGAAAATCTTTTTCCAAGCAGTATGGTGGGCGACTCTCAACGTGGCATGGAAGAGGAACGACGCCTGTTTTACGTAGCCATCACACGTGCTGAAGAGCATTGTTTTCTCTCGTACGCTCGTACCCGTTTTCGCTATGGAAAGATGGACTTTGGTACCCCCAGTCGTTTCCTGAAAGATATTGATACTCGCTTTCTTCAACTCCCCCAAGAAGCCACAATACGTCGTGAGGTGGATGAAGAAGCCGGATACTTCCGACGAGAGCAAAAAGAGAAAGCGTCACATTCGCTCTTTGCCCACAAAGCTACTTCTGAGCGTGAACGCCCCAAAGCACAAGTGATAGCTCCTACTGTGCCACGTAACCTCAAGAGAGTAAACAATATTCCTGTTTCTACCCCTTCAGCTACATCAGGAAACTCTGTTGAAGGATTAGCAGTAGGTCAACAGATTGAGCATGAACGTTTCGGAATTGGTGAGGTCATTCGGTTAGATGGGGCAGGAGATAATGCCAAAGCAGTTATCCGCTTCCGCAATGCAGGCGAGAAGCAGCTATTATTACGTTTTGCCCGATTCAAAATTGTGAAATAATAGCTTATTTGGGTAAAAAAAGTGGATTTTGTTTGGTTTATAATCAGATTATTTAAATCTTTGAATATTGAAAAAAATACAAGAGGCAAAATGTTTTTAAAAAGAGCAACATTAGATGCAAGACAAGTAGCTTGGGACTCAGCTGTTGTTGTTGACGAATACAATCCTGACAGAATTCGTCAAGACGCCTGTGGTGCATGGATTGCTTATGATGACTTTAATAATAAAAACAGTCTTTTTGGTTGGGAAATAGACTATATTTTCCCTCTATCAAGGTTGCAACAGCTCGGCGTACCTCAAGAGTTGTGGAACCATCCTCTCAATATCCGGGCTTTACATTGGAAAAATCGTTTTAGTAAGGGTAATTCCTATCCACGATATACCTCTACGGTTGTTGACGGAGGCGCTACGAATATGGAACAACACGTTGTTTTTTGGGTCTCAGACCCTCTTCAGTATAAGCTCCAAAAGGTTTTTAAGTTGAAGAACTCTCTTTTATATTAATACATATACATGAATATTGCAATAGTAGGTACCGGCTATGTCGGTTTGGTTTCGGGAGCTTGTTTCTCCGAGATGGGTATCAACGTTACCTGTGTAGATATAGATGAAAACAAAGTTCGTAAATTACTGGATGGTGTGATGCCTATCTATGAACCCGGACTTGATGAATTGGTTGATCGAAATGTAAAAGCAGGACGATTGCACTTCACTACAGATCTAACGACCTGTTTGGATAGTGTGGAAGTAATATTTAGTGCTGTGGGCACACCGCCGGATGAGGATGGAAGTGCTGACTTAAAATATGTACTTGAAGTGGCTCGTACCGTAGGGCGACATATCAAAAAGCATGTTGTATTGGTTACGAAGAGCACTGTTCCTGTAGGTACTGCGAAGAAAGTACGCGCTGCCGTACAGGAGGAACTTGATAAACGTGGTGTAAAAATCAAATTTGATGTAGCTTCCAATCCTGAATTCTTAAAAGAAGGTGCTGCTATCAAAGACTTTATGGCACCGGATCGCGTAGTAGTTGGTGTAGAAAGTGAAACGGCCCGCAAATTGATGGAAAGACTTTATCGTCCTTTTACACTCAATGGTTACCCTATTCTTATTATGGATGTACCTTCTGCTGAGATGACTAAATATGCGGCCAATGCGATGTTGGCTACTCGTATTAGTTTTATGAACGATATAGCCAACCTTTGTGAACTTGTTGGCGCAAATGTAGATTATGTGCGTAAAGGTATGGGCTCTGATTCACGCATTGGTAGTCGCTTTCTCTATGCAGGCTGTGGCTATGGCGGTTCTTGCTTCCCCAAAGATGTAAAAGCTCTTGCCCATACCGGTATTGAACATGGATATCACATGAGGGTTGTTGAAGCTGTCGAAGCTGTTAATGAAAATCAAAAAAGTATTGTTTTTGATAAGCTGCTGAATGCTTTCAATGGTGATTTGAAAGATCGAATCATAGCTATCTGGGGGCTATCATTCAAACCTGAAACAGATGATATGCGCGAGGCACCCGCATTGGTTGTTATCGAGAAACTATTACAAGCAGGCGCTGTAGTGAAGGTGTACGATCCCATTGCTATGGAGGAAACGAAACGTAGGATAGGTAACACAGTAATCTATTGCAAGGATATGTATGAAGCAGTGATTGACGCTGATGCCATTGCGTTACTTACGGAATGGAAACAGTTTCGTATGCCTAGTTGGTCTATTATTCGCAAGGCTATGAAGAGTTGTGTGGTAGTGGATGGTCGTAATATATATGATAACGATGAAATGAAAGAGCTAGGATTTACTTATTCTAAGATTGGCCTAAAATAAAAAATGCAGAAAAAATCTATGAAAAGAATCTTGGTAACAGGCGGAGCCGGCTTTATTGGCTCACATCTTTGCGAGCGTTTATTAAGCGAAGGCAATGATGTGATTTGCGTGGACAATTATTTCACAGGAAGCAAAGATAATATTCGCCACTTGCTCAATAATCACAATTTTGAACTTGTACGACACGATGTTACCTCGCCTTATTCTGCCGAAGTAGATGAAATATATAATCTGGCCTGCCCTGCTTCTCCGCCTTATTATCAGTACAACCCTATCAAAACGATGAAAACCTCCATTTATGGAGCAATGAACATGTTAGGGCTTGCTAAACGCGTAAAAGCAAAAATACTTCAAGCTTCTACCAGTGAAGTATATGGAGATCCTGCTGTTCATCCTCAGGTGGAATCTTACTGGGGTAATGTCAATCCTATCGGTATCCGTTCTTGCTATGATGAGGGTAAGCGTGCCGCTGAAACCTTATTCATGGATTACCATCGACAGAATAACGTACGTATCAAGATTATCCGTATATTCAACACATATGGCCCTCGGATGAATTCGAATGACGGTCGAGTTGTTTCCAACTTCATTGTTCAGGCTCTTCATGGTGAAGATATTACGATTTATGGTACAGGTACTCAAACTCGTAGTTTTCAGTATGTAGACGATCTTATTGAAGCTATGCTCCGAATGATGGCTACCGAAGATAGCTTCATTGGACCGGTTAACGTCGGTAACCCGGGAGAGTTTACCATGTTGGAGTTAGCACAAAAGATCATTGATCTAACTAATTCTCGTTCCAAAATAGTCTTTTTGCCCTTACCCGGTGATGATCCCAAACAACGACAGCCTGATATTACTCTTGCCAAGGAGAAATTAGGTGGATGGGAGCCAAGCATTAAACTCGAAGAAGGCTTAAAGAAAACAATCGAATATTTTAAAACGCTATAATTATAACGTATGTAGATAACGAATAAAAGCGTGATTAAAACTAATGCAATATTAGTCAGTAATCACGCTTTTGTTCGTTATCTGGTATAAGAATCTTTAAATTTTAAACTTTAGAATATACTAATAAAAAAGATGAAAACTAGAATAATTTATTGGGTGCTTGCATCGTGCATCTTATGCAGTTGCCATGACCAGATGCAATACTATGAGGTAACTGGAACTGATCTATATACTCCATACCATATTAAACTTGAATATAATGAACCACTTGATAGTGCTATCGAGAAAGAATTTCATCAGTGTTATCATTCGATAAATCCGTTCGATTCGTTGTCGATCATTTCTATGATTAACCGGAATGAAGACATGCATACTGACAGTTTATTCAGGGCAGTGTTTAATAAAGCAATAGAGGTAGGTAACAAAACGGATGGAATGCTTGATGTGACTTGTGCCCCCTTCATCAATCTTTGGGGATTTGGATTTAAAAAGATGAATAATCCTACTCCAGAAGCGATTGATAGTATCCGTTCATTTGTTGGTTTTCATAAAGTGAAAATTGAGAATGATATAGTGGTAAAAGAAGATCCCCGTACTTTGCTCAACTTTTCGGCTCTTGGAGATGGAACGATGTGCGATGTGGTGGCCAATTTATTCGAGAAGAAAGGCATTAAAAACTACATGATTGAGATTGGAGGAGAGATTATGGCTAAAGGGGTAAACCCGAAAGGAGATTGCTGGCATGTGGGAATCGTTAAGCCGACTTATGATTCTCTTGGTGTGCATCAGGAGCTACAACAAGTGGTGCGCTTGTGCGGAAAAAAAGGGTTGGCTACTTCGGGAAACTATCGCAATTATCATGAAAAGAACGGGGTGAAATATGGACACACCATTAATCCGAAAACCGGTTATCCTGCTCAGCAAGATATATTGAGTGCTACCATTATTGCCGATAATTGTATGACAGCTGATGCTTATGCTACTGCATTTATGGCTATGGGGAGAGAAAAGGCTAAATTGCTTAAAAAGAAAACTCCGGGTATAGAATATTTTATTATATACGCCGACAAGAAAGGTAAATTCTGTACTGAATATTCCAAAGGGTTTACTCAATATCTAGTTGAAAAATAAATAGGAATCCCTTCCATGCTAATCTATCGAGAAGTGTGGAAGGGAATCTATCGTTGCTGCATTATCACAGCTTTTTTAGTCGTTATGCTATTCCGTGTGCTTCTACACTTGGCTCAATTTTTTTGATCAAACCTTGAAGTACTGCACCAGGACCACATTCTGTAAAGTCTGTTGCACCATCTGCAACCATATTTTTCACTGTTTGAGTCCAGCGAACAGAAGCAGTAAGCTGTGCCACAAGGTTTTTCTTTATCTCAGCTGGGTCAGTATGAGGAAGAGCGTCTACATTCTGATAAACAGGGCATTTAGGAGCATGGATTTCTGTAGCAGTGATAGCCGCTTCGAGTTCTACTTTTGCAGGGTTCATTAATGGAGAATGGAATGCACCACCTACCTTCAATGGAAGAGCACGTTTTGCTCCGGCAGCCTTCATCAGTTCGCAAGCCTTCTCAATGCCGGCCATAGAACCGGAAATAACAATTTGTCCCGGACAGTTATAGTTGGCAGGTACACAAACTTCACCTTCAATGGAGGCACAGATTTCTTCTACCTTTTCGTCAGCCAAAGCAATAATGGCAGCCATGGTAGATGGAGTAGCTTCACATGCTTTTTGCATAGCCATGGCACGCGCATAAACCAGTTTTAGTCCATCTTCGAAAGACAGTGCACCGGCAGTAACTAGAGCAGAGAATTCGCCCAAAGAGTGGCCTGCAGTCATTTCCGGTTTGAAGTCATCACCCATACAGAAAGCAGAGATGACAGAATGCAAGAATACAGCCGGCTGAGTTACCTTTGTTTGGCGCAGGTCTTCGTCAGTACCGCTGAACATAATATCTGTAATACGATATCCCAGGATATCATTTGCTTTTTCAAACAGTTCTTTGGCTAAAGCCGAGCTTTCATACAAGTCTTTACCCATCCCTACGAACTGAGCTCCTTGACCGGGAAATACAAATGCTTTCATATCTTCTTGATTTTTAAAGTGTTTTTATAAATAAAATATGGCCGCAAAGGTAAGGAATTTAATAATACAACGGTTCTCTTGAGAGAAAGAATGTGTTTAAATACAATAAGCACTCTCGGTAAACAAGAATACAGATCAAACTAAAATACTTGATAATCAGGTCTTAAATTCTTCTTGTACTCTATACAATTACCCTAATTGTAAATTGCTAAAAATACATATTGTTTGATAGATGATAACAATCAATAGTCATATTGTATATTATATGATATGTATCTATCTGAAAAAGAATGTTTTATATCATATAAAAATAATCTTTTATATATTTGATTAAATGAAAATACTCTTTATATTTGCAGTGATAAAATTAATCTTATGCAAAACATGCAGAATGAAACTCCATTGGCCAACAATCATATCTCTGTAGATTGTGTAGTAATTGGTTTTGATGGTGAACAGCTCAAAGTCTTACTAGTAAAACGTGTGGGTGAGGAAGCAGGAGATATCTATAATGATATGAAGCTCCCGGGTAGTTTGATATACATGGATGAAGATCTGGATGAAGCAGCACAACGGGTATTATCCGAGCTTACAGGAGTGAAGAGCGTTAACCTCATACAATTTAAAACTTTTGGATCAAAAAACAGAACGAGCAATCCGAAAGATGTCCGTTGGCTGGAACGAGCTACAAAGCTTAAAGTAGAGCGTATCGTTACTGTTGCTTATATGGCTATGGTAAAGATAGATCGCACGCAAAACCAGTCTCTTGAAATTTTTCAAGCTTGTTGGATTCCCTTAGATGATGTGAAAACACTAGCATTCGATCATAATCTTATTATTAAAGAAGCATTGATATATATACGTCAATTTGTAGAGTTTAATCCTTCTATTTTATTCGATCTGCTTCCGCGCAAATTTACTGCCGCACAGTTACGAATACTCTTCGAATTAGTTTATGACAAACCTTTGGATGTGCGTAATTTTCATAAGAAGATAGCTCTGATGGAATATGTAGTACCCCTCGAAGAGCGCCAAAAGGGAGTGCCTCACCGTGCAGCACGTTATTATAAATTCGATAAGAAAATTTATAATAAGATAAGGAGATAAACCGAATTAATTGCAAAAAAATAATCTAACACAAAAAAAATCAAATCTATGTTTTTATTAGGATATGACATTGGTAGCTCTTCCGTTAAGGCGAGCTTGGTAAATGCGGAGACAGGTAAGTGTGTAGCATCGGCTTTCTTCCCAAAAACAGAGGCAAACATTATTGCTGTAAATCCCGGGTGGGCCGAACAAAATCCTGAAAGCTGGTGGGAAAACTTAAAACTAGCTACGCAAGCTATTTTAACTGAATCAGGAGCAAGTGCACCCGAAATAAAAGCAATTGGTATCTCTTATCAGATGCACGGTTTGGTATGTGTGGACAAAGATCAACAGGTGTTGCGCCCTTCTATTATCTGGTGCGATTCTCGCGCAGTACCTTATGGACATAAAGCTTTCGAAACGCTGGGCGAACAACAATGCTTGTCGCACTTGCTTAATTCTCCAGGCAATTTCACCGCCTCTAAACTAGCATGGATAAAGGAAAATGAACCTGCTATCTATGAACGCATTTATAAAATTATGCTGCCAGGCGATTACATTGCCATGAAGTTGAGCGGAGAGATATGTACCACTGTTTCCGGGCTATCCGAAGGAATGCTTTGGGATTTCAAAAACAATTCGCTTGCTACATTCTTAATGGATTATTATGGTTTTGATTCTTCTTTAATAGCTAATATAAAACCAACCTTCTCGGAACAAGGACGTGTAAATGCAGCAACTGCCAAGGAGCTTGGTTTGAAAGAAGGAACACCTATCACCTATCGTGCGGGTGACCAACCCAATAATGCACTTTCACTGAATGTATTCAACCCCGGCGAGATAGCTTCTACGGCTGGTACATCAGGTGTGGTCTATGGTGTGAATGGTGAGGTAAACTACGATCCACAATCTCGTGTCAACACTTTTGCGCACGTAAACCATACTGAAGAACAGAATCGTTTAGGTGTATTGCTTTGTATCAACGGTACAGGTATTCTTAATTCTTGGGTGAAACGAAATATTGCTCCCGAAGGCCTGTCATACAACGAAATGAATGTTCTTGCTTCTAAAGCGCCTATTGGTAGCGCTGGTATCAGCATTCTTCCTTTTGGTAATGGTGCCGAGCGTATGCTCAATAACAAGGAGATAGGCTGTAGTATTCGCGGAATAGATTTTAATACGCATGGTAAGCACCATATCATTCGTGCTGCACAGGAAGGTATCGTCTTCTCCTTTAAATATGGCATTGACATCATGGAACAAATGGGTATTCCGGTGAAGAAAATACATGCCGGACATGCTAATATGTTTCTTAGCTCTATCTTTCGTGATACATTGGCTGGAGTTTCGGGAGCCGTTATAGAACTTTATGACACGGATGGTTCTGTGGGCGCTGCCAAAGGTGCGGGTATTGGCGCAGGTATCTACAAAGATAACAACGAGGCTTTTGCCACGCTCGATAAACTGGATGTAATAGAACCTAACGTAGCCAAACGACAAGAATATGCTGATGCTTATGCACGGTGGAAACATCGGTTGGAAAAATCTATGAGCAAATAGAAAACTAGAATATAAAATTTCATTAATAAAAATCAGGCTTTATCTCTTTACTGCTGAAAAGCGTAAAATGGATAAGCCGCAAAACAAAAAAAAGATTATGGCAACAAAAGAATTTTTTCCGGGAATAGGAAAAATTAAATTTGAAGGTAAAGAAAGTAAGAACCCAATGGCATTCCGTTACTATGATGCTGAAAAGGTTATCAATGGTAAGAAAATGAAGGATTGGTTGCGATTTGCTATGGCTTGGTGGCACACACTTTGTGCAGAAGGTGGCGATCCATTCGGTGGTGGAACAAAAGAATTCCCATGGAATGGTGATGCTGACAAATTGCAAGCTGCTAAGAATAAAATGGATGCCGGATTTGAATTCATGCAGAAGATTGGTATTGGTTTTTATTGTTTTCATGATATTGACTTGATTAGTGAAGCCGATACGATTGAAGAATATGAAGCTAATCTGAAAGCTATTGTGGCATACGCAAAGCAAAAACAACAAGAAACAGGAATCAAGTTGCTTTGGGGTACAGCCAATGTGTTCAGTCATGCTCGCTACATGAATGGTGCCGCTACTAATCCCGATTTTGATGTAGTGGCTCGTGCTGCTGTTCAGATCAAGAATGCTATTGATGCTACTATCGAACTAGGTGGATCTAACTATGTATTCTGGGGAGGCCGTGAAGGTTATATGTCATTGCTTAACACAAATCAGAAACGCGAAAAGGACCATTTGGCTAAAATGCTAACTATGGCTCGTGACTATGCTCGTGCTAAAGGTTTCAAAGGTACCTTCCTTATTGAACCTAAACCTATGGAACCGATGAAACATCAATATGATGTGGATACTGAAACAGTGATCGGTTTCTTGAAAGCACATGGTTTGGAAAATGATTTCAAAGTAAACATTGAAGTAAACCATGCTACATTAGCCGGACATACCTTTGAACACGAACTAGCTGTAGCTGTAGACAATAACATGTTAGGCTCTATTGATGCCAACCGTGGTGATTATCAGAACGGATGGGATACAGACCAATTCCCTATCGATCAATTTGAATTGATTCAGGCTATGGTACAGATTATCCGTAATGGTGGTTTAGGTAACGGAGGAACAAACTTTGATGCGAAGACTCGTCGTAACTCTACTGATTTGGACGATATCTTCATAGCACATATTGCCGGTATGGACGTAATGGCTCGCGCTTTGGAAAATGCTGCTGCGTTGTTGAACGAATCTCCTTATTCTAAAATGCTTGCAGATCGTTATGCTTCGTTTGACGAGGGCAAAGGCAAGTCATTTGAAGAAGGCAATCTAACACTGGAAGAGATTGTAGCTCATGCTAAGGCAAACGGCGAACCGAAACAAACCAGCGGCAAGCAAGAATTGTATGAAGCAATTCTGAACATGTATTGTTAACACCTAATCTATACCATGAATTATACAAACAACGGTAGTAAACTCTACCTTTATTCTATCACAACAGTAGCCATCCTTGGAGGGCTACTGTTTGGTTATGACACGGCAGTGATCTCCGGTGCTGAAAAAGGACTTGAAGCCTTTTTCTTAACGGCAACTGATTTCCAGTACGATAAAGTGATGCATGGCATTACTTCTTCCAGTGCCTTAATAGGTTGCGTTATTGGTGGAGCTATGTCTGGTGTGTTTGCTTCTCGTCTGGGGCGTCGAAATTCGCTCCGTTTGGCTGCAATTTTTTTCTTTCTTTCCGCATTAGGCTCATACTACCCTGAATTTTTATTCTTTGAGTATGGCAAGCCTAATATGGAATTGCTCATTGCTTTCAATCTTTATCGTGTTTTAGGAGGACTAGGAGTTGGTTTAGCTTCGGCTATATGCCCCATGTACATTGCCGAGATTGCTCCTTCTAACATTCGCGGAACTTTAGTATCTTGTAATCAATTTGCCATTATTTTTGGTATGTTAATTGTTTATTTTGTCAATTTTATAATATTAGGTGGCCATGAGAATCCTATATTAATAAAGGATGGTGTAACAGGTGTACTAACTGTTAGCAGCGAATCGGATATGTGGTCTGTTATGGAAGGCTGGAGATATATGTTTGGCTCTGAGACATTTCCGGCTGCTTTATTTGGTCTACTACTCTTTTTTGTACCCAAAAGCCCTCGCTATCTAGTGATGATGCAGCAGGAAAATAAAGCATATTCAATACTAGAAAAAGTAAACGGAACATTAAAGGCCAAAGAAATATTATCAGAAATTAAAGCTACAGCTCACGAGAAAACTGAAAAATTACTTAGCTATGGCCTTACGGTTATTGTGATTGGCATACTTCTATCTGTGTTTCAACAAGCTATTGGAATTAATGCAGTGCTCTATTATGCACCCCGTATATTTGAAAATGCTGGTGCTGAAGGTGGAGGAATGATGCAAACGGTAATTATGGGTGTGGTCAACATCCTATTTACCTTAGTGGCTATCTTTACTGTAGATAAGTTTGGACGTAAGCCTTTGCTTATTATTGGTTCTATAGGCATGGCCATAGGCGCTTTGGCGGTGGCATTGTGCGATGGAATGGGTGTAAAAGGTATTTTGCCAGTTTTCTCCGTTATCATGTATGCAGCTTTCTTCATGATGTCATGGGGGCCGATCTGCTGGGTGTTGATAGCTGAGATATTCCCGAATACTATCCGTGGCAAGGCTGTGGCTCTGGCTGTGGCTTTCCAATGGATATTCAATTACATTGTATCATCAACTTTCCCCGCACTCTATGATTTTAGCCCAATGTTTGCCTATGGTCTTTACAGCGCCATCTGCATTCTTGCAGCAATCTTTGTATGGCGATGGGTACCTGAAACGAAAGGTAAAACGCTAGAAGAGATGAGCAAACTCTGGAAAAAATAGCCTTTTTACTTTTCTGAATTGATTAATTATAACTGGTTTGAAAATCCCCTTGTTTAGAATATTCTCAAGAAGAATACTCTGAACTAAGGGTTTTTCTTAATCACTTTATAATGTTCTAATATTTATCACAAGTAGAGTTCATTTATGGTACAAGCATTTTTTCAACCCGCTGAAACTGGCCATCGGTATTTTCGGGTATTATACCTAGTAAATGAGATAGAAGAGGATAGATATCGACATTACTAAAACTATTGGAACGATAACCTTTTCTAAAATCAGGCCCGCAAGCCCTGAACACAACTTGCATGTCTTTACTTTGCGGAAAATATCCGTGAGCACCTTTCAAATTACGCCCTTTATCAGTGAATTGCCAACCCAATTCCGGTGCAACAACAATATCTCCTATGCGATCACTGCTTCCATAATTTAATTCAGTAGGAATTTCTTCTTTTTTCCAGACAAAAATGTGTGCAACTTTTTTGAGTGCATTATATACCGAGTCTCGGCATTCTGGTTTTGTAAATATTGAGGTAGGAGTAGTGCCATCAATCATTTCACACCATTCAGGATTCAAATACAAGTTCATATCAACCACACGATTTTTGCTGATTTCTGTCATGCCATGATCGGAGGTTATAATCAGATTTACCTTTTGAGCAATGGGTAACGACTTAATCTTAGTAAGCAGTACACCTATCAAGCTATCTAAATATTGCACTTCATTTTTTATTTCCTTGCTTTTCGGACCGAAATGATGACCTACGCCGTCGGGTTCTTCAAAGTAGAGCATGATCAGTTGAGGACACTCTACCTTAGGCTTTTGCAACCATGAAATAACGGTATCAATGCGTTGCTCAAAGCTTAGTCGCGGCTTCTCCGAGAAAAACTTGTGATAGGTAGGATATGTTCCCTTAATAGCTATATCAGATCCAACCCAGTATACATTACCAGTCTTTACACCTTGTTTTTGAGCGGTAACCCAGATAGGCTCTCCTAGATAGTAATCCGAATTGTTTCTTGTTGCGGAATCTCCCATAGAGTATTGCTTCTTAGCTTTTACATCCCAAAATGTATTGTTAATGATACCGTGATGGTCGGGTACTAATCCGGTAGCCAATGTATAATGGTTAGGAAAAGTTGATGCAGGGAAGGAGGGGAGCATTATCGCCTTTACGCCATGAGCAGCTATTTTATCTAAATTAGGCGTGCTGTACATTTCAGGATAATCCCAGCGAAAACCATCAAGCGAAATGATAATGGTATAGTTCGGTTCTTTTTGCTTTGCTTGAAGGTAGAATATAATATTTACTAAAAATAGAAGTGTTATGAGTCTTTTCATCTTGAAGTGTGTTATGTTATTAATCACGTTGCAAAAGTATTCTTTTTATGAACATAAATAGATGTACATAGCTCAAAAATTCGTCTATCATAGATAAAGTCTATGAGGCAATAGATATTATGCATGTTTTTTTCTTGGTTAAAAGAAGCTATTGAGATAGCTTTGCCAACAGAAGAAATTATTAATAACTTTATTAAATAAAACATTATGAGATCATTAATTGGAAAACAAGCACCGAAGTTCAGTGCAGCTGCTGTAGTAAATGGTAATGAAATAGTTGCAGATTTTTCATTGGAACAATATAAAGGGAAGAAAGCAGTGGTATTTTTCTTCTATCCAATGGACTTTACTTTTGTTTGCCCTACAGAACTTCATGCTTTTCAGGAGAAACTGGCCGAATTTGAAAAAAGAAATGTAGCTGTAGTAGGTTGTTCTGTAGACTCTGAGTATTCTCACTTAGCATGGCTAGAGAGACCTAAGAATGAAGGTGGAATCCATGGGGTAACTTATCCAGTAGTAGCAGACTTTTCCAAGTCTATTTCAGAAAGTTTTGGCGTATTGGCAGGTGCTTATACTCCCGATGAAAACGGAAATTGGGTATGTACAGGTGCTCCGGTGGCATATCGTGGTTTATTCCTTATTGATAAAGAAGGAACTGTACGGCACTCTGTAATCAATGACTTACCATTAGGGCGTAGCGTAGATGAAGCATTGCGTATGGTAGATGCTTTACAGCATTTTGAAGAATTTGGTGAAGTTTGTCCCGCAAACTGGACAAAAGGTAAAGATGCCCTCAAAGCTACAGAATCTGGCGTGGCCGATTATTTAAGCAACCACTAATATCCTGGTAGATATTCTTCTCTCTTGTATTTTTTTGTAGCCATAGATTAATAAGTAGTTTCTGAGAGAAGAGTTTTGAATAATATATAGTGTTTGATAATTGCAAAGAATGCATTTTTCTATTCTTTTATAGATAGAAACATTGCATTCTTTGCTTTTTTGTTTATTTCTTATGTGATTGCGTGCTTCTTTATTGATTTTTTGGTCATTATGGTCTAAAAAACGACCTTCATAGGTCATAATTCAAAATAAATGCTTTACTTTGTAACCGTAAACAATAGATTGTTTCATATCGTTCTTTTTTCTTCTCTCCAGTTGAATCCAGATCTATTTCAAACTTCCGTTGTTTCTCATTTTATTTATCAATTTTTTATTTTTATTTTTTATGAACATTTACATTGGAAACCTAAGCTACCGCGTTAGGGAATCAGATTTGAGACAAGTTATGGAAGAATACGGAACTGTAGATTCAGTGAAACTGATCGTTGACCGTGATACAAAAAAATCTAAAGGATTTGCATTTGTTGAAATGTCTGATGACAACGAAGCTAACCAAGTTATCAAAGAACTGAACGGTGCTGAATACGAAGGCCGTCAAATGGTAGTGAAAGAGGCTTTGCCTCGCAAATAATCCTTTGTTTTAGGATATTTATTTATTAAAGAGGGTGCCTACAAAAGCATTCTCTTTATTTTTAAGTCTAAGCTTTTTCAAGCTCAGACTTTTTTTTATTAGCTCTAAATTTAGAGTCTTAGAGTTATAAGATTTGAATACAATATTGGCAATAGACATTCTTTTAATTAGAGGACTCCGGTATGAAAGTCAGATGAGCCTAGACAAACAAAGAAGTGGAAGGAGCATATCTTCTGTGCAGTAAATATTATAAAGTAAGAGTGAAGTCTGAATCAAAAATTGGATGAATATAAGCGTTTGGCGATAAAATCCGACTTTATTAATATTATATGATGAGCTTATGAATAAAATAAATGAGGTTAGCCAATTAAAAATTGAACTAACCTCATTTATGATATAACGTACGTAAATTGTGCTTAGATAATATTCAATGCTTTAAAGCATTTGTAGAGTTTATCAATAGCAATGTCAATTTGCTCCTGACTATGAGTAGCCATTAACGAGAAGCGGATTAATGTGTCATTGGGAGAACATGCGGGAGGAACCACTGGATTCACAAATACACCTTCATCAAATAACATCTTGGTTACCATAAACGTCTTATCCATATCACGCACATAAAGAGGAATAATAGGAGTAGCAGTATGGCCTATTTCGAATCCTAGGTCACGGAAACGCTTCAATGAGTAGTGAGTCATATCCCATAAGTGCTGAATACGTTCAGGCTCTGTCTTCATGATTTGAAGTGCGGCACGAGCAGCAGCAGTAGCAGCAGGGGTATTACTGGCACTAAAAATGTATGAACGTGAGTTATGTCTTAAGTAATTGATTACCGCTTCATCTGAAGCAATAAATCCTCCAATAGAAGCTAGCGACTTACTGAAAGTACCCATAATAAGATCTACATCGTTTGTTAGACCAAAATGATTGCAGGTGCCACGTCCTTGTCTGCCTAAAACGCCTAAACCATGCGCTTCATCAACCATGATGCTGGCATTGTACTTCTTAGCTAAACGAACAATTTCGGGTAGGTTGGCGATATCACCTTCCATACTGAAGACTCCATCTACTACAATCAACTTCACTGATTCTGGTTTGCACTTTTGTAGTTCCTTCTCTAATGACTCCATGTCATTATGCTTGAACTTCAAAGCAGTTGAGAAAGAAAGGCGACGCCCTTCTACTATAGAAGCATGATCGAGTTCGTCACAGATGACATAGTCTTCTCGGCCTGTAACACACGATACAACCCCCAAATTTACCTGAAATCCGGTAGAATAAATGATCGCATCTTCTTTTCCTACGAATTCAGCCAGTTCTTTCTCTAATTGAAGATGAAGATCTAATGTTCCGTTAAGAAAGCGTGAGCCTGCACATCCTGTACCGTATTTACGGGTAGCTTCAATAGCAGCTTCAATTACTTTTGGATGATTTGTTAAACCTAGGTAGGAATTAGAGCCAAACATCAACACTTTTTTGCCGCTCATGATTACTTCTGTGTCTTGTTCACTTTCGATGCATCGAAAGTAAGGATATACGCCTTTTGCCTTCACTTGTTGGGGCAGATCGTACTTTGCTAACTTCTCTTGTAATAATCCCATGAATTTTTTATTAAATAAGTCCGCTTTTTGAGCCATTAGTCAAAACGGCTGCTAGCTCTGATTTTATCACTAATGCGATATTCAAACAGGGGGCAAAGATAATAAAAATATGAAATGAATGTGTCACAACTAAAAATATTTATATTACTTTTGCCAGACAACAAAAGAATGATACGCATCGAGAGCCATTTTATTCGGATGTTAATCAGCTTTATGAATAAAAAAAGACGGCTTATCAGTATATGAATTAGTATGATGAAAAAAATACTTTTTATTATCAACCCTGCTTCAGGGACTCAAGGCAAAGAAGATATTCTAAACCAATTGGGTGATGTGATAGATAAAGATAGGTATGCTTGGGAGGTCGTGAAAACTGAAAGGGCAGGGCATGCTGTTGATATAGCTGCTCAGGCTGTACGCGATGGGGTAGATGAAGTGGTTGCTATTGGAGGTGACGGTACTGTGAACGAAATAGCTCGTTCGCTTATTCATACTCAGACGGCTTTGGGTATTGTACCCTGCGGTTCGGGCAATGGATTGGCTAGGCATCTACAAATACCAATGGACACAAAGAAAGCCCTTGAAGTCATTAATGAGGGTTTACTTGATATTATTGATTATGGTAAGATTAATAATATTCCTTTTTTCTGCACTTGCGGAGTAGGATTTGATGCCTTTGTGAGCTTGAAGTTTGCTACTGCAGGTAAGAGAGGATTACTCACTTATTTAGAAAAGACCCTTCAACAGAGCCTGACATATCAAAATCAAACGTATGAATTAGAAACAGAAGATGGCACAAAGAAATATAAAGCCTTTCTGATTGCCTGTGGCAATGCTTCTCAGTACGGCAACAATGCGTATATCACTCCACAAGCAACACTGACAGACGGATTGATGGATGTAACCATCCTTGAGCCTTTCACAGTGCTAGATGTTCCTTCGTTAGCTTATCAACTTTTTAATAAAACAATTGATCAGAATAGCCGAATAAAAACGTTCCGGTGCCAGAATTTACGAATTAATCGCAGTAAATCAGGAGTGGTACATTTCGATGGAGATCCCATGATGATGGGTGAATCTATAAATGTGGAAATAATAAAAAGAGGATTGAATGTAGTTGTGCCTCGCGAAAAAGATAAAGACACTCGCAATGTACTTCAAAAAGCACAAGAGTATGTCAACGGATTGCAACGCCTAAATGAATTGTTTGTTGAAGACATCGCCAATAAGAATCGCGTGATGATGAATAAAAATAGGGCATTACTAAAGAAGCTGACTAAAAGAGATTGACATTTTAGGAATTAATATGTATTTTTGCACTTTCTAAAAAACTAATATATTATAATATAGGTATGTTCAGAACATATACGTGTGGAGAATTACGTATCTCCGATGTTAATAAGCAGGTGACACTGGCCGGATGGGTGCAGCGCTCACGTAGAATGGGGGGAATGACATTTGTTGATCTCCGCGACCGTTACGGAATCACACAGTTGGTCTTTAATGAAGAAGTGGATACGCCGTTGTGCGAAAGAGCTAATAAATTGGGACGAGAGTTTGTCGTTCAGATAAAAGGCACCGTTAGCGAACGCTTTAGTAAAAATGGGAACATGCCTACAGGCGATGTGGAGATTATCGTTTCAGAATTGAATATACTCAATGCTTCCGTAACACCACCTTTTACAATCGAAGATAATACAGATGGAGGAGACGACATCCGCATGAAGTATCGCTATTTGGATTTAAGAAGAAACGTTGTTCGTGCTAATCTGGAGTTACGTCATAAAATGACGATGGAAATACGTCGTTATCTTGATAATATGGGTTTTTTGGAAGTGGAAACGCCAGTACTCATCGGTTCTACTCCTGAAGGCGCAAGAGATTTTGTAGTGCCATCGCGCATGAACCCGGGACAGTTTTATGCTCTTCCACAATCACCACAGCTATTCAAACAGTTGTTAATGGTGTCTGGATTCGATCGTTATTTTCAAATTGTAAAATGCTTCCGCGACGAAGACTTGCGCGCCGATCGTCAGCCCGAGTTTACACAGATTGACTGTGAAATGAGTTTTGTGGAGCAGGAGGATGTAATTTCTACGTTCGAAGGAATGGCCAAACATTTGTTTAAGACCATTCGTGGGGTAGAACTGACGGGACCTTTCTTGCGCATGCCGTGGAGTGAAGCTATGAAATATTATGGTAGCGACAAACCTGATCTTCGTTTCGGAATGAAATTTGTGGAGTTGATGGATATACTCAAAGGCCATGGTTTCTCTGTATTTGATGATGCTACTTACATTGGCGGTATCTGTGCAGAGGGTGCGGCTGTCTACACTCGCAAGCAACTTGATGCGCTGACTGACTTTGTAAAGAAATCTCAGATTGGTGCCAAAGGAATGGTTTATGCTCGAATAGAAGCTGATGGAAATGTAAAATCGAGTGTGGATAAGTTCTACTCACAAGAAGTTCTGCAGCAGATGAAAGAAGCTTTCGGGGCTAAGCCAGGCGATTTGATACTTATCCTCTCGGGGGACGATGCGATGAAAACGCGTAAACAGTTATGCGAGCTTCGTTTAGAGATGGGTAACCAACTGGGATTAAGAGATAAGAACAGTTTTGCTTGCTTGTGGGTTATCGATTTTCCTCTTTTTGAATGGGATGAAGAACAAAAGCGATTCATGGCTATGCACCATCCGTTCACTTCGCCAAAACTGGAAGACGTTCATTTGCTCGATAGTGACACAGGCGCTGTACGTGCCAACGCTTACGATATGGTAGTGAATGGTGTTGAAGTAGGCGGTGGATCTATTCGTATTCATGATAGCGAATTGCAGAACAAAATGTTTGGCTTACTAGGCTTTACAAGTAAACGTGCTCACGAACAATTTGGCTACTTGATGGATGCATTTAAATATGGCGCCCCCCCTCATGGTGGATTAGCTTACGGACTTGATCGTTGGGTGTCACTTTTTGCCGGTCTTGATTCTATTCGCGATTGTATTGCATTTCCAAAGAATAATTCAGGTCGTGATGTAATGATTGATGCTCCTGCTACTTTGGAATCTGCCCAATTAGAAGAACTTAATCTTATTATAGATTTAAAAGATCATAAATAACTATTATTAAACTATTTAGGTAGCTACAAACTTAGTTTATCGATAGCCACAGACTATACCTCAAATGCAGGAGATGATACCTGCATTTGAGGTATAATCTGTGGCTATTCTATTTTATTAAAATGAAGGATATAATACCGTTGATCGTTTCTTATAATAATTTGCCATCTGACCTGTGGAAAATTATTATAGGTAAATTATAATGGATGAGTCTCTAAGTATTCTTTTAATCGGTAGAGCCGAGTGATTGCGGCGTTATATAGTGGGTCAGGATAGTGTTGTTGAATGTCATAAACGTTGGCCACAATATATCTATTTACATTGTAGATATCTTCATAGTTAGTAAGTTGCACACTCTGAGGAAATTGTGTGTTTTGTGCCCAAGTTACTATCTTTTGTACACTCAGTTCATCGAAGTTATATTCCATGTTTTTTTTGCAAAGATATAAAAAAGAGAGCCTATTCATAGTCGTTGATAAAAAATCATTTTTCTTTTGTGAACAATTTATTCTTCTCATCTGTTTAATTTATGTGTTTTTCATAGTATTAGATATAAAATTAATAGAAAAAGATTGTGCTAGCTTGGGATGAGTAAGTACGTCGGAAACGGAAGAGTCTGTTTTTTTGATAAATGTGTTATAAGCATCGGTTCTTTAGAGCCGATGCTTTTTTTGCCCTGTTTTTCTTTAGTTTTTATAGCAAGTTACAAATAAATTTCGTACGTTTGCGAGGTAAATACTAAAGGAAAGACGATGAATACACCTGTTATCTTTCAATATTTAAAAGAACTTGCACAGAATAACAATCGTGAATGGTTTAATGAGCATCGCGATAAATATGAAAAAGCTCGTGTGGAGTTTGATAACTTCCTGGCAGCATTCATTTCGCACATATCGTTATTCGATGAAAGTATAAAAGGAATACAAACGAAGGATTGTACATATCGCATCTATCGTGATACTCGCTTTTCGGCAGATAAAACACCTTATAAGAACCATTTGGGTGGATATATCAATGCCAAAGGAAAGAAATCAGAACATTGTGGTTATTACATACACTTACAGCCCGGCAATTGTTTAATTGCTGGCGGTAGCTGGTGTCCACCACCTAAGATATTGAAAGCTCTTCGGCAAGCTATATATGATAATATTGAGGAATATCTATCCATTGTGGAAGATCCTGAATTTAAGAAATATTTTCCTGTCATAGGAGAGACTTTTCTTAAAACAGCTCCCAAAGGGTTTCCGAAAGACTTTAAGTATATTGATTACCTTAAATGCAAAGAGATTAGTTGCACGTATTCTGTTCCAGACAGTTTTTTTATGATGCCTGATGCCGCTGAACAGGCAGAGAGTGCTCTTCGTCAACTAAAACGTTTTATCGACTTTGTCAATTATACTGTCGATGAATTTGAATAATGTCTTATAATAAATCAACAATAAAAACATCAGACTCATGGTAGTAGACACTTTAGAAAATTTGGAGAAATACGCATCGTTGAACCCTTTGTTTGCTCAAGCTATAGACTATTTAAAATCTCATGATCTACACTCTTTGGAAGTTGGTAAAGTCGAACTTAAAGGGAAAGATCTTGTAGTGAACGTAGCACAAACAAATCCGAAAACAAAAGAACAAGCTAAGTTAGAAACTCATAATGAATTTATTGATATTCAAATTCCACTTTCAGGAACAGAGGTGATGGGATATACTCCTGCAAAGGATTGCCTACCAGTGAATTCAACCTATAATACAGAAAAAGATATTACTTTTTTTGATGGATTGGCAGAAAGTTACATTACTGTAAAACCAGGTATGTTTGCCATCTTCTTCCCCCAGGATGGACATGCACCCGGTGTTACTGCCAATGGAGTAAAGAAAGTTATCGTAAAAGTAAAAGCATAAGTACTGAAAAACCAAAATTCATCCTAATAATGGAAAGAACTCTTAATTTAATCAAAAATGACCCATGGCTTGAGCCTTTCAAAGACGCTATAACAGGGCGTTATCAGTATGCTATGGATAAGAAGTCCAAATTGACAGACGGAGGGAAGCAAACGTTGTCAGATTTTGCTTCGGGATATCTTTATTTTGGTCTGCACCCTACTGCTACAGGATGGACTTTTCGCGAATGGGCACCCAATGCTACGCATATCTATCTAGTGGGGACTTTCAATGATTGGACGGAAAAAGAAGAATTCTCATTAACACGTCTCGAAGGTGGCAATTGGGAACTCAATCTGCCTGAGAAAGCTATTCATCATGGCGATTTGTACAAATTGATTGTATGTTGGGATGGAGGTAAGGGAGAACGTATCCCTGCATGGGCCACAAGAGTTGTACAGGATGAAAAAACAGCCATATTCAGTGCGCAGGTCTGGAGACCCGAAGCACCATTTGCTTTTAAACAAAAGACATTTAAACCCACTACCGATCCGTTGCTCATTTATGAATGCCATATTGGCATGGCTCAGGAAGAAGAGAAAGTGGGAACATATAACGAATTTCGCGAAAACGTTTTGCCACGTATAGCCAAGGGAGGATATAACTGTATTCAGATTATGGCCATTCAAGAACATCCGTATTATGGCAGTTTTGGTTATCATGTGTCTAATTTCTTTGCTCCTTCTTCTCGTTTTGGTACACCCGACGAACTGAAAGAACTCATTGATGCAGCTCACGCACTAGGTATTGCAGTCATTATCGATATTGTTCACTCACATTCAGTGAAGAATGAACTGGAAGGTTTGGCCAATTTTGCAGGAGATCCTTGCCAATATTTCTATGAAGGTGCTCGCCGGGAACATCCGGCATGGGATTCACTTTGCTTTGATTATGGAAAAGATGAGGTGGTTCACTTTCTCTTATCAAACTGCAAGTATTGGTTAGAAGAATATCAGATTGATGGTTTCCGCTTTGATGGAGTTACTTCTATGCTCTATTATAGCCATGGGTTAGGAGAGGCCTTCGTTGATTATTCCGATTACTTTAATGGATACCAGGATGGCGATGCTATTTGCTATCTAACACTAGCTAATGAGATGATTCATCAGGTTAACCCCACTGCTATAACGGTTGCTGAAGAGGTTTCCGGTATGCCCGGACTTGCTGTCAAAGTAGAAGATGGTGGTTATGGATTCGATTACCGTATGGCCATGAATATTCCCGATTATTGGATTAAGACTATCAG
Source organism: Bacteroides ihuae (assembly GCF_900104585.1). Taxonomy (GTDB): domain Bacteria; phylum Bacteroidota; class Bacteroidia; order Bacteroidales; family Bacteroidaceae; genus Bacteroides; species Bacteroides ihuae. Next base: position 972,563 of record NZ_FNVX01000005.1, read on the forward strand.
AGAAAAGATAGACGAAGACTGGAAGCCGTCGAGCATGTTCTGGGAAGTGACTAATCGTCGCAAGGACGAGAAAACAATCTCTTATGCTGAAAGCCATGATCAGGCTTTGGTTGGCGATAAGACTATTATCTTCCGTCTGATAGATGCCGATATGTATTGGCACATGCAGAAAGGAGACGAAAATTACATTGTGAACCGTGGTATCGCCTTGCACAAGATGATTCGCTTGCTTACCTCATCTACCATTAATGGTGGTTATTTAAACTTCATGGGCAATGAATTCGGACATCCGGAATGGATTGATTTTCCTCGCGAAGGAAACGGATGGTCATGCAAATATGCTCGTCGCCAATGGAATTTGGTAGACAATAAAAATCTGGATTATCACTATATGGCTGATTTTGATGTTGACATGCTCAAGACCATCAAGAGTGTGAGAAACTTTCAATCTACCCCTGTACAAGAGATATGGCACAATGACGAAGATCAAATATTGGCTTATCAACGCAAAGACTTGGTTTTTGTATTCAATTTCAATCCAATGAAATCGTTCACTGATTACGGTTTCTTAGTATCTCCCGGCACTTACGAAGTGGTTCTGGATACTGACAATTCCGCATATGGTGGTCAGGGGCTATCAGACAATAGTGTGAAGCATTTTACTCTTCCCGACCCACTTTACGCATCGGAGAATAAGGAATGGATGAGACTTTATATACCTGCTCGTACAGCAATGGTACTCAGAAAAACAAAATAAAATCTAGCTATTCGTATAGACCAAATACAAACGGAAAAAGGGAGGTGAAAGCTTCCCTTTTTTTAGTACCCAAAAATTCTGCTAAGCTTCTATTAGATTACCGCAAACTCTTCAATCTGAATTAATGATTGATGCTAAATTGTTAGTAAGTTATTCTCAAGAGTAAGAGACGAAAAGAACTTTTCGCAAAAAAAACAAATCTTTTGGAGGTATTATGTTTTATTTGTAATAAATTTGTAGATCAAAATCTCAAAAGATGACTAAACAGGTTAATGCAAAAGCTAAAAAACGATTTATCTAATTATTCAAATATCTTTGTTATGAAAAACAAACACTATTGTCTTTTTTTCGGGCTAATGATACAGGCTGTATCTCTCTTTGCCCAAGATGCATCGATAGGAAAATATATGTTTTCCTTCCATGCTGGTCCATCTCAGTATATGGGAAAATTTATGGGAATCACGGACTACTCTGATCATTATCGCGATGGTTTGCGAGATGGTATTGCGTGGAACGTCAACTACTATTATTTGACGGACAAACATATCTTCCATTCATGGAAATTTGCACCGGGCTTCATTTATGAAGGATCACGATACAAAAACTCTCATCGCGATGGTTCTGATAAGATTCGAATGAACTATATCGCACCTCAATTGGCCTTATTTATGGTGAAGCGGAAATATAACCTATCTCTATCTGCAGGTCTAGGCTACCAATTCTATAAAGATAAAAGCACCGTGTATGATACTCCTCGAGAAGTGTCAATGAATAAGATTGCTTCTAATCTATCAGCAGCAGCAGAATATCTTTTCTCTTCTCAATGGGGTGTTTCCGGGAAACTAAACTGGATTACGAGTAGTTCAGATAGTTATTCGGTCAGATATCACGGTCAAACATGGAAAGTCGAAAGTCCTGAGTCAAGTGACGGAGGAGGAGATTTCTCTCATTTATCTTTATTAATTGGTCTAAATTATCATTTTTAACAAGAACTACACTATGAAATATTTATTATTTATCTGTGCATTATTTCTCTGCATCGCCTGCGAAGAGGATAAATCTGTTGATCCTACCATCATGCCTCAAGAGACAACGACCGGTGAAAATACTTTTGGCTGTTTGATGGACGGTTGGGTATATGTAAGTGGAAGATGGGGAACGCCAACTACTAACTATTATAAACAAGACAACAACACATACAAAATGGAGATATCTGCAGAAGTCGATTTGAAATCTTATATAAAATTCACCATCCTCAATCCGGAGCAAGGGAAAACAGTAGACTATACCGAGGCATATTTCGATACTCAATCACTTGAAGATGGAAAAGTTCACATCACTCGTATGAGCAATGGCATCATCAGTGGCACTTTCGAAGGGACTCGTATAACTAAAGGACGTTTTGACTTGAAATATAGGGAATTGAATTAATACACATCTATTTAATTAAGCGTTATAACTTTATTTTCAAAATCTTACCGCCATATGCTCCAACGAATGTTTCAGTAGCTTTGTAAGGAAGCAAGCTTATCGTCTCTTTCTTGCCTGTGAGCAAATCTGTAGCTTGGCATGATTCTACCTGAGGTATTTGTAAATAATCGAAGGCATGTGACGGAAGATTTATCGATACCTCCGCAGAGATGCAATCAAAGTTGACCAAAATAAGGAGTAGTTCGTGCTCATGCTTACGCAAAAATACGTACTGCTTGTGTTCGTTAAATCGCCAACCATTTTGGTTCACGTACATCAGATCAAAGAATACCCCTTCGGATATAGCACGCTCTTTGTTACACAAGTTTAGTATATGGCGGTAAGTCTTTTGCAAGTATTTCTGTTCTTCCGTCATTTTCTTTTCATCGAACTGTCCGCCGTTTCTCCACCGACGAATGCTATCCACACTCCAATAATCAAAGATCGTTGTTCTTCCGTCTCTTCCACTGAAACCCTCTGAATCCATGCCCTGTTCGCCAAGTTCCTGCCCAAAATAGATCATCATTGGATTTGTGTTCATACATGCAGAAACAATAAGAGCAGGAATACCTTTGCGAGGATCGCCAACAAAGAAATCCGAAGCAATACGTTGTTCATCATGGTTCTCCAAGAAGTTCAGCATTTTCTTTTCGATACCTCCCAAACTTTGCCAACTGCGACTAATTGCATTGGCGGAGTCGTATCCACAGGTAACATTACGAAGCGTGTCATACAAACCCACTTTGTCGTACAGGTAATCGAACTTACCGCGTTGCAAATAATTGCGATATTCAGCAGGATTGTACACTTCAGCAATGAATAAGAGTTGTGGATGTTTCTTCTTTACTTGTGGAATAACCCACTCCCAAAACTCCACGGGTACCATCTCTGCCATGTCGCAACGGAAACCGTCAATGTCTTTTGCTGCCCAAAAGAGAAGAATATCCAGCATTTTGGTCCATGTGTCAGGGATGGGAGAGAAGCAGCAAGTAGAACCATTTGAGTAATCAATACCATAGTTGAGCTTCACCGTTTCGTACCAATCGTTTATGTTTGGTGTCGCATCGAAACGATTATTTCCCGTAGCCTTTGCCGGCGATTCGCGGTAGGGTTCGTTAGTACCGGCTTTGAGATCGAATTGCCCCCGAAATTCTGATTGCGGAATGTAATAAAAGTTATTATACGGGCTGAATGATTGATTTACATCATCATTGGCACCTAGCTCCTCAGTTCCTTCAGGCTGCACATCAGAGTGATATTGACGCGCCACATGATTAGGTACGAAATCAATAATCATCTTTAGATCACTTGCATGCGTACGCTCAACAAGTTTTTCAAACTCAATCATTCGTTGCTGAACATCTTGAGCCAAGTCAGGATCCACGTCATAATAATCCTTTATAGCATACGGCGAACCCGCTTTACCTTTCACCACAGCCGGATGATCGAGGCGAATATTATACCGCCTGTAATCCGTTTGAGTGGCATGTTCAATGATACCCGTGTACCATATATGCGTGATACCAAGCTTTTTTATCTCTTCAAAGGCTTTTGGAGTAAAATCTGCAAATTTGCCACAACCATTGGCTACTATGTCATTATTGTTGATGCAGTGATTGTTGTCATTGCCAAACAAGCGTGGCAACACCTGATAAATGATGATTTTCTTCTTGCTGTTCATTTCTTGTTGGTGTTTAATGGTTTCTGATTACTTCCATATTTTCCCCTTTTCTGCGATAAGCTGAGTTAACTGCTCACTTCCCGTCTTGTAACCTAATTCAAAGATTTCTTCAGCCTTTTGCAATTCACGATTACTAAATCCATTCAGATTATAAGGTTCAATCAATAAGTCACAATGTTCAAATTCTTTAAAAGTATTGGCTCTGAACATTAAGTGATAAGAGCGCAAAGCAATACCCACAATGTTCATTTTATACTTCTCCATATTCAGAGGGCTTACGTTGATAGCTACCACCTTATCACATTCTTGGCGAATGATGGTGGCAGGCAGATTCATAAATAATCCTCCATCAACATAGTGCACACCATTGATTTTGACCGGAGCAAAAAGTACAGGCATACAGCACGAAGCTGCAACACGCTCGGCAATATTTCCTTTGCGAAACTGAATACTCCTGCCATGGTCCAAATCAGTTGCCGTCACAATAAGAGGTATCTTCAGTTCTTCCAGCTTCTGAGCTTTCAGGTTGCTTCTCAGAAACTCCTGAAACTCTCCCAGCTCAAATAACCCCACTTTAGGAATAACCATTTTCGTGAGGTCCTGAAATTTGTGTCCGGAAAAATAGTCGAGTACTTTGTAAGGTTCATTCCCATCAGCATAGAAAACTCCGGCTAAAGCACCCGCACTCACTCCTGAAATGATATCCGGACGAATGCCATGTTCCAATAAAGCCTGCATGACGCCTAAATGTGCAAATCCCTTTATAAAGCCACCGCTTAGGGCATAGCCTATATTATATGAACGACTCGTAATTTCCATTTGTATATTGTCTCTGAATAGTTGGCCACGAAGTTAATAATATTTCCTAAGGTTTAGATTGACTTAAAACAAAAAACTGTTAATCAAATCAATGTTTATCTTTCTTTAGGAATTTATTTTACAAGTAGCCTTTATAATGCAATGCACATAACTTCAGCGTGGTGAACTAGTTACTTCAGCGTGGTGAATTAACTAGTTCACCACGCTGAAGTAACTAGTTCAAGAAACCCCACTCACAAGGCTTTGCAGAGGGGGTCTTGCTAGGTATTAAATATTAACACAATAATGAAAATTACATTCTAAAAGTCAAAATCCGAAGTTATCAATCTCAATCTTTTCTTTTTTTTCTTCTTTAAATGGCTTAGCGGCTATCTGCACAGGATTACCTTCAATGTGAACAGCTCTGTAGGGACGGGCAGGGCAAACATACTCGCAACCGCCACAACCTACGCAAATATCTCTGTCTACTTTAGGAATAGTCAGCCCATCTTTATAGGGTACCATAGCAATAGCTTGAGTGGGACAGTGTTCAGAACAAGCTCCGCAACTAGTATTGTCTGTGTGAACGATACAATTCTCTAGTATGAAAACCACATAGCCCATTTGGGTTACATGTTTTTGCTTCACTGTCAGGGGTTTGATAGCTGCTGTGGGACATACGTCACCGCACACCGTGCAGTCAAAATTACAGAACCCTTTTTCGAAATCTACCGTAGGTTGCATCATTCCCTCTAAACCGTATTCCATAAATGCCGGTTTCAATACATGAGAGGGACATTTGCTTACGCACAGATGGCATGAGGTACAGTTTTCCTGAAAGTGTTCGAGGCTAACTGATCCCGGAGGAGTCAACGGGTTTTTCTTTTTATAAGCTTTACCCGTGCTTAGTAGGGTAGATTGTGCATGTAGCAAAGCTTGAGGTGCCACAAGTGCGGTAGTGATTCCGGCAGTCATAAAGCGACGTTTAGAAGCATCTACTCCTTGACGGGTGATGGCAGCAGAAGGAGTGAAATTTATAGCTTCTTGCCTGCAATCTTTCAAACAGTCGAAACAATCAACGCAGCGGCTGTAGTCTATAGAATGGGTCGATACGCTGATGCACGAAGCCTTACACTTGGTGGCGCATATACCGCAACTGGTACACTTATTTAGGTCAATACGAATTTTGAATACAGAGAAGCGACTAAGAAACCCTAACACAGTGCCTACGGGGCATATTGTGTTACACCACGTACGTCCATTTCTCCATGCCAGAAAGCCGATCAGTAAAAAAGTGACGACTCCTATCACGAGAGACAAGACGCTGCGAATGGCTATATCTACTTTGTAAAAAGTATAATTCTCTTGACTAGAAAAGATGCTCTCCAATAGATTATTGCATAGCATGTATGCCGGCTTAAAGATGCCTGTGATCATTCTGCCATATGCACTGTAAGGGTCTAATAATCCAACTACGAAAGATATTCCAAAGACGAAAGCCAAAATACTAATAGCCAATATGATCCAACGCAATAAGGTTTTTGGCTTGCTATAAGCAAACTTCTTTTTTTTCTTGGCAAAGAGGCGAGAAATGCGGTTCGTCACATCTTGAAAAACACCCATGGGGCAAATCACTGAGCAGTAGATACGGCCCATAAGCAAAGTGAGTACAATCAAGACAACCAGTATGATAGCGCTCAATGAAAGTAGCGCAGGTACGAATTGTACTTTCGCTAACCAATGAGCACCTTCGGGCAATATGCCTGCAAAGTCCAGAAAGTAAAAGGTAATTAATACAAAAAATAAAGTCGCTACAATTATTCGTGTTATTCTAAGCATAGTTATGTTACATCTTTATTCGCTTGATATTCAGTTTATCTAAATCCATCGTTCCTATTTTCAATGCCTGTCCATTGGCCAGATGCCCTACGGTTTCCAGCGGCATTTCACGTATCTGATTGAAGAACTTAGCTGCAGCAGTGTCTACCGCCACAATATCCTGTGACATAAAAAGTCCTTTAGCCAGTACCACATCAGAGGTGGAACGTCCGCGTGGACCATTTGTCTTCATCACCCGATAGGCGTCGACTACATTCAACACTGCTTTCTTTTGCAACGTGCACATATCTGCAATGCATTGCTGAAGGTCGTTTTGATGAAAGAATCCACGGTCCCACACGATACCCATATGATTCTTCATTGACATAGTGAGGTTGGCACCACCGTGATTTTTCAGCACAGGAACATTGATCCACACATCACAATTCAAAATAGCCTCATGTATTTTTGCTTGCTTCATAATTTTTCCGGCAGGCAGGGGAGCAGTACGATAGTACGACTCCAAATGAGCAGGCATCACCTTTGCTCCGGCAGCTTTTGCTGCTGCTTCTATACCACTGTTCTTATAGCACTTCTGCCAATCATCGCACGTATGGTCAAATACAGTCACCTCTTTGGCTCCGGCTGCAAAACATTGCTTTACAATTTCGCCCACAAGTTTCGGGTTTGTATTTCCGGCTAGTTCAGGTACTTTATCCCAACCAATATTAGGTTTCACCACCACCTTTTGTCCCGGTTTCACAAACTTTTTCATACCTCCCATTTCAGTAATGGCTCGGCGAAACATCGCTTCAGGTTCACCACCCATCACCGCCACAAGGTCTACTTTGCCTCCTCCTAGTTTACTAACCGACTGTGTCAGTATTTCCATGGCTTCAGAATGCTGTATCGTCATGGCAGCACCGGTTATAGCCACTGTTCTCAGAAAATTTCTTCTATCCATAGCCTACATATAAATTAAGGTTATACTATCCAGGGAAATTTGAAACATGCTTCATCATATAACGCATAATCAGCATTCCCGTTTACTGCAAATGTCTTTATCAGTTTTGCCTCTTTCAGTAGTTCGCGGGCAAACAAAATGGTACTTCCTGTTTTAATCCGGTCATCTACAAGCAAGATCCGTTTATCATGAAAATCAAAGTCAATGGGTGCCACCAACTGGGGATGGTCGTATTTCGGTCGCTGATTTTCATCTCTGAGATTAATCTTTAGCAAGTGTATCTCTTTCTGTAACCGTTGGTTGATGATTGCTGCCGGAACGATACCACCGTTGGCAATAGCCACAATCAGATCAAATTCTTCTTCTATCGGCAGGGTACGAAAACGCTCCATGACCTCTTCAAACGTTTTTCCTCCCATCAGCATCAAATCTTAGCAATAGCTTTCAACAAAGCATATCCTCCAAACAACTGAATGAGCATGCCCGGAATACCCATGCGGAAATCTTGTGCGGCATCATAAAAATTACCTAAAATGGCCCATTCAATAGCTGTGCCTATTAGTTGATAACCTAAAATTGCGATCAAGATGGCTCCAAGAGAGATTTTTTTACTGTAATGAGCGGCAGCAGCAGCAGTGACAGCAAGTAATCCCGATTTGATTAAGATGATTGGCAATACAGCTACCGGTGGCATTCCAAATAACAAACTGTTGACAATAGGAGAGAAGAGCGCAGTCAGTAGTCCTACTTGCAAGCCATACTTATAAGAAGCTATCAACGTAAAGAAGTAAATAGGTAAAAGAGTGGGTCCCCCATACGGAGTAAGGTGGCAAAGTTGCGGTAATACCAAGTTTCCTGCCACAAAGAGTAAGGTGAAAAGGTACGTTTTTGAGTTGCTGAGGTTCAGCGAATAGAGCTTAGCTGTTGTTTCCATTATAATTAGAGTTAATGATATTCTATCCTTGCTCTACAAATGTACATCATTATTTCAATAAAAAAAGCTATCTGCTTGTTTATTAGGCAATAAACCTATCAAAAAATAGAAAAACAACCTTCAGGTAAACTTTCAAAATCAGCCAAAGTAGATTACAACAAACCTCTTACACTCAACCCAACCATAATAGCAATGATGAAACTGGCAAATGTGCCTATTAGCACATATTCTGTTGTCTTTATATCTTTCGCATTATTTAGCTCACCAAAACGAAAAATAGACTTCGCAGCAAGCAAAAATCCTATCGCTTCTATTTGATTCAATAGAACAAATGTCAAAATCATAATCCTTTCTAAATAGCCAATCCAGCATCCGGCATTTTGCAAGTTATTCATTATTTCATGACTCATCCTCCACCTCTTGGTAAATAGCGATAAAAAGATGGATGAAGGCTTTAAAATCAGCAGATAAGCTATCGCAATAACCCAAAACTGTTCGTTCTTTAGCAGATACATTAAAGAATCTGCTAGTTGATTAAATTGTTCGGTAAGTGTGAGCCATAATGAAATAATTACCAATAGATGTAGGCTCTGATCAATTATAAAAGAGTTAAGTCCGTCTTTCTGATTAGTTTTCCATAGATCAATTAGCAGATGAGAGATAAATATAATGGGTAGTATGTACCATTTATCCCATTGTAAAAGAATACAATAGGATAAAACAGCATGTGTCAGGCTGTGGTAGATGTGAGAAGCGACTTTCTTCTTATTCTTGCTACTGACCACTTTATCAGATTGGATAATGAAATCAGAGAAAATATGTGCGAAGAGTAGTCTGAAAAGAATGTCAAACCCTGTTAGTTCCATCCCATGCGTTCTTTTAAAAGCTGTTGGTATCTATTCAAGTATAATTCGATTAAGCCATAATTGGCTGTTAGCAATCTTTTATTAATTGTCTGAGGGGATTTCTGTAACATTTCAGCTAATTCTCTCTGAGAAACCTTTTTCAGTAACCAATAATAGATTGCTTCGGCCTGAACAATGCTCCAGCTTGAGATGAGCTCGTCGGCAAATGCGGTACTGACTGTGAATTCGTTGTTAAATTCTTCCCAAGGAGTTCTTAGCGCCATCTTTTCTGCTTTGCCCATTTCATCAAACTGCCTTCCTGAATTGTGAAAAGCTTCGCCATCCGACTGCACAATACTGTTGGCTTCAAATTCCACCTTTCCTATTCCCAACGAAACTCTGGCATCCCATTTCATTGTTTCGAGCGTGTTTTTTTGCAATCCACTCCTTATTAATAAGGCAATTTTTAAAGCGTCCAATACTTCGGGAATAACGATTTGAAAACTATCCCCTCTAAATATCTCCATTTCGATGGGGGATATATTTTCATTTATCTCCGTTACGATATTTTTAAGCGTAGTCAATAAGATACCTCTGTTTTCTATTTCAATCTTAGTAGAATGAACGATATCACCTGTTATGATTCCTTTTAGCATAATAATAGTATCTCCCTTTGAGGTTATTCATCTAATTCCTTTGCAAATATAATGCTATTTTTCAATAAATCAACCTCCAGTAGTTGATTTTCGTAAATCAACCATTATCGGTTGATTTATTGAAATCAACCTCTAGTAGTTGATTTATTCTCTCTGCTGAATCAAAAACAAAAAAGCATGAAGAACTTTCATTGCAGCGGATGCAAAAACAATATTTTGGATAGATTAAAAGACCGTTCCTTCTTCATTAAGTAATAGGATAGTGAGATCTCCATGGGGTAGAAGTGGGGCAGCATGTTTCATGCAATTTTCAAGTAATAAAGAGAAGAAGCAAGTTTGCTCATCAGTAGAAAGGAGTGTCCATAGTTCGCGAGCAAGGGTTATATTACCTATAAAATTGACCTTTTGAGGTTCGCAACCGGACTTCTGGGCTATCTGTTGCAAAAAGGCTCTGTTCATTGTGGTGTTCTTGCTATGCGTATCGAGAAATCCTTCGGCCAACTTTACTGCCTTTCCAATCATAATACCTAAAGTAACTTTTTTGATATTTAGTTCGGAAGCAATCTTTAGAGTCTCTCCAATAAAGTTACCATAATGTACAAAAGCTTGTGCAGGTAGTGTCGGGTAGATTTTGCGAACAGATCTCTCACTCTTTGCACCGGAATTAATTACTAGTCTGTCGCTACCTGTAGCCTTGGCTACTTCTATCTCTTTACGAATGGAATTAATAAATGCTTCCGATGAAAAGGGCTTTACAATGCCCGAAGTACCGATAATGGATATACCTCCTTCAATGCCCAAACGTGGATTGAAGGTTCGTTTGGCTATTTCTACACCAACAGGAACGGAAAGATTAACAGTAACCATTGTGGGGGAGGCTTCTAGTTCTGCAAGCAAAGCTCTCAGATTTTCCTCTATCATCTTACGAGGAGAGTGATTAATGGCAGGACCATCAATTTCCAGCCCCAATCCCGGAAGAGTTATTCTCCCTATTCCTATTCCACCACAAAGGACTATGACGGGCATATCTTTCGCTCCGTTTATTTTTTCATCTCCCCTAAGGATAATAGGAGAAGTGTCCGAATAACTATTTATAGCATGATTATTCTTGATTTCATCGTCACTAAGGGTCTCATCTCTGGTCGAAACCGTAGCAACAATTTCAATTCCGTTGGTAACGTCTGGATCATCTCCGGCATCTTTGATAACAATACTTGTAGCAGAATGATCGGAAACAAAACGGCTACAGCTTACTACCAGCGAGAGACTTTCTCCGTTGGGTAAAAGAATCGTAGCGCTATCTTGTTCTTTCCTTGTCAATACGGTTTTAAGCGCTGCTACAGAAGCTGCCGTAGCACAACTTCCAGTAGTGAATCCTGTGCGCAACGGGAAGAATCCGGGAAGAAATTGTTCGATAGCTCTACGCAAGCCATGTTCTCCATTTACCGAAAAAAAACCATCTGGCAATAATGGACGTTTTATTACAAATACAGAAACGCCTATTTGTTGCGCTGCTTTCACCTTCTCGATGAATCCGCCCGATTCTCCGCTCTCCTTAGTAATGATCGCATCTGGATGAAGTTCGTTCAGTAGTTTCTTTTCATCTTCTTCAGGATGATAAAAGACGATTCTTTGAGAATTAAATCCTTCATTAACAGCCATTTGAACGGAAGATTCGCGTTGAAGCACACGAAACCAACAGTCGTGTTCTCTCCAATAATCACGAAGTTTGCTGATCGTTTGTACACCAGTAAGGGCCAATAAGCGTTGTATTCCCTTTAGTTTAAGTTTTTTTACAGCATCCTCATAGTTTTCGCACCAAATAATCTCTTTATCTCGTGAAGGATAGATTCGCTCGTAACGTATCACAGGAATACCTAATTGCTCAGAAGCATCAGCAATTGTTTGGTGCAATTGCACGGCAAACGGATGAGCAGCATCGATTAATAGGCGGATTCCTTTCTCCAGACAAAAACGAGTCATCGCATTTATATCCATTCCACCGGAGAGACGTATCCCATTGAGACAAGAGACCTCCTGCCACTCTCCTTTAGTAGAATAGTAATAAGGCTGTCCGGCTTCATCGGCTACCCTAACAGCCGCTTTTCCTTCTGTTGTTCCTCCAAATATTAAAATCATACTTTGTTTTTATCTTCTTCAGACTGACGAAACAAATGAGTGAATTTAGATGAATACAAGTGCGAAAGCCCTTTTCTGTTATCAATAGCCTCACCAACCACAATCATCGTAGTAAGCGTTAATCCGTTGTCTTTAACGATATTGGCCAACTCTTTCAACTCGCCACGAAAGATGCGTTCGTCTTTCCAAGTTAGGTGATAGCAAGCAGCCACCGGTGTAGTGGGAGGATAATGTTGTAGTAACTCTTCTTGAACCTGATCAATGACTGATGCGCTAAGAAAAATGCACATGGTGCTTTGCGAACGGGCCAAGAGATGTAATTTCTCTCTCTCCGGCATAGGAGTACGTCCTTCACCACGAGTAAGGATAATGGTTTGTACCTTCTCCGGAATAGTAAATTGCGATTGCAATGCTGCCGCTGCTGCCTGAAAGGAAGATATTCCCGGGGTGATATGATAACTCATGCCATGCTTGTCAAAGAAGGCCATCTGTTCCTGTATAGCACCATAAATGCAAGGATCACCGGTATGAAGTCGAACGGTAAACAACTCTTTGTCGTAAAAGCTCTTCATAAGGGCAAACTGTTCTTCCAGACTCATAGAAGCGGAACTGCGTACCGTTGCACCAACTTTGGCACAAAGTGTTAGTTCGCGAGGAACCAGACTCCCTGCGTAGAGAATAAGATCAGCTTCTTTAAGCATTCTTTGACCTCTCACAGATACCAACTCCGGATCTCCGGGACCGGCGCCGACTATTTCAATGTGTCCGCCACGAAGTACTCTACGATCCAGGGCAAGAGCAAAAGTGAAGTTATTATTCTCACTTAACATTCCTTTTTCTTTCTCTATCACTAAGAGACCATCAGCAGCACTTTTCAAAGCAGATGCTTCGGCTACCCCATAAACACCTGTAGCCTCAAAAACCCTTTCTGACGGATTGGGTACTTCTATACCTTTCAATTCGTCGGCAGAATAAATATGGAGAAGGGTATGTGGAAATTGTATTTTGAGATCGTTTATCAATGGTTCCTCTTTTTTCAACTCTATGGTTGATATACTTGCCACAGAAAGAGGAGAAACTCGATGATTGAGTAATTCATTTTTAATGTATGCACTTATTCCATCAGAAAGGCAATTCTTTCTACAACCAATGCCCAAATGCATTACTCGAGGATGATAGGATAGCATGGGAATAGTAGAGGAATAAACAAAAGGAGTGACTGCTAAAATTAGCTGATAGTCTTCTTGAACAATATCATTAAAGTGATAGAATATAGTAACATGATCGGGACAAGTTTGCTCTAAATATTGCGTACCACTATCTTTTATATCAAGTAATAAAGCAGTTGGTTGTCCATTAACGAAAGCCGTTATGATATGGTTCATGCTATCACCGGAGATAGAGGTAGTCCAGTTTTGTTTTTTAGCCAAAGTATCAAGCGCCCAAAGTCCATGATTATCACTTTGAGTCGTGACAACCGCTTCTGCTCCCAGCACAGATGCTACGTGTTGTGTCAGCTCATTCGCTCCACCAACATGTCCTGATAATACAGAAACAACGTAACGTCCGGTACTATCCACATTGATAACAGCAGGATCGGTATGCTTGTCTTCCAAGCAAGGAGCAATGCTACGAACACAAATCCCCATGGCTCCAATAAAGATAAATGCATTGAAATGGTGAAATTCTTCCTTTACAAAGTGTGCCAGATTCTCTATCTGTTCGCACCCCTTTAATTCTGTAGTAGTGTAAATAGTACTTTCAGTTAGCTCACGACAAATGGTTTGTGCGATTGGAAGACTATTGGCCGAAACAAGTAAGATGGCTGTTTTCATTTTCATCTATAGTATAAAATTAGCATCTACGAACAGCCCCGATAATGTTTATGGGGTTAAATTGGTCGATAGATACACGCATATTTTGTATTAAACTTAAGTTAGTGCAGCTTTGTATCGCTTCCAAGAATAGTTGTTGGCTCTCTTCAGAAACAGAATTGAACACGATAATACCTCCCGGCTGCAGTACGCAATAGGCTTTCATTACGATTTCTTTCAATTTACCTCCATGTCCGCCGATAAAAATAGCATCCGGAGGAGAGAGCATTGATAGATCTACTTCCAAAAAATCACCAATTATACTGGTTATCCCCGGAGCACCTAACAAACGACTATTGGCACGCATAAGCTCTTCTCCTTCTTTGCGAATTTCGAAGGCCGTAACCAATAAGTGTGGGAATTGCAGTTTCGCTTCTATTGAAACAGAGCCTGTGCAGAAGCCGATATCCCAAAAGGAAGAGCGAGATTGCAAGCCCAAAACACTGAGAGTGATAAGTCGGATGGGCGCTTTGGTAATCATCTTTTCACGCCCGTTGAGATGTTGAAAGAACTCGTCGGGAATGCCAAAATGTTGCGTATTCTCATTTCTGTTCTTCACAAGTATCAGGTTATTGGGGTGCTCGAAGATAATGCTCGCAGCCTCCTGAATTGTGAGTGTGCGAATACGTTGTTTCTCTTCATTGCCCAGATGTTCGCCTACATGCATCACGTAATTGCCATACTGATACTCCAACATACGAGCAGCAATACTGGTGGGAGTATGTTCCCGGTCGGTAAGTACGCCTATTTTAGAAATGCGTTCAATCAATGCTCTGTCGAACTCATGCCAAGGTCGCCCCGTGAGCGAAACAATGCGCATGTCTTCATACGGCAATAGCAATTGATGAGCCAATGTTTGCAGAGAATTGAATGTAGGATAAAGTTCTACCTTAGCATCAGGTAGTCGCTTTATGATAGTATTGCCAAAACCGAAAAACAAAGGATCACCTGAAGCGAAGACGATCACCTCCGAATGAGGAGCATACTGAGCAAAAACCTCATCTAGTGGCACAACAATGTTGATCCATTGAGCCCCTGTTGGTAGTAAATCTTGCACAATCTCCCGATGACGAAGTCCCCCTGAGAAAACTTTACCGTCTTTAATCAGTTGCACAACTTCCGGTTTAAAGTATTGTTGCCTACTGTCACTCAACCCAATGACTATAAATCGTTGCTTTTCCATCACACGTCTCTCCCCGGTCTAAGTTGTTCGGCATCATTGTAACATAGAATGGCATTGACCAATGTAGCAGCCAGATTGCTACCTCCTTTGCGCCCTTCAATAATCAGTTTAGGAATCGCAACAAAAGGTTTCACCATGTGTTTAGACTCTTCCACGTGAACAAAACCTACTGGCGCAGCAATGATACCTGCAGGCAAAGATTTGCCTTTGCGTACCAAGTTACATAGTTCCATCAGTGCTGTAGGAGCATTTCCGAAAACAAAGATTGCTTCCGGATATTCTTCTACAGCCAGACGAATGCCTGCTTGTGTACGGGTAATACCTTTCGATGCAGCCAACTCGGCCACTCTCTCGTCATGCAGATAACATTTCACTTCTATCCCCATGCGTTGCAAAGCACCTTTGCGTATGCCCGAAGCCACCATAGTTACGTCTGTCACAATCGTTTTCACTTCCCCCGCATTCAGACGTTGATATAAAGTTTCTACGGCTCCCTCATCAGTGTAGAGAAGATTCTCCATCTCAAAATCGGCTGTAGTATGTATAGCATGTAGCAATGCCCACTTCCTGCCAAGAGGGATGTTCTTATTCTTTAGTTCGGCTTCAATCGTACGAAAACTGCGAATCATTATTTCTTGTCCAATGCCTGCTTTGGCATCTGTTTGTTCTCTGTAATAGCCGCGAGGGGTAATAAAGCTACCGTTCCATTCGTAGGATTGCGAGTTACCTATCAGAATAACGGTAAACATATCCGCTTCGTCGGGATTGAAGTTACCTAGAGTAGTGACGCGTACTTGTTGCTCTGCTCGCCCTGCCTGACGGACAATACCTACAGGTGTTTCAGGAGATCGTCCTTCTTTAAGAAATAGTTCCTTAAGCCGATGTAACTGCCAATATCGTCCCTCACTGCGAGGATTATAGATCGCAGTAACAAAATCGGCCATGGCTGCGGCAATGATTCGTTTTTCAATACGTTCCCAAGGAGTCATAAGATCGGATAGAGAGAGTACACAGAAATCGTGACCTACGGGTGCTCCCAGTAAACTGGCAGCTTTTTGAAAAGCACTGATGCCCGGAAGAGAAACGATTTCTATATCGCTTTCCCGTTCACGCTTCATTTCATAGATGAGTGGTGCCATGCCATAGATGCCCGCATCACCGGAACTGATGACACAAACCGTTTTCCCTTGTTCAGCGTAAACGAATGCCTCTTCAGCTCTGGCACGTTCACGCTTCATCCCCGTGTCAATACAAACAGCATTGGCAGAGAGATGACACTCTATGAATTGAAAATAGTAATTATATCCTACTACAACATCTGCTTCGCGTACGGCTTGAATCACAGCTGGAGTAATATCTGCTTCGCTTCCAGGTCCAATGCCTGCTACTATAATTTTCCCTTTAGTCATTTTATAAATTAAATGATATTTGCAAATATAGAAATTACCTTTTTAATCGATGCCATTTACGGACAATATATCGAATACCCACTCTCATTCCCGTTAGCGAAACGATAGAGGCACCAATTAGAAGAAACCACATAACAATAGTCCAAATCACCGGATGATTTACCAAGTACTTTATTTTCAAACTATGCATACCCTGATAAAGCCAAAAGCTCCATCTGGAATGATTATTGACATAGCGATATTGTCCCGTTTTTGGATTAACATAATAACAACTGGCATCCGGATCATCTATTGCAACTTTATAGACAGGTAGAGGTAGATGTCCCGATCGGGCTATATAGTAAGAATCATATTCCTGAAGCAAAGTGACCTTTGACGGCATTGCTTTACCATAAATAGCTGATACCGCCTCAAGTACGTTTGCTTCTGATAGTAATAGATTTTTTACCGTATCGTCAGAAGCATCAATGGTCATTTTCTTCTGATTAATTTGAATATTATAGAGTGGAATCCTCCTGAAATTATCCCATTCGATATACTTGATCTTTCCTGAATATGCTTTGATGACCTCTCTATAATCCAATGGATAGTTTTCAGGAGAAATTTTCCCTTCTGCCATTACTTCACTAACGGGATATTCATGGTGTGTTTTACCTAGCCATTCAGGAGTATCCACAAGTGACATCATTCCACTAAAAATCCAAGTTAACACAAAAAGACCGAATAGCATACCTGTGATATGATGCCACCAATACCACTTCTTATATGGCAATGAGAAAAGTCCTTTTCGTTTATATCGCTGTACATAGGCATCGATTCCTACGTAGATGCCGGAAATTGTCATCAAGATGCCTAAAGCTGCTAAACAAACTACAGACGCAATCCAGAGGTCTCTGTCTTGTCTCAGTGAAGTGAAATAAGCCCAATGTGGAATAGCACCTATCCATGCCCAAAAACGCTGATCAGAAGAGGTATATTGCAACACTTCTGTCGATTGGGAAGATACATAAAGTTGATGTTTCTCTTCGTCGTTAAAGTAGAATTTGTAGATAGGAAATTCTACTTTCAATTGACCAAAAGGTATCCACTGATCTAATTCACGCAAAGTATCTACCTTGGCGATTGATGCTTGACACCATACATTAGCTACCGCTTCTATTCGTTTCCAATCGTTAGCGGGAAGTTGTTGTGTTGAATCTGCCGGAATATCGTATTTTTGTTTACCGCACTGTATCTGAAATATTGTTTGTCCCAAATATCGTTTTAAATAGATATGATCTATTTCAGATCCGGCAGGTATCTGCTTTATGATGCTCGCTATATCGGGAAGTTGCTCATCGGAAATAAATTCTAATCGGGCATCTTTCTCTTTTTTATTGGCACTTGGAAAGGTATGATAGATTAATACAAATCCGGTCAGACACCACATTAAGAACAGAATACTGAGCAGTGTGCCCAGTATTCTGTGAGTAGAGTATATTAATTTTCTAAACATCTAAATTAGAATTTATAAGATAAAGCTAGTCTGTAGCTACGTGGCATACTCGGTACCATCTGACTTCCTAAAGACTGATTGTAATACTCTCTGTTGAATAGATTATTCACATTAGCCGAAAACGATACACCATTTGGCAATTTGTATTGAGCCCCTAAGTCCGTGATCCAATAAGAAGGAAAAGCCAGTCCGGTAGTTTGATTTCGGATAACTTTATCCATGTACGATATACTCATGTTAAAATTCAGACCGTCCAACAATCCTTTATCAAAAGTATAGTCAGCACAGCCATAAAACGTATTTTCTGGAACATAAGTACTTTTCTTACCTACTAATTCCTCCGAACTAATGTATATGTTATCTTCAATTTGGCGGGTACGTGCATCTGTATATCCATAGCCTGCTGTCAATGATAATTCTTTTATTGGAGTATAGGTAACGTCCACATCAAATCCTTTCGAATCCATCGTGCCAACTTGTCCTACAATGTTTTTTGAAGCTACAACCTCGTTGCCATCTTCATCCATATAAGTTGATCCTTTAGATACAAGTGTTTTCACTATGTTGTACTTCTTTATATAGAACGCACTCGCATTAGCCTGTAATACATTATTCAATTCGTAACGCATACCCATTTCGACTTGATATCCTTTCTCTGGCTTGAAAACTTCCCCATTTTTCTCGGCATTGTACGTGTTCCCGTTCCTGTCTACATAAATATTATCATCACTATAGAATGTGCGAGATGGCTTGAAAAAGCTACCTATAGACCCATAAATAGAGAGTTCAGGTACAGGCAAGTAAACAGTTCCGATGCGGTAGGTCAGTGACGATGTTTTTACTTTGCTGAAATCATCGTCATTGGGCATATCGAATTTTCTCTTCCCATCAATTGTTGCTGCTGTAGCCCTTTGATAATTAAAGAAATCATATCGAGCAGCCAACAAGATTTTTAGCTTCTCCGATATTTCCATTAAATCCTGAAGATACAGACCGTGAGTAAATGTGCGCATCACTGTTACTTTACTAAAAGAGCTGGTCATATATCCCATACTATGCGGATCGTTAACTACTTCTTTAGAATAGAGGCCGGGGCCTTGTACATCAACCCCTAAATTATAGCCTGAAAAACTATTTCTTAGAAAACCGACAAAATCATATCCTCCCTGGTAATTGTGGATGATTTTACCTGTATTAAACTTTCCCGTTATTTCAAACTGATTATTTATGGTTTGCGCCATGTGCGAAAAACGTAGAGGAAAAGTGAGCTGTACTGTGTCCAGACAGACATACTTCTTCTTATTATTAAGCAGATAATAATGATTATAGATTGCTTTATCGCTCTCCAAATATTCCAAGTCTTCGGTTCCAAAATAATTGATATCATCGTTTGTATAAGCGACTTTATCTCTTACTTTGAAAGCATTACTGAAATTATAAGTATATTGCGCAGAAGCATTCCAACCATTGTTTTTAAAAAAGTCTGATTCATTATTATACCTGGCTTTTTTATTCAAGCCGGGTTGCATTTCTCCAGATCTTAGATAGAGTTCATCATCTTCAGCATTGTATATATCATGCTCCATATTGTCGGGCAAACCTATTTCTGTTCCATAGAAATCACGGTTGAACCCTCCACGAACATCAATACTGCTTTTGTTAGTGAGCATCCCTCCTAAGGCCAGATATCCGGAAAAACGTTTATCTCCATTGTTTCTCCATCCGTCCTGATTTGAAAAATAGAAGTTAGTTTGATAATTAATAGGGCCAAACAATGTTCCTCCCATCCCCATTGCTGCTCTTCTTTCATTCCAACTGCCATAACTAAGGAGTGCATTGACTGACTTGCGTGCTTCAGGAGATTTGCGAACAATATTGATCACCCCTCCTACAGCAGATTGACCGTAAAGTATTGAAGCAGGACCTTTGAGTAGTTCAATCGATTCGACCATTGATAAATCAGGAAAAGGGTAGGAATTGTCTATAGATGATCGTTCATCTCTAGCTCCATCTATCATGATAATAGAGTTATTAAATCCTCGAATACTAATTTGCTGAAAACCTCCATAAGATGTTTGTATCCTAACTCCCGGAAGATATTTTGCAGCATCTTGAACGTCTTGTATACCTCGTTGTTCTATTAGCTTTTTCGAGACAAAGTTGGTTGATACCGGCATGAATTTTACAGGAGCATCTAATCTCAGAAAATTCATTTTAGTTTTCTGCTTTGTAGAAACAGTAACCTCATTAATATGGATAATAGTGTCTGAAAAATTGGTGTACTTGTTTTGTGAGTAGATATAGTTAGCACTTATAGAACACAAAAAAAACAGTGAAATATATTTCTTATACATGATTTGTCGTTTGTAGAGAATTAATCTTTCTCTATTGCGTAATGTTTCTTTTTATCAGTGATGCTGATCAACTTATGTTTTAGGAAGAAGCGTGCGTGGTCAATGAATAGATTCTGAATTTCAGGAATCTCACCTAATCCTTGCATCCGTACTGATACTCGCATTCCTTCTTTCTCAAGCGCTTGTTTCCAATCTATGGATATGTCATTGTTGGCATGATCTCCAGCCACAAACATAAAGGGAATGAGTGTCACTTCTTTTTCACCGTTGCGCTTCAATTGTTCCAACAGATCATCGAATGACGGATAGCCTTCTATTGTACCGATATAAAAGCCTTTATATCCCTCGGCTTTCAGCATATAGTCCATCATTGTGTACGAAGATGTACTAGGCGTATACGTGCCATGACCTACCAGTACAGCAACTCCTGAGTTAGGTTTGTTCGTATTCAAAATGGCTGCTACCTGGCGATAGTCGTCAACCGTATAAAGCAACGGATTGCCAATGCGAATATCTTTAAAGAGAGGTGCAGCTTGAGCTACCTCGATACGCAAAGCTTCCATTTCAATACCTTCAATAATATTGGTGGATTGTACGATGATGTGTGTAAACCCTTCTTTATGAAGTTCATTAAGGGCTTCGGTAGGAGAGAGTTTATTATCACCACGAGCTTTTATGCGTCTCATCACAATACGTGAGGTCCAGGCCTCACGCATTGTTAGCTCTGGAAAAGCAGTAGCCATCTTCTTGTTGATGGCATCAATGGTCAGTGCACGTGTATCATTATACGTTGTGCCAAAATGTACCATTAGTATGGCGGCCTTGTCGCCGGGTTGCATAGTTGTCAACATGTCCGATTCTATAAAATTTCCTTTTTCGCTGGCTTGACTTATAGCCGCAAATACCAATGCCATAAAAAGCATTATTGTTTTTATCATCACTTTTTGAATTTGAGTAGGAGACTTACATAAACGGTGCGCCCCGGAGTAAGAGTAGCATAGTTTACTCCGTAAGGACGATCATCCTTGTAATTGAAAATATTATTGATACCTAACCCCGGTTCAATAAGGAAGTTCTTAAAGCCATCGAATGTGTGACGAGTATTAAGATTCCAAAGGCCAAAACCGGGTGCCGATTCATCAACACCACTCGACTGTTGAAAACGTTTGCTCTGCATACGCCCATTGATATTAATGTTCAGTTTATAAGCATTCCACGAATGCACCCAGTTGCCGGTTACACTGCCTGTATGCCGAATACTACGCTCTATAGTACTCCAAATACCTTCCTGATCTTTTCCACGGGCATAAGCAAATGTATATCCACCTCCGAGTGAAAAGCCATAACCCAAATAAGCGTTTAAGTTTGTCTCAAATCCCTTTACCATAGCTTTATCCAGATTTCTATACTCTTTATACGTCTTCAACTTCTTAACAGCCTGTGCACCAAAAACAGTAGTAGCTTGATCAATAATAGCTTGTTTCTCTTCTGCGCTCATGGCAGAAAGCAAAGTACTCTTTGCACTAATCATATCATCAATAGAATTGATGTATGCAGTAGCGGATGCCGTAAAACGACTATTCACATACTCTATATTGAATGAACCATAATGACTTTTTTCCGGTTTAAGAGTCGTATTTCCCACCGTTATTGTGCTACCACTTTTCATGTAATAATAATAAAGTTCATCAAGTCCCGGAGCACGAAAACCACCTGAGTAAGATGCCCGTAGGTTGAAATCACCCAACCGATACATCAGCGAAACCTTTGGGGTTAAATGGTTCCCGGCTGTTTCATGATGAACGTAGCGCAGCCCTACTATGGCTTCCAGATCTTTTAATAAATGAATTTCTTCCTGCGCATACACAGAACTTGTATAGACGTTTTTATCTACTAATGCGTCGGGGCGTTTGAGTGCTTCATTGATATATTCTAGTCCTATCACACTTTTAAAACCTTCGGAATGCTTAAACACTCCTTTCAGATTGGCATTGTAGTAGTGTTGCCTTTTCACCATATTTTTGTCATCAATCTTGTAATCACCGCTTTCAACAAGATACTTGTAGGCCGTTTCATAATTATCATTGGTCACGTCCAAATTCAAATAAGAAGCATTGCCCAAGAGATATTTAGCACCTACACCCAGATTATACGATTTGTAAGCTAAGTTGTAATCATATCCAGCTACGGGACGATCGGTGAGTCGATTGTAATATCCCCCTTCTGTATATAGAGACAACTTACTGGTAGGCTCGAAGGTAAACTTCTGATTCACTACGTTTGCATAGTAACCCGAAGTATTTGATTTTTCTGTAGCTTCTCCATCTTCATCAAGAGCATTCTGTTGCCAACCGTCTGCTTGCTGCCGTCTATAAGAAGTATATGAACCAAATTTCTTAGTAGTTACGTCTGCACTAATGCCTTGAGTAAACTGGCCGTATTCCTCAAAATGCGTGTCGGAAGTAACGGTGAGTAAGTTCTTAGGATTTTCTGTGATGATGTTGATGACCCCCGCAATGGCATCCGAACCATAGAGAGCAGAGCCGGCACCTTTCAGAATCTCTATTCGCTTCACGTTGTTCATGTCGATGCGAGCAAGGTCGATATTGTTGGACGTATCTCCCGTAAGCTTTTTACCGTTGATAAGGATCAACACGTATTTGTTGCTTAATCCATTCATCATCAGATACGAACCCATTGCATTGCTCGAAAAAGAGAGAGACGGTTGCAACATGGTCATTGCACCCTGAAAGTCAGTCACGCCCGCCTTCTTGATATCAGCAGAGCTAATTACCTCAATGGGCACAGGTGTTTCTTTTAGTTTGTGGTGTGTTCCTGTTCCGGTAACCACCACTTGGTCTAGGTTAATGTAGGTGCTTCGTAATTTAATCACCACGTTTTCTTTGCTGCCATTCACTTTTAGAGTAGTAGGACTGTAGTCTAGGCAGCTGGCACGCAATAGATACTCTCCATCTTTCACATTTTTTAGTAAAAATTCTCCTTTGCTGTTTGTGGCGCAGCCCATAGTAGTTTGCTCGAGGCGAACACTGGCCCCTTTCACGGGTTTTCCCGTTTCGGCATTAATAACCATTCCGCTTAGCGTGATCTGCGCAAGCGAACTCATTACAACACAACCTCCTAGGAGGATTGTCAGTAAGCATCTTTTCTTCATTGATGTTTGTTAAAGAAGTTAATAAATAGCATTCCTGACCCCGGGAATACTTTATTAATATGGTTTGCTTGGCAGGTTTCCTGACTATCCCCATAGAAGAGCGACCTTCCCGTATCCGTTGTAAATGGATACAGTGGCGTATTTGGAATGCTCTCTTTATTTACTCTTAATTGGAATAAGAGTTTTGGGTTTTACAGTAGCGGGCACTGTTCCGGATTCACACCGGATTCCCTTTTATGCAACGTGCAGAATGCTCATTACATCACCAAAGCGGGGCAAAGTTATTAATTTATTTTATATTTGCATTCTCTTTACTTAAGTAATGTAAATCAATGAAGTCACACATTCTTATAGGTGCAGCCTCTTCAGGAAGCGGCAAAACAACCTTTACGCTCGGATTACTCAAAGCCCTCCGCAAGCGAGGATACGCCGTACAACCCTTTAAATGCGGACCCGATTACATCGATACGCAACATCATGCACTAGCTGCCGGACAACCCTCCGTTAATTTGGATACTTGGTTAGCGTCCGAGGAACATGTTCAGCAACTCTATAGTAGATACGGAGCAGAGTCTGATATCTCTGTCACTGAAGGTGTAATGGGGCTTTTCGACGGATATGATGGCATGCATGGCAGTAGTGCTGAGATAGCCAAATTGCTACACATTCCCGTAGTGTTGATACTCAATGCTCGCTCAATGGCCTATTCTGCAGCTCCCATCTTGTACGGGTATAAACATTTCCATCCCTCAATACGCATAGCAGGAGTCGTCTTTAATCAAGTGGCAGGAGAGAGCCACTACAGTTATCTACAGCAAGCATGCAAAGATGCCGGTGTAGAATCTTTGGGTTATCTGCCTAAACGGAGTGACATTGAAATACCCTCTCGTCATTTAGGCCTTACGCTCGAAGAAAATTTTCGTTTCGACGCTTTTACCGACCGTATAGCTGATTTAATTGAAGAATTTGTTGATGTAGATCGATTATTGCAATTAGCCTCTCTGGAGTTGGAAGTTCAGTCAGATAAAAAGGCATCTTCACAGGCCACAATACAGTCTTTAGGAAATGCCCGTGAAGCTAAAAACAGAGAAAACTATCAGAATAATCCTTCTATTATTAGAATAGCTGTGGCCAAAGACGAAGCGTTCAACTTTACCTATTACGAAAACATCCGTCGGCTAGAGGCCTTGGGCAAAGTAACTTATTTCAGCCCGCTACGAGACACGGCATTGCCCGCCGAAACGGATTTCGTTTACCTTCCCGGTGGATATCCGGAGTTTTTTCTGCCTACACTAAGTAATAACATCAGCATGCTTCAATCCATAGAAACCTATGTAAGGGCAGGAGGGAAGCTACTAGCCGAATGTGGAGGGATGATGTATCTCTGTCGCACGATCACTGGAATGGACGGAATAAAGCATCCCATGGCAGGTATATTAGAACAAGATGCCACCATGGATGGTATGAAGTTGCACTTAGGCTATCGAAGCCTGACTTACAAAGACATTCCTCTTCGGGGACACGAGTTTCATTATTCACGCCTCACCAATGCACTACCTTCTGTCACGATCCAATATAACGCAAAAAACACTGCAACGGGCACTGCGCTCATTCGCTACAAAAATGTGATAGCAGGCTATACTCATCTATATTGGGGTGAACAAAACATTCTCGATTTATGGAAATAAGTCTAATTGATTAAGACATTGATAGAAGGATAGCATATAGTGCTAATGAAACTAAAAGGCCTAAGCATTTTTAGAAAACATTTAGGTCTTTCAAAAAAACGTCTAGGTCTTTAAGAGTAAGGATCTCTGCGGGAATGAGCACATCACTTCTTAATTTAATCTTTTACTCAATTTGCTTTTTTACTTCTGTATTGGATTGCTTTTTTTCATGTTGGGCAAGAAATAGGTAACTAAACCTAATAAAGGCATGTAGGCACATAGTTGATAAACATAATCAAGCCCTTTTGTATCAGCAATATTGCCCAATACAGCAGACGCTACACCTGCAATACCGAAAGCCAGGCCGAAGAATAAGCCCGAGATAAGTCCAAGTTTCATCGGCAATAACTCTTGCGCATAAACCAAAATAGCAGAAAAGGCAGAAGATAAGATTAATCCGATACAAATACTGAGCGCACAGGTCCAAAAGAGATTGGCGTGAGGCATCAGTAGTGTAAAAGGGGCTACGCCCAAAATAGAAACCCAAATGACATATTTACGCCCTATACGATCGCCTATGGGACCACCTAGTAATGTGCCAACTGCGGCAGCAAACAAAAAGGTGAAAAGATAAAACTGCGAAGCTTGTATGGATACACCGAATTTATGCATCAGATAAAAGGTATAGAAGTTCGTAAGACTAGCCATATAGACATATTTAGAGAATATAAGAACCAAAAGAATAAGTAATGAGATTATTATTTGATTCCTCGAAAAAGGTGATTCTACCTTCACCTCAGATTCTCGCCTTCTTTTGCCTGCTATCTGCAACACTCTTTTATACCATCGACAAATGGGTATCATGATTATCATGGCCAATACAGCAAGAATGGAAAATAGAGCAATATGTTGTTGGCCATAAGGAGCAATAACAAGAGCAGCAAGTAGAGGTCCTAAAGACCCTCCTAAATTACCGCCTACCTGAAATAATGATTGGGCCAACCCACGCTTTCCACCAGAAGCCAATGAAGTGAGTCTAGAAGCTTCAGGATGCAGAATAGATGAACCAATACCTACTAAAAATACAGAAATGAAAACTAAGTGTAAGCTATCGGCAAAAGCTAACACCATCAATCCGATTAAAGTGAATCCCATACCGATAGGCAGAAACCAAGGGTTCGGTTTTTTATCAAGATATACACCTACGAAGGGCTGAAATACAGATGCTGAAATCTGATAAACTAACGTGATAAGTCCAATTTGGGCAAAACTGAGTGATAGACTATCTTTAAGCAATGGATAAATGGCTGAGATTAGAGATTGTAGCGTGTCGTTCAGCATGTGAGAGAGACTTAATGCCAATAGAATACCAAATGCTGTTCCTCTGGCAGTGTTGTGTTGCAGATTGTTCATGTTACCTATATCTTATAACTATAATAAAAAGGCACAAAGTTACATTTATTTTTTGTTTTTTGAAAAAACGAGTATGATATATACTCTTTGTTGAGCGTTTCTTTATTTCGTAATTGTAGATTTTATCATTTAAAGATTTGATTTTTCATGAGAAAAAGGTATATTTGCAACAAACCGATATTTAATACCCAAAAACAATTACGGTTTGTTTCGAAGATTTTAGCTCTTTTTCTAATAACATCACTTCTCTTTAAAGAAAACACATCTCAAGGTTACACGGTATACTGAGCTTGCTGAAAAGACATCTTGTGATTATGAATTAATATATAAATATATGAAATTGATTATTATATCAAATAGATTACCTATAAAAGTAATCAAGAAAAATGGTAAAATGAGTTTTACTCCAAGTGAAGGTGGATTGGCTACAGGTTTGGCCTCATTAAAAACTACAATGGAGAAGCATTGGGTTGGCTGGCCGGGAATCTTTACTGATAATGACGAAGAGAAAGATGCAATAACAAAACATCTGGAGAAGTTTAATTATCATCCGGTTTTTCTCTCAAAAAATCAGATCGAAGAATATTATCATAAATATAGTAATAGCGTTATTTGGCCTTTGTGCCATTACTTTTACATGCATATAAAATATGGCATATCGTCATGGAAAGTGTATCAAGAAGTAAATCAGCTATTTGCACAAATGTCTTCTCTGCTAATTGAGGCAGGAGATATTGTTTGGGTGCAAGATTATCAATTGATGCTGCTTCCTACTATGCTACGTGAGAAGAATGCAAATATTAGTATCGGCTATTTTCACCACATTCCCTTTCCATCTTACGAATTATTCAGGATTCTTCCTGAAAGAGCTAAAATATTAAATGGGCTCCTTGGGGCGGACTTAATAGGTTTTCATACTACCGACTATATGCGTCACTTTATGAGTGCTTCCGAACGGGTCTCGAATGTGAAGTTCATCATGGATGAAACGAAATACAAAAATCGAATGATACATGTTGATGCATTTCCGATGGGAATCAACTATGATAAATATAGCGATGCTCCTTTAAAAGCAGCTCCTAAAAAGCTATCGATGGAATGGAAGAAGAAATTTGGTGGGCGTAAAATTATTATTTCTGTTGATCGTTTAGATTATAGCAAAGGAATTACTCATCGATTGAAAGCGTTTGATCTTTTTCTGGGAGAACATCCTGAATATCATGAAAAGGTAACGTTAGTGATGGTTGTTGTCCCTTCTCGTGACAAGGTAGATGCGTATGCTGACTTGAAAAAAGAGATAAACGAAAATATAGGAATGATCAATGGTAAGTATTCTAATTTGAATTGGGTACCAGTGCAATACTTTTATCGCAGTTTTTCGTTTGAACGGTTGATTGCGTTATATCATATTTCGGATGTTGCATTGGTTTCTCCTCTTAGAGATGGGATGAATCTGGTTGCCAAAGAGTATGTTGCTGTGAAAAGAGATACTCCGGGAGTCTTGATCTTGAGCGAAATGGCTGGTGCAGCTCAAGAACTTAGAGACGCTATCATTGTGAATCCAAACGATATTGATAACATGAAAGATGCTATTCTAAAAGCGCTGCAAATGCCTCTTGAAGAACAATTAAAGCGTATGGCCAGAATGCAAAAAATAATTTCTATACAGACCATTCAAAAATGGGCGGCAGATTTCATCCTTGAATTATCAGACATTAAAACCGAAAATGAAGCACTTACAGCTAAATTACTAGATGATACAAAGAAGAAGAAGCTTGTAGCGAATTATTCTAAAAGCAAAAAGAGATTGATTGTACTCGATTACGATGGAACATTATCTCCATTTACCAGCATTCCCGAAGAGGCAATACCCACTGCTGAATTGATTACTTTATTGAAGAACCTTGTGAAAGATCCTAAAAATATGGTTGCTATCTGTAGTGGAAGGGATCAGAAAACTTTAATGAACTGGTTTGGAGATTTACCCATAGTACTTGCTGCTGAGCATGGAGCTTTTATACGTGAAGATGGAGAATGGACAAATACCCTTATAGAGAAAAAATGGGATAAAGATATTGTTGATATTATCGAGAAAATGACCGATAAAACGCCTGGCTCTTTCTTAGAAATAAAAAAGACAGCTCTTGTGTGGCACTACAGAAATGTAGATCCTTGGGTAGCTGCACTACGCGAACAACAAATAATTAGCGTGCTCAGAGAAAAGTGTTCTCGAGAGGGATTGCAAATAATGAAAGGCAATAAAATTGTTGAATTAAAAGCAATAGGATGTGACAAGGGGTATGTGGTAAAACATCTCCTCGAACAGGGAAAATATGATTTTATGTTTGCTATTGGAGACGACACTACCGATGAGGATATGTTCAGAGGGATGCCTAAAAAAGCATACACCATTAAAGTGGAAGAAGTCTCTAATGATGCACGCTTTTATGTAGAATCTCAAAAGGAAGTTTTACCCTTACTAAAGTTAATGGCTCAATAGCATTCTGTTTACGGGCGAATGAAGTGTGAACGGTTCTTTTCTTCTGAGAGTAATATTCCTATATCAATCATAGCCAAGTGGGAGTAGGCTTGTGGAAAATTGCCTAACTGCCTTTTACTGATGAAGTCGAGATCTTCACTCATGAGTCCCACATGATTAGTGTATGAACAGAGTTGATTGAATATCTTCCGAGCATCATCTTGTTGCCCAGTTACGAAGAGTGCGCGCACAAGCCAAAAGGTGCAAATAGTAAATGCAGAACTAGGCAGTCCAAAATCATCTTCATTCTTGTAACGATACATTAAACCATTGAATAAGAGGCTATCTTTAACAGCTATGACCGTTTTAATATATTTATCATCATCTGCCTCAATAAACCCATATGCTTCCATCAAGAGCAATGAAGAATCCATATTTAAATTGTCATATGCTTGCGAGAAACTTTGTATTTCTTCTTTCCACCCATTTAGAAGCACGTCTTCTTTAATTAAATAAGCCTCTTGGCCCCATTTCGAAACGAAATATTCTCTATTTAGTAATTCGGCAATCTTGACGGCACGATCCAGAGCTACCCAACACATCACTTTTGAAAAGACAAAATGATGATTTTTTGTTCTTATTTCCCATATCCCTTTATCGGGTTTGCGCCAGTTTTCAACAACATCTTTGGCGATAATTTTTACCACCTCAAACATTTCTTCTACCTCATCCAGAGAACCTGGAAAGTTAGCAAAGTACTGATAAATAACATCCATTAAATATCCAGACGAATCATTCTGCTCTTGGATATATGCTTCATTGCCTATACGTACCGGCTTCGAATTTTCGAAACCCGAAAGATGAGGAAGGAGCTTTTCGGTGAGTATTCGTTCTCCCCGAATGCCATACATAATCTGCAAGCTATCATTCTTAGATTTTAAGATGTTCTTAATAAACGTAATGAAGCGGGATGCAGCACCATGATGATTTAATTTTAGCAACGTATTGATGGACATAGAGGCATCACGAACCCAGCAAAAACGATAATCCCAGTTGCGCTCTTCTCCGATAGCTTCGGGCAAGCTCGTAGTAAGTGCTGCCAAAACCGCACCTGTGCGATGAAAAGACATTAGCTTCAACACAAGCATACTACGAGAAATTTCTTTGTTATAATTGATGAATTTCCTGGATCGATTGCTCCAATTGAGCCAATATACCCTTGTACGCTGATATTCCAAATTAACGCGATCAAGATCTATTGGTATCAGTTTTTGGTAATAAGAAAAAAGTAGAAAAGAATCTTTCGTAAGTACTATTTCATTTCCATCGATAATATCTTGTAGATTTAAGTCTGAATATAAATAGACTGTATCTTTATGATTGTTGGATGATTTAGTGCGTACAAACTCATCATTAATATTCTCTTTCACAGTAACATCTGCTGCATAGTTCATTGAAGGAGTATAGTCTATGCGTATGGTAGGAGAACCATATAAAATGCGAATGGAACGATATACTTCGGGAGGCGTGTAATGGGTCTTTGAACCTGTTTGATAGCGTGGCATAAAGTCTATTAGTTCAAATGCGGACGAACCATTATCAAACTTGGTTTGGAGAATATTCGTTTGTTCAATGTATGCCTGAGATATTTTATAATCATCGGAAGTTAATATACCAAAGCTACCTCCTTTTTCCTCATCAAGTAAGCGTCCAAATATTGAAGGAGAATCAAAATCGGGGAAACATAACCAATCTATTTGTCCAGTCTTTGAAACCAAGGCTGCTGATCGGCAATTGCCTATTACTCCGTAATCCAATGTTTTCATCCGTTATATTTTTAGTTTATTTATGTAAGATTCCATTTATAGAATTCACTTTGTTCTTTTAATTGTCGATCGAGCTTCGGGTATAGAGTCTGTCGGAACTTTATTAACTGCTTCACTTTCTGCTCTTTGCTTTTTTTTGCTCCAATTATTCCAAAAAAATAATTCTTTCCACCTATTAAAGTCTTTCTTATACATCACGCCAACTCCCTGAGTAGTAAGGTTGGTGCGGGTGTAATATTTATCGTTCGTTTCATTATAAGCTTTTAAGCGAATGTCTCCAGAACGGGTGAGGAGCCATTCGGCCTGAAAATCTCCAACAAAATTCGTTGTTGAGAGGGGATTATCCCGATAACCAAAATTGCCGTTTACCAATAAGCGGTTATTTAGCAATTGCCCAGAAAGAACTGTTTCTACTTCGAAGTCAGTCCAACCTTTGTCTCCTGTACTTAAATTTGTACCGAAATTCCAATTCTGATTATTCATAATATTGGATAGCATATTATTGAGCTGCCCCGACAATGTCGACGAAAGTACGGAAGACATTAAGTTCGAGTTTTGCGTTGTGTTTACATTTTCAGCTGTATAAAACTTTCCAATACCTAATAAATAAAGGATCTGCATATTCATCTGTTCATCAGTACTGATGTAATTGCGTACAAGTGTTTGTACTTCATCACTCTCGTTAGGCAGTTCTATTCCCATCTTGATATTAGGTCTCAAAAGTACACCTGTTAAATTCATTATACAGTTAACTTTTACATTTGGCTGTTTAGTGAAGTCGGTAACATCGGACATTAAATCGTTCAATGAAGCTGAATTAACAGTATAAACAGCCTGTATATTCATATTAGCATCTAATGGATAGCCATTGAAAGATATTTCACTACCATCTTTAATGATAAAATCTTTTCGAATTACCTCTTGCAAACTAAACTTATAAACCCCTTGATTAATACGATAGTTTCCAAACATTTTGACATCTCCCTTATTATAGTATTCAGTACGAATATTACCACTTCCTTTTCCACTTATATAATCACCGGCAATAGGGTCCATAATAATTTTCATATTAGCATCGGGAGTTGCATCTACTAGTATGTTCAAGCGCACATCCATCGGAGTTTCATCCTCTTTTATCCCCTGTTCTATATTATGTTCGGATCCGGCACTAATAGAGTCTTCTATAACTCGCTTGGGCGTTTTATCGATAAATCTAATAAATTGATTGCTAGTCGCGGATGCAGTAGCGCCTGCAACATACACAAAGTTAGTATTACGATTAGTAGTAATAGCAACGTCCACATTGAGACCTTGTTGCTGATTACCTGTAAGTAATGCATTTCCTGTCCCATACACTTTGCCATAAAATGGAACAGACGAACTTTCTTTAGTATTCATTACCAACATATTATTGGCCTTAAACTCAAGCTTGTAACTCATATCTTTCAAGTTACGGTGGTGAATGTATCCATTTGCTATACCTCGATGCCCTTCGAGGTCGTACATCGGAACATTATCCAATGTAAACGCTTCAGGAGAGATGCGCACGCTGTCTTTTAAAACAAATTGAGTATTGAGAATATTGACTTTGAAAGATGCATCCGGCTTGACACTCCCTTCTAGATTGAGTGCACTAAATTTTCCAAAAAGATGAATATTCCCGCTAGCTCGCCCTTTGATGTCCGACACAATGGATTGGACATAGTATTCCAAGAACTTTAGGTTCGTACTATCAGCTTGTATATGCAGATCAATTCCACTCTTAGGTTTAAGTGGATAAATATACCCAGTTACATTGGTTGCCGAAATACCTTCTTCTTTTATCTTCGCATCAAGAAAAATGCCTTCATTTTTATCATCCCACTCACCATATATATTCATGTCACCTATAAGTCCATCATTAAAGCCAAAGTTCTTGACGAATAGACGAGTGTTCATTTTAGGCTTCTTCATCGCATGGTTAACGTAGGCCGTGCCAGAGGCCAGTCCTTTAAAATAGATTCCTTTGAGATTGACAACATCAAATACATAGGCGATATTGATTTCTTTCATATCAACTTTTACTGTATCAGTGGGATTAGCCGAAGCATCTCCATTGATACGGATAAATTGATCTTTGTGACTGAAATAAAAATTATTAACTGCGATCTTGCCAGAATCAGCCACAATATTTGAAGGATGTATTTGCCAAACGGTGTCGTTGAGTATGATGTCTGTGGGCTGTACATTAACTACTGCTTTTAACGTAGAATTTCCCAATCTATTTATATAGCGCTCCAAATGGCTTATCGCCGCAAGCTTGCCACTGTATGTTTCTACTCCATTATTGCCCCAATTGAAAGTAGTACTAATAATGTCATTCTTGGCTTGCGCATCTAATGAAATATTGACATCACTCGTCTTACGTTTGCTCGTAAACCGTATGTGACCGGTAATTTGATCAGCGGGATTTTCGCATACAAGGAGTCCCGATTCGATAATTAAGTTGCCATAACGTATTTTAGGAAAATATCCCTCGACACGAAGCCTTTTTGCATTGTCATTAAAGTAGCCCTTGATAGTAGAATGAGTATACACCTCAATTGGTATTTCAAAAACAGAAGAAAGAATGTCTGTATTAAAAATATGAATATCAAAACTGAAGTTGTTTTTGGTGGCAACATCTATATGTGACGGTACTAGTGAGGGTATGTACTTTTTCATAATATTCAAAACACTGGCCATTATGGTGCGGTATGAATAATTCCCTTCAATATTCGCTTTAAGAAAACTAGAGTGAATGCTTATTTTTTTTTGGCCGTTTTCGTGAGTAGCCGAAATATTCATGTTGTCCATGAAAAAAGTTCTATCAGGAGCATTAAAGCGTAAACTGTCTATATTGATTTCACCATACATTTCATCAACAGATCCACCTTTAAAATTTGCATTTATCGTTAAGGAAAATTCTGTATCTTTATATTTTGGAGTTAAATTCAACTCACGAGGGCGAACCTTATCTATAATAGCTTTAAAGTTAAAAATTGGAATCTTTTCAACCGTATTAAATGAACCATTTAATATTATAGATCCATTAGTATCGTTAATGGCTAGTTTCCCGTCATAGCCTCCATGCTTATATTCACCATCGAGTGTGATATTTTCGTATTTATACTTACTATACTCAATGGAAGAGATCAAACCTTTCATCACAATGAAAGGAAATTGCGCTTTTTGATGAGTTCCCTTGACATCGATATTTAAAGTGGTTTTGCCTAATT
The DNA here is from genome assembly GCF_900104585.1 of Bacteroides ihuae. GTDB lineage: Bacteria > Bacteroidota > Bacteroidia > Bacteroidales > Bacteroidaceae > Bacteroides > Bacteroides ihuae. The sequence goes on from NZ_FNVX01000005.1 coordinate 1,006,754, forward strand.
TATCGTTAGCTAGTAATTTTCCAATCTCAAAATCCGATGTCTTCACAGAACCAGAATAGGCAAAAGTCCCTTTTTCTTTATTTGAGCTAAGTTTTAAATCGGTCTTTACTGCACCAAGGTTTGTTTCAAATATTCCGTATGTAACCAGATCAGTATAATAGCCGGATATTTCACCGCGGAAAGAAATATCTCCTAGACGTTTTAATAAGGGAGAAACATCTCTGAATTTTTCGCCTAGATTGCGGGCAATAAAGTTAATACCTTCACCGTTGATTGATAAATTGGAGAGATTGCCATATATATAGGTGTCTTGTGATCGAGACAAGTCTTGCAATGACAGATTGCCTTTTATTTTGAAACGATTTTGGGCATTGATATATAATCGCGAAAAGTTTAGTTGATTGATTGTGCCCGCAACATCCATCTCTATATCTATCTTGTCTTTGAAGTTAGATAAGGCAGGTACAAAAGATGAAATGTCCTGCAATGTAATGTGTGAAGGCAACATGCTGAGCGAAAAATGTACATCATCAATAAAATGCTTAAAAGAAGCAAGACTATCATATTTCATGCGTATGGTGTCCATCTGCAAAGAACTATTGGGCAAATCAACGGCGAAATTTTCAATACGCATATTTTTATCGTTAGCCAACACTTTAAGCGAAAGTTTACGTAATTCGAAACCTGATTGCTCGTCTACACTGAGACGCTTGATATAAGCATTGATCGAATCCTTTTGAAATGCCTTTAATGATATATTTGCAATAATGTTATGCAGTCTAATGTGTTTGGCATTGAATGTTCCGGGAGTTCCTAGTTCTGAAAAAACATCGTATGACAATTTTCCACGTCGTATGAGGATTGAGTTAATTCTCAAATCGATATTCGATTTCGTTTTAACTGTATCTTTGGAAGCAAATGCGTCAATTAAGAATTTGAAATTTGGATCAGCTTCAGGTGTTCTTTTATTGAGACTAATATTAAAGCCAAATAGCTGTACGCTACTAATAGAAATTTTTCCTCTAAATAGAGGAAGTATATCGAATTTAGCGGAAAGACGGGTCGCTTTCAGCATTTCTTTGCCGGATTTATCGTCTAACAGTACATCATCAATAATGACGCGATTAAGTAATCCTATATCAATGCGGCCTATTGTTAACTTCGTTTCTAATTTATCGGCTAGTTCTTCAGCAACGAATACAGTCAACTTTTGCTGAATATATGGTATATTCAACGCAACAATAGCTCCTATATATACTCCAAGTACGATGCCGAGCACCCAACGTACTGTTATTCTTAGCGTTTTGATAGACAGTTGTTTTTTTAGCCAACAAAAATATAAAATATAAAGTTAGGAATCCTAGTTTTATCATTACTTTTGTAGCGTTAAACATTAAAAAAAACATATGTCTGTTATTATATTAGGAATAGAATCATCATGTGATGATACTTCTGCTGCAGTAATTAGAGATGGGCTCCTTTTATCAAATGTTGTTGCTAGTCAGGCTATTCACGAATCTTATGGTGGTGTAGTGCCAGAGTTAGCTTCACGCGCTCATCAACAAAATATTGTACCTGTGGTGCACGAAGCATTGAAGCGAGCGGGAGTATCCAAAGAAGAACTAAGTGCGGTTGCCTTTACGCGTGGTCCGGGATTAATGGGGTCTTTGTTGGTAGGTGTTTCCTTTGCTAAAGGCTTTGCTCGTTCTTTGAATATCCCATTGATAGATGTTAATCACTTGAATGCTCATGTCTTAGCTCATTTTATTAAAGAAGAAAATGAAATGACTAAGCAACCAACCTTTCCATTTTTATGCTTATTGGTGTCAGGAGGGAATTCGCAAATTATTTTGGTGAAAGCTTACAATGAGATGGAGGTATTAGGCCAGACAATTGATGATGCTGCTGGTGAAGCAATTGATAAATGCTCCAAAGTAATGGGCTTAGGTTATCCTGGAGGACCAATTATTGATCGGCTTGCACGACAAGGAAACCCTAAAGCATTTTCATTTAGTAAGCCCCATATCCCAGGGCTTAATTATAGCTTTAGTGGATTAAAGACTTCTTTTCTGTATTCATTGAGGGATTGGATAAAAGAAGATCCTGATTTTATAGAACATCATAAAATGGATTTAGCAGCTTCGCTGGAAGCTACCATCGTGGACATCTTGATGGATAAGCTTAGAAAAGCCGCTAAGCAATCTAACATTAAAGAAATCGCAATAGCCGGAGGAGTCTCTGCCAATAATGGACTACGAAATGCCTTTCGTGAACATGCCCTAAAGTATGGCTGGGAAGTCTATATACCAAAATTTAGTTATACAACGGATAATGCAGCAATGATAGCGATTACAGGATATTTAAAATATCTGGATAAGGATTTCTGTTCCATAGAATTACCTGCATATTCGCGGGTTACATTACAATAAATACGATGTTTGCCGAAATTATCACAATAGGTGATGAATTGCTCATTGGGCAAGTCATCGATACAAATTCTGCTTGGATGGGCAGAGAACTTAATATGATAGGGATTGAGGTCGTTCGGATAACATCCGTTAGAGATCGCTCCTTAGAAATAACTGATGCGATAGATACTGCAATGAAAAGAGTAGATATCATACTCGTAACAGGTGGACTGGGACCAACAAAAGATGACATAACCAAGCAAACTCTATGTGAGTATTTTCATACTGAATTAGTCTTTAGCGAAAAGGTATTCGAAAATATTAAAAGACTATTATCGGGCAGAATTCCGATGAATAAGCTCAATAAGGGCCAAGCGTTGGTACCAAAGGATTGCCTTGTGATTAATAATCGAGTGGGTAGTGCTTCAATAAGTTGGTTTGAAAGAGATTCAAAGATTTTGGTCTCTATGCCTGGTGTACCACAAGAAATGAAAACGGTAATGACAGAAGAGATTATTCCACGCCTACGCGAAAAATTTGATGTGGATGTGATTATTCATAAGACGTTTGCCGTGAAGAATTACCCTGAATCTGTGTTAGCCGAGAAATTAGAATTATGGGAAAAAGCATTACCGGATTGCATCAAGTTAGCTTATCTACCTAAACCAAGCATTGTACGTCTACGATTAACAGGAAGAGGCGCAGACAAGAAAATCTTAAATGCTGTAATTTTACAGGAAGCTGAAAAGTTAAGCGAGATTTTGGGCGAAGATATTTTTGATGAATTCGACCTTCCAATTGAAGCTTTAGTCGGCAATTTATTAAAGGATAAAGGATTATCTATTGCCACAGCCGAAAGTTGCACAGGAGGAACTATAGCATCGCGCCTTACTTCTATTGCCGGATGTTCGGAATATTTTAAAGGAAGTGTAGTTGCCTACTCTAACGAAGTGAAAATGAATTTACTTGGTGTATCTGCTGAAACGCTCAATGCGCACGGCGCAGTGAGCAAGGAAACAGTTGTAGAGATGGCAAAAGGTGCGATGAAAGCACTCAAAACTGATTGTGCAGTGGCCACTTCCGGTATTGCCGGTCCTGGTGGTGGGAGCATAGACAAGCCTGTTGGTATAGTCTGGATTGCTGCTACTTATCAGAATAAAATTGTTACTTTGAAACAAGAAACAGACAAGGGAAGAGAATTGAACATTAAGAGAGCTTGCAATAATGCCCTTTTATTGATTCAAAAACTAATAAAAGAAGAAAATAGCCCTTTAAAAAAGCGAATTATTTTATAAAATACTTGTTTTGTATCCATAAAAGTACTTACTTTGCGCTCTGTTTGGAAGAAGTATAGATAAAAACTATAAAAATAAGATAGAAATGTCGAAGATTTGTCAAATTACAGGAAAGAAAGCCATGATTGGCAACAATGTTTCACACTCAAAAAAGAGAACCAAAAGAACTTTTGATGTGAACTTGTTTAAGAAGAAGTTCTATTACGTAGAACAGGACTGTTGGATCAGCTTAAGCCTTAGTGCTGCTGGTTTGCGCTTGATTAATAAAAAAGGATTAGATGCTGCTTTAAACGATGCAGTAACTAATGGGTATTGTGATTGGAAAAGCATTAAAGTAATAGGCTAACGTAAAGGAGAAACTGACTAATGGCAAAAAAAGCAAAAGGTAACAGAATACAGGTGATTCTTGAATGCACTGAACATAAAGAAAGTGGCATGCCGGGAACATCTCGTTACATTACAACGAAAAACAGAAAGAATACAACTGAAAGAATTGAATTGAAGAAATACAATCCAATTTTAAAGAAAGTAACAGTTCATAAAGAAATTAAATAAGAATATAATAACCCATGGCAAAGAAAACAGTAGCAAGCTTGCACGAAGGAACCAAAGAAGGGCGTTCTTATACTAAAGTTATCAAAATGGTAAAGTCTCCAAAAACAGGAGCTTATACATTTGATGAACAAATGGTACCAAACGAAAAGGTTCAGGACTTTTTCAAAAAATAATAGTTACGATCTAAGTTAATAAGTAGCTATCAAAAAGTTCCCCCCATTATTAATGGAGGGAACTTTTTGTATAAACACGTTTCTTTGACTCTAAGATCATCGAGTTGGATAATTTTTCATTTTTCATTTTTTACTTTTCAGTACTTATTATATCTTTGTAGCATAATATATACGCAAATAAATAGTATCATGGGATTTTTAAAAATTTTTTCAAAAGAAAAGAAGGATACTTTAGATAAGGGATTGTCCAAAACAAAGGAAACCGTCTTTAGCAAGATAGCTCGAGCTGTAGCTGGAAAATCTAAAGTGGATGACGAAGTACTTGATAATCTGGAAGAAATCCTTATCACTTCTGATGTGGGAGTGGAAACGACTCTAAAGATTATCAAACGAATAGAAAAAAGAGTCGCCGCTGATAAATATATAAATGCACAAGAGCTAAAAGTGATTCTGCGAGAAGAAGTAGCTGCGCTATTAACTGAAAATAATTCGGATGATGTAGATGATTTCAATATACCTAGTGGAAAGAAACCCTACGTCATTATGGTTGTAGGGGTAAATGGCGTTGGTAAAACAACAACTATTGGTAAGCTAGCATATCAACTAAAGAAGTCTGGTAAATCAGTATATCTTGGTGCGGCAGACACGTTTCGCGCTGCTGCAGTTGAACAATTGGTTATTTGGGGCGACAGAGTAGGAGTACCTGTGATTAAACAAAAAATGGGTGCTGATCCTGCGTCTGTAGCTTATGACACACTTAGCTCAGCTGTGACAAATAATGCAGATGTGGTGATTATTGATACTGCCGGACGATTACATAATAAAGTCGGGTTAATGAATGAGCTGACCAAGATTAAAAATGTGATGAAGAAGGTCGTGGAGGATACCCCCAATGAAGTACTCTTAGTGCTTGACGGATCTACTGGACAAAATGCTTTTGAACAAGCAAAGCAATTTACTTTGGCTACTGAAGTGACAGCGATGGCTATCACCAAACTCGATGGTACAGCAAAGGGGGGAGTAGTCATCGGCATCTCGGATCAATTTAAAATTCCGGTAAGGTATATCGGTTTAGGGGAAGGAATAGAAGATTTGCAAGTCTTCAGAAAGAAAGAATTTGTTGATTCGTTATTTGGAGGAAATGAATGAAAAGAAAAACAATTGATATAATTACTTTGGGTTGCTCAAAAAATCTAGTAGACTCAGAGCAACTCATGCGCCAACTTAAAGGATCCGGATTTGATGTTACTCACGATTCAGAAACTCCCAAAGGTGATATAGCTGTTATTAACACATGTGGGTTCATTGGAGATGCAAAAGAAGAATCTATTAATATGATATTGGAATTTGCACAAGCTAAAGAACAGGGAAGCTTAAAAAAGCTCTTTGTAATGGGCTGCTTATCTGAACGTTATCTAAAAGAACTTGCCACCGAAATTCCCCAAGTGGATAAATTTTATGGAAAGTTTAATTGGAAGGAGTTATTGCATGATTTAGGTAAAGCATATCATGAAGAATATAATATTGAGCGTACCTTAACGACTCCTAAACATTATGCCTATTTAAAAATATCAGAGGGATGTGACCGAAAATGTTCGTATTGTGCTATCCCAATTATTACAGGACGTCACATTTCACTCCCAATAGAGAAGATATTAGAGGAAGTTAGGTTCCTTATTTCTCAGGGCGTGAAGGAATTTCAGATTATAGCTCAGGAACTGACTTATTATGGCGTTGATTTGTATAAGAAACAAATGATTGCTGAGCTAATTGAGAGAATTGCTGACGAACCTGGAGTAGAATGGATTCGGTTGCATTATGCTTATCCTGCACACTTCCCTACTGATCTGCTTCGAGTAATGAGGGAACGTAGTAATGTCTGTAAATATCTGGATATTGCCCTACAGCATATTAGCGATAATATGTTGACTCAGATGAATCGCCATGTGACAAAAGAAGAAACTTATCATCTTATAGAACAATTTCGCAAAGAGGTTCCCGGCATTCATTTGCGCACGACTCTAATGGTTGGTCATCCGGGAGAATCTGATGAAGATTTTGAAGAGTTGAAAGAATTCGTTCGCCTAGCTCGTTTTGACCGTATGGGAGCTTTTGCCTACTCGGAAGAAGAAGGTACTTATTCAGCTGAAAATTACGAGGACTCAATACCGTACGAAGTAAAGCAAGCACGTCTTGATGAACTTATGAATATTCAACAGGGTATTTCATCTGAACTGAGTGCATTAAAGATTGGACAAAAGATGAAAGTAATTATTGACCGGATTGAGGGCGATTATTACATTGGACGTTCAGAGTTTGACTCACCCGAAGTTGATCCTGAAGTTTTGATCAAGTGTTCTGAAGGTATTTTGTCAACCGGAAAGTTTTATGAGGTTCAAATAGTCGATTCTGACGATTTTGATCTCTACGCAAAGATTCTTTAAATATTTTCGGATATAATTTGTGTATATAATTAATAATTAGTAATATAGCGTCGCACTTCTTAAAGAACCAAATATTGAATAATAAAGAATTTACTTCGGAATTGGCAAAAAGGCTTGGATGTACTATAAAAGAGACTTCTGACCAGATGACTTCCTTCTTATCTGAGTTAACTCAGAACTTACAGGAGGGGAATTCTTTGACTATACAAGGATTTGGCACTTTTGAAGTTAGAAAAAAATCAGAGCGTATATCAATAAATCCAACCACAAGACAACGCATGCTTGTTCCTCCAAAGCTTGTTTTGACTTATAGACCCAGTGTATTATTAAAAGATAAAATTAAATAGGATTTTGCACGATGAATGAGAAATTGAATATGCAGAGCCTTATTGATCTGTTGGCAGAGAAGCGAAACATGAATAAAAAAGATACTGAACTTTTCGTCAAAGAGTTCTTTCTTTTGATTGAACAGACCTTAGAAAATGATAAATATCTAAAAATAAAGGGACTGGGTACTTTTAAACTAATAGATGTAGAAAGTCGGGAAAGCGTAAATGTAAATACAGGAGAGAGGTTTGAAATTCAGGGTCATACAAAAATTTCTTTTGTTCCTGAAGCCTCGTTACGCGATGCAATAAATAAGCCATTTTCTCATTTTGAAACAGTGGTATTAAGCGATAATACTGTTTTAGAAGATACTTTAATAAATAGTTCAGAAGAAGATGTAGATGATAATAGCACGAAATTTTCAGATGCATCTGAACAATCACCTGAAATATTGATTAGCAATACTATGGAAGCAGAAATTGCTATTCCCAAGAAGGTAGAGTCAATAATGGAAATTGAAAAACAAGTGCCGTTAGAGGAAAAAACGGAAACAGAGGAGAGAAAAGAAAACCTAAAGCAAAAGGAGGTGAACCCCGTTATATCTTCAGAGGGAAAGCACTTATCTGTTGAAGATATTATAGCCTTAGAAATACGCAAAGCGGATGCAGAGTATAAGGAGGTATCTGAAAAAAATACTTCTTCGAAAATAACTTCCTTCGAAAAAAAAACGAAGAAACAATCCCCTGTTTCTTATATCATAAGCACTGCTATTGCAATTGCTATCGTATGTGTAGCTTCCGTCCTATATATGTATTATCCTGATTTGTACAATGGTTTATTCTCAGATGATATACAAAAAGCTTCTACAACACCTGATTTAGATGCAAAAGTAAATACTATAGAAGTGCCTGTTGACACTTTCATTAATAATGTTTCAAATAAGCGTAAATTAGAGATCAATAGAGATTCAATAAAGGAGGCTGTTGCTACCCTACCTCAAAAGGATCCCTTAGAAGGTAATAAAATTCCCTACAATAAAGTAAAAACGGATCACAGCTCTGCGAAGCAGGCAGAGCCAATTATTCCAGACTCAGTTAATTATATAATAGTAGGTACTAAAACCATATATACATTACAAGAAGGTGAAACTTTAACAAAGGTATCCTTGCGATTCTATGGAACAAAAAAGATGTGGCCATATATAGTAAAGCATAATCGTAGCACAATTAAAAATCCTAATAAAGTTCCTTATGGGACAGTGCTCAAAATACCCGAGTTAAAGAAGAAATGAGTTCTTTCGTAGCCTAAAAAAGCCGGTATACCAATTCTTATGGCACTATCCAATATATTGTGTAAACTCTAGCTCGGGTCTTTAGATTCGAGTTATTTTTTTTATCTTTAAAAATAAAAATATGGATAGTGTTATGTCAAAACGAGAAAAGCGCCAGGCAGTTCCTGCCGAGATGCTCAGTAAAGAGTTCTTGAGTCAATTCAAGACAGAGGAAGATGTTAGTCAGTTTCTCAAAGATCTTCATTCTCAAGTATTGGAACAAATGCTTCAGGGTGAGATGGATGCCCATTTAGGTTATGACAAGCATAGTACTGATGGTTATAACAGTGGTAACTCTCGCAATGGAAGCTTTAGCAAGAAGATTCAGAGCGAGCATGGTGAGCATCTAATCGAAGTTCCTCGTGATCGCAAAGGAGAGTTTGAACCTATTGTAGTTCCCAAACATCAAAGTCGTGGTTTATCTATAGAACGCCTGGTTATCTCTCTTTATGCAAAGGGAATGAGCGTATCTGATATTGAGGATGAGTTACGAGACATTTATCAAATAAACCTCTCTACCAGTGCAATATCAATCATTACCAATAAAGTCACTCAGGCTGCAATTGAATGGCAGAATCGCCCGCTAGAACGATTATATATGGTTGTTTGGATGGATGGCATCGTATTCAAGGTTAGAGAATCTGGGAAAGTGATAAACAAGACTGTTTATCTATGTGTGGGGCTTAATAACCGTGGCTACAAAGAAGTTCTTGGTATGTGGATCGGGAAGACTGAAAGTTCTTCTTTTTGGATGTCTGTTCTAACGGATCTCAAAGCACGTGGTGTGGAGGATATACTTATAACGGTAACTGACAACCTAAATGGCTTTACCGAAACCATACGTGCTGTATTTCCCCAATCCACAACTCAAATATGTGTGGTACATCAAATACGTAATTCATGTAGATATGTTGTATGGAAGGATTTAAAAGAGTTTACGGCTGATATGAAAGAGATTTATACCTCCGTCAATCGAGACCAAGCAGCCATCGCATTGGAAGAATTTGAGCGAAAATGGGGTGCTAAATATCGTCATGCCGTACAAAGTTGGCATCGCAACTGGAACGATCTGACTGCTTTCTTTGATTTTCCCATAGAGATACGTACTATCATTTATACAACCAATTTAATCGAAAATCTGAATGGCAAGATACGGAAATATACCAAAACAAAATTATCATTTCCTACTGACGATGCCCTCAGAAAGTCCGTTTGGTTGGCTATTAGTGAGATTGAAAAGAAATGGACGATGCCTATAAGAAATTGGGGTGTGGTTATGAATCAATTTTTAGTTATCTTTGAAAACAGAATCGAACTTTAGCACTCGACTAAAGCTCGAACCCGAACATAGTTTACACAGAATTATGGATAGTGCCATTCTTTATTGGCTTTATCGGCTTTCTCTTTTTTATATTGAAGAACTAAAGAGAATCAAATGAACCTTGTTCAAAGTGCTATCTTAAGTTATAAAAACGCTAAACCGTATTAAAGCAACTTAATCTAAACGTTTTGCATGGTTTTTTAATAAAAATTAGTTGTAATGGTTAATTATATACTGTACTTTTGAAATCATTTTTATTAAGAAGACATTAAACAATAAAACAATAGTATTTATGGCTGAATCAATTGATATCCGCGAGCTAAATGAGCGGATTGAAAGACAAAGTGCTTTCGTTACGAATCTTACAATGGGCATGGACCAAATTATCGTAGGACAGAAACATTTGGTCGAATCATTGTTAATAGGATTACTCTCCGACGGACATGTACTTCTAGAAGGTGTGCCCGGCTTGGCTAAAACTTTAGCAATCAAGACACTTGCTTCTCTTATTGATGCAAAATATAGCAGGGTACAATTCACGCCTGACTTACTACCTGCTGACGTTATAGGTACGATGGTTTACAGTCAGAAAGATGAAACGTTTCAGGTGAAGAAAGGACCTGTCTTTGCAAACTTTGTTCTTGCAGATGAAATAAACCGTGCTCCGGCTAAAGTGCAAAGTGCTTTGTTAGAGTCCATGCAGGAACGTCAAGTTACAATTGGTACCGAAACATTTAAATTACCCCATCCTTTTTTGGTTTTGGCTACTCAAAATCCGATTGAACAAGAAGGCACATATCCATTACCAGAAGCTCAGGTAGACCGTTTTATGCTAAAAGTAGTTATTGATTATCCTAAAATTGAAGAAGAAAAATTAATTATCAGGCAAAATATTGGTGAAAACAAACTTGAGGTAAAAGCAATACTTAAAGCAGAAGAGGTTCTGGAAGCCCGCAAAGTAGTGCGTCAAGTATATTTGGACGAGAAGATAGAACGCTATATCGTTGATATTGTGTTCGCCACTCGTTACCCCGAAAAATATGATTTAAAAGACTTGAAAGGTTTAATAGCTTTTGGAGGATCACCACGTGCTTCTATTAATTTGGCATTAGCTTCTCGTGCATATGCCTTTATCAAACGTCGTGGATATGTTATTCCTGAAGATATTCGTTCGGTAGCTCATGATGTTCTTCGTCACCGTATTGGCTTGACATATGAAGCCGAAGCAAGCAATGTGACCTCTGATGAGATTATAAGCAAAATCCTAAATAAAATAGAGGTACCTTGATGTTTTAATTGTTTGGTATTTGAATAGCTTGATTGCTATACGATGATTTAGCATCATGCTTAACAATTAAACAAAAAGAAATGGAAACGACTGAATTATTAAAGAAAGTCCGTCGGATAGAAATAAAGACGCGAGGATTATCAAATAACATTTTTGCAGGCCAATACCATTCTGCATTTAAAGGTAGAGGTATGGCTTTCTCCGAGGTGCGTGAATATCAATTTGGAGATGACATTCGTGACATTGACTGGAATGTAACAGCACGCTTCAGCAAACCATTCATAAAAGTTTTTGAAGAAGAACGAGAATTGACTGTTATGTTGATGATTGATGTATCTGGTAGTCTGGAGTTTGGCACTATAAAACAGCTCAAGAAAGATATGGTGACTGAAATTGCTGCTACTATTGCTTTCTCTGCTATTCAAAACAATGATAAAATTGGAGTAATTTTCTTTTCGGATAGAATAGAGAAATTTATACCTCCAAAAAAAGGTAGAAAGCATATATTGTATATTATTCGTGAGTTGATTGATTTTCAAGCTCAAAGTCGCCGTACTAACATACGTTTAGGTATGGAGCATTTAACTAACGTGATGAAAAGAAGATGCACTGCGTTTGTTATATCCGATTTTATAGACCAAGAAAACTTTCAGAATTCAATGACCATTGCCAATCGAAAACATGATGTTGTTGCAATACAAGTATATGATAAGAGAGTGGCGGAATTGCCTGCAATTGGATTAATGAAAGTCAAAGATGCAGAAACAGGACATGAGCAATGGATTGATACTTCATCTGCTTCTTTAAGAAAAACTCATCATGACTGGTGGTTAAATAAACAAGCCAATTTGAATGAAGTTTTCACTAAGAGCAATGTCGATTCAGTATCGGTGCGAACTGACCAAGACTATGTTAGAGCATTATTGAATCTTTTTGCGAAACGAAAATAATAAAACAATGAGGAGAAATATATTTTTTATCGTATTTCTGTTTTGTGTATTAGGCAAAATTGTGGCACAATCGGTAACTGTGGATGCCCAAATTGATTCTTTGCAAATTCTGATAGGAGAACAGGCTAAAATAAAGTTACAGGTTGCCATGGACGCCAAACAAAAAGCTTTTTTCCCTTTATTTTCTGATACTTTGGTGAAAGGTGTCGAAATTATTGAAACAGCAAAGCCAGATACTCAATATTTAAACAATAGGCAACGTTTACTTATTACGCAAGAATATACAGTTACCTCTTTTGATTCTGCTCTTTATTATCTTCCTCCTTTTATGATAAGAGTGGATAATAAAACATATCAATCAAAAGCCCTAGCACTAAAAGTTTACTCTATACCTGTAGATACATTACATCCTGAGCACTTTTTTGGGCAGAAAGCATTAATGAAAGCGCCTTTTGAATGGGGAGATTGGTGGGGATTGATAGCGTGTTCGTTTCTATCATTACCTCTACTGGCTCTTCTTATTTATTTCATTATCAGACTACGTGACAATAAACCAATCATTCGCAGAATCAAAATTGAGCCCAAACTTCCTCCGCATCAACAAGCAATGAAGGAAATTGACCGTATTAAAAATGAGAAAGTTTGGCAAAAGGGAAGATCTAAAGAATATTATACAGAACTCACTGATACTATTCGCGCTTATATCAAAGATCGTTTTTATTTCAACGCATTGGAAATGACGTCTGAAGAGATTATAGAACAATTGATTGAAATAAACAAAACTGAAGATATTAGTGATTTGAAATTGCTTTTCGAAACTGCTGACTTGGTGAAATTTGCCAAGCATAATCCGGAGATGAATGAGAATGATGCTAATCTTATAAATGCAATTGATTTTATAAACAATACCAAAACTTCGGAAGAAGAGAACGCAAAACCCCAACCTACAGAGATAACGGTTGTTGAAAAGCGATCTTTGCGTACCAAAATTTTATTAATTTGTGGCATCATTATTTTTTCTGCTACCATAATTAGCACGTTTGTTTATATTTCGATCCAGTTATATGACCTTTTTGCTTAGTGTACGAAATTAGATTGTTAATAAGTTAAACCGTATATAAAAATGATTTTTGCTAATATTGAATATTTATTTTTATTGTTACTGCTTATACCTTATATAGTATGGTATATATTGAAGCGAAAGAACAATGAAGCTACACTTCAAATTTCTGATGCCAGAGTATATGCTCATACTCGCAAGAATTATAAGATATACTTATTGCATGCTCCCTTTGTTTTACGTATAATATCTTTAATTTTGGTTATAGTTATCTTAGCAAGACCTCAGACAACCAATAATTGGCAAAGTAGTGAGATAGAGGGAATTGATATTATGTTGGCTATAGATATATCAACAAGTATGTTGGCTGAAGATCTTAAACCAAATAGGTTAGAAGCTGCAAAAGATGTGGCTGCAGAGTTCATTAATGGTCGTCCGAATGATAACATCGGAATAACTCTTTTTGCCGGTGAGAGTTTTACTCAATGTCCACTCACCGTTGATCATGCTGTTTTGCTTAATCTTTTTCAAAGTATAAAATGTGGAATTATAGAGGACGGGACAGCAGTAGGAATGGGTATTGCTAATGCTGTGTCTAGACTAAAAGACAGTAAAGCTAAATCTAAAGTAATTATTCTTCTTACTGATGGAACAAACAATAAAGGAGATATATCCCCCCTGACCGCTGCTGATATAGCAAAGAGCTTTGGCATTAGAGTATATACCATTGGGGTAGGAACTAATGGGATGGCTCCTTATCCTGTTTCTGTGGGAGGAACTATACAATATATAAATACTCCTGTAGAAATAGATGAAAAAACGCTGTCTCAAATAGCTGGAACAACCGATGGAAACTATTTTCGTGCCACAAGTAATTCAAAGTTGAAGGAAGTTTATGGTGAGATTGATAAGTTGGAAAAAACAAAACTGAATGTTAAAGAGTATAGCAAACGCAAAGAAGAATATCAGTGGTTTGCCCTTGCGGCATTTATCTGTATATTCATAGAGGTTTTATTGCGTAACTCGCTATTAAAGAAGATACCTTAATATATCAGCTAACAACCTGATAATTAAATTAAAATTGATGATAATCAATCATAAAATTAGAGAAGATGTTTCGATTTGAAGACCCTACATACTTGTATTTATTGCTATTACTGCCTTTGTTGGCGGCTTTTTATATTTATTCAAATTACAAGAGAAAGAAGTCAATACGGAAATTTGGGGATCCCGAGCTTTTAGCACAATTAATGCCAGATGTTTCAAAGCATAGACCGAATATAAAGTTTTGGTTAATATTTGCTAGCCTAGGCTTATTTACAGCGCTACTTGCTCGTCCACAATTTGGTTCTAAACTTGAAACGGTGAAACGTAGTGGAGTTGAGATCATGATTGCACTTGATATATCAAATTCAATGTTAGCTCAAGACATTCAACCTAGTCGCTTAGAAAAGGCCAAGCAAGTAGTTTCCAGACTAGTCGATGAGTTAGAAAATGATAAAGTTGGCATGATTGTTTTTGCAGGAGATGCTTTCACTCAGTTGCCTATTACAAGTGATTATATCTCAGCCAAGATGTTTTTAGAGTCTATCAGCCCATCTTTGATAACAAAACAAGGAACAGCTATTGCAGCAGCTATTAATCTGGCTACTCGTAGCTTTACCCCTCAAGAAGGAGTAGGACGTGCTATTATTGTCATTACTGATGGAGAAAACCATGAAGGAGGAGCCACAGAGGCTGTAAAGTCGGCTGTTGATAAAGGTATACAAGTGCATGTATTAGGAGTAGGATCGACAGATGGATCACCTATTCCTGTAGAAGGAACAAATGATTTTAGACGAGATAGAGACGGAAATGTTATTGTTACT
Organism: Bacteroides ihuae; assembly: GCF_900104585.1. Classification (GTDB taxonomy): domain Bacteria; phylum Bacteroidota; class Bacteroidia; order Bacteroidales; family Bacteroidaceae; genus Bacteroides; species Bacteroides ihuae. The sequence continues at coordinate 1,021,773 of NZ_FNVX01000005.1, forward strand.
AAATTAAATGAGAATATGTGTAGGGAGATAGCGAAAGAAGGAAATGGCATTTTTGTTCGCGTTGACAATACAAATTCCGCTCAGAAAGCAATAAATCAAGAGATCAATAAAATGGCTAAAGCAGATGTCGATAGTAAAGTCTACACCCAGTTTGATGAACAGTTTCAAGCAATAGCTTGGATGATCCTCTTACTACTTTTAGTAGAAATGTTAATCTTAGAGCGAAAGAATCCATTATTTAAAAATTTCCGATTGTTTTCTAAATAAATTAACTCCAATATGACACTAAAATATAGATATATCATATTTCTTTTATTTCAGCTTGGCGCCACCAGCATGCTAGCTCAAAAAGCTGAGCGAGATTATATTCGCAGAGGAAATCGTTTTTTTAATGATAGTGTATTTGTTGATGCAGAAGTAAATTATAGAAAAGCATTGGAGGTCAATCCTAATTCGACAGTCTCCATGTATAATTTAGGAAACACATTATCTCAGCAAAAGAAGGCCAAGGAAGCTGTAGAGCAATATACTGCAGCAGCAAAAATAGAAAAGAATAAGATGAAGCTTGCGCATATTTATCACAATGCAGGAGTTTTATTTCTTGCTACAAAAGACTATAAACAAGCTGTAGATGTTTTTAAGATGTCTTTGAAAAATAATCCAACGGATAATGAAACTCGATATAATCTAGCTCTTGCGCAGAAACTACTCAAAGATCAACAACAACAGCAAAAACAAGATAAAGACGATAAAAATAAAAACAAGGACAAAGACAAGCAAAAGCAAGATCAGGATAAAGAAAAAAATCAAAAACAAAAAGATAAGCAAGAGCAATCTAAACCTGAAAAACGAGACAATAAGATGTCTAAAGAAAATGCTGAACAATTGCTGAATTCTGTGATGCAAGATGAAAAAGGTGTGCAGGATAAAGTGAAAAAGCAACAGGTAATACAAGGCGGTCGTCTAGAAAAAGACTGGTAATAATTAACTAATTGATGATTTAATTTCAGAAGAAATGAGAAGACTAATTTTCTTATTAGTAGCACTGTTTACGATAAATAACATTTATGCTGATGGCAAAGTAACCTTCACAGCTTCTGCACCTGATGCAGTGGCTGTAGGAGACCAATTCAGGCTATCCTACACCGTGACTACACAAAATGTGAGAGACTTTCGCGCTCCATCTATAAAAGGCTTTGATGTATTAATGGGTCCGAGCCGTTCGCAACAAAGTAGCACACAAATCATTAATGGCAATGTATCATCTGCAAGTAGCATTACGTTCACTTATATATTGATGGCTACTACTGAAGGCCATTATTCGATTGCTGGTGCAACGATTGTAGCTGATGGAAATCAAATGTTGTCTAATTCATTAAAAATAAAAGTGCTGCCTACTGAAAAATCCGCTAGCGGTGCTAATACGAGTAGCAGGCAAAGTTCATCAGTTAGCCAATCTTCTTCTTCGTCCAGTGTGTCTACTAAAGATTTATTTATTACCGCAACTGCGAGTAAAACCAATTTATACGAACAAGAAGCTTTTTTATTGACATTTAAAATCTACACAGTACTTGATTTAAGAAGCTTCTCTAATGTAAAATTACCTGATTTTAAAGGATTCCATTCTCAAGAAGTAGAATTACCCAGCAACCCGAAGTGGGAATTAGAAAATTTCAACGGGAAAAACTATCACACAACTGTATACCGCCAATTCGTCCTGTTTCCTCAACAATCGGGAAAATTAGTTATTGAGTCAGCTCGTTTTGATGCTTCAATTGCCAAAGCAGTACAGTCGGCTGACCCTTTTGATGCTTTCTTTAATGGTGGAAGTAATTATGTTGAATTGAAAAAAAGTATTATTACTCCTAGAATAACCATTAATGTAAACCCATTACCAGCTGGCAAGCCTGCTGGTTTCTCCGGTGGAGTCGGAAATTTTAATATAACTTCTTCCATCAATAGTAAAAATGTAAAAACGAATGATGCTATTACGGTTAAATTAGTTATTTCAGGCATAGGTAATTTGAAGTTAATAGATAATCCTAAAATTAAATTCCCTGAAAATATTGAGCTATACGATCCAAAAGTAGACAATAAAGTTCGATTAACTAAAGAAGGACTTTCTGGTAGCAAAATCATAGAATATCTTGCTATACCAAGAGATCCTGGAAATTTCAAAATCCCGGCTGTAGAATTTTCCTATTTTGATATTAAAACAAAATCTTATAAAACTCTCAAAACGGAGGAATATGACATTAATGTAACAAAAGGAGCAGGGAATGCTGATCAGGTCATTGCCAATTTTACTAATAAGGAAGATTTGAAGGTTTTAGGAGAAGATATACGCTATATTAAATTAGGTGAGGTTAATCTGCAACCTAGAGATAGCTATATGTTTGATTCAATTATCTATTGGCTATTTTATATTATTCCGATAATAGTATTTGTGATTATGTTTATCATTGGTCGAAAGCAAATTGCAGAAAACTCAAATATTATTAAACTGCGCACGAAGAAAGCGAATAAAGTTGCTTCAAAACGAATGAAACGTGCAGGGAAACTCCTTGAAGAAAATAAAAAAGAAGCTTTTTATGACGAAGTTTTAAAAGCATTATGGGGATATATAAGTGATAAATTAAATATTCCTGCATCTCTTTTATCTAAAGAGAATGTAGAAGAAGCTTTGAAAAACTATGGTGTTGACGAAGAATTAATTAAAGCCTTCTTATCTACATTGGATGAATGCGAATTTGCTCGCTATGCACCTGGTGATGAAAGTCAGGCAATGGATAAGGTTTACTCTACTACTATCGATGTTATTAGTAGAATTGAAAACTCAATTAAACATTAAACTAGAAAAAGATTACATCATGAAAAGGATATTATTTTCAGTATTTTGTATATTAATCTCTATTACAACATTTAGCCAAGACTCTTTATCAAATGACTCAGCTCTTCAGGCTGAATCTATGTCTGTTGCTAAAAGTTCTAAACTTGGAACAAGATACCTTGGTGATGGCACAAAGGCAAGTGCAGATAGTGCATATATTAAAAAAGATTATACTAACGCCATTCAGATATATGAGTCCTTGTTGCAGAAAGGAGAAGCTACTTCTGTCTATTACAACTTAGGCAATTGCTACTATAAGGCTGGTGATATAGCAAAGGCGATTCTTAACTATGAACGTGCTTTATTGCTTCAACCAGGAAATACTGATATTAGAGCAAATCTAGAAATAGCCCGTGGTAAGACTATTGACAAAGTAGAACCAATACCTGAATTATTCTTTATTACTTGGATTAAAGCAATAATTAATAGTATAGGACTGGATTCTTGGGGTATCCTTGGTATTATATTGTTTATTCTCTTCATTGTATCTTTGTATTTATACTTTTTCTCTAAACGGATATTTATAAAGAAAACGAGTTTTATTGGTGCTATGCTTTTTCTATTTTTGACCATCTTGACTAATATTTTCGCTTTTTATCAGAAAAGCACATTAGAAAATCGTAATGCTGCTATTGTTATGTCTCCTAGCGTTACTGTACGCAGTACTCCAAATGAAACGGGGACCAGCTTATTCATTCTTCATGAGGGTAGTAAAACTACTATAAAAGACAACAGCATGAAAGATTGGAAGGAGATTCGTTTAGAAGATGGCAAAGTGGGATGGGTAAAATCTACTGATATAGAAAGAATATAAATAATTAATAAAAAAAAGATTGAATACTTTTTTTTATTAATTATTTATATTATGTTTATAGCGTTATGCCGAAGCTATTTAGTATTAACCATAAATTTAATGAGACATGAGAACAATAACATTCAATGAACTCCGCAAAATCAAAGATTCATTACCAAGCGGTAGCATGCATAGAATAGCTGACGAATTAGGTTTGAATGTAGATACTGTGCGCAACTTCTTTGGTGGACATAATTTTAAAGAAGGAAAAAGTGTAGGAATCCACTTAGAACCAGGCCCCGATGGTGGGTTAGTGATGATTGATGATACTACTGTGCTCGATAAAGCTTTAAAAATTCTCAATGAGCTAAATCTTAGTATTGAAAAAGAAGTATTTTCTGAATTCTCACATGCATAAATCCATTTTATATTAAAGCCCCAATTTGAATATAAAAGCTTAGTCATATTTATGTTACTATAAATTATTATTATTATGGAAGATAAATTGGTTACTTTAGCAATTCTGACTTATACTAAAGCTCAAATATTAAAGAATGTGCTTGAAAATGAAGGCATTGAAACTTATATTCATAATGTAAACCAGATACAACCTGTCGTTTCATCAGGGGTTCGTCTAAGAATAAAAGAAAGTGATTTGCCCCGTGCCCTTAAGATAACAGAAAGTTCTGTTTGGCTAGCTGAAGATATAGTGGGGGAGAAGCCTACTCCCAAAGAAAAAGTAGATGTCCAGAACAAAGTTCTTATACCTGTTGACTTTTCTGCTTATTCTATGAAAGCATGTGAATTTGGTTTCAATTTTGCAAAAGCTTTTAATGCTGAAGTTTTGCTGCTCCATGTATATTTTACTCCAATCTATGCTTCATCCTTACCTTATGGAGATGTTTTTAGTTATCAGATTACTGATGATGAAAGTGTAAAAAATACCCTTCACAAAGTACATACAGATCTGAATGTTTTATCTGATAAAGTCAAAGCTAATATTGCCTCCGGAGAATTACCCTCAGTTAAATTCTCCTGCGTATTGCGAGAAGGTATTCCAGAAGAAGAAATCTTAAGGTATACAAAAGATCAAAATCCTAGAATTATAGTAATGGGCACCAGAGGGAAAAGCCAAAAAGATCTTGATCTTATTGGTAGTGTCACTGCCGAAATTCTTGAACGAAGTAAAACCACAGTACTTGCCATACCTGAAAATACTCCATTAAATAATTTTAGCGAAGCAAAGAAAGTTGCTTTTTTGACTAATTTTGATCAACGCGATTTAATTGCATTTGATTCATTTATAAATACCTTAAAATCTTTTCATATAGCAATCTCTCTCATTCATCTATCTGAGAGTAAGGATGCTTGGAATGAGATTAAATTAGCGGGTATAAAAGAATACTTCCGCAAACAATATCCCAATATTGATATTCATTATGATGTGGTGATGAATGATGATTTTTTAAATAGCTTAGATAGTTACATAAAAGAAAATCATATTGATATTTTGGCACTCACCACATATAAACGGAATATTTTTGCTCGTATGTTTAATCCCAGCATTGCTCGAAAGATGATTTTTCATTCAGATACCCCCTTATTAGTTATTAATATTGATCGTTCTTTTACAAAAAAAGCTTAATTCTCCTTCAAAGAAAGCCTATATTTTGCAGAGATTTCGCAGACGGATATTACACAAAGAAGGGATGCCTATATTTAGACATCCCTTCTTTGTGACCGCGACAGGATTCAAACCTGTAACCTGCTGATCCGTAGTCAGCTACTCTATTCAGTTGAGCCACGCGGCCAATAGTTAACCAGAATGTGACCGCGACAGGATTCAAACCTGTAACCTGCTGATCCGTAGTCAGCTACTCTATTCAGTTGAGCTACGCGGCCATTTGTTTAACGGGTGCAAAGATACATTCTTTTTTCTAATTAACAAACGATTGAAGCGTTTTTTAATAAATTATTCGATGAAACGGTAATTAAAGAGCTGCCAACCGATTGTTAATCCTATGTTCCAATCCTTACTTGGTGAACTATAATGATTTACATAAGCTGAGATAGCCCCGAAAGGTAATTTACAGACAAGAGAAACTTCTCCCAAATATTCAAACTCAGAGAAAGACTTTCCATAGTATGCCTTGTTGATCGAATTTTCTTTTATAGGAAAAACAGGTAAAAATCCGTAAAATTCCCCTCTTATATGGAACAAGTCGCTCAAATGAATAATCGGCTTTATTCCACCTGAAAGATATTGATTAGCTCGAAAAGCATCATTATAAGTCAATTTACTATGCGGTGTTGGAGCAAACTCACCTGCCTGAAGCATTGTCGCTACATAGTTTTCTGAAAAATTCTTTGAAGATAACAACCCATCAACATACCATCCAAAAGTAAATTTCGACGATATTTTGTGATATCTTTCTCTCATATACGAAAGTTGTAGCCAAGATTGATTTTGATTAGCTGCCGTTTTAGACTCAGACGCTATACCTGGGCGAAAAAACTCTTTTCCAGTATATATTTGGGCAACTAATGCTTCACGATAACCCTGGGTGGCATACTGCCTAGAATCCAAAGTGCTTCCATTAAAACTAATCGATCCTCCATAAAGGTTATAAACGCTTTTATCTGTTTTGTCGTCATTAAAATTAATTGTATTAGTCTGATAATATCTATCTTCAAATTTAGCCATTCCAATACCAAACTCCGCCCTCTTACTTGAAAGGAAAGGCAGAGCCATTTTCAACTTTAAGAAGCGTTCATCTTTGCTATTAAATGCCGGATTATCGCTACTTGAGAATAATTTACCTTCCTTGAAATAATCAAATTTACTTATGGAAGCGATAAAACGATAAGATGTAGGCACTGTCGTAGGAAAATCAACTTTGGCCATAAACTGAAGATTGTTGTATATCTTACCTACATGTGTTTCGAAAGTTAATTCTTTGGAGTAATAATTCAAATTCTTGTACGAAAATCCCAAATAAATTTGATTAGAATTTGTTGTAGACACATTTCCTCCGACGCGAATAGAAAGATTCTTTTCCATTTTTACATTTAAATGTAAGTCGTACGTATCGTCATTGGGATTAAAGATTGCATGAGGTATTATTTCAGAAATCATGTTGCCCGATAGAAGGCGAAAATAGCCTCGCTTTAAATCTTCATAATTAAATTTTTTATCCTCTGACTCATGAAACTCTTTCTTAATATAAATCTGTTGCTGACTATTAGCTCCCTCTACATAGATATTCTTAAAATGTAATTCAGGGCAATTGCTTTTATAAACTAGTCGTCTTAAACGCACATTATCGGGATTGACTCTTCGATGAATGCGAGTTTTTATCGAATCCATAAGGGCCATAGTACGATTATAACCGATACCTTCAAGCTCATCTATTCTCTGAAAATCTAATAAGTTAACATCTTCATATTTAAAAGTCATTACTATTCCCGCCGAATCAGGAATAGAATAATCAGTCTTTTGCATTATCATATTTTCCATTTGGCTCATCAAATCATTCTCGTCAGGCTTTGTCGGATTCTTAGCCACTACGCTTCCAATAATAATATCAGGTTTGAAATCATCACGCATTACATCCGTAGGGAAATTGTTATAGATGCCGCCATCATAAGCCAGAACACTATCTATCTCAATAGGTTTAAAAACAAATGGAAAGCTCATTGAGGCGCGTACTGCATCTCCCAAATCTCCTTTTCTTAAAATTATTTGTTTTTTGTTATAAACATCAGAAGCGACACAGCGGAAGGGTACAAACAAGTCATCAAAATCTCCTTTGGAAGCGGCCGTAGCACGCGCAAATAAATCAATAAAGACTAAATTCATTTGTATAGGGTTCACAACGCTCGTGGGAAGGAACTTTGGTTTTATGCTTGGGTCTTTGAGAGAAAGATGTATGTTAAAAAATTCGGGCGTCGGAAGATTTTTTTTAAAATAATAGATATAACTCTCTTCTACTTGACCCGAATACCAGCGTTTAAAATCATCAGATCGTATCAAAGATTCCATTTCATCGGGCGAATATCCCATAGCATACAACGAACCAATGATTGCTCCCATAGAGGTACCGGTGATGTAATCTATTGGTATACTGTTTTCTTCTAATGCTCTTATAATGCCAATATGCGTTAAGCCCTTGGCTCCACCACCACTTAACACGAGCCCTACTTTCTGTGCCTGAATGGTAGATAGACTAGTAAAGAGACAGAGCAATAGCACAAGAAACTTCCTCATAAAATTTGCTTAAGTATTTAGCTGTTATTAATTTAAACGAAATATTCAAATATATAGAATAATATTCAATTAGTCTATGTCGATGTCCATTTTTATAATAAAAAAAGGCATTGCAGCTTATCTATTGTAACCGCAATGCCTTTTTGAAATGTAGTAAGTGTGATAATTAAAGACAGAACAATCAGATTAGTTCAATACTTCTCTTCACAAAATTATTTAATGCTTCGCCCTTCAGCATGTTATTTTGAAGCAAAGCCAAGTCAATAAGTTGGCGTACAACTTTGTTATTACCAGCGTATGTGGCGAAAACAGCTTCTTTTTTCTTTTTCAATTCATCCTGTTTCTTATCCAATTCGCTTAACTCGTCTTTTTCTGCTACAGGAATTTCTTCTTCCTTCTTTCCTTCATGGCCTTTCTTCAAATCGTTGCAACGATTGGCCATTACATCTATTTCAGCTTGAATAGGAGCAACCGATGAAGTACAATTCTTTTCTTCATCAGACAACACTGATTTAAGAAGTTTATGATCTGTATTCAGAACAAGGTTGAACATATCGGGCATTTCACCGTAGAAACTCATTCCAGCTTGTATGTTGGCCATTTCTTTCATACGTCGCATATACTCACTTTGAGTAATCATTACCGGCAAACTATTTTCACCCAAAGCTTGAGCAACTACGCTGAATTCAACTTTCTCAACCTTAGGTAACTGGCTATTAAAAGCAACAGTAAGAGCTTCTTGCTTATGTGCTTCAAGAGCAGAATCTTGCTTATCTTCTTTTACAATAAGATTGTCAGCCACATCACTATCTACTCTCGTAAAGCGTGCTTTCTCAAACTTCTGCTCAAAAGTGCTTACTAAAGCGATATCAAGCTGTCCATCCATCAATAACACATTATAACCTTTGTTCTTAGCAGATTCAATATAGCTATATTGTTCGTCCTTATTGCTGGCATACAGATAGATAAGATTGCCTTCTTTATCAGTCTGATTTTCCTTAATCAAAGTTTTATATTCCTCGAAAGTATAGAATTTACCATCTGTATCGCCTAATAAAGCAAACTTTTCGGCTTTTTCATAAAAATCTTCCTGAGTCAACATACCGTAGTTGATGAATATCTTAAGATCGTTCCACTTCTCTTCAAATTGTTTGCGATCATTTTTGAATATCGCTTGCAAACGATCCGAAACCTTCTTTGAAATATGAGCTGATATCTTCTTAACGTTTGAATCGCTTTGTAAGTACGAGCGAGAAACGTTCAATGGAATATCAGGAGAATCTATCACTCCATGCAATAGTGTCAGGAAATCAGGAACTATGCCCTCAACAGAGTCGGTAACGTACACTTGATTGCAATAAAGCTGAATTTTATTTTTATTCAAATCGATATTGCTCTTTACTTTGGGGAAATAAAGAATACCAGTAAGGTGGAAAGGGTAATCTACATTCAGATGAATCCAGAACAAAGGTTCATCAGACATAGGATAAAGGTCGCTATAAAATTTCTTATAATCTTCGTCTTTAAGCTCAGCCGGTTTGCGAATCCAGAGCGGAGTTGTTTCGTTGATGATATTGTCCTCAGTCGTTTCTATTTGTTTGCCGTCCTTCCATTCTTTCTTTTTGCCAAAAGCAACCGGAATAGGCAAGAAGCTGCAATATTTTTTCAATAAAGAGGATACACGAGCTTCTTCAAGAAACTCTTTGCAGTCATCATCGATATATAATATAATATCTGTTCCACGATCTGCTTTTTCAACCTCTGTAATTGTAAATTCTGGGCTGCCATCGCAGCTCCATTTAACGGCCTGCGAACCTTCTTTGTGTGATTTTGTAATAATCTCCACTTTCTTAGACACCATAAAGGAAGAGTAAAAGCCTAGTCCAAAATGTCCTATAATGGCATTAGCGTCATCTTTGTATTTTTCCAAAAAATCATTAGCGCCCGAAAAAGCTATTTGATTGATGTACTTGTCTATTTCTTCCGTGGTTAAGCCAATACCTCTGTCGGAGATAGTTATTGTATCTTTAGCTAATGATACCCGAACAGTAAGATCACCTAATTCTCCCTTGAACTCGCCCATGGAAGCTAGTGTTTTCAACTTTTGGCTTGCGTCAACAGCATTAGAAACTATTTCCCGAAGGAAAATTTCATGGTCACTGTACAAAAACTTTTTAATGATGGGAAAGATGTTCTCTGTCGTTACCCCAATATTTCCTTTTTGCATAATAACTTAATATTTTATTTATTAGATTAATAATAGTAATTTTACTTTCATAAACGCAAAAAAAATGCCAGACTAGACTAGCCTGACATTTTGACGGTTAATAAATTATTTACCTTGTGTTTCTATAACCATTTTCAATTCAATTTTTTCTTCATTGACTGTTACTCGAATAATATCGCCAGCAGAGAGTGAAGAAGAGATGATTAATTCAGAAAGTTGATCTTCTAAATAAGTCTGTATAGCACGTTTCAAAGGACGAGCTCCAAATTGCACATCATATCCTTTGAAGGCAATGAATTCTTTAGATGCATTATCAAGCTGAAGGGAGTACCCAATAGTCTCAATCCTTCCATAAAGGGCTTTCAACTCAATATCAACGATCTTGATTATAGCTTCCAATGAGAGTTGATCAAACGTTATAACTTCATCTACCCGGTTTAGAAATTCGGGCGCGAATGACTTACTTAAAGCTTTCTGTATTACACTTCGCGAAAACTCTCTATCGTTCAAACGGCTATTTGTAGCAAAACCAACACCTCTTCCAAAATCTTTCAATTGGCGAGTTCCTATATTGGAGGTCATGATGATGACAGTATTTTTAAAATCTACGATTTTGCCATAACTGTCAGTTAATCGGCCTTCATCCATTACTTGCAACAAAAGATTAAATACATCGGGATGTGCTTTCTCTATTTCATCAAGCAAAATGATTGAGTAAGGTTTGCGACGTACCTTTTCGGTAAGCTGCCCACCTTCTTCATACCCCACATATCCCGGAGGAGCTCCTACAAGCCTGGATACGGTGAATTTTTCCATAAACTCGCTCATGTCAATTCGAATTAATGAATCCACAGAGCCAAACATGTATTTAGCCAATTCCTTCGCTAAATGAGTTTTACCTACACCAGTAGGCCCTAAGAACATGAATGTCCCGATAGGCTTGCTCGGGTCTTTCAGACCTACACGACTACGCAAAATAGCCTTAACTAACTTTTCAATGGCAGAGTCTTGCGCTATTACTCTTGACTGCAAATCTTCTTTCATACTTGCAAGCTTAGCGCCTTCGGCTTGTGCCATGCGTTGTACCGGAATTCCGGACATCATTGAGACTACATTGGCAATATCTTCCTCATCAACCGTCTGCCTATTATCTTTTAAGGTAGCTTCCCAATCATTTTTCATCTGATCTAGATGCTCCGAAAGTTCTTTCTCTTTATCCCGATAACTGGCAGCAAGTTCGTAATTCTGAAGTTTAACTGCTTCATTCTTTTGAGCTGTTGTTGTCTCAATCAGTTTTTCTTGCTCTTCAATCTCCTTTGGGACACTTATATTTGTTAAGTGAATCCGTGAACCCGATTCATCGAGCGCATCAATTGCTTTATCTGGAAAATTACGATCAGTAATATAACGGTCCGTTAACTTCACACAAGCTTCAAGAGCTGCTTCCGTATATCTAACGTTATGATGATCCTCATATTTATCTTTAATATTCTTCAATATCTGTAGAGTCTCTTCAGCAGTGGTTGGTTCTACAATCACTTTCTGGAATCGACGCTCTAAAGCCCCGTCTTTTTCAATATTTTTTCTATATTCATCAAGGGTAGTAGCGCCAATGCATTGAATTTCTCCACGTGCCAAAGCCGGTTTCAACATGTTGGCAGCATCCATAGACCCGGCAGCAGATCCTGCACCTACAATGGTATGAATCTCATCAATAAACACAATAACATTCGGATTGCGATGCAATTCGTTTAAAATAGAACGAATTCTTTCTTCAAACTGTCCACGGTATTTTGTGCCTGCTACGACTGACGTCATATCTAACGCTACAACCCGCTTATCAAACAAAATACGAGAAACTTTTTTCTGAACGATTCTAAGAGCCAAACCTTCTACAATAGCTGATTTACCCACGCCAGGTTCACCTATTAATATAGGATTGTTCTTTTTGCGACGGCTTAAGATTTGAGCCAAACGCTCAATCTCTAGTTCACGACCAACAACAGGATCTAGTTTTCCTTCTTCGGCCGCTTTCGTCATGTCTGTTCCAAAGTTATCAAGCACAGGAGTATCATTAGCTGGCTTTTTTATAGCTTGGGCCTGTTGCTGACGTTCTTGCTGTGGATTGCTGTTCCCCGGGGAACGAGGCTCATCCACTTCATCGTCATCTTCATCATCATCCCCGGTAAAACCGAGGCCTGCGTTAATATCAGGCTGCAAAGACAGTTGCTCGAAGAACTTCTTATAGTCAACATCATTTTCTTCAAGCACTGTAGCTGCCAGATTATGCTTGTCCTTCAAAATAGCTAATAGCAAATGCTCTGTATCAGCCACATTACTTTTCAGTAAACGTGCTTCGAGAATTCCCATTTTTAATATCCTTGAAGCATCATTAGATAAAGGTACTTCAGCGTCAGGCAACAACATTTCATCCTGATATAGCTTCAACATACCCTCAATACGCTTCTTTAATCCAGTTAGATCAATTTTTAATCCGGAAAGTATCTCAATGGCTTTTCCTTCACCATCTCGAATTAATCCCAATAAAAAATGTTCAGGTCCTATATAGCCATTTTTGAGGCGATTGGCTTCTTCTTTGCTATATATGATGATCTCAGAAACTTTCTGTGAGAATTGATTATTCATATTGCATTTCCTTTCTATAAGAGGTTAGTGTATACAAGAATGGCAAATATAAGCAATAATTGTACGTATGCACAAAATTCACCATCTTTAATGTATCAACAAATCTCATGCCATTTTTGATTGCTCTACACAATAAAACTGCATAATTTTAAATATAAATATCTTCAGTTAGATGCAATAATTTCTTATTATTTACAAATGACGCTATTCTCAGCTATGATATAACTTCAGCGTGGTGAAGTAGTTAATTCAGCACGCTGATCTAGTTAATTCACCGCGCTGAAGTAGTTAATTCAGCAAACCCCTCTCAGAAGGCTTGCTGGGGGTGATCTTCTAAATTTACAAACATCACTCTGTGACTCCCTTTTGTCAAAAGATCAATGGTGCTTAATTAACTAAATTCACAGACTTAAAAAAACACTGAAAGCATTAATGATAGCAAGTAAGAGCAGTTACTTTTTCCATTAAAAGCACTTCCAACAACAAATGTTCGACTGGAGTTGTTGATGCTGTCATATTTTTCATAAAATACTTTTGTATATCGTGAAAAAGTAGTACTTTAGCGTGGTTTTTCATAGACCATGTAATGTAAAATTAATAATCTTTTTAAATGCTTGAACAAGACAGAATTATAAAGATTAACATTGAGGAAGAAATGAAGTCATCGTACATAGACTATTCTATGTCGGTAATTGTTTCTCGTGCTCTTCCTGATGTTAGAGATGGATTTAAGCCCGTTCATCGTAGAATTCTTTATGGTATGATGGAATTAGGAAATACATCAGATAAACCTTATAAGAAATCAGCCAGAATCGTAGGTGAGGTGCTAGGTAAATATCACCCTCATGGTGACTCTTCTGTATACCTAGCTATGGTCAGAATGGCCCAAGAATGGGCTATGCGCTACCCATTGGTAGACGGACAAGGAAACTTTGGTTCTGTAGATGGCGACAGTCCTGCTGCTATGCGTTACACCGAGGCTCGCTTAAACAAATTGGGAGAAGAAATGATGCAGGATCTTTATAAAGAAACTGTGGATTTTGATCCAAACTTTGATAACACGCTTGTAGAACCCAAAGTGATGCCAACCCGTATACCTAATTTGTTGGTAAACGGTGCATCTGGTATTGCCGTAGGTATGGCAACAAATATGCCACCTCACAACCTTTCCGAAGCCATTGATGCTTGTATTGCCTATTTGGAAAATAAGGAGGTTACGGTCGAAGAACTTATGAATTACGTAAAAGCTCCCGATTTTCCAACCGGAGGTTATATATATGGCATGAGCGGAGTTCGCGAATCATATCTTACCGGGCGTGGGCGCGTGGTGATGCGAGCAAAAGCTGAAATAGAATCCGGACAAACGCATGACAAAATTGTAGTTACCGAGATTCCATACAACGTAAATAAAGCTGAACTAATTAAAGCAATAGCCGATCTTGTTAACGATAAGAAGATTGAAGGAATATCAAATGCAAATGACGAATCAGACCGCGATGGTATGCGTATCGTTATTGACATAAAGCGCGATGCTAATGCAAGTGTGGTATTAAATAAGCTTTATAAGATGACTGCATTGCAGACTTCTTTTGGCGTAAATAATGTTGCATTGGTTAATGGTCGTCCTAAAACACTTAACTTGCGTGATTTAGTGCTCAATTTTGTTGAGCACAGACATGACGTAATCATTCGTCGTACTCAATTCGATTTGAGAAAAGCGCAAGAAAGAGCTCACATTCTTGAAGGTTTAATCATTGCCTCTGACAATATTGACGAAGTTATTCGGATTATTCGTGCTGCTAAAACGCCTAATGAAGCAATTGCAGGACTAATATCTCGATTTGAATTAAGTGACATTCAAGCCCGCGCTATCGTTGAAATGCGCCTTCGTCAGCTAACCGGCCTGATGCAAGACCAACTTCACTCCGAATATCAAGAGGTGATGAAACAAATTGCCTACTTTGAAGGAATTCTTTCTGACGATGATCTTTGCCGCAAAGTAATCAAAGATGAGTTACTTGAAGTCAGAGCTAAATATGGTGATGGCCGTCGTTCAGAAATCGTTTATTCATCCGAAGAATTCAATCCAGAAGATTTCTATTCCGATGATGAAATGATTATCACCATTTCTCACATGGGGTATATCAAACGCACACCACTTTCAGAATTCCGCTCACAAAATAGGGGTGGGGTAGGTTCTAAAGGAAGTGAAACAAGAGACGAAGACTTTGTAGAGCACATATATCCAGCCACCATGCATAATACCATGATGTTTTTCACTCAAAAAGGAAAATGTTATTGGCTTAAGGTATATGAAATTCCAGAAGGATCTAAAAACTCGAAAGGTAGAGCAATTCAAAATCTCCTAAATATTGATTCGGATGATGCTGTTACTGCTTATCTTCGCGTGAAAGATTTATCTGATGAAGCATATATAAATAGTCACTACGTATTGTTCTGTACTAAAAATGGTGTTATCAAGAAAACTCTATTGGAACAATATTCCAGACCACGTCTAAATGGAGTAAACGCCATCACTATTCGTGAAGACGATCGAGTGATTGAAGTACGTATGACCACTGGTGAAAATGAAATAATTATAGCTAACAGAAATGGTCGTGCTATCCGCTTCAACGAGAATGCTGTTCGTGTTATGGGACGTACAGCTACTGGAGTTCGTGGTATGACTCTAGATGAAAATGGAGAAGACGAAATTGTAGGGATGGTTTGCATCAAAGATGCTGAAACTGAATCTATAATGGTGGTTTCCACGCAAGGATACGGCAAGCGTTCTGAAATTGAAGATTATCGAAAGACTAATCGTGGAGGTAAGGGTGTTAAGACAATGAACATTACCGATAAAACAGGAAAATTGGTAACAATTAAGTCTGTAACTGACGATAGCGATTTAATGATCATAAATAAATCGGGCATTACCATTCGACTTAAAGTTGGAGACGTTAGAATTATGGGACGTGCTACTCAAGGTGTTCGATTAATTAATTTGGAAAAGCGTAATGACCAAATTGGTTCTGTATGTAAAGTTACCTCAGAGAGTTTGGAAGAAATACCACTAGATGAAGATGAAAATCTTCCAGGTGATATATTGAACAACGATGTTCCTTCCATAGAAGAAGAATAAAAATAGACATAATATTAATAATTAATCAACAACAATCATGAAAAGAGTATTATTTTCTATGGTTTTATTGTTTATGGCTAGCATCTCTTTTGCTCAAGAAAAGAACGTAAAAGAGGCGAAAAGAATAGCTAATGAAGTAAAACCAGACTTTACAAAGGCTGAGCAGCTTATAAAAGAAGCTTTAATCAACCCTGAAACGAAAGAAAATCCTGAGACATGGGATGCCGCTGGTTTTATTCAGAAAAGAATAAATGAAAAAGAGATGGAGAATGCATATCTAAAGAAACCTTACGATACTCTTAAGGTGTACAATAGCGTATTAGATATGTATAAGTATTATCTCAAATGCGATCAATTGTCTGAAATACCCAACGAAAAAGGTAAGGTTAAAAACAAATTCAGAAAAGCCAATTCTGCAATAATGCTAAGTGAGCGCCCAAACTTGATTAATGGCGGCATTCAATATTTCAATTTGGATAAAAACAAAGAGGCACTAGCTTTCTTCTCTACTTATGTAGATGTTGCCGCTCATCCAATGTTTGAGAAAGAAAACTTCCTGCAAAAAGATACTATTTTGCCTCAGGTAGCATACTATGCAACTCTAGCTGCTGCCAAGCTGGAAGATTATCCTACCGTACTTAAATATGGCCCTTATGCGCAAAATGACAAAGAAGTAGGTAAGTACGCTATGGAGTTTATGGCTACTGCCTATAAAGCTCAAGGCGATACAGTAAAATGGGTTTCTACATTGAAGGAAGGTATACAGAAGTTCCCAGATCATTCATTCTTTTTTGGCCACTTAATTGATTACTATAGCAATGCAAATAAATATAGTGATGCAATGCAGTTCGCTGATGAGATGTTGGCAAAGGACCCGAATAATACTTTCTATCTTTACGTAAAAGCGTATTTGTATCATAACATGAAAGAATATGATAAAGCAATCGAGTTTTATAAGAAAACCATTGCTATAGATGCAAAATATGCAGAAGCTTATTCAAATTTAGGCTTAATCTATTGTTTGCAAGCTCAAGAGTATGCTGCTAAAACTACAGCAGATGTCAATGATCCCAAATATAAAAAGGAACAAGCTGCAATAAAGAAATTTTATGAGGAAGCAAAGCCATATTACGAAAAGGCTAGAGAGCTAAAGCCAGATCAAAAAGACTTGTGGATACAAGGTTTATATAGAATATACTACAATCTGAATCTTGGTACGCAATTTGAAGAAATTGATAAATTAATGAATAATTAATTCAAAAACATATATAATAAAGAGGATACCAAGTTCTTATTTGGTATCCTCTTTATTTTTCTACTAAAGATACTTTTATTTAAAATGCATGTAATAGAGTGGTTATGTTTGAATATCAGGGATATATATTAAACATAATATAGATTATAAATCAAATAAGTGCCTTTTTAAAAATGAAATATAAGCTTACTTCAAAAGCTTCTTATAAGTATAGCCACCTGTATTTATTTGCTGCTACAAAAAAATCCGAAAAGATATTCTCATTAATCTTTTCGGATTTTTATAATTTTAAAATTAGCAATCTCGCTAACACTTTATATTTAGCTCATTAAGAACTTTACGAATCGCTTCAAAAGTGGTAATTCTAGTAGGAACCAACGGCAGACGCAACTTATTTTCAATCATTCCCATAGCATTCAACATTGATTTAACACCCGCAGGATTGCCATCAACAAATAGTAAGCTGAATAATTCGGTAAATCGATGGTGAATGGTTAAAGCATTTACAAAGTCTCCTTGCAAAGCTAAACGAGTCATGCGACTAAATTCACGTGGGAAGGCATTCCCTATAACAGAAATAACCCCAACAGCACCAAGTGTAATTAAGGGGAAAGTAATGCCGTCATCTCCCGAAATAACATCAAAATTGGTCGGTTTATTTTTTATGATATCATCCATTTGAGTGATGTCACCCGAAGCCTCTTTAATCGCCACTACATTTTTAAAATCACGAGCTATGCGCAAGGTTGTTTGTGCAGTCATGTTTACTCCTGTTCGCCCTGGAACGTTATAGAGCACGATAGGTAGTTCTGTAGCGGCAGATATTGCTTTATAGTGCTGATATATACCTTCTTGAGATGGTTTGTTGTAGTATGGTACTACGGACAAAATGGCGTCTACTCCAGTATAGTCGTCATTTTTTAAGCTTTCTGCAATAGCCCTTGTATTATTACCTCCAACTCCAAGGAGTATTGGTATTCTTTTATTAACGCGTTCAATTACAACTTTTTTAATTTTTGTTTTTTCTTCTTCTGTCAGTGTCGGAGTTTCGGCTGTTGTTCCCAGCACACATAAAAAGTCTGCATTATTTTGGAGTAAGTAATCCACCAATCGTAATAATGCGTCATAGTCAACACTTTCGTCTTCTTTGAAAGGAGTAATCAGTGCTACCCCCATTCCTTTCAATTTAGTCTGTATCATGAAATTATAATGATCTCTAAGTAATATGCTCGCAAAAGTACGAATATTTTCTCTTTTACCTACTTTAATGGTGCATAAAATCAGCTTAAAGCACAAAAATGTTACGAGATAAGTGTTATAAATTCTTCCTCATTTACTATTCTAACCCCCAACTTGTGCGCTTTTTCCAATTTTGACGGCCCCATATTCTCCCCAGCAAGGATAAAACTTGTTTTTGAAGAAATGCTCCCTACATTCTTTCCACCATTTTTCTCTATAATATCTTTGTATTCGTCTCTAGAATGATGTGTAAAAACGCCACTGATAAGTATGGATTGTCCTAACAGCTTATTAGTGGTATCTAGAGTCTCTTCTTCGCTACGAAACAAACGTAAGCCATGGCTTTTCAATTTTTCCACTAAGTTCCTGTTTGTTACGTTTTCAAAATAAGCGAGAATGCTCTGAGCTATTTTTTCGCCTATTTCATCGATACTTTTCAGAGTTTCAAGGTCAGCTTTCTCCAGTTCTTCAATATCGCTAAAGGCACGAGCTATCTTCTTTGCTACCGTTTCGCCCACAAAGCGGATACCCAATGCAAATAAGACACGCTCAAAAGGTACTTGCTTGCTTGCTTCAATGCCATTAATAATGTTTTCAGCTGATTTATCTCCCATGCGATCCAATTCTTTTATATCTTCTATACGCAGGTCATACAGATCGGCCGTATTCTTTATATGTCCCAATCTGAAAAACGAATCAACTGTTTCAGGACCTAAACCTTCAATATTCATAGCTTTACGGCTAATGAAATGCTCTATTTTTCCTTTAATCTGAGGAGGGCAAGCTGTTTCGTTTGGGCAATAATAAGCCGCTTCTCCTTCAAAACGTACTAACCTACTGCCACATTCTGGACAATTTTTGATGAATTCCACTTTTTCGCCAATCATGAAGCGCAAAGAAGTATCCACACCAGTAATTTTCGGAATAATTTCTCCTCCTTTTTCCACATAAACCATGTCTCCAATATACAAATCGAGTCCCTTAATAATGTCTGCGTTGTGCAGGGATGCACGTTTAACGACTGTTCCCGATAATTGTACAGGATCCAGATTGGCTACGGGAGTAACAGCACCTGTTCGTCCAACTTGAAAAGTCACCTTATTAAGCCGTGTCAAGGCTTGTTCAGCTTGGAACTTGTAGGCTATAGCCCAACGAGGAGATTTTGCCGTGAAGCCCAGATTTTTCTGTTGTTTCAAGCTGTTTACTTTAAGCACAATACCATCTGTGGCCACAGGAAGATTTTTCCGTTCCAGATTCCAATGATTGATAAAATCGAATACTTCCTGAAGCGTTTGGCACTTACGCATCAACGGAGATATTTTAAAGCCCCATCTCTGAGCTTCCTGCAGGTTTTCATAGTGCCCATCACACGGCAAATTGTTGCCCAATAAATAGTAAAGATAAGCATCAAGCTTTCTTGAAGCAACTATCGATGAATTTTGTAATTTAAGCGTTCCTGACGCAGCATTTCTAGGATTGGCAAAAAGAGATTCTTCTCGTGCCTCTTTTTCGCGATTTAGTTCTTCAAAAACTTCCCAAGGCATAAGTATTTCACCTCTGATTTCGAAAGATGAAGGATAATTATCTCCATGCAGCACCATCGGAATTGTTCGTATAGTCTTTACATTGTCCGTAACATCGTCTCCTTTTTCTCCATCACCACGGGTGACAGCACGAACTAATTGTCCATCTTCATAAGTTAATGAAATAGATGTTCCATCATATTTCATCTCGCAACAGATCTCAAAATCTTCATTCAAAGCTCTTCGTACTCGTTCATAAAAGTCGGAGACTTCACCTTCAGAATAGGTGTTGGCAAGTGAAAGCATAGGATATTTATGAGCCACCTGAATAAAATTCTTATTCAAATCACTTCCAATGCGCACTGTAGGCGAATTGCCGTCTCTAAACTCTGGATGTTCTTGTTCTAAATCTTGAAGTTCACGCATCAGGTCATCAAATTCCTTATCTGCAATTTCGGGAGAGTTTAAGACGTAGTAGTTATAATTATGCCTATGAAGCTGGGCACGCAATTCGTTGATTCTATCTTTCGCAATCATATTTCTAACATTGTTTCACGCAAAAATACGTGATTATCTTTGAATATTTGTACTTTTGCGAGAAATTAAAAGAGATATGCGCATTGACATTATTACAGTTTTGCCGGAGATGATTGAGGGATTCTTTAATTGCTCAATCATGAAACGTGCTCAAAGCAAAGGACTTGCTGAAATCCAGATTCACAATCTTCGTGACTATACAGAAGATAAGTATCGTCGTGTAGATGACTATTCTTTTGGTGGATTTGCCGGAATGGTGATGAAAATCGAGCCAATAGAACGCTGCATCAATGTTTTGAAGGCAGAGCGCATATATGATGAAGTAATATTTACGACTCCTGATGGTGAGCAATTTGATCAGAAAATGGCTAATACACTATCATTAGCTGGCAATTTAATTATTCTTTGCGGGCATTTCAAAGGTATCGACTACCGTATTCGCGAGCATTTTATAACCAAAGAAATCAGTATTGGAGATTATGTATTGACTGGAGGCGAACTTGCAGCGGCTGTAATGGCAGATGCAATAGTACGAATCATTCCGGGAGTTATCTCTGATGAACAATCAGCTCTTTCGGACTCCTTTCAGGATAACCTTCTTGCTGCTCCGGTATATACACGCCCGGCAGAATATAATGGGTGGAAGGTTCCAGATATTCTCTTGTCCGGGCACGAATCCAAAATAAAGGAGTGGGAATTACAGCAGTCTTTTGAACGAACCAAGCGACTTCGCCCGGACTTGTTGGAAGATTAAACTGCATTATAAGCAAAATAAAATGTCCTAAATCATGTCGTTATGAAGCTACACTTAGCTTTATAATGTAAATATTTCACACGTAGCCCTGCAAGCGTTCTGAGAGAGGTTTGCTGAATTAACTACTTCAGCGTGGTGAATTAACTAGATCAGCGTGGTGAACTAGTTAATTCACCACGCTGAAGTTATATGCGCTATATAAATAATGCTATTTGTAAATATAAAGCATCTATATATATTTAGCCTGATTATTTATTCGATACATTTTAGTATGCCAGGCAGTACTGCAAAAAGAGATATTCCCCTCTGTTTTTTACTCTATTCTCTGGTATATAACAAAGGCATCAGTCATAAGAAAAATGATGCCTTTGATTTATAATCCTAAATAGCATATTATTATAAAAATAAATGCGAATAAGTATATTTGAATTATAGTTACACCTCAAGTGCTCCTACAATCTCTTTAATAGACTTAATTTTGTGTCTTTCCAAATAATCGTTGATTCCTTCTTCCACTTTAATAGTAGTAGTCGGATCGATAAAATTTGCAGTACCTACTTGTATAGCAGAAGCTCCTGCAAGAATAAATTCTATTGCATCTTTCCAATCCATAATACCCCCCATTCCAATGACTGGTATTTTTACTGCATTAGCAACCTGCCAAACCATGCGTAGTGCAATAGGTTTCACTGCCGGTCCCGATAAACCACCCGTAATTGTGGAGAGCAAAGGACGTCTGCGTTCCGCATCGATCGCCATTCCTAGCAGAGTATTGATTAATGATACGCTATCTGCTCCACTATCTTCTGCTGAACGAGCTATTTCGGCAATGTCAGTCACATTTGGAGAGAGTTTCACGATAAGTGTCTTTTTGTAAGCCTCTCGCACAGCTTTAACAACATTATGAGCTCCTGTTGTGGTTACTCCAAAAGCCATGCCACCTTCCTTCACATTGGGACATGATATATTTAATTCAATAGCAGAAATATTGTCAAGTTCGTTGATAATTTCAGCAGTTTCTACATAGTCATCAATGGCAGAACCTGATACATTTACAATTATATTTGTATCGAGGCCTTTGATGCGAGGATATATGTGATCAGCGAAGTATTTTGCGCCTTTATTTTGCAAACCAACAGCGTTTAGCATGCCTGATGGGGTCTCTGCCATACGTGGATATGGATTACCTTCACGTTTGTGAAGAGTAGTACCTTTCACAATAATACCGCCTATTCGCTCTATATTTATAAAATCTTGAAATTCTTCGCCATATCCAAATGTACCCGATGCAGTCATTACCGGATTTTTCATTTTTAGTTCTCCAATATTTACACTTAAATCTGCCATAATAGTTTATTTATATTAAATACTGGACCTTCTGTACACACACATAAGTGCCCTTCACTAGTATTTTCAACACAACAAAGACATGCACCTATTCCACATGCCATCGTATTTTCCAGCGAAACTTCACAAGATATACTTCTTTCTTTGGCATGTTTAGCTACAGCCATCATCATTGGCTTAGGACCGCAAGTATAAATTTGATCAAACTGCACCCTATTTAATATTGAATGCTGGGTGACGTATCCTTTTTCACCATGAGTTCCATCCATAGTTGTAGTATAAACGTCTCCATAGATTGCAAACTCAGTAAGCTGTAGCAAATCATTCTTACTTCTAGCTCCCAGTAAAAAAGTGGGTTTACAGCCGCTTTTAGCTATTTGTTCCCCCAAATACAACATTGGTGCAGTACCAACACCTCCACCAACTAATAGGACGTTCTCTGAGGGCGTTTGCGGCATCGTAAAGCTATTGCCTAAGGGAAACATTACATTCACTTTATTACCAGGGATCACTTCAGCAAGCTGCCTTGTTCCATCACCTATTATTTGTATCAAAAACCATACTTCATTGCGTTCTTTATCCACGAAATTAATAGAAATAGGACGACGCAAGAACGTTTTTTGCGAGCCATCGACCAATAATTCAGCAAATTGGCCTGGAAGCATATCCGGCAATATGGATGGAGCTGTCATCTTAAGTAGCACATAGTTTGTGCTTAATCTTGTGTTCTCAGTGACAATCAAGTCTAAAATAAATTTTTTCATGTGGGTTATATAGAAGAGAGTATATTCGTATTCAATTGACAAAGATACATGAAAATGCGCAAAATCTAACTCTTACCGATTATTTTTCACCCTTGAAAGTCTCATACGTATTATCATCGAAGAAAATTCTTATTTCAGTGATTTTTCTGGATGGTCTTTCTATGTACCTAATCTCCTGTTTTACAGTCTCTTTAGGTAGGTTATCAAATGGTTTTGAAACGATTTCCTTGCGATATTCTGAATCATCCGCCCGTTTGGGCGGATTTAATTGATTCTCATCAAATAGAGAAGGCAGATAATCGGAAGATGGTGTTGCTGAAGAATTATTTTCCATTAGATTACCTTTACCATATAAAAGCCACTCCAGATTTATATAAGTATATCTTTGATGGACTTTCATTATCACATCCAAACTCGGATTATTTCGACCATTCAAAATATGAGAGAGAGTAGATTGTTGGATACCAATGCTTTCTGCAAAAGTTCCTGATGCCATATTCTCTCTTTCCATGACCATCTTGATTCTATCTTTAATATCCATCTTTTATGTAATTACAAATATACTATAAGTCGGCTATTCACAATTATACTAAGTGAAAGAACTGCTGTACAAAAGTATGTAGATAAAATTACAAATGCAAATTATTACTCTTATATTTATAACTACACAAATGTACTATGCGCTTCTTCTGATATCACGAATGGCAAAAGATACAATTGTATTTTACAAAAAATCTATTCGAGATACAATATACTATTAATTAATTAATCATCTAGTAATAAAGTACTTATACATCAATGACTTGTATAAAAAACCTATTATTACAAATGTTAGCTAAATACTATCATAAAAAAGAACTAAACATTTAGTATATTAAATATAAATCAATGATTATCAATGTATTATCAATTGTAGTATTAAATGTTAAGGAGTAAATTATACCATTGTATACTATTATTTTATCGAATTATAAAGTCCAATACTTTAGTGAAATAAATCATGCTTATTACATATATATTTATTTGTATATGTAATATATTATAATTGTAATCTGTTATATCACGATTATAATATACAATAGTTGCATACATAACAAAAGTGAAGTATAAAAAGTAAGAAGATAGAATTCTATACTCTTTATATGAAAGTAAAATTGGATATCCGAAATGATATTTGCATCTTATCACCAAATTATAATGACATAATCTTCACTAATGATATTTCCTTGCTATATTTTCGAGTAAATGGACGGTGAAACTAAAATAATGAATTCTGAGAGGCTTAAAAACAGTATAAATACCACATAATCAATGATTTAAGTTTTATTTTTCACTCTGATATTTTTTTAATCTAGAGAAAAAAGACGCTTTAGACTTACTTTTATATTAAAATGGCAAAATGATATGTGAAGAATGAATATTAGAACCGCAAGAAGTTATTTATTAAATAAAAAGGAAGGAGTCGCTAAAATTTTATAAAATGCCACACTGTGTTTACGTGTATACACAGAGCGTGTACATTCTATTCATAAATAGAATGTACACGTTAAGAAAGACCTGATTTATCTAAGTTAGTTTTTACTAAAGAAAATAACAGCGTAAAATATTAATGAAGAATATTGAAAACAAGTTCGGAAAGAATATCGCCATTGCTCATTGAACCACAATCCACTCCTTTACTTTTCGCATCAGCATATCGAATGTATCCAATGATTTGCATCGTTTTTACTCCGTTATATTTTCGCATAGCAGCAACGTAGTCACGAGCCTGCCAAGGAGTCTTTAATCCTAACATTGAAGCAATTCCTTGTTCAGATTTTTCAGGAGCATAATAAGCTAACATCAAATTAGAGAAGAAATTGAATAGCAAAGGTAATGTCATTTGGATAGGATTTGCTTTAGGATTTTCGTCGAAAAACTTAATGATCTTATTAGCTTTGAACACATCCTTTTCAATTAATGCGCTCCGCAGTTCAAAGTTATTGTAGTCTTTACTTATACCTATATTCTTTTCTACTTGCTCAGGCGTTATTCGCATTTGCCCCTTAGGTAATGTAATTATAAGTTTTTCAAGTTCCCCCGTTAGCCGACTGAGATCGGTTCCTATAAAGTCAGCTAGCATTTGAGCTGCTTTAGGTTCAACATCAACTCCTTTGAGCTTTAGGTAAGAGGATATAAAAGCAGGAAGCCCGGCCTCCTTAATCCGCTTTGATTCAAAAAGTATGCCTTTATTTTCTATCTCAACGGCTAACTTCTTTCTCCGATCAAGTGTTCCGTGTTTATGACACATCACTAATATAGTAGAGTTGAGAGGTTTTTGGAGATAAAAAGTTAGTCCTTCGATATTTTTTATAGCCTGTGATTCTTTTACGATAACCACCTGATATTCGGACATCATTGGATATCTTTTAGCCGTATTTATTACGGTAGAGATATCTACATCAGCTCCATAAACGACCGTTAAGTTAAACTCTTTTTCAGCTTCAGTTAAAACATTGGCTAAAATATAATCAGCAATCAAATCGATATAATAGGATTCTTCACCCATCAAATAATAAATGGGGCGGTATTTTTTTGCTTTTAATTCTTTAAGAATATCATCACAAGTTAATTCTTGCTTGGCCATATTTACATAGAAGTGTTATTACCAGTCAAATTTCAAATGTTTTACAGTTTTCTTCGCTTCAATAATCATTCGTAAAGATGCTATACCAATTTGAACATGTTCTTTTACATAATTTTGAGTTACAATATTATCACTTTTATCTGTTTTTACTCCTTCCGGAATCATTGGTTGGTCAGATACAAGTAACAAAGCTCCTGTAGGAATATGATTAGCAAAGCCAACACTAAATACCGTGGCTGTTTCCATATCAACAGCCATAGCACGTGTCTTTTGAAGATAACTTTTAAACTCATCATCATGCTCCCAAATACGACGGTTGGTAGTGTACACTGTTCCCGTCCAGTAATCTCGCGCATGATCTCTGATGGCTGAAGAAACAGCACGTTGCAACATAAATGCGGGGAGCGATGGTACTTCAGGAGGGAAATAGTCGTTAGAAGTTCCTTCTCCACGGATAGCAGCAATAGGCAGTATCAAATCTCCAATTTTATTCTTCTTGTCTATTCCGCCACATTTGCCTAAAAATAAGCAAGCTTTAGGAGTAATAGCACCCAATAGGTCCATAATAATTGCTGCATTAGGGCTACCCATACCAAAGTTAATAATCGTAATCCCTTCGGCAGAAGCTGATATCATATTAGCATCTGTACCTAAAATAGGGACATTAAATTCTTCCGCAAATATTTCGACATACTTGTTGAAGTTGGTCAACAATATATATTCTCCAAAATCTTCGAGATTACGTTTAGTGTAGCGAGGTAGCCAGTTAGCCACGATTTCTTGCTTCGTTTTCATAATAATTCATTAAATTTGTATTTCCAATAAAAGAGGAACCAATATTTAACGTACAAAAGTAGTAAATGTTATCGTTAAACCTGCCTGCGTTTGAGACAAAAATAGCTTTGCGCAACGAAAAAAGTGTCATTTTCGATATAATTCGTAAACGATACGTAGCATTGACCCCTGAAGAATGGGTAAGGCAACATTTTGTTCATTTCCTTATAATCCATAAAGGATATCCAGCTGCATTGATGGGCAATGAAATTTTGTTGAACCTCAACGGTACAAAGAAAAGATGTGATACTGTACTGTACCGACGGGACTTAACGGCACAAATGATCATAGAATACAAAGCACCCCACATAAAAATCACTCAGGCCGTTTTTGATCAAATCACTCGCTATAATATGGTTTTGAAAGTAGATTACCTAGTGGTGAGCAATGGCATGCAACACTATTGTTGTCGAATGAATTACTCTGACCAGAGCTATACATTTCTTGAAGATATTCCAGATTACGCCGCATTATAACAGATATAATCCTATCAATAAAAACGCAAACTGGGAGTCAATATCTTCGCAAATACAAATAAGCCTTTAGAGTATACAAATCACTCTAAAGGCTTATCAATTCTATTACTATCTAATCGCAATAATAGATTAAGACTAGCTTGCCTTGAACGCTTCAATACTAATACTTAATTAATATCTCTAAGGAAGGATCGAGTTATTTTTTTCCGGCTTTTTCCACCTTTTCAACTTTCTGCTCTATTTCGATACCTGCTAATTCAGGGTCAATTATCACCCTACCACAATATTCGCAAACAATAATTTTCTTACGAGAACGAATATCCAACTGTCTCTGAGGTGGAATCTTATTAAAGCAACCACCACAAGCATCACGTTGTACATACACAATACCTAATCCATTGCGTGAATTTTTGCGGATACGCTTAAATGATTGAAGTAAACGAGGCTCAATAGTTGTTTCCAGAACTTTGGCTTTATCTCTCAGCTTTTCTTCTTCTTGCTTGGTTTCTGAAACGATTTCATCCAATTCGCTTTTCTTTTGATCAAGATCTTTCTTTCTCTCATCTAAAATGGCTATACTTTTAGCTGCTTCTTCCGATTTTTCTTTCTCTTCAGTAACAAATTCCTTGATACGCTTTTCACACAACTCAACTTCGAGAGTCTGAAATTCAATTTCTTTGCTTAAGAAGTCGTATTCACGGTTATTACGTACATTGTCTTGTTGAGATTTATACTTGTCAACTGCAACTTTTGAAGTATCTATTTCAATTTTCTTAGCAGCAATAGACGCTTTCAACTCGTCAATTTCTGCTTTAATTTTATCGATACGCGTACTCAAACCGGCAACTTCGTCTTCAAGGTCTTGTACTTCCAAAGGAAGTTCTCCTCTTAAGGTCTTAATTTTATCAATTTCAGACAACATAGTTTGCAATTGAAACAATGCTTTTAGCTTTTGCTCAACAGTCAACTCTTTCGGTTCGTTTTTTGCTTCTTTAGCCATTTTACTTATAAATATTTAATGGGATTTGTATTTATTTTACTAAATCGTAATGTAAAATTAGGAAATAAATCCCGGATTATGGAATAAAAAATTTCTTTTGTATATTGTTCGCTCTCGTAATGTCCTATTTCTGCAATTAAAATATCCGATTCGTAGCCAAAATAATCATGATATTTCATTTCGCCTGTAATAAAAACATCTGCCTTGCAAGCAATTGCGTTTTTTAGGAGAAAAGCTCCTGAACCTCCGCAAAGAGCTACTTTATGAATTTCACGCCCAGACAATCTGTTATGTTTCAAACACCCTACCTCAAATGTTTTCTTGATTCTTTTTAGAAAATTAAGCTCAGTTTCCGAGCTATCTAACTCTCCCACTACACCAGCTCCAGATTGCTGCCAAGCATTCATTAAAGGATAAAAATCATACACCGGCTCTTCGTAGGGATGAGCAGCAATCAAAGCTTTTGCTACTTCTTCTTTCTTGAAGATAGGCAAAATTGTTTCTATTCGAACTTCTCCTTCATGATGTAATTGG
The DNA here is from genome assembly GCF_900104585.1 of Bacteroides ihuae. Lineage (GTDB taxonomy): Bacteria > Bacteroidota > Bacteroidia > Bacteroidales > Bacteroidaceae > Bacteroides > Bacteroides ihuae. The sequence continues at coordinate 1,050,627 of NZ_FNVX01000005.1, forward strand.
CCTATAGTGCCACAAAATGGCGTTGCTGATTCATTTGCACGAAAAGTCCCCTCGCCTTCCATATTAAAGCTGCATGAATCGTAATTACCTATACAGCCGCATCCAGCTGAGAATAATGCAGCACGCACAACATCCGCTTGGATAAATGGTACAAATGTAACCAGTTTCAGTAGGCTATTTTCTTTTTCAGACAGAATCTGAATATTTTTCAAACCTATTTTCTCTGCTATTTTAAAGCTTACACCTCCTTGGACATTATCCAAATTAGTATGGGCAGAATAGATCGCAATATCATTCTTTATAGCCTTTAACATGCAACGTTCAATATAATCTCTACCAGTAATAGACTTATATCCCTTAAAGATTAGTGGATGATGAGATATAACAAGATTGCACTCAGATGCTATTGCTTCATCGAGTACCGCTTCAGTAACGTCCAGACACAACAAAGCCCCTGTTGCTTCCGCATCTGTTAGTCCTATTTGCATGCCGGCATTATCATATCCGTCTTGCAATGGCAGAGGCGCGAACCGTTCAAGGGCGCTTACTATTTCTTTAATTTTCATTATTAATAGAAAATTTGAGGCAAAGATAATATATTATCAATAATAATCCATCCTTTTACTCCTTTTTTACTACATTAGTCGCAAAAGAATATTAATAATCTATTATTATGAAGAAAACTCTTTGTGTTTTAGCCTCTATTTTAGTTTTTTTTGCCTGCCAGCAATCACTCAAAAGCGATCATACAGTAGCCCAGATAGAGATTAAAGAAGATAATAACATCAAAGCAATGGCTATTTTCTGGGTAGATAAAGTACAAAGAAAGCAAAATGAACGATTACAAATTCAAACGGTTAAAGCAAAGGTCTTTATTCACAAAAGCGGTAAAGTCAACATATTATCGTTTATCAAAGAGCAGCCCGAAGATATTCAACGATATTTGAAGTATCGCTTAGAAATTTTCAAAGTAACAAAAATCATGATTGACAGTGGTTACATTAAAACCGGTGAACAATACGTACAGTTACGTTATATTCCTCAAAAAATGCGTTCGTTTAATCCGTAATCTCCACTCGATTGCCATCGGGATCCAGCACAACGCTCTCAAAATATCCATCCCCAGTAGTTCTTGGTTCTCCGGCAATGACATAACCATCTCTACGGAGCCTATCAGTAAGTTCTACTACACCATCTTTACTTCCTAATGAAAAAGCAAAATGAGCTAAACCAATGCAATCAATATTGGCTTTTAACGCTGTGACATCCATTCTTTTCATTATTTCTAAAGCACTGGTACCTTTATCAAAGCTAATAAAATAAGACTCAAAACCTTTAACAGAGTTAATGTATTTATCATTGCTTTCCCCTCCGAAATAAGTTACATAGAAATTTCTTTGTTCTTCTAACTGTTGTGTCCAGATAGCTATATGGCTAATATACATATTTCATTTTTTAATTATACTGTAATAGTGAAAGTCCATAATAACTCCATTCTTTATCAAAGCACTTTTCAATACAGCTTCTTTTTCAAATCCTACTTTTTCGAGTACTCTCATCGAAGCAACATTAGAGCTAAACACCATTGCAAAGATCTTACTGAAGAAGAGTTCGCCAAAAGCGTATTGAATAATTTGTTTCACCGCTTCACTCATTATATCATTTCCCCAATACTCCTCTCCTAGCCAATAGCCCAATTCGGCTGAAATCCTTTCAACATCGCTGCCCGGAATGAGTCCGATACCTCCTACGGCCCTTCCGCCAATATCAATGGCAAAATCCATTTGTGGGCCACCTTTCTCGGTAAGCATTAAAATATACTCGCGCGCATCTTCTTCCGTATAAGGATTAGGCAAAAAATCTCGCACATTGTTCCATATTTTAATATTATTGATATGCTTGGCCAGAGAAGGAACATCATCTAAATTCCATGCTCTTAATTTAAATTCCATATATGGTAGAAATCAAATTATAGTAATACATTTACAAATGTAAATAAAAAAAAGAAAAAAGCCTGTCATGATTTGTCATTATTCTCTAAAAAATTTAGATCAAATCACACAAATACGGCTGAAAGCATCATTCCAGACACATCATTTTATTCCCAATTAATATTGGAGTGACCCGCAAAATGATATGCACAACACTAATTTATGATGAAATATAAGGAGGAATAATTTTTATGCTTTTGATTCGTCACCCTAAATATCTATATTTGCACGCATAATATATAATCACCTTTTTATTAAATTATTAAATAAGAGAATGGGAATAATAGTTGGATATCCAGGACCAGGAGGCTCCGGATCAGATTTACAGTTGAGTTTTGGCTTAGGACTTAATGAACAAATTGAAATGCGGGCTCCTCACCTTCCTGCCGAATGGCATCCGCAGAGTGGCATTCAACTCACTTGGCCACATGCAGAAACCGACTGGGCTTATATGCTCGATGAAGTACAAGAGTGCTTTATTAAAATTGCCGGTGAAATTGCCAAACGAGAAAAACTACTCATTGTTGCGCCCGAACCTGAAGAGATAAAAGAACAGTTATCAGGCGTTGTCAACATGGATAGTGTAGTCTTCCTTCAGAGTGAAACAAATGACACTTGGGCTAGAGATCATGGAGCTATCAGCTTGATTGATGGCAATTCTCCCGCCTTGCTAGATTTTACTTTTAATGGCTGGGGGTTGAAATTTGCTTCTGATCAGGACAATTTGATCACGCGCAGAGCTGTGAAAGCAGGTTTGTTGAAAGGACGCTATGAAAATCGTCTTAATTTTGTTCTCGAAGGTGGTTCCATTGAGAGCGATGGTATGGGAACAGTGCTGACTACTTCCGAATGCCTACTTTCTCCTAACCGCAACGGACAAATGAATAAGGTGGAGATTGAAGAATATCTTCGGTCGATCTTTCATCTGCAACGAGTGCTTTGGCTTGATCATGGCTATCTGGCAGGTGATGATACAGACAGCCACATAGACACTCTTGCACGTTTTTGCTCTCCTAACACCATTGCGTATGTTAAATGCACAAATACTACTGACGTTCATTACGAAGCTTTGAAAAAGATGGAAGAGCAACTCGAAACATTTCAAACTCTAAGCGGAGAACCATACCGATTACTGGCATTACCAATGGCCGATAAGATAGAATGTGATGGAGAGCGATTACCAGCCACTTATGCAAACTTCCTTATTCTGAATGAAACAATCCTCTATCCTACCTATGCGCAGGTTGAAAATGATAAAAAAGCGATGGCTGTTTTGCTAGAAGCCTTTCCAAACTATGAAATAGTAGGTATAGATTGCCGCGCACTAATTAAACAACATGGTTCTCTACATTGTGTCACCATGCAATATCCTATGGGAGTACTCTAAGAATAAACATTGTAAACTAAAAATGTCATGAGAAAAATAAAAGTAGGACTAATTCAACAGTCCAACTCAGCCGATACTCGCAGCAATCTGATGAATCTGGCGAAGAGCATCCAAACTTGTGCTGCTCAGGGGGCTCAATTGATTGTATTGCAAGAGTTGCATAATTCACTATATTTTTGCCAAACGGAAGATACGAATCTATTCGATTTAGCAGAAACTATCCCAGGTCCTTCTACCGTATTTTACGCTGAACTGGCTGCCGCAAACAAAGTGGTATTAGTCACTTCTCTGTTTGAAAAGCGCGCCCCTGGGTTGTACCATAATACAGCTGTTGTATTCGATAGTGATGGCAGCACAGCCGGGAAGTACCGCAAAATGCATATTCCTGATGACCCAGCTTACTACGAAAAGTTTTATTTTACCCCCGGAGATATAGGATTTGAGCCCATTGAAACCTCTCTTGGCAAGTTAGGCGTATTGGTTTGCTGGGATCAATGGTATCCCGAAGCTGCCCGCCTGATGGCACTTAAAGGTGCTGAACTATTGATTTATCCTACTGCTATTGGCTGGGAAAGTACGGATGCTGAAGAAGAAAAATCTCGCCAACTCAATGCCTGGATTATTTCACAGAGAGCACATGCTGTAGCCAATGGACTGCCTGTGATTTCAGTCAATCGTGTTGGGCATGAACCCGATCCTTCAGGGCAAACTAATGGCATTCAGTTTTGGGGGAATAGCTTTGTAGCAGGTCCGCAAGGAGAATTGCTGGCACAAGCTACTAATGATACAAATGAAAATTTAGTTGTAGAAGTAGATTTAGAACGTTCGGAAAACGTCCGTCGTTGGTGGCCTTTCTTGCGAGACAGACGCATTGATGAGTACGGTGGTCTAACTAAGCGTTTTCTAGATTTTTAAATTATAATCCAATCATAATCAATAAAAAAACAGCACTCTTTAGTGTATTAAGCTCAAATTGTTATGAATAAAGGAGCAGTAATACCACAAAGAGTGCTGAATTTTTATTTAATAAGCTCGGGCAAATATCACACGACAAACAGATGGTTTGCCTGTAACCATACATTTACCGGGAGTTTTATCTCCTTCGAGAGGAATGCAACGAATGGTTGCTTTCGTTTCTTCCTTGATTTTTTCTTCTGTTTCGGGAGTACCGTCCCAGTGAGCCAAGATAAAACCACCCTCTTCTATTTTTTCTTTGAATTCATCGTAACTCTCTACAGTGATTGTACGAGAGGTACGATAATCTAATGCTTTCTTATAAATATTGGCCTGAATTTCTTCCAATAGATTTTGAACATATGTCTCTATTCCTTCACAAGAGATTGTTTCTTTCTCAAGTGTATCTCGGCGCATTACCTCCATCGTATTATTTTCCAAGTCACGTCCACCCATTACTAAGCGTACAGGGACCCCTTTCAACTCATAATCGGCAAATTTGAATCCCGGACGTTTGTTATCTGAGTTGTCGTATTTCACTGAGATTCCAAGTTTTTTAAGGCTACTAACAATGCCGGCTACCTTTTCATTTATCTGTGCCAACTGTTCTTCATTCTTATAAATAGGAACGACAACTACCTGAATAGGCGCCAAATGCGGAGGTAATACCAGCCCGTTATCATCAGAATGAGCCATGATAAGTGCACCAATCAGGCGAGTAGATACTCCCCATGAAGTAGCCCAAACATACTCCATCTTATTTTCTTTGTTCACAAATTGAACATCGAATGCCTTTGCGAAATTTTGTCCCAAGAAGTGAGACGTACCGCTTTGCAATGCCTTTCCATCTTGCATCATTGCTTCAATAGTATAGGTGTCAATTGCTCCGGCAAAACGTTCATTGGCCGACTTTACTCCCTTAATAACAGGTACAGCCATATATTGCTCAGCAAAATCACCATATATATTAAGCATACGTATTGCTTCCTCTTCTGCTTCCTCACGCGTGGCATGGGCAGTATGTCCCTCTTGCCACAAGAACTCAGAAGTACGAAGAAATAGACGCGTACGCATCTCCCACCGCATAACATTAGCCCATTGATTGCATAAGATAGGCAGATCACGATAAGAATTAATCCAGTTCTTATAGGTGTTCCAAATTATTGTCTCTGAAGTTGGGCGAATAATGAGCTCTTCTTCAAGTTTAGCAGCAGGGTCAACAACCACTTCTTTCCCATCTGCCGACATTTTCAGGCGATGATGTGTAACCACAGCACACTCTTTGGCAAAACCTTCCACATGTTCTGCTTCGCGACTAAGAAATGACTTCGGAATCAATAACGGGAAGTAAGCATTCACATGTCCAGTTTCTTTAAACATATCATCCAGTTGACGTTGAATCTTCTCCCAGATAGCATATCCGTAAGGTTTAATCACCATACATCCACGCACAGCAGACTGTTCAGCCAGATCGGCTTTCACTACCAATTCATTGTACCACTGCGAATAATTTTCGCTGCGTTTGGTCAAATCTTTCAGCTCTTTTGCCATTTTATTGCTATTATTTATTTCATTCAAGGGCTCAAAACAACCTTCTATTTAGTCAAGGTACTTTGATTTTATTTTACCCTAATTATTTCAATCTACCAGCACATAAACTTTTTGTTTCAAAAAGAAAGTTCTATAACTTTAAGGCAGCATTGAAACTCATTTTGTGAGTGCAAAAGTAGTAAAAAAGAGAAATCTATGCAATCAAAATGACTATTTTTTGTAGATAATATAAGACTGTTATTTATTAACGACCTCTTTGCCAAAAGGGGTAAGAGCCAAACTTGCCAGTTTAAAATGTTGCAAACCAAAAGGAATTCCTATAACAGTTACGCACAAAATAAAACCGAACACTAAATGAGTAAGACTAATCCAAAACCCTCCTAGAAAGAGCCATAAGATATTCATCAATATGCTAAGGCAACCGCCCGAGTGAGGAACTGTTATTACTTCCTTTCCAAATGGAGAAAGTGCCAAAAAGGCAAGTTTCATTGTTTGTAAACCGAAAGGAATACCGATAATGGTAATCATCATCAAAAGGCTGGAAATTAAATACTCCAAACAAGTAAAAATGCCACCAAGAAGGAGCCATAAAAGATTCATTAGTACATTCATGTCCTGAAAACGAATAATATAATTTATTATTTATCAATAATTGCAGCTACTGTAGCATCACCTGTCACATTAACCGATGTGCGTAACATGTCGAGAGGCCTGTCTACTCCAAGAATCAAAGCCAAACCTTCGGCTGGAATACCCACGGAGGAAAGCACCATAGTAAGTATTACATAACTCCCTCCGGGAATTGCAGGCGTTCCTATAGAAGATATAGTAGTCAGGAGAACAATGGAAATCATTTCCATCCAACCAAGATGAATGCCCATCACCTGAGCTATAAAAACGACAGCAATGGTTTGATAACAACTTGTTCCATCCATATTTATGGTAGTACCCACAGGTAAAACGAAAGATGTTATCTCTTTTGAAATAGCAAGTTCTTTTTCGGCTGTTTCCATATTAAGTGGCAACGTAGCAGCACTCGAGCTAGTGGTGAAAGCTAGTAATTGCACTGGATACATCGCTTTAATAAACTTTCCAACCGGTATTTTGGTAAAAAAATGAACGAGTGAAGGGTAGAAAATAAAAATTAAGATAAACAACCCCAATGCGACTGTACCCGCATACATAACCAATGCTGCGAAGATAGATAAGCCGCCCGAATTATCTACTACCATGGCAGCCATCAAAGCAAACACTCCGTAAGGAGCAAAGCGGATGATATAGTCAACCATAGTTAATATGATGTCATATAGCGAATCGAAAACTTTTAAAACAGGTTTTGTCTTTTCTTTGGGAATGCTAATGGCTGCCACGCCAAAAAAGATTGCGAAAAAAATTACTTGCAACATTTTACCATTGTCGCTTGCAGCATTGACCAAATTATCCGGGATAATATCATCAATAAAGGAGAGAGGCCCTTGCTCTTGGGTCGATTGCGCTGCAGCTTTTTTTTCTTCAACAATACTGTGATAATTCTGCTTCATTTCATTAGCCTTTGCAGTATCCACATAGCTTCCTGGGCGAATAATCAACACCAAAAATAGACCTAAAATGATAGATGATACGGTAGTGACCAAATAAAGCATTATAGCTTTCAGTCCTATCTTCGAGAAACGCCCAATATCTTCCAATCCTGTTACTCCTTTTACTAGTGATACAAAAACTAGTGGCACTGCAACCAGTTGCAACATTTTAATAAATACTTTCCCCCATGGTTTTACCCAAAACTGAATGAAAGTTTCACCACCAATAGATACCGCAATAATGCCAGCTATTATTCCTAGAACCAAGCCTAATAAAATACGTAGATACAATGGTATAGAGAATTTTCTCCTATTTGATATATTCATAGATGTATTTTAATCTTTTGTCTACCTAAAAGCAAATTTAAGCAACAAATATAGCTAATTTTAAGTTAAACACAAGAACATCGATTAAATATATGATAAATAAATAACTCATCATATATGCTTTTTCAAATTGATGAGATAAAAACAGACCTGTCTTATTTAGTTAATTTTTAACTAAATAAAAATATTTAGTTAATGATCTAACATTATAAATTAAACCTTGTTATAATTTCTATGAAGAGACCTCTATTATTTGGAATTATCCCTATAATATGTACTTTTACATAAGTTTTTTTTCATAAGATTAGATTTTAAGATTAACATATAAATAAGCTGCTCGTGAGAGTAGCTTATTTATTTATATAATATAAGCATATATATATTATGATTCAAACCACAAGCATATATTCTTTTGAAGTTGAGATAATAAGTTCTTCTTTTTTTACTGACAAGAACTCATTATATTCAAGTCATAGCTTCAGCACATTAGAAGAATTTATTCGCCTCTTACAGAGGCCCAAATAGTCGATTTAGCCTCTTGATAAATGTTTGAGAAGTAAAATCTTGTGCGATAGCTAGACTCATTTTATTTTGAACAATAAATCTCTTTCAAGTGTTTATTTAAATAAGATTAAAAAATTAAGTAAAATCATCAATATCTCTTTTTTAGAGCAGAATGAATGAAATCTTTGCGCATGAAAAAAATAATATCATACCCACTATCAGCAATTTATTATCTCCTATTTTCTTGTTCATTGCTAATATTTCATCCCATCCAGTGGCTATGCTTCAATTTATTCGGATATAATGCACACAAAAAGAGTGTCGATATTTTGAATTTTTTCTTGGTAGCCAACACCTATATATTGGGAACAACTTATAAAATAGAGAACCTTAATTTGTTACCACAAGGCGTTCCACTGATTATCTCGGCTAATCACCAAAGTTTGTACGATATACCTGCGATTATATGGTTTATGCGTAAAGTTCATCCCAAGTTCATCAGTAAGAAAGAATTAGCAAAAGGCATCCCTAGTATCTCGTATAACCTGAATCATGGAGGATCAGCAGTTATCGACCGTAAAGATCCGAAGCAGAGCCTGCCTGCCATTAAACGAATAGCCGAATATGTTGAATCGAATAAGCGATCAGTGGTCATATTCCCCGAAGGCACTAGAAGTAAAACTGGCATCCCGAGAGCTTTTGCCGAAAATGGATTGAAGATATTATGCAAATATGCACCTTCAGCCTATATGGTTCCGCTAACTATAAATAATTCCTGGAAAATGACAAAATGGGGATCTTTTCCTCTAGGTTTAGGAAATAAACTCACTTTTACAATCCACTCTTCTTTTGCAATAACAGGTATGCCGTTTTCTGAGATTTTTGAAAAAACAGAGAAAACAGTAATAGAAAGAATAAATAGCTAAAAAACCTATTTCATATATTATTAGCCCACAGCTAAAACACCAAGCACGTTTTAGTCATTAGCTGATATTTTTCCAGTAAATCATTCACAATAAAAATTATTCCTAATGCCTATAAAAAATGTCCGTTTAGAAGTGATGCACTTCTTAGAACAGAATATAGATGGTTTCATAAACCAATATTTAATTCCCGTTGAAAAAATATGGCAACCTACTGATTTCTTACCCAATTCGCAGGAAGACACTTTCCTGGAAGACGTAAGAGAGTTACGAGAACTAGCTAAAGAATTACCATATGATTTCTGGGTGGTGTTGGTAGGTGATACAATTACTGAAGAAGCCTTGCCAACCTATGAGTCATGGTTAATGGAAGTAGAAGGAATAGACAATGTAGATGGTGAATCTCGTAATGGTTGGTCTAAGTGGATCAGGCATTGGACAGGAGAAGAAAATCGCCATGGGGATCTACTCAATAAATACCTCTACCTTTCAGGAAGAGTGAATATGAAAGAAGTAGAACGAACAACGCAATACCTCATAAATGACGGCTTTGATATTGGTACAGGACGCGACCCATATAAGAACTTCATTTATACTAGCTTTCAGGAACTAGCTACGTTTGTATCCCACAATGGTATAGCCGAACTGGCAAAAAAAAGTGGCAATGAGAAGTTAACGCGTATTTGCAAACGAATTGCAGGGGACGAAATGAGACACCATCACGCATATAGTGAATTTGTAAGTCGGATTTTTGAAGTGGACCCTAGTGAGATGATGCTTGCCTTCAGTTATATGATGAAACAAAAAATTGTTATGCCTGCTCACTTTCTGAGAGAGTCTGGACAGAAAATTAGTAGTGCTTTCGAACAATTTTCCAATTCAGCTCAACGTATCGGCGTATATACAACCAGTGATTATATTGATATAATGCAAAAATTGATAGAAAAATGGAAAATAGACAAAGTATCAAATCTAACTGATGAAGCTGAGCGTGCCAGAGATTACCTCATGAAACTACCTGCCCGCATGGCAAAAATATCAGAAAGGTTGATTATTCCTCCCGAACCATATATTTTTAAATGGGTGGTACCTGCAACTAAATAATGAGTTGCTTAAGGTATTTTACTAATAATTGAAAAATCTAATTTACTTGTGTTCGGCAAGAATAGCCTAATAAAAAAACAAGCGGGAATCTCTCTGAAAGAAATTCCCGCTTATTTATATATAAATGAAAGCCTTATTTATTCCTAAAGAATAATTCTTTTTCTTTCCACTCTTTCATTAGACCAGATATAGTCTCTTTTACGCTCATAATCTGAGTCGCTCTATAGGCATTGGCCCCTGCAAAGGCGTAGCCATTATTGAAATTACCTTTGAAGGCGCTGTAAAGAGCTAACATGATACAATATGGACTTTTAGAGATGTCACACGTTTTGATGCAATGAAAAGGGCAAGTTTTTGGCTGCTTAATACCTTCTCTAACTTGCTGAATAAAAGAGCTCAAAATAGCACGACCTGGCATACCGACCGGACTCTTAATAATCTCAATATCTATTTCCTTTGCATTAAGATATTGCTCCTTAAAGGCGTAAGAGGCATCACATTCATCGGTAGTAACAAATTTAGTCCCTAGCTGTACGCCCGAAGCTCCAAGTTGCATCATACGGTAAATATCTGCACCTGTATAAATCCCTCCTGCTGCTATAACAGGTATTTTCTTATTGTATTTCTCTTCAAATAAAGATACTTCAGCAACTACTTGAGGCAGAATTGCTTCCAAAGAGAAGCGCTCATCTGTAATCTGATTTTCCTTGAATCCAAGGTGACCGCCTGCCTTAGGACCTTCTACAACAACAGCATCTGGTAAATAGTTATAATGACTCATCCATTTCTCGCAGATAATTCTTACTGCTCGAGCGGAAGACACAATAGGCACAAGCTTTGTAGTACTATCCTTTTCCAAATAACTGGGTAAATCGAGTGGAAGACCTGCTCCACTGAATATAATATCTACTTTCTCTGCAATAGCTATTCTTGCCATGTCGGCAAAGTTTGTCATAGCAACCATTACATTGACTCCAATAATTCCTTTTCCTTTTTTACGCGCTTTTCTAATCTCTTCTTTGAGGCCCAAGATACTAGCTTCAAGAAAATTAGCAGATAGCTTATTGTATAAAAGTCCTAAACCCGCACTGGAAATAACCCCAATACCACCTTCATTGGCTACAGCCGATGCCAAGCCAGATAAAGAGACGCCAACACCCATTCCACCTTGAATAATAGGGATACGAGCCTTTAGATCTCCAATAGTCAATATTTTCATTTATAATATTATTAAATACGGGTGTAAAGGTAGTACATTATAATGCAGAAATAGATAGATGATAGCAATTAAAATAAGTTATAAGATATTCTCGCCTGTACTATTCTGCTTTTGGTATGTAAATTAGTCTCAATTACTCTATATTTGCACCCAAAATCACAATCGTTCATTAAAAAATCAATTCACTACTGCGTATGAAGCTATTATTCATCACCCTCTTTTACTTTCTATATCCGGGAGCAGATCACTTCAAATTACAGAATGGCGATCTAATCTTTCAAGAATCTTGTAATAGTACGATTGGCAATGCCATTAAAAACGTAACATCTGGTGCAGAAAACTATCATTTTACGCATGTAGGCATGATTTATATCAAAGAGAACGATAGCATTTTTGTGATTGAAGCAACTCATCCAAGAGTGAAAATCACTCCTCTATCCGAATATCTATATCCGGCAGATGAAAAGAAGTGCTATCCGAAGTCAGTTGTGGGTAGATTAAAGACAGAATATCAACATTGCATCCCTAAAGCGCTAGAAGAGGCACTGACATTAGTGGGCAAAGAGTATGATTATAGCTATGACTTGAAAAACAACAAATATTATTGTTCAGAATTGATCTATCTTATATTATTGAAAGCTAATAATGGAATTCCGGTGTTCCCTCTCAATGAAATGACCTTTAAATCGAAAAGAACAAAAGAGTTTTTGCCTGAGTGGGTAGATTATTTTAAGAAGCAGGGTATAGCTATCCCTGAAGGGGAGCCAGGCATCAATCCGGGAGCTATGTCAAAAGCAAATGTGATAGAAATTGTGCATTATTACTAATTTTCAGTAGTAAGAAAAGACGGTACCTCGATTCTCATCGCAGTACCGCCACAACACAAACACAAAATAAAACACGACAAAACTACTATGCAATTAACCTGTCTATACCATTAAAGGCATAAGTGACCGTTACTAAATATTCGCATACGTATAATCAGTTCAGGCGACTTGCATGAATAAAACATATCTTAATTCCGTTTTGTTTACTTCACATACGTTAATTAATACTAATAGCGAAAAAATTATTGAATACCTTTCTCCCGTAATTTAAGCTGCCAAGCCCATGCAGAGCGCAAAGTATCTTCTATGGAAGTTTCTGATTTCCAACCAAGTTCGGTGTTAGCATAATCAGGATTTGCCCAAACTTTTTCAATATCTCCTGCACGTCGACCTACAATCTGATAATTGAGTTTCACGCCTGTAGATTGTTCAAATACACTTATCAACTCTAAAACAGAAAGACCACGACCGGTTCCAATGTTAAAGGTCTCTACTTTCGCTTTTTGTTTTTGTTGAAGGATACGGGCGATGGCTACAACATGTGCTTTTGCCAAGTCGACTACATTAATAAAGTCTCTGACGCACGATCCGTCGGGCGTATTGTAATCATCACCAAAGACATTCAGCTTTTCACGAATACCCATGGCTGTTTGAGTGAGATATGGAATAAGATTCTGAGGAACTCCATTGGGCAATTCCCCTAACAAAGCAGTTGGATGAGCTCCTATCGGATTGAAATAGCGTAAAAGGATAGCACTAATGGGAGATCCTGAAGCTATGGTATCGCAAATGATTTCTTCATTGATCTGTTTAGTGTTTCCGTAGGGAGATTCGGCTTTCTTGATAGGAGCTTGCTCGGTGACGGGTAGTTCATCGGGTTGCCCATAAACAGTACATGATGAAGAAAATACGATTCCTCCCACATTATGTTTAGGCATAAGTTCAAGAAGGTTAATGAGTGATAGCAGATTGTTGCGATAGTAAAGTAACGGCTTCTGAACAGATTCGCCTACTGCTTTACTAGCTGCAAAGTGAATAATAGCTTTGATGCCAGCGTATTTGGCGAATAGTGCATCCATACCATTCAGATCTAAGCAATCGAGGTGTTCGAAAGCTGGACGAATGCCAGACACTTTTTCAATGTTATCTACCACATCGGCACCAGAATTAGACAAGTTATCAACTATAATAACTTCGTATCCGCTATTTTGCAGTTCTACCACAGTATGCGAACCGATATAGCCCGTACCACCAGTAACAAGTATTCTTTCTTTCATAATAAATAAATGTATTAATCTTCGTTTATCTTCACCGACGGCAAAGATACATGATTATTTTTTGAATAGCCAGTTTTATATGTATCTATATGCCTATTTTGACAGCATAAACATTCTCTTGTCCTTCAAAATTAGCGCGAAAAATGACCCACTTATTATTAGGCGAAAAATGCACGTTTGGCTCCAAACTATAATTGTGATTTTTCATATTGAGTAATGCAAAGAATTGATATACTGATAATTACTTGACCCTTTATGCTATAAAGTTTAAGAACCAAATAAACAAATAGTTATGCCATAATGTATAATTTTAAATAAATAAGCACTAGCGAAGAGAATAAAACGAAAATAAAGGTTTATTTTTGTCTTAAGAAAGAATAAATAGTATGATGAAGAAAATATTGAAGGGAGGCCGATTTACCCCTGAAAACTATTCGGCAGAGATTGAAGAAAAGATTCAAAAATACAGAAAATTAGGTTATAAACTCCCACCAAGAAGAGTTGTTCGGACTCCTGAGCAAATTGAAGGTATTAGAGAAAGCGCCAAAATAAATACGGGTGTACTCGATTGTGTGGCTGCTAATATCCGTGAGGGTATGTCTACTGCTGAGATTGATAAACTTGTATATGATTTTACGCTAGCTCATGGAGCAATCCCAGCTCCACTAAATTATGAAGGCTTCCCGAAAAGTGTATGTACCTCTATCAACGAAGTGGTTTGCCACGGAATTCCAAGTGAGAAAGAGATTTTGCGCAGCGGAGATATTGTAAATGTAGATGTATCGACTATTCTGAACGGATATTTTTCAGATGCATCGCGCATGTTTATGATTGGAGATGTGAAGCCTGATAATAAGAAATTGGTAGAGATAACCAAAGAGTGTCTAGAAATAGGCATCGCAGCCGCTCAACCTTGGGCCCGCTTAGGAGATGTAGGTGCTGCCATTCAAGAACATGCAGAAAAGAATGGATTCAGTGTTGTGCGTGATCTTTGCGGACATGGCGTTGGAATAGAGTTTCACGAACCGCCAAACGTAGAGCATTTTGGACGTAAGGGTACAGGGTCAATGATTCTTCCGGGTATGACTTTCACCATCGAACCAATGATTAACATGGGAGCATATGATGTATATATTGACCAATCTGATGGATGGACTGTTCTTACCGATGATGGATTGCCTTCTGCACAATGGGAGAAAATGTTGCTCATAACTGAAACCGGCAATGAAATTCTAACTTATTAATAAAGTTCCATATAGATTGAGCCCCCAAGAAGGGCTCTATTTATATTTGATTCTCCTATAACTATACTCCGTTAACTATAAATATATCTTAATTATCCCCTACTCTAGTTTATGGAATTAACCCTGTTAGTGCTGAATACAGCTTTGCTTATTATTTTACTCATCCTTTTATTTACCAAAAACAATAGCAAGCAATCGGATCAATTACAAGCGGCCTTACGCCAGCAAATGCAAGAGAATCGAGAGGAACTTAGTAGAAATATCCGCGAATTACGCATGGAAGTGATGCAAACACTGAATCAAAGTATGCAGCAGTTGCAAGATGCCATGCATAAGAACATGCTCACTACGGGAGAATTGCAACGACAAAAATTTGATGCGATGACCCGGCAGCAGGAAAATCTAATTTTATCGACGGAAAAACGATTGGACGATATGCGGTTGATGGTAGAGGAAAAACTGCAAAAAACATTAAATGAGCGCATCGGTCAATCATTTGAGATAGTACGTACCCAACTCGAGAATGTGCAACGTGGACTGGGTGAAATGAAATCGTTGGCTCAAGATGTTGGTGGATTGAAAAAAGTACTGAGCAATGTGAAAATGCGGGGAACTTTCGGCGAAGTACAATTAGGTGCTTTGCTCGAGCAAATGATGAGTCCGGAGCAATATGATGCTAACGTAAAAACCAAAAAAAATGGAACGGAATTTGTTGAATATGCGATTAAACTTCCCGGCAAAGATGACAATAACAACACAGTATATTTACCTATTGATGCTAAATTCCCAAAAGATATATACGAGCAATATTATGACGCATTTGAAGCGGGTGATGCTGCTTTGATTGAATCTTCGGGTAAGCAGTTGGAAACTACCATAAAAAAAATGGCAAAGGACATTCATGATAAATATATTGATCCTCCTTACACTACTGATTTTGCTATTTTATTTCTTCCCTTTGAAAGCATTTATGCCGAAATCATTCGTCGTACGGCATTAGTCGAATTATTGCAACGGGAATATAAGGTTGTGATAACTGGGCCTACTACTTTGGGTGCAATACTCAACAGTTTGCAAATGGGTTTCCGTACCTTGGCTATTCAGAAGCGCACTAGTGAAGTTTGGACAGTGCTTGGAGCTGTAAAAACAGAGTTTGGTAAGTTTGGCGGTCTACTCGAAAAGGTACAAAAGAATCTTCAGAGTGCCGGCGATCAACTAGAAGAAGTAATGGGTAAACGTACACGAGCCATCGAACGAAAGTTACGACAGGTTCAGGAATTACCACATGAAGAGAGTCAGAAAATCCTTCCATTAGGTGATAATGGCAGTAGCGAGGAGGAGGAAGATGAATAAAAGCAGATTTCCTTTCCAAATATCAACAAATCATTATTAAAAGATTATTGTCCAAGTGCAAAATTATAATTAGCTCATTTATTCTGAACAAGTACTGAATAAACGAGCTAATTAGATTTATTGCTAATGGGTCTTGTGCCGCGGCAACGCAAAATGAAGCACAAGATAGCCGAGTAAACCAGCAATAGCTGTGCCGACAAGTATTCCTAGTTTAGCTTGATTCAGCAACACAGGATGAGTGTCCCCAAACGAAAGATTGGCAATAAATAAAGAAACAGTAAATCCAATGCCACCTAAAAGAGATATTCCAGAGACGCTCTTCCAATCCATTGTACGAGGCATGCTTGCAACTTTTAGTTTCACAGCAATCCATGTGAATGAGAATATTCCAACGAATTTCCCAAATATCAAACCAAAAGCGACTGCTAATGTAACATCACCTATTGACTCAGCATTGCCACTAAACGCTACCCCTGCATTAGCAAAAGCAAATAAGGGGAGGACAATGTAATTTACAGCTATATGCAAGTTATCTTCCATAGATTGCAACGGGCTGATTACGCGATCTGATGCGGATTCTACACGCTTCAATTTAGCTATTTGTTTGTTCGTAAGCACTATATCGTCTTTATCGGATACCGGGAAAAATTTAATAGCACAACGAATACTTTCGATATACTTACCTACATGTAGCTGTGGTCTGGCAGGTACTATGAATGCAAGTATAACTCCTGCAATGGTACTATGAATACCTGATTGGAGAAACATATACCAGACTATAATACCAATAAGCAAAAAGAATGTTTTATTGGTGCTCCCGCGCTTACCAATAAAATAAAGAAGAATAAGCAATAGTGCAGCCCATAACAGATAGTTGATTGCAACATGAGAGCTATAAAAAACAGCAATAACTATAATTCCTCCTATGTCATCGACTACTGCAAAAGCTGTAAGAAATATTTTTAAGCTCAGAGGGACACGTTTTCCTAGCAAACTAAGCACTCCTAGAGAAAAAGCTATATCCGTTGCCATTGGTATAGCAAGGCCTCGACCACCATCAGTGCCGGGAGGGCAGATTAGTATATAAATGAGGACTGGAATTATCATACCACCGCAAGCAGCGATAAAAGGCAAAATTGCTTTTCTAACAGAAGATAATTCGCCTACAAGTAACTCTCGTTTGATCTCAATGCCCACCAGAAAGAAGAATAATGTCATCAATCCATCATTAATAAATTGAAGTACTGTGAGGCTATGTTCACCATGAGAGAAAAGATTAAAATCTCCGATTTGAAGGCTAACTTGTTGCGATAGAAATTCCTGATAAGCCGGAGCTAAAGACGAGTTAGCCATTACAGCTGCAAGGAGTGCAGCTAGAAACAATAAAATGCTTGCCACAATAGTCATGGAAGCAAGATGTTGTATGGTACTTATTTTTTCAAAAATTGTATTCAGAACTTTTTTCATATATTTATTATTTATGAAAAAAGGACAGCATCGCTGAAAGTTCTGCGAACACGGTATTTGCTGTCCTCTCCTCGTTTTTTAATATTAATCGAGTTTCAACACAGCTAAGAAAGCTTTCTGAGGCACCTCAACGTTACCAATTTGCTTCATACGCTTCTTACCTTTTTTCTGTTTTTCAAGCAACTTTCGTTTACGACTGATATCTCCACCATAGCATTTAGCAGTAACATCCTTGCGCACAGCCTTAATCGTTTCACGAGAGATAATTTTGGCACCAATAGCTGCCTGTATGGCAATATCAAATTGCTGACGGGGAATGAGTTCTTTCAACTTCTCACACATACGTTTGCCTAGTTCATAGGCGTTGTCAACATGCGTAAGCGTAGACAATGCATCAACCGGTTCTCCGTTGAGTAGTATATCTAATTTGATTAATTTCGATGGGCGAAAACCATTTGGATGATAATCGAACGAAGCATATCCTTTTGAAATACTTTTCAGTCGATCATAAAAATCAATCACAATTTCACCCAAAGGCATGTTATAATGAATTTCTATACGATTTCCTGAAATATATTCTTGCTTAAGAAGCTCACCACGCTTACCCAGACATAAGCTCATAATCGGGCCAATGTAGTCAGTTGTTGTAATGACCGAAGCTTTTATATAAGGCTCTTCAATGCGATCTATCAATGTCTGATCGGGCATTCCGCCAGGATTATGAACTTCCGTCATCTCTCCTTGCTTATCGTAAATACGATAAGACACGTTAGGCACAGTAGTAATCACATTCATATCAAATTCACGATCCAATCTCTCTTGTACAATTTCCATGTGAAGCAGGCCAAGGAACCCACAACGGAAACCAAAGCCGAGCGCCAAAGAAGATTCAGGCTGAAAAGTCAGTGAAGCATCGTTAAGCTGCAACTTCTCTAGCGAAGCACGCAAATCTTCAAATTCTTCCGCTTCAATCGGATAAACGCCGGCAAATACCATTGGTTTCACTTCTTCAAAACCTGAAATAGCTTTTGCACACGGACGAGCAATATGGGTAACCGTATCTCCTACTTTTACCTCTTTAGAAGTCTTGATACCGGAAATAATATAGCCTACATCTCCCGTACGAAGTTCTTTACGAGGAATCATATCCATCCGAAGCACACCTATTTCATCGGCAGCATATTCCTTACCAGTATTGAAAAATTTAACTTTATCTCCTGTACGAATAACTCCATTAGTTATTTTAAAATAAGCAATAATACCACGAAAGGAATTGAAAACAGAGTCGAAAATCAAAGCTTGCAATGGTGCTTCTTCATCCCCCTTAGGGCAAGGAACACGCTCTATAATAGCAGCCAAGATCTCCTCAACACCCATGCCAGTCTTTCCGGATGCACGAATGATTTCTTCACGTTTGCAGCCAAGTAGCTCCACAATTTCATCTTCTACTTCTTCGGGCATTGCACTTGCCATATCGCATTTATTGATCACCGGAATGATTTCTAAATCATGTTCAATAGCCATATATAAATTTGAAATAGTCTGCGCCTGCACACCTTGTGAAGCATCTACAATGAGCAATGCTCCTTCGCAAGCGGCTATCGAACGAGAAACTTCGTATGAAAAGTCCACGTGTCCCGGAGTATCTATCAGGTTGAGAATATATTTTTCGTCATTATATATATATTCCATCTGGATGGCATGGCTCTTGATGGTGATGCCCCTCTCCCTCTCCAGGTCCATGTCGTCGAGCATCTGTCCGCCGGTTACCAAAATTGTTTTGGTAAACTCTAGCAGTCGGTCGGCCAAAGTTGACTTTCCGTGATCTATGTGAGCTATGATACAAAAGTTACGAATATTCTTCATGTTTGATATATATATATTTGGTGCGCAAAGATACATAAATGGAAGTATAAAAAAAAGTGCGTTGATATATATCATAAATATCAATGCACTTTTTCTACGCCACTTGGAAACAGCTTTAGCTCAGTTTCACAAAAAGTTCGCCTTCAATCTCTGTAGTAGAAATTTTGTCTTCTCTTAACAACCAACCAAGTCCAAGGAAAAGATCCTTGTCTACCAATTTAGTTGCTTTTTTCAGCTCTTTGGCTGTAAGTCCTTCGTTTTCATTAAGTGCATTCCAGATTTTACCTGCAATGACGCCTGCTTTTTCTTTCAACATTGCTTTAGAATTTTTAGTTAGACTCAATTTTTCGATCTGATTGCAGTGATACAATCAGATATTATCTCATCACAAATATAGCTATAATTATGTTACACAACATAATATAAGCGTTTTTTTAATAACAATGTCACAAAAAAAACAGAAAGGAGTTTCACTATTTATTATTTAAAAGATATTCTTCCCAGATCTTTGCTGCTTCCTCTACCATTTTAGAGCAAGGTCTCTTGGCATAGTACTGGTCTGTTCTCTCTTCAGGGACAGAGGTGATCTGGTCCTTCCTTTTCAACCCAAGCAATTCGGCACAGATCAAAGAGCCGTTTCTTTTTTTAAATTCAGCAGCCAACTCCTGCACTAGTGCATAGTTTGCCGCCTTTCCTTCTTTGTCTTTTGCCTCAATGGTTCCTTTCTCTAGTCCGGCTAGAAGAAACATGCCACATGCAGCACCACAGGTTTCACGCATCCGCCCGATTCCTCCACCAAAAGAAGCTGACATACGTAGTGCTTGTTCTTCTGTAAATCCGTACATATCGGCAAACGCTGCCACAACAGACTGAGAGCAATTGTATCCACTTTTGAAAAGTTCATTTGCCCGCTCTACCCGATTTTCTTTTTCGTTCATTATCTTATTCTATATTATTTTAGGTGACAGAAAACCACATTCTCTCTATCACCAAGTTTAATGACTATACAAATAGTTATTTCAATGTTAATCAAGAGAATAATAGCATTATATTTAATATTGTGACAATTACTGCAATGGAATATAATACAAACGTGCTCCACTTGCTATTCACATATTTACCCATTACTTTGGGCGAAGAAGTAAGTCCCACTTGTAGAAAGACTGTAAACGGTAGCTGAATACTCAATATCATCTGCGATATGATTAAACCTTTAAATGGATCTCCAATAAAAAAAATGATCAGTAACGCTAAGCCTAGAGAGAGAATAACACCAAACAAAGAATGAATATCTTTAATATGATAGGGCTCACCAAAAATACCTGAAAAGATAGATCCGGCTGCCATACCACTTGTTATGGTAGACGAGATGCCTGCCATGAGCAATGCTAAAGCAAAAACAACAGCAGCGTTACTTCCTAGCAATGGTTCCAATAAAGATTTGGCTTGTTGCAGCTCTTCTACACGAATGCCACTCTTAAAGAAAGTAGCTGCTGCCAGAAGAATCATTGCACTATTGATGGCCCATCCCACTATCATCGAAAAAAGGGTATCATACAGTTCGTACTTCAAGACACGATTGATAGAAGCATCATCTTTTTTATTGTATTCGTGGCTCTGTATAACTTCTGAGTGTAGAAATAAATTATGTGGCATCACCACTGCTCCCAGAACGCTCATAATAATGAGCATACTCCCATCGGGAATAACGGGTACAACCCATCCACGGGCAGCAAGAGGCCAATCAACCTCTACTAGAAACAGTTCGTAGATAAATGATATTCCGATGACAGAGACAAAAGCAATAATAGCACGTTCTATTTTCTTATAAGAATTAGTGAATAGCATCACTGAAACAAAAGCGGTAGTAAGAATGGCTCCCCATATAATTGGTATGTGGAATAGCATTTGCAGGGCAATAGCTCCACCCAGTATTTCGGCCAGTGAGGTGGAAATAGAAGCTAGCACTGCAGTACCAAGTATGGGTCGTGATATCCATTTTGGAGTGTATTGAGTAGCTGCTTCAGATAAGCAAAGACCAGTAACGATACCCAAGTGAGCGACGTTATGTTGCAATATGATGAGCATAATGGTAGAAAGAGTTACTACCCAAAGCAATGAATAACCAAATTCGGAACCTGCAGCAAAGTTAGAAGCCCAGTTACCCGGATCAATAAAGCCTACAGTAACCAACAAGCCGGGGCCAATATATCTAAATATATCCAGACCACCCAAATGGCGCTTGTGGTCTTTCTGTTTTAAATCATGAAATATATTTCGCATTTAGTGATGTCTTTTTATGTTTGCATAAAGATAATGATTAAAAACAAGCGCTGTATCAGTAAAGTTCACAAATGGCTATAAATGTTAACGATCGTAAGCGAATAACCTGCGCTATTTGCCTACGATCGTTAAGTGCTGATTACTAAAAAATCAATATCCTATTTCATGAAGTGCCTTGCACAGTTGATCAGGACAAGAAGTAGATCGCGTTCCACAGCGAATACCTTCAAGTGTCTCAATGACCTTACTTACAGGCATATCTGCCACCAAACGGGAAATGCCTTGAAGATTACCATTGCAACCTCCCCAAAAGTATACCTCTTTCAAAACACCCTCTTCAACGTCCAGTTCAATATTGGTGCTACAAGTACCTTTTGTTTTATAATTGTGTTTCATTATTCTTCGTCTAACTCCGGCTTCATATTAGTATATACATTCTGCACATCTTCATCATCTTCAAAGCGATCTACCATCTTTTCAATCGTAGCACGCTGTTCCGGAGTAAGTTCTTTTTCATCCGTCGGTATGCGGGTAAATTCAGAGCTCTTAATTTCGTAGCTATTCTCTTCAAGATAGGTCTGAATGAGGTTGAAAGATTGAAACTCACCATAAAGTGTAATTTCTTCTCCATCGTCATCCACATCTTCGTCTACTCCGAACTCAATGAGTTCAAGAATAAGGTCTTCGACAGACATCCCCTCTTTTTTAGCAATGGTAAATACCGATTTGTGGCTGAACATAAAATCCAAGCTACCTGAAGTACCCAGCGTTCCACCAAGTTTATTGAAAATACTACGTACATTGGCTACCGTACGGGTAGTATTATCTGTTGCAGTCTCTACCAATACAGCAATGCCAAAAGGACCATAACCTTCATAGACCATTTCTTTATAGTCTTTTTGGTCTTTTCCCATTGCATTTTTGATAGCACGTTCCACATTGTCTTTTGGCATATTTTCGCGCTTAGCATTGGCTATTACCGCTCTTAAATGAGGATTATTCTCTGCATCAGGTCCACCGGCCTTTACTGCGATTGCAATTTGTTTACCTATTCTCGTGAATGTACGGGCCATATTGCCCCATCTCTTCATCTTTGTCGCTTTTCTATATTCAAACGCTCTTCCCATTGGTTCTAATTTTGCTGACCTCAACTCCTATCACAGAAATAGAGATCAATTATTTTTATTAATTTATCTATCTTCTCAATGTATCCTACCTAAGCTTAGCACCTAGTTTGTCTTCCAGATTCTTCACCAGCTTCGACATCACTTTATCAATCGTCTTCTCATTCAATGTTTGAGTTTCATCTTGGAGCAAGAAGCTCACTGCATACGATTTCTTGCCGGATTCCAAGTTTTTACCTTCATAAACATCAAATAAAGAAACATCACGAAGTAGTTTTTTCTCTGTTTCATGAGCTATTTTATCAATCTCAGCAAACTGAATATTTCGATCGATGAGTAAAGCCAGATCTCGCTTCACTGCAGGAAACTTAGATAACTCCTGATAGCTTACTTTGACTGATTTAATGGCTTTCATCAACTCTTTCCAGTTGAGATCAGCGTAATAAACTTCATTGTCGATATCAAATGCTTTCAAAAGCTTCTTGGTCACCACACCAAAAGCAGCAAGTCTCTTTCCTCCCTTGGTATGTACAGAAAGCGCAGCGGCAAAAATATCATCGGTAAGATTGCCTATCACCAGATTTTGTAGATCTAGCCCGAGGCGTTGAAGAACATTTTCCACATACGCCTTTAGCTCGTACACAGAGCTGTCTTCGTCTGTATGAGCCCATGAATTGGATACTTTCTTACCACTAATCCACAAACCTAAATGATAATCTTCATTATAAGCAGCCAACACCTTTTCAGGGTTCTTTTTATCGGCATTGAAGTAGTAACAATTACCGAATTCAAAGAACTTTAAATCGGCACTTCTGCGATTGGCATTATGAGCAATGCTCTCTAAACCACCAAATAGAAGCGTTTGACGCATGCAGTTCAGGTCGGCACTTAAAGGATTCATCAGCATAACCAAATTGGCCGAAGGGTATGTTTCTAAACCATCATAATAAGCAGCACGAGTTAATGAGTTATTCAATATTTCATTGAACCCACATCCAACAAGTTGCTCTGATACAAGGTTTTGAAGCTTATTCGATTTATCAGCTGCTCCTTTCGTGGTAAGGCTAGATTTCAATGTATTGGGTATTTCTACATTATTATATCCATAGATACGCAGAATATCTTCTATTACATCTACATCGCGCTGTACATCTACTCGATAAGGAGGAACAGCCAGCGTAAGTCCTTCAGTAGCCTCAGCCGTAATATTCATTTCCAAACTAGCAACAATACTCTTGATTGTCTCTACCGGAATTGTCTTTCCAATCAATGTGTTCACTTTCTCATAAGTAATCCCCACAATAAAATTGTCAGCAGGAGCTGAACACACATCTTTGATGTCACATGATACAGTACCACCAGCCAATTCTTTTACCATCAAAGCAGCTAGCTTTAGACAGTAAAGAGTAGCATTAGGATCAATACCTCTTTCAAAACGGAAAGAAGCATCGGTATTCAATCCATGACGACGAGCAGTTTTACGCACCCACGTTGGATGAAAATAAGCACTTTCAAGGAATACATCGGTGGTCGTTTCAGTAGAACCGGAATCTAATCCACCAAATACACCGGCAATACACATCGCTTCTTCTTTGTTACAGATCATCAGATCACGGTCGGCCAACTTACGTTCTACCCCGTCAAGAGTAACAAAAGAAGTACCTTCGGGCATTGTCTTCACAACAACGCTACTCCCTTTCACCTTTGCAGCATCAAAGCAATGAAGAGGTTGACCGAAAGCATGTACAATATAATTAGTAATGTCTACTACATTATTTATAGGGCGGATGCCGATGATGCGCAGTTTATCCTGCAACCATGCCGGACTTTCTTTCACCGTTACTCCTTTAACAGAAACGCCTGCATAACGGGGACATGCTTCGCTGTTCTCCACCGTCACCTGAATATCCAGATCATGATTTTCAATGGCAAACGCATCTACCGAAGGGCGACTCAAAGACGTTTTGTATCCGTTTTGAAGCAGGTAAGCATACAAGTCACGAGCTACACCATAGTGTGAACAAGCATCTGCACGGTTAGGGGTGATATCCACCTCAAGTACGTAGTCGCTCTTGATATTATAGTAATCTTTGGCTAATGTACCCGCTATGGCATCAGCAGGAAGAACAATTATACCTTCATGAGAAGTACCTATACCAATTTCATCTTCGGCGCAAATCATACCGATAGATTCTACACCGCGTATTTTTGATTTCTTAATCGTAAAGGAATCATCGCCATCATAAAGTTTTGCACCCAGAGTAGCCACAACTACTTTCTGCCCTGCAGCAACATTGGAAGCGCCACACACAATCTGTGTTGGTTCGCCATCACCCAAGTTAACGGTGGTAATGTGTAAATGGTCAGAATTGGGATGTTCGATGCATGTCAGCACTTCGCCAATGACGAGTCCTTCGAGTCCGCCTTTAATGGTTTGAACCTCTTCCACACCACCTGTTTCCAATCCAATAGAAGTAAGCGCAGCCGCAACTTCGTCAGGGGTTAAGTCAAAGTCGACATACTCTTTCAGCCAATTATAAGAGATATTCATATCATTAAGATTTTATTGTTTTCAAAAACGACTTGCAAATTTAATAAGTTTTTTCGGTTAGCTGGGAATATTAAGGCAGAAAAAACGACTATTTATTCATTTAAACGAATACTTTTAGTAAAAGAATCAGGCAAGAAATAGCGAATGTCAGAAGACTTAGCTGATTACATATCTTATCTTGTAGTAAGGCATTCAGTGCAAAAACAGAATGCCGACGTTTTTATTCAATAAACTTCTTCGTGGTAGCGTATCAAAAGAAAGCCTATTTCTTTATCTTATTTCTCTTATTATGTAAAGATAGTAGAAACGAAGAGATTCCCTCCTACAGGCTCTCTGAGAGGGGTAGGTTGATCTAGTTAATTCACCGCGGTGAACTAACTAGTTAACCGCGGTGAATTAACTAGATCAGCATGCTGAAGTTATGTCTTCAACAAGAGCAGTATCTATTGTAAATAAAAGAAATTATTTCTTATCAATTTAGCGACGAGACATACGTCTATACATAACCGAATATCCGGCAATCACAAAGAAGCAAATCAGAGGTATAATGAAACCAATGGCCATGTTATGTTCACCAATATAACCCATCAATACAGGGGCAACAGCACCACCGACAATGGACATGATAAGAAATGAAGAAGCCTTTTTGGTATGCCCGCCCAATTTCCTGATAGACAGAGCAAAGATAGTAGGAAACATGATTGACTCAAACAGGTAGCAAATGAACAATGCCGTAATAGAAAGCCATCCCAGACCAAAGATTACCAAAAACATACATAGCAAAGCACCTACAGAGAACCATATAAGTAAGCGTTCGGCTGGTAGGCGATTCATCAGCCAACTACCCAGAAAACGACCAAACATAAATAATCCCATCCCACCAAACGAAAGCAGCATGGCAGCATCGCTATTGGTAAAACCTAAATTAGCTTCGGTTACATAGTTAATAAAGAAGCTATTGATGCCCGTTTGGGCTGCTACATAGCAAAACAAGGCAACTACCCCCCAAGTAAAATGAGTATAGCTCCAAAGACTCTTTTCCGCACCTTCTGTTTCATCGGGCAATTCTTCCTTCACTTCAGGCAGACGAATACGCATAAAGAAGATGGCAACAAAAACAACCAAGCATCCAACGATGATATATGGAACTGATATATCTCCACCATCGAAAAAGATCAAACCACCGACTAATGGACCCATTATCCAACCCAATCCATTGAAAGACTGTGCCAGGTTCAGTCTGCCTGCACCATATTCCGGTTCTCCCAGCACTGTGACATAAGGGTTGGCAGCCGTTTCAAGGCAAGTGAGTCCGCAACCGATAATAAACAGCGAGACCAGAAAGAATTCAAACGACATCATCTTGCTACCCGGTATAAACATGAAAGCGCCTACAGCATAGAGTAACAGCCCAAGTATTACCCCTTTGCGATAGCCATAGCGTTTGATAAATGCGCCTGCCGGCAGGGCCATCAAAAAATAACCACCATAGACCACAGCCTGTACCAAAGCCGATCGAGCCTTTGAAATGACCAATACTTCTTGAAAATGCTTATTCAGCACATCGAGAATACTATGGGCAAAGCCCCAGAGGAAGAAAAGAGAAGTGACCAGAATGAATGGCCAGAGGTAAGAAATACCTTCTTTTGTCTTTACTAATTTCATTGTGTTTCTGATATCATTTTATGCCTGCGCAACGATTTAATTTATGCTTAGTCATCACTCATAATGGTTCTTATGAACGAGATATTTGTAATCCTTTGTCCGATAGTGTCATCTCAACAAAACGAGCACGTGGATTGGGCGCATGTTCTGCCAGTATCTCACGAATGCATATGGCCGCTTGCAAATCTTTAGCTACCATATAAAGATAGCCACCACCACCCGCTCCAGGCAGTTTATAGCCTAACGTATAATCCTTTATCAAATTAATTATAGATTCCACAGCCGGTGGATTAGTACCGCAATCTAATGCCTTGTTCTGCTGCCACGATTTGCCTACCAAATGTCCATATTCTGCGAAGTTTCCTCGCTGAATGGCTTCACTCATATCCAAAGCATGAAATTTCATTTCGGATAGCAGATTAAGATGAGTAGATGAATTGAGAAACATGGAACTAACGATTTCACCTAGTATACCCTTTGCCGTGCGTGTGATACCTGTATAGTATAGTAAATGGCAGGCTTTATATTCCGGCTGATTGAAAAGATAATCGGGCAACCAGCGTACTAATGGGTCTTGTGAAAAGCCACTCTCGGTTTGCAATAACTTGATACCATGAAGCACACCACCATATTGATCTTGCCAACCACCGCCTGTTGTGAGTAATTGTTCGAGTACCAATGTGCGACGACATATTTCACACTTATCCCAAGCTAATCCGCAGAAGTCATTGATGGCACCCAACACAGTCGATGCGAGAATAGAACTGGTACCCAATCCTGAACCTGCCGGAATGGCCGCCAACAAGGTTACTTCAATACCCGCACCAAAATCTTTTAGTTGATCTCTCAGTGTAGCATATCTCTTTGCCGAAAAATCCGGTGAGAATCCCGCCAACACAAGTGCTGCTTTGGGAATAGAAAACGGAGAGCCAATCTTTTTATAATTTTGCAATTCCTCGTAGCTATCGACTACTTCCAGAGCACCCATATCTATAGAGCGAAGAACAATGTGAGGCTCTGCACAGGGTTTCACGTAGACTTGCAAAGGAGGCTGACCATTGAGCTCAATAGCCAAATTGACCACATTGCCACCCGAATAAAGAGCATAAGGTGGAGTATCGGTCCATCCACCGGCTACATCAATGCGTACAGGACTACGCCCCCACACTATCTGATCGGGATAAACGCTCAAAGAAGGAATACTTTTCTTATCCTGTATTTCTCCTAGAAGGCCATCACGAAGCAATTCGAAAGCAGCTTGTTCTTCTGTTTTAGCTTCTAAGCCCTTTAGTTTAAGGATACGTGAGCGCAGCATATGGTTGTGTATTCTCGACATCAACAAAGCATCCTCAGGCAGTATGTCAGGTTCATCTACATTCAATTGTACAAACTCTTCGGCGGCATTAGCTAGATCAAGCTGATAGAAAACACTTTTTTCATAATTGTTAGCAAGCGTCTGCCAATTCTCTTTACGAAACTCTTCACGTTGTTTATATAATCTCTTCAGATTAGCTGAAGCTGATATTTCATCTGCTGATAATCTATTGACTTTCAACCATATATCTTTTCCTTCTTCAAGTGTAGGCTCGGAGATCATCCAACGGAGCACTTTGCCCAAATCGTCTACACTTGTCACAATAGGAAACAACGCAGCAGACTGAATATCAGTTGTATTAGCTCCTTTTAGGTCAGCTTGTGCCAGTCCTCTTTTTTCCATCCATTCACAAAATGGTATGCCCATAAAGCGAGTTACCACGCTAGCTAAATCTCCTCTAAATACATCATCAATGCCATACGGACGAGCTATCCACTCTTTTTCTCCAACAGGCACTACATCTACGCATACACCATCTGGCAAAAGTAACGTCCAGTCGTTCAGCGGAACTCCGGTAATAATCTGCCTACTTCCCAGCAACCATTGCGAGCCAATAAAGCTATTTTCGATCCACATCTCAGCGTTTACCGGAGAAAGTGTAACTCCCACAGAAGCATTTTGCACAAACATAGCCGGATTAGGCTTTATCCTGCGATGCATAATTTGTCGTTGATCATAGACCTTATTTTGTATAGCTACTGTAGATGAAATAAGCTCGCGACTTGTGCCATAATGATAGAATTCACCACCGGGCAAAGGCAGAATGGCAACCGATAGCTTGTTGATTTCTTCGTCTGCTAACCGTGGATGGTTGCCTAATGAGAGTCCAAATTCTGAATATAAATCATAATAAGAAAGATCATTGGCGCTCTCTTTACGCGAGCGCTTCATAAGCAATTTTATAGCTTTGTCACTCAATAACCAGATACCAACATCCATCAAAAAGAGATGTGTCCTAGAGAGGTTTCCGAGTTCAGCCAAAGAAGGCTTCTGGATCATAAAATCAAGCTCGCCGGGATGATCTCTATCGGAAACATACACACCATGATGTGTTGCCAGAGAAGGATCTACCCAAAGACCATAACACACTACATCTGCTTCAGGAATCGTTTGCAAAGGTTTTTCCGAACGAATATAAACATCTCCACTAGCGATGAGCGTATGCAATGAATCGGGGGCAAGAGACATTATTTTCTCATACAGAGGCAGTTGCAACGAGAGAAGATTCTGCCCCAAGCGTTGCCCTCTTTCCCAGCGAAAAACAGGTATTGGCGTCAATATTTTCCCCGAAGGTGCATATCCGGGCAAACGTCTGCTTTGTCCGCCGGCATGCAACAATATGCGCTTTTCTTTCTCTAACCATTGACCAAACGAAATTTCATTATCGGTTTGCCTATGACACTCTTCGAGCAGCCAAGCAGTGCCACTGCCGGAACCAAGCTTTGTTCCTATAGGATCTGAAGTACAAAACCAATCGGCAGACTGAGCACATTCTAATTCGTGAAAGCAAGTCACCAGATTGGGCGGTAAAGAAAGTAATTTGTGCATTTTTTCGTCTTTTAGTAGTACATTAGAAGTAAGAGAGATCTATTTTAGAAAGGCAAAGGTCCATTATCTCCTGAACCGCCAAAAGGATTATCAGGCATAGGTGCGTTTTCTGCATGTGGAGGAGGGACGTTACCCTGAGAACTGCTATTCATGCGCGAACCAAGCATAGCACCAGCATCTGGCATCGGAATAATCATATCATCATCCGGATTTTGGAACTTCGCGTATTCGGCTTTAAATCGAAGCAGCACATCACCGGTAGCACCATTACGATGCTTGGCTATGATAATTTCAGCCATACCTCGAAGGTCATTCCCTTTGTCATCGGAATAGATCTTGTAATATTCTGGACGGTGAATAAAGCAAACCATATCGGCATCCTGCTCTATGGCACCAGACTCACGAAGATCACTCAACTGCGGACGTTTGCCTTCAATACCTTCACGGTTTTCTACTCCACGATTCAACTGAGACAAAGCAATGATAGGAATATTTAGTTCCTTGGCCAAACCTTTGAGCGACCGCGAGATCGTACTAACCTCTTCCTGTCTACTACCGTAAGACATACCGCTGGCATTCATTAGCTGAAGGTAATCAATGATGATAATCTTTACTCCATGTTCTCTAACCAAGCGACGGGCTTTGGTACGAAGTTCAAATACAGAAAGCGAAGGGGTATCATCCACATAAAGTGGCGCATCAATCAGGTCTTTCAGTTTGTAATCTAATTGTTGCCATTCATAAGCCACCAATTGTCCACTTTTGATCTTTTCACCCGGAATCTCACACACATTGACGATCAAACGGTTGACCAACTGAACGTTACTCATTTCTAATGAGAACAGAGCTACAGGGTTGCGGAAGTTCACCGCTATATTTCTCGCCATGGAGAGAACGAAAGCTGTCTTTCCCATTGCAGGACGGGCAGCAATGATTACAAGGTCAGAGTTTTGCCAACCAGAAGTCATCTTATCTAGCTTCGTAAAACCACTCTCCAGACCACTCAATCCATCCGTTCGAGCTGCTGCTTTTTGTAGTAATTCGTAAGCTTCGGCGATGATTGGATTAATCTGTGTATAATCTTTCTTCAGGTTACGCTGAGAAATTTCAAAGAGTTTACCCTCTGCCTCTTGCATCAAATCGTCCACATCGAGAGTTTCATCAAAAGCTTTAGTTTCGATGTCGCTACTAAATGTAATCAACTGACGTGCCAGATATTTCTGAGCAATGATACGGGCATGATATTCAATGTGTGCCGAAGAAGCAACCTTGCTACTAAGTTGAGTGATGTAGAACGGACCACCCACATCTTCTAGCTCACCTCGTTTGCGAAGCTGTTCCGTTACAGTGAGGATATCCACCGGTTTCTGCTGCACAGCCAAGTCAGTAATGGCAGCATATATTAGTTGATGCCTATGTTCGTAGAAGGATTCGGGACGGAGAATTTCACTAACCTGAGAATAAGCATCTTTTTCAATCATCAATGCACCAACCACTGCCTCTTCTAACTCCAAAGCCTGAGGTTGTAGTCGGCCATAATCGTTTATAGCTTGCGTCTTGGGTCTGGTAGTACGTGCGTTTTTTCTTTGTTCCGGCATTATTTTGCAGAATTATATTTTCTTGTTGTTACTCATAACCATTGTGTTTACAAAGGTAAGCATTGAATTTTGATAATTAAATAATGCACCAAAAATATTTCTACTCTATAATCTGATTTGTATTATTGAATACTTAAAAATAAATCATAACTTTGCAAGCGATAAACAGAATGCTGCATTCGACTTTTGACAACGCATTAGTACATATAAGCGTATGATTACATTCCCCAATGCTAAGATAAATCTGGGATTAAATATTACCGAAAAACGGGCTGACGGATATCATAATCTTGAGACCGTATTTTATCCCGTACCTTTGGAAGATGCGCTCGAAATAACTCTTTCCAAATCAAAGGAAGTCCCATTTACACTACATCCTTCGGGCATATCTGTTGCCGGGGAGTTGAACGATAATCTTGTGGTCAAAGCCTATCTCTTGCTTGCCGAAGTCTTTGATTTGCCTCCTATAGACATTTATTTATATAAGGCTATTCCTTCTGGAGCAGGACTTGGTGGTGGTTCTGCCGATGCTGCTTTTATGCTAAAATTGCTCAACAACAAATTTCAGTTAAATCTAAGCACGGAGAAACTTGAAGAATACGCCTCTAGATTAGGTGCCGACTGCGCTTTCTTCATTCAAAATCGACCTACATTTGCTGAAGGCATAGGTGATTTATTCTCTCCTATTCAACTATCGCTAAAGGGTTATGAAGTGGTTATTGTTAAACCTCCAATATTTGTTTCTACTCGTGAAGCCTTTTCTTTAATAACTCCTTGCAAACCCAAAATCACTTTAAGTGAGATTATCAGCCGCCCCCCGACTGAGTGGAAAGAGTTGTTAGAGAATGATTTTGAAAAAAGCGTATTTGCACTTTACCCTACTATCAGAAAAATTAAATCAGAACTATACAGCAAAGGAGCCGTTTATTCAGCTATGAGTGGATCCGGAGCATCTGTTTACGGACTATTCGCTCCCAAGACTCCATTGCCAGAAATGGAATTCAGTAATTCATTTTATTTTCATACCTGCTTAGACTAATACGCAAATCCTAAGTTACATCTTTAAATAGTAGTCTTTCGTCAAGGCAATGTATTCCTTACTATACTGATGCCTTGCCACTTCAGTAAGCAAATAATTATTTTCACAAGCCTGCTGGGCAAACGAGAAAGTGATCAGAGCTCTCTTCGGAGCACCTCCAGGCTTAGTGATAACCCATAATTGGCGGCAAGGAAATAGTCCACAAAGCTCTGCAATATATTTAAAAGAATCCGCTGTTTCTATAGGTATAATCACACTAAATGTCCCATCAATTGACAACACTTTAGAAACGCCCTTAAGCAACTCTGTATAGGTAAGATCACCACTATGCCGTGCCATCGTGCGTTGATCATCAGGAGATGCCAGTGAATCAACAAAATATGGAGGATTAGAAATAACTACATCAAATTTTTCATCCGACACAAACTCTTTAAAATCCGTCTTAACAACTTCTATCCGATCTGCCCATGGAGAAGAAGAAATATTCTCTTCTGCCTGTTTGGCAGCATGTTCATCTATCTCTAAAGCCACAATATGAGCCACACTACGTTGAGCAGTCATCAGTGCTAATAAACCTGTTCCAGTTCCTATATCCAGGATCTTCTTTGCACGACTAACATCAGCCCACGCCCCCAGAAGTACACCGTCTGTTCCCACCTTCATGCCACATTTGTCATGCGATACGGTAAATTGTTTAAATTGAAAATACGAATTAGGCATATTGCTAATAAATAATGATAATCGACAAAAATAAGTAATTATCAAGAGACAAACCAGATACAACTCCATTATTTGGCATTGTTTTTGTGATTTTAGTGTATAGGTGCTTTATTATTAATAAAGAATAAACTAACTTTGCAGCTCTTTTAATGGCTGTCAATATGTGATGACTTAATTTATACGCAATGAAGATAGATAGATATTTTACAGAGAACGAAGATCCGAGTGACAATGCTTTTTCATTAATTGCCGACTTTGACGGAACTGAAGATCAACTGTTTGACATAAAGGTAGATAGCAATATCCCCGTTTTACCTCTTAGAAACATGATATTATTTCCCGGTGTACTAATGCCTGTGTCCATAGGTAGAAGATCATCACTGAAACTCATTAAAGAAGCAGAAAAGAAAGGCTCATACATAGCTGTTGTATGTCAGAAAATGGCTCAAACAGAAGAACCTGTTTTAGAAGATCTCCACAGAATAGGAACAGTAGCTAAAATCGTTCGTCTACTCGAAATGCCCGATCAAAGCACAACGGCAATTCTTCAGGGGATGGTTCGCATGGAACTAAAGGAAATAACCTCGACACATCCTTATTTACGAGCAAATGTAGACGTTCTAGAAGAAGAAATTCCTCAAAAAGATAATAAAGAATTTACTGCTTTAGTCGATTCTTGCAAAGATTTAACGATACGTTATATCAAGTCTTCTGATATATTACATCAGGAATCAGCTTTTGCCATCCGCAATATTACCAACCCTATGTTTCTGATACATTTTATATGCACCAACATGCCACTCAAAATAGAGCAGAAGATAGAGTTGATAAAGATTCCATTACTCAGTGTAAGAGCCCAGAAATTATTAGAAATACTAACCCGCGAAGTTCAATTGGAAGAAATAAAAGCTTCTATTCAACTACGTGCGCGTGAAGATATAGATCAGCAACAAAGAGAATATTTCTTGCAACAACAAATAAAAACTATACAAGATGAACTTGGTGGTAGTGGTCAAGAACAGGAAATAGACGAAATGCGCATTAAGGCTGAGAAAATGAAGTGGGATTTGGAAACGAAAAACACATTCCTTAAAGAACTAGCTAAGCTAGAAAGGACACATTCGCAATCGCCCGACTATAGTGTGCAACTCAATTATTTGCAAATCATGCTCAGTTTGCCTTGGGGAATATTCACCACAGACAATATTAATCTAAAGAACGCAGAGAAAACACTGAATAAAGATCATTATGGATTGGAAAAGGTGAAAGAGCGCATTCTTGAACATTTGGCTGTGCTGAAGTTGAAAAATGATATGAAATCGCCCATCATCTGTCTTTATGGCCCTCCGGGAGTAGGTAAAACATCTTTGGGTAAATCAATAGCAGCTTCGTTGAAACGAAAATATATTCGCATGTCTCTGGGAGGAGTGCATGATGAAGCTGAAATACGTGGACATAGAAAAACATATGTAGGAGCTATGCCCGGTCGTGTAATAAAGAGTCTGGTTAAAGCGGGTTCATCCAATCCGGTATTTATTCTGGATGAGGTTGACAAACTGGGAAATGACCGTCAAGGGGATCCTTCTTCTGCTTTGCTAGAGGTACTCGATCCTGAACAAAACAGCACTTTTCATGATAATTTTCTTGATGTTGATTTCGACTTATCTAAAGTGATGTTTATTGCTACAGCCAATAACCTGAACACTATTCCAGGACCACTACTCGATCGTATGGAATTAATTGAAGTAAGTGGATACATCACTGAAGAGAAAATAGAGATTGCTCGTAAACACTTGCTTCCTAAAGAGATGGAAGCAAATGGTATAAAAAAGACAGATATCAAAATACCTAAAGATACACTCGAACTTATCATAGAATCGTACACACGTGAAAGTGGTGTGCGCGAACTAGAGAAGAAAATCAATAAAATTTTCCGTAAGTCAGCTCGTCAATATGCTACGGATGGATACTTCGCAAAAACAGAAATCAAACCAGCTGATCTAGTTGATTTTTTGGGAACACCGGAATATACACGAGATAAGTATCAAGGGAATGAATATGCCGGAGTAGTAACAGGGTTGGCTTGGACTTCCGTAGGTGGAGAAATTCTATTTGTAGAAACTAGTTTAAGCCGGGGGAAAGGCGGAAGACTTACCTTAACCGGAAATTTAGGAGATGTGATGAAAGAGTCAGCAATGCTAGCACTTGAATATATCAAAGCACATGCTTCATTGCTCAATTTGAGCGAAGAGGTATTTGACAACTGGAACATTCACGTACATGTGCCTGAAGGAGCTATACCTAAAGATGGCCCTTCAGCAGGTATTACAATGGCTACTTCTTTAGCTTCTGCCCTCACTCAACGCAAAGTGAAAGCAAATTTGGCAATGACTGGAGAAATCACACTTCGTGGAAAAGTTCTTCCTGTAGGTGGTGTCAAAGAGAAAATCCTAGCAGCAAAGCGTGCAGGGATCAAAGAGATTATAATGAGTGCAGAGAATAAGAAAAATATAGATGAGATTCAGGATATGTATCTGAAAGGGTTAACTTTCCATTATGTAAATGATGTCAGAGAAGTTTTCGCTATTGCATTAACAGACGAAAAAGTGGCAGATGCCGTTGACTTTTCAGTAAAGAAAGCTGCTAAAGAATGACATTCGATTTACAATATACCGATTCAAAAAGCAATGCACGTGCCGGATTGCTCACAACAGACCATGGGCAGATAGAAACCCCTATCTTTATGCCCGTGGGTACATTGGGCTCTGTAAAGGGCGTACATCAAACGGAATTGAAAGAAGATATCAAAGCACAGATTATTCTGGGCAATACATATCATCTCTATTTGCGTCCGGGACTTGATGTACTGGAGAAAGCTGGAGGACTGCATAAATTTAATAGCTTTGACCGCCCTATGTTAACAGATAGTGGAGGGTTTCAGGTTTTTTCTTTGGCCGGCATTCGTAAACTACGCGAAGAAGGTGCAGAATTCAGATCTCACATAGATGGCAGTAAACACGTATTTACTCCGGAGAAAGTCATGGATATAGAACGCATCATTGGTGCGGATATCATGATGGCTTTTGATGAATGTCCTCCGGGAGATTCCGACTATGCCTATGCAAAAAAATCTCTTGGACTAACACATCGCTGGCTAGACAGGTGCATTCAGCGCTTCAACGAAACGGAACCGAAATACGGATATCAACAATCACTCTTCCCGATTGTGCAAGGCTGCATTTATCCGGACTTGCGTAAACAATCAGCCGAGTTTATAGCTTCAAAAGGAGCTGATGGCAATGCCATAGGAGGATTGGCTGTAGGCGAACCTGTTGACAAAATGTACGAGATGATCGAATTAGTGAATGAGATCCTGCCTACAGATAAGCCACGTTACCTAATGGGTGTAGGCACTCCAGTTAATATTTTGGAAGGAATAGAGCGAGGAGTAGACATGTTTGATTGTGTGATGCCTACCCGAAACGGACGAAATGGCATGCTCTTTACCAAAGATGGCATCATGAACATGAAAAATAAAAAATGGGAGACTGATTTTTCCCCTATTGAGATTGATGGTGCTTCATCCGTAGATACATTATATAGCAAAGCGTACTTAAGACATCTCTTTCATGCCAAAGAGTTATTGGCTATGCAGATTGCATCCATACATAACTTAGCCTTCTATCTTTGGTTGGTTAGCGAAGCCCGCAAACATATCATTGCAGGAGATTTCTCTACTTGGAAACCTATGATGGTGAAGAGGGTATCAACTCGATTATAATTAAAAGACATGAGCAATAAGTTATTAAAACGGTTGGATTGGTACATCATAAAGAAGTTCCTTGGCACTTATGTATTTGCCATTGCCTTGATTATTTCTATAGCAGTAGTGTTCGACTTCAATGAGAAGATGGACAAATTCATGACAAATGAAGCTCCTTGGAAAGCAATCATTTTTGATTATTACATGAATTTCATACCCTATTTTGCCAACCTTTTCAGTCCCTTGTTCGTCTTTATTGCTGTCATCTTTTTCACTTCTAAGCTTGCTGAGAACTCCGAGATCATCGCTATGTTCTCAACGGGAATGAGTTTTAAGCGATTAATGCGTCCCTACATGATTTCGGCCGCAATCATTTCTATAGTCACTTTCAGTTTAGGATCCTATATAATACCTAGAGGAAGTGTTACCCGTCTAGCTTTCGAAGATAAGTACTACAAGAAGAAAAAAACAACTTCTGTTCGCAATGTGCAATTGGAGGTAGATTCAGGTGTTATAGCCTATATTGAAAGATACGAAGATTACAACAAGACCGGTTTTCATTTTTCTCTAGATAAATTTGTGGATAAAAAGTTAGTATCCCATCTTACAGCACGCAGTATAACCTATGACACTACTGCTGTCAACAAATGGATTATTAAGGACTATATGATTAGAGAGCTAAATGGACTTAAGGAGAATATTATTCGTGGAGAAAAAATAGACTCTATTATTGTAATGCAGCCTACTGATTTTCTTATCACGAGGAATCAACAAGAAGTTCTTACAAGTCCACAACTTAGCGAATACATTGACAGACAAAAGAAACGAGGTTTTGCTAATATAAAGGAATTTGAAATAGAATACCACAAGCGTATTGCTATGTCATTCGCATCATTTATATTAACCACCATCGGGTTATCTCTATCTTCGAAGAAATCGAAGGGAGGAATGGGACTTCATCTAGGTATTGGCTTGGGGCTTAGTTTCTCCTATATTCTATTTCAAACCATTTCTTCTACTTTTGCTATAAATGGCAATGTCCCTCCAGTTATTGCCGTATGGATTCCGAACCTACTGTATACTGTTATCGCTATTTACTTATACATAAAGGCTCCTAAATAATTATTATTTGCGTACACACTCTCTAGGGAGACATTTCTAATACAATACTTTTAAATATATAAAAAAGAAAATCCCGCTCACTCTTGAAAAGTCAAGTGCAAGCGGGATTTTTTGTAGTATCCATTTCCTCTTTTGTTTGTCCCTCACTAAACCGGCAAGGAGCTTTACTCCTATGCTTGTAGTGACATCAAACTTATGCCCCCAAGCTTTCTATAATTATAAACTAAAAGCCGTTAGCTAGTAGCATAAATTCTATCCTCTTTTTAAATAGGCAGAAAGTTGAGTAGCAGAGATGTTTTTGGCTATAATAACACCATTTTCATCTAATAAATAGTTTGCAAATCCACGATTTAACCTATACTTTTTGAATAAACCGGAATTTTCACCTTTTGTTTCCACGAAACAGGTGGGCGACACTATTTGATCTTTACGAATGGTCTCACTAAAAATTGATGTATATTCATCAAAAGATATCGAAACCATTTCAACTTGGCGGGAAGCTGACCTAAGCGCATTGTTTAAACGAATATTTTGCATCCGTGATAACGCATCATAACTTGCCCAGAAACTAAGCAACACATACTTTCCTTTCATATTGGTCAGTTCAAACGCGTGCCCGTTTGACGTAGATTCGATTTTGAAATCAGGGGCTACGTCTCCCACACTCAATCCTCCAGTGGATTTGTCTTTTGCTACAAAAGAAGTCAAGGAACTAATAAGTAATACAACAAAAATCCATTTTACATATTTCATGTAATTCGGTTTTGGTTAATACTATCCGGGGCTGTCCTTCGACAGTAATTTCTACCCGAAACATTGTCTTTTCAGGCATCAGCAGAATGGAATCTGCTGATAATCAAAGCCTTTACATATAGAAATCAAGGGCAAAGGTAAGTTATTATTATTCTAATATCCAAATAATCAAGTTATTTTCTCACTTTTGGACTTTATAAATTCATATTATTTAGCAGAAAAAGCAGGTTTTTTCCTTACTTTTGCAAAGAAAATTTAGAATATATATTATGCAATTATCGAACACAGAACTCATTCTCATTCGTATCACAGGA
The DNA here is from genome assembly GCF_900104585.1 of Bacteroides ihuae. GTDB lineage: Bacteria > Bacteroidota > Bacteroidia > Bacteroidales > Bacteroidaceae > Bacteroides > Bacteroides ihuae. The sequence goes on from NZ_FNVX01000005.1 coordinate 1,090,056, forward strand.
GAAGATCGTCCGGGGCTCACCGCTTCGGTAACTGAAATACTTGCCAAATATGACGCAGCTATTCTCGACATCGGGCAAGCTGACATCCATAATACACTATCCTTAGGCATCTTATGTAAAACAGAAGAACAATTCTCCGGCTTTATAATGAAAGAGCTTCTATTTAAAGCCTCTACTTTGGGTGTGACCATACGATTCTATCCCATTTCAGTGGAAGAATATGAAAATTGGGTAAATATGCAAGGGAAAAACCGCTATATATTAACTCTACTAGGTAGAAAACTATCGGCGAAACAAATATCTTCTGTTACACATATATTAGCAGAGCAAGGTATGAATATTGATGCGATTAAACGCCTTACCGGACGTATTCCACTGGATGAATGTAAAGCCAACACACGAGCATGCATTGAGTTTTCTGTTCGCGGAACGCCCAAAGATCGTATCAACATGCAAGAACAATTGATGCAATTGGCTAGCGAACTTGAAATGGATTTTTCATTTCAACTGGACAATATGTATCGCCGCATGCGACGCCTTATCTGTTTTGATATGGACTCTACACTTATTGAAACGGAAGTTATTGATGAACTGGCTATACGTGCTGGTGTGGGTGATGAAGTAAAAGCTATTACTGAACGTGCGATGCACGGAGAAATAGATTTCACTGAAAGTTTTCGTGAACGAGTGGCTTTACTCAAAGGGTTGGATGAATCGGTGATGAAAGAAATAGCAGAAAATTTGCCCATCACTGAAGGAGTGGATCGTTTGATGTATGTTCTCAAGAAATACGGTTATAAAATAGCCATTCTTTCGGGTGGATTCACTTATTTCGGTCGTTATCTGCAGGATAAATATGGGATAGACTATGTTTATGCCAACGAATTGGAGATAGAAGATGGTAAACTTACGGGGAACTATCTAGGCGACGTAGTAGATGGTAAGCGGAAAGCAGAACTTCTACGCCTTATTGCTCAGGTAGAAAAAGTGGATATAGCTCAGACAATTGCCGTAGGCGATGGAGCGAATGATTTACCAATGCTTGGAGTCGCTGGTCTGGGAATTGCTTTTCATGCAAAGCCTAAAGTAGTGGCAAATGCTAAACAATCCATCAATACCATTGGGCTAGATGGAGTGCTTTATTTCTTAGGATTCAAAGATTCTTATTTGGATGACCAAGGGAAACTATAAATGAAAGCAATAAAAAGCTTGTATTACGTAGTTAATGATTTATCTTTGTACATAAATAAATAGAAAAAATGAAGTTTTCCGAACTAGAATTAGAAGATAAAGTATTAGAGGCGCTTGACGCCATGAGGTTTGATGAATGTACTCCAATACAAGAACAGGCCATTCCACTGATACTTCAAGGCCGAGACTTAATTGCAGTGGCTCAAACTGGTACCGGCAAAACAGCCGCATACTTACTTCCTATCATTAATAAGCTGTGCAAGGGCGATCATCAACAGGAAGTTATCAACTGTATTATCATGTCTCCTACCAGAGAACTAGCTCAGCAGATTGATCAACAGATGGAGGGATTCTCTTATTTTATGCCAGTATCCAGTGTAGCAGTATATGGCGGAAATGACGGAACTCTCTTCGAACAACAGAAAAGAGGCCTCACACTTGGTGCTGACGTAGTCATTGCTACGCCAGGGCGCCTTATCTCTCACATAAACTTGGGTTATGTAGATTTATCACATGTATCCTACTTCATCCTTGATGAAGCAGATAGAATGCTCGACATGGGATTCTCTGAGGACATTATGCAGATAGTGAAATATTTGCCTAAAGACAGACAGACAATCATGTTTTCGGCCACTATGCCTTCTAAAATACAACAGTTAGCCAAAACTATTCTAAATAATCCAGCTGAGATAAAGCTTTCCGTATCAAAACCAGCTGAGAAGATAGTACAGGCCGCCTATGTATGCTACGAGCGACAAAAACTGAACATTGTGCAAAGCCTCTTTGCCGAAGAAGTACCGGAACGTGTTATCATCTTTGTTTCTTCTAAGATTAAAGTAAAGGAGGTCACCAGAGCTTTAAAAGTAATGAAACTAAATGTTGGTGAAATGCATTCTGATCTGGAACAACCGCAGCGAGAATTTATTATGCGAGAGTTTAAATCAGGTAGAATTAATATTTTAGTTGCTACAGACATTGTAGCCAGAGGTATTGACATCGATGACATCCGATTAGTTATTAATTTCGATGTTCCTCATGACAGTGAAGACTACGTACACCGCATAGGGCGAACAGCACGTGCAAACAATGATGGTGTTGCTATCACTTTCATAAGTGAGAAAGAACAAAGCAATTTTAAGAATATTGAAAACTTTCTGGAGAAAGAGATCTATAAGATTCCTGTTCCTTCCCATTTAGGTGAAGCTCCGGAATATGCTCCTCGAAGTAATGGTAACCGTGGACGATCGGGAAATTTTAGAAACAAAAGCAAAGGACCACGAACAAATCATTCTGGCCAAAAATAATGATCGTAAAAAAAACCGGATGTAACTTCTTCATACATCCGGAATTCTATAAATCTGCATATTATCTATTTGACCGCTTTCATGGCCATTTTTCCTTTAAAACTAACCTCTATATTGACTAGGTTGCAAACGTAACTTTCTGGAATGCATACAGTAGCCTGATAGAGAAATCCAGACTTTCTTACTCCCATAAATAGCATATCCGAGAGAATTGATTTCTTTAGGAATTCATCTGAAAGAATACCTGCAAACATTTGTTTTGTGATATCACTGGCAAACAAACTTTTCCTTCCCTCATATACACAAATATGCATAATATTATCATAATACACATTATCCATGCTCATCCCATCTTCAGTATAAGATGTTTTAATCACTTTCATCTTTGACGGATTGATATAAACATAAGCTCGATAACGAGCGCCATTATAATTCACAACGCTATCTACCTCAGTCACTCCGGTATAAGAAGGAATCACTTCAACTGCCTTACCAGAGAAAGCCAACGTATCATCCGGATCTTCGGATTTGTGAAGCTTCACAATATTATCTGACAAAGAGTGAAACCAAAAGAGATGTTCAGCTTGCTTATCAATGTAATAGCGGCTAACCTCATTGCCATACATGTAAATGCTATCTTTTATTATCTCAAAACGAACAGGAGAATTTTGAGAGTCCGAATAGTATATCGTATCACCTTCGATGCGCATAAAGGGTACCTCGCTGTCATCATCGACCCAAATGCCTTGCAATTGTGCTTTAGCACGAAGATCTTCATCTTTGCCGGAAGAGTCATTCGTTTTGCCATTATGACAAGCTATGAACAAAATCGCCATCAACGATGCAAGAATACTTTTTTTCATATCAGAATTTTGTGCAAAAGTACAAAATATGCCTTTATTATCAGCACACAGAGCATAAATAAATACAAGTATGTTTCGTTTCAATGAAGCTTCCTACACGAAATATTCCGCATTCACAAAAAGAGCCGCTTCTCTATCTTTCTCAGACATAATAATCTGAGAAGGCTCTATAGGCCAATTGATGGATAAAGACTTATCATTATATAATACAGAAGCCTCCGCCTTTGGCGCATAAGCATTATCTACTTTATACGTAAAAGTGGCTTCATCACTTAACACCAGAAAGCCATGGGCAAACCCACGAGGGATAAAGAATTGCCGTTTATTCTCCTCACTAAGTTCTACACTAACGTGTTTACCAAACGTTGGCGAAGATTTGCGCATATCTACTGCTACATCCAACACTTGTCCTCTTATCACTCGCACTAGTTTTGCCTGACTATATTCACCCTTTTGATAATGCAAGCCCCGCAATACGCCAAAAGACGATTGCGATTCATTATCCTGAATAAAATTAACGGTACCTATATTAGCTTCAAATTCTTCTTTCTTAAAAGCTTCCATAAAATATCCTCTACTATCGAGAAAGACCTTGGGTTCAATAATCCACACCCCCTCTACTTCTGTTTGAATAAAGTTCATATTACTAAAATCTACTATAATTATAAGACAAAGTTAATATTATATCTCATGTTAAGCACTCCTCTATTAACTAATTATTCCATCTCTGTTTATAATTTGTTCATAATTAAAAAGAGCTTCTTAGTCCATTATCACAAATAATCTGCTAATTTTGCAAACATGATTGAATTAGCACAGCATATAGAAGTACTATTATTAGAGAATGATTGTGTTATCGTTCCCGGATTTGGAGGATTTGTCGCTCATTACGCATCTGCCACATGGATTGCCGACGAGTGTATATTTCTTCCACCTACACGTACTATTGGATTCAACCCCCAACTCAAAATGAATGACGGGTTGTTAGTTCAATCTTACATGGCTACATACGAAACCAATTTCTCCGATGCTTCAAAGACTATAGATAAAAAGGTAGAAGAGCTGGTTTCTCTTCTTCACGAAGATGGAAAAGCTGATCTTGATAATATTGGTGAGCTACACTTTACCATTCACGGTACTTATGAGTTCATTCCTTATGATAACAAAATAACTACGCCTTACTTATATGGACTAGATGTTGTCGCCATCAAACCTCTTGATGCTCTACAAAATCGTTCAGCAAGAAAAAAGCCTATATCACCTTTCGTGCCTGCTGAGAAGAAAACCTATGATATTCGAATCAACCGTTCATTCTTACGTAGTGCAGTGGCTGTAGCAGCTGCCATAGCATTATTCTTTGTAATGTCTACTCCGGTGGAGAATACGTATGTTGAAAAAGCAAATTATGCCCAACTTCTTCCTGCTGATTTATTTGAAAAGATAGAAAAGCAGTCGTTAGCTATCACGCCTGTAATGGTTAAAAACAATGTAACTCAAACTTCAAGTGCAAAGAAGCACGAAACGGTTAACAAGGTAACAAAACCTAAAGCAGTGAAAGAAATTATAGTCCCTAAGGCTGAAAATAAAGGAACTATTGAAAAGAAGGAACAAGCTGTAACGATTGCTAAGCCTTCCAGACATGAAGAAGAGAAAGTGGTTACTGTATACCATATCATTGTAGCTAGCAGCATCGGCTCAAAAGATGCAGAGAAATTGGCCGAACAACTTAGGATGCAAGGCTACCCTAATGCAAAAGCATTGATTAGCTCCGAAATGGTTCGTGTTAGCCTCATGGCATGCCCTACTCGAGAAGAGGCAGGCAAACACCTAACAAAAATAAGGCAAAACGAGGCGTTCGAAAACGCTTGGGTACTTACACCTGCCAAGTAAAATAAAAACGAATATTCCCCATAATGAAAAGAATTCTTTGTCCCAAGTGCGAAAACTATATCTCTTTTGATGAAACAAAATACACTGAAGGCCAGTCGCTTGTGTTTGTGTGCGAACATTGTAGCAAGCAGTTCAGTATTCGACTTGGGAAAACTAAAATGAAAGTTCCTCGCAAAGATGAGACTTTTGACGAAGAGGAGGAACAAAAAGAAGAATTTGGCAGTATTATGATTCTCGGAAATGTCTTTGGCTTCAAACAAGTACTTCCATTATTAGAGGGAGATAATGTTATTGGACGCCGTTGCGTAGGAACAGTTATCAATACTCAAATTGAGACAGGAGATATGAGTATGGATCGCCGCCATTGCATCATTAATGTAAAGCGAAACAAATTGGGTAAGCTTATCTATACGCTTCGTGATGGTCCAAGTTTAACGGGTACCTTTCTAAAAAGTGAAGTATTAAACGATAAAGATCGCATGCGAATTGAAGATGGAGCAATCATCACCATTGGCGCTACTACAATTATTCTTCACGTGGGCAAATAGCTGAAAACCATTGTAGTAACTACTATATTTCACTTAACGCATTAAGTTTACTAAGTGACCGAATAAACATTTGATTTATAGATATATAGAAAGGGCTAAACTAGTAAAATAGTTCAGCCCTTTTTATTGATAATTTGCAATCTACATTCCAAAAAATCAAAAGATTTCTTGAAGGTTACAGAATACTCTTCACTGTTTCAAGCATACCTTTTTCCTGAATAGAATCAAGATAACTCTTAATCGCATCGGTCAATCCAGCAATATTATTAAGGTTTTCTCCCCAAATAAATTCGGCAGCAAGAACACCTTCGGCAACAGTCTTTGTACAGCCGGTAGCCCAAAGATCTTTCAACAGAGTCATGATTTCGGGAGCATCGTTTGGAGCGATCTCAGCACCATCGGCACGTACACCACCTTTATAGTAAGTGATAATAGCAGCCAATCCTAACACCAAACCTTTAGGTAGTTCACCTTTACGAGCCAAATAAGTTTTCAATCCTGGAAGATCACGAGTTTCGAATTTAGGGAAAGAGTTAAGCATGATGCTTGTTACCGCATGATCAACAAACGGATTATTGAAACGTTCGAGAACATCTTCACCAAATTTCTTCAACTCATCTTTTGGCAAGTTCAATGTTTCCATCAACTCATGGAACATCACCTTGTTGATGTACTGGCTCAATATCGGATGTTCGCAAGCTTCACGCACGATATTTACCCCAGAAAGATAAGTAACAGGAGCCAGAACCGTGTGAGGGCCATTAAGCAATGTGACCTTACGTTCATGATAAGGAGCTTCAGATGGAACAAACAATACGTTCAATCCAGCTTTGTCCGCAGGGAATTCTTTTGAAACCTCTTGTGGAGCTTCAATAACCCATAAGTGGAAAATTTCTGCCTGAACAACCAAATTGTCATCATATTGCAATTTTTCTTTGATAGTAGCAATATCTTTGCGTGGAAATCCGGGAACAATACGGTCTACCAACGTAGCGTACACTCCGCAAGCTCCTTCGAACCAAGCTTTAAATTCTTCACCAAGATTCCAAAGCTCGATATATTGATAAATGGTTTCTTTCAGTTTATGCCCATTCAAGAAGATAAGTTCACAAGGGAAAATGATAAGTCCCTTGCTCTTGTCACCATTGAATGTTTTAAAACGATGGTAAAGCAACTGAGTCAACTTGCCAGGATAAGAAGCAGCAGGAGCGTCAGTCAGTTTGCAAGCAGGATCGAAAGCAATACCAGCCTCTGTAGTATTTGAAATAACAAAGCGCATCTCAGGTTGTTCGGCAAGCTTCATGAACTCTGCATTTTGGCTATAGGGATTCAATGAACGACTAATTACATCAATCATTGTTAAGTTGTTGACTACTTGTCCCTTATCAAGACCTTGAAGATTCACATGATAAAGGTTATCTTGAGCATTTAACATATCAACCATTCCCTTATCAATAGGTTGCACTACCACCACACTACTGTTAAAGTCGGCCTTTTCGTTCATGTTATAAATAATCCAGTCAACGAATGCACGCAAAAAATTACCTTCACCAAACTGAATAATGCGCTCCGGACGTTGAATCTTCGGAGCTGTTTCTTTGTTTAAAGCTTTCATTTTAATTCTAATTTATAAGATATTTATAATAAATATTATTCAAATTCAAAATAGAAATTAATATTCTCTTTCATCAATATATCGATAGGCATATACTTCACAGCCGTGACAGGCTTTTTAAAGACGACATGCTCGCAAAGAGCTTTTATACCCCGATATCCTTGCAAGGCTGGTCGTTGCCCAATAAGATATTTTACCTCTCCGGATTGTAGCAACTCCACGTTCTTTCGCAATAGATCATAGCCAATCAGCGCATCCATCTGCTTTCCGCTTTGGCGTAAGTAGTTGCCCACCTGATATACGCGTGAATTAAACACAACTCCCAGTTTAGCTTTGGGGTGAGCAGCAAAAAAAGCATCCAACATCTTTTCATCATCCACGGAATCTGCCTTATTCAACACAAACTCTACTATTTTCACACCGGCATAGGCATCAGACATGTACTTCATAAACCCTTCTATTCGGCGTTGCATCTGTATTTCTGCCGGATTATCTTTATTGTTCGCCTGAAAGAAGACTAATTCCTGTCCCTCTTTGTAATCACGCATCAGTATTTTTGCGGCAATATATCCGCTCATATACGAATCTTGTCCAATATACTTCAGTGCATTGGCCCCTTCAATATTAAAGTCAATGAATGCATACGGAATCTTATTCCCTTTCAGATGCCTTACCAAGCTAAGTGTTTGTTCACGAAAGTTTGGCGCAATAAGTACGGCATCGGCCATAGTCTCTTGCAAGGCTCCACACGCTTCCTGATAGGAGGTTTCGTTAGCATGTTGATATCTCACATAATCAATGGATACATTGAACGGACGATACTCTTGCGCCGCACGCTCTATGCCGCGTGACACAGAATGCCAATAATCCTCTTCCTCATAATGAGGTATAAGGCAGACAATATTATATTTTTTCTTTGCAGCCAATCCGATAGCAAACATATTGGGTTGATAATCAATTTCTTTCAGAACTTTCTGCACTTTCTCGAGACTAGCTTTAGATACTTCGCCCCGATCATGCAACACCCTATCTACAGTGCCGGCAGAGACTTCCGCCATACGGGCAATGTCTTTAATTGTATAATTTTTGTTTTCCATGTATTTAGCGCTTAACTTTAAGGTTAATAAAGTGTATATTTTAAATATTAATTACTGATAGCTTACATTATAAAGCGTTTAAATATTATAAAATTCATCGCAAATATACGAATTATTTTGGTATACCAAGTAAAAAAACTATTTTTGTGTTCGATAACGGTTAATAAAACTAAATACAGAATAAAGACCTATTAGCTTTACAATCAATACTATATAGGTAAAAATATACGTAATAATAATTTTACACTTTAAAAACACAGAGAAATGAAAAATTTCATGGATGAAAACTTCTTGTTGCAGACAGAAACTGCACAGAAATTGTATCACGATCATGCGGCTAAGATGCCAATTATCGACTACCACTGTCACTTAATTCCCAAAATGGTTGCTGACGACCACAAGTTTCAATCGCTTACAGAAATATGGTTAGGTGGCGATCATTACAAATGGCGCGCCATGCGCACCAATGGAATAGACGAGCGCTACTGCACAGGTAAGGATACAACAGACTGGGAGAAATTTGAGAAATGGGCCGAAACGGTGCCTTACACCATGAGAAACCCTTTGTATCACTGGACTCATCTGGAACTAAAGACAGCTTTTGGCATCAACAAGATATTGAATGCTAAAACTGCTCGTGAGATATATGACGAATGTAATGAGAAGTTGACACAACCAGAATATTCGGCTCGTGGTATGATGCGCAGATACAAAGTACAGGTAGTTTGCACAACGGACGACCCTATCGATTCACTGGAATATCATATCCAAACCCGCGAAAGTGGCTTTGAAGTAAAAATGCTACCAACGTGGCGTCCTGACAAAGCTATGGCTGTAGAAGTAGCTGCGGACTTCCGTGCATACATGGAGAAACTTGCCGAAGTGAGTGGCGTTACCATCTCTACTTTCGACGATATGGTGAATGCATTACGCAAACGTCACGAATTCTTCGCTGCCCAAGGCTGTAAACTCTCTGACCACGGTATTGAAGAGTTTTATGCTGAAGACTACACAGATGCTGAAATCAAAGCTATATTTAATAAGGTATACGGCGGTGCAGAATTGACTAAAGAGGAAATTCTAAAATTCAAATCGGCTATGCTTATCGTCTTTGGCGAGATGGATGCTGAAACGGGATGGACACAACAATTCCATTACGGAGCTATCCGCAACAACAATACTAAGATGTTTAAGCTTCTAGGACCTGATACAGGCTTCGATTCTATCGGCGAATTTTCAACAGCTAAAGCGATGGCCAAATATTTTGATCGTTTGAACAGCAACGGCAAGTTGGCTAAAACAATTCTGTACAATCTTAATCCTTGTGCCAACGAAGTAATTGCTACCATGTTGGGTAACTTCCAAGACGGTACAGTTGCGGGTAAAATCCAATTCGGTTCAGGTTGGTGGTTCCTCGACCAGAAAGATGGTATGGAAAAGCAAATGAACGCACTTTCAGTACTCGGTTTGTTGAGCCGCTTTGTAGGTATGCTCACTGACTCTCGTTCATTCCTCTCTTATCCACGTCACGAATACTTCCGCCGCACACTTTGCAACTTGGTAGGCCGTGACATTGAGAATGGTGAAATACCTATGGCTGAGATAGAACGAGCTAATCAGATGATTGAAGATATCAGTTATAACAATGCGAAGAATTTCTTTCAATTTTAAGAAATCCGGAACGTTTCATTGTTAAGATGAATACTATCTTAACTTGCTAAATGACCGCAGATTAAAAGATTTTCTGGCTATCAGACCAAGAAGCCAATCACATAATCTTTTAATTTGCGGTTATTTTTTAATTTTATTTTTGCATAATTAGTCTATCTTTGTCGCGTATGACGGACGAAGAATTACAATCAAAAACGATCACCTGGCTACGCTTCCCCATGATTGTGGGAGTCTTACTCATCCACAGCTACAATCCTAATCTGAATAATGGAGGAATGTTGCTTAGAGATATCCCTATAACCTATCCCCTTTTCCAATTCATAAGAAATCTATCTTCCGAAGTTGTAGCACGCTTTTGCGTGCCGCTGTTCTTCCTCATTGCCGGCTACCTGTTCTTCTATCGGGCCTCTACTTTTACACCGAGCATTTACGCCGGTAAACTGCAAAAACGCATTCATTCACTACTCATACCCTACCTCTTTTGGAATGCATTTGCTCTACTTACCTACGTGTTGCTCCAACAAGTGTTTGGCATTCATAGCTTGGCTTATGGCGCTCTGCCAAGAGTTTCAGCATGGGAGTGGACAGACTATTTGAGATGCTTTTGGGACATTCGTTCACCCCATTATCCACTGATCTACCCGCTATGGTTCATTCGTGATCTGATGGTAACCGTAGTCCTCACCCCTTTTATCTATATCGGCATCAAACATCTGAAAGCATTCTTCCCTCTTGCATTTTTCTTTATTTGGATATTTGGTCTGCCCATCAATATTGTAGGCATAAACACAGGAGGCATTTTCTTCTTTTCAATAGGTGCTTATTTCAGTATCAATCAAAAAAATCTAGTCACCGAGAGTCGCAAACTATTCGGTTTTTCCATGCTATACCCGGTGATAGCTATTGCCGACACGCTTTTTAAAGGGCACGACATAGACACTTATCTCCATCCCACAGGCATTTTGCTAGGTATGCTCTTCACAGTCAACCTTATCTCCTACCTATTGCAGAAGAACAGAATAAAAGAAAGTACATATTTGGCTGGCGCAAGCTTCTTTGTCTATGCAGCACACGAGCAGATGCTGAGTCAGATACGCAAAATGTTAGTCACAGTAATTCCTCCCCAAAGCGAAAGTGCCTACTTCGCCCTTTATCTTCTTCCGATGCTGGCAACTATTCTCATAACGTTTGGCATCTATTACTTACTGAAAAAATATTGCCCAACTGCAATGAAGATAATGGTGGGAGCACGAAACTAAAATACGTGCAACTGCTTTTATCTCTACCGAGTAACAAAAACAGCCCTACATGATGTCAAGATAAAAGATCACCCCCTACAGGCCTTGTGAGCAAGGTTTGGTGAATTAACTAGATCAGCGTGGTGAATTAACTACTTCAGCGCGGTGAATTAACTAGTTCACCACGCTGAAGTTATATGATAACTAATTAAAAGCAGGTTTGTAAACAAAAACAACTATTTTGATTAATTTAATTTATAAATATCAGCTTTTATCTTCCTAATCATTTTGTTCATTTCCCTTTCACATTAGCAAGTTTGGACAAAGTCCATTCATACTTGATACTCTAACTTTGCATCTGTCAACTAATCGAAGTATGAACCTATAAAAATTAAACAAAAAATGGAACAGAAAATTTGCCAAAGTTGTGGTATGCCAATGACAACTGCCGAAGAATTTGGTAACAATCAGGATGGAACTTTAAATCAGGATTACTGTGTTTATTGCTTTAAAGATGGTAACTTTACAGAGCAAATGAAAATGGACGAAATGATTACTCATTGTGCCGAATATCCTGATTCATTAAAAGATGAAAACGGAAATAACATTAGTAAAGAACTGTCTATTGCCAACATGAAAGCTTATTTCCCAACATTAAAGCGCTGGAAACAGCAGTAATATGGAGCAAACGATCACAGAAAAAGTCTGTCAGAGTTGTGGCATGCCAATGGCTGCAACCGAACACTTTGGAACAAACACCAACGGTAGTCCTTCTGCGGACTACTGTTGCTTTTGCTTTAAGCAAGGAGATTTCACGCATAATATGAGCATGGAAGAAACTATAGAGAATTCTATAGGCTATATGGATGGTTCTGAGAAGACTGATGGACGCACATTGACTAAAAGCGAAGCTGCGCTAAAGATGCATATCCAACTGCCAACACTAAAACGGTGGGCTTCTCATGAAATCACTCATCAGGAATATTTCACAGCCATCAACCGCGTTGTAGATTATATCAACGAACATTTGAATGAATCTATAAATTTGTACGATCTGGCGGGTGTAGCCAACATTTCAGGCTTCCATTTTCATCGTATATTCAAAGCCTTGATGAACGAAAGCCCCGGCGACTATATTCAACGGCTGCGACTGGAAAAAGCTATATTTAAACTACAAACTACACAACAAACACTTACCGAAATTGCTGAACAAACAGGATATCAAAGTCCACATGCATTATCCAAAGCATTCAAAAAACGGTTTGGTATCTCTCCGTCTATCTTTCGTGTGCAACCTTCGGATTTGACTGTTCCTATTGATGAGCCCGATTTCTTACCAGTGAATCCCGAGTTCAAAAAACTTGTTCCCAAAGAAGTGATGACTGTGCGAGTGATTGATCCTTTTGAAAAAGAAGATGCTTTTATCTATGCATGGCAAAAGCTGACCCATTTTATGAACGTTGATGGCATTCCTGATGTAACGCATGAATACATCAGCCTTAGCAGAGATGTTTCTACCATCACACAGATCGATCATTGCCGAAGATATGTTTGTATAACAGCTAATTCAGAAATAAAACCAAAAGGCGAATTTGGGAAACAAACCATTGCAGGTGGATTATACGCCGTATTTACCTACCAAGGAGCATATAAAAATCTTGAATCACTCTATTGCTCTATTTACCGAAATTGGATTCCCAACAGCAGTTATGAATTGAGAGATGTAGCGTTTTTTGAAAAATATCTCAATACACCCGACGTTGTGTCACAAGAGGAATTGCTCACGGAAGTATATATTCCGGTTAGCCAATGCCTGAAAATGAACGTGCTCAAATAAGAACAAATTTACAATTCAAAAAACGAACCTACTACCGACGAAGCAACTTGCCATGCTCCTCTCCAAAACCAAAGAGCGCAAAATCGTACTTACAAGGATCTTGCGGACAGAGTTTTGCTAAATAGTTAGTGATGGCCAAAGCTGTTTTCAGGCGTTCCGTTCGTGGAAGATCATCCCATATCATTCTTGAAACCCTTCCTACATGAACATCCAGTGGAATGATCAATGCAGAGGGGCTAACATGTTTCCATACGCCCATATCTACTATTCCGTCGTTCCTCACCAACCAACGCAGCATCAAGTTTGTACGCTTGCAAGGACTTTGTGTTTGAGGTGAAGAGATATGTTTTGTATTTGCCAATGCAGAAAGTTGGTTCAGCCCTTCAAGTAATCCGCTTTCACTTATAAATAACTCTTCCAATGATTCATGACTGGAGTAATAGCTGTATAATCCCTTGCAGATATTCCACAAATCACGTTCAAAAAAAGTGCGATGAATATTTCTAGCTGAATCTTCCAATGCACTCCATCGGCAACTCATGATATATCCATAAGGACTTTCACCCAACAGTTGATGCAATCTGTCCGCATCTCGACAAACAATATCCCGCCTACCCCACGTAATAACAGATGTTAGTAACGCAGAAATCTCTACATCTTGCAAAAGAGTGAACCTGCGTGGAAACTGAATAGGGTCGGTTTCTATGAACGAGCGCACATTGTACTTCTCTGTCAATTCTTCTAATAAATCCTTTATTTGCATATTGCAAAGATACCAATTGTCAAGTAATCCAGCTAAAATTTCTATCTTTACAGTCAAATTAATAACATTTATAAATAACAAAAGACACATGAACAATTCCCCGCAAGCTGCCGCCAAAGGATTTACCAAAACCTTTTGGGTCAGTAACACAGTCGAACTGTTTGAGCGCATGGCCTATTATGCCATATTTATCGTTCTAACCATCTACCTTTCTACCATTCTTGGATTTAATGATTTCGAGGCCAGTATGATTTCCGGCCTTTTCTCCGGTGGACTCTATTTATTACCCATCTTTACCGGAGCGTATGCCGATAAGATTGGATTCCGTAAATCTATGATAACTGCCTTCTCTTTACTATCAGTAGCTTATCTCGGGCTGGCTGTCCTACCTACCTTCTTAGAGGCTTCCGGATTGGTCAGTTATGGGGCCGCCACACAGTTCAGCGGATTGCCCAGCAGTGGCGAGCGTTGGATCATCGTGCCTATCCTCTTCACCCTAATGATAGGCGGATCATTTATAAAATCCATTATATCTGCGTCTGTAGCTAAAGAAACCACTGAAGCTACTCGTGCCCGTGGATATTCTATTTTCTATATGATGGTCAATGTGGGAGCATTTACAGGCAAGACAATCATCGATCCACTAAGAAATCAAATTGGAGAGCAAGCCTACATTTATATCAACTATTTTTCGGCAAGTATGACTATCATTGCTCTGGTTGCAGTGATACTATTTTATAAATCAGCTCACTCAGCTGGCCAGGGAAAAAGCATGCGCGAGATTGGAAAAGGTTTTCTTCGCATTCTAACCAATTGGAGGCTACTGATCCTAATACTCATTGTCACCGGATTTTGGATTGTACAACAACAGCTTTATGCTACAATGCCTAAATATGTTATTCGGATGGCGGGAGAAACAGCAAAGCCGGGTTGGATAGCCAACGTCAATCCCTTTATCGTTGTCTGCTGCGTAAGCTTTATTACTCGCCTGATGGCAAAAAAATCGGCCATAACCTCGATGAATGTCGGCATGTTTCTGATCCCATTCTCAGCCCTACTCATGGCATGCGGCAATCTCTTAGGAAAGGATCTTTTTGGTGAAATGAGTAACATCACGTTGATGATGATACTTGGTATCGTAGTACAAGCATTGGCAGAGTGTTTCATCTCTCCACGTTATCTGGAGTATTTCTCCTTGCAAGCCCCCAAAGGAGAAGAAGGTATGTATCTAGGGTTCAGTCATCTACATTCATTTTTGTCCTCTATACTCGGGTTTGGTCTGGCAGGAATCTTACTAACAAAATACTGTCCTGACCCTGCATTATTTAAAAGTCACGAAGCTTGGCAAGCTGCAACAGTGAATGCCCATTACATCTGGTATTATTTTGCCGGTATTGGTTTGATTGCTGCTATTGCACTCCTTATATTTGCAAAAGCCACCAAATTCATAGACAAAAAGAAAGAAAGTAAAGCCTGAATACGCTCTTTTTTTTGTATATTTGCCGTCACTTTATTGTTAAATATGCAAGTCTTTAGGGAAAACATATAATAGAGAATCTACACAAAGGATTTGCTGTCTTGGCATTAAAGTAATTCAACTAAATATAAAATGAAGGTAAAATTTATAAGCTTAGGTAGTGGCAGCAGTGGTAACTGCTATTATCTCGGCACTGAAACATATGGAATTCTAATCGATGCAGGTATCGGAATTCGCACTATAAAGAGAACATTAAAAGAAGTAAATATCTCGATGGATAGTATTCGTGCTGTTTTTATAACGCACGACCATGCCGACCACATCAAAGCAGTAGGACATCTGGGCGAAAAACTAAATATCCCCATATATACCACCGCTCGCATTCACGAAGGTATCAACAAAAGTTATTGCGTCACCGAAAAACTACAGACTTCTATACGTTATCTAGAGAAAGAACAGCCTATGCAATTGGAAGAGTTCCAGATCATCTCCTTCGAAGTACCTCATGATGGAACAGACAACGTGGGCTACTGTTTTGAAATCGATGGCAAAGTCTTTTCATTCCTTACCGACCTTGGAGAGATAACGCCCACAGCAGCAAACTATATACGTAAAGCCAACTATCTCATCATAGAAGCTAATTATGACTATGAGATGCTGAAAATGGGGCCATACCCACAATACTTGAAAGAGCGTATTTCGGGACCTACGGGACATATGTGTAATGCTGATACAGCCGAATTTCTAGCAGACAATATCACTGAAGATCTACGCTATATCTGGCTGTGTCACTTAAGTAAAGATAACAACCACCCGGAATTAGCATACAAGACAGTAGAATGGAAATTAAGAAACAAAGGAATTGTAGTAGGTAAGGATGTGCAACTGCTTGCTTTAAAGCGTAATACGCCTTCGGAGCTATACGAGTTCTAGTAAGCAAAGGTTTTTTTAAAGAAAAAACCTTTAATATTACTTGGCTAAATAAAATAAAAAACCTACTTTTGCATCCGCAAATAAGAAATGTAAAATGCACTCTTAGCTCAGCTGGTAGAGCAATTGACTCTTAATCAATGGGTCCAGGGTTCGAGTCCCTGAGGGTGCACTTTTTATCTTTTTAGTTGCTATTTCATGAAGCACTCTTAGCTCAGTTGGTAGAGCAATTGACTCTTAATCAATGGGTCCAGGGTTCGAATCCCTGAGGGTGTACAAGGAATGAGGAAGATTATTAAGAGATCTTCCTCATTTTTTTATGCTTTATTGAAAACAAAGACGCATAAAAAAAACGCACTACAAAACACTTTGCGTATTTTGTAATGCGTTTTTTAATATCTTAATTGAGGAAATTTAGTCGAGTATCCCAAATTTATAAGTGCCTTTGCGAATAAGCTTGCCTGAACTATCTGTTTCAACAAAAGGCCCATGCTTCTTACCTTGCTTAAAGAAACCTTCATAGCGATTACCAGCCTTATCTTCCTGAACGCCATTACCGTCTTCTAATCCGTTAACAAAGCTACCTTTGTATTTGGTACCATTGGTCAGTATTAGCAAACCTTGTCCATTAGGTTGATTATTCTTCCATTCTCCTTCATAGACATCACCATTATTCCATTTATATACACCGTTTCCATTGCGATTATTATCTTTCCAATCACCCTCATAAACAGCTCCATTGGACCAAGTAAAAGTTCCTTTTCCATCTTGCATACCATCTTTGAAGTTACCGACATATTTGTCTCCATTAGCATGAAAATAGATACCGTTACCTGTACGCTCACCCTGTAAGTATGAACCTTCATAACGATCACCTGTATTAAAGAAGTAAACACCTTTTCCGTGTTGCACATCCTCTACCCAATCTCCTACATATTTATCTCCATTTGCATATTCAAACGTGCCTTTACCATCACGTGAATCACTTTTCCAATTACCGGCATATTTGCAACCATCATTCCACGATAACTCTCCCTGGCCATTTTTCTTATCACCTTTCCAAAGACCAATATATTTTGAACCATTCTTCCATGTATAGGTACCTTTTCCTTCACGCTTATCCTTTACCCAGTTACCATCATAAACATCTCCGTTGTGATAAGTCATTGTTCCTTCGCCATGTTGATAGTCTTGAAACCACATACCAGTATAGCGATTATTATTCAAAAAATAATAGGTTCCTATACCATGTTGTTGATCCTGATACCATTGGCCTTCATATTTTTCGCCATCAGGGAAAGCATAAACACCGTATCCTTCACGCTTACCTTTTGCATACTCGCCTTCGTATATGTCTCCATTTTTAAATATTGTTTTACCCTTGCCATTTGGCTTATGTCCCTTCAATTCACCAGTATAAACGGAACCATCCTTGAAGGTATAATTTCCAATTTTGATTTCTCCAGAAAAAGAATCAGCTATTTTTCCGATAAAACCACCTATGCCTTGAGCCTGAATAGTAGCATGTGAAAGAAAGAACAAAAGAATTGCAGTGTAAAAATATCTCATTGATTATTCGATGTTTTTTAGTTAGTAACTGACACAAAAATACGATTTATATCCAAAAGAGCACTAC
This sequence comes from Bacteroides ihuae, assembly GCF_900104585.1. Classification (GTDB taxonomy): domain Bacteria; phylum Bacteroidota; class Bacteroidia; order Bacteroidales; family Bacteroidaceae; genus Bacteroides; species Bacteroides ihuae. The sequence goes on from NZ_FNVX01000005.1 coordinate 1,108,116, forward strand.
CAGGAAGGTTTTTTATGACATCTTTTTACCAGCAATGACCTCTTTTAATTTCTCTTTGCATAAATAGCGACAGGCAAGATCACGGATCTCTTGGGAACTCACCTCCTTGACAGCTTGTAAAGAACGTGAGAAGTATTCATCACCAAGTCCACTGGTAAGAATAAATATCCATGCATCAGATAAAGAAAAAGGAGACTCATAATTGCGACACATATCACCCAGCATATAATTCTTTACCATTGAGAGTTCTTCTGCGCCCACCAACTCATTTTGAAGTTTTTCTATTTCATGATAAACCTCACCCATAAGCGGTTCTACATATTCATTAGCCGCCTCCGTGCTGATAACTAATAAGCCATTATTGGGATAAAATAAGATTCCTGCAGAAATGCCGTAAGTGTAACCTTTATCTTCACGGATATTAGACATGAGGCGACTTCCAAAATATCCTCCAAATAAGATCATCAGTACCCGCAGTTTCAAGTAATCCGGATGATCACGTGTGATAGTGAGATTGCCCATCTTCACTGCACTTTGCATTGTCTCAGCCCTCTCAGTAAAAATCCTCTTTTCAGGAGCAGTAGTAAGCGTATGTTCCGGCTTTATAAGATGGCGACTGCTATTTCCGAACAATTCTGTTCCAAAAGTCGACTGAACGTTCTGAATAATCTCATCAGTAACTTTACCCGAAAGAAAAATATGGCAGTTACCAGAGTGATAATAATCAGTATAAAATTCTTGGAGCAATGTGGAATCAATTCTTCGATAATCCTCTTCGCTCAGTGTTTGTCCACAAGGATGTAGTTCTCCAAAAAAGGCACTGAGTAAGCTACGGTGAGCCAAGTAGTCTACTTTGGTAGAGTTTATCTGGAATTGCTGTATGTTACTGTCGATCACGGTGGAGAGTTCTTTTTCCGGAAAAACGGGTTCTTTGATAACCGATTCAAGAACTTCGAGTGTCTCTTTAAAGTATTTGTTTAAGGAATACAGCGTAATGTATGCATGCTCTACCGAAGTAGAGAGTTCCAACCAGGCACCATAATAATCCAAACGGTTGGCGATAGTAGCTGAGCTATAAGTTTGAGTTCCTTCGCGTAACATGCGGTTAGTAAACAGTGCTTGCAACTTTTGCGATTGATGCCATCTGCCTCCAGCAAAGACAATATCCAAGCGAATCACTTCTTGCTCGCCACTATTAATCACATCTAATGGAATGCCGTTGGGCATCACTGCTCTTACAGGCCGAATAATATCTATTTGTGCCAATTCACAAACAGGAGGTTGAATGGTTCGATTCATAAATGGTTTTCAGGGTTCAATTGTCGTAAATGCTTTTCTGCTTTCTCAAGATCTGCAGGTGTATCAATACCGATTGTTTCCACTTTAGTGATTCCGGTTTTGATGGTATATCCATTTTCCAACCAACGAAGTTGCTCCAATGATTCTGCCAATTCAAGTAATGATTGTGGCAAAGCGGTGATTTCTTTTAAAACTTCTGCACGATAGGCATAAAGACCTATATGTTTATAATAAGTATGATTCTTCAGCCAATCTACTTTATCGACATTTCGTTGATAGGGAATAATGGAACGACTAAAGTATAATGCATTCATATTCTTATTTAGTACTACTTTAGGCGAATTGACATTCTCCAATGCTTCAGTTGTATCATCAGTTGTGAAAGGTTTCACCAATGTAGCTATTTGCGTAGTTGGGTCATCGAAACAAGTCTTTATCGCTTCTAGTTGTGAAGCTTGAATAAAAGGCTCATCCCCCTGAATATTAACTACCACATCAAACATACCTCCTATCTTCAGGCAAGCTTCATAGCAACGATCAGTACCACTTTTATGGTCAGCCGAAGTCATTACAACCTTACCGCCAAAAGCTTTAACGGCTGCTTCAATACGTTCATCATCCGTAGCAACATAAGTATCATCTAAAATGCCAGCTACTTGTTCATACACCCGCTGTATAACAGTCTTCCCGCCTAGAATAGCCAGAGGCTTAGCGGGGAAGCGTGTTGAGGCATATCTGGCTGGTATTATTCCTAAAAATTTCATTTTAATGTGAGTTCTAGAGTTTTATTATAAACTAACGTCACATAGTTGCCGAAACCCATCGACTACATACGCACGTTTCATATCATCCGGTTTTAAAACCGTGTCATCATACATTAGCAGATCGAGATCCATCACAACTTTTTCTTTAGCCTTATCTTCTGGCCTACGGCCAACTTTTTGTTCTATTTCTTTCAAGAAACAAATAACAGCAGACAAATCTTCCTGTGTTGTAAACTGCGCTAACTGATTGGAAAAAAAAGCTGGATTATGCAATCCCAAAGGTTCTGTCTGTAACTCAGGAGCAAAACAAATGGAAGGAAACAGTTCTTTCAAGCGTATGCGAGCAAAAGCTAGATTCCCTTTCGTATTATAATTACTACCAAGGCAAACAATACAAGTATGCATAAATCACTATTTGAATAAGTCGTCTAATCCCGGTTCTGAAGTAGTTTGCGAATTATCAGCATCACTACCACACGGATCAAAATCCTCAGGCATCTTAAACCGTTCGCTCTGGTCGTACCCCAAAGACTTATCAGCATATACCTTATTCATATAAAGAGCCCAGATAGGCAATGCCATAGCGGCACCTTGCCCATTAAGCATTGTATCAAAGTGTATATCACGATCTTCTCCACCTACCCAACAACCTGATACCAGTGAAGGAGTAAAACCCATAAACCATCCATCAGAATTACGGTTGGTTGTACCAGTCTTTCCGCCCATATCGGCAGTTATGCCATAGCGGCGTACACGTCCACCAGTACCTTCATTGATAACTCCACGAAGCATTACAAGCATTTTGTAAGCACTAGTAGCACTTACTACCTCTTCCATTTGTGGGGCAAAAGTAGAAATTATATTCCCATCACTATCTTCTATTTTAGTAACAAGCAAGGGAGATACACGAATACCTTTATTAGCAAATGCAGTATAAGCACTCACCATCTCGCCTACGGAAATATCGCACGGGCCAAGACAAAGTGAAGGCGTAGGTTGTATATCTTTGTTAAGTACACCAAAACTATGGATTAACCGCACAAGTGCGTAAGGGTTAATTTTGCTCATCAAATAAGCAGATATCCAGTTATTCGATTGAGCCAATCCCCATTTTAACGTAACCATCTCTCCATAACGTTTATTTGAGCTGTTTCTGGGAGACCAAGCCTCGCCTGTCTCTGTGATAATGGTTTGTTCTACATTTCGGACTTCATCGCAAGGAGAATATCCGTTTTCCATTGCAAGTGTATATAAATAAGGTTTAATCGTTGAACCCACTTGGCGACGACCAACCATCGCCATATCATATTGAAAATAAGAATAATTAGGACCACCAACATACGCTTTCACATGACCATTGAAAGGGTCCATAGACATAAATCCGGTACGTAAGAAATGTTTGTAATATCTAATTGAATCAAGCGGAGTCATGATTGTATCCTTGTCTCCTTTCCAAGTGAAAACAGACATCTCTTCAGGGGTATTAAATGCCTTCTTTATCTCTGATTCAGAAGCGCCATTATCTTTCATGATGCGATAGCGATCAGTCTGTTTCAAGGCTTTATCCAAAATCTGGTTTACCTGAGCTTCAGATAACATACGACTGTAAGGAGCCGTTTTCTTATTCTTTTTCTCGGCAAAGAAACGAGGTTGCAAGTATCCTCCCAAATGTTCTGCTACAGCTTCTTCAGCATATTGCTGCATGCGAGAATCAATCGTTGTGTATATTTTTAATCCATCTGTATATATACTATAGTTAGAACCATCTTTCTTTTTATTCTTTTGGCACCAACCGTAAAGTGGATTCGTTTCCCATGCCAGCGAGTCTTCGTAATACTTCTGCGATTGCCAACTATGATAATCACTTTTATCAGGGTATTTAGCAGTCATCACCGAACGAAGATATTCACGAAAATAGGTAGCTAACCCTTCTTTATGATCTACCCGATGGAATTTCAGTGTAAGTGGGAGTTGCTGCAACGAGTCACATTCTTCATCAGTGATGTAATCTGATTTTCTCATTTGATCAAGCACCACATTTCTACGGCCACGGGCACGTTCGTTAAAACGTACAGGGTTATAAAAGGATGGATTCTTACACATACCAACGAGCGTAGCAGCCTCTTCTATTTTAAGGTCACCAGGTTCACATCCGAAGTATGTAAATGCAGCGGTTTTCACACCCACAGCATTATTCAAGAAATCAAATTTATTGAGATACATCGTCAATATCTCCTCTTTGGTATAATAGCGCTCCAAACGTACAGCAATCACCCATTCAATAGGCTTCTGTAAAAATCGCTGAGTAAAGCTATTAGCATCCGGAGAATATAAGAGTTTTGATAACTGCTGAGTAAGAGTACTACCTCCTCCGGCACTCTTCTGAAAGAATAAACCGCGCTTCACCACTGCACGAGCCAATGCTTTCGCATCAATGCCCGAATGGCTTGTAAAGCGAGCATCTTCTGTCGCTATCAACGCATTGACAATGTTAGGTGACAACTCACCATAGCTCGTATATACACGATTTTCTTTACTAAGTGACCATGTTCCCAAAACTTTTCCATCCTCAGATAGTAATTCTGTAGCAAATTTGTAATTAGGATTTTCAAGCTCCTCTACATTCGGCATATATCCTATCCAGCCTTTAGCTATGGAAACAAAAACAATCACACAGAGCAACACCATGGTTGCAAAGAAGATCCACAATCCTTTCACTATTTTTCGTATCATCCCTTCACTTTATATTTTCTATTTTATATTGCAAGTATTTATTAAGCCGATTCTATATCAAGAATGCAAAATTAGGATAAAACTTTTTCTTTCACAACATATTTTAGAAAGCGTTTTGAATTTTATGAATCATTGTTCTTGGTGAATAGTTTCTTATTCGTATCTTTACGCTCCGTATTAATGGTATATCAATAAATATATAACGATATGGATAACAAAAGCTTAGTGACCATAGCCGAGTACTCGAAAGAAAAGATTCTCTATATGCTCGAGATGGCAAAACAGTTTGAGAAGGACCCAAACAGAAAGATTCTGGAAGGGAAAGTGGTTGCTACTCTATTCTTCGAACCTTCTACTCGCACCCGCCTCAGTTTTGAAACAGCAGCTAATCGCCTTGGCGCACGCGTAATAGGATTCAGTGATCCTAAAGCGACAAGTTCTTCCAAAGGAGAGACCCTAAAAGATACAATAATGATGGTGAGCAATTATGCCGATGTAATTGTTATGAGACATCACCTTGAAGGTGCTGCTAGATATGCTAGTGAAGTAGCACCCGTTCCGATTGTAAATGCAGGTGATGGAGCCAACCAACATCCTTCGCAAACGATGCTCGATCTTTATTCCATTTACAAAACTCAGAAAACGCTTGAGAATCTGAACATCTATCTTGTAGGTGATTTAAAATACGGACGAACTGTACACTCTTTATTAATGGCAATGCGGCACTTCAACCCTACCTTTCATTTTATTGCTCCTGAAGAACTGAAAATGCCCGAAGAGTATAAGATCTATTGCAAAGAAAACCATATTAATTATGTAGAACACACAGATTTCAACGAAGATATTATTGCTGATGCAGACATATTATATATGACGCGAGTACAACGGGAACGCTTCACCGATATGATGGAATATGAACGCGTGAAAAACATCTATATTCTGAAGAATAAAATGTTAGAGCAAACACGTCCTAATCTACGAATTTTACATCCACTTCCACGCGTCAACGAAATTGCATATGACGTAGATGATAATCCTAAAGCCTACTACTTCCAGCAAGCTTTGAATGGAGTCTACGCCCGCCAAGCCATACTGTGCGATGTATTAGGAATTGCGTTGCAAGATATTATGTAATTAAATCAGTAGAATGTCATCAACTAGATAAAAAATGAATAAGAATAAGCAAGCCCTGCAAGTAGCCGCTTTGAAAAACGGAACTGTCATAGACCATATACCATCTGAGAAACTTTTTACAGTTGTCTCTTTATTAGGATTGGAGCACATGGGGAATAACATCACCATTGGTTTTAACTTAGAAAGCAAGAAGTTAGGCAAAAAAGGAATTATAAAAATAGCCGATAAGTTCTTCTGCGATGAAGAAATTAACCGCATATCTGTGGTTGCACCACATGTGAAATTGAATATCATCCGCGATTATGCTGTGATAGAAAAGAAGGAGGTATATATGCCCGACGAGTTAAGAGGTATTGTAAAATGTGCCAACCCAAAGTGTATTACCAATAATGAACCTATGTCTACACTATTTCATGTAACAGACAAAGACAATGGCATCATTAAATGTCATTATTGCGAGAAAGAGCAAAAGAAGGAAGAAATCGTAATTCTATGAAACAGGACTGGAAACCGGGAACGATGATATATCCGCTGCCTGCCGTAATGGTGAGTTGTGGAAATGATGAAAGTGAATATAATATTATCACACTATCGTGGGTAGGCACGATTTGTACTAACCCACCCATGTGTTATATCTCCGTTCGCCCGGAAAGGCACTCTTATGATATCATAAAAAAGAATATGGAATTTGTTATCAACCTGACCAACAAAAAGATGGCCTTTGCTACTGATTGGTGCGGAGTGCGTTCAGGGAAGGATTATAACAAGTTTGAGGAGATGAAGTTGACTCCTGGAAAATGCTCAATTGTAAATGCACCATTGATAGAAGAATCACCTCTATGCATTGAATGTAGAGTTAAAGAGATTGTGGCATTAGGCTCTCACCACATGTTCATTGCTGATGTAGTAAATGTACGTGCTGACGAAGAATATTTGAATAAAGAAACCGGAAAATTGGAATTAGCACAAACGAATCCATTGGTGTATGTTCATGGCAATTATTTTGAGCTGGGAGCTGGAATAGGGAAATTTGGCTGGTCCGTTGAAAAGAAAAAAACAAGAAGTAAAAAATGAAACGATTATCATTCCTTTTGCTATTTACGTTGTTGACTTTCTGTGTTTTTGGACAAGAAAAGACGAGTAAAACTCCAAATGATCGAAAAGTAAATTTCGGTTTAAAAGGGGGGTTTAATTCATCAATGTATCTTGTGTCAAAGCTACAACTAAACGGGTTAAAGATTAATGATACTCAAAACAACTATAAAATAGGATATGTTGGTTCTATCTTTGTTCGTTTCAATATGAAGAAGCATTTCATACAGCCTGAGCTATCTTACTCTGTGAGCCGCTGCGAAATTCAATTTGATAAGCTTAATTCGCAAGATCCTGATGTAGCTCCCGATTATGCTTTTGTAAATTCAACTATTCAGAGCCTGGAAATGCCTCTATTATATGGATATAGCATCGTTAAAAAAGGCCCTTATGGCATGTCAGTATTTATCGGTCCGAAGTTCAGATACCTATGGAATAGAGATAAGGACATAACTTTTGAAAACTTTGATCAAGAAAGTGTTAAAGAGGAACTCTATCCTTTCAATGTCAGCGGAGTACTTGGCGTAGGGGTAAATATTTCTAATCTTTATTTTGATTTCCGTTATGAAATTGGTATGCGTAACATCTCCAAATCAGTGACTTATGACAATACAGCTTCCACCAACGATGACACAGCAGTCCCTATTATTTTCAATAGAAGGGATCTTGCACTTAGTTTTTCTTTGGGTTTCATCTTTTAAAATGAAAGAAAAAATTCATTTAATCCAATAAATTCCGTGCATTTATTATTCTTTTTCTATAAATTTGTGCGCTTAATAAAGAATCTCGAATAAAATAGTTATTATCTTATCTACAGAAAGAATGAAAAGAGACGATTTAATTTTCGATATTATCGAAAAAGAGCATCAACGCCAGCTCAAAGGTATCGAGCTGATAGCATCTGAAAACTTTGTTAGTGACCAAGTAATGCAGGCAATGGGTTCCTGCCTAACCAACAAATATGCCGAAGGATATCCCGGGAAACGCTATTATGGAGGTTGTGAAATAGTTGATCAAAGTGAACAAATAGCTATTGATCGCTTGAAGGAGATCTTTGGAGCAGAATGGGCTAACGTACAACCACACTCAGGTGCACAAGCCAATGCTGCTGTTTTCTTAGCTGTTCTTAACCCGGGAGACAAATTTCTTGGACTTAATTTGTCTCATGGTGGACATTTATCTCACGGTTCGTTAGTCAATACTTCGGGTATTATCTATACTCCATGCGAATACAATGTAAAACAGGAGACAGGAAGAGTAGATTATGACCAAATGGAAGAAGTAGCCTTACGTGAAAAACCTAAAATGATTATTGGTGGTGGTTCTGCTTATTCTCGTGAATGGGATTACAAACGCATGCGCGAAATAGCTGATAAAATAGGCGCTATCTTAATGATAGACATGGCTCATCCTGCCGGACTTATTGCTGCCGGGTTACTTGATAATCCGCTTAAGTATGCACATATTGTCACGTCTACAACGCATAAAACGCTTCGTGGTCCTCGTGGAGGTGTTATCCTTTTAGGTAAAGACTTCCCTAACCCTTGGGGAAAAACGACTCCAAAGGGAGAAATTAAACTGATGTCTCAATTACTCGATTCGGCTGTATTCCCAGGAGTACAAGGCGGACCATTGGAACACGTTATTGCTGCTAAAGCAGTGTCGTTTGGCGAATGTTTGCAACCAGAATACAAAGAATATCAAACACAGGTTAAGATAAATGCAGCTGCGCTAGCTAAAGCATTAATGGACCGTGGATTCACTATTGTTTCAGGAGGTACAGATAATCACTCTATGTTGGTTGACTTACGTGCCAAATATCCTGAATTAACAGGTAAGGTAGCCGAGAAAGCATTGGTTGCTGCAGATATTACTGTAAACAAGAACATGGTTCCGTTTGATAGCCGCTCTGCTTTCCAAACTTCAGGTATTCGTTTAGGTACTCCAGCCATCACGACTCGTGGCGCTAAGGAAGACTTGATGCTAGAGATTGCAGAGATGATAGAAACAATTCTCTCTAATCCGGAAGACGAAAAGATTATCGCTCAAGTTCGTACCCGTGTAAATAAAACAATGGAAAAGTACCCTTTGTTTGCGTACTAAATACTCTTCTTATAATCGATAACTATAATAAAAGGCTGTTTCATTAACTTTGAGGCAGCCTTTCTTAATTATATAAAGAAACTATACTTATCCAATCACCCTCATGCTAATAATAAATTCAATGATTATCATCATGAAATACATTCGTTTAACTTCTATATCCATATCTTATTAATACTCTAAAGTTAATTAAATCTTATTCACTCTTACAAGCCATCATTAAATCTAGGCTTTACAAAGTTATCAAAGTTGCTAGTAAAGCTAATGCGAACAGGAAAAATATAGTCACCTATCTTTTGAGCAAGTGTCTCTTCAACAGCCGGATTCTTCATTGTTTTTATTAACGAGAAATCATCGGCACGCACTGCAAAGTAATTATCTTCTTCTAGACTAGTAATACGCAAAGTCCAGTCGAACAGATTACCAATAATTGACAAAGTTTCTTTTTCAGGATCAAAAGAAGGAACAGCGACCTTTTTGATTTCATAAGGCGTAGTGAGCACATACAGAGAATGATTTTTATCCGTCAAAAGTGCCAATGTTTTACGGCTTTTAAACTCTGTGATGAAAAGATGTTTCAATTCTACACCGTGTGGAACATCAACTGCACGAACATAAGGGCGACCTTTCATTTGCTTTAGATGAAATAGTTGCCTGTTGGCATCCAATAGTACATATCCTTCATCATATTCTTTACGAGTAGTAGGGTTTCCTGTTATTTCCACGGCAGGAAAATGAAAACCTTTCTTTGTCAATGCTTCTGTGAATAGAGCATTTTTTGCCGGTTCAATGCTGTTTGTTGCCATATCCACAAACTCAATGCCTTTGTCTGTAATGCGAAAAACATCTTTCGGCATTTCTAATTCCACGCGACCGGACATGGATTCGAGTAACGGATAAAGCCCTATATGTGGCGTATTCAAATCGGTAGGAGTAATTTTAAAAACAAAATTTTCGGTCTGAACCAATCGAGGAGTGACTTCTACCCCATTGATAGAATCTGGAAATCGCTCGTCGGACATCAACTGCCGACAATAAAACATCGGAAGGATGCTGTCTACTTCATCTTGTGTATACTTATGTCCCGACAAATCATGCCTGACAACAATTTTACCTTCTTTTCCATCTTTTCCTTCCTGTTGACCGGTTATTACAAAGTCACCAATCACCGAACTATAAAGTACAAAGCCCGACTTAGACGATTTGGCGGTAAAGAAGTTGTAGCACCACGGTAGTTGCCAAAGTAAGAGAAGAATAACCGTGAAATAAAATAATATTTTGCTGAAACGTAACATGGTTTATTACAATTTACGAATGAATTACTAGAAAATTAAATTCAATCTTGCTTTCCTATTTTGAAGCGTGATACGGAGAGCCATGACAAGGAAGCTGTAAGCAGTGTATAGATCAGCAACCAAGGAAGAAACTGATTGTATGCTTCCGGGGTAACCGAAAGAAAAAAGATGCGCAACAAAAGCACGCTCATCACCAGATTAATGATTCTCCGTTTCCATGTAGGTTCTAAACAAATCCATGATACGAGTAAATAAGCTGCTATGCCAGCCAGATACCAAGGTGCGGCAGTTAACAAAATGTGTTGTTCCAGTTCGGGTGCCATTACTCCCTGTAGGTAAAAACCCATCAAAAAAAAGTTAGCTGCAAAGCAAAGCGAAAGGACTAACAATCCATAAAGTAACATTGCTCCAACCATTTGCAACTGCGAATATGGCAGATGCAAAGTTAATTTGAGACATTTGCGTTGCATTTCGGGTACAAATTGTACCACAGCAAGAAGCGTTCCCACTAACAAAGGTATATATTGCAGTAAGTCGATGAAAATAGCATCACGAGACAACATAACCTCCCACACATGTTCTGCTCCTTTTAAATCGACTACACGACTAATACGAAGCATACTGTATCCCGCAAAACCAAGTGTAGTGGCAACTGCCAGTAGCAGGTACCATCTGGTCTTGATCCATTCTTTATAAAATATAGCTTTAAACATCTTATTTCATTTATATCATTAATACTTTCCTGTCAATCCAATGAAGGCATCTTCCAGATTCACCTTTTCACTATTCAACGCACTATAAGGCACCCCCATTGTCTTAAGGCGAGTTTCGACTTCGTCAGCCGACAAAAAAGAGAATGTCTCTAACGTATTTCTAATCAACGTAGGATGATAAAAATCATCTATTGACGGCAGAGCATATCCTTCGGGCACAGTAAGCGTGTACTTTCTCACTTCATTCAGCAACTTGTTTATCGGCTGTTGAATCAGTATCTTTCCATAATCCATGATAATACAATCATCTATCAGCCGCTCCATGTCTTGAATGATGTGAGAAGTCAGGAAGACTGTTTTGTTCTCCGCCAAGGCATAGTCGCGCAGATAGTCGACAAACAAACGGCGATAGCCTGGATCTAAGCCAAGTGAGAAATCATCCAAGACCAGTAACTCTGGGTTTTGAGCGAGAATAAGTCCCAAGGCCACTTGCGAACGTTGCCCGCATGACATGCGAGAAATACGCTGCCCCGGTGCCACCTTTAGTTTATTCATCAATTCATAATACGCTTCTTTTTTCCATTGAGGGTAAAACGAAGCATAAAATTTCTCAATTTCTTTAATTGTCATAAACTGATACTGAACATGCCCTTCAATAAGCAAACCGATGTTGCTTCGTAAAGCCGGATCCATGTGTTGTATCTCCTGCCCGAAAATGAAGCACTCTCCTGCCCTCGGTTTCAAGTAGCCACTCAGAATATTGATGGTAGTCGTTTTTCCCGTACCATTTTTGCCTAAGAGTCCCAGTATTCTTCCTTTGGGCACACTAAAACTGAGATTCTCATAAATAAGCCTTTTGCCATAATAATGCGTCAAGCCTTTACATTCAATGATATTTTCCATTGTTCCTTAATTCATAAAATCTTTTAATTCATCAATCTTCAAAAGAAAAAGAGAAAAAGCAGTGGTACGATGATACCTGCCAAAAGATCCACACCTCCTCTGCCCCAAATACCTTTATTACCTTTAAGCATCACTATACCGGTTATGGTTATCACAATAAGTCCGATGGCAAAAGCATCAGCAAAGAATGTCCACCAACTGCCGGGATTGTAGTGCAGACGAGCCATCGCTCCTATCACATAACGTCGATGTACATCCTCGTACACAGCCTCTCCTGTTTTCAGGTTTACCAACAAATTAGAACCTCCTTTCAAAAACACCTTCATTACCTCCTGTTCCGGGAAGTAATGCTTGGTGTAGTTCTCTGTCTCACCCAACGGACGCAGCAATTCCAGTACTGTTTGGCGAGTGATGGATTCTTTAAGCGGCAAAGGCCGATCTATCGTATATTCCTTTCGTTCAATTGTATAATTAGGATTGATGCTATCTCTATGGTTCATCACAATACCCGATATGGCATAAATAAGTAACATACCCGAAAAGAAAAAAGATAAATCACGGTGTATAACTCTGCACCATTTACGTAGCAGATTACTGCTGAATTTCATAAGCTGAAGCCTCTATGTAATAGAAAGACAGATATTCTTTGCCGCTTTTCGCCTTACGTTTAGCTATCTTAGCACGAAAATTGGCGATTCTACCTTCCAGCGTATTATCTGTTTCACCACGAGCCTTTTTCTCAGTACTGCATCCAACTTCACCATCTCCATGTTTTTCTGCAGTCTGTGCCTTGATCTGTCCTTCCCAATTTTGCAGGTATGCTTCATCGATACGTTCCTCAACAAGTGTGCCTGTTACACGAACGATGCTGTTCACGCATTTTTGATCAAATTTCTCTAATTTGCCACTTTCAATGCGGATGGTTTGTGTATCATCACTACCCATCAAAAAAATCTTTCGTCCGCCATGCTTGCAGATATGAGTACAAACACCCTCTACTGTAACCTCTTTCCCAAACAAGGAGTCAGCATTTGCAAGAAGTGAATCAACTTCCAGAGCAGAAGATTGTTCCTGCTCGGTTCCATTTCCCGAAGCTGTTTTCTGAGATTTACTGCCACATGAGGCAAAGACGATTGCTACAACAAGCGCTGTAGCCAATAACATGTAATTCTTCTTCATTATTTAATTATTAGATAAATATTTTCTTTAAAACGTAATCCCAACAGAGGCCATCCATTGGTTTGTTGCCCCATATTCCTTGTATGCTCCATGCTCCCAGTTTATAGAAGCAAAAGCAGTTTTGTTACCTGCCAGTAAATAATCATATCTACACGATAGTGACACATGTACAAAACTATCTGACTGATAAGCATAACTATTCAGCAGATTCTTCCCCACAGAACTTTGTATATCTAGCCCCGTCAACAGTTTCTCGGCCTTTAGATTTGCATGATAGTCGGCCGTGACTCCCGTCGTCAACAGGGCACGCTTCATCCTAAAAGTTGTACTCGATTGCACCCCTGCTTTCAGTGTCGTCCATTCCATATATCGTTGTGGATTTGTGTACTTAGACTTTTCCCAACGAATACCAGCAAACGGCAACACGGACCAAGTCATTTTACATCTCTCCGTATCATCAGCTAAGATACCACTCAGCGTAGCCTCCAACAGATTGTTCGAGTATTGCTTCAAGCTGCTGATGATGGGATAAACATTACCTGTAGGATCACCAAATATGTTTTCAGTTCCTGTTCTGAACTTACCAAGTGCAACCAATTTCACACCATAGATAAATACTTTCTTCGGTTGAAGCCACGCCAGTTCTAGCGCAATACTGTTTTCATCCACCTCTGCAATAGGAGCATAATTAATGCTGATTAGTTGCTTAATAAACTCAAAGTGATCAGCTTTAACAGAAGCTGACAACCCATTTCGTAGTTGTGGCATCAAGTCGATACTCAGCCCAACTCCTTTTCCTTTATAATTAGAATTAAACTGGTTGCCGGCAAAACGGGCATAGTTCATCGCCATGCCCAGCATGTGGTAGACAGAAGTAGAACCCAAGTCACTCAAATAAGTAATTTCACTTTTCTGATCATACTTCCGCGCATGCAGAGCCAGTCCCAGATAATAAGCATCCGTCAATGCTCTTGATACACCAATAGTAACATGTAAATCCGAAATTACATTCTTTGGTCGCGGATCTTTTTGTCGATAGTAAATGGCTGCACGATAATCTAAAGAAGCACCGATGGTCCACTTCCCAAGTGTACGAGCATAACCACCCATAAACGAATATTCTTCTCCATCCATGTCACCACCAATAGAATCAGCCGTGACATAAGGATAGATAATGTTGAAGTCGGACGTCTCATTCCAAAGTACATTCTTTATATGCTCATCATTATAACCGGCTCTGCCAAATACACGCACATGATCGGAAAGGCGAACGAATGATTCCGCTTGAACTCCGAAAACGTTCTTTTCATTCCCCTCTTCATCCAGCGCAGCCTTTCCTCTGTTATTAAGAGTAGCATTTAAAGCCATTGTGGAAAGGGAAAAATCTTGCAAATAGTATTTTAAAGCCGGATTAACCCACACCTGGCTTCTGAACTTTTGAACGGGAGATTGAGTCTGAATAATTTTCCGCTCCACAGTTAGCGTATCTGCTGCTTGAACAACAGATATTCTTACCATAGTGCATAACAAACCGAATATGAAACAACGTAATTTCATCTTTTTGCTTTAGTATTCCTATTTAATTAGTTGCCAGAGATGCTGCACTTGCAGGTGTAAAGTCAACCGAAGAGTTGTTTGTATCCTGCAGCACCTCACGACCATCCGTAGTGGTGTATGATACCTTCCGATTCACTCCTTTACCGAGATTTTCTTTAATGGTATTGTTTAAACCAAAATAGGTAAAGCCCATATCCAAAGAGGCAGAAGTTACATTCCACACATAAGCACTTTTCGGGCTTAAGTTCACCGCATCGATGATCCAATCATTAGGAATATAATATTCAGTATAGTCTTTACTGGTTGCTCCGGTAGACATTACATAATTGTACGTGTATGTGTAATCAGCAAGATATTTCTCTTTAGTAACTCCTAATCGGGCCAACGCATACGCTTTAACGCCTTGTTTATTAAGTATCCAAATAGTCTTTGTGTAGTTGTATAGCATTTCCAAATTAGGCACAGAAGGATTATCAGAATCGGGATTCGTCGTGCTGGTAGATTGGGTGTACCATTCGAAATCCGCACCACTCAAATCAAAAGAACTAGCATTTGCTTCCAAATGATTCATGGCATTATCGCAAATAATGATTGATTTTCCCGGCTCCACCGGATGTTCCTTGCCACTTCCAGGTATCATGGCTACCACCTGCACTGTCATCGCTTCATCCATTTTATCAGGATTATAGGCATATTTTTGCGTAGTAGTAAATTTTGATTCTAGAAGCAGCAATCCATCCGCATAAAGTGTTTGATCAGAGTTGTTATAAACACGGAAGTATTGATCACCATTGTATTGGCTACTAGTTCCGGGTGTATAAGTACCCACTCCATAGATTTCAGCAATTACAAAATCGGCTTTGTCGTTCACCAAATATACACTCAGGTTGAGTGAATAGCTGCCTCCTGTAATTTGAACATTCTGCTGCGAACCTTGCAAAGATTTGGTTACCAGCGTATCGCTAACAATCGTTTCACCATCAACAAGAGTTTCTTTCGTATACGTGTAAGAAGCCTTTCCGGTAAACGAGACATTGTACAATCCATCGGGTAACTGTGTAACCGCTACTGCAGCATAGTCAACAGAAACCTCTGTAGCTGTGGTTACATTAGTGAAAGTAAAAGAACCCGAATTAACCGATAGGTTTTCAATCGTACCGGGTAAGCTCAAGCCCAAAGATACTTCAGAGGTCTTCACCTCATCATCACTACACGCTGTAAAACTAATTGCAGCAACTGCAAACAATAAAAAAACTGCATACTTGATTCTCATCTTTAATTTTTATATTTGAGTTATTAATTCTAAAGCTTTACGCTCATCTCCATTCCAAAATAAGGAGAAGACTGTCGCCTTATCAACTGCGTACCCGAATGATAATCCGGATAGACAGTCAATATTCTATTGACAAAGAAGGCTAAATTGATATTTTTGCCGAACTCTTTGGTTGCTTTCAGATTGATATCCATGGCAAGTGGAACCGTTTTTTTATCAAAATAAGAAGAAGCATAGCTTTCTACGAGGTGCTGCAACTGCGTATCCGTTTTATCAGCCTCAGTAAAGACATGTTCTGTACCCGATTTATCAATATATTTAGTAGGTGTACCATCGTTCCACAAGGGCTGGCTTCTGGTAAACCATGTGCATTGGGCCGAAGTGGAAAAGATGAGTCCTAACTCCTTTATATAAGTATCAAACATGAAGTTGGTGTTGAACATTTGTTTCTCATAACCACTTTCCCACTCATATAGACCAATATATTGCAATTGTTCATTATCGAGCAGAATGGAGGAGGATTTATAAAAAGGCATACTATTGCTGTATATGGTACGAAACCATGCACCATTAATCGTTATCTTGGTGCTAAGCGATTCTATTCGTTTGGATGAATACTGAAACTCTATCCCTTGTTTATACAATCGTGTTCCATTACCCACCATACTGTAAGTATTGAGCAATGTATCCTGTGTGTAAGCCATATTTTCTAACGCCGGAGACCCTGTTAAAGTAGAAGCATCAATAGAAGTAGCATCATAATTTTTATATGCCAATGCTTTATAATATGAGATATCGCGGAAAGCATTCTTCATGCGTTCATCGAAGTAAGTCACCGAAAAACTGTTTCCACGGTAAGAAGCTCCTAGTCTCACTTCCCATTTACGGTTTTGTGCCGGTTCCAGATTATAGTTCGTGTTATCCCACTTATACGTCATCATGTTGATCCGCCGATAATCCGCATTGTTATGATAATAATTCAACTGCACAATATCCTGATAATATGCATCCGGATAAAGGTGATCCACCGTCGGCGTTTTAGTATGCCAACCCAAACCAGCTGTTAAATCTATTTCCCACCCGTCACCAAATGTAGGAAGTGTCCATTTTGCATTGATACGAGGGTCAAGATACACCTTTCCACTCATCTTGTAAGCATCCGAGAGGTTGAGCAGAGAAATAGCACGCACACCGCCTACAAAGTCAAACTGATGTTGGCCAACAGAAAATTTTAATGCATCTTCGACATAAAAAACAATTTCTTCCGTTGCCGGAATATCTTTATAATTGCGTGGGCGACTGGAAGAGGAATAAAATAGCGGACGGGTAACATCATAAACCTGTCCGTCTCCGAAGTTTTTATTATAAGTCCACTGTACTCCTGTTTTAAGCGTATGCGAAGCAGACAACCATTTGAACTCAGAAGTAGTAGCGAGTTTGGCGTAAGCATTCATCGGTTTGCCATCTGCCAGGAAATTAGCGGTATAGGTATAAGGCAGGTATTCACCATCATGTTCGCCCGTCTCCAAGCTATTAGGCACTGCTGTTGGCCGGTCTATCGATACTGTTTTGGTTCGCTTCAACTGATTGAACTCCTGAGTAAGGGAAGCCGTCGCCTCGAGTTTACGAAGGAATTTATTATGAAGAAAATCAATGGTAAACGTTCCACCCAGACTGAATTTATCATAAGAAGAATCGTACACATCTCCTTTGAGTGTGATGTCCGGATCAGATTTAGAATTGTCAAACGACCCGGTATAATCCGCATTCGCATCCCATTCATACCGAAAAGCCGAATTCTCACCAACACTGTGCAGGCGAGCTGACGCACTGACGCGTTTATAGTTTTCCAATTTATTGCGTGGATCTACCTTTGAGTCCAGATACCCAAGATCAGTATTGAGTATGTACTTCCCCCCGGAAAGTTCGAAGCCTTTTCCCACAGAAAAGAGCTTACTGTATTGATCAGCCTTGAAACGGGCTTGCAGAGGAGTTGCCTCCTTTTTTCTTTTTATTTTTACCAATCCACTCGTCAGGTTGCCATATTCTACAGAAGGGATGCCGCGAACCACCTCTACACTTTCAATATTATCCGTAGAGATCATTCGCATATCTACTCCTTTAGAGACAGATACTTTATCAGAACTTTCACCAGGCACATACTGAAGATTACCATCCGTATTCATTGGTACGCCATCTACCATAAAAGAAACACCGAGCGAAGAAATAGATTGTCCTGTAGCCCCGGCCTCACGCAAACTGATAAGATTGGCTACACCCATTTTGGGATCTACCGACTTACCCCCAGGTAATAACTCCAATAAATCAGTAAAGCTAGTGGGTTGCAGATGCTCCATGGCTGTGCGATCTATCTTCGACGAACTGGTTATTCCCTTTGATTCAGAGGCAGTAACAATCACCTCATTGAGCGAAGTAGCCGAAGAGTGAAGAAAAAGCGCTAACGTGTTTCCGACAGGTATTTCTACTCTCTGTTCTAACTTGTCGTAGCCTAAATATGAAATGATGATTCGATAAGCACCGGCATGTATATCGACAAAATGAAATCGTCCATTATTATCAGATATAGTTCCATAGGGTGTGCCCTTTTCAGATACTAGCTGAATAGTAGCAAAACTAAGTGCTTCGCGGGATTGAAAATCTCTCACGATTCCAGAGATAGAGACAATCGCATGATCCTTTTGCTTCTGTGCACTCAAATTCAAGAATAAAATAAAAAGGAATAGATATACAACAATAATTCTGAGTCGCATCATTTGTGATTTATTACAAACGCAAAGTTATCGACATTGAATTGTCACTACAATACCCATAATTAGGTATATCTATCAAGCATTTTAGACTTTATTAATCAATATTAGTTAATAAAGAAGTTAGATGCAGAATTAAGCTTAATTCTGAACTAATCAGCATGAGAGTACGTTCTAAAAATAGAACTAATATCAATAAAATCAAAATAGCCGATGAATATAATCGAAAAATTAATGTCTGAAGATGTCTATCGTATCTTATTGGGAAGTGTATTGTTTCTCCTTTCAAGTTTCATCACTTATATTATCTATAAACGTATCATTCATGTTCTCAAGAGAAAAGCGAAACAAACAAAAAGCAAAGTTGATGATTTTGTGATTGATATTCTCAAAATACCTATCCTTTGGATTTTACTTTGGATTATATTTAAGATCTTCAGCTATTCCTTTCTCTCTCAAACGCCCGCTTTTGCTGTGCTGATGAAGATTAATAATATCTTACTAATATTAACGATTGGTTGGCTTCTCATAAAGGTTATTAAAGCCTCCTTTTATTATTATCTCAATAAGTTGGACCTAACCATAGCTGATAATCTGGATGCACGCAGGAATTTCACTAAGATGAAGATATTCGAAAATATTATTATTGCGATCATTTCCATTCTGACTATTGCTTTCTGCTTAATGACTTTCGAAGAAGTAAGATCAATCGGCATCAGCCTCTTAACTTCTGCGGGTATAGCAGGTATTATTATTGGTTTTGCAGCTCAGAAAAGCATCGCCACTTTTCTGGCGGGAATACAGATAGCCATTACCCAACCCATTCGACTAGATGATGTGGTGATTGTTGAGGGAGAATGGGGGCGCATTGAAGAAATCACATTAACATACGTGGTAGTAAAGATTTGGGATGAAAGAAGGCTGGTACTTCCCGTAACCTACTTTATAGAGCGCCCATTTCAAAACTGGACACGAAATACATCTGATATACTTGGTACCATTTTCTTGTATGTAGACTACTCGTTACCGGTAGATGCGCTAAGAACACATCTACTGCAATTACTGGAAAACCATCAGTTATGGGATAAACGGGTGGCTAACATCCAAGTCACTGACACAAAAGAGAGATATAAAGAATTGAGAGTATTGGTCAGCAGCCAAAATGCATCTCTAAACTGGGATTTACGGGTAGATATACGAGAAAAGCTTATTGATTTTATAAACAGTGAATATCCTGATTGTTTTGCTAAAACCCGCCTTGTAGGAAGCTTACAACAGTCACCAGAGAATTTCAAACATTAAATTGATATGATAGTATTGGTATTTGTGTTTGCCATAGATAAAGAGGGCGGTCAGTTTTTGACGCACCCTCTTTTGAGTATGAGAGAAAACGATAAAAGGAAACTATTTACTTTTATCCACTAACGCCATACTTGAAGCAGGATACCGATCACCCGTATTCGGATATCTAGCAATGATGCTTTCTATTTTTGCAATGTCTCCTTCATTTAATTCAATATCAACCGCTTTGGCGTTTAATTCTAGATATTTTCGTCTCTTAGTTCCCGGAATAGGAATGATATTCGAACCTTTTGCAAGAATCCAAGCCAATGCGAGTTGTGCTGTATTCACATTTTTTCCATACGCAAATTCGGCGAGCTCTTTCATCAGGTTCTGGTTGTTAATGAGATGTTCACCTTGAAAACGAGGCAACTGCATTCTGGCATCGCCCGCACCTATTCGAGTTATATCAAAATTCTCAGTAAACATTCCACGTCCTAACGGAGAAAACGGTACAAAAGTCATTCCCATTTCGGTTATTGCCGGTAGCACCTCTGCCTCCACATCTCTTGTTAAAAGTGAATATTCACTTTGTAAAGCAGAAATAGGATGAACTGCATTTGCTTTCTTAATATTGGCCACAGAAGCTTCCGAAAGCCCCAGGTACCTTACTTTACCTTCTTCTACTAATTCGGCCATAGCACCTACCGTTTCCTCTATCGGCACATTCGGGTCTACACGATGAGCATAGTAAAGATCTATACAATCGATATTTAAGCGCTTAAGACTCAACTCCACAGCCTGTCTCATGTATTGGGGAGAGCCGTCGAATGCACTAGCCAAAAGATTTTCGCCCGTGTATTTAAAGCCAAATTTGGTAGCAATAAAAACTTTATCTCGGTTTTCTTTTAATACTTTGGACAGTAATTCTTCATTTTTCCCTCCGCCATAAAAATCAGCTGTATCCCAAAAGTTAATGCCTAAGTCCAAAGCCTTATGCAAGGTGGCGATGCTTTCTTCCTCATTACCTTCTCCGTAAGCATGAGACATACCCATACATCCCAGCCCTATTGCAGATAGCTTCTCATCAGTTTTCCCTAATTTTTTGTACTTCATAACTTTATCGTTTTTAAAATTTGATATGAGGCAAAGGTAAGTTGTTATCAGATAATGAGTGTAAAAGATACCAAAGGGTTTCTTATAAATATCAAAGAATTAAATTCCGATATTCTTTAGGTGTATTTCCTGTGTTCTTTTTAAAAAAACTTGTAAAATGAGATGGATATTCAAATCTTAGACTATAGGCTATCTCCGCAATACTCCAATCAGTATTCTTTAACAAAGCTTTAGCCTCTTTTACTATACGTTGGGCAATGTGTAAGGATGCATTTTTACCTGTAACCTCTTTTAGCGAATGATTTAAATGGTATTCGTGCACCGAAAGGCTCTCGGCATATTCTTGCGCAGATTTTAATCTTAAAGGCATATCGGTATTCTCTATTGGAAATTGTTGTTCCAATAGTTCAAGAAAGCGCAATGTTATGCGATGCGCTGCATCTATTTGCTTATTCTGAATGTTTACCTCAGGATGATTCTTAACTGCTTCATGAATGATTAATTGCAGATAATTTCGCAATTTGCTATATTTATAAATGTATTCCGATGACATTTCCTGCATCATTTTTCTGTATACATAGGCAAATTCTTCCAATGCATCGTTGGTGAGAAAGATAATAGGATCTTCATTCATATAGCATATTGGATATTCCTCCTTATTCCAAGAATGTATAAACTCTTCTGTAAAAACGCAGAACCAACCTTCCTGTTTCTCCGAAGTAGCTTCCCAGGAATGCGGCTTCAGAGGGTTGGAGAAAAAAAGTCCGGGACGGTCTACTTCAATTTCCCTGTTGGCATAACGTATTATTCCGGTACCTTCTGTAATAAGAGTGATTTTATAGAAATCACGACGATCGTAGGATGCTGTTACAGAACAATATTGACGGGGAAAGACATTAAAATGTCCCGCTCCATTATTTCTTTCTGGCAAGTCATTCTTTAAAGCAAGCCTATCATAAAATTGCTGTATACTTTCAACTTGATTCATTCAGCAAAGTTATAAAGATCTAATTGTTACGCAACCTACTTTCATCTTTTTACTTCACTTAGTCCATTAACGAAAAATCCTATTTATTTACAGACAGAAGAAGATATAACTTCAACGTGCTAAAGTAGTTAATTAAGCACGTTGAAGTAGTTAATTAACCGTGCTTAATTAACTACTTCAATAAACCCCATCCAGAAGGCTTGTAGATGGAGATATAAATATTTATAAATATAGCAAAATAGCTTTATCTCAATAAGATTCAATTCCGCATAATTCAGCTTTTATCATAGCAGTTACAGAATTCATTGGACTGTGCTGTAGATAGGACTTTATCTTATTTGGCTAACGCTTCCCACTATCAAGATACGTTCGGGACTTACACCCTAAAGTTATCGCCCATGCTGGGCGAACAAAGAAAAGCCATAAATCATTGCTGACCTATGGCTTTATACCCTTCTGTAAGTCCCTGAATATGGGCTTTTCGCTTCTATAAAAGGCTTTCAGAACTGGAGCGGCAAATGAGGCTCGAACTCACGACCCTCAGCTTGGGAAGCTTCAAAATATTTTATTATAAAGTCCTTATTATCAGACTACTATGATTGAATATTATTTATAAAAGAGCAACAATAGAGCAACTTTGGAAGAAATCATATAAAACAATTCTTTTCTATGGCTCTATAATGCAAATGTGGGAAAAATATCTGGAATGAGCAAAAGAGCGAATACCTTTAAATCACTCTGTCATCCGGGAGATCAATTACCTATAATCTTCTCAAAATCATCCAATACAGTCATATCCAATCGTGGAATACCTCCTTCCGTATTAGTTTCGGAAACTCCATATACGGAGAAGCTTTTACCAAGAAATTCACTTATTGCAGCATCCTCTCCTCTTTGCACTCGAATAGTCATAAAGGTTGCCATCAGCTTCCAATCAGTAGGGCCTATGAAAAAAGATTGAATAAAACGCCCTTTTATAGGAACACTTACCGCAATCTCCTTTATCCGTTCTATCATGGATACAGCTTCGTCAAACGTCATTTTACTTTTTTGTGGCAAAAATAAGACTAAATATTCAAACAGGAAAGTGAGCGATAAGAAACGTAAAAGAAAAATCGTGAATTACCCCTACCCTATAGCTTGATATCCTTTCTTTAGATAAATGTATCTATACATGGGGAGTAAGGTTATTGAATTACCAAGGAGAAATAGCCTGTGAATAAAAAAAACTGCAAATCAAATTTATTGCAATTAAAAAAACATTCTTATATTTGAAGATAATTTCAAAAAAAGAATATACAAAACATCAATAATTGGACTACAGATGCCTGAAATACCTGCATGGAAAGTAGAGGTATACTCAATTAGGTGATAAGATTTTATAGTTTACATTAGCGGCAATTATAATTAATACGATGTTAAAACGAGATGATTATCTAAACATAATTGAGGAGATCAGAAATACTGATAAAAAATCAATAGACGAATTTATAGAAAAAGAATTGGAACCTTTACGAATTGAAAATGATAATTTCATAGAAATTCTTTATAAAGACATTCATTATCTAATAAAGGACATTGATAAGAAAGGAGAGAATGATTTAGCAATTAAGGATGGAAGATTAATTATTGAAGATGAAAGTATAAAGCTGACAGGTTATCAATCTAGATTACACAACCTATCAATTTGGCTGCACCTTGAAGTCTGCAAAAAATTCATCGAGAAGAATCCATTGACATTTGCTGAAAGTATGGACAATTTTGAAAAGCTTTTTTTAGACAAACCTAATTATACCCCTGAATACAAATCAAAACTTGACAAAATAAAAAAAAGCCTAAAGGAAGAAAGAAAACTTAATTTAGGTGAGAAAGAAAACTTCTGGAATAAAATTCTTCATATTGATAATTTTGAACTTAAACCCAATATTGCAGGTATTGGAATAAACATTAATGAAATCATAAATAAATTCACTAAATAAGGAATGAGGATTAAATAAAATAGAAGATTTTTTTGGAGTCAGCGGAGAAATTCCTAGTAACCAAAAAGGAAAACCTGTTACTGCGCACATATCTTGCAATACGAACAACTATGGAGAATGAATATAAGCTAAACACAACACCTTTAAAATCAGAATTAGCCATTGTCAAACAATGGTTGTACGATGAATACTTAAAGTTGAATTGCCAAAGTGGCTTTTATTGCAATTGGGAGATCATAGAAAAAGGATTCAGTCAAAACAAGGTCTTTATTTACTTATTAAAAAATAATCCCGTAGGATTTGCTCTTTGGTGTGAGCATGAAGGGTGTGTAAATATGCAGATTTTGGCCGTATCACCTTCAATGCGTCACTTAGGTATTGGCAAAGCATTTGTAGAGATGCTATGTGATTTTTTTAGAATGAATGAAACTTTTGCTATAAAATGCTATTGTTCTCCAAAGGAATCAGTTTCTTTTTGGGAAGGAAAAATGCGATTTATTCAATATCCTAATATAAAATATTCAAAATCTGAACTTACATTTTATAAACCACTTATTCATACTACTCCATTTGCGGCTAAACCTAATCCTATCAACAAATTGGAACTATGGGATGATGAGCCACATATGACTAACCATAAGGCACCAAAGTGGTGTTGGAATATCAACGTAAATCTACAAAGCAATCCAATAATCCATCCTTGCAACTCCAATTGGAATCTAAGATTAACAAGGAATGGTGAGATAGTGAAAGATGACAAGATCAAATATTTCACCAATAGAATCAAGTCAATTGAAAAAGATGATTTTTTATATATTGACTCTTTACTCTAATCTCCAGGTAAAGTACACGTTGTAATCTCCTAAAGCTTCTCCGATTTTTGTATTCAAAAAAAATAAAATCAATAAACTTCGAAGAATTTATGCCGATTATTAAACGTCACTAGAGCAGTAGGGTGGGCTATACCTTATTTGATAGTCTCCTAATAGTCTGCGAATGTTTTAGGAGTTTTGAATATATCATTGAAGAATACTGTAGACTTTTGATATACTTCAATGATTCTTAAAATATAGGGTTCAGCCAAATGCATGCAAATGAAGCATATTATGACTTGAGCGATTAATTAAGATTTGTGTGACATGAGCAAAAACAATAAATCATTCTAAATATTATATGCTAGAACAATAAAAAAATAAATATCCATTATAAATTAAAGATATTTACTATATTTGAGGCCTAAAACAATAGATACCCTAATGGAAGCAGATGTTATTAATCGAAGAGCTACATTATTTGTCAGTGTACCAATAGTTATTAATGGAGAGACGTTACCTAAATTTGTGGAAGCATTTAACGGATTGAATCTACTACCTTCAGTAAACAAAGGGTTGGGACTTAAATTTACCCCCCAAGGTGTTGTGCAAGAAAATGTGATATCTTTGGATATGAAGTATCTTGATGAGACATTGAAAGTTTCAATAGGCCCAGATAGATTCGATATTGTTGGTACTAAGAGAAATGAATCGATGGATGAATTCTTGAAGAAAGTTAGAGATATCATAGCTGCTATATCAAAAACATATCCCGAATTTACTAGATTAGCACTATGCTCTACTCTTTTTTTCGACATGAATATTTCATTATTGAATAAAGTGTATCAAAAAATTGCTAGCGTACAGGACGAATATCCCATAGAATGGCAAATAAGAAAAATACTACGTGATAAAATCGAGAAGACTGGAGAAGTCTTGACAATAAACAAGGCTTATACATTATCAAGGAATATCACACAAATAGGGCCTGAAGATCCAACCGATCGAATTTTGCTTGATATAGACATTAATACAGTTGTTGGAAATGATCTAAAAATTCTTAATCATCAACAATCAGAATTCTGGGATACAGCAACCTCAGCAATTGAGGATGCTGTAAAATATTATAAAGATTTAATTTTACATGATTAATTTTTCAGATATAAATATCATTAGTCAGAAGACAGATATTATTGGGCAAACATCTGACTTTGACGACTTATTGAATAAAATTTCAAAAGAAAATTTGTCAATAGATGTATTACGTGAATACCCACCAAAATCAAAGGCTCAAACATTTTGGTGGATAGATGGCGCTGATAAGTGGATGGATGGCGCTGATAATAAGTATTATAATCAAATCAAACAATTGTCGCTTCCAATGGAAACGATGTCTGAAACAACATCGTTTCCCAAAATATTTCCATTGAACAATGAAGATTTCAAAGCAAAACACAGGGAATCTTTCTTATGCTTAATTAAATCTATACGATTTATAAGTGGAGAAGATAATCAGGCAACTGAACTGCTATCAAAACTGCTTACTGAAAATAAAGATGCCACACTTTCTCTACTGGGAGAATATTTTATAAAAACAATGTCTGACGAGAAGGAGGATGAGTCTTTATTAGTAAAGATTCTATCTATGTTAAGCGACTATGACTATGAAGAATTGTTTCCTGTATCACAAACTATAGTCTTGTGTGCCTTTAAGGTAAAATCGATCAAGGTTAAATCAGCTTCTTTTAACTTATTTGGACATTGGGGAAACAATGAAGCCCTCAATTTACTTCGTAAATATGATGAGCCAGAAGAACCGTGGCTTAAAATGAAATACAACGTTTTATTACATTCATTGGAAGAAAGATGCTCTACGCACGTAAAATAAACGATAACGCTTGGTTTGTTGGCCCTTCTCTTGATTCTGATGCAGTGTCAGAACTAGGAACTTCTGAACATACATTGTCGGTATGGAAAGTACCTGATGACAAACATAATCTAGATGACATAGCATTAGCATTGGCTTTGTCACGCGATAAGGTAGATGAGATGTTTATTGTATTTTTAGATATTGAAAAGCTTAAAAGTGAATATAGGTGGGATTTGCAATTAATTCCGCAAGAAGGGGACACCCATTATGAGGCTATGCGTAATCAGCATACCAATTTCAAGATTGAAGATTTTTGGGGGCAAGGTTTTTTGGCAGAACATATTAAGAAACTCCTAACTGATACTAACAATTATGTTTACTACGATGTCCCTACTTTAGAAAAATTGCTTTATGAAACCGTAAAAAAAAGAGTAATACCTAGATCCGAAATAAAGAAAATTGGAAAATGGAATTCATCTCTAAAAAAAATGGAAGATCAAATGGGAAAGCTTACTTAAATCAACGAATGCTTCTGTTGTAAAATAGTAAGATAAATACAATCAGAAAAGCTAGGAACATGTTACAAAGATAATACGATAAAAGCAAGGAGGCTGTGTCAAAAAACGATAAAATACTCTTGCTACAGTATACTACAACGAAAGTATTTCTATAAAATTAGAGTTTTTGGCACATCCTCTTAGTAAACTCAAGTATTAAACGCTAACAACTAGTGATCAAATTGGGATAGAGGTCCAAAATAACAGGATTTTGACATTCGCAAAAGATTGGTGCTCCAGCAATTTCGATCCCAAAGTAATGATATTAAACTAAAAGCAACAGTTAACACAGTTCATTTACTCTATTCTCGGAAAAAACCTTCTCACTTTTTAACCAATCTCCACAGTGCTCCCGGCCAACTCGTTTTCTCATTCAACAAAAAAAACAAAGCAATAATACCTACAAGCCAAGCGATAACACCCGTCCAAATCAGTGTAGTTTGCCACCAACTCAATTTCTTCTCCACAGGCACAGTAACAACAGACTGCGAAACACTCTTCTTACCAACATTGATAGTAGTCTGAGGCAAATATACAGTATCAGCTTCAGCCTTAGCAGTAGTCAGCAAATTGCCCAGACTGTCTAACGAAAATTTCAGTTTCATACGTTTAGAATGTTCTTCATCAAACCATTTGAGCACGACTTTACCGTTCTTATCACACTCAAGCAAAGCCCTGATTTTTACAGAATCTTCCGGCAAAGCATAAGGAACCAACTTCTCAACCACAATCGAATCGTACTTTGTCTCTGTACTAGTAGATGTTTGTTTTGCTGTTCTGCAGGAATACAGAAGAGCAAGCGTTAGTATGATGCCAAGCACCATACTAACGTACTGTCTTTTCTTTATCGAGTTTCTCATACGATCTCAATTGAAATGTTATCATCATGCTTGAGCAGCTCAACAAGCCTTTCTTCGTAATAGGTAGAATTCAGTACCATACCAACTTTCTTGTTTTGACCAACAAGAATACAGCCGGCAGTGTCTTTAGCTGTGTTACCACGATGGATCAGTACACCTTCAAATCCCGGCACATTTTGCAAGCGAGGCAACAACCGCTTAAACTTGGGAGAAACGTTCACAATTACTTTATACTTGCCTTCCGGGATGGCTGTTTGCCCCGGTTGTTTCAGCTTCTTAATCTCATCTAGACTCATGCCTTCATCCAATCGGTCGGTATCTTCCAGCGTATCACAAAAATATTCACCATCCATAAACAACTTTCCGATAGTGTAGCCGGGTTTCCGAGCTACACGTTTTAATAACAGCTTAATCATTTCGTTTCCTCCTTTCCTACTCCTTCTTCAATAGCATCACCGATATCTTTCCGCTTAGACTTCACCAAGGCAATGATTACTTTCCAAAGACTAAAGGAATACTTCACACCCTTATACTCGCAGATGTTTTGAAGAATACTGTCCACTTCAAACAAACATGCAACGCCCATACAAACAGCAGCTACAAGCGTAGGGTTAATCCCCAGAGGTTCACCGATAGCTTTTCCGATCAACCCGCCTAACACAAGGTAACAGATATAGTCGATCAGCTTGTTTGCTGTTCTGCGTCCGGCTTTACTGTTACGAATCTTTTCTCCCCTTGCTTGTGCCGCTTTAACTCCGAATCTAAAATCTACGGCCACCAAGATAACCGCTAACATGATCATCCATCTCAAATCCCAAAACAGGCTTAACATCTCACCCCCGAAGATGATAACCGATGTGCCTTTAATTACATTACTCTCTTCCATTACTTTTAAATTTTAGGTACCCCAGAAAGGCCACCTTACATACATTTTATTCTTTAGTATCAGTCACTAGACTTGCTTTAACCTCTACAAGTATCTGTTCAAACACAGTTACATGCGGGGTAATATCCGTATCCTGTGGGAAAGAGAACTGCTTGTTACCATTCTCCTGAAACATGAGACCTGCATACTCTTCTCTCTCCACTGTCTGTTTGTCTGTAGAGGTCGTTACTTCTTCGCTGACTTTCTTGTACACGTTGCAATGCAAATTCACTAGCTTATTACCATTGAGGTTATAATCAACATTGTACTTGTAATCTCCGCTTTCGGCTGAACCCACCACGGTCGTTGTTCTTGATTCTTCTGTAAACATGATTTTTATTTTTTAGGATTAATAATTTCATCTAGTATCGGGCATACAGCTTCCTGAACGAAAGCAAGAAAGCCCTCACGGATGTATCTGTTAAGGATAGCCGCTTGTCCCGCATCGACTTCTATCTCACCATCTTTATAGATGCTTCGGGCCAGCTCCAACTCACCCAAATCGGCGGTCTTTTGATAGATCGCATTGCCTAGTTCCTTACTCAAATCAAGGGTACTCTCCTTTCCCTCGATATTCTTTACTTCAATCTTTCTAAAATCAATCTTTGTCATTTTTATTTAATTTATCAACCATTAACAGTATTGTATGTCCAATAAGTGCCATTATACATGAATATTGCAAGACAGCCCCTATTTAGTTGTACGCTTGTAGACCTTTCACGATACCAGTCTCCATCATTGATTATATAACTGCCATTTACCCATATTCTGCCGCCTCCGTTCTTTCTTATAAAATACATTTTGCCGTTGCCGGGGTTAGATGGGAGAGTTAGAGTTATTTCACTATCTGCTTCTGATATGATGATGCCATCTGACACAGACAATGTTTGAGAAGTCCTAACCGTAAGTGTTCTTAGTCTAAATCCTGATATATAACCAGCTAAAATATTTATTGCGGTATCATCACTGTTCCCACTTACTTCAATCTGCAAACCGGGGTTTGTGACATATGCTGTACCCGTTGTTATGCATTTAATTGCAATTTTGCCTGCGGAAAGCTCTGTTCTATTATTAAATGAATAGTGGTAATCTGTTGAATAAGCAAAGGCGTTAAGAATAAAACTATTTTTATTCAGGTAGAGGTAAGGTAAGTCCGCAGGGTTTAAACCCTGTGGACTAGTACATAACCCTCCACCGTATATATACAAATCACCTATTCTTGCACCATCATTTACAGTAAGTTTACTAGTAGAAATATCCGTAGCTTGTATCTTCCGAGCTAAAAGCTCCGTGGTTATGATAGCGTCCGCATTAATCAAAGATGTTTTGATATAACCGCCTTCAACTATTGTACTGTCAAGCTTGGCAAGGGAAACGGCACTCAAATAAGCCAAACCTCCCAACGAATTCTTAAGCGTATCACTGTACGATTTTGCATTTGTCAGAGCCGTATTAGCCTTTGTTGTTGCATCCGAAGCGGCTGTACTGATTGCAGAAGATTTAGCACTGTCTACGTATCCCGTAGTCGCCTTGCCGTTAATTGTACTCTGTGTACTGCTATCTAAGGAGCTGAACGTCACTTTCCCGGCAAGGCTAAGTGTTTGGCCAAAAACAGATATTCCGCCCGATGTAATGCTAATACCCGCTTTTATTTCGGTTGTTGTTGGGCGCAATGCGATGGCCGCATCAACATCTTCCGGGGCGGGCGTCCAGTCGGTAGCTTTATTTCCGGACTCCAATTTAATCCAGTCAAATGACCAAGAATCACCAGCGCTTTGATTACTAATTAGGTATATCCCTATTGTTCTAGTTGAAGTGCCAGTGGGCACAGTTATTGTTTTTGAATACCCATCGACAATTTTCGGGAGTGCATAACCGCCATACGAGCCTGAATTAAACCATATCCCGAATAGTTTGCTACCTGGTATATTACCTTTAATTGTAACGGTTAATGTCTCGCCAATTATAAAATCCCTAGAGCAAGTCCAATAACCGATATTATATGAACTGGCGGATCTTGATATTTTACTATTTAGCAATAAATTCCTCCCTCCAACCTGCACATCGTTAACAGCCGTTGTAATCTGACTTTTAACCGTCAGGTTGATTGCATCAGGGGTTATCTTCGTTTCGGCAGATATTAATCTGGTATTAATGCCCGTAACTGTTGTTGAATCGGCTTTTAATGCAATCTGATTATTCAGTTGGTTGATACTCGTTGAATGGGAAGTAACCGTATTACCGATTGTGGTTGTTCGAGATACGAGTGTACTTATACTTGTCTCGGCGATTGTTAGACGGGATACGGCACTGGTGACTTGCGTTTGTACTTTGGAAATGCTCGCATCCACATCTTCAGGGGCGGGCGTCCAATCGGTAGCTTTGTTGCCTAATTCGACTTTAACGTTGCGAATATGAGGTTTAACTCCTGTTCCATAAATGCCATACCACGACAATATACATCGATCTCCATTAGGGTCATTTTGATGGTAACTAAATAACCCTACAGAATAAAATCTTTTCCATTCCGTGGTGACAGAGAAAGTATTATTTATATTTATTCCGTATCCCCCTAAGCTATAGAAGTTAATAGTGCCCGATATATCAGCGCAAACATCAAAAGAGAAGGTAAATTGCTTATTCAGATTAGCAATTGCTATATCGGTGATTTCTATTGAAACATATTCTCTGGAGCCAGATCGTTCTATAGCGCTATTTAGCAATAAATTTCTCCCACCGATAGTCAGCTCATCCATCTTACCATTCACATATACCTTCGTAGTGGCTGTTACTTCCGCTACGATGAGTTCTGATTCAACGGCCAGTTGTGATTGTACCTCCTTTTTTATCGTTACGGGATCAACCATAACGGTAGTGAAAGTAAACCGCTTTGTTGCGCTGAAGTTCTTATAAGTAACAGGGATGTCCACATAGCCCGAGCTTGCCAGAACGGATGTTATGGTGATATCCATGCCACTCTTGGTGGCCGCACACCCTGACACAACCAGCGTGCCAATGGCAGGGGTGACGCCATTTCCACCCACCGTAAGAGAAACTTTTGTCTTAGCGGTGGATAGATCAGACACCACGCCTGAACTGTTCTTGGTTAAGACGATGGATTCGGGAGACAAAGAAACGGAATAACCGTCCTTTGCCGCCCGCTTAACAGTATAGGTGGTTTGAGCCAGTAGTGCCATTATCCCTCCAGTTGTACTCCGAAAGCTGTTTGAACTCCTGTCAATAGATCACTCTCTGCAATATCAAGGGAACGTCCCGTCTTGTATCCGGCTGTACCCCAAGTGTCATCAAGCGCTCCGGCAGCGTTGAATCTGAAATGCTTGATTGTTTTGCCCACGAAGAAAGAATCCGCCATCCGTGTCGCTCCCTGCCGAACCTGAACTTTAACTGTGGCAATACCACCTGAGACCACCCCGTCACCGTTGGGGAAATCAACGTCAATCTCATACGGATCGGACATATCCACGAAAGATACAAAGTCCTCAACACTCTTATTATAAGTGGAGCTACCCGAATCAGTGTCTTTGATGGAACATTTGAATGTGGCATAATTGATAACCGCACTGGAAGGAATGACGATTTCATTGGTGGTGTATCCCGTGATTCCATAAGTGGCCGCATTAGTAGAAGTCAGCACAACCCATGTTCCGCTCTGATTAATAGACCAGGTATAGGTCACACTTGTGTTATCAATAGATGAGCCTCTCCACAAGTCACAGTGGGCCCTCAGCGTGGAAACTAATCCGTTCTTAAAGATTGTTCCCAGCGGTGCGGAAACCACCGCAATAATACTCGCACCGTTATTTGTCACTTTGGTGAATGTCATGGCCGCCTTAACGGGCATCTCGGCCAATGTGTTCGGCTGAACATAGATGCCCTCGCATTCGATTTTCATCTGAGAGATGCTTGTCATATTGTTCTTTATGGTCAGCGCATAGGGAGAGGAGGCGGAAGCGGTGGCACCAAAAGAGGTCAATGTTGCACTGTCGTTTATCTTCCACGTGGGAGCCTTTTTAAGTTTCGCAATCTGATCGCCCGCCTCTCCGGCTATCAGGATACTTGGGGTGATAACCAAAAACGGAGTGGCCGAATAGTTCGGTACATACGTTGAAGGATCGGGAGTGAATAACTGCGTCATCGCCTGATTGGATTGTAAGACGAAATTCAATGTCTTTCCGTCAATCAATCGACGTACTGAATACGTCTGTTGTGCTAAAATTGGCATAATTCTAAAATTTAGTAGTTAATATTCGATTATTTGTAACATCATAAAATTGAAGAATGAAGAACGTGTCTCCGGCTAAGTCCGAACCCGTGATATCTATCTTATGTCCCGAATTGGCATGAAGCTCGTTCCATGTGGGATCACCGTCCGTATTTTCGGATACTCTTGTCCATTTGAAACGTTGCATGTTCAGAGTCCCGGTTATATCCTCTTCATTGAAATAGACCCGTACGGAAAGCGTATGATTATAGATCTGATTTTCCCGATAGAACTCATATCCGGGAGTGGCCAGTTTCTCTATACGATAGCCCGTTCCTCCCTCGCTCACCTGCTTAAGCCAGTCGGCGGATGAATCACCGGGCTCTTCCGAGGTATTAACCAGTGCCAGCCAAAGACTGCCGTTATGGGAAACTCTGTCGTAATAGCTATAAGCCCCGGCAACCCATTCGCCTTTATCGGCAGGAATACGAACGGAAGTGTTTCCCGTTTTCACGTGAAATTCACCCGTGAACTTATTACCGGAAGGGCTGACAACGACAGCTTCTTTGCCGCTCAGGTCATAGGAATCAATACCGTCGTATTGGTACTCAGCAGGTGCATTGATGCCATAAGCGGTTTTATATAGTGCGGATTGGCGGCTTGTGTCAGTTCTGTTGCCGAGCTGTATAATCTCATCCTGAGCCGTGGGTACTCCCAAGCCGTCTACGTCCGTTTTGGACAGATCAATATAATCCGTTCCGACAGCTGTTACAAGTCGCCAGTAGTATTTCATACCCTGACCGTTCCAACGGCGGCAGATGGCCTGATCATCAACGGCGAATGGATTAGTTATCGTGCCTTCATCCGTATCAAAGAAACAGCGATAAACATCCTCCGACTCTTCAACCTTTTGACACGTCATACTAGCGCAAGAGAGCAGCATGGCACCGCCCACACTCTTGATCTCCGCAATACTAAGCTTGTTGAATATGGCTTCTTTACGAACCAACAAACGATCTACTTCAGCCTCCGAATCACCCGTTTTAGGATTAACCTTTATTCGATAGCCCGAACCGAATTGCCCCGGGGTGTGAGTAGCGTTCTTGATCTCACCTGCCGTTAATGTTTCGCCGACGGTCAAATCTTTATCAACCAGCAAATCCTCATTTACTGTCACACTCTTTTCGAAGATGCTGTCTGCTTTAGAGATTAGTCCCTTTGAGAATGTGATTACGCCTTCTGCAATATCATCCTTCAAGCGGCTTAATGCTCTGCTTGCAATTTCTGCCAACGCCCTGAAAGAGGACAAAACATTTCTATCCGATAAAGAAGTATTATCGTTTTGACCGATTACGTATACACCGCTCCCACCAGAGCCAGTATAAGTCTGTCCCTTGTAAGTGACAGCATTCACTTTCTGCTCTATCTCTGACAAGCGGGAGTAAGAAGCCGTTTCCCCGACTGTATAAGTTGGGTTGTCATAAGGGTAATCAAGATTATACTCAAAGCCTATGATTCTTGATACTCTACCCGTTTCAAAGTATGCGGGATTAATAAGATTTACTTTATCACCCACAGCGAAAATTCTTTGGGTACCGCCATTGTACATGTATTCAGAAGACATTTTGCAGTCGTATGTAGAAGGATCAATCTTTGTCTTCTCAACATAAGCCAGAGCTTTCTCCTTTAGTTCTTGTTCGGCAGCGGGAACCATCGTGTCAGATACTAAAGACGTGTCAAAGCCATAAAGGACGTAAGTATCTCCTATTTGGGGCTTTAACGTATCGTTAGGTAAATTGATGCCGTAATCATCGTTTCTTACAATCTCGAACAACTGTTCTTCTGGACTAGTGCCATTAGGATTAAAAGCAATTCCAAAGTCTAAGCCATTTAATAAACCGCTAGAAAAAACGATCCTTAATTCTACTCCCGCAAGCACATAGTCTTTGGAAAAGGTCAAACCTGAATCTCTGAAACGATAAGCATTCCAATCCGTAATAGTTGTTGTTCCATCTGCGTTTTCTGTAGATGTATGCTTAACAACGGTTGTAACTTCCGATATGGTACCCACTCTTCTAGGATAGACATCATCAAAAACAACTATATCCTCAACCGCTTCTTCGGTCGACATGTTCTCGTAAGCATCTATGTAGGGTGTACCTGACGGTAACATTAAGCGTTTCTGCACAACACCGTTTACCACAAGATTTTCATCTATCGGCCTGTAATTAGTAGGAAGATTCCTAGTTGAACCGAAAGCGTATATACGGGTTGCATAACTGGATTGGCTGTCACTTCTGGTCATTGAAGAAACATTCACCCCATATTCAAAATCTACAGGATCTCCATACTCGCAACGTCCGAAATGGATGATGTTATCCGTTATCCACCATTCACAGTCCCAGGTATCGGCAAGGTTAGTGAGGGCATCAATGAGATTGGTATTGTCATAAGATACAAGCTTTGCCGAGTTCTCTACAGTACTGTCTATTGAAAACTCAAAAGCTGTTCCTTTGTAAGTATATCCCAGAGTGGAAAGGTTTGTCAAGAACACGTTAAGATGAACGGCAAGGGTGGCTGTCAGGTTCCAGCTCGCTTCGCTTCCTCCAGTATCAGGAGTATAGAAGAACTTTTTATTCTTCCACTTCCAGTAATAGGCATCTAGGCGAAGCTCGTAATCATACCCTCCTGTAGAATCGTTTCGAGTTGGCTTGTATAAGTCAATTAATTCAAATAAGCCTATCTCGCTATCGTCTATTCCATCACCTAGTTTAAAGTACACAGGACTATCCACGTTAAATTTTAGCGTAATATAGTCCTCTTTCATCAAAGTGAATTTTCTCTTTGATCCTCCATTTATGGGTGTAGAGAAGCGTATATTGCCAGATATGTCTTTAATGTCTATCATACCCCCAAAGTTCGGGGATAAAAAAAAGAAGCCCTAAAACTAAGGACTTCCAAACACGACAATTAAAATATTGTCGTAAATTAGGTTCTATCGGCAGGATTCGCTTCTTGAAATTTCACCGATAATTTAGAAAAGGTACGAAGCGTATTCATTGCAAAGGAGGTGGACTTTTGATAAGTAAGTCGATATATTTCTTCTCCCAAAACAGGGACTTTAATCTCAATTCTACCTTTTTCTAACTCAGCCTTAAATGCTTTGTATTTTAAAAGATAATCAGCCTGAGAAATGCCCTCAAGGTTAAACACCAGTGTTACATCTCGCTCATCCACTTTAGGATTATTATATGTCACCCGTTTGCCGTTTTCAAGACGGGATTTATTCTCAATAAACTCTTTTAAAGGAGAGGGAGCGAAAATAGCATCTATAAACCCCTCGCCTATTTTAACGCCCCATGTTTGGAGAGCATCTTTATTGTTAATTATCAAATCTGCCATAATTATAATTATTCACTGTTTTTTAAATGGCACTAATTTAAAAGCAAACCACAACAACCGTTAGGATAGCTATGCCATTTCTGTTTGCAAAACTACCTTATACAAAATAAAATGAGAATTTTATTCCACTCGATACACGACAATCCCTCTATCATCGTAAATTCAACACAAACATATTTCATAACCGTTTAACGGGGATATTTCAAGGCACTAGATAACCAGCAACAAATACTAAGAATATATACCAAAAAAGGCTTCTATTTTGACTTTATCGAATTTTGTTTCCCATAAAAAATCCGCTAAATATGTGAATTTCACAAATTAAGTTGCTATATTTGCATCACCAAAGAACGGTATATGAATGTTGAATTTGAAAAAGATTATTTGGCAGAGCTATACGAGAAAGGTAAAGTGATGGATAAGAAACATCGTTTTCAACCTCAAGTAGTCAATGGCTATTTAAAGTGTGTCAAAGCATTAATTAACGCCTCTCGAATGGAAGATTTACATCTATTCAGATCTTTAAATTACGAAAGGCTGAAAGGAGATAAAAAGGGACTTTCTTCCTTGCGTATAAATGACCAGTACAGACTTGAGTTTAGGGAAATAGCCAGCCAATCGAATCAAATGGTAATCGAAATATGTTCTTTAGTAGATATTACAAACCACTACAAGTAGAAATTATGGGAACATCAGCAAACAATCTACAGTCATTCCGCCCGTACCATCCGGGAGAATTGGTAAAAGAAGAATTGGAATGCAGGAATATAAAGCAAAAGGATTTCGCCAGAAAGTTCGAGTTGTCTTATACTGCCCTCAATGAGATTCTAAATTCAAAGCGTCCTATTACTACAGAATTTGCGCTACTTTTAGAAGCTGCGTTGGGCATAAATGCCGATTTGCTTGTGAAGATGCAAACTGAATATAATCTACAAATAGCTAGAAAAAACAATACGATTATTGAAAAAATAAATAAAATCAAGCAGATCGCAGCCATATTTTAATAAAAGGCGGGGAATTCCGCCTTTTATTTATGGTAAAGAATCTGTTTCCCTACTCCTATCTTGACACAAGCCCTTTAGTATTACTTTCTATCTTTCCGAGTCTCTCGTTAACACTCTTCAATTCTTTAACCGTAGCTCCTGTATTTTCCCGTATTTCAACTGTCTCCAGATATGTATTTGCTAATATAGTTCGTGTTTCATCCGCTATATCTTTTGAATCCTTGCTTACAGTCAGGTATTCTTCTGCCTTTATAGTCAACATGTTAAGTGATTGAGACTGTAATACGCTTTGAGCTTTTAGTTCTTCACCTGTTATCTGCACAGCAGCAAGCCTTCCACTTACTTCCTCTCCTGTATCTTGGCTTATAGTCTCATATCCTCCAGAGGTGGAACTCTGAGAAGAAGAGGAAGATGTATCCCAACCAAATGCGTCGATAAGGGATTGTCTTTGAGCGATCATGTCGTCAGTGATATTCTGTTGCTGTTTTTTAAGCTCCTCCGCTTCATCTGGAGTTATTTTATTATCATCTTTGTAGGCATCCGTCCAACTGTCATACAAAGCTTGTATTCGGCTTTTAAAATTGTCCGCAAGCATTGCATTAAGAATTGATTTTTGAAGATAGGACTCGAAATCATCGGCAAAATCTTCTGCGTCTGAATTCATATCGGACAAAGTATCAAGGAAACTACTATAGAAATCATCGAAAGATGTCTGAGCCATAGTTTCCTGCCATTGTTCAGTTAGTTCCTGCAAAGCTTCAGCGTCATCTATATACGCATCAAGCCATTCTGACTGATCATATTTGCCACTATTTATCTTTTCCCAAATATCTGGAAGTTCTTGCAATTTTGACAAATCTTCCGAACTTAACTTCCATAAATCCCCGGCAGATGATAGTTTTTTACCTACATAGTCAGATGCTTTTTCCCAATCGGAGGCATTAAAGGCGTCATTTATATAGTAATCGTTAGAATGATGTGCCCCGTGATACCCCATCTTAGCCTCTAACATTTGACGATCATTCTCTATCTTTTGTGTTTTTTTTTGATAAGCATCCGTATATAGTTCAGTGGCACTTTCACCACCCGATTTCTCCATTTCTGTGGTTAACTTATCTATCGCATTTATTAGATATTTATTGCTATTTGTTAATTTATCTACTAGCTCATTAACCTCCTTAGCGTTTCCTCCTACTCCTAGAAAACCAAGTATCTTGTTATTAAGCCCTAAAGACATCAAGTTTATCATCTCACTAGAACTTGATGTAACGGACTTGACTATAGTTTTGAACACATCCCCGGAAAATACATCCTTTGTCCC
The DNA here is from genome assembly GCF_900104585.1 of Bacteroides ihuae. GTDB lineage: Bacteria > Bacteroidota > Bacteroidia > Bacteroidales > Bacteroidaceae > Bacteroides > Bacteroides ihuae. Next base: position 1,147,266 of record NZ_FNVX01000005.1, read on the forward strand.
ATTTACGATAGCATCTCCAATGCCATCAAGAATAGATCCAAAGAAATTGCTTAGCCCATCTTTTAGAACATCGATTATAGAGGCTATCCATCCTACTACAGGTGCATTTTTAAGCTTATTGGCAATATCTCCCATTGCCCCACCCATTCCATTACCCATCTTAATAAGCCCCTGATAAGCATCGTTAAGCCCCCCTGATGATAATTGCGAAAGCCCTTCAACGACTGAACTCATTGATTTCTGCAAATTAGATGCCGTATTGGTAACAGTCTGTTGAGCACTATTAGCGGCTTCTTCTTGAGACTTAACATTAGTGGATGATGCATCCGCATTTTGTTGCGCTAGGTCAAGAGTGTCCTTCGTCGTTTTTTTCTCCTGATCAGAGCCATCCTTTAATGCTTTATTATAGTCTTCCTGTGCCTTCTTTAAGCGTTCTATAGATTCATATTCTTCAATCTTAGCCTTTTTTAGCGAGTTGATAGCTATCTGATAAGCCGCCATGTCAGTTCCAAGCTTCTTAAAATTAAGAGAACCACCTTCGCTCATAGACTCTTCCATCTTATTTATAGCGTCAACCAACGTTTTCTGATCTGATGCCCCTGATCGCTTGAAGTCCTTTGTATTGGTATACTCTTTAGCCTTTTCAAGTATAGGCTCTGTTATACTTTTAAACATCCCCCCGAATTCACTGAATACGGAAACCCAATCAATATCCGCCTTTATGGATTCTATATCTACCTTTCCAATTGCGGATATTTTCTGTTCCTCTAAAGACTTTTTCTGCCATTCGTTGGTTGACTTAGCTATTTTCTCATCATATTCTTGAGCTATAGCAAGTTTCTTTTGTTGGAAAGTCCCATATTCTTTCAGGTAGTCATTCATGACCTGTATGCCTGTTGCATTCTGCTTGTCTACCTCCTTTCCATACTCGGCAATGGCCGCCTTATATTGTTCGTTGAAGTCTTTTATTTCAGCATCCGACAAAGAGATGCCTGAAGCATCAAATGACTTGCCTTTATTTTGAGGATTAGATTCGAAAGCAGAACGGGCATTATCTATTTTCTCCCTAAGACGATTTTCTTTTTGTCGATCAATAGCCTGCATCTCTTTCTCAAAGTTTAACTCCATCTCATCTATGGTCTTCTTACTCCCATCATCCATAGATTTAATGCGGGCTTCATCCGTTTTCATTTGTAAATCTTCGGCCGTCCGTTGCTCTTCTAAAGCCTGCTTAGAAAGAAGAACATTATATTTATCTGTTTCTTTACGAAGCTTTTCTTCCTGTGATTCAGCTTTCTTATCAGCCTTTCCCGTAGTGTCGTAAATGGCTATGTTTTCATTGGCTTTTTTAATGTCGTCAGTCGCCTTTTTATAAGAAGAAACAGTTTTGGCATCTATCCCAGTTGTCTTTCCCGCTTTAAGAAGCTTCACCGTATCTACCGAAATTGAATTTATTGTTTCTTGGGAATCCTTTTTTAATTTATCCCAATAGTCCTTATCTAGCAATGTCTCTTTAGATGCTGAGTTTAGAGTTTTTAATTGACTCGTTATTTCCCTTAATTGTCCTTTCTTAGCTGATAATACCCCTTCCATTCCATAGAAAGAACCATTCTTATCCGATTGTTCTTTCTCGTATTCCATCTTTGAAATCTCATCCTTTAGTACTTTTTCCCTAGCTTTCAAAGATTCAGCTTGTACTGATTTAGGTTGTGATCCGAATTTTGCTTTTTTATTTATCTCTTCAAGTTGAAACACATAATCTTTTGCTATACGCAGCTCGGCTTCTTTAAGCTTTACCAAGGGATTATCGATGTCCTTTAGATTCCCTTTTGCGGTTTTTGACTTCAAATCAGACAGCTCTTTCTCACGCAAAACGACACTTGCCTTTGCCCCTATCATAGCCTGATTATTTTTCCACTTCGCTATTTCTTTGTAAAGACCTAATTGCTCTGCTAATTTTATTGATTCTATATCCATATTCTTAAATATGGAAGGCATCATTTTTTGAAGTACATCCAACGCCTTTTGCTTATCGTATTGAGTACTAATTTCATCTTTTATGATCCCGATTAATTCCTTCGCCGTATTCTCATATTTATTAATAGCACTAGTTTGGTATTCTATAGACGAATTAAGTTTTGCTTGCGCTTTTTCAGCCTCTGTGGTAGAATCGGAGAAAGCCCACATTGCTGTAACTACAGTTCCTACGGCTACAGCAACAGCTACATAAGGATTGGTAAGCATTGCCGAATTAAGAGCCAATTGAGCCCTTCGGGCGAGCATCCGAACATTTGTTAGTGCGATCTCTGCTAATGTATGTTCACTTGTGGCCATAGTTGAAAGCATTACAGCCGTACGATACAAACCATAAGTACCAATCAATCCTACCAAGACTTTCCCTACGGTCTCATAGCTCTGGATCAAAGATGTGGTACCCTTAATAGCTCCCATGATTGCGCCTTCCCCGTCTGTTCCAATCTCATTAAAGACTCTATCCAAAGCATCTTGCATCATGGAAAGTTGCCCATTGATAGTTTTAGAGGCGTTTTCTGACATCTTGTAGAACTTGCCACCGGCACTTGTTGCATCAATAAAGGCCTGCTGAACCATTTCAGAAGAAACCGCACCTTTCGACATTTCATCTTTGAGCTCTGCTATACTCTTACCTGTCTTTTGGGCAATAACCTGTAATGGATTGAAACCAGCATTAATCATTTGGTTTAAGTCCTGCCCCATAAGCTTGCCTGTAGCAGACATTTGAGAGAATGCCAGAGTTAAAGAGTTAAACTTCTGAGTGTCTCCCATTGATATATCACCGATGGCTTTAAAGTAAGTCGGAACTTTCTCTGCCTCAATATTGAAGCCAAGCATCATTTGTGTGGCGGAAGAGATATCGGTTAGCGTTAAAGGAGAAACCGTTGCATAGCTTTTTACTTCTGCGAGCAAGGTATCAGCCTTTTCCTTACTGCCAAGCATTGTGTCTAATGCAATTTCTATCGATTCAAACTGACCTTTGACATGAATGAGTTCTGATCCTAACTGTTTTAATGCAGCAACTCCACCTATTACGCCAAGCATCTTGCCGAAAGACATCGACATACCACCATTAGCATTTACTACATTCTTTGCGTCATCTTTATATAGTGAGTATTCATCCCTGAGTTTCTTAACTGATAAACGGGCATTTGATTGTTCGGTCTGTAATCCAAAGAGAGTTGATTTTTCTTCTTGAAGCGCCTTCTTTGCAGCATTCAGCTCACCTAAGGCCGAATTTGCCTGCAATGGGTTACTGCGGACTTTCTTATAAGCATCAGATAAATTTCTAACATCAGCTTCAATATCCCGGATTACAGTCTTCTGATTGATAATCTTTTGAGTAAAGTCATTTACAGCCTGAGAACCTTGATAGATTTTATTTTTGAAGTCATTGCCCATAACAGCTCCTGCCTTAGCGGCTTCTTCGACCATTCCCCGCATTTGCTGTTTGGCTTGTTGCATCTGATTGTTGAGTACAGCAACAGCCTGTGGAGCCTTATTAACGTCCATAGACTTTATCTGTGTCTCTAATTTCGCTATCTCGTTACGTAGCCTTATAACTTCTTGGTAATCGCTACTGACTTTAAAGTATAATTTTGCCATTACTTTTGCCTCCTTCTTGATGCCATATCTTTGCCTGAACTTTCTTGTACTAATTCGCCTGTTACTTCGTGTAATTTATCCTTTTGCATGATTATCAAATTACGGTAAGGGATCACCTCAAAAACTTCTTTGTAAGACAAATGAAGATTTTCCATGAATGAAGCAATTTGCCCTAACATCGTATCGTTTCCTACAACTTCTCCTTTGCTACTATCTTTGCGGCGCTCTTCATGGAAAGCGCATATTCGAAAAAACTCCCGCCATTAATTAAAGGAAGAACTGTTTCCCATGCCTCTTTTATATCCCTATTCGTGGCTGATTGGAAGGCTTTACCTACTTTGTGAGCTTTCCATCTCCAATTGCGTGTGTCACCAACTATCAATGCCGAAAGCCCCTTAATGATGTGTGGTATGTTTTCAGGGATCTCCCCGATGACAGTCAATTTACTATAATTGCCATCCAAACCTATCTTGGAAAAAGCCGAACATGCCCGGCAGATAACTTTTATTGTTGGTGGATAAACTGTATAATACTTATCCTTTATGTGTATTGTGGCGAAGTCCTCACCTAGTAGACTATCCGACACTAATTTAGCTGCTTCATTCATACTTCTTCAAATTTAAAACGGGTGAGGTGATCTAGCCACTCCACCCGTCTGTTATCCTAAAAATCAATCTTATCCCTTTGTCACCACTTCCGAATCATCAAACCAATATTCGGAGCGAACGCCATCAATTCCCGGTTCCAATGCTACCCCTGAGAGAGCTAAACCAATAGCCTTATCCGTATTAGCCTCACGAGTTGTCACGGCTCCTTTAGGGAATACACACCATTGATTATCTTTCGTTTGGAAGATAAGGCATTTGTATGTTTCAACAATGCCACTGGCACGTTTCCAACCTACAACCTTATCCCCGTTCTTGATAACATCACCGCCCATTAAATCAGCCTTTGTTTGATAGTCATATTGCCCGATGGTAAAGGATGCCTGAATATCCCCCATTTCGATATCCTGACGGTAATTCTGCCCTGTCAAAGCGTTCTTATAACGAGTGGTGCTTGGCTCGGATTCCTCCAAACTCCATGTGTCACCATGTACGTTAGAAATCTCATGCTTTGCGGTGGCTGCGGCATCTATGATCGCTTTCAAAGCTGTGCCCGTAAGGTCAGCCGCAATTACGCTTGTCTCAGCGTATAAAATTCTTTTAATACCTGCTGCTGTAATCATAATTATTTTACATTTAATACTTCAAATAATAGTCTGCAATTCACATAATGACACTTTAAAGCAGTGTCCGCTTCCCGACCTATAGAATTAATTGAATAGCGATAACAAGTTCCATCATAAGAACTTACGACATCATCCAATATCGTTTGAGCTTTTCTTTCAAGCTCGCCAAGACGAACGGAATTAGCGGAGTTCTCGCTTGAGTCAGGAACGCAAATATTTACTTCTACAAAACCCTTCTTCCAGTAAGTTCCCAGAGTTTGAGCTTTGGCATGAATGACAATTCGTTCTTCTGTAACCTCACTCGTAGGCGTTTTACCATCTGGATAAGTGTAAATGCCGAAAGCTTTGCAGTCACGATAAAGGATATTTGCTATGTCACTACTTACTATCATTATTCAAATTCTTCTTTTAGCCGTTTTTCAGCATGTAAGGCTGTACTACTTAAAACATCAAACTTCTTGGATTCTACGAATGAAGCGTATTCCGCTTCGTTTTTCAGAGTTAACCCCTCCTTGTCTACCTCGTAATCATTGGATGCCCTCAAATGTCCTGTATGGTCTTTATAGTTACCATGTTCTTTAGCGTATTGAACGGCTTCCTCTCCTATCTCATGCTCTTTGGCAAGTACTCTGGCTTCTTCCTCCTGAAAGAAGGAATCCACATCGGAAAAGTCGAAACCTACATCCATAGCTCTGAGTAGTTAAAGTAGTTAGTTGACTTGACAGCGTAAACCGTCCCTTTTCCTCTCACCATATCCCCATCCATACATCTGACTTCATCATCTGCTTTAAGATAGACTTTCTTCTCACACACTACATGGTAGTTAGGTCTGTACACAGAACCGTTCTCAGAAGTAAACTCTTTGGTTGTGTTATCATCACAACGGCATCCGCATACTGTTTGCCAGCTCTCACCGCCTGTACCGGGAATTGGTTGCCCGTATTCGTTATGATCCGGCTCGGTGGTAACTTTAACTTGTAATATATGAGGGGTGAAAATCATAGAAATGTTACTTTAGGTTTATTACTCAAATTATCCTTTAGCCCGTACTCTTTGCAAGCCCATGAATAGTAGTCCTTAATGCCCTGAATGTTCCAAGACATTGAAAATCCACTTTCTGAGATGGACTGCGCACGGAGTAAGAGAGAAGGGACGAACTTCGCAATGGCAACATCTGCTTTGAGCTTGTTATCAGTAGTCACCTCTTCATCCAATCCAAGAGAGATATCCAAAAGGTCAGCCTCCGACAATTGAATGCCGAAGGTTTGGAACTTTTGTTTTATGTAGTCACCTATTATCATGCGTTCAGAGCTGATAAATCGAAGTTCACAATCTGCGTAGGATTACTGATTTGAGGAATCCATTCAGCAGCATACTCAAGATAACGGCCGTTCTTATCTCTATACTGGGAGATAAGCATATTACCGTCCGCTCCTGTATAAGTCCGCCCTTGAATAGGGTCAGTTGCTTCATACGGAGTATGGAATCTCATATAGCCAATCTTATCCTGCGGTAAGAGAGTAATACGATCATCGGCATATACAGCCTTATTTACCCCGGTTTGGTCTTTTACGTAATCGTTTTTGATTTCGATAGCGGGAAGACCGATACCTGTGAATACCTCAGAAGCCATTTGCGAAGTGATAAGTCCACCAGCCATATAGAACTGATTAGAACCTAGTGTCATCTTAAACTTATCCCCGAATTCAGAAGAACCCACAATGTTCTTAATGAACGTTGAGCGTGTCATGATCATTTTAGAGAACGCTCCGTAATCAGCCGCCAAAGCATTAATTTGAGCTTGCAGATAAGTAATAAAAACATTCTTAGTAGCAGCCTCGGGAGTGATAAACTTAAGCGGAAGATCAATCTTCAACAAGTCTGTTCCATCAGGGTTGTTATCTTTGTTCTTCACTTCTGCGCTACCAGTCATCAGCAATGAGCCTACAACTAAATCCATTCTCTTATGAGCGGCCAACAATACTTGGCGATAATCATCATAGATAAAGCTCACAATCTCATTAAGAGCTGTGGTTTGGTCAGATGTCTTAGCAGCGTTGTATTTGTCAATCAGATCTTGTAATTCGGAAAGACGGTCAATAGACATTTGGTAAGCATCACCTAAATAGGCGATTTCGCCATAGCCTGAACCGATATTCCGACGCTCACGAATAGGTTTCTCTCCATAACGGGAATTGACAGAACCTGCCATAACACCGGTAACAGTACCGATATAATCCTTGAACACACGGGTAGTCGTTCTACGGAAGTCCAAATACTGCGTCCAATAGATCATATCTTTACGTGTTTGAGTAACACGGTTAATGACCGCCGATACTATATTGGGATCATTGAATAACGTATCAATAGTTAACATCATAATCTATCGGGGTTTATTCGTTAAATTGGAAATAAGGTAAGTTCGCTTTATCCTTATCGGAGAAAGGAATCACCAATTTATCAGGCTCAATCTCAAAAGCTCTCATTAATAGAGCAATCAGGTTTATGCCACTCTCAATCTTTTTCCGCTCGAATAAAGCGGAATTGGCTACATTCTTAGGAGTTGTACCACTAACGGCAGCAGCCTCAAAAAGAACTGCGTCTTTAGCGATATTAGCACCGAAAGCGGCTGCAATGGTCAACACATCATAACCAGCGTTAGACTTGTCTATCGCACTGACCTGCGCACCCTTTGATCCGTTCCCGATGAACATTCCTACATAGGCGAGAGAATTCTTTGCTATCTTGATAGTCAAAGCCTCTGCCCCGGTTGCGTAAGCTTCTATCACCTTTACATTTCTCACCGGGACACAAACCTTTGTTTTAAGATTTGCAGCTATGGGAGTGAACGAAGGTAGATAATCGCCTACATTCAAATTCGTCGTATCGAGCTTATAAGCTCCTCTACGGCGTACACCCGACTGCACATCATATCTTTCTTCAACAGATGGTTCGGGCGTTAAATTGTAAGTAAATCCTGCACTCATTTTTTACTTGTTACTTTGTTCTACAATCTCTTTAGTACCGGCATTGATGGCTTTCGCAATCTCGGTACTTTCTTTCTCAAATTTCTGCTCGGATGATTCCGGGCTTTTCACGCCTTCAAAGCCTACATTCGCGAAATCCTGTTTTAGCTCCTTGAAATAAGTATCCAAATCAGCATCCTCAGCAATAGAGATTTTTTTAGCAAATGATTCGGGAATACCATACTCTTTGGCTTTTGCAAGAACCTGCGTTTGGCGTGTAGCCTGTGATTCTTTCTGCTCAAAGCCTGCGAGTTTATCCGAAAGAGGCTTAACGGCTGCACTAACTGCATTGGCTATCATGGTAGCCATGTCATCTGTTTTAGTTGTCGGAGTAGGTTCTGGTTTCGGATCGGGATTCTCAACTGGCTTACCCTCTTTAAGGTTATGCTTCTTCTCGTAGTTTCTGACTGCGGAGTTAGAGGCATCCCCGGCACGGAAATCACCATAACTAGTTAGCACGTCCTGAAAACTAACTCCCTCCACAATGGTAGGTATTTGGCTTTCGTCCGTTACACCCTCAGCTCTCTTTTCAGCTATTCGGGTTAAGATAGCATCATCAATACCGCTAAATTTCGTTCTTAATGCTGCTAAAATCTTTTCTTTCATACCGTATGAATTTTAATTAAAAGTTTGTGGTATAAAAGTAACTAGGAAGTGTGTGGATGGGAAATTTTAAAAGGTGGGATATACGACAATGGGATTATTGTCGTAAATGGGCATAAAAAACGTGAAACCGAGTGGAATCACGCCTAAAGTTATCAAATAAATATCAACTTTATCTTTTTAGAGCTTTCAATTTCATCATTAATCTATTACCGTATGGAGTAAGAGTCCAATACGTCTCAGTATCCTTAGCAGTTTTTTTCCGCTCACTCATTTTGATAATGTTCAATGCTATCAACTGAACTTTTATGGTTTGAAAATCATCATTAAAAATAGAATAATTAGAAGGTTCAACCATACATATTCTACAAAGTTCAGGCCATAAAAATAAAGCTAGGTTTTTAGATAAATTATCTTCTGAGCATTCGTCAATCATCAGAGGAGCTAATACAGAAGTTATAATGTTCCATGTCGTGTTAACTGGATTTATTTTATCACCATCGTAATAATACTTCAATCTAATACTTATCTCATCATCTCCTTGTTGGAGTTTCTCTATGCCTTCAGGTTTACTTTCTTTATCTTTCGCTAATAGAGCTTTCAACTCGTCATTTTCTTTCCTCAATACCAAAATTTCTTTATTAGCTTCAGCAGAAGAAATTTCATCAGCCTTTACCCAACCTACACGAGGACTATTTTCGAACAGATAATCTAAGCTTTTATTGACTTTAAATGCTAGTTCATAAGGTTCTTTCCATGAGTCACATAATTTAGTCTGCACTATTTTTCTAAAACTTTCTAACTTTTCTTTTCCCGTATCAGTATTTTCAAGTTTGTCTCCAGGCAATTTAATCGGTTCTGCATGATAGAATGAAGCTATTGGTATGTTTTCGCTTATAGCATACTCAAATTCGAGTTGGGTATAACTCTTTCCTGATTTCGATTCTATTGATCCATAACGTCCGCCAATTATCAAAATATAGTAATCACACCTATCTATTAATTTCTTTATTACAGTAAACTGATCATCATTAGCAGCAGGGAAATACTCCATTCCCACCGGAAAACAGTTTTTGCCCAGTAGTGCTTCAATAACTTTTTGACGTTCTTCAATCAAATCTTGATATGTGGAGCTTATAAATACCTGATACTTCTTTTCCATAGTAATTGTCGATTTAGAGAGTTATATTCCCAGCACAATATTAGCGTCTATATTCAACTTTCGGCTAATTTCACGAGCTACTTTCAGGGTAGGTTCACATTTGCCAGAAATATAATCACTAAGACGTGAGGGACTAACACCAATCAATTTAGATAGAGATTTCTGGTTTAGATTCATTTCATACATACGAAGTTTAAGAACCTCCACCAATGAAGGTTCTCCCAAAGCAAAGTGTTCCTCTGAGTAATCAGCAACTAAGTTAGAAAAAAGCTCCAACTCGATACTATTCGGATCATTTAAAGGGGTATTGTCATCTACCAATGGAAGGAGTTCTTCAACTCTTTTAATAGCCCATTCATACTGAGCTTGATTTTCTATCTTTGTCATAAGTTCAATTTTAAATGGTTGAACAATCTATTTTATCATACTCTTTATGAGTACCAATAAAGCGAATATACACGAACTTAATTGTAAACTTGATAACAACTACCAAGCGATAGTTATTACCCTTTATATTGAAAACATAATGTTGATTACCTACGTTATCAACGCTATTAAACGTTTTCTTCACATCAGCAAAACAAGTCCACTTGTTTTGTTTGACTATTGTAGTCCACTCTTGCAAAGCCACCTTTACATCTGGATGGCTTTCTGCATAATCTCGTAGAGCTTGTTCTGTAAATATTCTCATTATTTACTCAATTTTCATTCGACAAAGATAAATATAAAATTCTATTTTTCAAAATTACATTCTAATATTTATAATTATATATGAAAAATAGCGGCAATTTGGAAAAATCACCACTATCTCATATTGTTTACAAAAGCATTATCATCAACCAATGACAAAAGCTCCTCTATTCTTGCCGATGTAATTCGTATTGTTACTTACTTTATACAGTCGGATTTAAATCAACCGTTAGCCCCAAAGCATTAACGATCCGATAGAAGGTCGCAACACTGGGAACGGTGGTGCCTTTTTCAATACGGGAAATATATGATTTATTAGCCCCGATACGCTTTGCCAGTTCCTCTTGAGTCAATCTTGCATTCTTCCTTGCATCAAGCAAAATTTGACTGGTGTAGAAGGCATAGGCTTCTTCATCAAACTTTGCACGTTCAGGTGTACCATGTTTACCAAATTCCTTTTCTAATTCAGCACTAATATCAGTCAGCATGTTGTTCTTTGTAGTCATAATACTCCTCCTTTATTTTTAAAGCTTTATCTATTTCCGAAGTAGGTGTTTTTTGCGTTTTCTTTTGAAAACCATTAAATAACACAACTACCTGCCCATCATCAAAGATGAAAAATATACGATATATGTTGCCATTATATTCGATTCGCAGCTCATATAACCCATCACGTATGAACTTTATAAACTTTATTGGTACTCGGTCGTATGTTTCCAACAAAGATAACACATACTTAACTTTCATCACCTCTTTTTCATTAAGGGAAGCAATAAAGTCATGGTAATATTGCCTGAATGCTATAATTCTGCGTTTCATATCACAAAGATAATGAGAGTTACACAATTATACAACTTATAAACGAATTATTTTATAAAAAAAATAGCGGCAACTCCGAAGAATCACCGCTATATGTTCTATTTGTCTCGTTACTGGATTATAACCCTCGTAATTTTTCTGACTAAGAAGCTATTTTCTGTTCTTTTTCTCCGATTCTATTATTCATTGCTGCTTGCTCCTCTTCGATCTCCTTTAACTCACTCTCTATGCGGTCTGCGTTACCGGCAAACATAATACCTTCCCTGCGTGACCAGATACCGCCTTTCACGGCTGTAGAGACTTTATCATTTTATTTTAATTCGTCCTATTCGCACTAAAGTATCATAATCACTACATATGTTTTTAGTACTATTCTGTATTTTATTAACCACATCATAAAAATGATCAGGACATTCGATTTCCCACTCTTCAGGCACTGTTTGGCGATTATTCTCCATGGAAAAAGTGTTGCCTGCTATTAAATCTTGAAAGACATCGATACTAACATAAAGATTCTTTCTCAATTTTTCAATATCTGGATTTACAAATTCAAATGTTGGATTATTTTTAAATCTAAAATAGAAATCATCTACTTGTTCTAAGTATTTTAAATCAAAACTAAACCCCGCAAAATTATTAGTTCTAAGGAAAGAAATAGACCCCTCAGGAGGCAAAACTTCTTTTACTATTTTATCATATAAATTCTTATCATGCAAAAGCGAATCCGCATCATATCTAAAATCTGTCTTTATCCACCTACAATAAGCAACTTTCAATAACACACATAAAATTGCTATGGATAACAATATCCAAATTTCAATAGGGTAGGTTAAAATAAACACTACAGATTCTTTGTAAGAACTTCCACCTATTATAGTATTTAATAATGCTCCTATTGAAGGGAGCACGAGTAAAATCAATCCTGAAATAACTCCCGCACCTACTGGATCACTCCATATTCTTTTTATAAATCCTTTCTTCATGCCAATTATTTAAAGTTTCCCTGCTAAATTCTTCACATCCTCCGCAGACTTCAGCTCACATCTACAGATTGTAGAACAAAAGTAAAAATAAACACATAATAATCACTTATATATAGAAATAAATTAAAAAATATTCTACTCCTCCTTATTTATATTTTGTTTCTGCGCCTCGATACTTTGCCATTCCTCTTGCTCTTCTTTGATTTGTGCAATTTCTTCCTCGATTTGATCTGTAATGCCTGCAAACATAACACCTCTCTTTTGCGACCACACGCCACCCTCAACGGCTTTCACGGCTGTAGAGACTTTATCATCAACATTATCCAATCGGTAAGGCACGATATCCACATCAATATCAATCGTTTGTGAAGCTTTGTCAAACTCATAAGGATTAATGGTACCCAAAGCAGATACAAGGAAGTTCACACGCCTTTGCATGAAGTCTCCTATTACCTCCGCATGGTTCTCAACTTGCAAGTGAGTGGATAAGAAGACATAGTCAAAAGCTACCCCAGATAACGCATTGCCAGATCCTTTCAATGATTCAAAACTGATCTGAGGAGTATTGGTCATGGAATAGGCTTTCTCAAACAAGGTTTTTAATTCGAGTTCTATTGTCGTTGGCACTTGATCCCAAGTCAGGTACGAAGCTCCTGCGCCCTCCCCCATCAGTTTTACAATACGATCTTTCTTCTTGCCTGTGAATCCTTCCACATCACCAACTAATTGCAGTATAGGGAAGAAATGGTAATCTATGCAATCGGCATAACTGGAAAGCAACTTCTCCAACCGTACCCGGAAAGTCTTAACCTTGTGGCAATATGTCTCAGGACGGTAAGCATAAAGAACAGGAAGTTTTGGAAATCCATGTTTGAACGACTTACCTTCGGGGGTGGACCACGTTTTGTTCAATTCCCACTGATAAACAGAATCCTTTGTTACCGTCATGAACACACTTATTTCTGTATCATCCAAATCTTTCTTTTTAAACTCACGGGAGATGGCGACTAAATCCCCGTAATCATCAAAGAACGGGTAAAGCTTATCACCCCTGAATGGAGACCACAGCACACTACGAAGCTTCTTTGTCGGTTTAGCCTTACCCCCGAAAGCAGTCTTCACCTTTGCCCAAAACTTAGTCCAGAAAGAATCATCATCAGTCACATACCAATATTCGGCTACCTCCTGCTCGGATAACCAAGAACGCACAACCCTCTTATTCTGGTACTTGATTTTGTTCTTTTGCAACACTGACTTCAAAGCGGCCAATAATCCTTTCTCATTATCATCGGAAGGTGCACAATCCATTGATGGCTCGGTACCAACGGTGAAAGCCGTTTGAATATTCACAATATCCTGTTCCAAGGGTATGGTAATACGGTTTACTTCTTCCGTTTCGTACTTTGCTTCCACCTCATACGTTTTACCCGCCTTCTCATCAAAGATCTTCTTTGCTTCCTCTTTGAGTACCTTGCGATCAGGATACTTCTTCTTATCCGTCATTATCTCATGAAGATCAGGGTTCCAGTCTTCCCACAATTTTCTACGGTCGGGAAGCTCTGTCTTTCTCCCTTTCTTGAGGTATTGAATCTTCTGATCAATATCCTCTAATGCTAATATTTCTTGTAAACTTATCATAGCCAAATATCTTAATGCGTGAATACTCCTGCTAAATCTTTCGGCTTCAAAATGCGTCCTAATAGGCATCCAAGTACATAGTACCTAATTGAATCGCACAGATGATTATCCTTGTCAACGGGAGTGTTGATATAGTTGCCGTCCTTATCTTTATCCCAAACGTAATTCCGAAGCTCTTTAATGAGATTATATGACCGTTCTGTGACAAACAGTTCCATGTCTTTGATTTTTTCAATACCTGCAATAATAGAACCTTTGCCATCAATGGAACTCTTATCTACTGGATAGATGTTTACGCCTCTGTTCTTTATCTCCTGAATTAAACGAGGATCGGCAGATTCGGAAAAGACTTTTAATCCCCACGGCCTTAATGTGTTAGCTAAGTCATTGGTAAGCATCCCCGCTTGATAACACAGTTCATCCACGTAAAGAGCGTTATCAATAATACCACATCTTACAGTTGCAGAAACGTCATTACTATATCCGAAGTCTTGCCCCAGAGCTATTTTCTTTGCCCATGCCGGGAACTCCTTCACTATGCCCCATTTTTTGAATACAGCTCCCTCGGCAACATCCGCCCAACGACCGATAACCGTATGGCCATACTTCTCTGAATTTTCTACCTTCATCCTTTGCACTTCATCAATAAACTGCGGAGAAAGGTTGTCTACATTATCCAGATAGGTCGTATGAATATGGAGCACATTTGGATGAGTGGAGATTTGAACATCCACACCATCAATGTTCACAAGCTTATGGGTGTTCTCAATGTAGCGCTTATAGATAAAGTGATTGGAATCCGTCGGGTTCATGATAATAATGATTCGGTTCTGAATTCCTTTCTGACGAATAGAGAGCATGATCTTTTCAAAGTCCTGCTCGCTTGTCCACTCTTCCGCTTCATCACAGACAAAGGTTGTTATCCCGTGAATAGATTTCAGCTTTGCCGTCTGGTTCCCAGATGAAGTTTTTATTCCCCGGAACATGATATGACTATTCGTCATCTTGTTGACCACATCCGTCTTAGTGGTGGAAAAATATTTGTCGGTACCGTCTAGTTGTATCTTCTCCATCATCTCGGGAATGATAGACATGTTAGCGGAAACCATCGTATAACGAGTATAAAGTATCTGATGAACAATCCTTTCGGTCGGAGTGAGTTCAAAGGTTAGCCTCTCTATGAAGGTGGCTGCATTGAAAGATTTCCCAGATCCTCGTCCCCCAGTGATAAGGATAATAAACTTCTCCTTATCGGTGTATAACGGATGGTAAATATCTTGAGGACAAATCATTTGCCTACCTCCTTCTTAATCCAAGAATCAATATTAACACCCTGATTGATCTCTGAGGGAATATCGCTCGCATCTTCATCTTGTTTGCGTTCTACCTTTCTCCACTCTTCATCATGGTGATAAAGCCAAGTAGACATTGCCTGCATATTATAAGGAAGTTCTTGTTCTGTCTCAGATGTTTGTATATCTTCATCATCTGTATATACACCATCAATGCGAAGCTTCCTCTTCGTGATTGTTTTGCTCTTTATTTTCTTTCCACCCAAAGCGGCTTTCAAGTATGCACCACGCACAATCGAGTTGATTTTACGACGGGCGTGCGCTAACACTTGCGATATACGCTCTGAACGCTCTTTATTTTGCTTCTTATTCCATCCCTCATAGTTTCCGTTTTTCATTTTGCAAAATACTCCGGGCGTTAAAGTCTGACCGAACTTGTCGGACAGTCCGTCTGCTATCTCCGCATCGGTCAATCCTTGAAAAGCGAGAGCGAATAACTCTTCGTAGAACTCGTTACTATTGTAGTCAAACTTTGGTCTTGCCATCTTAATCTACCCTTTCTATTTGTTCGTCAAACACTTCTCCCTTTATAAACTTATCTTCTGGGTTATAACCGAACCTTTCCATAAAAGCAGATTTCGCTTCGTAGGTATCGAAAGAAAGCATAAGGTAAGCATCCATATCGTTCGCTTTCTCTTGGGCTGCCTGCTTAACCTGTTCTTTGACTTCTTTCATGTGAGCTGTCTTCTCGGCTTTCTCCAACTGCTTAGCTTCTTTTTCAGCTTCTTTCTGTTCGGTGACGGGTGACATCATATCGGTAAGAGCATCAGCCAAAGAATTTTCTTCTTCTGTCTGGAGAAGATAATCACAACCTATTAGGTTTAAGTCTACATCTGTCAACCCTGCATCTTTGTAGTCTATATCAGGAATTAGCTCACGAAGTTTATTATCATCCCATTTTCCTTGGGCATTTGGATTATTTAGGAGAATACAAAGTTCCTTTTCCTGCTTTTCTTCAACGTCTATCACATCTACCCGAATGATATAGTCATTGTCGGGAAACTTGTTTAACTCATCCATAACCGTTAAACGTTGGTGCCCACTGACTACTGTCATACCTGTATGCTTGTTGACTACTAACCCGCCAACTAATCCGAATTTCTTTATTCCTCGTTTAAGCGTTTTCTTCTCATCATCAGAAAGAGTACGGGGATTGTAATCAGCGAAGTGAATGGCAGAACGTTTAAGCTCTACCGATTCTGATTTTATGTATTTACTTAGTTCCATTATAGTGTTCAAATAATATTCTTCTACTCATTGGAAAGGCCTTGTATATCTTCTCTAAATCTTGTGGATAATGTGACTCAAGCCATAGAAAACAATCAATATTAAAGCCTACCCCGCCACTAGCATTCTTAGAATACCTTACAGATTCGGGTAGTCCCTTTTGCCTCATGTAAGCAAGGATATCCCTTTGTGTGAAATCAGCCAAAGGATAGCACATCCCGTTCTTTTCGTATGGGAACTCCATCTTATTCAACATTAAACGTCTGTTCATTGAATCAGCTTTCTTCATACCCAAAAAGACATAATCAATCCCATATTTCAATTTCATGGACTTAACCACATCAGCGAGTTTCAAAAGCTTCACTTTCGGATTAGGTACACAGTACATACCAGTTCTTAGTATATAGGTCAAGTTCCAATGTGGTACCTGTACAATTTCTACTTTAGGATATTTAGCCTTAGCCCACTTCACCCAGCGTTCGATATGATCCAGTCCGGGGAGAAAATACATGAAGACACATACTATTCTGTCAAATTTGGGATAGATCATATCCAACAACACAAGACTATCCTTGCCAAAAGACAAAAACAGCAAAGCCGAACTCGTTTTTTCACGAATTCGGTCAATGCTGCAATATGCATCCTCGATTAGCATAGACACTAACCTCCAGATAAACCTAAACCCTTACGAACTTCACCGTATTTCTGTCTACGGTTCATAAACTGACCGTTACCACCTGTGAAGCTTCTACGACCTACAACGCCTTTATTGGCTGTTGCACTTGTACCAACTTTAATTCTGACTCAGCTAAATAATTTTATAGATTAAACATTCCTTTCGATTACCTTACCCAAGTCGTAAACGACCTGAGCGGCAACATATTCTTCACCTTGGTCTTGATAGGTTATCAGTTCATGGTTTTCATCTTCAAACAACTCTATCTTTGCCCCTGTTACCTCTACGATAGCATAAGGTCTCGTGCCTTTGTACTCACCAGTGAGAAACTTGATAGCATCATACTTTCGGGGTTGTAAGACACCATCAACCTCTTTCACATAGCCTTCTTCATCAAGCTCACAATACTTTTTCTGTGAGTTTGGCCGTATCTCTCTAAACTCTTGCTTCTTCTTACCAGCTAAGATCTCATCAAAGAACTTCTGTTTTATTGAAAGCGTTAGGATATTCATAATCGTGTAAATTAAATTAATGCTGCGGACAATATAGGACTCGAACCTACAACCTTTGCGTTAACAGCGCATTGCTCTTGACCATTGAGCTAATTATCCAAGTGTTGCGGGAGACGCGTTCGAATCGTCTGCTCTACCAAGTCAAAGTAGCAAGTTACCATATACTCTATCCCGCTGATAATACCTCAAAGGTACTAACACGCACTAAGTTAGAGAAATTTTCTAAATTGCTACGTACGACAATAAAGCCATTGTCGTACATTTATCATCAACATTAATAGCCTGAACTCTTTAACATGCCTTTAGCTAGAAAATTGATGTAGTTCATAACATCACCATTCATAAAGTCTATCTTTCTAAATGTATTCTCTACTTGCTTTCTAATGTTTGCAGGCATTGAATAGATAAAGTCGATTAGCATTTGAATCGTTAAGCCGAAATTGCCTTCATTCTCTAATAGGTTTGTTTCTGAACTAATATTCTTCTCTTCTAATAATATTTCTAAATACTTCATAATCGTATGTCTCTAATTAGTTATACATTTACAGGTCTTTCTTCTATACAAATGTAGTATATATATAATACACAACAATACTACAACAGTTAAATAATGTTAGTTAATTATATTACATAGTGTTGTAATATTGTAGTATATCTATTTTACTCCTATATTTGCATTACACTAAAAATCAGTGATATGCTAAAATTAGAAGATGCAATGAAAGAGAAAGGCGTAGGTGTTACCGAGTTAGCCGAACGCCTTGGAGTAAATAGACAAACAGTCTATTACTACATAAAGCAAGGAGATAAAAACCCACTGTCCCAGTTACAGAAAATTGCCTATGCTTTGGGTATATCTGTCCTTGATCTAATTGTAGAGGAAAAAGAGGAAGGTGTTATCATTTGCCCCAACTGTGGAAAGCGTTTTAAGATGGAAGACTCCCACATCCCTCAACGTGAAAACATACGTGGAAAAGAATACTATCAATAATAATTTTATCAAAATAACAAAATGGAAACAGCAACAAAAAATTCATCCCTAATGCGTGATGACACAAAAGGTTACGATGGTCAAATAGAGGCTATCATGGACTACATAATTTCATGGACATTAAGAAGATCACAACAAGAATTTTCCAAGAAAGCCCCTCTTTTATATGAATATTCACGTAATATACTTGGTAAGTTACTAGGTATCACAATGGATGATTCAGTATCTATTTCCAATGTAAATGTAAAAAAGCAACATCTAAGAATTGATTTATGGGTAAATGTAACTCTATCTGTTAAAGGAATAGACGAGAGACATGCTATCTTGATTGAGAACAAGGCATATAGTTACCCTCATTTGTCAAGAGATGAGGATGGAGAATACAGATCTCAATTAGAAGTATATAAAAAGAAATTTGATACAGAATGTGAAGAGGTCAAAATATCGAAAAGACATTATATATTAATCACTTGTCATGAAGATGAAAAGCATCTAACTTTGCTGAAAAATGAGTGCGAAAACTACAACTTTGAAGTATTATCTTTAACTGATATACAAAGCAATGGCGTTAATGACACTGAGAGTGATTTATTTAATGAGTTTTGGCTTAGATATTGGTAATAATAAAGCCGGAGCTTCAAACTCCGGCTTTTCTTTTCGTGCTATGGAAAGCACATTCATAAAACTAACCCTTTAACTTTCAATCGACTAACAATTTCGGTGTAAAGGTATTCTATATCCCTACTAAAATCAGCATAGTTTTGATACAAGAACACGACATCAGCGCAATTGTCGGATATCGTGCTTTTAGAATGGACACCTAGGACTTTGGACATCTCTTCCCGCAATCCACAGGCGGTTTTTCCACCGGCTAATGTACTGGGTGAAAACAAGTACAAAATGATAAAGATAAATTTCTTCCTTTGTGTTACACTGTCAACATCCGGCGGACAGTTCATTTCGTTTAGCGCTTCAATAAATACCTTGTAGATTTCGCCAATAATGCTTCTATCTGTCAATATTGGAGTAGCTAAGGCGTTTTCTTCTTCTGAGAGTTCTGACTTTTCGATTCTGATCTTTTTAAGTCGAATAATTCTATCAAATTTGAGTTCCATAACACGATTAATTTTAAAATAAATAGTATTTTTGTATTGTAATCGTGTAAGGGAGGATTCAGTGGTGGTGCGCTTGGTTCTCCTTTTTTTTATTTTATCGGCCTATGCCTTTCTTAGATAGTCCTGTTCTTCTCATCAATGCCCCTACTCCGCACCATTGCAGAATAGATAGCACCCAAAAGAAAAAGGAGCTTGATAAAAGCCCCTTTCAAAACAGTTAATACAATTTATTTCCTAACTTTATCATTTGGACATATCATTATTTTTATATTTCTTTGCAAGAAAATCTATAATATGAAACTAATCGTAAACATTGTTATTATTCTAATAACTATCTTAGCTTTAATCATTATTGTGGTTATTGGTTTGGATGTACAAAACCTTAAATGGGGCTCTTCGGCAAATGCTCAAGACATAAATAGCATTTTAATTAATTTATCATATAGCTATATAGCTGGTGCCATTTTTTACTTTTTGGTTACAACCATACCTTTTTATTTGAGAAGAAAGAAAATAAATATTGTCATTAAAGACAGGCTAAATATTATTTCAGCAAGTACACAAACAATCATATTTGCTTATGATCCATCATCAATCAATTTTACGCTTGAACAAATAGAAAAGATAGATTTGGACAGAGTTAATGAAGAAGAGCTATTGAATCTTTTTAAAAGATCAACAGTTTTTAATATTTCAAATGTTGCAAGACAAGTTCTTCCACAAGCAAATAGTACAATTTTTTTCACTGTAAAACAGCTTTTACAAAAAATTGACAAAACCATTGAAGAAACACTTAGCTACTATTTTAATTATCTTTCTGAAGAACAAATTATTCTTTTAAATAAGGTAAAGAACTCAGAGTTCAAGAACATGATTTCTTCATCTACTGATGATATTCTTAATAGGTCTATATTTAGTCAGCCTCAAGTAATTAATTCTTTAGCAGAATATTTTATAGTCTTTTGGAAAGACGTAAAAAAACTAAATAGCATATCAAAATAACCAATTTCTTCTTCATTTGTTGGCATATTGCAAACTATAAGCGCAATGCATATGCTTCCTAATGAATCGCAATGCTTTGGTTTTCATATCAGTCTGCGTCCAAATTTACAATATCAATACTATTAAGCTACTTTAAGACCCTCAAAATATCTTCTTGAAAATCCAAGACTTTCGGATTACGAATTGCCCTTTTCATATTTTTCAACGAATACTCCTGCAATTTAATCAGAGTTAGTATATCATGTACCAACTCAAGTGTCACTTCTTTCTTCTTCATCTCTTCTGTTTTTATCCTACTTCAATTAAATCAAGATGCTATTTTTTGACGAATCAATCCAATATTTCTCCGTACAAGCCTTACTATTCGGTCGTGATATTCCGTACTCTTATTGCATACGCCACGAGACTGGACCACATCCAAGGTTTTGAGATTAACCTCGACTGTCTCGATGCGCTTGTCACCAACACGTGTATTCCGGTACAAACATCCAGATGCAGACATATAGAATCGCTCCGAAGAAAAGTAGGGTGTATAACCATGCTGGAGCATAGGTTTTAGTTAGCGTTCCTGCTGTTACTATACCCAAAAGAAAAAGGAGCTTAATAAAAGCCCCTTTCAATACCGTAGAAAAAAAACATTTCATTTGATTCAACTTTAATTAATACTTATTATTTTTGCCAATATTTATAATCAACATGTTATTATGGAAAACGAAGGGAATGAAAATAAAGGAGATAAATTGCTTTATTCATTACATGAGCAATTTGCTGAGAACCAGAATCATCATCAAGGGATTTTTATTCAATTATTAGTTTCTCTATTAGTTTTATTTGGAGGATTCGGATATGTATTTGTTCATACAAAAGAAGATATAGAATATTCTCAAACATACATAAATGACTTTTTTTTCTCTAACTCAATACTTCTTTCCGTTTCACTAGTTGTTATATTAGTGCTTTTATTACTTAATCTAATCGTACTCCATTTGGGCTATTCTTTTAGAAGAGATCAATATTTAAATATGAAAATAAGGATGCATATTTTAAAAGAGGAATATAGTAATATTTTTGACGAGCTTTATAACCCATTAAATAAAAAGTATTGGTCTTATTTACCGAATTTTTACGCTATTTTCTTTTGGGCTATTACCATTTCACAAATTGTGATTTTTGCAGCAATATGTGGAAAAGGAGGACTTGTAAACTTTAATAAATATTCGTTCTATCTTATCGAATTATCATTATGTATTTTGGCAATAGTTTCATCATTTATATACTATAGAAAATCATATAATAAATACAAAAAATTAGAACGAAACAAAAATAATTGACTCTTTAATGATATATATATATCATTTTCACACTTGTTTCTCCAACCCAAATTCCGTATCATTAAAACACTAATAGACAGCATCATTACTCTTTGCTATTACTACGAATACCACCCTCACAAAGAGTAGTACAGTTTTTGCACTAGGGTATAAACTGTTCTCCTAATTCATCAATATTACAAAGTATCCTTTCGTAGATTTTATACATCAATTCCGGCTCCTGCTTTTCGGGAGAATAGACAAACACACGTTTACCTGCTCCAGCCATCCAACCGGCTTCAGTATTGGCACTACGTCCACATGGCAATACCATGACGCAAATATCAGCCCATTGCATAGCATTGAAATCAGAGTTAAAGCCGTCAATAGCAACAGGATGGTTTAATGCTTCCCTGTATTGTTCGGTAGTCCAGTTCTGCCAATTAGGATCGACTGTCGACCATTGGAATCCTGTTCGTCCGGGAGGGTTCCTAAAGTCATATACTTCGTGTCCTAAACTCCTGAGAACTTTTATCACTTCTTGCTGGCATTGGTTGCGCCAGCTACTTGCTACATAAATTTTTGCCATAATATTTATTTATCCTTATAACATTTATTGATATATTTGCGGTGGTTAGCGTTTGCTATTACCTTAAAATAGCTGTAGATAAGCTAACTGGGATCATTTATATGATTCAATTTATTAGGTTTTATAATTTTTTTTTTTGCAACTAAAAATTTTAAAAAAAACAGAAAAGGAAACATTTAAATTTGAGTTTAGCACGAATAATAGTAGTAGCTTCTCAGTTAAGGAAAGTTTCATGACAAGGTTCATACTTGTCATTTTAGAATTTGGTACTGTCATTTCTATTTTGAAATGGATTATCATTCCTTTATTTTTATAATGGATTGAATGTAAAAGAGGGTAATGTTTAATTAGCCTCTTTTCTTATTAGCAGATTATCTTATATCGTTGATCTTTATTTCCCCATTCATTACGTGTTTTACCTGCCTATCTAAAAGTTCTTGAAATTCGATTTGACAGATAAGCGAGCAATCGGGGATAATTTCATGCACTAGATCACCTCTATTAGGGGCAAGTTCATCAAGGAAGATTCGCCCATTATCATCTTTTAAGCAAGTAGCATTCACTTCACGTTCAATTATGGCTATTTCATTGAATACACCAGGGAAGTCTTTTCTGATCTTATTCCAGTAGCCCATTCCTCCTTTTACGCAACCAATGCAATTGTTATTATTATACCCCATTTTGTACATTACGGGAATTTCTATCCCGGCTTTCCATAACATACCTAAAGCATCGGACTTGGTTATTCCCTTTTCAATAAGGGGAAAGAGTGGCTTTGTGTGTGGATGCTGCTGTTTAAATCTTATTGCACGATTAATTTCTTTAGGACTAAAATCAAATCCCCACACTTGTCCATCCCATTCTTTTAGTTCATCTTCTAAAGCGTAACGGACTTTCTTCTTTAACTCAAGCGTACATGTCGCTCCATTGGGACTATTTATGAACTTCTTTTTCCGAAGAACTTCCGAAACGTTATTATATTTATCGTTCCGAATAGTGCGTATCTTTTGCCCATACCAATGTTCACAATCTGACAAGAAACGTGTGTTATCAGGGTGTGATGA
Source organism: Bacteroides ihuae (assembly GCF_900104585.1). GTDB lineage: Bacteria > Bacteroidota > Bacteroidia > Bacteroidales > Bacteroidaceae > Bacteroides > Bacteroides ihuae. Next base: position 1,170,895 of record NZ_FNVX01000005.1, read on the forward strand.
GCCTGTTTCTATATAGTATATCTGTACATTTTCATATAGACTTAATGCTATTTTACAAGCTACTGCGGATGTTGCTCCACAAGAAAACCATGCTATTATCATTGTTGTACTATTTTTATTTATAATTTTGCACTTAAATATGCTTAGTTGTATCTTTTAGCCTTGTTTCGTGCGCTCTTGGCTTCACACCTCCAACTTACTTCCAGTTAGTTCTGGGAGGGATTTCAATCTTTAATAGTTTAGGAAAGGAGATTTCAAAGATGAACAAAACAATTACTAGGGCGGTAGGGGCTATTGCGGCGGGACCGAAGGAAAGTCGTGTGACACAAGCTAAGAGTAACCATTATACAATGAAGGCCACTGGGGGTTCGATTCCCTGCCCCGCCACTAGAGAGGTGTTATAAGCACCTCTCTTTTTAGTTAATTATTAACATGATTACGTTAAATAGTTAACAACAACACGCTTCCTATTAAACCATGTTATAAATGAAGCCACAGAGCGGCTAAAATTTGCTATTATCCTAGATTGCAGTATCTTTGTACTGTGTTTTTCATAGTATTAGATTTAAGGTTAACAAAGGTTGGAGTCAGGCGTGACTCCTTTTTTATTTTATGTCTATTGAGTTAGCAAGTAAATCATTCACAAATCTTATCGCTATTGTTTATTGGTTCCCACTCGTTAGTTACTTTTGTCCACTCTCGGAATGATTTATCAAACTCTTCCAAGTCACTGAACATGTCCATCTTCGTCTTATTTGTTGTGATCATCATTGCAAACTCTTTAAAATATCGGTCTGCACTACGTACGAAGTCATTATGCCTCATTTTTAACTCACCAAGCAATAAGCCTTTCTTCAGCATTACCTCCGCTGCTTCATCTACTAAATCGTTTGCTTCACAGTTCAAAAGGTGAGCTGCTGATAATAGCATGTTCATTCTGTCCATACTACCATCCTCAATGGCGGCTTCTATTAGTTGTTTCTTTGGTTTCATTTGTTCCTAATTTGTATAAATCCTCTTTTTTCGGTTTCTCTTAGTAGCGGAATATCTTCCTCCCGTATTTCTGCAGGAGTTTCTCCATTGACAGTTGTGTCGGGTGTCAGATTGAATCTCTCTCTTATGCGCTGGATAGATTCAGCATCTTTTGTTACCCAATAGATGGTTAGTTTCATGGCGGTAAGAGTTGTTTTTGGGCTTCTTTGTCTCCTTTTTCGGCTCGTGCCTTGAGACTAAGGTACTCAGCGTAAGAAATTCGATTATGCCCTCTTTCTTCTATCTCTTTTTCGCATTGCAAGCGGTATTGCTCACGCTTTTGCCGTTCAATATCTACTCTTCTCTCTGTTATATAATCAAGCATAGCTCTGGTTATTTTTATCGGATCTATAACCCCGTAAAATCTTCCGTATTGACCCATTTTAAACCTAGATATGAACAGACTAATTTCTGCTACATTGACGTAGTAATACTCGGATAAAAAAAGAGAAGAGAGTTCGTTTAGCTGTTCTGGACTGAGCTTTGTTGATACCTCGGTGAAATCATTTAGTGTCCCTAGTTGAATTTTCAGCCATTCAATAGGCGTTTCATCGCCATAAGTGGATGCCAATAACCCAAGTGAAGGAATTGTGGTATTCAGTGCCAAATCTGCATGAGTTGCATTGTATCTAAGTAATTTGGATTGCATATCTGGATTATAATCCATGATGAATTGTGCAGGATCAGGGTATTTTGTTAATAATGCCCTCTGCTTCAAGCTCCGCTCTCTTTTTTGCGGCAGCTTCTCTGACGGTTGTAGAGATTGCAGTGATTGAATCAAATTTTCGCTGCTGACTATCTCGTTGATTTTTGCTAAGCCTTGTTCCATTGTAATTTCCTTCTAAAATTTTCACGTAATTAGTAGGTCTGAATATCCAATCAAAATCGCATCTCCAGTTATTGTCATTGTGACCTAAGAGAAATTGAGATTGAAGGGTATTTTTAAACACTGCCATTATAGATTGCTTTCCATGTTCGGCAGCTCTCATTTTAACGGCCTTCTTGCGCTTATCAATCATTGACGAGATACTAGGCAGTTTTCCGTTAAACATTTGATTAAAGCAGTCCATAAGAGCTACATAATCGACTTTCTCTGCATTCGTCAAAGAAAGCTCGTCTTTCTTTGGTAATCCGTTAGGATTACTTTCTTTATCTTCCTTTTCCTCTTCCTCTTCCTGCGTAGTGTTCACTATGTGTTCACCATGTGTACACGTGGTGTTTAGTGTGTGACTTACAATATCCTGTGGAATGATGAATTTCATATACCGTTTGTCAAGGATCTGATGACTATGAAAAGTGCGAATTATATAATAGCTTTCTCCTTCATGGATAATAGGTATTATCATTCGGGCTTTTTCTAAGGCGTCAAGCCACTTGCTAAGTTCTGAAACTCTTAAATTCTCATCATAAGGAAAAATCTTGGACTTTAAAAGAATTGGAGTTGCTCTGAATACCCCTTGGTCATCTGCAAAGTTCCAAAGTCCGATAAAAAATAACCTGCACGGCATTGGCAAAGAACCAATCTTTTCATCTTCCCAAAATTCGGGCTTAATTGTTCTTATTCTTGCCATCTTATTTATGGTTTATAGTCTATACTAGAAATATACATTCGTTAGTTGCTTTCCTTTCGATTCAACTTGCCAAAGTCCTTTCTTTGGCTCTACGAGTTTTAGTTCCTCAACTTTGCCAAACCTCTTCACGTTACCGCATAAGTCAACGATCCAACCACATGCCTTGTCTTTGTGCGGCCTGATAGCACGTCCCACTATCTGATAATAAAGAGCAAGTGACATAGTAGGCCTTGCCATCACGATAGTATCAAGTTCAGGATAATCAAAACCCGTAGTGAGAACCCCGACATTTGCCACTACAGGGATTTCGCCGGATTTGAAATGCTTTAATATCATTTCACGTGTTGCTTTAGGGGTTTCTCCTGAGACAATGGCACATCCGGGAATAGAATACGTTAGCCGTTCAGCCTCTTTTATAAAGCGGGTAAATACGAGTATGCCTTTGCGCTTCCCTCCTTCTATTGGATTCATAAGGCGTTGAACGATGCTAACCAGAAAGCTATAAAAGTCTATTCTTTCATATTCTCTCACAACCGACTTATCGGTATAATCCGCACCAGTTGTATTAACCCGTAGATTACCGTTATCCCATCCAGTCGGCCGTAGGTCATAGTAGTTCAATTTAGAAAGAAAGCCCTGATCAAGTAGTGTTGATATTTGAACCTGATAGATAACATCTGAAAAGATTCTCGGCCTTGTTCTAGTTATAAACTTTAGCATTGCTCCAAACTCCTGATTGGATGATAGCCTGTAAGGGGTTGCTGTTAATCCTAACACCTTACATTTCACCGTTTCGAAGAATGTCTTATACATTCCCTCTTTAGGGTTTACCAAATGAGCTTCATCTACAATGATATTTTTAAAGTGAGTAAATAGTTCAGGATGAGACCTTACACTGCCTATTGTGGCAAAAGTTATCCTGTTTATCTCTTTAGAATTGAATGAAGCTGAATAAATGGAACAATCCAATATGTCATAAGAGCATAGCTTTTTGTAGTTCTGCTCAAGTATCTCTTTTGATGGTTGAAAGACTAAAGTATGGCCATCTAACTTACTTGCTATGTCGGCAATCACCAAACTCTTTCCACTCCCTGTAGGAAGCACCATAATAGCGTTCTTATCTATTTTTTTGTCCATAAAAAAGGCCACAGCCTTATCGGATGCAGCCTGCTGATAATCACGAAGCTTATACATGACTATTTCTTTTTATTTCTTCTTGAATAACGTCAAGGTTATCTTCGATATACTCTTTAACTTCTCTATTGATAGAGCCAAAACGAGGGTTCGGTAATGTCCATTCATCATAAAGCCACATTAGGTATGATGCAGGCACATTTGCCATTTTTTTGCCTTTATATTTTCCAAAAGGCATGAGACTTTCATCAGTTAGTTTCATATCTCTTTCTCCTTTTTTAATTTCTTGTTGAGTGCCTTATAATACTTGATTAGTTGCTCATACTCGAAGTCTGAGTATTTACGAGTAATTCCTTGCTTTGCTTCCAGTAGAATGACTTTTTGCTCACCATATTTAGCAATCAATCCCTTGCGGTAATTTTGGATATTACCTTCCATGAAACGATTGCACTTTCGACACTGAGCATTGCAGTTCATTTCATCAAACCGTGTACTCATGTGCTGCCTGTTAATGTAGTGGCCGTTATCAGCTTGTTCAAATGGCTTTATATGGCCGCAACTGATACAGCGAAAACACCCATTCGGCATTGCATCACGAAGCCGGATGAAAAGGCTAAATTCTTTATCTAACTTAGCTTTCAGATCCGGCTTCTTTTTTACTGTTACCCCCATCCTATCGAACAAAGGCAAGGGTTTTTCTTTTTTCTTCTTTCGCTTATATATCATAAGATTGAATTAAAATTCGTGGAATAAGCAGGGTTCGAACCTGCACAAGTATCGTCTATTTTCGCCATTTCATTTTCTCAAGCCTTGGTTATCCGCTCTCATCGAACCTACTTTCAACTACTAATAGCCCGGTCTTGGTGACATCCTGCCATATGCGCATCTTTAGCATTCCGTTCACTGAGCTTTCATACCGTACACTCCATTATTCCATTTATGCCTACGCCAATAATTAATGGCGTAGGACTTATTATTACTGTTCAATGATTACGACATCGGGTGCAATAACCTTGATTGCCTCCAATTGATCGTCAATGACACTATTCTTGTATTCTTCGATTGCTTCGTTAGCACCAGCAGAAACAAGAGATAGAGAAACGTCCCGCCCGTCTACATCAGCGTAGATCTCAACCTCTATTTCTTCATTTGCAAAGCCCTTGAATAAAGGAATGAATAGTTTGAAAGATTTCGGCAAATTGGAATCAACCACTTGAGAATAGTTATCTACCTTACTGCCATTTTCTTCTTTGCTTCGTTCTATGTCTTGATTAACTTTTGCTTTGAAGTTTTTGAGGATGGATACAAGCTGCATATTTTGGGATTTGTCAGTAAAGAATGCCCGGTGCATCTTGATGAATAGCGAAAGCTTGTTTGGTTCCCAAGTATTATCGGTATTGATGCCGAACTCCTTCATCTCTTTTGAAAGCTCAAGTCTACCTGATATACTTGCTTGATAGTAATTGGTTTCATCAATTGTCAAGGTAACAATCATATTATCCCTGCTTACCTTGATATTAGCTGATTTCTGATTGATAAGCCCAATACGCTTTTCCAACCATTTCAAGGGCGATTCGATTGTGCCTCGAATATCTATCTTTTCCGGCTCTTTAGGTTCTAATTGGCAAGCCGCTTCGCCTTCTCTTAATACTACTTCAATCGGTGTACCGTTATAATCCTTCGGTATCACTACATTTAATTTGTTTTCACTCATGATTCTGTTCCTGTTTTATGGTTAATATTAAAAATTGTTTTTTGCATTTCCTGTGGCATGATCGGACGTGAATAAACGAGTTCGCCAAGCTTATTATAGTACCCTACCATTTTCTCTTCATGATAAAGGATTTTGGCGCATTCCTGATTTTCCACATATTCAGAACCTTTCTTGATATTTTCAAGAAGAGTCTGTTTTGTTACATTCAGAGGTTTAAGCTGCTCCTTATACTCATCTATTACCTCTTTCTTTTCTATCTCAATGTCATTGATTGAAATAGAGGTTTCAGCGAGAGATTCTTTTTTCTGTGCTAACTCGTCAGGAGTGAATCGGTGAGTATAACCGATTTCCTCAATTGCATCGGCATTGTCCTGTAAAAATTGCCATCTGTCCTTTTCTTGGACTTCTTGACCTAAAAATTTGTCCATAAATTAAATCTTTAAATAAATTCTTTATTGTATTCAATCACTTGCTTGACATGAAGCAAAAATTCCCTTTCATCTGCTGACGGCAGATAAATGCTTGCTACTGCAGAACTCCAATTTCTAAATCTCGTTATTGATAAAGCCATCTCTTCTGTGTCAAGGTCTTTAGAACTTCTAAGGTATGTTATTTCCTTACCCTGCTTGTTCACCCCTGTGCGCTCGTAGATGACTTTATTACACTTCCGTTTGTAAAAATCAACTTTTACCTCATCTATAGAGCAGCCATATTCACATGCGAACCATCCGATTATAAGATGCAAATATGAATTCTGCTTCAATGTCCTGCTGAGCCGCTTCTTTGTCTGCTCAACGACATCTTGGTTTTTTATAGCCCGCTCTGTATCTTCTCTTAGCTTTTGAGCTTCATATTCGTTGACTGTGTTATAGATCATTCCAAACCAAAGATTTTTCTATCAGTTATTAATTCTCTATTATCTTCCAAAAACCGAATGAACTCTTCACAGTGTGTGGTAAGAATCGGTATATCCCTTTCGGGAACAAAAGTGTAGCTCTCGGTATAAGTCTCTTTAAAGTCTGTAATGTTGTATTCAAAGAGCCTTACATCACTGCCGTTCTGCATCAAAGCATAGGGATATACAAGATGCTGAAAATGGTTTTTGAACTTAAAAGCAGAATATCGGCCTGTAGTCTTGATATCGTGTACAGAGGTTGGCATTAGTTCATCAATCAAACCGTAGACAAGCACATCACCAAAGCAAGTCGGTAGAACGGCTTCTACCCTTTGTTGAGTAAGTGCCCCTTTGAAATAATCGGCAAACTCTCGGCATAGAGCGATAGGGAAAAAGAAAGTTCTGTTCTTTAACGTTGCATTTAGACCAAGCAGTTTACCTTTTATTTCTTTTGATTTGTACTGAGGCATTGAATCAATATCAGGGGCATTAACATCATCCTGATAGAAATCAACTTCACTACTATAAACCCTTTCGACTATAACGGTATCACTCTTCCGATTCTCAATCATACAATCAATAACCTCGTTAAAGGCTGTCCCTCTGTCTGCCGCTTCACTATCAAAAGGCTTTCGATTAATCCTGTCTATTAATTCCTTGAACTGTTGTTCGTGAAACTCTTCCGGGTCATGTGGCGGATTCTCACTGAATCCCCAATATTTGTTCCATATTGCATCACTGTTCAGATAATCGTTGAAAGCATCCAAAAGTGTCGCATAAAATCTATAAGACGGTTTCATAACTCTATCTTTTCAAACTTAATGCCCCTGCTGTTCATGAATTCTGAAAGAGCGATGATATCCTCACGTGTGCCGGAAACTTTGAAGGCTCTGACATATACATCAGTCTGAGAAGCGGGAATCACCGTTTCTTTCTTAGGTTCAGACGCTGTTTGAGTTTGTGCAACTGGGGTAACAGCCTTTTCTGATTCTGCTTTTACTTTCTCTCTATTGGCTTTCAGGGTATTGGCATACTGTATTGTTGAGTTGATATTAAGTGTGTCGAGATACAGGGACTTTAACAAGTCTACATCTTCGCCAATAGCTTCGAGGGTTACGATATCATCCTTTATCTTGGCTATCTTTGAATCAATATCCAAATTGATATCCTTTTCCTTAGCCGTTTTATTCAGCCATTTTTCATCGAAGATCTTACTGAAAGGCACAAGGGTAAAACCTTTCCCATCATAAAGCTCTTGAATGGTGTTCTTCTTATCATCCTTATATTTTTGCTCGCTCTGTTTAACCACAACGTCAATCTTTGAAGAACATTCAGCTATGAGCTTAACGGTATCACTTACTATCTCTTTAAATTCAGAGAAAGGCTTCATAAACTCTTTCTCAAATTCAAGCCTTTTAGTATTTAAAGCCTTTGAAGCTTTATTCAACATAGCCTTGTCTTTCTTTGCAAGGTCTATGTTTGATTCATTGTAGTTTGAAATATCATAGTTTGGAAGCGAAGCTTCAACCAACGCCTTTATTTGTTTGGCGTTGGTAGTCAAGCTTCCCAGTGTCTTTTCTGACACGACCAATTCAAGGTCTTTCTCTTGAATATTTAGCTCTTTCATAATAAGCTGGGTTGAAGTTCTTTTTGAATGTACTTATTAGTCTCTTTATCCATAATCAGATTGAGAGAATTTACTTTTGCAGAGAATAAAGCTCTAGTCATATCCAGAGAGCTGCCAACATGATCGAAAGCCTTGACACGTGATGCAAAATCATTAGCAGATTTGGCATCGGTGATTAACTCAATCTGCTCTTTTATCTCTGCCATGACTTTAACATATTGTTCTGTCTCAGCCTTTTTTGCCGCTAACATGCCTAAATATGGGTTAATCACATAATCCTGAATAGCGGTATTCTTATGAGTAAGATTGCCATTTACATCAATAATCGTAGGTATTTCCATTACTGAGGGCAAATTGCAAGTGTTTTTTCCGTCGTTTCTAGTTGTTGGGTCAAACGTGATAGTTCTTTTAGTCCTGCCGTTTTCTGTTTTGGCTTCTATATATCCAAGTAGATCAAGCTCTGTCACAATTGAATTATATGATTTTTCTCTCAAGGATGGGATAAATACCGTATCATCGCCCTCTTTTCTCGTATCTCTGTGAGCGACAAACACAACATGCTTGTTAAGATCAGACAGGTTTCTCATGAAATTCGAGAACTCTTGATTTATGCCGTTCCAGTCTTTTATTACGGGAACCCTATTGCCGCACCTGTGGGTGATAATATAGTCCATCATCTTACCAATGGTATCTACAACAATAGTTTGATATCCTGATAAATTTTCTTTGAGAACATCTAATACGTCCTGCCATTTGGATATCTGTACAGTATCTACACCCACAAGATTTGCTCCATTGATACGCTTAACTCCATTATCGAAGTCGAATAACAAAGGCTTTGGGGTACTCAACGCATAAGTACTTTTACCCATACCAGCCTGACCGTAAACCATCATCTTTATATTTGATGGTAATACTAACTCGTTTGAATTTCTTATTAGTGACATGATTATTTTTATTAAAGGGTTATTTGTTAACGTATTCATCCATTTTCAAGGCGTTTAAAGCTGCTTGAATTTCTAATTTCGAGTAACATACAGGTGAATTTATAGCCTTTCCCATACGCTTTTTGTGCACTAAGCCATCGGATACCAACTTTTCTAAAAGACATGGCTTTTGACCAATGGATTTAAACCACCGATAAACTTCTCTTTGTTTTATACGATCCGCTTTCGGCTCTACCATTTTCTGATTTGCTGCTGCGCCCAACTCTGCCATATCCATGCAGATATTTTTGAGCTCATAAATTTCTAGTACAATCATTTCAGTTTGATTATTGATATATACCCGGGATGCTCAACCCTTGATACTCTATATTTAATATCAAGCTTGTTCTTAAGTTCTTTTTTAAGTCTTGCGTCCCTGTTTCGCCTTGCGGCTTCACTCTTTATTCCCGAATACCTACTGTCATCGTATGGCACTTTCAAAAGATCCCCTACCCTCATTTGATTGAATATCCCTACCGTGGTGTATTCATCTGTAATTTCAATTACTTTCTCCATATATCTGTTTTTTTAATTGTCGTCGAATAAAAAAAGGTGCACTACTTTCACAAGCAACACACCCGAACACATAAAAACACTAGTTAAACCTTGCTACACATTGAAACAGGCAGTACATCAACCGCATTACTGTTCCTGTATTTCACAGTCACCTCTTTTGTTGAAGAGTTGTAAGATACCACCGTGCCCACCTTATTAGATGTCCACGTCTTTACTTTATCACCTTTATTCATAATTATAAGTATTAAAAACCAGTCCCGTGAAGTTTCGCTTCGTCATGCCTGACTAAGCACCATTTTACACGGATGAAGGCTACTGTGTGACTGGCTTTGTTAACAAAATCTGCTTAATCCCTGTACTCTGCACAGAGCGTCATAGTCCATTCCGTCATCATAATCTTCATATTCATATTGTTCTTTGAGAATAGATTCAATATCCGCATTGATAAGAGCTAATATCTCAGACTTAGAATCGGCATTGTAGACTCTCTTAACCTCTTCTTCTGCCATAGAAGACACTCTCTCAAGCTCTTTGTATAAATCATCTAAATGTGTCATCTTTATCCTCTATTTCAAGTTCGTTCAACATGCGTTCGCTATTCTTTGATATATATAGCGAAGCGATTAGAAATACGATTGTTGGGAAAACCATTATTGCCCAATTAGAAGAAGTTATAAGCATTATTACAAAGCTTACAACCCAGATCATTACAATATGCTTTGCTTTCATAATTGTATGTATTAAAATTAGTGCCCTGTGCCTAATCGAATAGTAAAGCTCATATTTCAAACTTACACAGGGTTATTTAGACTGTTAGCGTATCCTTCGCCTATACGGAAATGCTTACTGATAAAGACTTTTCAGACTAACAGCATGTTTCTTATCTTCGATAGCCTCACTAGTAATCACCGCATCCCTGCTATACCAGTTATCTATTAGTTTGCTTTGTCGCTTTTAAACGGTTTATGAATTACACCGAAAAAAGTTTTTCATGAAATCAAAGGGCTTAGTTTTAAGTGGGCGGGTAAAATATTCACTACGTTTGCCCGCTCTATTACTTTAGGCTATTGTGAGGATGTTTTCAATTTTGAAGCATCTGAAAGCCTGTTTTTCAATATCGAAGTAGGCTACTGTCTTATCATTGCTTTTGCCATTGCCATTTACGAGTAAATCGGTGATACTTTTTAAGAGAGTACCTTGTGCAGACCTTATAGAACCGTCTGTTTTCTGATATTGAAAGCTTGCAACGCCTTTATGCATTTTCGTTATCAATTTCACGATTAACCAAGCTTTTTTAAGAGCAATTGACCAGCTCATTTGCGCAAGACTGAAAATCCTATGAGCCAAACTCATGACATCGTGTCTAAAATTCTTTTTCATCTTTTTGTTTTTATGTGTTAAACTTGTTTTTATGATTAGCAACTATTATCTTTGTTGCGCATCATCATATCGTTATCGTGATGCAAATATACTAACTAAAATAGTTATATAAAATATTATAGTAACTTTATTAGTTAGTATAACATTATTTAACCGTTAGCTTGTTTGAGAAGAGTTATACCTTATTATATAGCAGCTATGGATTTAAAATTTCACAATAAGCAGAGAACTGAAGCAATGATTGCTGTATTGGAGTATTTTCACTTTACTAGCAAAATAGATGATACGAAAGGCATAGAACTGTCGGGCGCTTATTGGGATTCTATAAAAAACGAAATCAAGGAGAGATGTGCTGCCAACTCATCCAGAGGGGACAACATAGATCCCAACAATAGGAATGGTAGGTTAGAGATTTTATTTATATGGCAAGTCGATTCTCTTATTGCGGAATACAAGAATAAGCTTAAAATAATCAAAGATGGAGAATATGATAGGGAGTTAGACAATAAAAGCAAACATGCTGCCATTAAAGCAAATAGAATATTAAAATGGGCTATTGGAATATCTGCATTAGCAGCAACAGGATTGCCGCAATACTTATAAAAATGGCTATACAGGACATTCGTAGAGCTTTTTGCACATTGTAGTAGCGAGCTGAATTTTATAATCAGAGAGAAGAGAATTTATAGCCTTTCTATCGTTCTCAGGATCGGTTAACTCCAGCCCACCGTCTTTCATTTCTTGTATCATAGCAATAAAATAAAGCGACCAACTCCAAAGTTGCGGTTTGAAGTAAAGTCCGTTAAATAAATAATCTAGTCGGTATCATCCGCAACATGATACGATGCAAATATACTAACTATTAAAGTTATTATAATGGAAAATGATAAAATAATATTAAGTGAACTTGCAAAACGCTTTTTTAAAGCAATGGAACTAGCAGAAGTAACCGCCTATAAATTAGAGCAAGATATAGGAATAAAGCAGCAGACACTAACCAAAATTAAAAATAACTTGCAGCAACCGAGTAGAAAAGCACTTGATAAATTTCTCGCTTTTTATACTAGCATAAATCCAGCATGGCTTCTTTCTGGTGTCGGAGAACCTGTACTGATAGATCAAGAAAGAAAAGAAAAGGAAATAGATATATCTCCATCCGATATAAGAGAAGGCGTGTACTCAGGAGCACTTGTTTACAACCTTGATGGAACTTGTGGAACAGCAGAAAGAGATATGATCTTCACTAATGACAATGTCATAGGCTCCATCAGTCTTCCTGAAATAAACCCATCTTCCAAAATAGTTAGAGCTAACGGAGATAGTATGGAACCAGTCATTTTTGACGGAGACAAAGTAGTACTTCACCAAATATATAACTTCGATGAAATATTCTACGGTCAAATATACCTCATCCTTTTAGAGGAGTACAGAATGATCAAATACATTCGGAAGTACGAACCAGACGAAGATAATTATATCATTTTAAGAAGCCGAAACAAGGAATATGATGATATCAAGCTACACAGAAGCAAAATAAAAAAGCTTTTTGTAGTGGAGAATATTTTATCAGTGAAAACACAATTATAAGAGACAAGTAAACATTAAAAAATAATGAGGAGGATTTTATTAATAACGCTATTAGTCTTTTGCACTGCAAATATTTGTGCTCAAGACACTATTGATTTCAGACTTCAATATGATGGAAGTTATCTGAATCATGACGACAAAAAGAATTATGTAGTAATTCCCTTTGAAGGAAAGACAAAAGAGGATCTGTATTCAAAAGTTCTAGTTGCAATAAATAAAGCATATAATTCACCTAAAGATGTTATAAGCAAGGTTGATGGAGAAATTCTCTCAGTCAATGGCGTTATTCAGGACTGCGTACTTTTGAGAGGAATAATGGGCAGTAAATCTTTCTACTCAATACAATACGTTTTGCAGTTCCAATTTAAGGATGCTAAAGTAAAAGTCGATGCGCCTGTAATAGTACGTTTTTTCTCTGATGATAAGCCAAATAATATATTTCTTCCAAGATGGTTAAAAGCGGAAAAAGTATTTAAAAACGGCAAACAAAATTATCTAAAACAAGAAATAATTAACGGATTCAATAAACCATTGAATAATTCGATAAAGAACATTTTGTCAAATATGGATGACAAACAAGAAGACGATTGGTAATTATTGGAAGATGAAGAAATGATGGAAATCGAAGGAAGTCGGATACTTCACTTATACAAAGTTGTAGGGAAGTTGGCAAGAACGCAAATGTAAGCGTACGCACTTTCACTTAACTCAAACAAAAAATTTACAAGCAAACAAAAATACGCTTAACAGACTAAATATCTATAGAATAATGAAAAGAATTTTATTTTTAATGGTAGTTGCATTGGCGATTACTGGATGTAATGGAGGTGACGAGCTTAAAATCGAAACTAGTATGTGGTATTACGCCAAAACGCAATATAGCGGAAACAATAAACTAACAGCCACATTCTGTTTTTTCAAAGATGGTGACTACGATCCAACCACATTTGAATACAAACCTTATTCTTCACCATCTAATGTATGGGAAGATGCCAATATAAAAACGACATCAGGGGAGATTGTGAAATCTTTCTTTATTGATATTGTACTGAAATCAGACAGCGGAACAGGCACTTATAATTGTTCGCCAGGTAACTACTATGTAGTAGTAATGATCAATAGCAATGACGAAGGGATAATATGGAAGGCAGAGCATATCTCTGTAACGAAAAACAAAATCACCATGATCGACCCAACATTTAAGGATACCTACACATCTGGATATCTAAATTGGAATGAATGACATTGGCTGATATTTCTTGCAAGAACAAATATATATCAAGTTGCTCGTTCAAGCAATTCCACGAACAAGCCAAAAGGTATCCCCTTTTAGGAATGAAAAGAATTGAAATAGTTAACCAAAAAACTTTTTATCATGAAGTACTATGTTAATAAAAACGCTCAATCCAAAGGCGAGCATGAAGTACACACTAGTAGTTGTAGTTATTTGCCTGATGCAGATAACCGGATTTACTTAGGAGATTTTTCAAATTGTAAAGATGCAGTCCGTGAAGCAAAGAATCACTATGACAATGTTGATGGATGCTATTATTGTTGCAACGATTGCCATACTAAGTAACCAACGAAGCCAACCGCCAGAACAATTATAGCGATTGGCTTCTTTTAAATCAGTACAATGAAAAAGATTCTATTCATATTACTTCAACTCGCTTTCGTCCTAAGCTTAAATGCTCAAGACAATATCAGGTACGCAACGTCCAATCTGAACATGCGTTCCCAAGCAAATACTTCAGCAGAAATAATCTTGATTATTCCTCAAGGTACCTCCGTCACCATTGATGAAGATTGTGACTGCAAATGGATTCCAATCCAGTACAACGGACAAATCGGGTATGTATCGACCAAATACCTCACAAAGCATAAGGTTAGCTACTCTAGCAACATAGAGAGGACTTCTGTAAAGCATTACACGAATTCCAAAGGGAACAGAGTACAATCCCCCACTCGATATGAATCTGCACCAGCAGGAGCGACAGCTTTATGCCGAGACGGGACATACAGCTTTAGCCAAAGCCGAAGAGGTACATGCTCGCATCATGGCGGGGTCGCTAAATGGTTATAATAATTAAACTAAATAAATATGAGTAATAATACATCAATCGGAATAAGAGTAAAACCGGGTGCCGTAATCTATTCTGTTATACGAGAAAGGAATAGCGAAAAAGAAGTTATATTGATAGATAAAGTCAATGTTCCTATTGCGTTGCAGATACCTGAACAATTAAAATTTATAAGAAGTACATTCTTAGATATTATTCATGAAAACGCCGTTAATCTTGCTTGTATCAGAATAACGGAACCAACAGCACGCACAATTTCAATAGAGCGAATTAACATGGAAGCTGTCATTCAGGAATTAATAGCAAGTTCAACCATAGAAAAATACTACGTTGGGCAGATTTCAAACATAACCGCTAAGCTTGGAATGGCAAGAGAAAACTTCAAAACAATACTCGCTAACAAAACGTGTGATTTATTTGAAGATTGGGAGAAATATAATAAAGAAGAAAGAGAATCTTTACTAGCTTCTCTGAGTGCATTTAATATCTAGAATTATGAAAAATTGTAAAGTTAGATTGGATTTTGATGAAATAGAAGAAATAGGACAGGAAGGCAAAAACTCTAAAGTGTTTCTAGCTCACGATAATCAATTAGATGGAAACATAGTTATTAAAGAGATTCAAAAAAAAGATGGAGTACCATACGAGGAGTATTTCAAAGAGGCAAGATTACTCTATGCTAATAATCATAATAATATTGTCAAAGTTAATTACGCTTGCGAAGATGATGACAATATATATATTGCCATGCCATATTATAAAAATGGTTCTCTAAAAAAGAAAATTTCAGAAAGCAATTACTTAACAATCCGTGAAGTAATAAGATACTCAATACATTTTCTATCAGGGCTAAATCATATACATTCAAAAGGTCTCATACATTTTGATATAAAACCTGATAACATATTGATTTCAGATTCGAATGAGGCCATGTTGTCAGATTTTGGACTATCTTTGTATACAGATACTTATGGATTTTGTTCAGCAGAAGCATTCTATACCCCACATGTAACCCCCGAACAATTACGTGGCTTACATCAAACTATAAAAAATGATATATATCAAGCTGGATTGACAATGTATAGGATGGTTAATGGCAATAATTTTTTGTATGCACAAATTCCAACAACAGGAACTCCACCTGCATTTGACAATGACTTATTTAAAGAGAATATAATAAGAGGAAAATTTCCAGACAGAAAATTATACCTTCCACATGTGCCTAAAAAGCTAAAGAAAATAATAAAAAGATGTATTGAACCTAATCCCAACGACAGATACGATAACACTTTACAAATAATAAATGATTTATCTTCTATTGATGAGAATTTAGATATCCGCTATTTTAAAAATGCGGCTAATGAATATTGGGAATATCCTAAAGGTTACTACATATATAAAATCGAGTTATTACCGAAAGCGGACAAGTTTGATATTAAAGTTTGCAAAAGAAAAGATGGTAGAACAACCAATTGCAATACTCAGTGTTCTAACAATATAGATAGTACACAAGTTATATCAAAATTAGAAGCTATATTTGCATTATCATATGAGTAATAAAGTAGCTAATAAGGCATCTACAAGAGAACAAAAACTTTATCAGAAAGATAAAAGTAGAGTTACTGAATACTATACCCAACAGTTCAAAGAGAACGTAAAGGTTACAGATATTCAGCTAAATATTCATGGATATACAAAGCTAAAGAAATAATAAGCCAGGTTAATCTCCAAAGACTAAGTCAAGGACTTTACGATTTGCCTCATTTATGGCCGTAAAGTCCTTTTTAATATAAATATCGGTGACTTTCATAGATTCGTCCACATGATTAAGTGCAGCATGGACGGTATACTTGTCTATCTTCACATCATTAATGGCTATAGTAGCCCAAGAATGGCGTGCAGCGTAAAATTCCAAGTCTTCTATCTCTAACTCCTTCCCTATCTCTTTCAGTCCTTTATTGATGGCCTGATTAAAGGTGTTGGTATCACGGTACATCTGGTAGAAATTGAAAACTCTCTTCCCTGTCCTATCTCTGTATTTTTCCACCAGAGCAGAAATAGCGGGTGTTATGTCTACGTGTATTTCCGCTTCGTCAGCTCTCCTGCTTTTTGTCTTTTCTCTGTTATAGATGATAGTTCCATTAGAAAGGTTAGAACACGTATACAAGTCTGCTGAATTCATCCCTATGAGCCCGAAAGAGAGTAAGAACATATCTTTAGCCAAGTTATACCGGCAATTCTGCTCGGACTTTGTTCTTGCATTCTTCCTCATCTTATAAGGCAGATCATATATCTTCTTTATGGCCTCGGCTTCAATAGCACGTTTTCTGGTTGCCTCGTCTCGTGGGATTTTATATTTGGAGAAAGGAGACCAAGGGATTAATATCTTTCCTCCATCTTCGTCATTGTAAACCCTCTTAGCTTCGTTATAGAGATGTCTGATACATCCCATATACAAAGTTAAGGCTCTGTTTGAAGTAATCCTCTCATCGTTCTTTATAGCCTCAATATTTCTCTTGGATTTCTCAAGGTTGATGAAGTCGGCATAATTCGACAGGAATTTAGCTGTTATTTCGGAAATATTCAGTCTATCTCTTTTGGCGAACTTCGTTAATGAGTTTATGGCCGATTTATAATTTCTTGCTGTTCCGGTCGATTTGATACTTTCTATGTAGGTATTGGAGAAGGATATGAAGTCTATCTCTCTCTGTTTCTCGTCGGATATTCCCGTAATGTAATCTACGATATCTTCCACGGTCATTGAATTCGCACGGGTTCCTAATTTATTGCACGCATCCCGATAAGAAGAGATTATCGCCTCGGCTTCCTCTATTATATCCCGACTTTTAATTTTAAGACTCTTTGTAAGATCACACTGAGATACGTAAATAGACGTAGGTACTCTTTTTATTTTTCTATTATGGGTAATTCGTATCTTGACGTTCCATGTGCCGTCACTACGTTTCTGATGTTTTTGTACTTCTGTTTTAAAAGTTGGCATAATTTTGAGTCTTTATTTAGTGTTGATCTTCGAGCAACAATAGAGCAACATTTGCATGCAAAAGTAGAATTTTCCATCAAAATTAGCAAAAAGAAAAGCCATAAATCACTTCTGACCTATGGCTTTGTACCCTTCTGCAAGTCCCTAAATATGGGCTTTTTGCTTCTATAAAAGACTTTCAGAACTGGAGCGGCAAATGAGGCTCGAACTCACGACCCTCAGCTTGGGAAGCTGATGCTCTACCAACTGAGCTACTGCCGCACATGCTATCTTTAAGCGGTTGCAAAGGTAATTACTTATTTGAAATAATACTAGTTTTAGGGCAAAAAAAGAAGCTAAAAAGTACTATCTTTGTTCGCAAGAAAGATAAAATGCACATGAAGCAAATCATCCTAATTACCGGAGGTGCACGCTCCGGAAAGAGCAAATATGCTGAACTATTGGCACTTACGCTGTCTCCTACTCCTGTTTATCTGGCTACTTCCCGTATTTGGGACGAGGAATTTCGTCAAAGAGTAATGCGTCATCAGGCAGATCGAGGACCGGAGTGGACGAATATAGAAGAAAACAAAGAGCTAAGTCGCCATTCACTTGCAAACCGGGTAATATTGATAGATTGCGTAACACTGTGGTGCACAAACTTTTTCTTTGATCTCGAAGCTGATACTGATAAGGCTTTGGAGGCTGTCAAACAAGAGTTTGATCGCTTCGTGATACAGGATGCTACTTTTATCTTTGTAACCAACGAAATTGGTATGGGTGCTACTTCAGAAAACTTAATTCAACGTAAATTCACTGATTTACAGGGGTGGGTGAATCAGTACATTGCTGCCAAAGCGGACAAAGTAGTGCTTATGACTTCGGGCATTCCGCTCACCATTAAAGGATAATATCGATACTATATATAAAATAAGGCATGAAAACTTTTCAAATTACAAAGCCGGATGAAGCTATCCAACAGGCACTTATCGACAAAATTAACAATCTTACTAAGCCCAAAGGATCACTAGGCAGACTCGAAGAGTTAGCTCTGCAAATAGGCCTCATCCAACAAACGCTTAGCCCAGAACTAAAACACCCTCAAAACATTCTTTTTGCAGCAGACCATGGAATAGTGGATGAAGGTGTTAGCTTCTCTCCCAAAGAGATTACATGGCAACAGATTAGTAACTTTCTACATGGAGGGGCCGGAATCAACTTTCTTTGTCGACAACATGGGTTTGTTCTCAAGATTGTGGATGCAGGCGTTGATTATGATTTTCCTCTAGGCAAGGGTATTATAGATATGAAAGTACGTAAGGGTACTCGCAATTATCTACATGAGGCAGCGATGACTATTGAAGAAATGGATTTATGCATTGATCGAGGTGCTGAGATAGTAAGGCAAAGCTATGCAGAAGGTTGTAATGTGATCAGTTTCGGCGAAATGGGAATAGCCAACACTTCTTCTTCATCAATGTGGATGACTTGCTTCACCGGTATTCCTTTAGAAAAATGTGTGGGTGCAGGTAGCGGTTTAAATACTGCAGGTGTACAACATAAATACAGGATATTACAACAGGCTTTAGATAATTACTGCGGAGATCATTCTGACGAAGATATTATTCGTTACTTTGGCGGACTGGAGATGGTTATGGCCATTGGCGGCATGTTGCAGGCGGCGGAACTAAAAATGACCATTTTAGTAGATGGCTTTATCATGACCAACTGCATATTAGCCGCCTCAAAGCTTTACCCTGAAGTATTGGATTATGCCGTATTTGGACATCAAGGAGATGAAACAGGACATAAATTGGTGCTCAATGCAATAGGCGTTAAACCTCTATTAGACTTAGGGTTACGACTAGGAGAAGGTACCGGGGCTATCTGTGCCTATCCCATCATTGATTCGGCCGTACGCATGATGAATGAAATGGATAATTTTGCTCATGCAGCAATAACCAAATATTTCTAAAATGACGAACCGTTTATTAGCTGCATTTGTTTTCTTTACACGATTGCCTTTTTGGCGAATTCGTGAGGTGCCTGCTGAGTGCTTTAAACATGTGGTTAATTACTGGCCATTGGCAGGATGGCTCACGGGGGGAATAATGTCCATAACGCTATGGGTCACCGCACAAATATTACCATTATCAGTTGCGGTATTACTGGCTATTCTTGCAAGACTCCTTTTGACGGGCTGTCTTCACGAAGATGGTTTAGCCGATTTTATTGATGGTTTTGGCGGAGGAACGACTCGTGAACGAACACTTGCCATCATGAAAGATTCTCAGATAGGCAGTTATGGAGTTATTGGACTTATTATCTATTTTAGCCTGATGTGGTCGTTACTAAGCGCATTACCACTTACTCTGGCTTGTATAGTTATATTAGCGGGTGATCCGTGGTCTAAGTTTTGCGCTGCTCAACAAATAAACTTCTTACCCTATGCTCGCAAGGAAGAAGAGAGCAAAGCGAAAGTTGTATATAATAGAATGTCTCCGGGAGCTTTCATTCTTGCTCTGATTTCGGGCATTCTTCCGGCAGTTGTATTTTTACCTTCTGCTGCATTTGGATTGGCAGGAGTAATGCCTTTGGCTACCAGCGCAATCCTTATTTTGCTAATGAAGAAACGACTGCAAGGATATACGGGAGATTGTTGCGGAGCAGTTTTCTTGCTAAGCGAACTTACTTTTTATATTGGAATAAACATAGTATATCAAAATTATTATATAAACTAAAGAAAGATGGAAATATACCTTATTCGACATACTTCGGTAGATGTGCCTCCCCAAACTTGTTATGGACAAACGGACGTGCCGCTTAAAGATAGTTTTCAGGAAGAAGCAAAGAAAGTTGCTCAAAATTTAGAAAGAGTAACTTTTGATAAAGTCTTCACTAGCCCGCTAAGTCGATGTGTACATTTGGCTAATTATTGTGGATACGCTCATGCCGAGAAAGATGCTCGCATCATGGAGATGGACTTTGGAGAATGGGAAATGAAGCATTACGATGAAATACGTGATCCTCGTTTGCAAGAATGGTACAAAGACTTTATGAAAGTAAGTGTTCCTGGTGGAGAGTCATTTAAAGATCAGTTCCGTAGGGTATCCGAGTTTTTTAATGAGTTGCGTACTCAGTCCTTTAATCGTGTAGGAATATTTGCTCACGGTGGAGTGCTCATTTGCGCACAAGTATATGCAGGGACAGTTGCTTTAGAGAATGCTTTTAGCTCGATCACTCCTTATGGAGGAATAATCAAGATTCAAATTTAGCACTAAGGACTATTTTTCGCATTTATCATCCGACGAGCAGCTATCGCACGAACCGTTGCAGATGGCGCTATTCTCAAGCGCCTCTGTACTAGTAAATAGTGTTAGCTTCCGATCACTATAAAGTGCAAGGTTATACTCTAAATCATTTCCATCGCTTTTGTACACATCAATGCCGTTTTCAACAAATAAGTTTAATGCAAGTAACTGAATCTGAGAGGTAAGAACAGCATTTATGCCCATTTCTCTCATTTGCTTGGTAATTTTGCTTCCAGGAGGAATGATGGTTCGCCATGGCACAAATGTGCGAACCTCCTCAGCGTCCGAAGCTAGAGGATCAAAAATACAAACGTCCGGAGTCCTATTAAACCCTTCAGCTATCCGGTTATTATCGTAAACAGGAACAATTACTTTCATCATTTTCTATTATTAATCCGTTTTTAATCCTAATAATCTCTGTGGCCATACGGTGAGCTTCAGACATGTCATGCGTCACCATGATACTCGTAGCAGCCAAATATTCATGTGCTCTTAATATCTCACATTGAAGCCTTTCTCGCATCTCATGATCAATGGAAGAGAGAGGTTCATCGAGCAAGAGAATTTTAGGTGATGAAGCCAGTGCGCGCGCTAGTGCTACCCGTTGTTTCTGCCCTCCGGACAGTTTCGCAGGTTTTTGCTTGGCCAATTTGTGCATACCAAAAATACCGAGTAGCTCATTAACCTTTGTTTTATCTTTTTCCTTTTGAGCGAAGCGAATATTTTCTTCCACACTCATGTTTGGAAAAAGCGCAAAGTCCTGAAACATATAAGCAATGCTACGCTGTTGTGGCTTAAAGTTCACCTTTTGCTGAGAATTAAACCAAACCTCCTCTCCCACTTTAATAATGCCTTCAGTCGGAGTTACCAAACCTGACAACATACGTAGTAAAGTGGTTTTACCCGATCCTGAATGTCCTACCAAACAAATAAAATCACCCCCTGAGATCTCTTTTTCGATGTGCAACATCTTTTCTCCTTCGGAGGTAATCATCTTTCGTTTCACGTCAATATAAATAGAAGGCGTCATATACTATACTGTTTTCTTGTTAATACTATAAATAATGGTGAGTACAACAAACGAGACTAAGAACAATACCAAAGCATATTGATTAGCTGCTTTATAATTCAGCGCCTGCACCTCATCATACAGAGCAATAGAGGCTACTCTGGTAGCTCCGGGCATATTACCTCCCACCATAAGCACGATGCCAAACTCGCCTACACAATGGGCAGAAGTCATAGCTACGGCAATGATGACACTACCACGGATGTTAGGAAGCAATACTCTGAAAAAGGTAGTTAATGATGACTTACCCATGGTATAGGAAGCTTCTTTTAGACTTGAAGGTAGCGCCGCAAGTCCATTTTGCAACGGCTGAACCATAAAAGGCAACGAGCAGATGATACTGGCAATGAGTACCCCACTAAAACTAAAAGCCAAACGGACATCGAACCATTGCTCCATCATCTGTCCAAACCAATTCTGTGGGCTATAGGCTACTAGAATATAAAAGCCCAGCACAGTAGGCGGAAGCACCATGGGCATTGAAATCAATGCTTCTACTACGGATTTAAGACGAAATCTGGAATAAGCTAGAAAATAAGCAATTGGAAGACCTAGAATAAACAAGATCAGTGTCGTCCAAAAGGCTAATTTACCTGTTGTTATAAGCGTTTGCACGAAGTCATTATTCATACTCTGTTGGCGTTATAAAGTTAAAAGATAGCGATAGATAAAACTAGAAATGCTTCTTGTAAAGACTTAGCAACTCTGATTCGGATAATGAGCGTTTCAATTTAACAGCTTCTTGTTTTACATCACTAAGTAGGTTACTACTCTCTTCAGCGCTAAGCTCATAACCTTTAGAAGAGAAGAAACCACAAATAGCCGCTCGTCCACTATGTTTGCCGAAAACAAATGGTGCTTCACTCCTACCAACGTTCGCTGCATCAATAATCTGATAAGTAGTGCGATCAGTTAACAAGCATTGCGTATGTACACCCGATTCGTGACTGATAGCAAATTTCCCTGTAATAGGTTTCATATCTGATAATACCCGTCCGGAGGCTCGTTCAACTAACGTGGAGAGTTCGGTTAAATATTCTGTATGGATACCGCTTTGTCTATTTCCACTCAGAGAAAGTGCCATTACAAGTTCTTCGAGTACAGCATTACCCGACCGCTCTCCCAATCCATTTACTGTTACACTGGCCGCCTCGGCTCCCGAACAAAGTGCAGTGAAAGTATTTGCCGTAGCCATTCCCAAATCGTTATGCCCGTGAAACTCAAAAGGTACATGAGGATATTCTCTCTTGAGCCTCGTAAATAACTTTGACACGGTAAATGGATTCATAATACCTACTGTGTCGGCTATGCGAACTCGAGAAGCACCACAACAAACAGCCTGTCCTATAAAGTCTACCAAGAAGGGAAAACCTGCCCGCGAAGCATCTTGCGCACCGACAGTGATATAGCGAAAACGGCCAGAAGCATATCTCAATACTTCCCCAAGTTTCTTCATTACCCATAGTTCATTTTTACCTAACGCATTTAAATGGATAGACGAAACCGGAAAAGAAATGTGCACACCCTGCGCACCGGTAGCGGCAGCTTCGTCCACATCGCTGCAAACGGCTCTACACCATGCTAGGCAGTCGAAGGAAAAGCCAGCATGCACCAAAGTAGTGATATCCTCTTTATCCTGAGGAGAAATGGCTGGCATTCCGATTTCTAGTTCCGGAACGCCTGCCTTATCAAGTAAAGCTGCAATTTCCATCTTCTCCTCTAAAGAGAATACCACCCCTGCCGCTTGTTCGCCGTCGCGAAGAGTAGTATCAATAATATGTACTTTCTTCTCTGTCATTCGGATATGAGATATTTCTCACAAGGCTCTCCCTCTTCAAGTGCATCGAGTATCTCGTCGATAGCATCCTCCGTTTCTACGCAGCCATACCAATAATTATGGGGATGCACTACTATTATGGGCCCTTGCGAACATAAATTTAAACATCCAGTGGTAGATACAGCCACATCCAGACCACGGTCATTACACTCATCCATCATGTATTGTAGAAGCGAAGGCGCTCCTTTCTTTGTGCAAGCTCCCTGTGCATCGCCATTCAGGCGGAAAGAGTTACAAACTAAAATGTGATAGCTCGGTTTTTTCATTTCGTCAGAATTTTATGTTTAGTATTAGAAACATTTATATCTATTTATTATGCTCTCATGCACAACCTTGCGCATTGCCTTTACACTCGCTACCACAACGAAAAGCATCTGCTTTCTTTATGCTGCGAATAGGCCTATTATTATAGATGCCATCCAGCCCCTCATCAATCATTCCAGTCATCTGCACTACTTTGATGCCACACTCTTTTAGTATAGATGCGGGGTTATCTCCTACTCCGGAAACCAATAACGCTCTACAGTCAATAAGTAGACGTGCAACATCAATCCATCTCTGATCTCCACTTCCTTTGTCAGGCATAGAGCGTTCTTCAACAAATTGAAAGCCATTGGGCGTTTCACGGAAAATATACACGCTTTTTGCCTCACCCAAATGCATGTTTACCAGATGTCCTTCGTATGTTGCCACGGCTACATAAGGACGTTTTGCTTCATCATCGGCCGGACTGGAAGATATTTGTTGCAAAATGGTATACGCTTCTTTCAAGTCTTGCCCTAACAGTCCTGCCGCATCCGCTCTACAACGAGCACAGTGTGTCATCAATGGCAAATGGTGTTTAGCCTCAGCACGCACACGAAATATCATCTTTTGATCGGGTTTAGGCATCTCTTCAAAATTCGAACCTCCGGTTGGTATCAAAGGCATGCAGTTAATTAGGTCAGCACCCAAATCTTTTACGACCTTTGCCGTTTCATCAATATGATGATCATTGATGCCAGGTATAATAATAAAATTAATCTTCACGGTAATTCCTTTGGCTTTTAGCAAAGGGATACAAGCTAATTGACGCTCCAAGAGTAAACGTGCTGCATCTTCACCCCGATACATCTTCTTGTTAAAGCGTACCCAACGATATATTTGAGAAGTAATGGCAGGATCTACACCATTAATGGTTATAGTCACGTGCGTTACGTCTAATGCAGCAATTTCGTCAATGTATGGCTCCAAATTGAGCCCATTGGTAGAAAGACAGAAAATCCGATTTGGAAATTCCGCTTTCACCGCACGGAGGGTTTTCATCACCTCTTCCGGATTGGCAAAGGGGTCTCCCGGACCAGCAATGCCAATAACTGATATATTATCGATGTGTTTGTCTAATTCCTGGAGGTAACGCACTGCTTGATAAGGTTCGAGCACAGAGGAAGTCACTCCCGGCCGACTTTCGTTTACGCAGTCATATTTACGATTGCAATAGTTGCATTGTATGTTGCATCTGGGCGCTACCGGCATGTGTACACGAGCATGTGTGTGCCTAGCCTCTTCGTCAAAACAAGGGTGTTTTGGCAATATATTTTCTTCTGTTATTACTTTAGCCATCATCTTTTCGTTTTTTAAATGATTATCACTTACATGTATTTGTAGCCAATAGGTGAATGCTCTTGTTTGTATTCGAGGAGAGCATTTACAATTTGGTCGAAAAACTTTTGTGCACCTGCATAGAAAAGATGTTCTATACGAGGACCTCCTACTCTGTCGTGTATAGGAAAACCAGCCCGAATTAAAGGAATGCCCAGTTCGCGAGCAATGTAATACCCTTTGCTGTTTCCTATGATGATGTCTGGTTTAAGTGTCTCAGCCAACTCGCGTACCGTTTCAAAGTCAGTGCCGTTCATCACTATCGTATCTGTAGCAGCCTCTCCAATATTTTTTTTCAGTTGCTCTTTCATTAATCCACTTTCGCCACCCGAAGCAACCAGAACGGGAATGATACCTATCTCACACAAAAAAGAAACAATGCCCAACACCATGTCTTCGTCACCAAACACAATAGCTCGTTTACCGAACACATATTTGTGTCCATCAATATACGAATCTACTAACCGCCCGCGTTGTAAACTATATTTTTCAGTGAGTTTCTTGCCTGTAATCTTTTCTAAGGTTTCCACAAGACGGTCCGTTCCATCAATACCAATTGGCATGGGCAAGCGATTGTTGGGTACATCACAATTACTTTCGAGCCATTCTCCGGCAGTTGTTATGGCGTTTGTGTTGCGGATACGTCCGGATAATGCTCCTTTGTTCAAGACCGTCCCAAACTCTATGCTACCCCGTGCACTACCCGTCAGGCGGATATGATCGACAGGTGTTCCTCCTTCGGGAACCAAATGATAATCTTTCCAAAAAGGATTATCAAGCGAAGCCGAATAGTCTGGCAATAATACATATTCAATACCTGCATCGCTAAGCATCTCTTTTAGATTACGTAAATCAGCCGGAGAGACAAAGCCCGGAAACAAATTGATATGAGTTCCGGTATGTTCGCTTTTGTTGGCTAGTGCCACTACTGCTGAACAAACAGCTTCGTGAAAGCCATCCATGTGTGTGCCTTGATAACTGGGTGTAGAGGCATGTATAAACACCGGAAGTTCTTCTTTATCAGCATTTGCTTGTTTATATTCGGCAATGAGCCCCGGCACATCCTCACCAATTGTTTCGGCCAGACAGGTAGTAGCAATCCCTATCACTTTAGGGTTATATTGCTTAATTACGTTATTGATACCCTCCACAAAGTTTCGGTTACCCCCATAGATCGTTGTCGTTTCGCTAAAGTTAGACGAAGCAATATCTACAGGTTCTTTGTAGTGGCTAATCATGTAGCGACGAATGTATGTAGCACATCCTTGTGAGCCATGAATAATGGGTACACAGCCTTCAATTCCTTTAAATACCACCGAAGCCCCCAACGGTGCACAGAGTTTGCAAGCATTACGCGAAGAGGTATATGTCGGCGTTGTTTTTTTGTTTTCTGTTGTCGATTGCATAGTTTCGTTGTTTTATTTAACAAATTTCCAAACCGGACTCATAATAGTGCCATACACTTCTTTTGCAAAATTGAGCATACCTTCATATCCTGCCAATGCCTCCTTTCGCTCATGGTTATGATCACAAAAGCCAAGACCTATTTTATATGCTATCGGACGCTCTTTCACACCCCCAATAAAGAGATCTGCTTTTTTCTCTTTGACAAAGCCAGAAAGCTCTACCGGATTAGAGTCATCTACAATGATGGTATCATCATCGCAAAGTTGCTGAATGAGTTCATAGTCCTCTTTATCTCCCGTTTGCGAACCAACAATTACCGTCTTTATTCCGATAAGTCGCAAGGCTTTAATTAAAGAAATTGCTTTAAAAGCACCTCCTACGTAAATAGCAGCTTTCTTGCCTGTGAGCGCTTTCTTGTAAGGAGCCAATTCAGGGAGCAAACGAGCTAGTTCTTCTTTCACTATCTGTCGAGCATTATTGAGCAACTCTTCACTCTTGAAGAAGTTGGCAACCTCATATAGCGCATCACTCATATCTTCAATTCCGAAATAAGAAACACGCATAAAAGGCACATCGTATTTCTCTTTCATCATCTTAGCCAGATGCATCATTGAGCCCGAACATTGTACTACATTAAGCGATGCGTTGCGTGCATTACAAATATCGTCTACCCTGCCATCACCAGTAATAGTGGCATTCACATAGATACCCATTCGTTTGTAATACTCCAGTAAAATCCATAATTCACCAGCTAAGTTGAAATCGCCCAAAATATTGATAGAAAACTTCGGAGTAGGCCTATTCTGTGTCCCTACCAACTTAAATAACGATTCACACGCTATACGATAACCATCTTTCTTTGAACCTTGAAACCCCGGCGCCTGAACAGGAATGACCGGAATACCCTTCTTAGCAGACATCTCTCTGCAAACAGCTTCCACATCGTCGCCAATAACACCTACAATACAAGTACTATAGACAAAAGCAGCTTTGGGATGATGCAATTCGATCAACTCATCGAGCGAAGCACTAAGTTTCACCGCTCCACCAAAAATAACATCTTTCTCACGCAGATCAGTAGAAAAGCTGAGTC
This sequence comes from Bacteroides ihuae, assembly GCF_900104585.1. Classification (GTDB taxonomy): domain Bacteria; phylum Bacteroidota; class Bacteroidia; order Bacteroidales; family Bacteroidaceae; genus Bacteroides; species Bacteroides ihuae. Next base: position 1,198,756 of record NZ_FNVX01000005.1, read on the forward strand.
GGTGAAGTTCCGGCCCCGAAGATAGTGAACCACGGATATCCCATGTATATGCCGCACAACCGATAGGCCCGTGAATAAGATGTAATGCATCTGCAATGGGATAAAGCACCACCCTAGAACCACAGAATACACAAGCCCTCTGGCTTACTGAACCTGCCAGGCTGGCCTTACCGCATGCAATAGCCTCTCCTGAAGCCCCTGCTCTACCTACCTGGTTTTTTCTTTCTTCTAATATGATGCTCATAACTTAACCTATTTTTACCTATAAATAATCTCTATACTATTCACGAAAGATCCTGTTGTTGCATAGTACTACAGGAGGTGTTTTTCATAGAGATTAGTATTCTTTAGAAGCAACGCCGCAAAGAGTGATGCAGCGTTGCGAGAGCTTTGCAATTAAAGCTGAAACTCGAACTTCTCTTCTGCACAAGTACGATCCATGTGATCGAAAATTGCATTCAGAATTTGAATAGCCAGATTAGTGGCTCCTACGTAACCTGTTTTAGGAAAGAAGTTATGTCCTGCTCTATCGGCAATAGGAAATCCGTAACGTATAAACGGAAGGTCCTCATCGCGAGCAATATATTTGCCATAAGTGTTCCCTATTAACAAGTCAACCGGTTCTTGCTTAATCCATTGGTGCATTCTGAACATATCTGCCAGGTCACCGCCTTTGAATTTTGCTTCAGGAATATCTTTCAGAATGGTTTTCAAGCGCTCTTCGAATGGTTTACCAGGTGTTCCTGAAACCACATAAACAGGACGCATATCCATGCTTACAAGAAATTCGCAAAGTGGAATCAGAGTGTCAGGGTCTCCAAATAAAGCTACACGCTTACCATAGAAATATTTCTGATTATCGGCAATGAGATCGATCAAACGGCCACGTTCTTCAGTAATACTATCTGGCACAGGCACATTAGCATGACGGCTGAGTGCAGTGATGAAGCGGTCTGTTGCTTTCAAACCAATAGGAATATCCGTCATTTCAAACTTCACCTTACACTTATTCTCTAGAGCTACACATGCCGTATTGGTACTATATTCACCAAGGCCAATTGTAAACTTGCTATCGCCTGTTGTTTTAAGCTGCTCTGTAGTGCATCCTCCTTTTGGATACATTTCGTATTTACCTGTAAGTGGAGTATCGAGCACACCAGTCATATCAGGAAACATCAGCGTACGAGCTTCCATAACAGAGGCCAAGCGCTTAATCTCGCCCATATCCGAAGGTTCCATCCAACCCGCAACAAGGTTTACAACATTCCGTTTTTTTGGTGTAGCTGTTGAAAAGAACTTCACCATGGCAGCAACCTGATTGGCATATCCCGTGATGTGGCTACCCACGTAAGAAGGTGTATTACAATAAATCACTTTCTTTCCTGCTGGAATTTTACCATCTTCATCTGCCTTCGATACGATCTGTGTTAAGTCATCACCGATGGTTTCTGAAAGACAAGTAGTATGCACAGCTATCACCTCTGGATCATAAACCGAGAAAATAGTATCGATAGATTGCAGTAAGTTAGCCGAACCTCCAAAAACAGAAGAACCTTCGGAAAACGAACTGGTAGAAGCTACTATTGGCTCTTTGAAATGACGAGTTAAAGCGCTTCTATGATAAGCACAACATCCTTGTGAACCATGGCTATGAGGCAGGCATCCATGGATACCAAAAGCCGCATACATAGCGCCAATAGGTTGGCAAGTCTTTGCCGGATTAATGGTCAAAGCCTTTCTTTCAATCTCTTTAGGAGTAGTATGTCTTAGTAACATTTGTTCTAAAATTTAAAGGGTTATCAAAATCAAACTGCAGCATATACTGCTTCTACGTATTCCTCACTCTCCCAAGGAGCCTTCATCTCTTTCCAGATGCTGCAACAAGCTATTTGCTCAATGTCTTTATAGAAGTTTACTGCTCCTTCGAATGATGCATAAGGTCCACCTGAATCATAATTGTGAAGCTGTTTCAATGGTATTCCCATTTTCTGAACACAATATTTCTCTTTCACTCCTGCACAGAATACATCCGGATGATATTTTTCAATGAGTTTCTCCATTTCATAATGGCTAAGATCATCTATAACAAGCGACCCTTTTTTCATCTCTGCCATCATACCATCATATTGATTAAACTCTAACCCCTCAGCTTCTAACTCTTTCAGTTCTTCTTCTGTTTTACGAGGATTGTAGCGTTCAGGATCTCTTTTTACAGAAATCTGTTCGATGTTACGACTGTCAGCATCAATATGTATGCTTGGTATTACACGGCGCCCCTCATAGTCGTCACGGTGTCCGAACTCATAACCAGCACAGAGTGTTGTTATTCCCAGTTCGTCAAACAATTCCTGATAATGGTGAGCACGAGAACCACCTACAAAGAGCATGGCAGTTTTGCCGTTTGTTTTCAGTCTAGCCTTTTCACGAGCAGCAATAACCGGTACCATTTCTTCTGCTATAACAGCCTCTATTCTAGCAATAAGTTCAGCGTCCCCAAAATATTTGCCAACTTTTCTAAGAGATTTAGCGCAAGCATCAGCACCAATAAAGTTCGCTTTCATCCATGGAATACCGAAAGAAGTCTCCAACATCTCAGCTACATAGTTAATTGAACGATGGCACATCACCAAACTAAGATCAGCCGTATGCGCTGTTTCAAATTGTTCTATAGTAGAGTTACCCGACATCGTAGCCACGATTTGAATACCACACTTCTCAAACAAAGTATCAATTGCAAAAGCATCACCACCGATATTATACTCGCCAAGTACATTAATACGGAATTTGTGAGTAGCAGTTACCGTGTCGTCATTCCCTATAAGATGGCGGAATAATTGGTTATTGGCAATATGGTGTCCGGCAGATTGCGAAACGCCTCTATAGCCTTCACAAGAGAAACCAAATATATTGATGCCATTTCCTATTTCTTCTTTCATTTGAAGCGCTACCCGATGAACATCATCTCCGATCAGACCAACCGGACAAGTAGAGAATACAGCGATGGCTTTGGGGTGAAAAAGTTCGTATGCTTCGCGGATAGCTTGCTTCAACTTCTCTTCACCACCAAAAACAATATTAGAATCCTGCATATCAGTTGAGAACGAATAGGTTATGAAATTTTCTTCGCTCTCTCCGGGACGAGTCTGGTTGCGACGCGTCAACCAAGAATAATATCCACAACCGATAGGACCATGAGTGATATTGATGATATCTCGCGTAGGACCCAAAACCACGCCTTTACATCCTGCATATGTACATCCTCTTTGAGTGATAATACCTGGGATTGTGCGTACGTTAGCCTGAATTTCAGGAATATTATTCGGATCAGCAACCACAATGCTCTTGCTCCTCTTCTTACCTACTTTCTTGGGATAGATTTCGATAAGTTCTTCCCTGGCAGTGCTTAAGTCTACATTTAAAACTTTATTTTCCATTGTTCATTTCTCCTTTCAGTCAAGCGTTATATCTCCCTTTTCTCCTGTACGAATATGAACAGAATCAGAAGAATCAATCACAAATATTTTACCATCTCCACTTTCGCCTGTTTGATTCATCTTAATAATCGTTTCCACAGCGAGGTCTTTTTTATCATCTGTCACCATAAGGGTAATCATACGTTTCGACTTCAGACGGGGTACAGAAGAAATCAGTTCTACATGCTCAGGAGCATACTTGGCAGCCTTCTCCAAATCACCATGTCCTTTTCCTCTTCCCATTACCGGCATAGCGGTGAAAGAAGGAAGTCCGGCATCTTGAAGCGCCATCTTGGTTTCCTGCATTTTGGCAATGCGGATAATTGCAAGTATCAGTTTCATAAATGTTCGTTTTAAAAGATTTCTTTCTTTCCGCTAGAGATAGTATATGTTTCAGTAACAGGAGTTACGAATATCTTACCATCACCAAATTGTCCCTTATCTCCCGAACGGGCTGATTCCATGATTATTTCGATCACAAAGTCTTTGTCTTTCTCGGGAATAACAATCATCAACAAATCTTTCGGCAATTCGTCGTATGTAACGTTACCTACTTTCAAACCGCGTTGCTTACCACGTCCAAAAACAGCTAATTTAGTTACTGCGGGAAATCCGGCGTTCAATAACGCATTCATCACGATAGGTGATTTCTCGGGGCGTACAATGGCTCTTAATAAATACATAATGTGTTCCTCCTATTTCTTAATTAGTTCATGATTCCGAAGCTTACCAACATCTCTTCCAATTCCGGCATCGTTAACGGTGTAGGAATGACAAACATTTTGTTTTCGTCAATTTTCTTGGCTAAAGCACGATATTCGTTAGCCTGTGGATGCTCAGGAGCATGATCAATCACCGTTTTGCGGTTAATCTCTGCATGTTGAACCATGTTTTCGCGAGGAACAAAATGAATCATCTGCGTACCTAATTTTCTAGCAAATTCTTCAATCATATTTGCTTCGTTGTCTACTTTACGAGAATTACAAATAATACCTCCCAAACGGACAGTACCTACTTTTCCAAATTTAGATATGGACTTGCAAATGTTGTTTGCTGCATACATTGCCATCATCTCTCCAGAGCAAACAATGTAAACTTCCTGTGCCTTACCATCACGAATTGGCATTGCAAAACCACCACAAACAACGTCGCCCAATACATCATAAAACACATAGTCCAATTGCTTGTCGTCATCGTAAGCTCCCAATTGCTCGAGTAAGTTTATAGAAGTAATAATACCACGACCAGCGCATCCTACACCTGGTTCCGGACCACCTGATTCTACACAGCTAGTGTTGTTGAATCCCAATTTCATTACGTCATCCAGATCTACATCTTCACCTTCATCACGCAATGTGTCAAGAACAGTTTTCTGAGCCAAACCATGTAGCAGTAAACGAGTGGAATCTGCTTTAGGATCACAACCCACTACCATTACTTTTTTACCCATTTCGGCTAAACCAGCCACTGTGTTTTGAGTAGTTGTACTTTTACCAATACCCCCTTTGCCGTAAATAGCAATTTTCCTAATCTGTTTCATAATGTCATAATCTTAATTTTGTACCTTAAACAATGGCATTCATATTACCATTCGATATATATAAAGAAAAAAGTATGCCACAAAGCATACTTTTCTCTTTATAATAAAACAATAAAGGGACTAAATCCCCTGTTTTCAGCTCATTAAGAAATTAGAACGACCTACTATAAAGCTTTTTGTAATATAGGAGGAACACAAAAACAACTTCATTTAGGTAACAAAAATGTAGTATACTTACAATTATGTAGTTTAAAATTTACTTGGAGTAACCATACTTTTCCCACAAGCTGTCGCAACTGTTACCAAGTATGTATTTCATAAATTTTTCGGCAGCAAGGTTTCGCACAGGCTTCTTTATCAACACACACGCTTGCTCAATCGGAGAATACAGATTCTGGGGTATCACATAACATTTGCCCTTGCCAGCCATCTCAGGAGCCATAGCCAGAGAAAGAGCAATGAAGCCCACTTCTACATTTCCCGTGAAAGCATATTGAGCAGTTGCCGAGATATTATCTCCATATACGATCTTTGTATTAAAGCTATCAAATAGTCCTTGCTTTTTAAGCAACTCCACAGCCCTGTCGCCATAAGGCGCTGTTTCAGGTTTAGCAATACCAATGCGCTTTACTGCACTTTCTTTAAGTACTCCTATTCCTTTATTTACATCAATAGTAGAACTCCATAAAGCAAGTTTCCCATAAGCATAAGTCGAGACCTTGCCATAAGTAACTCCTTTCCCTTGCAATTTTAAAGGAAAATTTTTATCGGCAGCCATAAAAAAGTCATATGCAGCACCATTTAATATCTGCTGAACCAAGCTTCCAGAACTTCCAAACGTAACCTCTATTTTCACTGATGGATTTTCTTTCTCATATTTAGCTTTTATCTCAGTGAAAACACTTCTTAAATTGGCTGCTGCTGCAACCGTTACAACTTTTTGCGCGCAGATCGTTACGCTTATCAGCATAAAGGCGATCAATAAAAAAAAAATTCTCATACTCTATATTATAATTTGATTTTGAAAGCTTCTGGTTTAATAGTCAACGAAACATATGCCCAGTTTGGGGTACGAGATTTCGCATCAGCCGATTTCAGCTTCAGGTAACGACTATTATCCGACAAGAAATAGGTACTCCATCCACCTTCTACTGCAACGGAGCTATTCATTTTATAAGATAATTTTAAATCAAGGTCAGAGCCAAGCGATTTGCCATGCTTTTCATTACTATATTCCAATTCTTTAGCTGTCTTGAATACATGACACTGAACGTCATAAGATAATTTCGGAGTTAGTTTCCCTGAAATCCCAGCATAAGTGTCCATCAGTCCGGCAGTGGGTAAGGAAGCCGTCCAATAATCCATACTACCATTAAAACTATGTGGACCTCCATATAACCAATTGAATGTCTTGCTCTTTGTCGCATCTTTGCCATCATCTCCAGAGTATAAGTCAACACCCAGAGTCGCTTTAATTGCTGGATGAAAAGAATAGTTGGCTTTCAGAGCAAACAATGAAGCATTCAGATCTTTGGTTGCTGTAGTCTTTCCAAATTGGAAATAAGCCGTAGCGAGAAAATCAAACGGACATCCTTTTTCCAGAAATTTAAGATTACCTCCTGTGGTATACCGATGATACATGTCTACCTTTGAGCTATACGTTGTAGTACCATCAGCGTTCGTTGTCTTATCCTGAATACCTTCATCTAACAAGGTAGCCGATAGAAGTAATCCCTCTGAAAGCTTTTTAGACATCCATAGCAATCCCATGTATCTGTAAGTAGCAAGTCCCGAATAAACAGTTTCCTTTGATATCGCCTTATCATTATTATAAGCAAAAGCCAAATGCCCGGCGAAACTATCATCCAGTTGATATTTGAATAACACAGCATCGTGTGCCTTTCCCGTATTACTCCAATTAGAAGCAGAGAATAAACGATTATCATCATATGCAAGTGTTTGCCTACCAATAGTGACAGTACCTCCGGGTATTAAAACAACTTCAGCCCATGCCTCATAAACTGATAATGCTCCTGACGAAGCTGCAGCTTCTGAAGTAATGGAACTTTCGCCAAAAGTACGCGCATCCTGAAGAGTCAGATGAGTTTTTACATAAGCATTTTTAAATTCAAACCCCAACCTAGTGCGCTGCAACATAAAGCCACCCGGACTTACAGCATCTGTTATAGGAGTGCTATAGCCACTACGATACTCTGCTCTGGGTCTTAACTCTGCATTAATGCTCAATTCCTGAGCTTCGGCAACCGTTGTTGCAATAAACAATAACGATACAGCAATAATAACTTTGTCCGTTTTACTTTTTCTAAACCATTTCATGTTTACTCTTTTTAATTAATATCTATTATTCAACTTCTACTCCGTTATCTGTGTTTTGGATAACGTTTTTGCTTAAAAAAGCCAGTTTCACTATCTGGCTAGCATAACTCATATACATTATTATAGAATAGTTTGCTAAAACAAGCAGGAATCTAAATCTTGATTTAAGAGATTCATTTCTTCAGAGAATTGCTGCGCTTTTTTCTCATAGAGACGAATTAATTCTTCACCATAAGCCCCCACCAAGCACCCTCCCCCATCCTTTCCTCCTTTTTTGCGAATCAATATGGGTATAGGCGACAAACGATTCATCGTGTCAGCCACCGTCCATGCTTGTTGATAAGATATTTTACACCTTTTTGCAGCTGCATTGATGGAACCCTCTGTAATTAAAGCTTTTAGCAACAGATATTGCGTGTGTCCAAAAAACAACTCATCGTCTTTATAAATTGCAAATGCTCCTTTTATGTCGAATGTTTGTTTATCCCTCATAAGCTGTCTCTGAATATTTTTACCACAAGCTGACGCTACAGACTATCAATGAGTGTGCCAGAAACATAAAGCATTGATTTATAGATATTTGAATATGTTCTGACAATATTGAATCTTACAATTATGTATTTTCAATACGTTTTCATTACTTTTATGTTACGTAGCTGTACACACAATGATCACCATAAAGCATTATTTTAATCAAAAAAGTTATTATACTAACATTATAGTATCTATTTAATGCAATAATAAAAAATAAACGTTATATTTGCGCAGTTACTGTAATGTAAAAAACTTAATGTTATGGCTATGCTTCGAACATGCCCGATGTGCGAACAAGATTGCGAAGCTAAACAGGAGTTGGATTTCCTTATGCAAATAGGAAATGAACTATCAAAAGGCAGTATAGATCTTAACAGTACGATCAGGCTTCTCAAAAGACAATTAAATGCAACCTGCGTTATCCTTACTCTAATTAATCATAATACAAACAAATTGTTTGTAGAAGAATCTTATGGACCTCTCGATCAAGACTTCAGTAAATTGACGTATGAACTTGGCGAAGGGATTATCGGACGCGTTGTGCAGAGTGGCGAACCGAAAGTGATCCGCAGTATAGCTGAATCGAAAGAATTCCTCAATAAACTTCATTTTCCGCTGAAGGCTAATGATAAAGATATCTCTTTTATCTGCATTCCGGTTAAAGAGAAAGGAAAAGTCATTGGTGCTCTGAGTGTACACAAAGTCTATTTTGGTGCACCCGACTTTAAAAACAATGTCCAATTGCTTACTATCATTAGTTCAATGATAGCGCGCACAGCACGCAGAAGATATGAATCGCGTGAAGAAATAGACTCTCTTAAAAAGGAAAACAGCCAATTGAGAAAAGCGATCAGCGAGCAATCTTACCCTAACATCGAAGGAAACTCGAGTAAACTGAAAGAGGTCTTCTCGCTCATTCAGAGTGTTTCACCGACTAACACCACAGTGTTAATTCGTGGAGAAAGTGGTGTAGGTAAAGAACTGATTGCCGACGCTATACATTATAATAGTACGCGCAAAGGCAAAGCGTATATCAAAGTAAACTGTGCCGCTTTGCCCGAAGGTCTTATTGAAAGTGAACTTTTCGGTCATGAGAGAGGAGCCTTTACCGGTGCCGACTCTCAACGGATAGGTCGTTTTGAGGCTGCTCATGGCGGCACTATCTTCCTTGATGAGTTTGGTGATATACCGGCCAATGTACAAGTGAAGTTACTCAGAGTTATTCAGCAACGGGAAATAGAGCGACTGGGAAGTACCAGGCCGATTAAGATTGACGTGAGAATAATTTGTGCTACTAATAAAAATCTCGAAAAACTAATTGAGGATGCGAAGTTCCGCGAAGACCTATACTATCGCATCAATGTATTCCCCGTTTATATACCGCCACTACGCGAACGCTTACACGACATACCAGCTTTGGCCGATCATTTCATCGCCAAGTTCAATGAGAAAAACGGGCGAAACGTAAAACGACTCACTGCATCGGCCATCGATTGCCTCATGGTTTATCACTGGCCGGGAAACATTCGTGAGCTAGAGAATTGCATAGAGCGAGCTTGCATCTTGAGTACGGACGATGTGGTTCACACCAACAATCTACCGCCTAGCCTGCAAAATGCCATATCAAGCCAAACAAAGTCGCACGGCACGCTGGATACTATTCTTGATAAAATAGAGAAACAAGTAATACAAGATACATTACTCTCTACGAACGGGAATCTAGTGAAAGCTGCCACGCAACTAGGCATAACTGAAAGAATAATGGGACTTAGAATACGCAAGTATGACATTGATCCTAAACGATTTAAATATAATAATAATGCAAGTCAAGATTGAACAACCTGATTTAGAAATATGCGATTTCACTGACCCGAAGCATTGTGCTGCTTTGTGCGATCTTATCAATGAATATATAGCCGATCCTATGGGTGGTGGCACTCCGATCACAGAGAAGCAAAAGCTTTATTTGCTAGATGGCTTGGAATCACATCCTACTGCCATAGTGCTGTTTGTATTAAGCGAAGGTTGCATTGCCGGAGTGATAAATGCCTTTATGAACTTTTCTACTTTCAAGTGCAAACCGATGATTAATATTCATGATGTTTTCGTAAGCAAAGATCATAGAGGGAAAGGTTTGGGGAGAAAATTAATACAAGGTATAGCCGAAATAGCTCGTAACAATGGTTGTGGAAAGATGACTCTCGAAGTGCGCAAAGATAATGATGCAGCTCAGAGCCTTTACCATTCCGAAGGTTTCGAGGAAGGAGACACACCGATGTTTTTTTGGACAAAACAACTTTAAATAAGTAAACGTATGAATGATTCTTATTGGGAAGACCACGCCAGAGGTATTTTTGCTGAAGCAAAAGGGTTTATGAAACCCTTAAAAGGGCATTTAATAAAAAAGAGCCGGTTTGATAATGTCCTACTCTTTAATCTCTCTGTTTTAAGTTTCGAGAAGATGTTTGTAGCCTTATTGGCTTATTATGAAATTGAAGCATTGAATCATACTCCGTTGGCATTGTTTAAAGAAGCTCGCGATATAGATAATGGGCTTACAGATGAGATGAAACTGACAGCCAGACTCATTGCATCACACGAATCCATTTGTTCGTTAGATGACAAAGGGTACATCACTCCTACCGACGAAGAACTATGTGAAATAATTAAAGGACTTGTGTTGATGTCTGATTTCATCGCCGGAAGAATTGAAGCGAAGGAAACAGTATAACGATATTTACTTTGAATCTATTGAATAATCTCTAAAAAAACGTGAATTAAATGACCATAAGCTATCTAGCATGCCATGTGACTAATTAAGCAAAAACACAATAGCTTATCGTAGAAAAAGAAAGAGGACTACCAAAATAGATGTAACATCTATAAGGTAAGTCCTCTTTTTAACTATAAAAGGGTGAAAGAATGATCTTTAAATAGCAATCATAACTTCGGTAGATTTTATGACAGCAAATGCATCATCACCTACCTTCAAATCCAATTCTTTAATACTGTCCATAGTAATCACAGAAACGATCTCATTTCCTCCTCCAATATCCAACCGAACTTTTGCAGTAACAATACCGGAAGTTATATCCACTATTTTACCTTTCAAACAGTTTCTTGCACTAATTTTCATATTTCCTCCTACTTTTAAGTATTTAACAACGCTCATTGTAATACAAAAGACATGCCAATAACATTGCAAGCTGATTATCAATTAGTTGTCAATTTACCATAGAGTAAATCATTCATTTATGTAAGCACAGATGAGTAAATAAACAAATATATAGGATTTATTCAGGGCTTATCGAAAGGTATAAAGAATAAGGATTTGTACAATGAGAACCATTAACAATTCAGATAAATGATTGATGAGCACGGCTTTCTTCATATCAACTGTAGTAAGAGGGCGATCATTAGTACCTATATGAGGTTTGTACACTAACTTTCCGAAATAGTAATGCGAACCACCAAAACGACAATCGAGTATGCCTGCCAGAGCAGCTTCCGGATAGCCTGAGTTTGGACTGGCATGACTTGCTCCGTGTTGCTTTACAAATGCCAATAACGGTAATATCGGAAAATGTCCACTCATCAAAATCATCAGGAAAGCTGTGATGCGAGCGGGAATGTAATTGGCTACATCGTCCATACGCGCAGCTATCCGACCAAACTGTAGATATCGTTCATCCTTGTATCCAATCATCGAATCGAGCGTATTTATCATTTTATAGGCAAACATGCCTGGTACTCCCAACAATAAATACCAAAAGAGTGGAGCTATCACGCCGTCACTCAGATTTTCAGCCAGAGTTTCGAGCGCAGCGGTACGCACTTCCTGTTCAGTCAGCTCCTCTGTATTGCGCCCTACAATACGGGCAACTTGCTTTCTGCCTTCATCCAATGAATGATCTAATGCCACGAACACCATTCTGACCTCTTTAATAAGCGTAGTACCTGCCAAACAATAGAATACTGATACGGCAGCTACGCCCCATGCCAAATATGCATTAATGCTCATCGCCACCTTCATGAGTAGATAAGCAAGGAAATAAGTAAGAAGAAGCAATGTTATAGCTAACACAGCCCCTTTTAATATCCGACGACGACCTTTGTTGAAGTTTCTTTCTCCCCAAGCTATCAGTTTGCCAAAAGCCACTACCGGATGAGGTAAAAAGCCAGGGTCGCCCAGTAACTTATCGAGAATCCACCCTGTGGAAACGGCAAACAAGCTTCCCCATGAGGCATATAAGAAAAGATAAAATGCAGAAGGTTCCATTTCTTTTATTTTTTTGTGTTGTTCAATCTAAGAGTTTACTTAAAGGTACTACCTTTTCTAGAAATACACAGATATTTTATGCCATTTATCAAACGATCACCGCAAACCATTGTTCAATAGCTCTGACCAATGCATCATTCTCCTCCGGTGTTTGCGCGGCAATACGGAAAAAGCCATCATTCAATCCTTCAAAGTTTGAAGCATCACGTATCAATATTCCATGCTCGTTGGCCAGATAATCTTTCAGTGCAGCAGCTTTGCCTATGCGAAGCCGAACCAACATATAATGCGTATGGGTAGGCCATACATCGAGACAGCCCAGTGAACTGAGTGCTGTAGCAAGCCGTGCTGTCTCGGTCAGATAAGCAGAAATATCCATTGCATGCTCAGTATCGTGTTGCAACAGATAACTACCCGCCTCTATTGCCAAAGCATTCACAGACCAAGGCATACGTTGTGCTTTGATATTGGCCAGAAAATCGGCCGAAGCAGTGATATACCCCAATCTCAGTCCGGGTATGGAGAAACGTTTGGTCATGGAGTGCAGCAAAATCACATTTGGAAAAGCCACAGCTTCGGCAGCAGTGAAGAGTGGTTGAAGAGTAAAATCCTCATACGATTGATCTATGACGAAACAAACCTGAGGATGTTGCAGAATCAACTTCGATAGCTTCTCTTTGTTGTGCACCTCTCCTGTAGGATTGTTAGGATTACACAACCATATCAATTGCAAAGTGTCATCCCATTGCTCCAACTCATAAAGAGAGGAAATGCGGTGGCTGTGCATTCTACATGCGTCGGCATATTCGCTAAATGTAGGCATCCGTATTCCCGATCGGCAACCGGAAAAAGCTTGTGCGATGAGATAGATGGCCTCCGTAGCACCGTTAGTAACACAAACTTCATCAGCTTGCAAATCGTAAATCTTTGCCAACAAAGCTTCCAAAGAGCGTGGCTCCGGCTCCGGATACGAAGAAATAACCCCCAACCGATGGAATAAGTAAGTCTTTAGGCCCGATAAATCGATCCCATAATAAGTGTTCGAACTGAAATTGCTCACAATCTCCCGTTCATAGCTGAACGAATCATCGCCGTGCCCGTTAATCATTTCCTTGCATTATTTGATAAATAAGCGGCAGGTTGACATACTTGCGTACGTGGTCGGCCAACTTATCATATTGTTCTTCTTTAAATGCCTGATAATCAAAAGCCGATTTTTCCATTTTAGAAGCAAAAGGTTGCAATAAGAAATCGATGAAAGCACCATTATCGAGTATACCATGAATGTAAGTGCCCATGCATGTCGAATTCATATAATAGCCATCCGTCCTTCCATCCGAAAGAAAGTTCAGAGGTGATATTTGTTCACCCTTCACTACAGAAGTAAAACCCATATGAATCTCATATCCCCGGCAAATGTCGCTCCCGTCCTTGAAAGTAAACTCTACCTGTTTCGTCACCTTCTCTCCATGCATACTGGTAGAAACAGGCAACAGTCCCAAACCCGGAAGTCGTTCTATGTCACCTTCCACATGTTCCGGATCGCACACCTCCTGTCCCATTATCTGATACCCTCCGCAGATACCCATCACCGTAGCACCTTCGCGGTGTGCCCTTACGATAGCCTGAGCTGCCCCATTGCGGCGCAACTCATACAAGTCGGCCAACGTGCTTTTACTACCGGGAATCAGAATGATATCAGCTTTCATAATCTCATCCGTGTTATTGGTATAAAACAGATGCACCCGAAGATCCCGTTCCAACACATTGAAATCGGTAAAGTTAGACAGATGGCGTAGTAACACCACCGCCACATTCACCTTACCTTGCTCAGCCTGCATGCTCTTTGTCTGCAATGCAACAGAGTCTTCCTCTTCAATGTGAATATCTTTATAATAAGGTACTACCCCAACTACAGGAATATTACACAACTCTTCGAGCATCTTTATTCCCGGTTCAAACAATCGAATATCTCCCCTGAACTTATTGATAAGAATTCCTTTGATATGTTTTTTTTCTTCCTCACGTTGTAGCATGATAGAACCATACACACTAGCAAAGACTCCCCCACGGTCAATGTCCGCTACCAAAATCACATCTGCTCCGGCATGTATCGCCATAGGGAGATTGACCAGATCACTATCACGCAAATTTATTTCCGAGATGCTCCCTGCCCCCTCCATTACGATGGGATTATAGTCTTGAGACAGTCGGTCGAAAGCTCCGCAAACCTCCTTTCGTAGTTCTTCCCGTCCCTCTTTCCGAAAATACTCATAAGCGCTCTGGTTACCAATCGGTTTACCATGCAACACCACCTGAGAAGTATGATCTGATGACGGTTTTAATAATAACGGATTCATATCTGTCCGGCACTCAATCCCCGCTGCTTCAGCCTGTACCGCCTGTGCCCGCCCTATCTCCAATCCTTCCGGAGTAGCATACGAGTTTAAAGCCATATTCTGCGCCTTGAACGGAGCCGGATGATAACCATCCTGACGAAAAATACGGCAGAAGGCAGCAGCAATAATGCTTTTGCCCACATCGCTACCTGTTCCGGCAAACATGACGGGGTGTAATCTTCTATTTGGGATCATTCGCTTCTAGATTGATTTGAAGCAACAAAATTAGCAAAAAAAACAAAGCAGCTTATATATTAATGATTAGTCTCGCATAATTTGTTGCTACTGTCCCAACAGATAAAAGGTTCTTTAGATTATTCGTTATGCGAAAAGAATTGATTTAAATGAAACAATTGAGTAATTGCTACTTTAGACCAATATGCAGCATTATGTTCACCCGGTCTCTCTTCATAAATATGCGGTATGTTTAATGCTATTAGCTGTCGATGCAATTCTCTGTTTTGCTCAATAAATAGATCATCGACTCCGCAGCTAATAAGAATTCTCTGTTTTGATATCTTTAGTTTTCCTATTTGAGACATAGCCGTGTAATGACTCCAATCCTCACTATTCGTTCCAAGTAATTTGGGCACGCCATAATTTTTCCCGTAAGAGGTAAAGTCTACAGCAGCACATATACTTCCAATAGCTTTAAAAATGTCTTGATGTCTGGCTCCAATATATAAGGCACCATGTCCACCCATACTCCAGCCCATAATTGCAGTCTTTAATTGGTCAGAAGCATAATTCTGTTGAATGTACTTAACTAACTCATCAGCAATAAATGTTTCATATTTTGAATTTTCAATTTCACTGTCAATATACCAACTATCATAATTCCCATCAGGCAAAACAAAGAGCATATTCATTTCTTCACTAAGTGATAATAAAGCAGGAATATCTTGAATCAATGTTCTTTCCGGATAGCCACTGTAACCATGTAAAACATAAACTGTCGATAATCTTTTTTCTGTCTTCAATGATGGGTGAACCACCAATGTCTTGACACATTTGTGCATTGAAGGACTATATATATTTAATGTATCAACCTGTTGAGCTAAGCTTTGAAAGCCTATGCATAAAACAGATAAAGTAATTAGCAGTATTCTCATTTTGTTTTAATTTTATAGGTTTCCAGTTTTCCATATCCAACGAATCCCAGTTTGTTATAGATTGGCTCCCCCATAGCAGAAGCCATAAGAACAGCAAGTTCTTTCTTACTATTAACCGCTTCCGACAAAAGTTTTTTAGTCATCCGTGTTCCTATTCCAAGACCTCTGCCATTTGGAACTGTCCCAATCATGTGCAGACCTGCATTACCAAGAGAATCAAAATAAATCAAGCCACAGCCCAAGTATTCCTCATTCTTCCTATAATTAAACATACGTACTTTTGAAGCATCCTGACTTATTTGGAAAACGATCTCAGCATCGACTTTATATCCGAATGATATTGTTGCCGTATTAGCAAAATTCAAAGCATCGGCTTTTGATCTAACCTGAGAGATATTCTCATCTAAATCAAAAGTACCATCTACGGTTTTCAAATCAATCGCCATATTCTTCTGCGATAAAGAGATTTCCAAATTTGGATTACCCTTTAACTCATTCGGACTGAGAATTGTAATCCTGTCCGGCAGAACTCCAATGCCACTCAATTTTATAATCTCAGCAATCAAACCGGCTTTGTCCGCAATAGCAAATACTCGCTTGGGCCAATCCGAGTTTAAAACAGATACAGCCTTGTAGTCTTCTGTATCAATTAACAATCCCATTGTTTCACCTATATAAGTCCAAAACTCATATAAATTATTTACGATTTTTTTATCCATGCTGCAAATGTATGCAATAGAAATTATACCCACATTTACATATGTTGATTTAGGAGATAATTAAAAACAGACTAGAGCAATAAATATTAGGAGAAAATCTATAAACTGTTTGGATACCAAGTTCAAAAAGGATACATTCGCTTAAAGAATATTCTAACGAAAAAGGAGAATGGTAGAAAATTTAGTAGAATATATAGCACACTATACCTCTTTGAATGACAGCGAAGTGGCTGCCCTTGAACGTTTCGTCAAAAAGCAACACTTCGAAAAGAATGAAATCATTTTCACAGAAGGTAAAGTTTCAAATGAAATCTATTTTGTAACAAAAGGTTGTGTACGCTTGTTTTACAATGTGGAAGGGAGAGATCGAACTGCCTTCTTCTATACCGAAGGACAGTTCATCTGTGCCGGAGAGAGCTTCACCTTCCATGTTCCCGCTAAAGAGAGTTACCAGGCAATAGAAGGAACTGAGCTCTATGTATTTAGTAAACCGAGTATTGATAAATTATTAGAGATTTCTTCTACGTTTGAACTAATTGCCCGTATTGCAGTGGAGAATGAACTGATCGTTTGCCAGAACATAATCGCTTCCTTTGTTACAAAGTCGGCCGAAGAAAGATATGTTGAACTATTGGAAACAAACGGCGAATTGTTTCAACGGGTACCGCAACAATATATTGCCTCTTTTTTAGGCGTCTCGCCCGAAACTTTGAGCAGAATAAAGAAAAGGGTCTTTACCAAAAAGGATTCTTGACGATCGTCAAGAGTAATAAGATTCAATAGATTTATCTTTGTACAAAAACAAAAAGAATTAATTATGAGTAAGCAAAAGGTTTTAGTGGCAGGGGCAACCGGCTATCTTGGAGGATATATCACGCAAGAATTAGCATCCTTGGAAGATTTCAATACAAAAATCATTGTCCGCAACAGATACAAGGTAAAATCGAACGATCCGAACATTGAAGTCGTTGAAGCAGAAGTGACGAAGGCAGAGACTCTCACGCATCTGTTCGACGGGGTTGATGTGGTTATCAGCAGCGTGGGCATTACCCGTCAAAAAGATGGGCTGACTTATATGGATGTTGATTATCAGGCAAACGTAAATTTAATCAATGAGGCTAAGGCAAGCGGGGTAAAGAAGTTTATCTACGTCTCGGTTTTGAATGGCGACAAGTTGCGTGGGTTGAAAATCTGCGAAGCAAAGGAAAAATTGGTTGACTATCTCAAAGCATCGGGACTCGACTATTGTATCATTCGCCCTAATGGGTTCTTTTCGGACATGGGTGATTTCCTCAAAATGGCTAAGAGCGGTACTGTTTACCTCTTTGGCGATGGCAAGCTAATCCTAAACCCTATCCATGGAGAAGATTTAGCACAAGTATGTATTGATGCTATTAATTCGGATAAGAAGGAAATAAATGTAGGCGGCCCTGATTTGTTATCTCAGAATGCGATTGCAGAACTGGCCTTTAAAGCTTATTCGAAGCCAGCAAAGATTATACATTTGTCAGATTGGATTAGAAAATCCGTACTTTGGATGGCTAGAACATTTACCAGCTCGAAGACTTATGGTCCCATTGAATTCTTTATGACAACCATGGTTATGGACATGCAAGCGCCTCAATATGGGACACACAAACTGGAAGACTTTTTTAATGGCCAGACAAAGAAACACTAATATCTTAGCCACATTTACATCTATTGGTTTAGGTATTATCTTTTAAACTTTTTCTGATTCTACTTAACTGAGTGGGAGTAATTCCCAAGTGAGAAGCAATGTGTTGTTGAGATATTCTTTTGTCAATATTAGGATGAGCTAAACGGAGCTTTAAATATCTCTCAGTTGCATTCTCTATTACTAGAGAAACCTCAATTGGCTCCTTTTCAATTACCCAGTTTTTTTCAAGGTATGCAATATAGAAGTCTTTTATATCCATACATTGATTAGCTAGTTGACGAAATTTCTTATAATTAAATGAAATTAAAACCGTATATTCTAAAGCCTCAAGCGTAAACTCGGACGGCCTCTCAAGAATGGAAGATACTACAGATCCTGCAAGATCATTTTCAAGAAAAAGATTTTTAGTGTACACATTCCCGGTACTATCTGTGAAATAGGCCCTAAGTGCTCCTTCGCAAACAAAATGCAGGCTTTTAGAATAATCCCCATTTCTAACTAAAAATTCGTTTCTCTCTAAAGTCTGAAATCTTAATATTGATTCTAATAGCATCCATGATTCTTGGCTGATCGGTGAATACGATTCAAGTTTCTTTCTTAATGCAATAATATATTTTTCCTGATCTATCATGCTTGTTTAATTTCCTTTATATTGCCCGATCTACTTAATTGATAAACGTTGGCAAGTTATATAAAAAGGATAAAACCACTACAAATAATTCACTATATTTGCATCTTAAGTATGAAGCAAAAGCTTTTAAAGATAAATTTATAATCATGCTAGATGGAATTAAAGTCATTGCATTCGATGCTGACGACACACTGTGGGTGAATGAGCCCTTCTTTCAAGAAATAGAAAAAAACTTTTGCGAACTGCTGCAAGAGTACAACACACACAAGGAAATATCTAAAGAGCTGTTTCGTACAGAAATGCAGAACCTTGAAATCTATGGATATGGTGCCAAAGGTTTTACACTTTCATTGCTAGAGACAGCTTTAAGAATAAGCAAGAACACCATACCTACTGATAAAATTGCTCAAATCATTGAAATGGGTAAATCATTACTGACTATCCCTATCCAGTTGCTCGATGGTGTAGAGCCACTCCTTAAATCCTTGAATGGTAAGTTTGAAGTGATTATGGCCACAAAAGGAGATCTACTCGATCAGCAGAGTAAGTTAAAGCGATCGGGCTTGGAAGAGTATTTCAGCCATGTAGAAATTATGAGTGATAAGACAGAAGATGACTACATGAAACTGCTCTCAAAACTAGAGGTTATGCCCAATGAGTTTTTAATGATTGGCAATTCTCTGAAATCAGATATACAACCGGTGCTTAATATCGGTGGATATGGTGCCTACATCCCTTTTCATACCGTCTGGCAGCATGAAAAGATTGAAGAGATTGCTCACACAAGAATGATAAAACCATCTTCCTTTGAAGAATTAAAAGAGATCTTGAAATGAAACAGATAATAGACGTAGAGCATTGGAATAGAAAAGAGCATTTTGAGTTCTTTAGTAAGTTTGATGATCCCTTCTTTGGCATAACAGTCAATGTAGATTGCACAGCAACCAATCAACAGTCAAAAGAAGAAGGTGTTTCATTCTTCTTGTTATTGTTGCACAAGGTGATGAATGCAGTCAATGCCACCGAACCGTTTCGTTACAGAATAGAAGAGGACGCTGTGGTGTGTTATGATGTGATCCATGTATCTTCTACCGTAGGACGAAGTGATGGCACTTTTGGTTTTAGTTTTTTCCCGTATGATCCTTCTTTAGACACCTTTGTAGCAAGTGCCACCACAGAAATAGCTTTTCTTAAAGAAACCAGCGGGCTAAATTTTAATGACGCAGCTCGGAGAACAGATGTGATTCATTTCTCGTCTGTGCCATGGATAAGTTTCACTGATCTGAAGCATGCCACTAGTTTTGGTATCAATGATTGTGTGCCTAAGATTTCCGTCGGCAAATACTACACAGCCGAAGGGCGTATGCTACTTCCCCTATCCGTTACCGTTCATCATGCATTGATGGATGGTTATCACGTTGGACAATTTATTGAGAGATTACAGCAATCAATTCTTTGATCAGATAGAGCGATTTTTGCAGCTTAAATGTAAATATTACAGATCACCCTCTACAGACCTTCTGAGAGGGGTTTGGTTAACTAACTAGTTCACCGTGGTGAATTAACTAGTTCACCGCGGTTAAGTAGTTAATTCACCACGGTGAACTTATATGATATCTAAAGATAAGTTCGTTTGTAAATTATAATAAATTCCAAAGAACCTTGACATAGGTTGAATTAGATGAAAGCATATAAAGTTGGTTAGAATATATATTTAACACATATTTCCTGTCACTATTTGATGATAAATCAAATCTTATTTTATAATTTTAGCGAAATTATAAAAGACAAATAACCTGTGAGATTTAAAATTATACTAAACATCGAAAAATACGCCTTAGGCAATGCCCTACCGCTAAATCATCAATATGAGCAATCGGCAGTTATATATAAAATCTTGTCTTATGCAAATACCGACTATGCAACATGGCTACACGACAATGGTTTTACAGCTGACTCTAAACAATTCAAACTTTTCACCTACTCCAGGCTATTTATCCCCCAATATACCATCGACAAGCAACATGCCCTTCTCCTTATAAATAGTGATACGGTAGAATGGTATGTTTCTTTCCTTCCCGAAGAGTCAACCGAGAAGTTTATTCAAGGCGTTTTCATGAATCAAACCTTTCAGTTGGGTAATCAAAGAAACAGAGTACAATTTCGTGTACAGAGCATTGAAGTGCTTCCTTCACCACACTTTGAAGAAGAGATGACGTTTGAAACACTCTCTCCTATCTGCATCGCATTACGTAATTCAGATGGCCGTACAGATTATCTATCGCCTGAAGACGAACGTTCTAAAGAGTCACTCCTTTTCAGCTTATTAAATAGGTATGAAGCATTCTACGGTAAACCCTACGCAGGCACAGTCGACTTTAACTTTGAAGTGCTGAATGCTCCCAAGCCTGTACTGATAACTTTTAAAGCCGGCACTCCTGAAGAATCAAGAGTAAAAGGCTATATGTGTCGGTTCAAGATTAAAGTAAATGGAGAATTGATGAAGATCATGTATGAAAGTGGCATCGGGATGAAGGGGTCGCTGGGATGGGGAATGGTCAAGATTTGTAAGAAAATAAAAGATTAATATAGCATTAAAATACGTTTTATGAGAATCTATTTAAGTACTACGCCAAACACAGAGAGCGTCCCGTTTAATTATCAACAAAAAATGATCGGGGTTCTGCATAAATGGTTAGGAGCAAATGAACTCCATGATTTGATATCTTTATACTCTTTCTCTTGGTTAATGAATGGGAAAATGAGAAATTCCGGTTTTTCATTTGAGAAAGGTGCAAGATGGTTTATTAGCTTTTACGATGACAAATATGTAAAAGAAATAATTAAGACGATATTGAATGATCCGGAAATGTTCTCTGGCTTAGTTGTTACTGATATCAATATTCAAGAAACAGCCAATCTGGAAGGAGTAGATCACTTTAGATTAGCAAGCCCAATTTTTATTAAAAGAAAAGTTGGGAACAATATTAAGTTTTACACTTTTGACGATGTGGAAGCCAATAATCTTTTAGTAGAAACAGTAAAACACAAAATGGAATTGGCTGGTTTACCAGCTGATGAAACCTTGAAGCTTTCTTTTGATTTAGCCTACTTAAATAGGAAAATAAAAAAAGTCAAGATTCATAACATTGATAATAAATGTAGTATGTGCCCTGTGATAATAGAAGGAAAAGAGTCTACGAAGAATTTTATTTGGAGTGTGGGCTTAGGAAATTCTACAGGATCAGGTTTTGGAGCAATATTTTAAAAATAAAGATTATGTATTATGTAATAAGATATTCAGGTCCTTTTGGGTTTATTAAGCCGTGGACAGCCGTAAGAGATAGTAAAACGTTCAGCCAACAGTTTCTAACCCCATCTATTGTTGAAGGCATCAGACAAAAATTGGAAGTGAGCTCTATTCTTAGGCATAAATTAAAATACTCTTCAATAAGCATTCAACAAGAACAGACGCAACCCCGTGGATGGGAAAAGAAAACGAAATCAAAAGAAATGATTCGTAGCCTTTCAATATTAGAAAGAGGTGTAATGATTGAGCCTCAACTTTATTTAGCCTTTGAGACGGAAGAGGATGCTGAAAAAGCTAGTAAACAACATATCTGTTTATGCAGAAATGAAGATGTTCTACTACCTGACACCGAATTATTGAGAATGGAAGAATCTGATTTTAATGATCTAAACGGATTTGAATTACACTTTGAAGAGAATGAGAAATCTTTTTTAGTAGGATTCAATCGGTTTGATAATGCAAAGCCTATGTATGGCTGGCTTGAAGTAACAGGTAAGCCTGTGCTAGGTTTATAATGATGAATGACAATCACATATTAGCAAAAAGTGCAAAGAATGGAGGAACGCCCCTCATTCAGCATTTATTTGAAGTAGCGCAATTAGCCGAGATTGTTGCTCGCAATTTAGGATTGAATGTTAGCATTGCTCGTAAAGGAGCAATATTACATGATATAGGAAAAGTAAGCCCCCATTTTCAAGAGACTTTAAATGCAAAATATCAACGCCCGCCAGGATTTGTTTTCAGGCATGAAATAGCCTCCTTATTCTTTATATCCTTATTACCGGAGAACGAAAGAAAACCCATCATAGAAATGATTGTTGCGCATCATAAATCAGTTTACCAAGATGCGGGTGGCAAAGGACTTTTAGATTTATTGGAGAATGATGAGGATTGTCTGACTACACATATGCAGGACTTTGATTCTTGGAGCGTAGATGCGTTGGGAATCTTAGAGATTATGGGTTTTAAAACAGAGGCTATCACGAGCGAACAGGCAGAAAAGAACTTCTATGAAGCCGTAGATTATTGCGAATCAAAAAAATACGGATATTCACAGTGGAAAGGAGTTTTAATAGCAGCAGACCACTTAGCCTCAGCACTTGAAGGACAGTTGGATACATTTTCAAACAGATTATATATTCAACCGGATTTAAGTTATTATCACGCCAGAAAAAGCGAACTATATCCCCTATCTCTGATCTCAACAAACGATAGTAGACTGCATACATTAGTGACTGCACCTACTGGAGCAGGAAAAACAGATTTTCTCATTCGTCGTTGCAAAGGAAGAGTATTTTACACACTACCATTTCAAGCTTCCATCAATGCTATGTATGAGCGAATAAAAGATGATTTGAAAAACACAAACGCTGATGTACGACTACTCCATGCCTCCTCTAGCATTAAAATAGAAAGTGGTAATATTGAAGAGAAGATATTGCAGCGACACATTGGTGCCTCCGTTAAAGTCTTGACTCCACACCAGATGGCCTCACTTGTATTCGGTACTAAAGGATATGAAGCCATGATCGTAGATCTGAAAGGATGTGATGTAATATTGGACGAAATACATACCTATTCAGGCACAATGCAAGCCATTGTGCTAAAGATAGTTGAAATATTATGTGATTTAGGTTGCCGCATACACATTGGTACAGCTACGATGCCAACCGTTTTATATAATCGTATAGTGGAAGCTTTAGGAGGTAAGGAAAATATTTATGAAGTCCAATTACCCAATGATATTTTGGACACATTCGACAGGCATACAGTCTATAAGTCAGATTCATTGGATTCTTTGACAGAAATAATAGATCAGGCAATAGAGAGTAAACAGAAGATTCTACTCGTATGCAATCAAGTGAAAAGATCTCAAGACTTATTCGAACGATTATCAATAGACTATCCGGAAGTAAAGAAGATGTTGGTGCATAGCCGATTTAAAAGAGGCCAACGTAGCCAACTTGAAGGTCAATTACGAAATATATACAATGTAAGCACGGAAGCCTGTATTGTCGTTTCAACTCAAGTAGTAGAAGTCAGCCTTGACATTAGCTTTGACATCATGATAACAGAGTGTGCACCTATCGATGCTCTGATACAAAGATTCGGCAGAATTAATCGTAAAAGAACAAAAGAGACGATAGGGCACTTTAAGCCTATTTATGTTTTGCAACCTCCTACAAAAAAAGGAGAAGCGCTACCTTACGACTTAGAGGTATTGCAAAGTACATTTGATATATTACCTAATGGGGAATTGATTAGAGAAAGAAACATGCAAATATTGATCGACTCAGTTTATCCAACGGCTCAATTCATAGATATTGACTGGAATTCCGTCTTCTATGATGGAGCGTGGAAAATAAGAGAATTGTGGCATCGTCCCAAATCAGCCCTTTTAGAAACTCTTGACATCGATTCTGTAACGTGCATAGAGGAAACTGATCAAGAGCTTTATGAAGCAAGCAACTTTGAAGACAGAACGAAAATGGAAATTCCTGTTTCTTATCGTTCTGTGGGTTATAACAAATTGGATAAGTCAAAAATCGGCTCACATCCATTTATTATTCCAAGTAAAGCCTACGATAATGATTTGGGACTTTTAATTAATTATGCGAAGCCTGAATTTAGTGACCCAACATTACGTTTTTTATAAAACTTATAAATTATGATAGCAGCAAATATTGGAAAAGTATTTCTAGAAGCTTACAACGAAAAGCATAAAAGTAACTATTCTGCTAAAGAGTTTTTTGTAGAAAAGTATTTCCATCTATTTTTTGATGAAGAAAAGTATATGCAATGGGTAACAAATTCTCCTTTTGTACAAGGAATAAAGAAAGGAGTTGCTCCTACCCCAACTGAGCGTAAATTAAAATTAGAAGTATTAATAGATAAAATAGCAAATAATGAGGCAGATGCCAGTATTGCTATTGGTTTCCCTTCACTTGATATTACCGCAACAACATCCGGACAAATCACGAACATGGCACTTCCTTTAAGGGAAGAAGAAGTCTACTTATCATGGATTGGTAGTGGTTTTGGTATTGGTGTGCAGAGTGGTTTGTCTATGTTTTTTGACAACAAACAAATTTTGCTAGATCTATATGATGGATGGACTTTCTATAGAGGTTTTTTGAACAAAATACCTCTATTAAGAGGCAACCAAATAAATACTTGGAATGGTCAATGGTTGGCACACAGGTACAATAAGGTTACTTATGATGAATTGAACCCAACAGCGTCCTTTGATCCATTCGCAACGATGAAAAATGAAGGAATGGAAATTACGACACAGTCATGGATAGAAGTCTTAATTGGAATAGCTTACAATTACCCGAACTCGACCATGACCGCCTATGTGTATAGTCTGGGGCAAACAAATATAACAATAGGCTTTATACCTTTTGAATTGCCAAAAATAAGGTCACCTTTTGAATTATTTAGAAAGTACTTCAGTTCAACGAAAAACGATATTGTTAGGACTCTATTTGGTACAGCAATAGGATTTACAAAAGCCTGCCAGATGGGTGCCATTGGAGTAAATGCATTGGAGCCTAAGGGTTTTAGAGAGTGTTTAGAAAGAGGTACTTTGCCGAAGTACAACAACACGGATGAAGAGAAAAAAATAAGTTTTAATACATATCAAATTTGGTTATTATCTATGTTAAACAATGAACAATTATGGGATGAGTCTCTAAAAATAGCGGCTACCCTCAGTATGTACTCTGCAAGTGACAAGAATGCAAAGAAGACAAAAAGTCAAGAAGTAACAAACTTGTTAGTATCTGTAAATAAGAAACAATTTATTGAGGGGCTAACTTCAATAGTCAAGAGCATTCAAGATCCAGCTTCATTACTTTTATTTTCAAACATAGCATCATTATTACATACTATGCCAATTGATAATGTTCCTTACTTTCTTACATTAATCAGATTTCAATACGCAGTAGTAAATAAACAATCTTAAAATATACAGATATGAATCCTTACATTTATCTTAGAGTACTTAAACATGCTGAACACACAGTGTTCTGTGTACAAGACGGTCAGAAATCTTATTATGACCCACTTTTCAATAAATCCGTAGCTTACTCCAGTGGACAACAAGTTAAACGTTCTATTCTTGATGCCTTGACATCAAATTTGAATGTGCAAATGGCCCCTATTACATTTAACTATAATGTAACAGCGAAAAAAGAATTAGAAAATAAAGAACCTTGGTCTCCCTGCGATCCTAGTTATATTGACCAATTGCTTGGTGGATGGATGCGTGCCGGAGATGGAGTAACAGTTAAAAGAAGAAGTCCATTGTCTATTTCGGCTATGCGTCCACTACACCCGTTGCTGGCAAGTACCGACAAAGAGAATCTAACTTTTGACCGCAGTGATAAACCAGATCGTAACCCCGTAAATGTAAGGTATGGCGAAAAATTACTAGATGAAGAAGAAATTGAAGAATTTCTAGCTACTAACAATAGAACGCTTCCTCGTCGAAATTGGATTCCTGATAATGTAAGAACAAGTGGTTTATTCGTTTATGATATAGCATTAGATCTTAGAACCTTATTTTCTGTATCCACCAATCAACACGAGCCTGAGTTATCTAAAGAAAAAATAGAAGAGCTCAAAGCCAAAGGATGGATTGAAAGTGAAAATATTTTCGGTAAATGTATCGTATTGCCTAAAGAAGAACAGAAAAAGATTATTCCCGCTCTAGCAAATGCTTTATTAAATTGGAGGATCACTTCCAATCAAGCACGTACATTTAGCTTAATGGAAACTTTAGCTATTGCTATCAGCGACAATGCTAATACACTTGCAGGGTCTATTCGCGCAAAGTTAATTGACGATGGAGAAAGACCTAAAGCAAAGCCTATTATAGACGAAACAGCTGGAGCAGATATATTTGTAACCCTTCCCTGCTCAAATTATATTGTTACTGTAAATGAGAGCGCAGACGCCATAGAGAAAGCTCAACAAAAACTGATAGAATTAATGGAAGCTTTTGATTATGTAAATCAAGAAGGATAATTAAACCGCCATGCAAACAACAGGCACTCATTTCAATTATTATCAAGTATGCAAACGAAAGCTTTGGCTATTTGCTAACGGGATAAGTATGGAGCATACCTCCGATCTTGTTTATGAGGGAAATTTGATTCACGAGGAATCTTATCCACAACGCTCTTCGAAATATGAAGAAGTGGAATTGGATGGAATCAAGGTGGACTTCTATGACGCAAGGAAGAAGGTGATTCATGAAATAAAGAAATCAGATAAGATGGAGAGGGCGCATGAATGGCAATTGAAATATTACCTGTATGTCTTCGAAAAGAATGGTATTGTAGGCGTCACAGGCATATTGGAGTATCCGGTTTTGAGGAAAACGGATGCAATAGTACTATCTGATATTGATAGAGAAACGATTAGGACAATGGAAACGGAGATACAAGCCATCATTGAAAATGAGGAGTGCCCTCTCCTAGAGAAGAAACGCATCTGTAAGAATTGTAGTTATTATGATTTTTGTTATAGCACGGAGGAAGAAGAATGAAGAAGACGTACTATTTATTTAACCCCGGTTCGCTGGAGAGACGAGACAATACTTTGAAGTTTACTCCCATATCCGATTCGGAAGCGGAGCACCCGGTTCAGGGAAGTCCACGTTATCTACCGGTAGAAGATATCAATGAATTTTATGTTTTTGGCTCACTAACAGCCAATAGCGCACTGTTTAACTTCCTTGGTCAGAAGGACATCGCAGTGCACTTCTTTGACTATTATGAAAATTACACTGGATCGTTTATGCCTCGAGACGGCCTTTTATCGGGTAGAATGCTCTTGGCTCAAACAGCTGCTTATCAGGACAAAAAGAAACGGATCATTATTGCCCAGAAGTTTATTGAAGGTGCTGTATTCAACATGTTGAAGAATCTGCAATATTACAATCGCAGGGGAAAAGATATGGAAGATATTATGGAGATCATGAAGTTACTTGCTTTGAAGATTCCTGAATCGAAAACGGTAGAAGAGTTGATGGGTGTAGAAGGAATGATTCGCCAGACTTACTATGATGCTTTCAACTTAATATTGAATGATTTCGAAATGGGCAACCGTTCTAAACAACCTCCTCGCAATGAAGTGAATGCCCTGATCTCCTTTGGCAACATGATTTGTTACACTCTTTGTTTGCGCGCTATCAATCAGACGCAACTCAACCCAACGATTAGCTTTCTGCATACTCCTGGTGAAAGACGATATTCGTTGGCACTGGACGTGGCAGAAATTTTTAAACCGATAATCGTGGACCGTGTGATCTTTAAAGTGCTGAATAAAAAAGAGATTCAAGAAAAGCATTTCGACAAGAAAATGAACAAATGCTTGTTAAACTCAGAAGGAAAAAAGATCTTTGTAAAGGCATTGGAAGATCGACTTCAAGAAACCATTCAGCATCGTAGTTTGAAACGCAATGTCAGTTATCGGCATTTAATAAAACTAGAATGCTATAAACTGACAAAACATTTGCTAAAGATAGAAGAATATAAACCATTTAAAATGTATTGGTAACTCTATGTATGTGATTCTAGTTTACGATTTCGGAGAGAAGCGTGTGGCGAAAATGTTGAAACTTTGCCGCAAGTATTTGAATTGGATTCAAAACTCCGTCTTTGAAGGTGAGATTTCGGAAGTTCGCTTGCATGAGTTACTCATTTCTGCCAAAAAATTTATGAAAGAAGAGAGTGATAGCATTATCATTTTCAAAGGTAGAGACGTCAGGTGGACTGAAAAGCAAATCGTAGGAAAAGAGCGTAGTAGTATAGATATTTTCTTATAGCAAGTTGTCAATGTATCTATAATGCTCTTACATTACGCACAAAATAAGCAATGCTCGCTCTTTGACTTATTGAAAATCAGCTATTTGCAATAGATGTCGATCATCAGGTGTTTTTATATAACTGGTGATCGACATTTTTTAGAAAGAAAATAACTATCTTTGTTTCCGCTAACCAATTGATATACAGGGATTCCCTGTTTTGATTTTGGAGGCCTTTAATTGTACCTTATGGAATTGAAACAACTCCTAATAAGTTTTTTTACAATTTCCGTAACTCCTTTAATTGTACCTTATGGAATTGAAACTCGTAATAGATGTAGCGTTCGATGTATTACCGTCAACCTTTAATTGTACCTTATGGAATTGAAACATACATCAAGAAACTCAGAATAAAATTCAGTAAATCCTTTAATTGTACCTTATGGAATTGAAACCTTAAAAATGCTCTGGGCGAAATAAAGAAGGTGTAAGCCTTTAATTGTACCTTATGGAATTGAAACATAAATAAACATACCCTCTCAATATAGCTTTTCCGGGCCTTTAATTGTACCTTATGGAATTGAAACGAGATGGTTGGATTCTTGGTTCTTGGAGGGATAATAACCTTTAATTGTACCTTATGGAATTGAAACAAATCTTCGTTAGCCTTTATTCGTTGCGCCATTGACCCTTTAATTGTACCTTATGGAATTGAAACGAACTCCCAATAAGTTTTTTTACAATTTCCGTTACCGCCTTTAATTGTACCTTATGGAATTGAAACTAACATTTTGGGCACTTTTAAATAATAATAGGCCGCCCTTTAATTGTACCTTATGGAATTGAAACAACTACAACGGCATTTGAAAAGATTTGCAATCTGACCCTTTAATTGTACCTTATGGAATTGAAACGTTAGTTTTGATTTATATTGATAACTTCGGCTCTATTCCTTTAATTGTACCTTATGGAATTGAAACGCCAGTCTTCGTTAGTGAGGCTGTTTGCATCGGCTTTCCTTTAATTGTACCTTATGGAATTGAAACGTCCTTCTCTCGTATCGTATTGCGTATAAAGCGGTTCCTTTAATTGTACCTTATGGAATTGAAACTAAATATATACGCTTCTTGTGAGTTGCACGCCTTTCCTTTAATTGTACCTTATGGAATTGAAACACAATACGGAGAGCGATCTTAATATTGCATGCCCTTCCTTTAATTGTACCTTATGGAATTGAAACTACGAATACTGGGAAGCTGAAAACGTAGAAACTGGGCCTTTAATTGTACCTTATGGAATTGAAACCAAAAGACTTATTCGATAAGTTTTGCGAAGACAATCCCTTTAATTGTACCTTATGGAATTGAAACAAAAATCGGGGGCTAACATAGATTTGATAAATCAAACCTTTAATTGTACCTTATGGAATTGAAACGATTGCGAACTCGGTATTTGATTCTGTAATGGTGGACCTTTAATTGTACCTTATGGAATTGAAACTACCCACAACGAAAGAGGAGCCACGCCCGGCAAACACCTTTAATTGTACCTTATGGAATTGAAACCAACAATCATAGCGTCAACGAGCGCAATCACATTAGCCCTTTAATTGTACCTTATGGAATTGAAACGTCTATTTGTTCAGGATTAGCATTTTTATCACACCACCTTTAATTGTACCTTATGGAATTGAAACCCGAAATGGGGCACTTAAAGACTTTATTTCTATTTTCCTTTAATTGTACCTTATGGAATTGAAACACGGATTAGATATTCCTTTCCGTAGTGCGGCTTCTCCTTTAATTGTACCTTATGGAATTGAAACTTAGGAGTTTTTATTCTCTTAAAAGCTCTCACTGAACCTTTAATTGTACCTTATGGAATTGAAACATATTTTATTTATTCTGTCATATTCGTTATTTGAATCCTTTAATTGTACCTTATGGAATTGAAACAAAGTTATTGAGATATGTCGATTTGAGAATAACCATGCCTTTAATTGTACCTTATGGAATTGAAACTGATTTTGTTTCTATTTCTACGATTCGAGAATTGAATCCTTTAATTGTACCTTATGGAATTGAAACTCTGTGGTATTGTCTATGGATCTACTTTGCAAATACCTTTAATTGTACCTTATGGAATTGAAACTCCTTGCGGATGTGAAGCTTTTGCCGGGATGACTTCCTTTAATTGTACCTTATGGAATTGAAACCTTAAAAACAGAATTATGAAAGCAATTATCATTATCCCTTTAATTGTACCTTATGGAATTGAAACGAGAAGTTAATGCACGTAATAAGAAAGAAGCAATATCCTTTAATTGTACCTTATGGAATTGAAACTCGAATACATTTCATACGAAAGAGGGTTTATCTCTCCTTTAATTGTACCTTATGGAATTGAAACAAGCCTTTGTATTCTGGTACGTGCTTATAGGCCGTACCTTTAATTGTACCTTATGGAATTGAAACTAGTTCAATATTTAAAGCAGTAGGATAAACCTCTACCTTTAATTGTACCTTATGGAATTGAAACTCAACTGGCAAAGTTTTAGCAGTGTACACTGAAATAACCTTTAATTGTACCTTATGGAATTGAAACTTGTTAATCAAATACAAAAATTCAGGAGCTCGATCTCCCTTTAATTGTACCTTATGGAATTGAAACTGCAACTGGCAAAGTTTTAGCAGTGTACACTGAAATACCTTTAATTGTACCTTATGGAATTGAAACATCTTTTTGGATTCCCAAACAAGTAGTTCTTTTCAAACCTTTAATTGTACCTTATGGAATTGAAACTCAACATCGATAAGTCTTTGTTTTGGAAATGAAACCCTTTAATTGTACCTTATGGAATTGAAACCATTCTTTTATAACTTCAAAACATCTTCCCTTGCTGTCCTTTAATTGTACCTTATGGAATTGAAACATAAAAGAAGAGGACGTAGACAATATTCGCTTTAAACCTTTAATTGTACCTTATGGAATTGAAACGAACTTCCGGCGTGGGTTATAATCCATTATTGTAAATCCTTTAATTGTACCTTATGGAATTGAAACATGTACACGCCTTTTGCTATTACAATACCGTCCGATACCTTTAATTGTACCTTATGGAATTGAAACATTACCCTTGTTAGTTAGCACTAAAGCCGTCTTAACCTTTAATTGTACCTTATGGAATTGAAACAAGAAAGGTGGTATGAACCCGTATGCGGGGCTATATCCTTTAATTGTACCTTATGGAATTGAAACTAATTAGACAATGTTTGTTCTTCATCTTTCAACAAAGCCTTTAATTGTACCTTATGGAATTGAAACGTGCTACATTGTCAACCGTCCGGCTCCGCCACTCCCTTTAATTGTACCTTATGGAATTGAAACAGAGGTGTACATTTGAATACAAGGACTTGTAAATATCCTTTAATTGTACCTTATGGAATTGAAACCTTCAAGTAAATACCAGAACATTTTTTTACTTTATCCTTTAATTGTACCTTATGGAATTGAAACCTACTATTCCGTGCTCAATTCCTAAATACACAAATCCTTTAATTGTACCTTATGGAATTGAAACCTCGAATCAGGATACACAACAATAACACGGCTAAACCCTTTAATTGTACCTTATGGAATTGAAACACAAATAACGAGGGCCGCTGTTTTATTCCTTCATCCTCCTTTAATTGTACCTTATGGAATTGAAACAGGAACATCAAGATTACTTCTAAAGAAGCTATATTCCTTTAATTGTATCTCATAGAATTTAAATGTAAAAATTGTTTTCTAAAATTCACAGAGAAGATTCTGTCCCTGACAACAATAAATAAAACCCGGTCGAATCACTTCGCCCGGGCCTCCATAAATAAACTTGGCAGAGTTTATTTTGAAAATATACTAGTTATAAAGAAATCATTTATTATCAGACCAAAGAGCCTTTGCCGCTATCATAGCCATATCCAAAGTGCTCCACTGTTTCATTAAAGCTGTATCATAGTCTTCATTGGGCAATACTTGCGCATTAGGAACACAAAGACTAAGACGTTCCAACGAAATATAAGGCGTCACCTCATCTATAGCTTCGTATATTTCATCTAGTTCACTTGGCAATGGATAGTGAGACGGAATGAAACCAAACGTAGCTTTCTGTTCGCGAATAAACCACAAAAGAGAGCTTTTGCCACAACTTTCATCATCATAATCAAGTAAAAAGGAATTAACTCCTTCAACAGAGTAAAGCATTTCTGCAGATGCATGAAAAGCGATAAAAAGATCTTCAGGATGCCCCTCTAACGACAGGTTATTTACTTGAATAGCATTCGAAGTTAGCACTCGGGTAACATCATCAAACTGTAGATACCGACAACCGGATTCATACAACTCTTGAATCAACTTTTGATAGGTTAAGGCTATATCTGTTAGCAATTCTTCTTCGTCAGGATAAATAGTTGATAACTGATCACTGTTACCATCTTTCAATAATTCACTCAGTAGCAGAGACGGTGCCGGCAATACTTGCTTGGCAATCACATCACCTCCCGTCACTCCGGTTAGGTACATGAAATCATCTAAGACAGGATGATGATGAAAATCTACTCTTCCTATAAGTTCAATGCCGCTCTTATGATCACCTCGAGACTGTATGCCTTCTAAGTTACACATAAAATCTAATGGCCAGGAAATATTACGAAAACCTCCATCGGTTACTACTCTTAATCCTACTGCTTTCAGCCGATCTACTAAATTACGAATTTCCGTATCTTCTATGGCACGCAAAGCTACCCTACTAATCTGTTCATTACGATATTGAGCTTGTGCATCTCTTAATTCTTGAGGAAGAAGAAAGGCACCAGCGACATCTATCCTAAACGGAGGTCCGACATATTCCATACGCTACTAATTTAGATGATTTTATCTTGTACATTATTCCCAATCCACGAGGAATAAAGACGTAAAAAGATGGCAGGTCTTCTGACTTAGCTTCCATTTCGAATACCTTCCCGGCCAAGGCCAGTGGTTAAAGGAGTATTTCATCGAAATGTTTGTGTTAGAGCTTTACAGCAGCGGGACTGTCCGGGATTTACACCCGATTCCCTTTTAATTATCACACCTGAAGAGTTGTGATAAACCATTCTTGAATGCAAATATAATAAAAGGTGTGAATAATCAAATAAATCCAAGGCGAATTAACACTCTTTTTTTGAAACAGGGCACTTCTTTATATCTAAAACCTAATCTACGTTACCAAAGTTCTGGCAACCAACATCACCGCAACAATCACTATTATGCTCAAATTCGAGTGTAGCATGCTGAACTCCGGCCTCTAGTAGGACATGTTTCACCTCTCGTTTTACATTCTCGAGTTGAGATAGATCATTGATGACGAGATGTGCTGTCAAAGCTGTTTCAGTAGTGCTTATTGCCCAGATGTGAAGATGATGACAATTTATAACTTTAGGTACGGAGAGGATAATCTCTTCTATTTGCTTACTATCGGTTCCTGTAGGCACACCATCAAGCGAAAGGCGAATGCTATCGTGCAAAAGTCCCCATGTAGAATAGATAATTACACAAGCTATAAGCAAACCTAGAATAGGATCTATCACCGACCAGCCGGTATAAGAGATAACAATACCCGAAATGACCACACCTACAGACACCAATGCATCGGCAGCCATATGCAAATAAGCTCCTTTAACATTCAAATCTTTCTCCTTATCCTTCATAAACAACCAAGCCGTAAGCCCATTAACAAAAACCCCTACCCCAGCTGTCCAAGCTATAGCGTCCCCTTCCACAGGAGAGGGATGAAATAATTTGTCTATACTTTCAGCAAAGATAACACCCACAGCTATCAGCAAAATGATAGAATTAAGCAGAGAAACTAATATTGTACTCTTTTTATAGCCATACGTATACTTAGAAGTGGCAGACACTCGAGCCAAACGAAAAGCTAGCATAGCCAATATTAGACTAGCTACATCACCCAAATTGTGCCCGGCATCTGAGATTAACCCCAATGAATTATAATAGAAACCAATTCCAAATTCTGTAACAACAAATATTATATTCAACCCGATACCAATAATAAATGATCTATTCAACCCCGTAATTTGAGGTGCATGATGATGATCGTGGTGGTGGTGTTTTGAAACTTCCATTCTATCCATATTTTGTTGAACACACAAAGATAAGTCTATATTTGCAGTAATCAAATAGATACAACAATGTTCTTTTTACTATTTTTTTTTATACCTTTGCGCTAAAAATAGAGATTTTAAGCTAACCTTATGGATATTCATCAAGAACTCAAAGAATTATCTAAATTCCTGTCCGATTATTCTACCAGTTTAATGGCTGTAGGTGTGCAAACATCCCGTATCGTACGTAACACATCTCGCATTGCCGAATCTTATGGTTTCTATCTGGACATGACCATCTTCCAAAAGACGATCATTATGACGTTGAGAGATTCCGACAACTCTCATTCGTATAGTACTGTAAACAAAATTAAGCCACAAGGTTTAAACTTTGCCATTAATTCTAAACTAAGTACGCTCAGTTGGGAAGCTTATGACGAGCATATCCCTTTGGAGGAATTAAAAGCAAGATACAACGAGATTGTCAGTAAGCCTCGAGAAAGCAAGTGGCTAGTATTATTTCTGGTAGCATGCGCCAATGCTGCTTTCTGTCGATTATTTCAAGGAGACCTTGCATCAATGGGTATTGTATTTGTAGCCACTCTTGGAGGCTTCTTTGTCCGTCAGTATCTCATGGAAAGGCATTGGAATCACTTGGCTATATTTATCATATCCTCTTTTGTGGCATCACTCATAGGAAGCACGGGCTATCTGTTTCATTGGGGAAACACGCCTGACATGGCACTAGGTACCAGCGTTCTATACCTCATTCCGGGAGTACCTCTTATTAATTCCATTATGGATATTATTGACGGACATGTATTAGCCGGGACCTCTCGTTTGATCAATGCGTGTCTACTTATTATATGTATAGCAATGGGACTTTCGATAACGCTTTTAATAACAGGAATTAGTACGCTATGATAAACTACGAATTTGTTCAAGCGATCATTTATGATGGATTATTTGCTGCTGTAGCAGCGATAGGATTTGCGATCATTTCAAATCCTCCTCGAAAGGCACTTGCTATTGCGGCATTCTTAGCTGCCGTAGGGCACGGATTTCGCTATTATCTTTTGCACACAGAATTATTCACTCTAGATATTGCCACAGCTTCTTTTTTTGCTGCTATATCTATAGGTTTGCTGTCTGTGCCTTTTGCCAAGTACGTTCATTGTCCGGCAGAGGTTTTTTCTTTTCCGGCTTTGCTGCCTATGATCCCGGGGATGTTTGCCTATAAAAGCATTCTATTTCTTACGAAATTCATGCAAAGTAAAGACCAAACGGCCTCTTTCCAGTACATTGAACAGTTCTTTAGGAATGGAATCACAAGCATTTTTGTGCTATTTGCGCTAGTAGTAGGCGTTGCCATACCAATATTTCTTTTTCATCGACAATCATTTAGCTCTACCCGTCTATTGAAGAAGATTATAAATAAATAAAAACAAGCCACCGAAATGATCCACTAACAAAAATCATTCCGATGGCTGTCCCTTAAAACACCTTTAAACAAAATGAGAGAATATGCCTCGTATTTAAACTAACTAACCCTTTTTAGAGACATATCCTATTGACTAGGCGACTATTGACATTGAATAATTCAATAAAAATGAGTCGCCTAATTAATATCTTTATTTTCTAGCTTCTGAAATATATCCGAAAGCTTCTTTACACTTAGCAACAATCCAAGCCCAATCCTGAGCGGCAACTACGTCACTTGGGAAAAGATTAGAACCCATTCCTACACAAGTAACGCCAGCTTTTATCCATGCAGTAAGGTTTTCCTTAGTTGGCTCTACGCCTCCTGTTACCATTAACATAGACCAAGGCATCGGAGCTTTTACGTTCTTCACAAATGAAGGTCCACCTACGTTTCCGGCAGGGAACACTTTGCAAAGATCACATCCTACTTCTTGAGCAAAACCAATTTCAGAAACTGATCCACAACCTGGAGTATAAGGAATCAAGCGACGATTGCAAATCTTAGCAATCTCGGGGTTAAACAATGGACCAACAATGAAGTTAGCACCCAATTGGATGTACATAGCTGCAGTGGCCGGATCAACAATTGAACCGATACCCATAATCATTTCAGGGCATTCTTTAGCAGCCCATTTCACCAATTCAGCAAATACATCCTGAGCAAAATCACCACGGTTGGTAAATTCAAATGCGCGAACACCACCATCATAGCATGCTTTCACTACATTCTTAGCAACCTCTACATCTTTGTTATAGAAAACGGGAACCATCCCTGTGCTTGCCATAGCATTGAGCACTTGTATCTTATTAAATTTTGCCATTTCTTTTTTCAATTAATATAATAACGAAACCTACTTATCTGCTTACACGGCCCGAACCGTCACCTTTCATCAAGTTCTCTACCTCAGCAACAGTAACCAAGTTAAAGTCACCATAGATAGTGTGTTTCAGGCATGAAGCAGCAACAGCAAACTCAAGTGCCTTCTGGTCATCAGACGGATAGCTGATTAAACCATAAATAAGTCCGCCCATGAATGAGTCACCACCACCTACACGGTCTACGATGTGGGTAATGTCATATCTATTAGAGATCTTCAATGAACCTTCAGAGTAAAGAACGCCTCCCCAAGTATTATGGTTTGCATTAATAGCACCACGAAGAGTCACAATCATTTTTTTGCAACGTGGGAATTTCTTCATCATTTGAGTACATACTGATTCAAATTCAGCAGAGTTAACTTCTCCATTAGTAGCAGTTACATCGAAGCCTTCTGGTTTGATACCAAATACCTTTTCACAGTCTTCTTCGTTACCAAGAATTACATCGCAACCTTCAACTAAAGCAGGCATTACTTCATCAGCTGTTTTGCCATATTTCCAAAGATTTTTGCGGAAGTTAATGTCACAAGAAACTGTAACACCCATTTCATTAGCCACTTTGATTGCTTCCAAACAAGCATCAGCAGCACCTTGAGACAAAGCTGGAGTAATACCGGTCCAATGAAACCATTGAGCGTCCTTGAAAACTTCTTTCCAGTTTACCATTCCCGGTTCGACAGTAGAAATAGAAGAATTTGCACGGTCGTAAACAACTTTTGAAGCACGAGCCACAGCACCAGTTTCTAAGAAATAGATACCTACACGGTCACCACCAAAAATAATTTCTTTTGTACCCACATTGTGCGCACGAAGATCCATGATGCAAGATTGAGCTATGTCATTTTTAGGAAGACGAGTTACGAATTCTGTATCTAAGCCATAGTTAGCCAATGACACAGCAACGTTTGCTTCGCCACCACCAAATGTAGCCGTGAATTCTTTAGCTTGTGAAAATCTCAGGTAACCCGGAGTAGCCAAACGAAGCATTATTTCCCCAAAAGTAACAACTTTCTTTCCCATAATTCTGTTTTTAATCTAATAAGTTATTAATATCGTTAAGTTTCAAATTATCATTGTATGCACGGAGCACCTATAAACAGAGGGATTTACATCTATATTTCTGTCAATAAAAGCTTCTTATATCACCTCCGTGTGCGGGCACAAAGATACAATAATTTTCGTAATTACAAAAATTGTTATATATTTGTGTCGAAAATAACAAGATTATTATTGTGCACGAGCACAATACAAAAACAACAAGCGATCTAAGATGAATAAGCTGCCAGATAGAATCAGAATTAAAGATATTGCTCGCCTAGCGGATGTGTCGGTTGGTACCGTAGACCGTGTTATTCATGGTCGAAGTGGTGTGTCGGAATCCAGTCGCCAACGCGTAGAAGAAATACTAAAACAATTGGATTATCAACCCAACATGTATGCCAGCGCACTTGCGTCCAATAAAAAATACTCCTTCTACTGTCTACTGCCGCAACATTTTAAAGGTGAATATTGGACAGCTGTGGAAGCAGGAATAAATGAAGCTTTGGCCAATTACTCAGATTTCAACATTTCGGCACATATATCTTATTACGATCCCTATAATTATCATTCATTTGTAGATGCCGGAAAAACTATTTTAGAAGCACAGCCAGACGGAGTCTTGCTTGCTCCTACTGCACCGCAATATACCAAGGAGCTCGCAAATGCACTCACCGAACACAATACACCTTATATATATATAGATTCGTATATAAAAGAGATTCCTCCTTTGGCGTTCTTCGGACAGCATTCTCATCAAAGCGGATATTTTGCTGCACGCATGCTAATGTTGCTGGCTGGCAATGAGAAGGAGATCGTTATTTTCCGGAAGATAAATGAAGGTATAGTGGGTTCTAATCAACAAGAAAATCGTGAAGTCGGTTTTATGAAATATATGAAGGAACATCATCCTACATGCAACATCCTTGAACTTAACTTGCATGCTAACAAGCCGAATGAAGACAACACAATGCTTGATAATTTCTTTCACCAGCATTCCACCGTACGCAATGGTATCACTTTTAATTCAAAGGCTTATATCATAGGCGAATACCTACAAAGCAGGAACTCATCCTTTAACTTAGTAGGCTACGACTTATTAGAGCGAAATGTATCATGCTTGAAACAAAATAGTATTGCATTCCTTATAGCTCAGCAACCTGATTTACAGGGACTAAACGGAATTAAAGCATTATGTGATCATCTTATCTTTAAAAAAGAGATACCTTGTGTCAACTATATGCCAATTGATCTTTTAACTGTAGAAACTATCGATTTCTACTTGAAGTTACCTAGATAAAAACAACTTTTAAAACAAAAAAGAATAGAATGGAAACAAAGTACTTACAGATTAATCCAGCCGACAATGTGGCTGTTGCAATCGTTAATTTATCGGCAGGAGAAACCCTTTCGATAAATGGAACGCAAGTAACCTTACATGAAGACATTCCCGCCGGACATAAATTTGCCTTGAAAGATTTTGCTGAAGGAGAAGATATAATTAAATATGGCTACCCCATTGGACATGCTATTACGGCAAAAAAACTGGGTGACTGGATGAATGAGAATAGCATTAAAAC
The DNA here is from genome assembly GCF_900104585.1 of Bacteroides ihuae. Taxonomy (GTDB): domain Bacteria; phylum Bacteroidota; class Bacteroidia; order Bacteroidales; family Bacteroidaceae; genus Bacteroides; species Bacteroides ihuae. The sequence goes on from NZ_FNVX01000005.1 coordinate 1,238,704, forward strand.
CAATCTTGCCGGATTGTTGGATTATACCTATAACCCAGCACAAGTTTCGCTTGACATCCCCAAGAAGGAACTTACTTTTAAAGGATATCGCCGTAAAAACGGTGATGTAGGTATTCGCAACGAGATATGGATTATCCCTACTGTTGGTTGTGTAAACGGTATCATTGCTCAGCTTGCTGAAAGTATGCGTCGTGAAACGGAAGGCAAAGGAGTGGACGCCATCGTGGCCTACCCACACAATTATGGTTGTTCACAATTGGGAGACGATCACGAAAACACTAGAAAAATCTTGCGCGATATGGTGTTACACCCCAATGCAGGTGCAGTGCTAGTGGTAGGTTTAGGATGTGAGAATAATCAACCGGATGCTTTCCGCGAGTTTCTTGGAGATTATGACACGGACAGAGTATCATTCCTAGTTACACAAAAAGTAGGTGATGAATACGAAGAAGGCATGAAAATACTTCGTGAATTATACGCTAAAGCATCTACAGACAGACGTGTAGAGGTTCCTTTATCAGAACTGCGTGTAGGATTGAAATGTGGTGGTTCAGACGGATTCTCCGGCATCACAGCGAATCCATTGTTGGGCATGTTCTCCGACTTCCTTATTGCGCAAGGAGGAACAAGCGTGTTGACTGAAGTTCCTGAAATGTTTGGTGCCGAAACGATCCTGATGAATCGTTGCGAAAACAAAGACTTATTCAACCAGACAGTCCACCTTATTAATGATTTCAAAGAATACTTCCTTTCGCATGGCGAACCGGTAGGAGAAAATCCTTCTCCGGGCAACAAGGCGGGAGGTATCTCTACACTGGAAGAGAAGGCATTGGGCTGTACACAAAAATGCGGAAAGAGCTATGTATCAGGAGTATTACCTTATGGCGAGCGTCTTAAAGTGAAAGGCCTTACACTGCTTTCAGCACCCGGCAATGACTTAGTAGCCTCTACTGCCCTAGCCTCTTGCGGTTGCCACATGGTACTATTCACTACCGGACGTGGTACGCCATTCGGTACTTATGTACCTACAATGAAGATATCTACCAACACCGGCCTATCACAAAGAAAACCGGGATGGATCGACTTCAATGCAGGGGTCATCGTTGATAGCGAACCTATGGAAAAAACTTGTGAACGCTTCATTGATTACATTGTCAATGTAGCCAGCGGCGAATTAGTAAATAATGAGAAAAAAGGGTTCCGTGAAATAGCAATCTTCAAAACAGGGGTTACACTATAAAAGCCTTTGTTACACTCATATTTGGGACATAGATAAATATAATCTGTGTCCCTTTTTTATTTATCTTTGCCCTCAGAATAGCAACATGTAAAGTATGAGTGAAGAAAAAAAAGCGCAACGTATATCTGGTTTATGGGCTCTAAGCCCGTTATTTGTCTTTCTGTGTCTTTACTTAGTCACATCCATCATAGTAAACGACTTCTATAAAGTCCCCATTACAGTTGCTTTTTTGGCTTCATCCTGCTATGCCATTGCTATCACCCGAGGACTGAATCTAGAACATCGCATCTATCAATTTTCTGTTGGCGCATCCAATAAGAATATCATGCTCATGGTGTGGATATTCGTTCTTGCGGGAGCTTTTGCTCAAAGCGCCAAGCAGATGGGTGCCATTGACGCAACTGTAAACCTAACGCTGCATATACTGCCGGACAATCTGTTATTGGCTGGCATTTTCATCGCATCATGTTTCATCTCTCTATCCATTGGAACCAGCGTAGGCACCATTGTTGCACTTACACCTGTGGCCATTGGACTAGCGGAAAAAACAGGTATTGACCTTCCTTTTATAGTGGCTATCGTTGTGGGTGGCTCCTTCTTTGGCGATAATCTTTCATTTATTTCCGACACTACCATTGCAGCAACCAAAACTCAAGAATGTGTGATGCGTGATAAGTTTCGCGTCAACTCTATGATCGTTGTTCCGGCTGCTATGATCGTTTTAGGTATTTATGTTTTTCAAGGTCTATCCATAACTGCACCTCCACAAATTCAGAGTATAGAATGGTTAAAAGTATTACCTTACCTCATCGTGCTAGGCACAGCCATAGCTGGAATGAACGTAATGTTAGTACTCCTCATCGGTATCATTTCTACAGGCATCGTAGGCTTAAGTACTGGTAGTTTCGGCTTTTTCGATTGGTTTGGTTCTATGGGAAACGGCATTATCGGTATGGGTGAATTGATTATTGTCACCTTACTAGCAGGTGGCATGCTCGAGACCATTCGTTATAACGGAGGGATAGATTATATCATTAGCGCACTAACCAAACATGTAAAAGGTAAACGCGGTGCTGAGTTCAGCATTGCCGCATTAGTGAGCATCGCCAATTTATGTACTGCCAACAATACCATTGCAATTATCACCACAGGACCTATTGCTAAAGATATCGCCATAAAATTTCACCTCGATCGCCGCAAAACGGCTAGCATACTCGATACCTTTTCCTGCTTTATTCAAGGAATAATCCCTTATGGCGCACAAATGCTTATTGCCGCCGGATTGGCAAATATCTCCCCTATCAGCATTATCGGTAATTTGTATTACCCTTTCACTATGGGACTATTCGCTATTCTAGCTATCTTATTCCGCTATCCCAAACGATATTCGTAATAAATATAGCAACTAAAAGAATAGAACTTTTTGTCAATCAAAATAAAACATCTATCTTTGCAGCCGCTATTACGAGATAATAGCATTATTCAAATCATTAATTAATAACATTTATTTAAGATGGCAACTAAGATCAGATTGCAAAGACACGGACGTAAAAGTTACGCGTTCTATTCAATTGTAATTGCAGACAGCAGAGCACCACGTGATGGTAAATTTACAGAGAAGCTTGGTATATACAACCCAAACACCAATCCTGCTACAGTAGATTTGAATTTCGACAGTGCATTATCATGGGTTTTGAAAGGTGCACAACCTACGGATACAGTTCGTACTATTCTTTCTAACGAAGGAATTTACATGAAAAAACACCTCCTTGGTGGTGTTGCTAAAGGCGCATTTGGTGAAGCAGAAGCAGAAGCTAAATTTGAAGCATGGAAAGCTAACAAGCAAACAGGCTTGGCTGCTTTGAAAGCTAAACAAGAAGCTGATGCAAAAGCTGATGCAAAAGCACGCTTTGAAGCAGAAAAGAAAGTAAACGAAGCTAAAGCAAAAATTCTTGCAGATAAAAAAGCTGCAGAAGAAGCTGCTAACGCTCCTGCTCCTGTAGTTGAAGAAGCTCCAGTTGCGGAAGTTGTTGCTGAAGAGGCTGCTCCAGTTGCAGAAGTTGCTGCTGAAGAGGCTGCTCCAGTTGCGGAAGTTGCTGCTGAAGAAGCACCTGCTGCTGAAGCTAAAGCTGAATAATCTGGCTTTTCGGGTTATTCTCGATAAAGAAAAAGGATTAAAACTTATAAAATCCTCTCCGATTACCGGGGAGGATTTTTTATTTCTTCTTATTGAAAATAGATAATGCCAACTAATGTAAAACAGCGCAAATCTCTTATCTTTGTGTTCTACCATAAAATAGAAACTATTGGCCAACCTGGAAAAAATACAAGAGAATATTGGTTCAATCATAAATCTTAATCAAGAAGAATGGTTGGCAGTAGCGGCTGTATTAGAAAAAAAACTCATCAAGAAGAATGACTTCTTCTTGCAAGAAGGTCAAGTTTCTACATCCATTGCTTTTGTAGATGAAGGAGTGTTGATTTATTATAAAACTCTGGAGAACGCAAACGAAGTCACTACTGATTTTGCTTTTGAGAATGAATGGGTTACAAATAATCATAGCCGCTTAAATGCCACTCCATCCTTACTCAATATTAAAGCGATTGAAGATTCCATACTTTTAGTGATACAACAAAAAGACTTATTAAACCTTTACGATAAAATTCCGCGACTAGAACGCTTTGGCCGTCTCCTGATGGAACAAGCATACATAAAACTAGTCGAATTAAGTGTTGACCTGCAAACACTGTCCGCAACAGACAGGTATAACAAGCTAGTAGAAAACTATCCTGAAATATTCCAAAGAGTTCCACTCCATCACATTGCAAATTATTTAGGCGTTGCACCCAAATCTTTAAGTCGCATTCGCAATACTATTTTCTCTAAAAAATGATTTGGTAACAAATGCGGAGCAATTGAATGATCATCTATTCTGATATTTGCACTCATATTAATCAAACAAGTATCAGAATGAATAAAAATTTAATTTATTGCATTTTTGCACTCTTCTTATCGATACCTAACTTGTATGCACAAGAGACCTCCCAAAAGGAACATAGTTATGATGTTAAGCAAGCGTTAGAAGTAGAAAGTTTATTTCCAATGTTTATCACAGGAGGGTTTCATGCAGCCTTAGGATATCGGTATGGTAAGTTTAGAGTAAGAGTTAGCGTAATCAATGGAGGTAAATATAACGCAGAAGGAGCCGGAATAAACAACTCTTCGTCAGACTTCAAACGTTATTACAAAACCTCGCCAGGCATATTTCTGGGTTATAATGTATGGAAAAACCTTGAAGTATACGCTTATACCGAGTTTCACACATTTGAGATAGAGCAAAAAGCCACAGGTCTAAAGAAAGATTTGCATAGCACTGATGTAGGAGGTGGCATTGGATATCAATTCTTTATTGGTAAAGCATTTTATATTCAACCCGCATTTCATGTGTACTATCGCAAGAGCAAATCATTAGATTTTGATGGAGCTAGATATAACATTCCAAACGTTGACCTATCTCCTGTAATTCGTATAGGATACCGTTTCTGGAAAAAGTCTTGAAATTAGTTACATCCGTCTTCTTAAATATATTTTAATTTCGATTAAAGAAACGCAACAAACTAGCTAGCTATAGTTTCAGAAAAAGCATAACAACAAGGCCCTGTCTTGTTGTTATGCTTTTTCTTGTATTAACTCCTCTATCAAACCAGCTCCTTCTTCATCTGCACTTACTCTATTATCTTCAACTCCTTTAATACATTCTTGGTCAGCTCAATTCGCATGTTATTCTTCAGATCACCGAAGTTATTAACGATGATATTCATCGCAAATATCTTCGTCCCTGATTTTGTCTCTACAAAGCCAACATACCAACCAATCGTTTTATCATTCAAACAACCGCCGGTTCCAGTCTTTCCATACAGCTTATATGTTGGTGTAGATTCAGAAAGCATCATGCCCTTTACAGCATCCATATTTTTATCTGAAAATCCTACCAGTTTATGCAAGTAGAGTTTCTTTAAAAATTCGATTTGCTCGTCTATTGAAACCTGAATAGAGCCACATAGCCAAAAGTCATCTAGTCCGCTTGATATATCGTTATTGCCATAATTTAAAGCATCAACTTTCTCTTTCATACGCTCCTGTCCCACTCTTCTTGCTAATTCTTGGTAATACCAGACACATGAATATTTAAAAGCACTTTTAAAAGATAAGTCTTCATACCAATGTTTGAATGGCTCATTTGCTAAGTAGAATGCTTCTTTGGGATGAAGCACGCTATCATATTTGATAACAAAGGCAGTATCAGCAATCACGCCAGTCTCCAATCCGATCAATGAATTGGGTATTTTAAAGGTAGAGCAGGGAGAGAAGCGTTTTTCACAATGCTCTATGTTGTACTTTGTATAAGTGTCTGTTTTCAAGTCATAAAGACTGAATCCACCAACAAAGTCTCCAAAATATGATTTAAGATTAATAGTCTCAACTCTCTGGCCGAATAGATTGGTAGTAAAGAAAATCAGACTAAATAAAACGATCCTTTTCATTGAATAATATTTTAAGTGATAAATACAAGTAACAGCGGCCAAATAGCCACTGGGAACAAAAGTAATAAAATAGATTGTTTTGCAGAGAACTTCCGCACCATTTTAATTCATGCTTATTACAGTATTTACTATAATTGCTTCATTAAATTTCCGCTGAAACACTTGACTTTGGCAAGTAAATGTATTACTTTTGTAAGTGTAATCATAAAATATATTCAGATTAAACTACAGTAAACGGGGGAAGTAATAACTTTTCTCGTTTTTTTATTGTTACGCCATATATTTCCTCAAAAGAATAGTGCAAATCGACAAAAAGGACGGTTGAGTTGCTCCAAAAGGACGGTTGAGTTCGGTCAACTTCACGGTTGTGTTTCTTGAAAAGACGGTTTTACTTTACTCGTTTCATCATTTGTGATTGAAATAGCTCATAATGAGAATTGCTTTTCTTCTATTATTACATCAATTGCCATATATCGTTAATAAGTCATAAAGGTGCTATTGACAAAAATAAGTTCAAAAACGCTAATCGTAAACATTACAGACAATCACTTAAATGTTAATATCTCATCTTTAAAAAGCCTTTATAGCAACGCAATCAATCAAGTTATGCCAACAAAAAAAACGTGCACGCAGTCCGTAGACTTTATGCACGTTTTATACACGTTCTGTGTACGAAAAGCAGGAGCTTTTACTAGACAATCTTCTACTTATCTCCTTTAACTGTTAGCAGCAACTTCCCGCTCTTCAATCCTTTTGCTTTTGCCTCAAATAAGATTTGTCCTTCTTTCTCGGATGTTTGCACAATGGCGGTAAGTTGCCCGCTAAAGGCATGCATCCGGGGTAAATGGAACAATTCAAGACAAGTGGGGTCTCCATTGGCTACTGCACGAAACGTACCGCTACCTTGCACGGAGAAGTTGATTAATCGATCGTCCATTGGACAAAGATTACCATCCTTATCGACTACTTTAACATTGATGTATGCCAGATCTTTTCCATCGGCAGTTAGGTGAGAACGATCGGCCGACAGCTCTAAATGATGCGGCTTGCCCGCTGTACGTACTGTCTCTTCAGCAACGGCTTTGCCCGCAGCATCATAAGCTACAACTTTCACCTCACCCGGTTCATATAGCACATTCATCCACATCAACCGATAACGATTTTGCAGGGAGGTATTGTTTTTGCTCTGTCTGCCGTAGCTCTTTCCATTGACAAATAGTTCTGCCGAAGGATAATTGGTATAGGCAAACACGGGCGTAACTTCTCCTTCACGCCCCTTCCAATTCCAATGCGGAAGGATATGAAGCGTATTTTCAGTCTTATTCCAAACGCTTCTATACAGATAATAACGATCCTTCGGAATACTAGCCAAATCAATAATACCAAACAGTGAGCTATGATTGGGCCATGCGTCAGTATCATAAGGAGATGGCTCGCCAAGATAATCGAAGCCGGTCCAGACGAACTGCCCCATCGTCCAATGATGATCATCGGCCAATGCAAAGTCTTCATCGGGTACGTTAGACCATGAGCAATATTCCAAATCATACGATGAGGATTGATGATCACTATATGTAGCATCGGCCTTTTTTTCTACCGGAAACTTATATACGCCTCGTGAGCTAACCGTAGAAGAGGTTTCTGAACCCAACACAATTCCCTGAGGTAGCTTACTGTAAGCTTCTTGGTAGCGGTGCACTCTGTAGTTGAATCCGGGCACATCGAGGAGTGCAGCAAAGCCATTGCCAAGTACACAACTCACCTGGTCCATGCCACAGGTTACAGGACGCGTAGGATCTTCTCTATGACAAATATCTTGCAGGAAAGAGGCTACTCGATAACCATCGGGACTACACTGTGTCGGAACTTCGTTGCCAATGCTCCACATCACCACACTCGCATTATTGCGATAGTTGTGAAGCATATTGACCATATCCTTCTCTGCCCATTCGTTGAAGAAACGATGATAACCATTCTCGCACTTAGCCTTGTCCCACTCGTCAAAAGGTTCTATCATCACCATAAATCCCATTTCGTCGCACAAAGCAACCAGCTCGGGTGCAGGCATATTATGTGACGTACGTATAGCGTCGCAACCCATATCCTTTAGCATCGTGAGTTGACGCCTCAGCGCAGCGGTGTTTACAGCTGCGCCCAGCGGACCTAAGTCGTGATGATTGCATACGCCTTGAAACTTGCGAAGCTTCCCATTCAGAAAGAAACCTTTGTCTGCAATGACCTGTACCGAACGAATGCCAAACCGTGTGGTATATTCATCTACTAAACGGTCACGAACAAAGATTTTCGATACGGCTTTGTACAAGACAGGTGTTTCGGGCGACCATAATGAAGGATGATCAACGATGAAATTTTGCTCAAAAGCTTGTCCTTTCATCACTTTACGCATCTCGTCCTTCTGTGCCACTGTCTCTCCTTGTGCATTGTGTATGACGGTCTGTATTCTTACATTTTCATCTGCCAGATTCTCAATTGTTGTTTTCAAACGCACGGCAGCGTATTCATCTGAAACAAAAGGAGTGGTGAGGTATGTACCCCAAACAGGAACATGTACCTCATCAGTAACGATGAGATGCACATTTCTATAAAGTCCTGCTCCTGAATACCAGCGCGATGACTGAGGTTTGTTTTCCAGACGAACAGCCAACAAATTATCTCCCGAATGAATAAAGTCGGTAACATCGCAATGAAAAGAGTTATATCCCCAAGGCCAAAAGGCAACCTCCTTGCCATTGACGTACACATGGGCTTCGCTCATCGCTCCATCAAACAGCAAAGTAACACGCTTGGTTCCTTTTTCAAAACTGTCAACAGAGAAAGTCTTCCGATACCACCCTACCCCTACATATGGCAGTCCACCCGTACGTCCGGTTTTCACAGAAGCCTTGGTCTCCAGATTCTGCGTCACTGCAACGTTTTGCAAATCATTATCTCTGCTGAATGGACCGTAAATGGCCCAATCATGGGGAATAGACACTTGCTGCCATTTCCCATCGTTGTAGTCTACAGTAGCGGCCTCAGCAACATCTCCTTTTGTAAATCGCCATCCCTTATCAAGCAAACGTTCACTTCTTACCGATTGAACTTGTGCTTGCGCAACAACGAGAGAACAGCATGTCAACGCAATCAGCGTCAGGCATTTCAAATTCATAATCTACCTATTTAATTTCATTATCAATTACTTAAATGCATCCAGTGCTACAGTAGGTTTACCACTATCGTCGAATGCTCCAAGTGTATATCCATTCCAGCTACCGTATGCCTGAGGTTCCCAATAGAATATCCCCAAACATTTTTCGCCTTCTATCGTTTTTGCTTTCGTCATCAGATCGGTAAGAAAAGATTTTGCCGTTTCGGGAGCATCCCATTGCATACCGACCTCACAAAGCATCACTTCCTTGCCGTATCGACTTATCATATCATTCATATTCGCAATGCAACTCGTGTTCATCGCTTCCCAGTTATCCACTGTAGGATAAAGAGACATACCGATTACATCCCATTTGGCTCCATTACTCTTCAATCCGTCGAAGATCCATCTGAACAAACTATTATCATTTCCACTTTGCACATGCACAATTACTTTTGCATCAGCAAAGACCGACTTCACTGCATCATAACCTGCATTGGTCAACGCTGCATAATTTGCCATATTCTCAGAAGCTTTTCCATCTTCCCAAAGCATGCCATTGCCTGTTTCATTTCCCACTTGCACCCATTCAGGAGTGATGCCTGAAGCTTTAAGCGTACTTAGCACATCAATAGTATGAGCAGACACAGCAGCCTTCAGTTCGTCGAAGGTAAGATTCGACCAAGCGGCCGGTTTCGTTTGTTTTGAAGGATCGGCCCAAGTATCGCTATAATGAAAGTCAATCATCACACGCATGCCCAAGTTCTTAGCTCTCCAAGCCTTCACCAATACATCTTCTTTATTGCACCATCCATCTGTAGGATTGACCCAAACACGCAGACGTACAGAATTCACCCCCAGACTACTGAGTAACTTAAGACAGTCCATCTGAGCACCAGCGGCATTATAAAAAGTTTTGCCCGAAGCCTCCATTTGGGTTAGCCAACTAACATCGGCTCCCTTAGCAAAGGTGGAAGTATTTTCTACCACCACAGCAGGGTCATTATCATCACTACACGAAGCACATGGCACAAAGAAAAGTGCCGCAAGCAAAGTAAAGAAAATATTTATTATTCGTTTCATACAACTTCTATTTTTATCTTAGTTCTTGGTTATAGTATACGTGTATTTTACTGGGTCACTTAAGTCCATCGTGATGGTGTATGTCCCTGTTTCACTAACAGGAATAGATTCTCCGGAAGTGAGTTCGCCATTGCCGTCAGTATCTCCATATTTAAAACTCCAGTTTTGATTACCAATAATCTGTATGCCATAGAGCACATTAGAGATATTACACGTCACACTCCACTTTTTAGTAGTAGAATCATAGGTCATCACATCAGAAGTAAGACTCCACGCATTAAACTCTCCCGTTATGCTAAAAGAAGTGATAGCTGTTTTGCTCCAAGTCTCTGTATTTGTACTAGCTTTAATCAAAAAATAACCTCCTTCATCAAACCAGATATTCCACATTGCATCGCTTGAATCGAGTATGTAAAGTCCACTGGCACTTGAGCCATAAACTGTTCCTGTAGTCATATTCGCTTCTGTAGAGAACTTAAAGTTATCCCACTGCGAGGCTTGCACGTATCCTTCGTATTCACCATCACCCTCTCGTGAACACAATTTGTTTGAGAAGTCGGTGTAACTGTCGGCCTTAGGCATATATAGGTAGAATACTTTTTCATAAGGTGTGACCTTAACGGACACCACATTACTATACAACGGATCTTCGTTGGCACCGATTGATGATTTTAGACGTGCATAAATAGTAGTGGCTTCTCCTGCTTTTCCTCCCAAGCTTAAAGCCAAGGTATTCAACACCGAACCGGTAAACGACTTAGAGTAGTTTGTTTCCGTATACTCTTTACTACTTGAGAAACTACTCTCAGTAGAGAGTTGCAATGTATTGACTAACAAACCTGCTGACGTTCCATACTTATCACTCTGAGTGACCGAAAGTTCGCTTGCATTCCAAGCAAAAGCAAGAACTAAGTTGCCACTCTGCCCACTAGTCAACACTACATCTGTAACTGTAGCCTTCAATTCTCCGGCTTCGAATCCTGATAAAGTTACTGTATCTCCGTCGTTATTGCACGAAGCAACCAACATTAACGACAGCATAACCATTATATATTGATAGATAGTTTTCATTGAATTATAGTTTTATAAAGTTGATCAAAAGCCGGTATTTTGTACCAAATTGGGGTTAGCAGCCAAGTCGGCAGCCGGAATAGGATAAAGATTATATTTATCACTTACGGTTATACCATCTTTCACACCACCTTTCCATTGCCAAATATAAGAAGAACCGGTAAACTTACCAAAGCGAATGAGGTCTGTACGCCGGGTACATTCCCAATAAAGTTCGCGCGCTCTTTCGGCCAGAATAAAGTCCAGAGTCAGATTGCCTTCACCTACATTTCCCGAATCATTTCCGTAAGCTCTACCACGCAATAAATTGATATAAGTTGTGGCCTGGCTTTTAGTACCTCCGGCTCCACCTCTGACCACAGCCTCAGCATACATCAGATAAACATCTGCCAAACGCATCATCGGGAAATCAGTATCCACCAAACCTTCACTTGCATTCGATCCATTTTCTCCAGTCGATGTCTTGTTGGTATACTTCACAATAGCATATCCTTGCAACTCGTCGGTAAGATCATCAATATCCAAAGTTTGTCCATTAGTGAAAAAAGAAGCTCTTTTATCAGTCGATCCCGTTGCATCGGCAAACTGACCGACAAAATCCGGTCTTGTACGTAGACTTCCCCAACCCGATTGTACTCCATAATCAGCCGCTGTCATTGAACTGGTAATGGCTCCACAAACGAGGTACGTTGTACCACCCCAAGTAGTAGTTTTCAACCCGTCGGTTGCTATCGGATAAATAATTTCATTGGTACGAAGGTTATTATCGGCATTGAATAAGTTACGATAAGTACCTTCCAGACTATATCCACCTGAAATGATTTTGTTGCAATAAGTAATGCAATCGGTGTTACGTTGTGTACCAGTATATACCTCTGCATTGAGATATAACTTAGCTAGCAGAAACCATGGAGCAGCACGGCTCACCCTTGCATACTCGTTTTGTAAAGGCAGAGGAAGTATCTCTTCAATATCTTTCAATTCTGATTCAATATAACTGAATAGTTCTGTTCGGGTGTAGCGCGGAGGAAAGAATGCACCAACAGGATCGTTTTCTGTAACAAACGGCACATTACCAAACAGATCTAACGCATGCGAATAAACCAATGCTCTCAAGAAGCGTGCCTCGGCACGATATATTTTTATATCCGCAATTTCGCTCTCTGTGAATTTGGCTATATTATCATCAGTTGCATTGCGCAAGAACTCGTTACATATAGCCACCGTATAATAGATGCGATAATACATTGCAGAACTCCATTCGTCAGTTGAGTTCCAGTTAATAGCTTGTACATTGGTCATTGCATCACCTCCAGCCCATGTATAAACAGCCTCATCGGTAGGAACTTCTTGCAAGTTGAAATAGATACGCAGATATCCCCAATAGGTTTTGCCGCCCAAATCTGTATCTTCATCACCTTTTTCCTGACCGGCGATGGCCAGAGAAGCATATAATTTGGCCAAAACAGATTTATAACCGTCGACAGTTGAATACACTGCAGCTGAAGTTGTTTCTATAGTGGGAGACTGATTCAAATCATCGAGACAGGAAGAGAAAAGTCCTGCTATCATAAGTATCGCAAATAAATAGATTGATCTTACTTTTTTCATTGTACGTAGTATTTATGATTTGGTTAAAAATCGAGGTTTACAGACAAAGAGAAGGTTCTGGGACGAGGATAGAATTGACTATCAAAGCCTTCAGATACTTCCGGATCTACTCCCGAATAGTTGGTAATGGTAAACACATTTTGTACTAAAGCACCGACCCTGATGTTGGCGAACTTAAGTACTCTACCAAAATCATACCCCAAGGAGATGTTATCCATCTTCAAGAAAGAAGCATTTTCTACATAGTAATCAGAGTAATACTGACGAGTCTGAAAACCAGTCTTCAAATAGTTAGTTGACAAGTTATTAATAGCCGACGAAACATACTGCATCGTTTCCCAAGCTCCCAAATTCATATTCATGTTGTTATATACATAGTTGCCAATGCTGGCTCTCAAGGCGAAGCCAAGGCTCCAGTTCTTATATGCCAACTGTGTGTTGAATCCCAATAGATAATCGGGCATTGGCGAATGATAGCGATACAAATCCTTATCATTAATAACCTTATCATCGTTTAAATCTGCATAAGCTCCTTCAATAGGCTTACCTGCCTCGTCATAAATCTGTTTATAAACAAAGAACATATAAGGTGTATATCCTTCAGTCATAATTTGCAAATTACGTGAACCCACTGATGGTCCGGCATAAGTACCGGGTGAAGAAGCATCTTTCACCAAAGAAAGGTTTGTAATCTTTACTTTTTGATACGTTGCATTAAAACCCATGTTCCAAGTAAAGTCTTTGGTTTGAATGGGGATGGCATTCAATGAGAATTCTAATCCATGACTTTTAATATTTCCGATGTTCGTTGTGGCTTTGTCAGAGAAGTTTGTACCGGCAGCTACTGATACGGTAGCCAACAGATCTTTCGTTTTACGGGTATAGTAGTCAAAACTTCCCGAAATGCGATTCTTAAGGAAACCAAAATCAAAACCGGCATTATAAGAATTAGTTGTTTCCCATTTCAAATCGGACACATAAGTTTCCGGACGATAAGTCTTATAATAAGTATTCCCTAAAGGATACTGAGCATATTCATCACTCAAGGTATAAATAGGCATATAAGAATAATTACCAATACCTTCTTGTTGAGCTGTCACTCCATAACTCAAGCGTAATTTCAAATTGCTCAATACATTGCTATTCTTCAAAAAGTCCTCTTCTGAAACTCTCCATGCCAAAGCCACTGAAGGGAATGTACCCCATCTGTTATTTTTATTGAAGCGAGAAGTTCCATCCTTACGAACCGTTGCAGTAAGCATATACTTAGAGAACAAAGAGTAATTCAATCTTCCGTAGAAAGAGATCAAGACGTGCTTTTGATCTTGAGCTGCGGTAGTAGACTGTGCGACTCCTGCTACATTGTTGACAACATATAGTGGACTTTTCTCGTGCCAATATTGGTAATCATAACCCACTGTTGCATCTACATTACTACTGATTGCATCGAACATTTTCGTATAATTCAGGTAGGTGGTCAACAATTTATTCATCTTTGTTTGACTGTAGTCGTATACAGTACCTCCCGTACTATAAGCGTAAGCAGCCGTTTCAGGAACATATCTGCTTCCTTCTCCCTTAGCATAATCATACCCCAATGTAACGTGTGCTTTCAGCTCGGGCAGGAAATGCAGTTTATAGTCTACATCAAGATTAGTAATCATACGTTTAACCGTACTTGTATTATCATCTTGTTTGAGTAGTCCAACAGGATTTAGTATAGCTCCGGTAGCAGGTATTCCTTCAGTATTGAGACTTTCATAATAGCCTCCAAAGGCTGTATTACCGGAATAAACTGGCTGAGTTGGATTAAAAGCTGCCGCATTCCAAATAGATGTGGTATTGGCAAAAGAGTTATTGTTATAAGATCCTTTTACATTAAAGTTCACTTTCAGGTGGTTCTCAAAGAAAGAGGGTGTGAGCGATATACTTTCTGTAAAACGCTCTGCATTATCTGTTTTAAGTAACCCATCTTGACTGTAATATCCTGTGGATACTCTGAAAGGAAGGAACTTCCCTATTTTACCTGATATACTTAGGTTATTATCGGTACCAAATGCTGAGTGAAAAATCTCATCGTTCCAAACCGTAGATGCATCACCAAGCAAGGCCTTCTGAGCAGTGGTTCCTTTTTCATTAATCAAGTTTCTAAACTGATCAGGACTCAACACAGAGATCAATTTTGTTTTAGTCTGAATGGATTGCGTTGAGCTATAGCTCACCTTTATCTTATCACTCGAGCCTTTTTTCGTGGTGATAATTATCACTCCATTAGACGCTCTCGATCCATAGATAGCAGTAGAAGAGGCATCTTTCAACACCGTCATGCTTTCAATATCGTTAGGATTTATCAAGCTTAAGAAGTTACCACTGTTTCCACTGATGCCGCCGCTTTCCAAAGGAACACCATCGAGCACAATCAATGGATCGTTGCTTGCATTCAGTGAAGCACCGCCACGAATACGGATAGTACTTCCCGATGTTGGTGATCCGCTATTGGACATGATCTGAACGCCGGCCACTTTTCCGTTAATCAGTTGCTCGGGAGAACTGATTAAACCGCCATTGAAATCTTTACTGTTAAGGTCAGACACAGAGC
Organism: Bacteroides ihuae; assembly: GCF_900104585.1. Taxonomy (GTDB): domain Bacteria; phylum Bacteroidota; class Bacteroidia; order Bacteroidales; family Bacteroidaceae; genus Bacteroides; species Bacteroides ihuae. Next base: position 1,254,001 of record NZ_FNVX01000005.1, read on the forward strand.
CTGTTAAATCACTCTTTTTCTGACTTCCATATCCAATAACAACCACATCAGAAAGCGCCTGAGCTTGTGGTTGCAATTTCACCTTCAGAATATTATTGGCCGGAATCTGCAATGATTGCGTTTCATAGCCTATAAACGAAAACTGCAATACTGTTTTGCCATTAGGCACAACCAGTGAAAAGTTTCCATCTAAATCGCTAACAGTTCCTATGGTAGTACCCGATACGGTGATGTTAACACCAATCATCGCTTCCCGAGTCTCATCAAGAACTTTTCCTGAGACTTTTCTCTCACCCCCCTTTTGCTGTGCAAATATAGGAGCAGTGATTCCTAACAGTGCTATGCATAGAGTAAAAAACACTGCAAGAAATCGAAGATCAGAGATTTTACTATTCATAATAATAGATTTAAAAATGTTTTAGTTATTGTTTTGAATGATATTAGTTGCTGAATTTTTATTCTAACCACACACTACCCAATTCCAAAGTAGAAGTTTTTCCATCAGCCGGAATCAAGGTTAACTCCACCGACTCTATATCTTTAATATTAAAAGGTATCTTAGTTACAGGTTTAAAATATTTTTTCAGAAAAACGGGATACGGACAGGGAAGCAAAGCTGTTTCTACTTGCACCAAATTTGATAAGGGTATTCGAATAATACCTTTTGATTGGCCAACCTGTGCTTTGTACGTATATCCAACAGTGGAAATAAAACCAGCCGCAAGCGTATCTGCCTCATTTTTGATCACGTTAATGCAAAGATATTTACAGGTAGATAAACGTTTCTCTCTCACCATTAGATCATTCCGTATCCATTTTCTGATAAAGAGCTTTCCTCCTCTATCTTGTGCTTTAACGTAAAACTTCACTGTACTCTCTTTTGTTGGGTCATTGAGTAGCAAATCCCGACTTATTGGAGCCCATTCGGGCATCGAATAGGTATCTATGTCATTATATTCAGCCTCAGGGGTGATTAACCGGATGGGACTATCCATTGCTACGACATCACTCTCCCAATAGCTGTTCTGGTAATAATCCCAGTCCAGAGGAGATCCCACTACTCCGGCAGGGAAAGTATACAAGCTATCATTATGACAAGCTGTGATGGTATATCTGAATTTGCCACCAACTAAATCATCTGCCGGAATCACCGCTTCATAGCGATAGCCTCCCACATTCTTCATTGTATAATAAGTATTACGAGGATTCCAGAATGAAATCTTATCTGAGTATACAATCACTGAATCGGGCTTTTGAGGACCAATAACTGTTGCTTCAATGCGCATTTGAGTACCTTGCACAACAGTTTTAGGGGCTGTATGAATCACTTGATAAGATGAAAGACTTGCTTTCGGAGCAACAAACTCACCCAAACGGATATTCTGCCAACGAGTATCTTTCTTCCAAGCAACGGAAGGGGCATAGCCCTCTCGTTGCAATAAGTAGACTCCGGGACGCAAAGCTATATTTCCGTTTGATGATTGTTGACGAAAAGCATTCCCCTCGTTCAAACCTGTCACTGAGAAGTTTTTACCCAAACCGGGCAAAGTGACTTTCATGTTCCATGCATTCCACAAGATAGAGACTACCTCTTTCTTGAGAGAAGGTTTCTCAAACGGGTCCTTCACCTGAACGGCATCGGGCATGACTTCCAAGCGCCAAAGTCCATCTTCTAACTTATCCGCAAAATAGGCACCAGTTCCTTCATAAGTAATAACAGAGGAAGTGCCACACCCGGCCACGGATTGCAATTTGTTGACAGCAACCGGTTGGGTAGTCGTGCTATTAGAATAGTAAAACTTATCCGAAGAGTTCATCACGCTCAGGTCTTCTTGATAGCTAACTCGAAATGCATCAAAAACAGTATCACTGGGATAGACCCCGTAAGACTTATTCAGAGGAACGTTATAAGCTACTTCAGCAGCTATTTTCATGCTGATAGCCTTTGAAGGAGTATAAGCCAGATTCAGAAAATGCGTCTGATACTCTGTATTTGCCCATGCCATATCAATAGGATCGTAAGCAAATTGAGTGATCCATTGAAAACCTGCACCACGAAAAGTACGTGTCATAGCCGGATACATATAAGAATAGGTTATGTCGGCCGGATCAAACTCATATACAAGTTTGGCTTTAGAATGGAAACCTTTCACTTGATCAAAAGGAATGTCATAGGAATCTACATAAGGAAGGAAATTCCCTTTGCGGGTATGTCCGGCAACCAATCCAATGGGATACCATTGATAGGTAGTTCCCTGAATATTTGTAGAATAATAAGCCTCAACTTGCTGCCTGTTATGACTTACATTATAGAATACGGGCTTTTTATTACCTGCTCTTTTAATTGCTTTCAGCATTCGGTCTATATACTGTTTCGTTTGTGCGAGTGTACCGCTGTGACAAGGTTCATTATTGATTTCAAAACCTACAATGCTCGCATCATCTTTATATGCTTTTTGCGTATATGGGTTGATATGCTTTATCAAATGATAGATATAATTCTCCTGGGCTGCAATAGCCTGATTATTAGCATGCACATCACATTTATCATAATCGTAAGAAAAGCCTCCCGTCTGCTCATTCTTTTCCGGATAACCATTACCAAAGTCCGTTTGAGCAGTAAGCACTACACTGATGCCACGCTCCTTGAGCTTAGATATAAGGTAATCCAGTAAATCAAGATGGTCGTTCTCAAGCAGGTTTCCATTCTTATCAGACACCTCCACATCCCATATATGAATGCGATAGGCATTGAAACCCAAGCGGGCAAAATGATATGCGTCTCTGTCAATAGCTTCTTTGCGGTCTATGCCCAGATAGCCCATTGCACGATAAGCATGTGCAAAAGGCAACGTATAGTTCACACCAAAAAAGGAAGTTTCCTGATGAGTATCCGACCAGCGCATTACGCCTTTGCCATCCACATAAACTGAAGGAGATGATTGAGCTTTTTTCTGCCCCATCACATATAGAGAAAAGAGACAGCAAACAACTGTGAATATGTATTTCTTCATGAATATCAATTTTAGGTCTTAATTCTGTATATGCAAAAATAGGAGCAACCAGTAAGTTGCACAAGCAGATTTTGGACATAAAAGGATATAAAAAGGACATAATAAGATGAGACCTCTCAGACATTCTGATTAGACGATCAAAATGCCAGAAGAGGTTAAAGATCTTATTGTTGCTCCATAAATTGACGGGGTGTTTTATCAAATTCAGCCTGGAAGCATTTTGAGAAATAAGAATGATTGGAGAAGCCTACCATATACATCACTTCTGCCACAGAGAATTTCTTTTGAGCCAGAAGCATCGCTGCCTTTTTCATGCGAATGGATTTGATGTACTCTACAGGAGTGAGCGCAGTAAGCTGTTTTATTTTACGATAGATTTGTTTGTTATTGATGCCCGATAATTCGCTAAGCGCATTTACATTTAATTCGGGCTCGGATATATGATCTTCAATAATCTTTGTGATATTAAATAAGAACTTCTCATCAATAGAGGTGGCCTCTATCGCTTTAGGAGTGGCAATGACCTCAATACGTGCCTTTACCTCTATCTTTTTGCGAGTTCGCAGCAACTGTTCTATTCTCGATAATAGAATGTCGGCTTCAAATGGTTTAGGTAAGAACACGTCAATGTTCATATTAAAACTTTCAAGCTGTGTCTCTTTATCATCTTTGGCAGTAAGCAGAATAATAGGAATGGTAGAGGTTGGTATGTTTTTCTTTATCTGCTGACACATCTCCAATCCACTCATCACAGGCATCATAATGTCGCTGATAATTAAGTTGGGCATATAATGAAAGCAGAGCTCTGCTCCCTCCTTTCCGTTGGTAGCAATCAAACAGCGATACTTAGTACGCAGTATATCTTGTATAAAGTTTGTAATTTCTTGATTGTCATCAACAATCAAGATCAAAGGTTGGCTATTATTTTCCACCTGAACAGTACTTTCTGCTTCAGTAGCATTGTCTGCAACTGCAGACAATGGCAGAGTAATGCTGATTGTTGTACCTTGGTTTTCTTGCGATTTGAGAAAGAGCGTTCCGCCATGAAGTTCCACGTAAGCCTTTACCAAATACAAACCGATACCGGTTCCTTCTTTCTCCTTAGCTGTCTTTGAAGATTGAAAGAAACGCTGGAAAACATACGGAATATCTTTTTCAGGAATACCGATGCCGGTATCGGACAAGTTTATCTGGAGTAATCTTTGTTCTTCCAGATAATTCAGCGCCAGTTCTATCCTGCCCTTCTTAGTATATTTCACTGCATTCGACAGGATGTTATTCAAGATAGATTCTAATTTCAATAGATCCACATCCATATAGAGCTTCTCCACATTGGTTTGAAAAAGAAACTCCAGTTGTTTATCCTCCTGCTTTTCCTCTTCATAAATAGAAAACAGACTTTTAGAGAAAGTCACAAGTTCTATTCTCGAAAGAATAAGTAATGAACCAATAGCAGCATCTACTCTATTAAAGTCGAGTACTTGGTGAATCAGAGAGTTCAGTTTCATTGCATTTCTCTGCACCAATTGCAACTGTTTCTTCACCTCTTGGTTCTTTATTTCCAATAGCAAACGACTCACAGGGGCAATGATCATGCTAAGAGGTGTTTTAAAGTCATGAGATACATTGGTGAAGAAATCTATTTTCAACTTAGATTGCTCCAGAATCTTTTCTTTCTCAATGCGAGCAATCTTCAATTTATTCTTTACCCTGAAGAAGTTTATAGTCCAGAGGATGAGGCTGACGAACAGAATAAAATAGATACTCTTTGCCCAGAATGTATAGTACCAAGGCGGCTGGATATTCACATCCAACATATAAGCATCTTCTGAAGGTTTACCATCAACATTCAAGCAAGTAACAACGAGCTTGTACTTTCCATAAGGAAGATTGCTGTAAGATATGCGATTTGTGTTCGGCTTAAGAAGACTCCACTCCTCATCAACCCCCTCAAGCTTATATACAAACTTATTTTTCTCTTCTTGAGAATAGGGGAAGTCAGAAAACTCAAAAGTAAGATGATTCTGTCGGTAATTCAAATCAAGCTGTTTCACATAACGAATGCTCCGGCTATTGTCTGATGAGCCCGGAGAAAATAGCTGATTATTTATATAGAAACCTGTTAAAATAACAGGGCGATTACGTGTGTTGACGTTGATAATCTCGGGTGAGCAAATGGCATAGCCATCGACAGAACCCAGATAGATACGATTATTCTCCTTATCGAAGTACATGCTGGTAAAGATTTTATCCATCACATTAAACCGTTGTGTATTCATCGTTTTCTTATCAACAATCCAAAATCCATCGGCAGTGGATATCCAAATATGATGGTTTACCTCCATCATGGAGAAGACCTCGCTGGTGTTGAAAGCATCGAACTTGATTACTCGCGAACTATTATCTTTGGGATTTATGCGCATTATTCCCCCTCTGAAACCAACCCAGATAATCCCTGCATCATCGCAAAGAATATAGCTCGGACTCTTCTCGCCATTCAATCCTTTAAGTTGTATCTTGGTAACCTTTTTGGTTTTCGTATCAATTTTGTCAATACCATTATTATAGAGTAATACCCAAACATTGCCCTCATGATCAGGAATTATTTGGTTGATGAACATACCTGAGAGTCCGTTGCGAGTTGAATAGTTTTCTTCGGCTATATAATAGCTCGCAGTGGAGTGCATCAATTTATCTTTGTCGACTACAAAAATACCGCCCAGACAAGTAGCAACCCAGAGCTTGCCTTTATCATCTTCAAAAAGGTGATACACCCAGTTACTATTATAAGTACGTGTGCTATCTATTATATTATAATGTATAAATTGCTGTGATTTGTAATCGTATCGATTGACACTTCCATCCGTTGCTATCCACAAATAATGATCTTTATCCTCGTAGATTTCTCTTATTCTGTTGTGCGACAAAGGATACTTCCTATCGCCCATCTTATACCATATCGAATTATTTGGATAGCCTGATGAGCGTTCCGAACAAATTAAACCATTGGTTCCACCAAACCAATAATAATTTCGCGAATCTTTGAAAATGGAATAGAAGTGGTTGCCATCTCCTATCCCAGTTATCTGGGCAATGGGAATAAACTGGAAAGCACTGTTATAGCGAGACATAGAGATGCCATAATCGGTTCCCAGCCAAATATTCTTGTCGTGATCAGAAAAAATATTCCAGACAATGTTGTTTGATAAAGACTGAATGTTGCGCGAATCGTGTACAACATGTTGCATTTCGTTGGTTTCATGATACACGTATAATCCATTATCAGTACCTACTAATAAATGCTGACTTCCGTCTAATGCCAATGATTTGATAGAGTTATCCCGGAATAGTTCAATCTTTTCTGCACGATGTTCAGAGGGAATATATTTGAAAAGGCTTCCTTCTGTACCGACCCACACGCAATGGCGAACAGTGTCTTCGAGCAGAGAATTAATGAATTGATTATTTTTTGTTTTATCAATAGGAAGAGCTATTCTTTCGAAATTGTCGGTTTTAGGCACATAGCGGCAAAAGCCATTGTAGGTACCCACATAGATTGTTTTGTCCGTAGTAGCTATGATGGAATAAATAGTGGGGTGAGGAAGTCCGGAATGTTTCTTTTGACTATAGTTCTTCAAACGTTTTTTTAAAAGATCATAAGTGTACAATCCATTTAATGTTCCAATCCATAAAGTATTTGCTTGCAATGCAATTGTCCTTACATCCGATGGGAAATGAACCTCAGCTTCCTCGTATTGATCGGTTTTGTAGTTATAGATTAGAACTCCATTGTCGGCACCTAAATATAGATAAGTGTCATTGACAATAACCCCACAATAGATGCGAGTGTTGCTCTTTGAGCCAAACGTAAAGTGTTGTTGTGCGGAATATCCATCGTAACTAAACAGTCCTTTGTTCGATCCTACCCAGACTAAGCCTTCAGAATCTTGAAGAAAGCAACTGATTACAGATGCTTCGGGACTTAAATTTATATTTTCAAATATCTGATAACTCATCTTTTGCCCGCAGATATGACCTGTCCAAAGACAAAAAAATAATAAAAGATAGGCTATTTTTGTTTGCATGGCGTAATCAAAGGTATAATTGAACTAGATTGCCTCTATAAACAAGGCAACACTACTATAAGTTACAAATATATCCAAATCTACCAACAATGCACAAAGCAGCATGATGAAAATGAGATTTATAGCACTATTTTCGCCTACGACTTCTTCTTCGTTGCATTTTATTTCGCTTATAACGTAACCAACGTTTATAAATCATCCATCCGCTCATAAGTGCCACGACAACAAATATAAGGATCGTTATGCCGACACCCAGATTATCTCCTTTAATTCTTGACCATATTTCGAGCACCGCTTCCGTCTTATCTCCAAAATCACGAATCATGGCACACCGCTCTATTACTTTACGGTCGGGATATTGAATTCGGTTAACCTGCACACTGTCGGCCCCGGGACCAAAAAAGTAGCTTAAATCAGAATGATAATCGAGGGTGGTGTCTATCTTTGCTTCTAATATTTCAGAGGTTGCGATTGAACTGACATAACCGGTGGCATCCATATTCCGAAGTGCCACATCGGGGCGGCACATATAGTTGATGAAGTAACTAGCTGCCTTAGCATTACCTGCATATTTAGGTATTACCCATCCATCGTACCAGATGTTGCTACCTTCCTGCGGAACCACATAGTCGAGTTCTACCCCAACCGAAGCAGCTTCCTCTATAGCCCAGATGGCATCACCACTCCATGTCAGATTGAGCCATGCTTTGTTTTTCGTCATCATTTCTTTCCCAAAGTCCGACTCCCATCCAGCAATCAATGGTTTCATTGCTTTTAGATATTTCTCAACTACGATCATTGCCTCAGGTGAATAGTCATTCATCAAATCTTCGACCTTAAGTTTACCCTCACGCAGTTCTTTGGCATGAGCATAGATAGCTGCTGTGCCATACGCATCGCGATAGCTTTCTTTCATCAGAATCTTACCGGCATATTTGCGATTCCACAAAGTTCCCCAAGTTTCTGCGTCGGAATCAGGTACAAAAGTTTTGTTGTACAGAATGCCCGTAGTGCCCCACATATAACATACTGCATAGCGGTTGGCTTGCCTACCCGGCTGACTCAATTTATTTATCTGAGCACGAATATAAGGCGAAAGGTTATGGATGTAACTTGGAGAACCATTCAAGACAGTATCAATCGGCAGAAGCAAATTTTTCTTCAACATACGCTCAATGATGTATTCTGACGGGCAAACCACATCAAAATCTTCATGCCCTTTCTCTATTTTGGTGAGCATCACTTCATTTATGTCAAAGGTCTGGTAAACAATACGAAGATCTTCACCAGTCTGTTGTTTGTAATATGCCTGGAACTCCTCCAGCACATCTTCGTCGATATAATCTGCCCAATTATAAATCTTAAGCACATTCTCGCGAGGCTCACCCACATTATAGCAACCGGTAAGCAAGCATATACAGATAAAAGATAAAACAGATAAGAACTTCTTCATAAATACTTAGGTCTTTTTTAAAAACAATGAAGTGTTTTTTGAAAACATATAGGTGTTTTAGAGGCAGAATACTCACTCTTCCTGTTTCGCCTTTCCTGCTCTATGGTTAATGATAATAAGTAATGCCAGCACCACCACAAAAATGATTGTAGAAAGAGGACGAAGTTCGGGAGTTAACCCTCCTTTTCGTGCATCAGCATAGATATAAGTAGAGAGTGTTTCGAGTCCCTGATTACCTATTGTAAAAACGGTAACCGCAAAATCATCAATGGAAAGAGTGATGGCCAGCATAAAGCCACTAATCATCCCCGGCCTTATTTCAGGTACAATAACTTTACGCAACGCCTGCATAGGCGTGGCTCCAAGATCAAGAGCTGCTTCATAAATATTAGGATTCATCTGCTTGAGACGGGGCAAAACGCTTAACACAACATAGGGTGTGCAAAAAGTAATATGAGCAAGCACTACTGTGATATAACCTTGCGATATGCCCAATGAAACAAAAAGCAGGAATAACGAAATACCCGTAATAATGTCACCATTCAAGATAGGAATGCTATTCACAAATCCAATAGCCTTTTTAGATCGAGCTTTCAGATTATAAATACCGATAGCGGTAATACTACCTAGCAAGGTGGAGGCAGTTGCAGCAATGAAAGCAATAGTGATTGTATTCATTAAAGCATTCATCAATGAATGATGGGTGCTGGTAGCAAGAAGTGATGAATAGAGCTTAGTAGAAAACCCCGTCCAGTTACCCAAGACTTTTGCTTCGGTGAAAGAATAGATCACAATAATAATGATTGGAGCATAGAGCAATAACAACAACACCCACAAATATGTCTGCGCAAAAATCTTCTTTACCATAGTCCGCCTCCTTCATTAGCATTGTCTTTATCATCGCTACCAAAAAGTGAAGTAGCTGCAATAAGCAACAACATGATGAGAGACAAAGCTGCCCCATAGTTCCACATACTATTATTGATATTCTCTTGAATCGTAGTTCCAAAAAGCTTGATATTATTCATCGTTAGTAGTTCTGCTATAGCAAAAGTAGAGATAGTTGGCATAAAGACCATCATCACACCGCTCATCACTCCTGACATGGAAAGCGGTAATATGGCCTTAAAGAATACTTGTACAGGATTTGCTCCCAAGTCTTGAGCTGCTTCAATATAGCTACGATCCATCTTTTGCAAAGTGTTATAGATGGGATAAATCATGAATGGAATGAAATTATAGACCATTCCGAAAATAAGAGCTCCTTCACCAAGTGGAATATTAAAGAAGTCGAATAGAGCAACGGTGGCCAATGTACGCACCAAAATATTAACCCACATAGGTAGGATGAAGAGTACTACCAAAGTACGCGATTTATTGAGTTTACTATTACTCAATATCCATGCTGCCGGATAGCCAAGAAGAATACAAATGACTGTTGTGATAATAGCAATACCAATGGAATAAACAAAGGTATTAATCGCTTCAGGATGCATAAAGAACTTGGAAAAGTTCGACATTGTCAGATGCCCGTTATCATCAGTAAATGCATAAACCACAATAAGTAATAATGGAATGACAACAAAGATGGCCGAAAAGATCACGTAAGGAAGCACCCAACTCTTACGTGATGCAAAAAAAACAGGTAATTTTCTACTCACTTCTTATTCTTTCATTTACCAATCAATTAATAATTCGAATGCTGGTTGGCAGAATAGTAATCCCTACCCGATCACCATCATCCCACACATCATTGGTATCGACATACACATCTTCGTCCCAGTCAGAGAAAACGGTCAGATGATAATGATTGCCTTTATAAAGGATAAACTTCACTTCTCCAGTCAGCATCCCGTCTTCTTCGTTATCTTGAAGAATCACTTGGTCGAAATCAACTTCAACTTTTACTCCTCGCCCGGCTTCAATGCTACTAGTTGGTATACATTCAAAGGTACAACCTAAAAACTCTACGTGCGTATCATCTACCATCTTACCATCAAATGTATTGCACACTCGCTCTTTCTTCATGATGTGAATATCAAGTGGCTTGACAAGCAATCCCACTGTTTCGCCGACGTCAAAATGATGATAATCCTGAACGAGAAATTCATAGTCTCCACACAAAACAGTCATTTCGTTATGCACTCCTTTAAATATAGTCGACTGTACCACACCCACCAACTGAGCTGCATCGGAAACAGCAAAAATATAAAGATCTTCAGGACGAATCACGACATCAACGGGTACATTTTCGCCAAACCCTTCATCTACACATTCAAATTCCGTATCACAAATACGCACTAACTTGTCTTTTAGCATCACACCATTCAGAATATTGCTCTCTCCTATAAAGTCGGCAACAAAAGAATTTGTCGGCTCATTGTAGATATCAATAGGTGTACCTATCTGCTGTATCTTACCTTCACTCATCACCACAATGGTATCACTCAACGTAAGCGCCTCTTCCTGATCATGCGTTACATAAACAAATGTAATACCCAGACGCTTATGCATTTCTTTCAATTCCATCTGCATATCTTTACGCATCTTGAGATCCAGAGCCGCCAATGGTTCATCAAGCAAGAGTACTTCGGGCTCGTTTACTATGGCACGGGCAATAGCTACCCGTTGCTGCTGTCCACCTGACAAAGAGTCCACGTCTCTGAATTCGTAGTCCGTCATGCCTACCATCTTCAACGCTCCTTTCACTTTCTTCTCTATCTCTTGCTTCGGCATTTTCTTAAGTTTTAAACCGAATGCGATGTTATCATACACATTCAAATGCGGAAACAAAGCGTATTTCTGAAAAACCGTATTAACAGGGCGCTTATGAGGAGGTGTCTGGGTAATCTCTTTACCTGATATTCTTATTTCTCCCTTAGACACAGATTGAAAACCTGCAACAAGGCGCAACAATGTGGTCTTTCCACACCCCGAAGGGCCAAGGATAGTCACAAACTCACCTTTCTTCACTTGCAGGCTTACATTATCCAGAGCGGTTTTATCTCCAAAGAATTTCGACACACTACTTACTTCAATAATGTAATTGTCTTCTTGCATATTCATACCATAATTTGAAGTACAAAGGTACATATTTCTACTATTAAATGTATACATTACGATATTATAACCAATGATATTATAGCTACTTTGAAAAAAAATATATCTTTGCATAAATAAATATTCATTAAATTCACAAAAATATGAAAAAAATCATTTATTTATTTGCTGCAACTGCCTTAGGACTGGCATCGTGCACCGGAAATAAAGGCTACACAGTTAAAGGAATCGTAGAAGATGCTGCCGATGGCGACACTGTTTTTCTTCAAGAACGTGCTAGCAGACAATTTAATAAGTTAGATACAGCCATTATTAAAGATGGTACATTTACTTTCGAAGGCGTACAAGATTCTACTGTAAATCGCTATATAACGTATGCGAAAGGTGAAAAACATCTCATCATGGATTTCTTCCTTGAAAACGGAAAGATAGAAATGAAATTAGGAAAAGAAGATGATTCGGCAACAGGTACTCCATCTAACAATGCTTATCAGGAGTTTAGAACTCAGTTGAATACGATCAACAAAAAGCAAAATGCAATCTATGAATCAATGGGCGACACAACATTAACTGATAAACAGAAAGAGGCCAAAATAAAAGAGATGAATGGCCTAGAAAGTGAAATGATGACCATTATCAAAACCGGCATTGAGAAGAATATTAGCAATACAGTGGGAGTATTTTTACTCAATCAGTACAATTATTACATGGAGTATCCGGAAATAGAACCTCTGCTGGCTAAAATCCCTGCTAACTTCCAGAATAACGAAAGCATTTTGCAACTGAAGGAACTTGTAAGCACTGCAAAGAAATCAGCTGTCGGTCAGAAATTTGTTGATTTCAGTATGCTCACTCCTGATGGAAAGCCAATTAAACTATCAGATTATGCTGGCAAAGGAAAGGTAGTCTTAGTAGATTTTTGGGCTAGCTGGTGCGGACCTTGCCGCCAAGAAATGCCAAATCTGGTTAAAGCTTATGCTAAATATAAGAACAAAGGATTCGAGATTGTTGGTGTGTCACTTGATAGAGATGGACAATCATGGAAAGATGGTATCGCACAACTAAATATCACTTGGCCTCAAATGTCTGATTTGAAGTTCTGGGATTGCGAAGGATCAAAATTATATGCTATCCGCAGCATTCCTCACGTAGTGTTGATTGATAAAGACGGAACCATTGTAGCTCGTGGTCTGCATGGAGAAGAACTCCAAGCTAAATTGGCCGAATTGATAAAATAAAAAACTGCCGAACGAGCATTCTCGACAAAGGAATGCCAACCAAATAAATAAGAGAAGAGGCTGCTTCAAGTTAGTATTGAAGCAGCCTCTTTATTTGTTATTCATTTCAGTTCCTGAATAGAGCAATGGGTTAGTCAAACCAGCGCACATAACAGAAGTCCTGACGATGTGGCAAATCCTCATTCTTAGGATACATACGGAAAGCAATCTTAAAGCTGCCGGCATTTGATAAGCTGTGTTTTACTTGGAAAGTATATAAATCACCTTCTTTCTTAATCACATCAAATGGTTCAACTGAATAGACATGTTCTTTACCTTCAGCATCAGTATGGATGGTGACAAGCTCAATTCCAATAGCATCATTTAACCCCTTCTCGTCAATTACGTAAGTGATGGTATAGTCCTTACCACTTTCTAACGATTGTTGAAGCAATTCTTCTGTTTTATCGCTTGATACAATTTCTATTGAATCCCACTTCTCTGCAACTTCTTCTTTCCAGGCAGCTAATTCCTTAGCCTTTTCATAACCATTGATATTTAATGTATGGAAACGTTTTGCCAGTTTTGTATAGAACCTGTCATAATAATCGTCAAGCTGACGCTTCATTGTATAATGAGGAGCAATCTGAGCAATAGAATTCTTGATATATTTCACCCATCCTTCAGAATAGCCATCCTCATTCTTATCATAATAGAGTGGCAATATTTCCGTTTCTAAAATGCTATAAACAGTAGCAGCATCCAGTTGATCCTGATGTTCCTGATTTTGATAAGTACGTTTCTCTGTTAACATCCATCCTGCATTCTCACGATATCCTTCAAGCCACCAGCCATCAAGTACAGAAAAATTCAATACTCCGTTCATCAATGCCTTCTCACCGGAAGTACCCGATGCTTCGAGGGGACGAGTTGGCGTATTCAACCAAATATCGACTCCCGTTACCAAGCGACGAGCCAACTGCATATCATAATTCTCTAAGAAGATAATCTTACCTAAGAATTCTGGGCGACGAGAAATCTCTATAATCATTTTAATCAATCCCTGTCCTGCACCATCGTGAGGATGTGCCTTTCCTGTGAAAAGGAATTGTAGCGGACGATCTGGATTATTCATAATCTTAGCCAAACGATCAAGATCTGTAAACAAAAGATGTGCGCGTTTATAAGTAGCAAAACGGCGCCCGAAGCCAATCAATAAAGCGTTCGGATTGATTTTGTCCATCAACGAAACAATGCGCGAAGGATCTCCTTGATTTTTCAACCAAGTTTCACTGAACTGTCTGCGAATATAGTCCACCAGTTTATTCTTCATCGTCATACGAGTATTCCAGATTTCTTCATCCGGAACACTATATATTGCTTCCCAAATCTTTGCATTCGATTGATCGTACAAGAAATTTTCATCAAAGTACTTCGCATAGAGCTGTTTCCATTCACGGGCACTCCATGTTGGGAAGTGCACACCATTGGTTACGTAACCCACATGGCTCTCTTCCGGAAAGTATCCCTTCCAAATAGATGCAAACATTTCCTGAGAGACTTTTCCATGTAACCAACTCACACCATTCACTTCCTGAGAAGCGTTACATGCAAAAACAGACATACAGAATCTTTCCCCTTTATCTCCAGGATTATTACGACCTAGATCCATCAAGTCATCCCATGAAATCCCCATTTTGGCGGGATATGCACTCATGTATTTAGCAAATAGTCCTTCATCAAAATAATCATGCCCAGCTGGAACAGGTGTATGAACAGTATACAGAGAAGAAGCACGAACTAATTCAATAGCCTGATCAAAACTTAATCCTTCGGCTACATAGTCACAAAGACGTTGCACATTAATCAAGGCAGCATGCCCTTCATTACAATGATATACATCCTTCTTAATGCCTAGCGCTTTCAAAGTAAGAATACCTCCAATACCTAAAAGAATTTCTTGTTTCAAACGATTCTCCCAGTCACCTCCATAAAGTTGATGAGTAATGGAGCGATCGAACTCACTGTTCATTTCATTATCTGTATCAAGCAAATATAATGTAATACGACCTACATTCACTTTCCATACGTATGCATGAACAATATAATCAATATAAGGAACATCTACTACAAGAGGTTGATTATTCGCATCAAGAACTCGTTCCAGTGGAAGGGTCCCAAAATTTTGAGCTTCGTAATTGGCTATCTGCTGTCCATCTATGGCAAGAGTTTGAGTGAAATAACCATAACGATAAAGAAAGCCAACCGCACAAAGATCTACATTGCTATCTGATGCTTCCTTTAAGTAGTCACCGGCAAGTACACCCAAGCCACCCGAATATATTTTAAGTACATGATTCAAACCATATTCCATGCTAAAATAAGCGATAGACGGACGTTGTTTATCCGGTTCAACATCCATATAGTCACGAAACTTAGTATATACATCATTCATCCTCTTAAGGATAACTTTATCTTTGGACAAGGCTTCCAACTTTTCAAAATTCATGTGCTCGAGAAATAGAACAGGATTCTGTCCAACTTCTTTCCAAAGGGCGGGATCAAGGCTCCTAAATAACTCTGTAGCCTCATAATTCCATGACCACCAAATATTTTTTGCTATTTCAGACAACTTTTCAAGTTCTGCCGGAACAGATGATTTAACCGTTATCTCTTTCCAGTTCGGAGTGTTCACATTACTAACCTTAATTCTCATAATGTTATAGTTTACTTGTTGATGAATATTTTTTAGCTCATTTGCCGTTTACCGGCCTTGCGTAATGCTATATCGTATGCTTCGTAATAATATTGTATAAAATGTTTCCACAGGGCTTGCTCCGCTACTTCACTCGCCCGTTTGCGAACCTCTCCCACTTCGTCATCCGTCTTAGCCGAGAACATTGATACAATATTTTTAATTCCATCGGCTACTTCGAAATAATTATTATCCGAACGATGAAGCACCTCTACTCCGTCATCAATGCCATTCTGATTCTGCAAAGCATTTACCCAAAGACCAAAACCTGCAAGATCAGTAGTGATAGTAGGCACTTTAAAGGCTACACTCTCTAATGGAGTATATCCCCATGGCTCATAGTACGACGGATAAACGCTCAGATCCTGCCCTAATAGTAGATCGTAGTATTCTTTGTTGAATACTCCATCTTTTCCATTCAGATAGCAAGGTACAAAAATAACCTTTACCCTATCTTCCTCACTATTAGTCATACCCAGATATCTTAGCATATTCAGAATTTTATCATTTTCCGCATCAAACAACCAGTGTGTAATGAAGGGAGTTTCCAACGGCGTTGTAACCTTGTTTCGGCTCTTCAATCGCAAAAGAAGATCTTCACGAGGTGTTCCTACCCAAGCTGGTACATTGATAAATGCCAATACATTCTTCTTTAAATTTTTATCATTTTTCAGACGATGAAGTGACTCAAGAAAAACATCAAGACCTTTATTCTTAAACTCATAACGTCCGCTGGTTCCAATGATCAGAGTATCATCTCCCCAATCAGTTCCAAGCAGATTATTTGCCACATTTAACATGGCAGAACGAGCTCTTTTACGTTTTCCGGCAAAAGTATTTCCTTTAGGAACAAAGTCATCTTCAAACCCATTCATTAAAACAATATCAGCCTCTTTGTTCAACAATTGCTTGCACTCAATATTGGTTATCTGGCTCACAGTAGTAAAGCAATCTACATTATGAGCTGTTTGCTTTTCTATAGAGTGTTTCGATTGCATGTTAAGTTCCTGAGCCATTTGATCTCCATTATAGGCAAACAAATAGTCATAAAGTGGTTTATTATTACCAGCTATGGAACGTCCGATGGAAGTAGCATGAGTTGTAAATATAGTAGCAATCTCAGGTACAACTGTTTGCAAATAAAGAGCTCCCAACCCTGTCATCCATTCGTGCGCCTGATAAATCACCTTATCAACATCCGACAAATTGTATTTATAAAAGCTCTCAACTGCTTTACCAGCAGCGTACGAGAACATGGATGCCTCTTCATAGTCACCATAAGCATGCAAAGAATCTACTTGAAAAGTATTCCACATTTCAGTATATATTTCATCCTTCTGCGCTAAAAAAGGCAGAAAATCTACTAATATAACAATTGGTTCACCTGGAATGTTCCATCTTCCCATGCGTACTCCAATGCCATCTTTCTCTTTTGCATATTGGCGCCACTCGGCACAAAGATTCTTTGATTCTATAAATAATGGATTTTCACTATTTTGCCATATATCAGGACCTATAAATAGTACTTTGTCATGAAAGGTAGTCTGCAAAGTATTGGCTCTGGTAGACAATACAGTATAAATTCCCCCTACTTTATTACATACTTCCCAGCTTGCTTCGAAAATGTAATCAGGAGATAATAGCTCTTTTATCATATAATGTTCTAAATCTCTATTTGTACTTATATCGCAAAAATACGTATTATTAATTGAAAAGTAAGCGTTTAGATATTAAATCTCAGTAAAGAGATTAAAACAAACGTTTGCATGAAATAGCTTGTTTACATAAAAAAACATCCTGCAGAATTATTTCTCAGCAGGATGTTTTTTATATCGTAAGATAGAATATTATGCAACCAAAGCACTTCCCATAAGGAAAGTAGCAGCTAAAGCTACAATCGCATAAAGTTCTGGAAATACAGCCAAAATCAAGGTGTTTCCAAAAACATTATATCCTTGTCCGATAGCAGCAATACCATTGGCGCAAACCTGTCCCTGACGAATAGCCGAGAATAAGGCAACAAGTCCAAGTGCAATACCGGCTCCTAAAACTGCCGCAGCTTGAATAGCTGTTATAGTAGGAGTAAGCACGCCAAAAATAGTCTGAAACATAAAGTATCCGGCAAAGCCATATAACCCCTGCGTTCCCGGAAGAGCAGTTAACACAAGAAAATTACCAAATGCACTTTCGTTCTTCTTTAGAGCACCGATAGCCGCATTACCTGCAATAGTAACACCAAAAGCACTGCCAATACCAGACAAACCAACCATTACTGCGATGCCGATATAGGCAATAAATAAATTCATTTCCATAATTTTATCTTAATTTATTGTTTATATATTCTTTACTATTTTGTCAATTACTGAAAGGTTTATATTCCTTCCCTCCACCTTCGTATCCTGAGTTCTTAAAGAACTCAACAAACGTCAGACGCATGGGATGTACCATAGCACCCAGAACGTTCATAAAAATATTAATAGAATGGCCTATCACAAAAATCAGAACCATTACTATAGGGCCAGCTATCATATTATCAGGGCTCATACCTACAGCCAAGCTATTGAAAACGCTAGCCAAAATGCCTCCCGAAAGTCCGAGAGCAAACAAACGAACGTATGAAAGTACATCACCCAGCAAGCCGGTTACCATATTATAAGAATCCCAAAAACCTAATCCAAAATTGATAAAGATGTTCTTATCAGGACTATTATAAAGGAATATCATTAATCCTGCAAGTCCAAGAATCACAAGATGAACAGTTCCACCCATAGGCAATACACTTGGTAATAAAGCGGAGATAGCCAACGAGAACAACAAGATAATCCAACCAATAGTACCAATAGCATATTTAAAGCCAAATTGTATAGACTGGTTGACGACTTTAAGGATCATTCCAAACATAATTTGAACTGCTCCAAGAATCAATGAAAGCCGAAACATATCATTATTATCCAAAGCAAGAGCCGATTTCATACGTTGTACAAATGGCCAGTCGAGATTATAGAAATTGGCCCCAAAAAACGTTCCGGTCAGCATTCCACAAAAAAACGTAGAGATTGCCAATAACTGTACTAAAGAGAGTATTGGCTTCATCGTATCTCCAATTTTCTTTGTAACCAGTCTATAAATGGTCACTCCCAGCAATAAGAACAATCCATATCCCGAATCACCCAAACAGAGGCCAAAAAAGAGCATAAAGAATGGAGCAAAAAAGGGTGTCAGATCCAGCTCGTTGTATTTCGGAAGCATATAGAGCTTGCAAATCGGTTCAAACCACGCAAAGATCCCCTTATTGTTCAACAGAATAGGCACATTATCTTCTGGAGTAGGATTCGCTATTTCGTAATATACATTCTGAGCTTCAAGATAAGACGCTATTTCAGTCTCTTTCACTGCAGGAGCCCATCCTTGCAGCAACATTAGCTTATCTCCGGCAGCTGGTTTCGTATTGAGCAATACTCTAGAAAACTCTATCTCACTATTAAGATACTTCTGAGTCGCTTGCAATGAAGGAATCTCTTTCGCAGCCAACTCCTTTAATGCGTGCTCATTTTCTTCCAAATCAAGAATAATACCTGCTTGTAAAAACTCAGTATGATCGAAAGAATCGGCCGGAAGCTTTACTTGCTCTACATCGATATCGACCTCTTCTCCAGCCTTTGTAATAGTAATGAAGTAAATCTTAGAAGCCAAACGATTAACCTCGATCACATTATATTTGTCAGTCCATTCTTCTTTATAATTACTTTCAGAACAGACATAGAATCTAATTAAAAGACCGGCATCATGCAAACGTTGAATACTCTCCGGTTTAAAATCGCCCCAAGGTTGAAGAGCAGCAAGCTCCTTTTCATATGCTTGATATTGTTGTTGCAATTTACTCTTCGCGTTTATCAATGATTCTATTTCATTGAGTACTTTTATGCCCCGTTCGGCTGTTGGGCTCTCCTCTACTTCTTTTTCTGCTTTTATGTTTTGAAGTAACTTTAGAGAAGTGGAAATACGAGCAGAAAGGCGAATATTTTCCTGCAGCTCAGCATTGTCTACTATCCCCTTTTGCCTCTCAGCAACATGAACCACACCCAAGTTGCGAAGATTCTTTAAAAAGAGATCATATTCCTTGTGATACACAAGGAATGTGATTTTCTTCATCTTTGTAATCATATCTCGGCCTCCTTCTTTTTTTCTTGCTGAGACTTCAATATTTTCTGAGAAGATTTAGATAAGTTTTCTTCATCTTCCATGAAGCGCTTAATCTTCCGAAGAGCATCCTGATAACCAGGTATTTGCACTTTCTCAAAAAGATTCACTTTCTGAGTTGTTTTCTTTCGCGCATGTTCCAGCAAGTTGAGTTTTGCTAACATAAATTCCCTTTCGATAGCTGTATGAGCAAGTCCTTTCAACAAATGTATCCCATCGGCATACCATTTAGGAGCATTAAACAAGCTATAAGGACGAATTTCAAAGTCTACGTTCTCCAATAATGGAACCCGTACACCAGCAATTTTCTTAATCCCTAGATGAACATCGCTTACTTTGATCAATGAGGCATCAAACTCATTCCAAAGTGCAAACATGGCTTCATAAGCTTGAATTTGTTGTTCGAGCCTTTCCTCTAAAGTTGTAGCTTCAGCCTTACAGCGCTTTACTTCCACACGCAGTGCACTCTCCTTATTCTTGATGATAGGAAGAGTACGAACACGCACTTTCAGTTGCTTCTCTAGTTGCTGAAGAGAGGTTTTGTTATATTGAAACTTTATAGCCATCTTATTAATTTAAGAATGAATTTTATTTCCAGAATTCATCAACAAGTTCTTGTTTGATGTTTACCTCTTCCGGACGGAAATATTTGGCAAGTAAGCTCCAAGCCACATCAAGCATTTCTGTTGTATCAAGATTTACATCAATAGCTAGCAATTGAGTCGAATAATCTCTGGCAAAAGAAAGTGTACGTTCATCATAGTTAGTCAAATCGAAACCATTTTCCAACTTAGTCTTCGCATTGGCTGCATCGGCATACAAGCGAACAGAAGCATTCATTACTTGCGGATGGTCTCTACGAGTTTTTTTACCAATAACTAATTGTTTTAAACGAGATAGCGAACGGAATGGATCTACAATGACTTTACCAATATCACTATCACGACGAAGAAAGAGCTGCCCTTCAGTTATATAGCCTGTATTATCAGGCACAGCATGTGTGATGTCACCACCCGACAGAGTTGTTACGGCAATAATCGTAATGGAACCTCCATCAGGAAATTGTACTGCTTTCTCATATATTTTTGCTAAATCAGAATACAGTGATCCCGGCATAGAATCTTTCGATGGGATCTGATCCATACGATTTGATACGATAGCAAGTGCATCAGCATATGAAGTCATATCCGTAAGTAACACCAATACTTTCTCATTATTCTTTACCGCAAAATATTCGGCCGAGGTAAGTGCAATATCCGGTATCAACAGACGCTCCACTGGTGGATTTTCAGTTGTATTCACAAAACTAACAATACGATCGAGTGCGCCTGCATTAGAAAATACGTTCTTAAAGTAAAGGTAGTCATCATTCGTCATACCCATGCCACCAAGAATAATTTTATCCGTTTCTGCCCGCAGAGCCACATTAGCCATTACTTGGTTGAATGGTTGATCAGGGTCTGCAAAAAATGGAATTTTCTGCCCCGAAACCAACGTATTATTAAGGTCAATACCTGCTATCCCCGTTGCAATAAGTTCAGAGGGTTGCTTTCGACGAACCGGGTTCACAGACGGACCACCAATTTCAACCTCTTCTCCCTCAATAGCAGGGCCACCGTCAATAGGATCTCCAAAGGCATTGAAAAAACGTCCGGCAAGCTGTTCGCTAACCTTTATCGTGGGCGCTTTACCCAAGAACACTACTTCAGCATTGGTAGGAATGCCCTGTGTTCCTTCAAAGACTTGTAAAGTCACCTCATCTCCAGTCATTTTTACCACCTGTGCCAACTTACCATTTACAGTTGCCAGCTCATCATAACCTACTCCAGTTGCTTTAAGAGAACAAGTAGCTTTAGTTATCTGAGTAATCTTGGTATATATCTTTTGAAATGCTTTTGTTGCCATGTTATTTATTTACATTTTATCCTTTACAAATTATGCTTTCCTCTCTTCTGTCAACTCAGTTAACTGTTTAATGAATCCGTCATACTCTGTCGATTTGAATTTCGAATAATTCATCTGCTTACAAATATTGATCATTTTCTTAAAGTAATCCATTACTTCATTGAAGTTATCAAATTCAAACTCTGTACGACAAAGACCAATCACAAGATTTAAAATAGCCTCCTGACGTTCCATAGGAGTTACTGAATCAATTTCATCAAAAGCATCTTGCTGCAAAATCACAAAATCAATCAGTTCGGACTTCCAGAAGATTACATGATATTCCGCTGGAACGCCATCATCACCCAAAATATTAATTTGTTCAGCAATCTCTTTCCCTCGTTGAAGCCGAGTTTTAATCTCATTAACTTTTTCTAGCCACTCATCGTTGATGTGTTTGGAAATATATTCTTCAAATTCGGGATATTCAATATATTTAGAATAAGAATCAATTGGATTTACCGCCGGATAGCGTTTTTTATCGGCACGATCTTGTTCCAAAGCATAGAAACAGCGAGCTACTTTCTTGGTATTCTCTGTTACCGGCTCTTTCAAGTTACCACCGGCCGGAGATACCGTACCAATGAAAGTTATAGAACCCGTTTCACCATTATCTAAATGTACATATCCTGCACGACCATAGAAGTTTGAAATGATAGAAGAAATATCCATTGGAAATGCATCTGGCCCAGGTAACTCTTCCATACGGTTTGACATCTCACGTAAAGCTTGAGCCCAACGAGAGGTGGAATCAGCCATTAGCAAAACCTTAAGACCCATTGCACGATAATATTCAGCAATTGTCATAGCTGTATAAACAGAAGCCTCACGAGCTGCCACCGGCATGTTCGAGGTGTTGGCAATAATGATAGTACGCTCCATCAATTGACGGCCTGTATGCGGGTCGATCAATTCGGGGAATTCAGTGAATATTTCCACTACTTCATTCGCACGTTCACCACATGCGGCAATAATCACAATATCCGCTTCAGCTTGTTTGGATATAGCATGTTGAAGTACCGTTTTACCTGTACCAAAAGGACCGGGAATAAATCCCGTACCACCCTCAACGATCGGATTCAGCGTATCAATAACACGTACTCCTGTTTCGAGTAGCTTATAAGGACGAGGTTTTTCTTTATAACTCATCATCGCTTGCTTTACAGGCCATTTCTGAATCATATTTACCTCTATATCGTTACCATCTGAATCAGTTAGAACAATGAGCACATCATAGATTCCGTACTCTCCTTCTTCTACGATAGATTTCACTGTACAGATACCTTTCTGAGTAAACGGAGCCATAATTTTCAATGGCTGAAAGTTTTCATCTACCTGACCCAACCAAGCAGAAGCAATAACTTTATCGCCTACTTTTGCTAAAGGAATAAAATGCCATTTACTCTCTTTATCAAGTGGAAAAGTATATTCTCCTCGTTTAAGGAATACTCCGCTCATCTTATCAAGATCATTCTGCAAACCATCATAGTTCTTTGATAACATGCCTGGTCCCAAAGTTACTTCCAGCATGTGCCCGGTAAATTCGGCTTCAGCCCCAATTTTTAAACCACGGGTACTTTCAAACACCTGCACATATACATTCGCTCCTACAACCTTAATTACCTCTGCCATTAACCTATCGCCTCCGGTAGAGATATAACAAATCTCATTTTGAGCTACGGGGCCATCAACCAGAAGAGTTACCATGTTGGCTATTACGCCACTAACAGTTCCTTTTGTTGCCATATATTTTTTTAAATTTATTTATCTAAATTCTGCGGGAATTTGCACGTCATTCTTTAAAGAATCTATCATGTTTCTGAATAATTGACTACCTTTTTCCTTATCCAAAGATATCCATCGCTCAACTATTTCCAATCGTAACAGAAAGACAAAAATGCGTTCAATGGTGAAATAATTAAAGAAAACGGCATCTTCCATCCAAGCCCATTTTAGTGCATCTATTTTCCTCTCTCTATCCACTAAATCAGTTAGTTCACTTATCTTCATTAAAGTATCAAAATAATCAACTTCACCTGTCAGTCCAAAATCTCGAGCACCCGATGTGCGCAAAGCTTCGCACACATCCGTCTGTCCCACAATACTCTGTGTTACATCCTCTTTGTACTTACGTGCCGTTAGTGCCACAAGAATATTATTGATAGAAAGATTAAATTCAAACCAAGAAGCAATAAATTTGTTTTTGCAATTCATTGCATATTCATAATATAAGGCCGAAAGATAATCTTCGTAGAAGAATTGCTCATCATTGATCTCACTAAAATAATAGAGAATAAAGGAAGAGAGATAAGATGGAAAAGTTTTTGAATCAACCTCTCCTCCATCTTTAAGAGTAGAAATACAGTCGATCAAATGCTGAGCAGAAAAAGTTCCCCTTGCATCAATAACTGCGTCTTTATCCTTTAATAGCCTTAATACGTTTTCATTATCAAATTTCAGATAAAACAGATCAATCATTTTTTTGTCAACAGTAGACAGGTCAGGATATAATTCGATTCTGAAATCAGCTACTGTGTAGCTTAGTTTGCTATCCTCCAAAGTAAGTTCGGGCAAGCCAGCAATTAAACAATAGTATTTACTCATAATGATTCATTGTGTGCATATAAGGAAGAAGGGAACTAAAATAACATTTCAACTAACTGAGGACGTAGAAACTCCTTAAAGTAATTAACAAACTCTTCTTCCCCAAAATTCACTTTATAAGAACCATTAGCTGGTGAAATAGAAAACCAAGTTTTAATACCGTTTACTTGTTCTATTTTAACTCCATTATCAAGAAGTGATTTTGCATTAGTTGCAAAATAAATATTTAGCGAATCAGCATCCGCTGTAGAAATAACAATTGGTTCATTTGCACTCCATTTTGAAGCAAGAGCAACAATAAATGCATGGAGTAAATCTTTATTTTTAGCAAATTCTTTTATCGGAGTAGATACAATCTTATCAGTTATGAGTGAAGCTATTTCAGATTTTAATGCGTTAACAGCCTGGTCAGCAAATAATTTCAGTTCCGACTTTGTATTTTCCATCAACTCTGCTGCTGATTTACGAGAAGAAGCAACAATAGCATCAGCCTCCTTACGAGCCTGTTCAAGTATATTTTTTGCTTCTTCCTGCGCATTTATGACAAGACGTTGAGCTTCTTCGTTGCCCTTTTCCACACCTTCACGATAAATTTTATCAGTCAGCTCTTGAATTCTGTTTTCCATAATTTACAGGACTATTTTTGAAGTTTATATTTATATTAAATGCACTCTATTAACTCTGCTTAAGATTATTGCCAAAAATAGACAATTCAGCCCAATAATCCACAGAAAGAAGAAAAAAACTCGATGTTTGCCTCTTCTTTTTCTCAATACATGACAGAAAAGAGTTGAATTGAGTGTCACACACTGTTTTATAAACAAAGCGTATTCATTACTAAGTTTTATGGATGAACTCGACCTTATTATTGAGAATGAACTAAAAGATGAATGAGTATGTTCTAATAATGTTCATTGGTACATAATAAGGAAAATGAACAAATCAATGTATCTTATTAATTATACTAAGATATTAAGAAACATAATTATGAAAAAAGTAATTTTAGGCTTAGCCATTGGTTCTGCTGTAGGCTATTTGGTTCGAAAAATGCAAGAAGAAGGTAAACTTGATTGCATACGCGACCGTGCAGATAAATTTGTAAGCAAATCCAAGAGAGATCTAAAGAACGTAACAGACATTACTAAAAATGAAGCCGGCTATTTGAAAGAACGGCTAGAAAATGTGATAACAAAAGGCAAATAACTTTTTGCTCATTCTCATTACTATTTATAAAAAGGCAACCTGTAGACTTCAGGTTGCCTTTTTTGTTTCAGTTGGACAGTTGCTAAACACAAAAGCCCCCGTAGATATTTCTATCCACGGGGGCTTTCTTCAAAACGGCGACTACCTACTCTCCCACTGTTACGCAGTACCATCGGCGTGATCAGGCTTAACTTCTCTGTTCGGAATGGGAAGAGGTGGAACCCTGATGCTATAGTCACCTAAATAAGGTTGACATGATGCTAACAAAAAGCAGTTATAGTAATAACTAAACGGATATATAAACCATACTTCGACAAAAGAAAGTGTACGGGCAATTAGTACCGCTCGGCTGTGGTATCTCTACCTGTACACCTGCGGCCTATCAACGTCATCGTCTTTAACGACCCTAAGAAATCTAATCTTGTGGCTGGCTTCGTACTTAGATGCTTTCAGCACTTATCCAATCCCGACTTAGCTACCCAGCGATGCACCTGGCGGCACAACTGGTAAACCAGAGGTCAGTCCAACACGGTCCTCTCGTACTAGTGTCAGAGCCACGCAAATTTCATACGCCCACGATAGATAGAGACCGAACTGTCTCACGACGTTCTGAACCCAGCTCGCGTGCCACTTTAATGGGCGAACAGCCCAACCCTTGGGACCTTCTCCAGCCCCAGGATGTGACGAGCCGACATCGAGGTGCCAAACCCCTCCGTCGATATGAGCTCTTGGGAGGGATCAGCCTGTTATCCCCGGAGTACCTTTTATCCTTTGAGCGATGTCCTTTCCATACAGAAACACCGGATCACTATGCTCTAGTTTCCTACCTGATCGACTTGTCGGTCTCCCAGTCAAGCACCCTTATGCCATTACACTCTGCGGACGGTTACCAATCGTCCTGAGGGTACCTTTAGAAGCCTCCGTTACACTTTTGGAGGCGACCACCCCAGTCAAACTACCCACCAAACAATGTCCCCGCATA
>NZ_FNVX01000003.1 GCF_900104585.1 Bacteroides ihuae
TTCCCATTCCGAACAGAGAAGTTAAGCCTGATCACGCCGATGGTACTGCGTAACAGTGGGAGAGTAGGTAGTCGCCGTTTTGAAGAAGTCCCCCGTAGATAGAAATATTTACGGGGGATTTTGTGTTATAGCTATGGCCCGTTCCCTTATTCACCGTCTTTTAATGTTATTTCAGTCATTAGCCATTTCCCATTCTCTTTCTCAACTTTAACAATCGGATAAATGTAGTTCCAGCGAGTTCTCTTGTTCTCATAATCAGTGTAGAATTGCAAAGTAGTAAACCAGGCATTTCCTTTCTTTGTCATCTCAATGATCTCAACACCATCATAAGGTTCTTGACTCCTAATCCAATAATAGGATAAAAATTCGGAGCAGAAATCAATGTATCTAAAAGCGTTTGTTGTACTTTCATAATCTTCCCAATCAACATTCTCCATATGTATGATACAACATTTAGCGATTTCCACTTCCCTGTCCATGAATTTCCTTGAGATCGTTTTGAGTTTCCTTAATTGCTTGAAATAAGGTTCAAAGTTAGCTTTGCATTTTCCGTTTTCTCCCTTCACAAAAAAATATCTGTAGGCCGTCGTGTCGTCTGTTGCTGTTATGCGTTTTAGATACCAGTCGTAAAATGACGTGGAAACTTTTTTGATTATTTCTTTTTCTTCCTCTTTGTTCTTTTTCTGATTCAAGGAAGTTTTGTCACTTTTGAGCATGTTCCCAGCTGTCAGCTCTTGTGCTTTGGGCTTGCTGATGCCTAGAAAGAACAACATCCCGGCAATGAGTATTAGTAAGGGGAGCTTTTTCATCATTTGTTTTTTCCACATTGAAAAGCTTAGTGTTTTATTCTTTTTAGTCAAGAATCTGTCCAAATATAATGATCTTTTTTGAGATTATACAGGATTATTTCTGACTTTTTTCTCGAAAATCAGCTTCAATTCTGGCGTTTTCGTCTATCATGTTTGTCAGTTCAGGTTCAATCAGCGGCAGCAAGTCTTCCGCTAATAAATACATGTTAGTTGAAAACAAGATCGGTATTCTGTTCTCATCTTCCTTGTAGTTTTTCTTGGCATTCTCAATATTACGGTAAATGCTTAAAATGGCTTTTGCGGGTTTTATTCCACCAGGAATTGCACTGGGCAGCCAACTTTTAAATTTACTACTAATCTTTAGTGGATCTGGTGGCAATGGGAAATCCGGAATCGTATCACAATAAGCATAATATAGCCAAATCTCAAAGCACGGGTTGCTGATAATCAGTTGAAAACCTTCACTCTCACATTTAGGCTTAATTCGAAGGAGCTCATTCATAAAATGATCTACGTCCGATATCAGATATATTTTGTCTGCTTCAGCATCCTTATTCTGACTCGTGGCATAACGTGTCTTCTTATACTCGGCCAATTCAAGCATTCCGTCCGGAGATAGTTTTAATGGATCAGCAATAAATTCCAACTTAATGCGCCATCGCTTATCTTTCACAGATATGATCTTGAAATAATCTTTTTCACGTACCTCGCCACCAGATATGAGGATGAAAAAGGCCCTAGGTGGTTCTTCTATATCGGCTTTCTGATAAGTAGACATCTGAATGTCGCTAACAGTTGCGCCTTGAACTTCAACTTCAACGGTTTTCTTTTTAGGTTGATGTAAAGGTTCTTTTTCAGGATTCCCCTTGCTATATGTTCGTTTCACCTCTTCCATCACGACTCGAAATCACCTAGTTGCGGCACAGCGCCGTAACGCCCGTCTAAATATCCGTTTTCGAGATTAATGGTATTGTGTATCTTAAAGTTATTAATGGAATACATTTTTGAATTGCCATTTTCCTTCTCAGTCAGCCATATTTCGTCAGGACGAAGCAGCTCCTGCTGATTTATCAATCGTGTAGTATGAGTTGTAAAAATTAGTTGCCCCTTCGATTGTTTAGCCCCGTAAAACTGTAGTAATGAAAACATCAAATTAGGATGGATGCTGTTGTCTATTTCATCAATAAAGACGACCTTTTGCTTATTGATAGCTTCATATATTGCCGGTATTAATGTCAATAATCGAACAGTGCCATCTGACTGTGTCGTGATTTTCATCTCTTTCTTAAACCCCGACTGCCCCATCTGTTCAAACAAAAGTTCATGTACCGTTTTCACGCCTTTTTTCAATGACACCGAAAATATATTCCGATTATTTTCGATCCTAGAAATACCCGTGTTAGGTTTTAATGGATCATTCTCCATCATCTGTTGCAAGCCTTTGGCATTTTTATGACATGTAACCCATTGATCAAAAGGTGTATCAGCTATCTTCACAGTCTTAATACCCATCCCGATATTCTCAAAAATCTCATTCGTCAGATTCAATAATGCAGTCTGCTTAGACATCAAATCGATTAATGCCGGCACAGTGCTATTTATCGTGACTATCTCTAATTCCTTTTCAAACCATTCAAAAGCTAGCTTAACTTCTTCACTAGTAAGAACCGGGAACTTTTGGTTTAATGGAAGTAGCGATGAATGAGGGTTCATTGTCAATAACTGTTTAGCAGAACTCTCATTACCCAGATAGTCGGATGTAATCCCAGCTCCATTTCGCTTAAACAGCAATTTGTCGGGCGTTTTTCCTAATCCCGATAAATATAGCGATTCTTGAATATTTTTTTTGTCGATTTGCAGATTGTAGACAAAGTACTTTTCCTTGATGAAAAATTCCACATCAAAATTTATCTTCGATTGTTTTACAGTCGTTAGCTGGAAAATATATTCATCTAAATCCAGATCCTTTAAGAAATCCTCGTCAGTTACAAATGATTTAATAAAGCTGATTGCTTTGATGAAGTTCGATTTTCCCGAACCATTAGCCCCATAAATAGCAGCTTGCTTTAACAAAGGAACCGTCATCTCTCCATAGATGTGATTGGGGAAAGAAGCCCTTTTTGGATTAGGAAACATGTCGAATACCGTTTCTTCAAAAAATGACAGGAAGTTCCTGATTTTTAATCGTAGCAGCATGATCTTCAGATTTATAGTTATAGGGCAAAGGTATCACTTTTTTCTAATCCGTGAAATATTCACGGATGTATTTTGCGGATTTAAACTTTATTCGCAGTGGGGAGTATAGAGGGGGGGTGTTGATAGCTTCTTGGGAGTATTTGGGGAGCGCTATCTTCAATTTATTTAATGCAAGTGTGCAAATACTTATAAATGAGTGATTTATATTTGTTTTTTTTTTAATCAAGGAGATGTTTGCACTAGGCTTACGGGTTAAACCACTTGCATTTTTTCTCACACACAAAATAATTTCGAAGGTTTGAAACTTCCATCCTCTTGCTTTACTCCAAATTTCTCTAATGTATTGTTCTTGGGAGTAGCAGTAAAAGCCAGATAAGAAGCATTCCCTCTCATTTTGCGCGAACGCATTACTTCCAGTATCGTATCCTGTGGATCGGGGTATTCATCTTCTCCTCCGTTATTTCCCATTGCACGGTTCATATTATCCGCTGCCGATCCACTTTGGCTACTGTGAGCCTCGTCTATAATCACAGCAAAACGTTTGTCGCTCAAATCGGCGATTCCATCCAAATATTAGCTGTCCGAGAATTATACACGTTTACTTTGCATTTAAACTTACCTTCGATGCTCTTTATATATTCTAAATCAGTTTCAGAATAAACTCCGATGTAAATGCTAAAGAGTTTTTCTCCAGATTGTGCTCCATGCTTTGCTGCTTTGTTGATAGCATCAATAATGTGATGATCGTATTCTCCAAAATTAAATCCAAAACTGACTAGAGAGCCAGTTATCTTACTTAACTGTTCGTAACAGTATGTAAGATAACTATTGTGCATAATATGATTCAATTTTTCTTCGCCATTACCCGAGGTTACAAATATTGGATAATCCTGTTTTTGCATTCTATCTTTAATGTTGTCCAATAAATAGTTTCTGTTTTTATACACTTCTTTTTCGATGGTTGTGCCAGTATCGAAGAATGGTAGAGTCCCATGTAAATAGTGTATGTTTTGTTCTTCTTTATTTTTCCCCCAATATAGCTCAGACCATTCTTCTTCTTTCCCATATTTTACTTCATCCGGATTTAATAATTCTCGACCAAAGCCGTCGATAGCGATAGTTGAATCATTTCTCATTAAAATCCAATAGAGTAACAGATCATAGTTCGTTGAGAATATTTCACCATGTTTGTCTATATATCGTTTTATAAATGAAAAGCAACTCATACTTTTTTCTTCATTAACCTCAAATACATGTTCAGGGTGCAATTCGCTTACTGCCTGAATCAGGCTGCTTTGCAAACGCTCCTTGGCTGCACTTAAATCAGCTACTAATTGGCTATCAGTATTGAATATCTTTGCTATTTCAATGAAATTTTCGAGTTGACGCATGACCAGCTCGAAATTTTTATTATTAATCACTTTAAACAACTTGCTGAGTACTTCATCATCTAGCTGCTCTATAAAGTCATATAAAGCATTGTATGAAAATATGTTAGGATCATAAGCTATGCTAAACCCATTACCCATGATAAGATGCATCGGTGTTTTTCTCTTTGCTAACTTATCTATCACCGATTGATACGATAACAAATCCTGAAACTTTAAATCTGCTGGAATATTACTCATAATCTCGACGTTTTATTTATTATTTACTTTTTTCCTACAACCCCTTTACAGTATTCCTTTTTCGTCAATAGTCATGTAAATTGAATACATTTCTTTATCCTCAATTTTCAGTTTGTGAAATTCAATATCTGAATTGCTTTGAATTTTCTCTGATTCAGCGCAGTTGATGAACTTATGGTAATCTTCAAGGTTTTTTTTCCCTTTATTCTCGTTGTATCGATTTGTCTTAAAGACGATAATGAGTAGAATAGAAATATCCGCTTTTTCTTTATTTTTCGCTGCACTTAATACTCCAGCTGTAGTGTAGAGTAATTGATATCTTAAGTCAAAATGTTGAGGTGGTGATGCTTTGAAAATTCTTTGTAAGAGACCCTCGATTCGTTTGGGTACATTTGTGTTTTTTCCCTCAGATTCACGCTTTTTAGCTGCACGGTATGAGTCTGAGACCTTTCCACCGAATGGCTCATCTACTTTAGCTTCAACCCCGACAAAGATTGTTTTTTTTGAATCAGTGATTCCCCAAATACCCAAGTCATGGACTCGTCCACGGCCATAATCGTCAAATCTTGTTTCTAATTCAGCTGTAGCAGTCTCAAATGTTACATTCTCATTAATCAATTCTGATACAACCTTTTTAATCATTGTTTCGCCATTTAGCTCCATCATGAAATTTGCCAGTTCGCATGCGCTACGACCATCTTGCCACTGCTTTTGCTTATTGGGAGATTGAAGAAAAAGTGCTTCCCAGTCGCTGAGATTGTTAATCTGACCTCCTTTTGAATTTTTGTAATTCATATTTTTGTATTTAAAGTTACACTCTTCTATTAATGAATATGAGCATGTTATCATCCAATGCGAACCTCTAATTTTCTTCTCCCACCTAGAAGAAACCACTCATAAATTCCTCCTAGATTATTTTGTTGTAAAATCCGCCCAAATATAATACTATTTTTTAAATTGACAATATAAGTCATTTTTTAATTTAAAATATATTTAATACGTTTATTTCTAGGTTATATTTGTATTATGATGTTGCTGTTTTTGAAGTTTATATGTCCTGATAATCGCTAGTGCTGTTGTTAAATCCACCCACCTCACACACCAAAATAAAGAGAGGAGCTCCCCTTGTACGGAAAGCCCCTCTCTTCACTTCACACATCACGCAACTGTCACCTGTGCAGTGCGTGGAAATTGATTTTACATATCTCCAATGCCTCTTCGTATATCTCTCGATATTCTTCCTCAATCTCACTGCGGGCGCAATTTTCGTCCTTTAGCTGCCTGAGCACATCTTCGGGAATGTAATCCGTTTTGTACAACTTTCTGAATGCGTCGCCGTATTTCTCTTTGATGCCTTCGAAGCTGCAATAGTAGTAGAAGATGTTGTGCATGGGGTGCCATGTGATGCTTTCATTCCCTTCTATGCGGCTCACGGTGCGTTGATCGATGCTGCTGTGTTTGCTTACCTCTGATTGGGTGATGTTGTACTGTTCTAGGTCGTTGATGCGGATGCAACGAAGTAGATTTGCCGACTGTTCTTTGAACAGATTTAAGTCTTGTTTTTTCATTTGAATTTTAAATGTTGTTTGTTAAACGGCGGCAAAATTAACTAAAATATATTTATAATTCTACTTATCGGTGAATAAAATTATAATATTTATTCTAGGCAATGATGACTAAAATAAATATACAATGCGTTTTAGGAAAATAAGTCTTAATCGTTCGTAATAAAAGTTTTATATTTGCATTGTCATAAGTCATTTGTTGATAATTATACTGGATTTTACAAAGTAATAATAATTGATAATTAGATAACAATATTTTTTGAAGTTATGGAAGATAGAAGAATTGAACGCAGGAGGTTGATGTATCGGGCGGCGGCCATCCAACAGGAGAATGGGTTTTCGAAAAGTGCGGCGCTACTGATGGCGCATGGCATTGAACGCCTTATCGAGGGGATGCATCGGGGTGAGGTGGCTTTTAGTTATACCAAAGAGGATGGGTCGGTGCGCAGGGCGAGGGGCACGTTGGCCGATTATGAGTATTGCTTCAAGCGACCTTATGTGCCACGACCTGAAAATACTTTTGTTGTGTATTTTGATCTCGATAAGCAGGCATGGCGAACGTTCAGGGCGGCCAACTTCCTGAAGATTGAGGCGGATGAGTGAGGAGGCGTTTGCCCTGAACATCTGTCGCCGCTATCGGGTGGACACGCTGCGTGAGGCGATCGACTTTCTGAATGAGGAGGTGGATTTTCTTACTACGCTGGCCGATAAGTTGGAGCCTCTGCCTGCGGAGGGTTCGGCCTACGTGGATGAGGAGGAACGGGAGCGGGAAAGGGAGCAACATTGTCTCGCTTTAGGCATAAATCGATGGGGGTGAGGGGCGTGGGCGCTGTATGAACTGCGTGCTGAACGTGCACGGCGTCGATGGGTTTCGTGCACGAAAAGTACGGTAAACGTGTACGTTTATACTTATTAACAGAATGGAAAACTAGAAAGTGATAAAGGATGGAAAATTGGAGATTTGTGGAAGGAAACGAAGATTATATGGTGTCCGATCAGGGACGGGTGTTGAGCTTAAAGTGTAATGAAACGCGAACCATGAAGGTTAGGATAAAAAATAATGGATACGGGAGTATTATGCTCTGTACAAAAGGGTTGTTTCTCAATTACGCCGTGCATCGGTTGGTGGCGAAGAGTTTTCTGCCGAATCCGACGAACTTGCCGGAGGTGAATC
This sequence comes from Bacteroides ihuae, assembly GCF_900104585.1. Classification (GTDB taxonomy): domain Bacteria; phylum Bacteroidota; class Bacteroidia; order Bacteroidales; family Bacteroidaceae; genus Bacteroides; species Bacteroides ihuae. Next base: position 7,373 of record NZ_FNVX01000003.1, read on the forward strand.
ATCTGGATGGCAATAAGTTGAACAATCGTGTGGAGAATTTGGAGTGGTGCGATCATTATGACAACATGCAACATGCCTTGCTGCATGGCCTGTTCAACTCCAAACGGAAGCCTTGCGGGGTGGTGGGCGAGCGGGGAGAGGTGATTCGCCGCTATCGGTCGATGGCGCAACTTTGCAAGGCCGAGGGGTTCGATCGCGGCAAGTTGGGCACACAGTTTCGCACACCTGAGGTGGTTAAAAATCAGTATAATGTAGTATTATTATAATAGTAATAAAAAAGTATGAAAGACAGTATTATCATTCACTGTTCGGCCACTCGCGAGGGGCAGAACGTCACAGCGGCCGACATTGATCGCTGGCATCGTCAACGGGGTTTTTGGAGTATCGGTTATCATTACGTTATCCGCTTGGATGGCACCATAGAAGCGGGACGGGAGGTGTCGGCCGACGGGGCGCACTGCATGGGCTGGAACGAGCGTTCGGTGGGTATTTGCTATGTTGGCGGACTCGATGCGCAGGGCAAACCGAAGGATACTCGTACGGTGGCGCAGCGGACTTCCTTGAAGCGCTTGGTGGAGGCTTTGCGGATGGTTTTGCCGAGCATCGAGCAGGTGCTGGGGCATCGCGATACCAGTCCCGACCTCGACGGCAACGGCATCATCACGCCCAACGAGTATCTGAAGGCCTGTCCCTGCTTCGATGTTTTGTCCGAATTTGGTACTAGAAAGGAGGCGAAATAATGGCACGACCTTTAAAGAGCGGTCTCGACTATTTTCCGCTGGATGTAGACTTCCTGCACGACCGTAAGGTGCGCCGCATCGTGCGCCAAAACGGTTCGGCGGGAATCTCCGCTATCATCGCCCTCTTCTGCGAAATCTATCGCGGCAAAGGCTACTATGTGGCGTGGGACGAGGATTTGTGCTTCGACATCTGCGATCAGACGGAGTGCGGGGCCGATGAGGTGAAAAACATCTTGCAGAGCTGTATCGAGGCTCACCTGTTCGACCCCGATTTGTACGCATTGCATACCATTCTCACCTCCTCCGCCTTGCAGCAGCGTTACCTCAAAATCAATCAAGATTGCAAGCGCAAACGCACCATCGACCCCATCTACTGCCTCATTGCCGGCGATGAACCGCAGGCGGGTGGCGCCGATCTGCCCAAACCTGAAGTCGGGGAGGTTTCTTCCGAAGTAACGGTGGTCAAGGCCGAGGTTTATTCGGATAAAATGCCACAAAACAAACAAGAGAAAACGAAAGTACAGCAGAGTAAAACAGATGAAAACAGACCACAGCAAAGCGCCCCTCGCCCCATCGGCAAAGGCGGGGAGGGAGCGGCTTCGCCTGTAGTTAAGAGTCCGTCTTTAGTTCAATCGATTGATAACCAAGAGAATATAGAGATTAAACCGATCTTGAAGTTAAACCTCGATGCGGTGAATGTGAAGAATGAAAAAACGGTAGAAGCCATCAGCGCCCTCAGTCAGCGACCCGAGTTAGGCGGTCCGGGCGGCGTGTTGTGGAAAGTGCTCGGCGCCCAATACCGTCCGCTGCTCGTTCGAAAAGACAATCCGGGCGACTACATCCTCTGGGTGCTCAACAACCCCAAGCTGTTTGAAGAAACCTATAACAATTATTTACATAAAAAGCTGCGTGGGTGATCGCTCGCTTGCCCGTGTCAATAAATATATTTAGAAATCAACAACGATGGAAAACAACGATTTGATGCTACTCTACACCACTCTCACCAAAACCGAATTGGCGCAAATGTATCTGCCCGAGGCGACGGCTGCCGTGGCTCGTCGCAAACTCAATGAATGGATCCTCCGCAACCAATCTCTTACGGCGGCATTGCTGCAAACGGGATACGGCCACAGCACCCGCATGCTTACTCCCGCACAGGTGCGACTCATCATTCTGCATCTCGGAGAGCCTTGAAAAAAGGAGAGCATTTGTTGCAAGATTTGATACTACAAACGGGAGTAAAATCATCGCATCTTTTTATGGAAAAGTTCGGTATTTGAATAAAAAAAAGTTTTATCTTTGTATGTGTTTAATTGAAAATAGTTTGATGAAATACATAAAGATTATATACATTCCGATTTTTATAATATCATTAGTCATTCTGATGCTATCTTATTATTTTGATAAGGCGAAATTAGCGAATAATGTGGTATTATTTATAGTCTTAATTAGCTCTTCCTTTTTAGGTAGTTTCTATAGCCAATTAAAAATGAAAGAAGAGAGAAAACTCTTTCTCATGAAGCAAATGTTGCCGTTATTGATTCTTTCCTTGGCAGCTATAATTATTAGATATTTTGCTGATTATTTGTTTGTTAGCTGTATTCTGGCGTTTATATTGGGACTTTATACTTTATTGAAACTAATTAAAGTTTAAATGATTCTTCCCTCTTTCTCCCCCAAACATGCAACTACTTACCGTTTCTAACCATTTCGCCATCCGCCGCCTGGTTACTGCCCTACATTTGCATTCGTAATCGATTACGAAGAACAAAAGTTAGTAACAAAAATCAAAACAACTATGCCTTTATTTTACAAACCATTGCAGAGCAATGTTGCCTCCAAGGATGGCAAAAAGAAGTGGCATCCACGTTTGGTGAAGGTGGGCAAGATGATCGACACGCAGAAGATTGCCGAACTCATTGCCGACAAAGCTTCCCTCACGGCTGGTGATGTGCACAATGTGATCCGAAATCTGATGAGCGTGATGCGCGAGCAGTTGCTCAACAGCCGTACCGTGAAGCTCGACGGCCTTGGATCGTTCACCATGATGGCCAATGCCAGCGGCAAAGGCGTGCTCAACGCCGATGATGTTTCGCCTACCCAGATTGTCAACCTACGTGTACAGTTTACGCCAACCGGCATACGTGGAATAGGTGCGGGCGGAACCACTAGGGCCATGTATACCGGCGTTGAGTACCAGCGTTGGACAGGCACTGCCGATGCTGAGACTGGAGGCGATAGCGGCGGAACGACAACTGATCCGGCCAAGCCTAGGGATCCAACCTCTCCTTCCAAGCCTAAGGATCCCCTGGCGTAAGCTTTCGGCAGCCGACTTTGTCACATCGTTTAATCATTCATAGAAGGGGCAGACTTAACCTCATTGGTGGCGCAGGATGCCACATAAGTCCCGAGTCTTTTACTCGTACAAGCCTGTTTTACCCCTTACAAGTTGAAAAACCTTCTGTGACAAGTCGGGTGCCCACCTTTACTTCAAAGGGCACTCACACAATCGGCGGTGAGAGCAAAAAGTCAAAAAAAGTAATCAGAATTTCTAAAACCCTACAACAATGAAAAAGTCAACTTGGGATCTGATCCTGAAAATTATTATCGCCGTGGTTGGTGCCATTGGCGGAGCGTTGGGCGCACAAGCCATGACGCTGTAAGCGCCCTTCCACAATGAACAATCCCCGATTACGATCTTTGGCAACCTGTTACCAAGAATCTGTAGTCGGGGATTTTTACTAATAAAAGAGTGGATCGGCTATCGCTTATCTCAAAACATGCTGTCCCCACTTTTGTGTCCAAACGCAGGATGCAGATCGAAGCGAACAACACCCACCAGCGCCTTATCACCCACGCACTTAGCGATGCGGGCAGTTCCCTCGTTACCAAATCCGGCACATAGTTCAAAGGCAGTAATACCTTCCGAAACTAATTCCAAAACAATTTTCTCAGCTTCGTCATAATCCACCACGCCCACTACAGTTAGCTGAATCACAGGAGAATCAATCACTGCACGATGAACTTTTGGATCGTTCTTTGGCGCAATGTAAATAAATGCGGCTTTTGTTACCATCGTTTTTCTTGTTTTAGTTGAATTTATAGAAGTAACAAAGGTAGCGTTTTTTGCAGAGATTAGTCCTCGCTAATGGTTAAGATATATCCATTATTATCAAAAAGGGCAAATTCCTCTGCGCCGTAAAAGGTTTGATGTATTTCCACTGCGAGATACTCCGTATCTTTTACCTTCTCATAGAGTTCTTTCATACCTTTCATCTTCACATAGAACGTGAGAGCAGCTACTGCGGCACGATCTGCCAGTTGAGAATATTCTTTCTTCAAACTGTGCATTTCTTGAAACATAATCGTCACATTGCCCTGAGCAACCATGGCCCATTCTAACTCTCCTGTTTCAGGATTACTCATGGCCAGCGTAAAACCGAGCACCTCGGTATAAAACTTTACGGTTTCATTTACATTTTCAACCCCAATATTGGGTGACAGCGTTTGATATTCCATCTTGTTTTAGTTTAATATTAATTCATCAACAATCCTCTCGATGATCCAATAAGTATCGATAAGGTATTGCAAGCGCAGGTTAGGGGGACATTCGTTGTACATAAATCAAAGGATGAATCTATCGTGGGATAGAATAGAGGGTCGCATACAGCGTACAGTTATCTATTTAGTGTTCATTATTTGGTCATGTTCACAAATAGTGAACGCACAAATATAATGAACGCTTTTCTTCCGGACAAACAATTTTGTATTTTTATGCTAAGCCCGAGTTCTAAATGAACAAGGATCGATCTATGATTGATTCGTCAGCACAATAGAAGTTTCCACTTGTCTTTCCGGAACATTCCAATATTTTTTCAGCAACACATTCTTCTCCTTCTCTGAAGTCAGCCGGAAGCCATTTTTTCGATAAAAGTCGATGGCCCACGTTGCAGCTTTCCACGTGCCGATGAGGATTGGCTTCTTCTGATTCTCAATAAGAAAGCGAAGTAGTTGTGTGCCAATGCCCCCTTTTCTACATTTTGTGCGGACGTAAGCGTGGCGAATAAGTTTAACATCCTGCACGTTCTGAATGCCCATAACGCCGAGTATCCGGTCATCTTCCTCATAGCAATAGAAGTCAACTCCCTGACCAATCTCATGCAACAGCTCACTCATGGGCATGTATGGCTCCTTCCAGCGGTCGGCCGGAATTTGATTCTTATAAGCGATGGATGCGTCGTTGATGATTTCACAAATCACATCAGTTTCCGATTCTAAACATTTACGTATCATTTTCATTTTTCTTGTTGAGTGGAGAATCTGTAAATTGTGGCATAAAGATACTGCTTTTTTTATTATACGCATCCACTCGTAAACGCACATTCTCACGAATATCCATCCAAAACAGATTATAATCGAAGGAATGCAGATTCCTCATCTGTTTGGTCACTTTGGACGAAAAGTCCGACAAAGAAACCCATAACACTTTTGAGGTCGGTTCAATTCTTGCGCTGACCTCCTGCGGCAATAGTTTGTTGAGACTCAGCAACATACCTGCATTTTGCTCCTTGGCAACCGCTTCGGTTGATGCAGTCCAGGTAAGCGGATTGACACAAAGTGAATCACCCTTTTCTACCTTCACCGATTGTGGCAACTCGCCTTCGAGGTAGCTACGCCAGCCAACAAAACAACCCAAGGCATCGGGGGCCTCGCCCAGCGGAAGGTACTTGAAGGTATCCACAGGCAGTTGATGACCTACCAGATAAGCACAAACCAATTGTTGCTGTAGCGGTTTGCCGTCAAAATAATCGTGCAGCAAACGAATGGCGTGCAAAGTGCCCTGACTGTGTGCGGCAATGAGTATTGGTCGTCCCTGATTATGGTGCGTGAGGTAATACTCGAAAGCCTCTTTTATATCACTATAAGCCAAGTCGAGGGCTCGCTGCGTGGCATCCGACGTTCGGGCAAAGAAACCTTTAATGTGAACCTGCCTATAGCGCGGGGCAAACACACGGCAAGCGGCGTTAAAAGCTGTGGCCTGATTGAGAACGGCTCGCATATCGGTCAAATGATTTAGCGCCGTGTCGTTCAGGTCGGCGTTCCACGGAATATTTTTCATCGATTCAATGAGCTCCCGCTTATCGCTTATGTCACTTAAGATGGTCAGCGGATTGAGTCCGCTCAAGAAAGTTGTGGGATGAAGATAGAACACGTCGGCCGTTTGGTTCTTTATTTCTCCTTTAAGAAAAGAAGGAATACTGTCCGCCGCATTTTGTTTGTCGGGAGAGGCCGCCCAATAAAACGGGTTGCTATAATCCGGTTCCGGCCCCGTGTTGGGAGCTGCTTCTTGATCGAGCATTCGCCCCACGTAATTTTGAATAAATCGTCCTTTCGGGCCATCTGCCGACTCATTTGCCGCACCGGCAAGCATTAATGTGGTGATTGTAGCTCCTCTATTGTTCATCGGTTTTTCCTTTTTTTTGGTTATTCTATGCAAAGATATAATTTAGAATAAAACAAAATAAGCTCTAACTTGTTGAATATTACAGTGCGTTCTTTATTTAATGTGTGCGAGCACGAAGTTTAATTCTTACTTTAAATAATATATAATAAGCGTTATGAAATATGATATTGGAATTATAGGAGGAGGCCCAGCGGGATATAATGCGGGTGAGAAAGCTGCAGCAAGCGGCCTGAAGACGGTTCTTTTCGAGAAGAGTGAAGTTGGAGGCGTTTGCTTGAACGAGGGTTGCATACCTTCTAAAACATTACTTTATTCAGCTAAATTATTAGATAATGCCAAAAGTTCTGCAAAATACGGAATTTTGGTAGAAGGTTCTCCTTCGTTTGATTTGGACAAGATCATTGCTCGCAAGAACAAGACGGTGAAGAAATTGACCATGGGGGTTAAGATGAAACTGACTTCCGCGGGCGCTACTGTTGTACAAGGCGAAGCGGCTATCGCGGGCGAAGAGGGCGGAGAGATTCTGCTGACTTGCAACGGCGAACAGTATGAGGTGAAATATCTGCTGCTTTGTGCCGGCTCGGAAACGGTTATCCCGCCTATCAAGGGGTTGTCAGACGTAGATTTCTGGACTTCGAAAGAGGCATTGGATAATAAAACGGTGCCTAAATCGCTTGCCATTATTGGTGGCGGAGTGATCGGGATGGAATTTGCTTCGTTCTTCAACAGCATTGGCGTAAAAGTGAGCGTTATAGAGATGATGCCGGAGATATTGGGTGTGATGGACAATGAGTCGTCGGCCATGCTTCGGGCGGAATATGCCAAAAAGGGAATCTCTTTTTATCTTGGAGCGAAAGTTATCGAGGTAAATTCGCATCAGGTGATCATTGAAAAAGGGGGCAAGACCCAAGAAATTGAGGCTGAAAAGATATTGGTTAGCGTAGGCCGTAAAGCGGTTCTCAACACGATCGGTGCGGATAAGCTGAACTTGGAGCTTCAGGGCCGCGGTGTGAAGGTGAACGAATATATGCAAACTTCGCACCCGAACGTGTATGCGGCGGGAGATATCACCGGATATTCTATGCTTGCTCACACAGCTATTCGTGAGGCAGATGTGGCGATTAACCACATTGTAGGCGTAGACGACCGAATGAGTTATGATGCCATTCCGGGTGTTGTTTATACGAATCCGGAAATGGCTGGAGTTGGAAAGACTGAAGAGGAGGTGAAAGCTTCCGGAATAAAATATAGTGTGCTGAAACTACCGATGGCTTACGCCGGGCGCTTCGTAGCCGAAAACGAGACGGGCAATGGATATTGCAAACTGATCGTTGATGAAGCGGAAAGCATCATTGGATGTCACATGGTAGGCAATCCTGCTTCGGAACTGATCGTTTCGGTGGGTATCGCTATTGAGCAAAAGTTCACAGTGGAAGATTTTAAGCGGATCATTTTCCCGCATCCAACTGTGGGCGAAATTATACATGAAAGTTTATCTATTTGATGAAGTCGCCTTATGATTTGTATTAATAGCCCGATTACTGATCCATACTTTAACTTGGCAGCGGAAGAATATCTGCTGAAAAACTTCACTGAGGATGTCTTCATGGTGTGGCAAAGTGAGCCCTCTGTGATTATCGGAAGACATCAGGATGTGCAAGCCGAGGTGAATCTTGCTTTGGCAAGGGAGCATGAGATCAAGATCGCCCGACGCAGTTCGGGAGGTGGGGCTGTGTATGATGATTTGGGCAATGTCAATCTTACTTTTATCGAAAATAGCAAGAATCCTGATTTCGGCAAATTCTCAACCCTGATGATCGACTTTTTAAAAACATTAGGATTGAACGCCGAGGTCGACGCACGTAGAGGATTGACTGTAAAGGGGTTAAAAATCTCAGGCAGCGCACAATCTATCTTTGGCGGCAGAATCTTGTTTCATGCTTCACTCTTGTTTTCAACGAATCTGTCGATGCTTACTTCCGTCCTTGAGGGTGACTTGAGTGCGTTGGAGCAACTGCCCGACACGAAGAGAAGAAGCTATGTGAAATCTGTCAAAAGTAAGGTGACTAATATTGTTCAACATCTGGATCAGCCGATGCAAATGAACGAATTCAAAGAACTGATAATAAAAGAGATGATGGCTCAAGAGGGGCCTATTACTATATACACTTTCAGTGAGCAGGACAAGATGAAGATTGCTTTGCTGAGGGATGAAAAATACAAAACTCCAAGTTGGAATTTAGGGCTAAATCGCTTGGGTAATTCTTATTCAGTCAATTTAAAAACTTAAAAACGTATGTCAAAGTTCGATATTAAAATGCCTAAGTTAGGCGAAAGCATCACCGAAGGAACCATTATCGCATGGTTGGTCAAAGCAGGCGATGTAATTGAGGAGGACCAAATTTTATTTGAGGTAACTACCGCAAAGGTAAATGCTGAGATTCCCTCTCCTGTTGAAGGAAAGATTCTCGAAATTCTATTTCAGGAAGGCGATACGGTTCCTGTAGGAGTTACAGTGGCAACTGTTGAGATAGAAGATGACGGAGCGGAAGAAGCTACCGAAAAAACGGAAACTGAAAAAGCAGTTCAACCGGAAACCCCACAAACAACTGCACCACAGCCCGAAGTTGTTACAACACAGCAAGAAGCACCGGCACCGGTTTCAAGCAAACCGGCAGCAGTGAAGGAAGAAGGCAGATGGTATTCGCCGGTTGTACTTCAATTGGCCAATCAGGCACAAATCTCCAGCGCTGAGTTGGATGCCTTGCAAGGAACCGGTTATCTTGGCAGACCAACCAAGAAAGATATTCAAAAATACATCGAACAGAAGAAGAGTGGCGTTGCTCCTGCAGCGGCTAGTGCGCAACCTGCGGCAGCCAAACCAGCAAGTGCTGTTGCTGTTCAACCAAATCCTGCCGAACCGACAAAAGCTCCTGCAGTTCCTGCAGCTCCTGCAGCTCCTGCAGCTCCTGTTGCTCAAAAAGCGGGCGAAGATCAAGTTATTGATATGGATCCGGTTAGACGCATCATTGCCGACCACATGGTGATGTCGAAGAATACTTCTCCACATGTTACAACCATCATCGAGGTAGACGTAACCAAGCTTGTAAACTGGCGCAAGCGTGTGAAAGATGAATTCCGTAAACAAGAGGGCATCAACATTACTTATATGCCTGCTATTGTTGAGGCTGTATCAAAGGCGTTGATCGAATTCCCTTATGTAAACGCTTCTGTGGATGGTTACAAGATGATCCTGAAAAAGCATATCAATATCGGTATGGCTGTTGCGCTGGACGACGGCAACTTGGTTGTTCCCGTAATTCACGATGCTGACAGATTGAACACTAAGGGATTGGCTCTGGCTATCGACTCACTGGCCAACACGGCTCGTGCCAACAGACTGAAAGTTAGTGATGTGCAGAATGGTACGTTTACTATCACCAACTTTGGTACCTTTAAGAATATAATTGGTACACCGATTATCAATCAACCTCAAGTAGCTATTCTGGGCGTGGGATTCATTGAGAAAAAACCTGCTGTTGTTTCAACTCCGGATGGCGACGTAATTGCAATCAGACACAAAATGTATCTGTCTCTGTCTTACGATCATCGCATTATCGATGGCACATTGGGTGGCAAATTCTTACTCAGCGTGGCCGAGTATCTGGAAAAGTGGGATAAATAATACTTATAAAATTATAAAGCATGAAAACATTTGATATTAATAATACCAATAAAGAGACACTGAAAAAATGGTACCACCTGCTAACTCTCGGACGAGCGATGGACGAGAAGGCACCGATGTATCAGCTTCAATCTCTTGGTTGGTCTTATCACGCTCCGTATGCGGGACACGACGGCATACAGTTGGCCATTGGGCAAGTTTTCACGGTCGGTGAAGATTTCCTGTTCCCTTATTATCGTGATATGTTGACGGTGCTGTCGGCAGGGATGACACCCGAGGAGTTGATTCTTAACGGTATCTCTAAAGCTACCGACCTTACCAGCGGAGGCCGCCACATGTCAAACCATTTCTCTAAACACGAATGGCACATCGAGAATATCTCTTCAGCTGTAGGTACGCAAGATTTGCATGCAGCCGGAGTGGCGCGAGCCATGAAATACTATAAGCATAAAGGAGTAGCTATCACCTGTCAGGGTGAGGCTACCACCTCAGAGGGCTATGTGTACGAGGCTATCAACGGCGCATGTACAGAGAAACTGCCGGTGATTTTTGTTATCCAGGACAATGGATATGGTATCTCTGTTCCTAAGAAAGATCAAACAGCCAACCGCAAGGTAGCTCAAAACTTTTCAGGATTCAAAAACCTGAAGATTATTTATTGCAACGGTAAAGATGTGTTCGATTCTATGAACGCTATGACCGCTGCTCGTGAGTATGCCATTGAAACAGGTTGCCCCGTCATCGTTCACGCTAACTGTGTGCGCATCGGTTCGCACTCTAACTCCGACAACCATTTCTTGTATCGTGATGAATATGAGTTGGCCTATGTGAAAGCGGCAGATCCTTTGAAGAAATTCCGCCGTATGTTGCTTCAATACAAACGCTTCACCGAGGAAGAGTTGACCCAGATTGAGGCCGCTGTGAAGAAAGAGCTGAGCGTGGCAAATAAGAAAGCCATCGCTGCGCCCGATCCTGATCCGAAGACGATCTTCGATTATGTTTTACCCGAACCGTACCAACCAAAAGTTTACGTGGATGGAACACACAATGAACAGGGTGAGAAGAAAAACCTTGTGACAGCGCTCAACGAAACGTTGAAGAGCGAGTTCCGCCATAATCCGGACACATTCCTTTGGGGCCAAGATGTGGCCAATAAAGATAAGGGTGGTGTGTTCAATGTAACGAAGGGAATGCAGCAAGAATTCGGTATCGAGCGAGTATTTAACGCTCCAATTGCCGAAGACTATATTGTGGGATCGGCCAACGGAATGAGCCGCTTCGATCCGAAGATTCATTTAGTGATTGAAGGTGCCGAGTTTGCCGACTACTTCTGGCCAGCGATTGAGCAATACGTGGAATGCACGCACGAATATTGGAGAAGTAATGGTAAATTTACTCCGAACATTACCTTGCGTCTCTCTTCCGGTGGATATATCGGTGGTGGATTATACCACTCACAAAACTTAGAAGGCGCATTGTCTACCTTGCCCGGAGCCCGAATTGTTTATCCTTCGTTTGCCGATGATGCCGCAGGTTTGCTGAGAACGGCTATTCGCTCCAAAGGATTTACGCTATTTTTGGAACCGAAAGCGATGTACAACGCTGTGGAAGCAGCAACTGTTATCCCTGATGATTTTGAAGTTCCATTCGGAAAGGCTCGAATTCGCAAAGCGGGTGATGATCTCACGATTGTGACTTACGGAAACACCACGCATCTCTGCTTGCAGGCTGCCAATCGCTTGGCCGACGAGAACGGAGGAAATGTGGAAGTGATCGATATTCGTTCAATTATTCCACTTGACAAGGAAACCATTTTTGCATCTGTGAAGAAGACCAGCAAAGTGCTGATTGTGCATGAAGATAAAGTCTTCTCGGGCTTTGGTGCCGAGATAGCTGCCATAATAGGTACAGAATTGTTCCAATACTTGGACGCTCCTGTGCAACGTGTAGGTTCTACCTTTACTCCTGTAGGTTTCCATCCTGTGCTCGAACAGGCGATTCTTCCTAACGAAGAACGCATCTATCAAGCAGCGAAGGAGCTTTTGGCATATTGATTCAAGTAGAATATTAACTTTACGAAAAAGATACATAAATGAAAAAGATCGGACTATTTTACGGAGCAAACACCGTGAAAACAGCAGCAATCGCAAAAAAAATACAAGAGGTGTTTGGCGATTCAAAAACGGACCTTGTCCCAGTGGAACATGCATGGGAAAAGGAATTTGAGCAATATGATCATCTGATCGTTGGTACGGCTACCTGGTTTGATGGTGAGTTACCGACTTATTGGGATGAGATGATTCCTGAATTGAAATCGCTCAACCTGAAAGGTAAAAAGGTTGCTATCTTTGGTCTGGGAGATCAAGTAAACTATCCGGATAATTTTGTAGATGGTATTGCTCTGTTGGCCGAAGCCTTTGAATTTGCAGGAGCCAGCATCGTTGGACTAACGTCTCCCGAAGGTTATACTTTCGCTCAATCTCGCGCATTGAAAGAAGGAACCTTGTTAGGACTGGCTATCGATGATGATACTCAACCCGACAAAACGGATGAAAGGATCAAAAACTGGGTGTCCCAGTTGAAGAAAGAAGGTTTTTCTGCCAAGTAAGACTCTCTATATGTGAAATACTCTAACTCAGAAGGCTATCCATACTTTGTGGATAGCCTTTTTTTTGTATTTTTGTATCTTGCGCATTCTTAACTAAAATCCCTCTAACCAGATATGCAAAAGATTAAAGATATTCGACTTTCAAGTCAGCAGCTTCATCACTCAGAATTTGTTAACCCGAAAGAGTTGGTTGCTTGGATGGGTGCCATGCAAGCGCAAGATTATAATATGGTTAAATGGGCGGTTGGCATCAGACTAAAGTCGGGAACAGAGCAACTTGTTGATGAGGCTCTCGATCGAGGCGACATTCTGCGCACACACGTGATGCGCCCCACCTGGCATTTGGTGGCTGCCGAAGATATTAGATGGATGCTGCGATTGTCGGCGCAACGGATCAAGTCATCTTCTGCTTCGAGAGATCGGGATTTGGAAATAAGCGAAAGTTTGTATTCCAAATGCAACGGTTTGCTGGAGAAAATGTTAGCAGGGAATCATTTTATGACGCGAGAGGAGGTAGGATTAGAACTGAACAAGGCAGGTATAGTTGTAAATACTTCTCGAATGATTCATTTTATGATGCGCGCGGAGATTGAAGGCATCGTTTGCAGCGGCCCCGTCAGAGGTAAGAAGCTGACTTACGCCCTGATTGAGGAACGAGTTTCTCCGGTAAAAGAGCTGAATAAAGAAGAATCGTTGGTCAAACTCGCATTGAATTATTTCAGAAGCCACTCTCCTGCAAGTCTGCAAGATTTTATCTGGTGGTCCGGGTTGTCTGTGGCAGACGCAAAGCAGGCAGTGGGTCTCATTGATTCAGAACTGATTTCCGATAAGTTTGCTTCTCACAACCTGTTTGTTCATCAATTATATGCCAACGAATTAAAGCCCGATAACGTGCTGCATTTTCTGCCTGCGTTTGACGAATATGTGATCAGCTATAAAGACAGAACCACAATCTTAGCATTAGAGCATCACCTCAAAGCTTTCACTAAAAATGGAACCTTCTATCCAAACATCATGTGTAATGGTGAGATAGTGGGTGTGTGGAAAAAGTTAGTCTCCAAAGCAGGAATCAGTTTTGAAACGACATTTTTTGAGCAAAACTTCAACATCGACAAGGAGGCATTGCTCAAAGCGGAGAATGCTTATCGGAGATTTTTGGGAGGAGCGGCACCCAAATAAGTCGCCCAGATCACTAAATATTGCCCGTGCATGGAAGCGTTATGTTTCGTGCACGATTACGAAATCTTTCGTGCACGGCCTCGAGCTTTTTCGTGCACGTTTATCAAATGACTGTAAAAGTCAAGATAGGGATTATCTGACTTGGTAATATCCCTGCGCATTGATTTCGCTTAGTTGTAGGTACCGGTAGTTCTCTTCATCCAGAAGATAATCCCAGCACCCCATATAATGCAATAACTCACCTCCGAAACCGGTCTTGAATTGGTATAATCCATACATTGGGTGTGAACGGTCTGGTCCCGGAGATACACCAAACATGTCGTATTCGGTACATCCATTCTTCTTAGCCAATTTTATGGCTTCCCATTGCAAAGCATAAGTAGGCATATAATTTCTTTTGTGCGAGGACGACGCCCCGTACAAGTATGTAGCTCTGTGTTCCGAAATAGCTAAGAATATTGCAGCGAGGGGCTCTCCTTCGGCTTCTGCAATTAATAGTTCTATTTGTGTGGAGGATGCTGTATCGCTTGCTTTGGCAGCCAATACCGATGAAAAGTATTCGATGTCGTTTACAAATAATCCGTTACGCATAGCAGTCTCCCTGTAAAGCGCATACCATACGCTTAACTGCTCCATTCCGGCCCTTCTCACTGTTACCCCTTTACGCATGGCTAATTTTATATTATAGCGGGTTTTAGGTTTCATCCGCATTAATATCTTTTCTTCGGAGGGAAGCAGATCGAGGAAGATTGTCGTTGAGGGTAATATGTCGGAATTGCATTTGCGCAAGTTCCATTCCGAAGTATTGTAATTCATTTGTAGTTCCTGGAACTTCTTCTCCGGTGGTCCTTTCCAAATGCCTTTATCATTAAAGAAATCTTCATCGCACCAGTGTGATTGCCAACTTAAATCGTAGCGGATAGCGATACAGTCCTTGGGGAGATACGGACGTATAGTCTCGGAAATCTCTTCGAGAAAGCATCCCTGATTTTCTTCCGACGGTTCTATCTCGGGACCATAAGGCACATAAGCTATGCTGTATTGTCTATTCAGCGGCTTGTGCAATATTAGAAAATCAGCGCAGGTGCAGGAATAGCCTCCTACGTCTGTGTAAATATCGCGGTTTCTTACTTTGAAATCGAAAGCTCTGGTCTCCACTCCCAGATGCGATTTTGCTTCTGACCAGAAGGCTGTCTGTTGTACTATCGGACTGTCATAAATCTCTTTTGTGTCCTTCTCACAAATATCAATATACATAATCGTTGCTTAAAAAAGTTGCAAAGATAGATATTTATGAGAAGAATATGAAATATTTATGGGAAGTTTTTGCTTGTCGTATGGCTCTTGTTCTTAAAATTGAGGCTATATGATAATATAGAGGAAACAAGAATTCCCTGTTTCTAAAATAGAGTTTTGATACATCCTTTTTTTTGTATAATAATTCAATCACAAAATAAATCCCTGAATTTATTAGTTGAAATTCAGGGATGCCGTTTATGTTTTGATTGAATAGATAATCTAATCTTTAACGATGATTTTTGTTGCAAGAGTTTCTCCAATATTTTGGAGATTCAATGTTGGCAAAAGAATTGGTGATACTCCAGAGAGCGAGCTCAACATTGAAATATAGGCACGTATGTACGGAAAAACAATGGCTGGCGCATTAAGAGTAAAGAATTTGCCCAATTGGTTTGGTTCAAGATCTTTTTCAAAACTAAATTGGCTATCAGTGATCATGTGAAGGCTGATAGAGTTTGATTCGTTCTTAATTTCAATATCTAGTGTTAATGTAAATAGCTCTTTTTCTTTTACCCCACTTGGAGTTATGTTTATATTCAAGCTTTCATTAGCACTGATAGAACCATTAAAATTGAAATCAGAATGTTTAACTATGTAGCCGTTAAAGCGGAATTTTGATGCTTCTGTATTATTCATTTTTTTATGCTGCTAAAGCGTAATTGTTTTCTCCTGCATAGATGTGTTCGGATGCCAAGCTGAAATTGAATTCGAACTTAGACATTTGTGCGGGTTGTATTATTTCATTAATTTCCTCATACCCAATGCTAAAAGCAGGAATTGAAACATGATTCAGTGAATCTTTTGTAACGAAAAGCAGATAATATCCCTGATGTTCATTTTCAAATTTGTCCCAAAAATCAGATTCAAGAGAAATATAATCGTTGTTTGCTGTAAACTCTTCTTGTGGGTGTACTTCGATAATATAAGTGTGATTTATTGAATCATACTCACACTTGAATTTCATCAAAGAAAACTTATTATGAATGCTTTGAAGAAAATCTTTAATGCTTTCTATTCTTTTATCCATTATATTTATACTGATTGTATGACTAATTGTAATTCTTTTGCCAGATTAATCGATTTGCGGCTTGTGTCTGACGAAATGCGGATATCTTTGTAGTCTGAATCTTCTCTGGTTAGCTTTAAATCTCTGATCTTGCGTCTAAAGTCATTGCCGTCATTGGTACCTCTCTTGTTGTTAACCATCAACTTCATTTTTTCGATTAAGTATTGATGTGTATTGCCTCTGTAGGAGCTACTGGCTTCTATAGCCTGTTGTTCTAAGCTGATGCCGTTTTTGCATAGTGTATGCTTTATTAGTTGTAAGCATGCATAGTATGCCGGATGGCAAACACTATCATAATGGTTTTCTTTATACAACAATTCCGCTGCGCTAATGTTTAAGTTTGATTTATCGGATAAAGCGGACATGTATGTTGTGCTATTGATTATTTTTTTAATCCACAAAAGTAGTTATTATTGTTGTATTTGCAATAACGATGCAAGTGTTTTCTTCCTTTTTTTCATTCATCGGCCTGCAACCAAATAAGTCGCCTTGATCACTAAATATTGCTCGTGTATGAAAGCGTTATGTTGCCTGAACGTTTATCAAATGACTTGTTTTTCACTGTTTTTCGACGATGTATTATCCCTTTTTAGGCATTGTCGATTGCTCCTTAGTGAGCGATTGCGCCAAAGGTTCGATAGATGACGTTTGGATAAAGATTGTTCGTCTGTTTTTTTTTGTAACTTTGCGCCAAAATAGAACAAAATGCAATATTTTGGCGAGGTACTCTCAATCGGTGTAGCTGTTTCGTGGACAGCAACTGCTCTTTTTTCCGAAGTAGCGAGCAAACGACTTGGCTCATTGCAACTAAATGTGATTCGCATGTCGCTCTCCATACTCATGCTGGGCGCCACTTTATGGTGGTTTACCGGAGTTCCTTACCCCACTTATGCCGATGGAGCAACTTGGTTCTGGCTCTCGCTTTCTGGCTTTGTTGGTTATGTTTTGGGCGATTATTGCCTTTTCAATTCCTATATTTTAATTGGTTCCCGTTTCGGCCAACTGTTTATGACGCTGGCCCCCATTTCTGCGGCTATCTCCGGCTGGGTAATATTGGGAGAGAAACTCTCCTTGCAAACAGTGGTAGGGATGCTTATCACGCTCGCAGGAATTGGCTTGTCCGTGTTGAGTAGAGGAACCACTCATCGAATCGGTCTCAAGCTGCCATTGAAAGGCGTGTTGTTTGGTGTTGGAGCCGGTGTTGGGCAAGGCATCGGACTGGTGTTGAGCAAGGTCGGGATGAACTATTATGAGATCTCTATTCCGGCAAACATGACGAATGTTTCCGATTTGTTGCCTTTTGCTTCCACCTTTATTCGTGCCATTACAGGCGGACTTGGCTTCTTGGCTGTGATGTGGCTTCGCAATCAATTTCACACAATGCCCGTGGCCGTTCGTGATGGAAAAGGGATGAAAGCTGCTTTGGGCGCTACCATCTTCGGTCCCTTTATTGGCGTTTCAGTTTCGTTGATGGCTGTGCAATACACTGAGGCTGGCATCGCTTCTACCTTGATGGCGCTTACTCCCATATTTATTCTATGGCCCTCTCACTTTATCTTTAAGCAGAAGATTACTGCAAGAGAGGTGATCGGAGCAATTATCAGTGTGATTGGCGTATCGCTGTTCTTTATCTAAATCAGTATCCATCGCCTTTTTTGAATCATAAAATCTGTGATCCTATGGTTCGCTGCTTTTTAGCGGAATTGTTATTTTCTACTGAATGTGGTGAAAGAAAATATTTTTCTTTCATTTGTTTTGTTAGTTAGGGCTAACTAACTATATTTGTGCCATATTTCTAATGAAGATGTTATATGAACAATAAAATTAAAGACGATATTGCTCGTTTCTCCAGACTCATTTCCGAAGCCGAAGAGGAGGCAAAGGATCATTGTGATATTAAGGATTTGACTTCAACCCAAATCAATTACCTGGAAACGATTCAGGAGTTAGATAATCCAAGTATTACTGAGCTATCTGCTGCTTTGGGACTGAAAAAGCCTTCTGTGACGATTGTTATCGACCGTCTCATCACGAAGGGGTGCGTTTACAAAGTACATTCGGATGCTGATAGACGAAGTTCACACTTGCATCTGACTGACGTGGGAAAACAAATCAATAAGCGACATGATTATGCACATGACTCTTTAGTGGAATTGGTTGCTCGAAAACTCAACAAGGACGAGCTGGATACTTTTGCTACGTTATTGAATAAAATTATAGCTTCTTCAAAAAGAATAAAAGACTGACCGTATGAAAAAAATGACAAATGACTCGGACTTTTCGGGTCTTACCTCTGAGGAGGTAGCGGATAGAATTGCCAAAAATGGATATAATGAATTACAAGGAAGTAGCTCACGGAACTTCTGGATGATTATATTCGGGGTGATAAAAGAACCGATGTTTTTGTTGCTGGTGGCTTGCGGCACGCTCTATATGATTCTTGGAGATATTGAAGAGGGAATTATGCTTTTGGGGTTTGTCTTCGTGGTGATGGGCATTGAGTTCAATCAGGAACGGAAAAGTGAAAAGGCTTTGGACGCTCTGAAAGACTTGGCTAGTCCGCGTGCTCTGGTCATTCGCGAAAAGATAGAGAAGCGTATTCCCGGTCGTGAGGTGGTTTGCGATGATCTCTTAGTTTTACAAGAAGGAGATAGAATACCGGCCGATGCAACTGTAATAAAAAGCGTTAGTCTGCTGGTCGACGAGTCTTTGCTGACAGGCGAATCTGTGCCGGTGCGCAAACACGATTGGGCGGGAGAGGATGAAGATATTCAACCCGGAGGTGATGATCAACCCTTCGTTTATTCCGGTTCGATGGTTGTGCAGGGTAATGGCATCGCCAGAGTGTCTCACACAGGGATGGACACGCAAATAGGGAAAATCGGCAAAGCTATCAAAGAGGTGAAAGAGTCTCCAACCAAACTAAAGGTAGAGATAGAAACGTTGGTCAAACGCCTTACGATAACAGGGGTTGGATTGTGTTTATTGGTCATAGCCATTTATACAATCACACGAGGAGAATTGTTAAAAGGTTTCTTGGCCGGTATTACGTTGGCCATGGCCATGTTGCCGGAAGAATTTCCTGTTGTGTTGACTATCTTTATGGCCGTTGGAGCGTGGCGAATTTCAAAGAAACACGTGCTAACCCGTAAACCTTCTGCTATTGAAACATTGGGCTCTGCAACGGTGCTTTGTACCGATAAAACGGGAACGTTGACCGAAAACAAAATGAAGGTTGCCAAGATATATAATAAGGAGAATTTTTGGGTTTCTAAAGACGCAAATGAGTTTCCCGAACAGTATCACAATATCATCGAATACGGGATACTTTCGAGTCAGACAAATCCGTTTGATCCAATGGAAAAGGCGATTGGCGGCATTGGCGAACTGTTCTTGAAAGGCACTGAGCACTTGCATCACGACTGGGAAATGGTGAAGGAATATTCGCTTTCCAGAGAGTTGCTTGCCATGTCGAGAGTGTTTCGCAACAAAGAAACCAACGAGCTGCTTATCGCTGCTAAAGGTGCGCCCGAAGCTATCTTTGATCTTTGTCACCTTGACACCGAAATGCAAGCAAAATATGCTACTGCCGTTCAGGCGATGGCATCGGAGGGCTTACGTGTATTGGGCGTTTCCAAATCGAGTATCTCTGAAGACCGATTGCCTGATGCGCAACATGACTTTGACTTTGAGTTTGTGGGACTTATCGGACTTTCTGACCCGATACGTAAAGAGGTGCCAACTGCCGTTAAAGAGTGTCATAAGGCGGGAATCAGAGTAATAATGATTACAGGTGACTATCCTGTTACGGCTCAAAACATCGCTCGTGAAATCGGTTTGCAGAACTATCAGCAATGCATTACAGGTAGCGAACTTGCTGCTATGGATGAAAAGGAACTGAGTGAGAAGATTAAAACGGTTAATGTGTTTGCCCGAGTGATTCCCGAACAGAAACTAAAGATCGTCAATGCGCTGAAGCATAATAATGAGGTGGTGGCTATGACGGGCGACGGAGTCAATGACGCTCCAGCCCTAAAAGCAGCCAACATAGGCATAGCAATGGGCGAAAAGGGAACAGATGTGGCGAGAGAATCTTCGGCACTTGTGTTGATGGATGATAATTTCGGCTCTATTGTTGGAGCCATTAAGATGGGGCGTCGGATATTCGACAATCTTCAAAAGGCGTTGGGTTATATCTTTGCAATCCATGTTCCGATTGCGGGACTCTCCCTGATCCCTGTTTTCTTTGCAGACCTGCCTTTGATTTTATGGCCGGTTCACGTGGTCTTTATGGAACTGATCATCGATCCCGCTTGTTCCATCATATTCGAGGCTGAGAGAGCCGAGAAGAATGTAATGTCTCGACCTCCACGAAAAGTGGATGAACCTTTTTTCGGTCCTAGTAAAATCTTGTTGAGTTGTTTTCAGGGCATATGGGTGTTGATCGCTACATTAGCAATGTATTTTGTTACCTTAGAGCTCGGTTACACTATTGGAGAAGTGAGAGCGATGACTTTTACAGCACTGATAGTGGCCAATATCTTAACGATACTGACAAATCGCTCTTGGAGCGAATCCATTTTCACGATTATTCGTACCCCCAATCCAACGGTCAAATGGGTCGCAGGATCAGCCGCTCTATTCATTTTATTGATTTTGAATATACCCTTTTTGCAACGGCTTTTTCAATTTTCACCACTTACCATTTGGGAGGTGCTAGTTGCCTTGCTTGTGGGCATCAGCACAATAACTTGGTTTGAGCTTTATAAGTTTTTCAAACTAAGAAAACTCTAACGCTGTTCATTATGAACAAGTTGGCCCATCAGTATGTTACATGATATAAATTTAGTATTTACTTAAAAAAATAATATATCATGAAGTTTTTTATTGATACTGCCAATTTAGACCAGATACGTGAAGCTCATGATCTGGGTGTTTTGGACGGGGTTACGACAAACCCTTCATTAATGGCCAAAGAAGGCATCAAAGGTACTGAAAACCAACGTGCTCATTACGTAGAAATATGTAACATTGTGCAGGCTGATGTGAGTGCCGAAGTGATTGCAACCGATTATGAGGGAATGATTCGTGAAGGAAGTGAGCTCGCAGCTCTGAATCCTCACATTGTAGTGAAAATACCTTGCATCGCTGAGGGTATTAAGGCGATTAAATACTTTTCGGACAAAGGAATCCGTACCAATTGTACATTAATCTTCTCTGTTGGTCAGGCACTGCTTGCTGCCAAAGCCGGAGCTACTTATGTGTCTCCTTTTGTGGGCCGACTGGATGATATTGGAGAAGATGGCGTTGTGCTTGTGGGACAAATTGTGGAAATGTTCCGCTATTATGGTTACCAGACACAAGTGCTTGCTGCCTCTATCCGAAATACGAAGCACATCCTAGCGTGTGTGGAAGTAGGTGCCGATGTGGCTACTTGTCCGCTGAGCGCCATTAAAGGTTTGTTGAATCACCCACTAACAACTTCAGGATTGAAAACCTTTTTAGAAGATTATCATAAAGTGAACGGTTAATTTTCAGCATTATTTCTTGCTAGAAAAACGTGTTTCTTTAAAGAAAATATAAGTTAAATAGGAAAACCGGCGTTATTTTTTTAACCGTCGGTTTTTTATAATTCTAGATCTTTTCCTCTTCTTTTAAGTAATGATAGTTATGAAAAAACTTTTTCTTGCTTTATTTGTAGCAATAGCTGTTTCGGCTACTGCCGGTAAACCGGTGTTGAAATTCACCAATGAAAGCTTTAAAATAGTGCAGTTTACTGATGTTCATTGGAACACAGCTGATAAAAATAAACTGAAGAACGACAGCACATTAGCGGTAATCCGTGCCGTGCTGGATGCTGAGAAACCTGATTTGGTCATCTTTACGGGAGATGTGGTCGTTTCCAAAGGCGTCCTTCAGGGCTGGGATGATCTGCTTGTTCCGATAGAAGAACGAAAGTTGCCGTTTGCTGTGACGTTTGGTAATCACGATACGGAGACTGATTTGCCGAAAGAACAAATCTTGCAGCATTTAATGAAGAACCCTTATAACCTAACCACGGATGCAGGAAAGGGTGTTGATGGAGTAGGAAATTGTGTGTTGCCCATACTCGATTCTACCGGCAAAGCGCCTGCATGGGATCTGTTTCTTTTAGACTCTCATGCTTATACTAATGACTCCACGGTGGGTTATTATGACTGGGTGAAGAGAAGTCAGATAGACTGGTATGTTGATCAAAGCAACAAAATAAAAGCGAAAGCGGGTAAGGTTGTTCCTGCATTGGCTTTTTTCCATATCCCTGTACCCGAGTATGAATATGTGCGTTTGCTGCCGACAACACCGGGCAACAAAACAGAGAAAGTATGTTCTCCATTGCTAAATAGTGGATTGTTCTTTGCTTTCGTTCAGCAGAAAGATGTGAAAGCTACTTTTGCGGGACATGATCATAATAATGATTTTGTTGCCACGCTAGCAGGAATCCGTCTGTGTTATGGTCGCAAAACGGGCTTTGCCTCTTATGGCTCATTGGAGCGTGGCGGGCGAGTGATTGTGATAAAGCAAGATGGAGAAATGGACACGTATGTTCGTACTGCTACAGGCGTATATTTGCCATAAGAGAAGTACGCTTCTACAAGAATCTCAGATTAAACGATAGGTAAAGGGGAAAGTTTCGACTTTCCCCTTTTTTGCGTGTACTGTTCAAAATTACACTAACTATTGTTGTTTTTCTACCACCAAATAGCCCCGTTTTCCTATCTTTGCCTTGTTTGAATCTAGTACTTTAAAATTAGAATGAAATGAAACGCAACAATACTCTCTACCTTGCCATTTGCTTCTTGTTGATATGCTCGGGTAGTCAGGCAAAAGGAGATCTGACCCATCGTGTTGATACTCGGGTAGGGACAGCGGCAAGTACCACGAAAACTGCCGGCAAATTCGGGAAGAGTTCCGAAGAATATGGTCAAACATTGCCTGCTGTATTAGCTCCAAATGGCATGAATTTCTGGACGCCGCAAACGCAAGATACGGAGAGAAAGTGTGTGGCACCCTACTATTACAAAGATACACTGATTCAAGGTTTTCGAAATTCACATTGGATTGTGGGTGGTTGCACGCAGGATTATGGCTCCATGACACTGATGACTACGACAGGAAACTTGAAATGCCTTCCTCAGGAAAGAGGAGATACTTTTTCTCACGATGAAGAAATAGCCACTCCTTCTTACTATGCTGTTCGCCTCAAAAACTATGCGGTGAAAGCTGAAATGACAGGGACGTCTCGCTCTGCTATCTTTCGTTTTACATATAGCAAAGGAGGCGATGCTTATCTCATTGTGAATCCGAATAGTGATGAAGGCGAAGGATACATTGAGATTGATGCGGAGAGAAAAGAGATCAGAGGGTATAATCCTGTTCATCGCATCTATCAGGGATGGGGCGAGCCTGCGGGATTTAGCGGTTATTTTGTTGTGCGGTTTACCAAAGAAATAGCTTCTTATGGGGTTTATCAAGGCAATGAAGTTTTTGAAGGACGAAAATCAATAGGTAAAAAGATAAACATAGGCGCTTATATTCACTTCAAGGTTGGTAAGGGTGAAGAGATAGTAGCGAAGTCTGCTTCTTCTTTTGCGAGCCTTGAGGGAGCCAAACAAAACTTGGAAGCGGAAATTCCTGATTGGAATTTTGACCGGGTGAAGAAAGAACTTACCGGTGTCTGGGAGAAAAGATTCTCGACTGTGGAAGTTGAGACGCCAGACGAAGCAAAGAAAGACCAATTTTATGGGGCGCTATATCGCTCTTCATTTTTGCCAAGAACGATGAATGATGTTGATGGTTCGTATCCTTCTTTTGCTAAAGGAACGCCCATACGCAAGACCTTGAAGGGAAATTATTACGATGATTTCAGCATGTGGGACACTTATCGGGCTTTGCATCCTTTACTGAATATACTCTATCCTCAGCAGGCCTCGCAGATGATGCAATCATTGGTCAATAAGTACGAGCAAGGAGGTTGGTTGCCCATTTTTCCTTGTTGGAATAGTTATACTGCTGCCATGATTGGCGACCATTGTATTTCTGTTTTGGGCGATGCTTATATAAAAGGTATTGGTGGCTTTGATATAGAAAAGGCTTACGAAGGGATGAGGAAAAATGCGTTTGAATCTCCAACCGATCCGGATGATTACAAAAATGGGATGGGCAGACGTGCGCTTGCCTCGTATCTGAAATATGGATACATTCCTTTGGAAGATTCTGTGCCTGATGCTTTTCATACCAAAGAGCAGGTTTCGCGAACGCTAGAATATGCTTATGATGATTATGTGTTGGCTCAGGTAGCTCAGAAACTTGGTAAGACAAGCGATTATGAAGTATTGATGCGTCGCGCACACAATTATGCGAATGTGATAGATCCGTCAACCGGATATGCGCAGGGACGATATGCCGACGGACGGTTTCTGAAAGCGAATAATGCTTTTCAGTTTGCTTCGTTTATCACCGAGGGCGCTCCTTGCCACTATACGTGGTACGCTCCTCAAGATATATCTGGATTGGCAAAGTGCATGGGTGGTAGAGATCCGTTTTCTTCTAAACTCGATTCAATGTTTACCGAGGGGCGTTATTGGCATGGAAACGAACCTTGTCACCAAGTGGCTTATCTCTTTAATTATGTGGGTCAGCCTTGGAAAACACAACAATATGTTCGCCACATCATGCTGAGTGAGTATCAAAACACTCCGGGTGGTTTATCGGGCAATGATGATGCCGGACAGATGTCAGCCTGGTACGTGTTTGCCGCAATGGGCTTTTATCCTGTTTGTCCCGGTACGTCGGATTATTTGTTGGCCAGTCCCATTTTTAAGCGCTTGACTTTGCACTTGGAAAATGGAAAGACTTTCACTTTAAAAGCGCAGAATGCCTCCGAAGAAAATATCTATATACAGTCGGTTACCAAAAATGGTCAGTCCTATGAGAAGAACTACATTTCTCATTCAGATATATTGTCGGGTTCTTCGTTTGAATTCATCATGGGCAAGGAACCTAACACGCAATGGGGGACGGCCTTGAATGCCTGTCCTTCTTCTATTACTAAGTAATAATAAGATCTATGAAGAAGTTTTTGATATGCTTGGCTTTATGCTCGGTTACTCTTTCTGTTTTAGCGAAAAGTTACAATGTAATGGATTACGGGGCAGTCGGCGACACGACTGTTTTGTCGTCGAAAGCCATGCAAATGGCCATTGATGAATGTTCGGCCAACGGGGGCGGAACTGTGTATGTGCCAGCAGGTAATTATTTGTGTGCCACAATAGCTCTCAAAAGTAATGTTGATTTTCACTTAGCGGGCGGAGCAACAATCTATGCAAGCAGAAAAAGTAGCGATTATAAAGATACTCGTATAAGAGTAGGAGCGACTGATGCTAGTTTGGTGGAAGTGCTACTTGCCGCTTTTGGCGTTGAAAATATATCTGTTTCCGGAACAGGAACGCTCAATGGGCAAGCGGTGAGAGAGCAGTTCAGGAGAGAACCTCAACAAGGCATCAATACTGACTTTGTGACAGGCAGAGAGATCGCTAATGCAGCTAAGTATGGAGTCGATTATCAGACGAAATATCGAAAAGTGCCACCTTGCCCGGGAGTGATTAACTTCACGAATTGCACAAATGTGCATATTGACAATATTCAGGTGATTGAGTCTTCTTTCTGGTCCGTGCACCTTCAGTGGTGCGACAGGGTGTTTGTGCGAGGTGTTTATATATACTCTAATCCGGGTAATGGGTTGAATGCCGATGGATTGGATATTGATGGATGTCGCAATGTCTTGATCTCCGATTGTGTCATTAACACGGGCGACGATGGGCTTTGCTTGAAAACAACTCGTCAGGGAGGCGAAAGCAGGCCTTGTGAATTTGTGACTGTGACCAATTGCGTATTGACTTCCTCGTCTGCTGCCCTAAAATTGGGGACGGAATCTTTCTCGGCTTTCAGAAACATCACTGTGAGCAATTGTGTGATTAATGATGCGAATAGAGGGATTAATATGATTATCCGTGATGGCGGAGAGGTGAGTGATATTCTCTTTTCTAATCTGATAATCAATACAGTACGCAAAGCTACTTTTTGGTGGGGCAATGGTGATGCAATCTGGATCACTGTGCAGGAAAGAGAAAAAGGGCATTCGGCAGGTGGAGTGAAGAATGTTTCCTTTCAAAATATCATTGCTCACTCTCAGAGTGGCATCCGTTTGGAAGGATTTGATAGTACGATAGAGAACGTTCGCTTTGCGAATGTGCAACTCTTTATGCAGCACGAAGATGCGGTTGATAAACGATCGAAGCATGGATTTGAATTTATGAATGTAGAGAAGTTACAGCTCACAGACTGCGAAGTGATCTGGGATAAGGAACATCCCGAACAAGTGTGGCGAAGTGCTTTCTATTTTGATAAAGTAAAAGATGTCCGATTGAATGGATTGAGGCTGAACCAATCTCCTGGACTACTCTATCCGGCCGTCGACATGAAGCATGTAACAGATGCGATGATTGAGAATTGCAGACTTTCGCCGGGAATGAAACAAGCTTTGTCGGTAGATAAAGCAACATGTAAAGGAATTGAACAAATTAATAATCGTTTCTCTCTTGTTTTGAAAGCTTCCAAAAGCTCTGCAAAGGCAAAAAAATAGGCTTTTGGTAATCGTGCACGTTTCATCTCTTGAACGTGCACGTTTACCGTGCGAAACGTGCACGTTCTATTTGCACGTTGTGCACGATCCATTTGGGCTTGAAAAATGGATATCAGAAGTCTTGTAGGGGCTATTCTAATATGCTCTTAAATATGGACAAATAGCCTTTTTATTCTTCGCTTTAGTATAGGACGGGTTGCGTTCATTCTATTTGGAAGCACCGACAGAGAAATCCACGTAGACGGGTAGATGATCGCTAAAACCACCTTGATACCTTATTCCATTATACGTTCTGAAAGGTTGTTCTCCGCCATATTTCTCATCCTCTATGAGTAGAAAAGGAAGTCGGGCCACATGCGCTTTTGTTTCGTTCGTATAAAAACGACTATCTGGAGACAGCAGCGTGCCCGAAACAATGAGCTGATCGAGTAAATTCCATTCTCCCTTATATTTATACGAACCAAAGTTACGATCTTTAGCTTTGCTGGCCAATAAGTTATATAAATGATGAGGCTCAGGATGATTAGGAGGAGCAACCGCTTCGAGCACTTCGGATATTGATTTGTTTTCCGGGTAATCATTGAAGTCTCCCATTATGATGATTTTAGGCTGAGTGCGAACAAGGAACAGACTGTCAACAGCAGCTTTTATTCTTTCAGCTACACAGACACGATTTGGTTCAGACGCTTTCTGTCCACCTAAGCGAGATGGGAGATGCACCACAAAAACGTCCAAAGTATCGCCGTTGATGATCCGTCCGGTGACATGAAGAATATCCCGCGTGGGATACGAATGTTTGCCGGGAAGAGAAATGTGAAGTGGCTCCCAATCTAATAATTTGAAACTCCCGCGTTGATAGAGAAGCGCTACATCAATGCCCCGCCTATCCGGTGAGTTTGTCATTACGTATTGGTAATTCTCTTTTTTTAGAGGAGAATATAAGGTGATGTCACGCAATACACTATCATTCTCAACCTCACACATACCAATAAGTAACGGATGAGCCCATTCGCCAATCGCAGTGATGGTACGCGCTACATTGGCCAATTTCTTTTTATATCGTCCGTAGTTCCAAGCACGCATAGAGGTTGGGAGAAATTCCTTGTCATTCTTTAATGTATCATGTTTGCAGTCGAAGAGATTCTCTACATTCCAGAACATCAGACGAAAAGACGTCCTTTCTTGCGCTTTCAGGTTCGTTGCAATGAGCAGAAGAAAGATGGAAAAGAGCAGAGTTTGTTTTTGTAAAAAAGTCATTTGATGAGTGTGGTAATTAGTTAGTCCGTGAGTCTAGAATGAAAACGGCAAAGAATAAGGGTTATCTAGAAAACCGCAGTTTCTTTGATAACCCTTATTTATTCATATAATCGTGTTGTCGATTAATTACTTTTTCTCAGGAATGTTAGCCAATACATCAACCAAATGTTTCCAGAATTTGTCGACGGAAGGAATATGCATTCTCTCATCGGGAGAATGAACACCGGTGAGCGTAGGTCCGAATGAGATCATATCCAATGCAGGATATTTGTCGAGGAACAAGCCGCATTCCAGGCCAGCATGTATTGCTTTCACTTTAGCTTCAACTCCAAACAAACGTTTATAAGAAGCAGCTGTAACTTCTAATATTTCAGAATGTGGGTTTGGTTTCCATCCCGGATACCCCTCACCAAATGAAACACTAGCTCCTCCAAGTTCAAAAGCAGCACGCACAGTGTTGGCCATGTCGTTACGGGCAGAAAGAATAGAGCTACGTTGACTTGTTGCTATCTTTATCACATTTCCTTCTTGCATCTTTACTGAAGCTAGGTTGGTTGAAGTCTCTACCAATCCGGGGATGTCCTGACTCATAGCGAATACTCCGTGGGGAGTGGCGTATAGTGTCTTCAACAAACGGGCAGTGGTGTCTTGATCAATCGCTGTTTTACGGGGAGTCTCTGATTGTAAAACTAACTTCAAGTTGGGCTCAGTGACAGATAATTCATTCTCTAAATCGGCAGAGAATATATTAAGATCTATTCTAACCAACTCCTTTGCATCATGAGGCACAGCGCAGATGGCGTATGCTTCACGAGGAATAGCATTGTGCAGATTGCCTCCATTTATTTCGCTGAGATATAAATCGTATTTTTGAGCCGTTTGGCTGAGGAATCTATTTAGGATTTTATTGGCATTACCTCTTCCGAGATGAATATCACCTCCTGAGTGTCCGCCCTTTAATCCTTTTACTTCTACTTTAAAGAAGAAATAGTTTTCGGGTACAGTTACTTCTTTGTAGTGAAATTCACCAATTGAACCTATGCCACCGGCGCAACCAATAAAAAGTTCCCCTTCATCTTCAGAGTCAAGATTAAGCAATATTTCTCCGCTTAGAAATCCTTCTTTCAGGGCAAATGCACCAGTCAGCCCTGTTTCTTCATCTACAGTAAACAAACATTCAATCGGACCGTGCTCGATATCGTTAGCAGCTAGAATAGCTAGTTCGGTAGCAACTCCGATTCCATTGTCAGCGCCAAGAGTTGTACCTTTCGCCTTCAACCATTCGCCGTCAATTTCCGTTTCAATAGGATCCGTAAGGAAGTCATGTGTTACATCGTTATTTTTCTCGCACACCATATCTACATGCGATTGCAGCACTACAGTCTTTAAATGTTCTTTACCTTTAGTTGCAGGTTTCTTTATTAATATGTTGCCACACTCATCTTTGAGTATTTCCAGTTTATGCTCTTTTGCGAATGCCTCTAGAAAAGCGATAATTTTTTCTTCTTTTTTAGAAGGACGAGGCACTTTACATATTTCATCGAAATAATGAAAAACAGCAGTTGGTTTTAATTCAGATAATTCCATGTTTCTTGTTTTAGGAGTTCATAATTGAGGTTAAAATATAGTTATTCTTTTTTTGCTTGCTTATTCTCATTACTTAAAGGGAATTTTGTGGCAAAAGTTCGGTTTCTTGTATATTTTAACCGTTTATTGCTAAATATGGTTAAATAGGCTCTTAGATGATAAATCATTTTCTTTTTTTTATCCAAAAAAAGAAGGCATAGTCCATACAAAACTCTATATTTGCATTCACAAAATTAGTAGAAATGCTCAATACAATACTGATAACTCTGTTAATAGTTGCTATTTCTCTCGGATTATTAGGCTTAAAAGTCTTTTTTGTGAGAGGAGGTAAGTTCCCTAACGGTCACGTAAGTGGAAATCCGATTTTTAAAGAAAGAGGAATTAGTTGCGCCCAATCTCAAGATAGGGAAGCACGAAATAAACCTCGGTTTTCTTTTCGTGACGTTGAGCAAACCTTAAATGATAGTATGAATTAATTATTAAAAACTATATTTTATAAGTTATGAAGAGAACAAACCACTTCGTCAGCGGAATTGCGGCTATTGCAGTCATCTTTTTATTTGCACAATGTTCAGGTAAGACAGAGAAAAAGGCACCAGAAGCTTCCGTTGGAACAATAGGCACATCGAACATGAAAATAGCTTATGTTGAAATCGATACTTTGCTTACTCAATATAATTTCTGGAATGATCTTAATGAAGCAATGATGAAGAAAGAGGAGAACATACGTGCTACTCTGAATCAGAAAGCTCGCGAACTCGATGCTGAGGCTCAGGACTTTCAACGTAAATTGCAGAATAATGCTTTCGTAAGCCGCGACAGAGCAGAGCAGGAACATGCTCGCATAAGCAAAAAACAACAAGATTTGCAAGAGTTGCAAACTCGATTGTCAAATGAGTTGGCTGCCGAAAATCAAAAGAATAGTTTGCAACTTCGTGATTCAATCAACTCTTTCTTGAAGATATATAATAAGACTAAAGGTTATAGCATGATCATCAGCAATACAGGTTTTGATAATCTTCTTTATGCTGATAGTGCTTACAATATTACAAAAGAAATTGTAGAAGGATTGAACGTAAGATATACTTCTGCTTCAAAGAAATAATGATTAGTGTTCTAATTAGAACAAAAAAGTAGCAGTAAGGTGGTTTCCTTGCTGCTACTTTTTTTATGGGGTAAGGCATTCTGTGTTGAATGCTTTCACTGATGAATAAGAGAGTCTTTGATCTAAATGACAGAAGCCTTTAATTCTTATCTCTTTCTTCCAGTTGTGGAATACGAAAAGCGGTATAAAGCTCCAGTACTGCTGCAATGCTAAGACAAGCGATCCATTCATTGCCGTGAGTGGTAAACATGAAAGCTCCTGTCATAACGAGTAGGAGAGCTCCCAGTATCTGTTGCCTTCTGAGGCGTTTGATGTTTTTGTTTGTTCCTTCATACGGAGTGTTTATTTGTGCCATGGCAACAAAGCCCGCACCGATGGTATAAATGTAAGGAGCCAGAGGCCATTTGGAAATAAATAAAACAGCTCCTGCTAGTAGTAGCAAGGCTCCTACAGCGAAAAGCACGGGGATTAGTTTCTTCATTTTTTGTCTTCTTCTTCAAATACGTAAATATCTTCGTTTGGTTTCTTCATCAAGTACTTTTCACGAGCTACCTGTTCAATAGCTTCCGGATTGGTGGTCAGTTCATTCAAGCGCTTGGTGTTTTCCTCATATTCCGAATGATATTTGTCGATATCTTCTTGTAAGCGGTTGATTTCTCGTGCATAACCTATTCGGCGTACCAGACTGTTCTCATCAAGAAAACCGATAATGACAGCAAATACGAGCGTGGTTATAACGTATTTATGCCTTCGTATGAAATTCCAGATTGATATTAATTTGTCCATGGTTGTTTATGACGAGTTACGGATAAAACACACAATTGATTATGCAAAGATAAAACTTCTAACTTAAAACTTATCTCATAAGACTTTTTTTTGTGTACATTTGCAGAAACAGAAAACAGAGAATTCCGGATTATGGAGAACTATATCGTATCGGCCCGTAAATATCGTCCGTCTACGTTCGAATCTGTAGTAGGGCAGGAAGCTCTTACTACTACTCTTAAAAATGCCATTACTACTCAGAAACTGGCTCATGCTTATTTGTTTTGTGGACCTCGTGGAGTGGGCAAAACGACTTGTGCACGTATCTTTGCCAAGACAATCAACTGTATGCATCTTTCTGCCGATGGAGAGGCTTGTAATGAATGTGAATCGTGTGTGGCGTTCAACGAACAACGATCTTATAATATACATGAGCTAGATGCTGCATCCAACAACTCTGTGGATGACATCCGTCAGTTGGTGGAACAAGTACGCATCCCGCCTCAGATAGGTCAGTATAAAGTTTATATTATAGACGAGGTACACATGTTGTCTACTTCGGCTTTCAATGCTTTTCTTAAAACATTGGAAGAACCTCCTCATCATGCTATTTTTATTTTGGCTACGACGGAAAAGCATAAAATACTGCCTACAATCTTATCGCGTTGTCAGATTTATGATTTCAGTCGCATTACGGTAGAAGATACCGTGAATCATCTGAATTATGTGGCCTCGAAAGAAGAAATAAAAGTTGAGCAGGAAGCATTAAATGTGATCGCTTTGAAATCTGATGGAGGAATGCGAGACGCTCTTTCCATCTTCGATCAGGTCGTTAGCTTCACAGGAGGGAATATTACGTATCAGAGTGTGATTGAAAACCTCAATGTGCTGGACTATGAATATTACTTTCGGTTAACAGACAGCTTTCTGGAGAATAAAGTGACGGATGCTCTGCTTTTGTTTAATGATATATTAAATAAAGGCTTTGACGGCAATCATTTTATCACCGGATTATCTTCGCATTTTCGTGATTTGTTGGTTAGCAAAGATGTTTCTACACTTTCGTTGCTCGAAGTTGGTTCCAGCATTCGCCAACGCTATCAGGTGCAATCGCAAAAATGCGAGTTGCCTTTCTTATATCGTGCAATGAAACTTTGCAATGATTGCGACATGAGCTATCGTGTAAGTAAGAACAAACGATTGCTAGTGGAACTGACACTGATTCAGGTGGCGCAACTCACCGAAGGTGATGATGATGAAGCTCATGGGCGTGGCCCTAAACAAATTTTAAAACCAGTCTTTCATTCGCCTTCGGGAGCTCAGCAACCTAAGGTGGTAAACAATACAACAACTGCAACTTCTCATGCTGTAATTCCTCATGCTGTAATTCCTCAAGCTGCAACTCAACAGGTTACAACTCAACAGGCTGTTACTCCTCAAGTTGTTCAGCCGTCTTCTTCTTTGGGAGCGACTTCACCTACTGCCATGCCACAGGCAATTCTCAGGGCACAATCAAAGCCGGAAAAGAAAGTTCCTTTGATGAAGAGTTCCAGCATCGGGCTTTCTATCAAGCAATTAAAAAATGGAGATCAGGAGAGAAAAACGGCATCAACTGCGCAAGCAATGCATTCGCAACAAACGGCAACTCAAGAAGATCAGCTTTTCAACGAAAATGATCTGAACTATTATTGGAGAGAATATGCCAGTCAGCTTCCGCTAGAACAAAGAGCTGTGGCTATGCGAATGCAGAATATCAAAGTGGTGAAATTGGATGATGTGGCTTGTGGAATAGTCGTTGACAATGAGTTAACGGCGAAAGATTTTACGACTGCTTTGCCTGAAATTCAATCTTATCTTCGCAATCGGCTTAAAAATAGTAAACTAACGATAACTGTTCGTATTAGCGAAGCGAACGAAATAATACGTCCTTTCGGCAAAGTAGAGAAGTTCCAAATGATGGCTCAAAAGAATCATGATTTGATGACTCTGAAAGAAGAATTTGGACTGGAATTTTATTGAGATCCTTACTCGAACGAGATACAAAAGTTTTCTCTTGGTTATGAAAGAGTGACGATGAATTGTCTTATCATATTTGGATATTTCTTGCTATATAACGTGAACGATCAGTTTTATTCTGATCATTCACGTTTTTTATGATATATATATGAGTAGTTACGGGCTTTCGGTTGTAGTATATAATAAATAAAAGCACAATCTTAGCGATCGTTCATCAAAAGTGTATCTAGCTAGATGGCTCGGAATTAACCAAACAATATTATGATCAAAAGATGAAAAAGACGAATCCTGTCTCTTGGGTACCTACTGTCTATTTTGCCATGGGGCTTCCTTATGTTGTGTTATCAATGGTATCGGTTTTAATGTTCTCGGATATGGAAGTATCTGATGCTCAAATAGCATTTTGGACTTCCTTAATTATGCTTCCGTGGACCTTGAAACCTCTTTGGAGCCCTTTTCTGGAGATGTTTAAGACGAAGAAGCACTTTGTGGTGATTACTCAGATAGTGACCGGCGTGGGATTTGCTTTGGTTGCACTTTCGTTGCCTTTACCCAGTTTCTTTTGCTATGCGATTGCGTTGATGGGAGTGATTGCATTTAGTGGAGCCACACATGACATTGCAGGAGATGGTGTCTATCTTTCTGAGTTGAATCCCGTTCAACAAGCAAAATACATCGGCTGGCAAGGGGCTTTCTATAATCTGGCTAAAATATTGGCCAATGGAGGATTGGTTTATTTAGCTGGTTCACTGAAAGAAACATTTGGAATCGTACATTCATGGATGATCATTATGGGTATTTGCGCCATTATCATGATATGTGTCAGCTTCTACCATATGAAAATGTTACCTTCGGGAGGTGCGGCAGCTAGTGAGATACGCACAGTAAATGATAGCTTGAATAAATTGTGGGAAGTTATTCGCTCCTTTTTTGCAAAAAAACATATTGTCTGGTATATTGTCTTTATTATACTTTATCGTTTTGCCGAAGGATATGCCATGAAGATTGTTCCTTTGTTCCTCAAAGCTCCCGTAGGAAATGGAGGATTGGGATTGGCTGTAAAGGATATTGGCTTGATTTATGGAACGTTTGGGGCTGCTGCCTTTATTTTGGGTTCCATTTTGGCTGGTTATTATATTTCTGCTAGAGGACTGAAAAAGGTTCTATTTTCTCTCTGCTGTGCCTTTAATATTCCTTTTTTAGTATATTTCCTCTTGGCTTTTTATCAACCTTCGGGGCTTGGGGTCGTTGCAACGGCTATCATCTTTGAATATCTGGGTTATGGCTTTGGCTTTGCAGGGCTCATCTTGTTCATGATGCAGCAAGTTGCTCCCGGTAAACATCAAATGGCTCACTATGCTTTTGCCACGGGTATTATGAATTTAGGTGTGATGATTCCGGGTATGATGAGTGGTTATCTGAGTGATTGGTTGGGTTATGAACACTTCTTTATTTGGGTGTTGATTGCTACTATTCCTGCTTTTATTGTAACTTGGCTAGTGCCGTTTACCTATAGTGATAGTAAATAAAATAATAATAATGAAGCGTCCGATGCTTCCTTTATAAACTTTAAGTAAGAGTATGAAAGAAATTAAGATTGCAGGTGTAGCCCTGCCGGATATGCCGTGGGAAGAACGTCCGGACGGCTGTAAAGATGTTGTATGGCGTTGTTCAGCCAACCCCATTATACCTCGTAATTTGCTTCCTACGTCAAACAGTATTTTCAATAGTGCCGTGGTAACCTTTAACGAAGGGTATGCCGGTGTATTTCGTTGTGATGATACGAATCGCAGAATGCGTCTGCATGTAGGTTTTAGTAAAGACGCCATTCATTGGCATATCAATGAAGAACCTTTGACTTTTGAGTGTGAGGACGAAGAGATCGGAGCATGGGTGTATGGATATGACCCTCGGGTTTGTTTCATCGATGACCGCTATTATGTTACTTGGTGCAACTGCTATCATGGCCCAACAATAGGGGTAGCTTACACCTTTGACTTTGAAACTTTCTACCAGTTGGAGAATGCATTTATTCCTTTTAATCGAAATGGAGTCATGTTCCCAAGGAAGATCAACGGAAACTTTGCTATGCTAAGTCGCCCGAGCGATAATGGACATACTCCCTTTGGAGATATTTTTTATAGTGAATCTCCCGATCTAGACTTCTGGGGACATCATAGACATGTTATGTCGCCGTCGAAATTTGAAGTTAGCGCTTGGCAATGTACCAAGATTGGTGCCGGCCCTATCCCGATAGAAACATCCGAAGGATGGTTGTTGATCTATCACGGCGTGTTGGCTTCTTGTAACGGATTTGTATATAGCTTTGGTTCGGCACTACTCGACTTAGACCAACCATGGAAGGTGAAATATCGCTCGGGTCCTTACCTGCTTTCTCCGCAAAAAGAGTACGAATGTATGGGTGATGTACCCAATGTGTGCTTCCCGTGTGCTGCACTTCATGATGCGGATACTGGACGCATTGCCATCTATTATGGGTGCGCCGATACGGTAACCGGATTGGCTTTCGGTTATATACCGGAAATCATTGAGTTTACCAAGCGTACAAGTATTATTTAATTCTCATTTTCGGCTGAATAATCATGAAACGATTTTTATTAACTAACACACTGACCATCTTCTTTCTCCTTTCTTATGGAAGGGGAGGAGATGGTCTCCCCCTTCTTAATTACGTTAACCCCTTTATTGGTACGACTAATTTCGGTACGACTAACCCCGGAGCCGTTTGTCCCGGTGGAATGATGTCGGTAGTACCATTTAATGTGATGGGTTCAGCTGATAATAAATATGATAAAGATGCTCGATGGTGGTCCACGGCTTACGAATATAGTAATTGCTACTTTACCGGATTTTCGCATGTAAATCTTAGTGGAGTAGGTTGTCCGGAGTTAGGATCGCTTTTGTTGATGGCCACTACCGGAGAACTGAATGTAGATTATAAAACGTATGGTAGTCGTTATCGTGACGAGCAGGCATCACCCGGATACTATACGAACTATCTGACAAAGTATAATGTAAAGTCAGAAGTCTCGGCTACTCCACGTACAGGAATTACTCGCTTTACCTTTCCCAAGGGACAAAGTCACATTTTGCTCAACTTAGGCGAAGGCCTTACCAACGAAAGTGGAGCATTTATGCGTCGGGTAGGAGAGAATGAAGTGGAAGGGATGAAACTTCTGGGTACATTCTGCTACAATCCGCAAGCTGTGTTTCCTATCTACTTTGTGATGAAGGTGAATAAGAAACCTCAGAGTAGTGGATACTGGAAGAAACAGCGAGCCATGACGGGTGTGGAAGCTGAGTGGGATAAAGATAGTGGAAAGAACAAACTCTATACGAACTATAAAAAAGAAATAGCCGGCGATGATATTGGGGTTTATTTTTCTTTCGACACCGAAGACGCGGAACAAGTGGAAGTGCAGATGGGTGTTTCGTTTGTTAGCATAGAGAATGCCCGACTGAATCTGGAAAAAGAACAACCGACTGCCGACTTTGAAGCTGTTCATAAGGCGGCTTGTCAACTATGGAACAATGACCTCTCGCGTATACGTGTGGAGGGAGGTACAGAAGAACAGAAAACAGTATTTTATACAGCTCTTTACCATTTACTGATCCATCCCAATGTTTTGCAAGATGTAAATGGAGAATATCCGGCTATGGAAAGTGAGAAGATACTGACCACAAAAGGCAATCGCTATACTGTTTTCTCTTTGTGGGATACGTATCGGAATGTACATCAACTACTTACTTTAGCTTATCCGGAGCGTCAGATGGATATGGTACGTAGCATGGTTGATATGTATCGTGAACACGGTTGGTTGCCTAAATGGGAACTTTATGGTCGGGAAACACTGACGATGGAAGGAGATCCCAGTATTCCCGTAATTGTAGATTCTTGGATGAAAGGCTTGAGAGATTTCGATGTAGAACTGGCTTATGAAGCGATGCGCAAATCAGCTACCTTGCCGGGAGACAAGAACCTGATGCGTCCCGATAATGATGACTATCTGGCTTTGGGCTTTGTACCACTCCGTGAACAATACGACAATTCTGTCTCTCACGCTTTAGAGTACTACATTGCCGACTATGCGCTCTCTCGCTTTGCCGCTGCTTTAGGCAAGAAAGAAGATGCAGAGCGTTTTTACAAACAGTCGATGAGGTATAAACAGTATTATAACAAGAAATATGGCACTCTTTGCCCATTGTTACCTAATGGTCAATTTTATGCCCCTTTTAATCCGCGACAAGGAGAGAACTTTGAGCCAAGTCCCGGTTTTCATGAAGGGAATGCATGGAACTATACCTTTTATGTGCCGCACGACGTGAAAGGCTTAGCCACATTAATGGGTGGAAAGAAAGCTTTCGTAGAGAAGCTTCAACGAGTTTTTGACGAAGGACTTTATGATCCGGCCAATGAGCCTGATATTGCTTACCCCTATCTTTTCAGTTACTTCAAAGGAGAAGAATGGCGTACGCAGAAAGAAGTGAAACGTTTATTGAATAAGTACTTTACAGCCAAACCCGACGGTATACCCGGTAATGACGATGCTGGAACAATGTCTGCTTGGGTGGTATTCAGCATGATGGGACTTTATCCCGATTGTCCGGGAGTGCCCGAATATACGCTCACTACACCTGTCTTTGATAAGGTAACAATAGCGCTTAATCCTAAATGGTATAAGCAATCGCAACTAGTCATTGAGGTGAAACGTAAGAATTCGAATGAGCTATACACTCATAAAGTACTTTTGGGAGGTAAACCAATTAATGGCTTTCGCATTTCACATGATGAGCTATTGCGTGGAGGCACACTTTCTTTTGAATAATGCACTTTATTTGTTTCTTAGTGATAAAACCAAAGTTTCCTCGTATCGAAAGTACTGGTTTAGCACGTTGAAACCAATCGTTTCAACGTGCTAAACTATTAGTTTTACACCATGGAAAACTAATGAAACTAGTACTTTGAAAGACAGTTATTTGTGAACCAAAAGAAGGATTAGAAGAGGTAGATAATCTTTTAATTCATTGCGGAGAAGTTCCACTGCTTTTTGCTTGTAGCGATCTATGGATTTAATACTCAAATTCATTTCTTCGGCTATCTCAGCGTGTGTTTTTCCTTCAAAGAAGCTTTTTACAAATACCGTTCTATAGCTATCCGGCAGTTTTTTTAGTGTCTCATTCAATAGTTCATATAATTCTTCCAGAGTGTAAACACTTTCAGGTGATGTTGCATAGAGTGGTGCGCGTGTGTTGCACATTACTGCATAATCGATTTCATAGTTTTGGTGCTTTAGGTAGTTGAGGCAACCATTGCGAACACACATCTTTAGAAATGCAATCGTCGTTTCTGATTTAAGTTCGAGTTCGTTGCGTTTGCTCCATAAAGAGGCAAATACGTCCGAGACAATATCTTCCCGGATGTATGAATCATCTATATACCTCTTTGCAAATAGGCAGAAAGGGGCGTAATAGTCTTCGTATAGCTTTTGAAAAAGCTGGTCCTTGGCATTTTCATGGAAGGGAATTTTCATAGAGTTTTCTGGTTCTAGGCAATGTTAGATAGTGCAAATATAGGTTATTAAATTAAATATAGGCAAGCTACTAATCTTTTTTAGTTAAACTGAAAAAAAACTGTTTTTCACTGTCCTTTTCTTATCTTATCAGTTGTATTATATTCGTAATTACAATTTAATAAGAATGTCTTGAAGAAAATTATAGACTATATGGACCCCGAAAAGCTACTCCGTTATTGCGAAGGGAAGTGCACGCCCGATGAACAAATAGAAATTGAACAAGCTGCAGAAAGCTCGGCGGAATTACGTGAAATTATACGTGATTTGCAGCTTTCTTTGGCTCTGCAGAAGGACATAAAGGAGATGGAAGCGATTGACACGCGAACCGCTTTTTTGCGAACAAAGCATAAGATAAAAAAAGAACAGACGATGCAAGTGCGTAGCCAACTGATGCGATATGCTGCTATGCTTACAATACCACTTCTTGTTACTTCTCTCTTATTTGGCTATTTGTATTTTAGCGACTCTTCTGCTGATGAAATGCAGTATGCTGAAGTGAACACGGCTTCGGGTGCTATTATTCGCTACGAGTTACCCGATAAATCTATTGTATGGTTAAACTCGGGTAGTAAACTGCGTTATCCTATCAAATTTAAAGGAGATAAACGTCAGGTGGAACTAGAAGGAGAAGGATACTTTGAAGTGAAGGCGGATAAAGAACATCCTTTCTATGTCAATACATCTACCGGACTGAATGTCTATGTATATGGTACTCATTTTAATGTCAGTGCATATAGCGATGATGATTATGTAGAAGCAGTACTTGCAGAAGGGAGGGTGAATGTCATCGTTCCCGGCAACCAAAGTGAAATCAAATTGGACCCGGGTCAGGGATTGTTATACAATGAATCCACACAGCAGACTAGCAAATCAGAAATTGATATATATGAGAAAACGGCTTGGAAAGATGGCAAACTTATCTTTAGGAATACTTCCTTGGAAGATGTTTTGAAAAAACTTTCCCGTCATTTCAATGTTGACATTCAATTGCATAATCTATCTGGAAAGAAATATAAATACCGTGCTACATTTACCCGAGAAAATCTAAACCAAATTCTTGATTACCTGAGTAAATCAGCCTCTTTGAAATGGAAGTCAGAAGAACCTGTTCAACAGAAAGACGAAACGTTTACACAAAAGAAGATAATAGTAACCTTATATTGATAATCTAAAAAAATGTGATGCCTATGAAATAGAATTAAGTAAAAAAATAAATGGAAGAAAGCTGCCTCACAGCCCTCTTCCACAGTATTGAGACCTCCGGCTAGAGTCTTGAAATTCGTCCGGACGTCATCGTTCAGTTTATTATTAATAATAACAAACTTCAGTTAACCGCAAAGTTATGAAAAAAAATCATTTAATTATTGCATTAAAGCCTAAATGCACTTTAAATCTAAAACTTCCTTTAGTTATGAAGATTAGTTTAGTTTTACTGTTTTTTGTGGTCCTACAACTCCATGCCACAACTGGTTTTGCCCAAAGAACAAGAGGACCCATTAGTAAATCTAATTCCTCTATAGAACAAGTTTTGAATTTAATTGAACAAACTTCTGATTATGTGTTTTTGTATAATGATAAAACAATAAATACAAATAGAATTGTTTCCGTTAATAACAAGAGTGGAAAAATTCCCGAAATACTCGATGAGATATTTCATGGAACGAATATTACCTACACCATTGTAGATAAACAAATTATTCTTTCAACAAACAAAGTGAATGCCGTTGCACAACAGAATGACTTCATTGTTAGAGGAGTAGTGAAAGATGCAAATGGCGAAGCCTTGATTGGTGTTAATATCAAAGTCAAAGGTTCTACTACCGGTACTATAACCGATATCGATGGGAACTTCTCGCTGCAAGCGAAAAAGGGAGCTGTCTTTATTGTCTCGTATACAGGATATACATCAAAGAACATCACTATAGCCGATGCCCGATTATTGAACATCGTTCTTGAAGAAGATCGCATTCAATTGGGTGAAATTGTAGTTACTGCTCTGGGTATTAAGAAAGAGGCAAAATCTCTATCTTACAATGTGCAACAGGTGAGTAGTGACGAAATTACGCGCATAGCAGATGCTAACTTTGTTAATAACTTGAATGGAAAGGTGGCGGGTGTTACCATTAATGCATCTTCATCCGGTGTGGGTGGTTCTTCTCGTGTAGTGATGCGCGGCACCAAGTCTATTAATGGCAATAATAATGCTCTTTATGTAGTAGACGGAATCCCCATGATCGAGATGAATAGAGCTTCGACTCAACCTACTGATTCTTATGAGGGAGCGGGCCAATCGGGTGATCCTATTTCCGGATTGAATCCGGATGATATAGAAAGCATTTCTGTTCTCAGCGGACCCTCTGCTGCTGCTTTGTATGGTAGTGCCGCTGCCAATGGAGTGGTGATGATTACTACTAAGAAAGGGAAGGAAGGACGTACCTTAGTTACTATTTCTAATAACACAACTTTTTCTGCTCCTCTTGTATTACCGAAATTCCAAAACACGTATGGTCCGACTGAGGTAGGTAGCTACTATAGTTGGGGTAGTAAGTTAAATACACCTAGTAATTATGATCCGAAAGATTTCTTTCAGACAGGTTTGAATGTTACTAATACAGCTAGTCTCTCAACGGGTACAGATAAAAATCAGACTTATGTGTCTTTAGGTACTACCAATGCCAACGGAATTATTCATAATAACAACTATGAACGATACAATGCAACAGTTCGCAATGTTGCGAAGATGCTAAAAGATAAACTGACTCTTGATCTTAGTTTTATGCTTAGTTCTGTTAAAGAACAGAATATGACATCACAGGGGTTGTACTTTAATCCGCTGGTTTCGCTTTATCTGTTTCCGGCCGGTGATGATTTTTCTAAAGTTCAGGCTTATCAACGATATGATGCCGGACGTAATTTAATGACTCAGTATTGGCCTTACAGCACAAGTTTGGCTATGCAAAATCCTTATTGGATAACAGAACATATTAATATGCCTAATCATAAAAACCGTTACATGGCTACGGCATCGGTGAAGTATGATTTTGCTAAATGGATTAATTTGAGTGCGCGTGCTAAGATGGACCGCAACAATGAGCGTCGTGAACGCATGTATGATGCCGGAACAAATACATTGTTTGCATCCAAGTATGGCTACTATTCAAAGAGCAATATTGAAAATCAGCAAGTATACGGTGAATTGTTGTTGAATATCAATAAGTACTTTGTTGACAATACCCTCAATGTGACAGCTAATGTGGGAGCAAACTTTGAAAATAATGATTATCAATCTGATTACTTTGGAGGGAAATTAAAGTCAGTAGCCAATCTCTTCACTTTTGGGAATGTAGATCCATCTGAGAAAAATCTGGCTAACCAGTATG
The DNA here is from genome assembly GCF_900104585.1 of Bacteroides ihuae. Classification (GTDB taxonomy): domain Bacteria; phylum Bacteroidota; class Bacteroidia; order Bacteroidales; family Bacteroidaceae; genus Bacteroides; species Bacteroides ihuae. The sequence goes on from NZ_FNVX01000003.1 coordinate 49,799, forward strand.
CATATCACTTAAAGAAACGTGCGGTATTTGCCAGTGCACAGGTAGGCTATAAATCTAGGGTTTATTTAGATGTGACTGCCCGTAATGATTGGTCATCTACATTTAAAGGAACGAATACCAATTCATTCTTCTATCCTTCTATCGGCCTTTCGGGAATTATAACTGATCTTTTTCATTGTAGTACAGATGTAATGCCTTATATGAAAGTGCGTGTATCGTATTCAGAAGTAGGTAACTCTCCCGAAATGTTCCTCGCTGTTCCTACTTATGCACTGGTCGACGGTGTTCCGGTTACTCAATCTCGTCGTCCTAATCCAAACCTGAAGCCTGAACGTACTAAATCATGGGAAGTAGGTGCTAATTTTGTTTTCTTTAAAAATAGATTGAAGCTGGATGCATCACTATATAGTTCACGGACCTATAACCAATTTTTCGAACGTACGCTTTCTTCTACTACCGGATATAAATCTGAAGTTGTTAATGGAGGTCGTGTAGATAATAAGGGTCTTGAGTTGTCTTTGCGCTATGAGGATCACTGGGGAAACTTTGGTTGGAATTCTTATCTGACTTATTCTTTAAATAAAAATAAGGTGGTAGAACTGCTGCGAGATTATAAGGATCCTTATACACATGAGCTTACTACATTAGATAAAATAGACATGGGAGGAACAAGCATGTACAAGATGATGTTGTTTGAGGGAGGCTCTATTGGCGATATTTACGTCAATACTCTTCGTACCGATGAACACGGAGCTATTTACGTTCACCCTTCTGATCAGCAGGTTGTAACTCAGCCCGATGTTTTTGTAAAAGCCGGCAACAGTGCTCCTAAGTATAACCTTGGTTGGGGCAACACTTTTACTTATAAAAATATTTCATTGGGGTGCTTGTTTACGACCCGTGTAGGTGGTATAGTGGTATCTCAGACACAAGCTACAATGGATGCTTTCGGATCGTCAAAGGCTACTGCCGATGCTCGCGATAATGGAGGAGCTATTGTCAATGGTCGTCCCATCGGAGCAGAAGACTACTACAACAAGATTGGAAGTGTTGGTAGTCAAGGGGGAATTGGATCTATGTACACCTATAGTGCAACCAATGTCCGCTTGGCTGAGTTGTCGTTGGGCTATGAAGTACCGATCACTCAGTATGTGAATTGGATGAAAGGATTGAACGTATCATTTATAGGAAAGAATCTCTTCTTCCTTTATAGAAAGGCTCCGTTTGATCCGGAACTGACTGCAAGTACCGGCACTTACTTTCAAGGCATTGATATGTTTATGTCGCCAAGCTTGCGTAACCTGGGATTTTCTGTGAAAGTTAAATTCTAATCAACCTTAAAATTTAGAAGATATGATATTGAACAAAATATTATCATGGAACAAGCTTTCTGTTATTGGAATGTCTTTGATTCTATTAAATAACACTTCGTGCATTGACTATGCGGATAACGTAAATCCGAATGAAGTCACCGAGGAAATGATGGCGGCGGATAACCTGAAGACAGGGGCCTTTTTCTCACAGATGTTGCGCAGGGTTGTTATCATTAGTGATGGTGGCACACTGGATTCTGACTATCAGATTGCTCAGAATCTGTCGCATGATCTTTTTTCCGGTTATATTGCTGCTACACTGGGTTCTACCAATCACAATGGACAGTATAACTTTCAGGAGCAGTGGGTAAATGCTACTTTTGATTACGCTTATACCGGGATTATGGCTCCTTGGCAGAATATTCATAAAATAGCGACTGAACAGAAATTATCGGAAATTGATGCGTTGGCCACGGTAGTAAAGGTGGAAGGCATGCACCGTATTGCTGATAGCTTCGGTCCGATACCTTATGTGAATTTTGGCTCTTCCAGTCTATACGATCCGATGGATCAGGTTTATAGCAAATTCTTTGAAGAGCTGGATAATGCCATTGAAGTTTTAGGTAACTATGTGAATGGCAATAAAGAGGCGAAATTAATGAGCGATTATGATTACGTATATGGTGGTGATGTAAAAAAGTGGGTGAAATTTGCTAATACGCTACGTTTACGCCTTGCTATTCGCATTGCTTACGCCAATTCTTCGCTAGCTAAGCAAGAAGCTGAAAAATCAACACAAAATGTGTTTGGTTTTATTGAGAGCAAAGCTGATCGTGCTGAGCTTTCACATAATTCATTGAGCTATCATCATCCGTTACAAGAAATTGCTTATAATTTTAACTCAGGTGATTGTCGTCCTGGTGCTTCAATCGTTACTTATATGGGTGGTTTGAATGATCCGCGTATTAGTCGCTATTTTACTAAGGCTACGGCTGATGGTAAATATCATGGTGTACGTATTGGCATCACGACAAGCAATATGAGTAACTACCAAGGTGCTAAAATCTCGAATTTGAACATGGATCGTGCTTCTACTCCTGTAGTGTGGATGACGGCTGCAGAATCATTCTTCCTACGTGCTGAAGGTGCATTACGTGGTTGGAATATGGGAACAGGTACGGCCAAATCATTCTATGAGCAAGGTGTACGTGTGTCATTCGAAGAAAATACTGCTGGTAGTGCCGATACTTATTTGGCTGATGCTACCTCAACTCCAAGCTCTTTCACAGATAATGTTGGTAGTGATAATTATACTTTTAGTAGTAAAGTGACTCCAGCATGGAGCGATAATGCAAACTTTGAAGGACAGCTGGAGCGTATTATTACACAGAAATGGATTGCAATGTACCCTGACGGCCCCGAAGGATGGAGCGAATATCGTCGTACAGGATATCCCGAATTAATTCCTGTTGTGAAAAACAGCAGTAACGGTACCGTAGATGCTCAATTGCAAGTTCGTCGTTTGCCTTATACACGTGACGAAAAGATCAATAATGCTATTGGAGTTGCCAGTGGTATTGCTGCTCTAGGTGGTCAAGATAATGGTGGAACAAAACTATGGTGGGATAAGAAATCTCGATAATATTGGAATGAACATTGTTTAATGTTAAAGATAAATACAATGAAAATAGATATAACAAGCTTGCTGACTTTCTGTATCGGGACATTTCTTCTTTATAGCTGCGATACAGATGTTGAGCCGTTACAAATTCAGAAATTGAATACTTATGATGAGCAATACTTTCAGAATGTGCGTGACTATAAGAAGAGCAATCATGAGATAAGCTATGCTTATTATGAAGGTTGGTCACCGATAGAAGGTGTCACCGGGTATAAAAATCCGGCATCGTGGGGTGAACGTATGGTAGGATTGCCTGACAGTATTGATATCGTTAATCTTTGGATGGGCATACCTACGGCAGAGACTCATCCTATAGCATACAATGACATGAAGTATTGTCAAGAAAAACTAGGAACGCGTTTTGTCATGCATGCCGATGCTTCTAATTATAGACATAAGTTTACGGTTGACGGTGTTGATTACGATCTTAGCCAGAATAAGGATGATGCAGCGATGGCTGCTTATGCAAAGTGGATTGTAAACCAAGTATTGGAACCGGGACTTGATGGTGTGGATGTAGACTGGGAAGGCTGGAGTGGTTCTGACTTAGTAAGACTGGTTAAAGAACTGGCTAAGTATTTCGGTCCTGAAGGTGAACAACCTGACAAATTGCTGATAGTAGATTATTTTAGAGGGGCACCTCCAACAGATATTATACCCTATTGTGATTATATCGTTGAACAAGCTTATAGTAATCAGGTTGGCTTTTTAACCGAGCCTACTGGCTTTCCTTCAGAGAAAATGATCTATTGTGAAACATTCGGTGTCTTTTATGCCGATGGAGGTAGGCTGCTGGATTATGCAAGATGGGAACCCGCCAAAGGTGACAAAGGTGGTTGTGGAGTCTTCTTTTTAGGGAGAAACTATTATTCTGCATCTGGTATACCTTATAATGAATTCCGAAAGGCTATTCAAATAATGAATCCTGCAATAAATAATTAAATAAGAATCATAATGAAAACAGATATATTTAAATATTCTTTATTGGGAGTGGTGTTAGGACTATCGATTATGAGTTGTACTGAAGGTGATAAATTTGACTATGGGAAAACAGTCGTACTTATCACTGGGACAGAAACGACACCTGTAACAAAGTTTGTAGTGGAGGATACCCCCTCTACTTATGCTGTGACAGCTTCTGCAACTAATATAGTGGATAAAGATGTGAAAGTGACATTTGCCATTGATAATTCACAGGTGGAAGCTTATAATAAAGAACATGGGACGAATTATTTTGCGCTTCCTGATGGAGCAGTTACATTAGACGATGCTAATGCGACGATTCAAGCAGGTAAGTCATTTTCAACCCCGACTACCGTAAAAGTGGTTTCTACCGAGAATTTTGCAGAAGGCCGTGTTTATGTTGTTCCGGTTACTATTGCGCAAGTGGATGGTCTTGATGTACTACAATCCTCAAAGACTATCTTCTTGCAGATTTCACGAGTAATTCATTTTACTTCATTAAATATCAGCAATACGAATTTATATAGCAACTTCATTTTTGCTGATGATAAAAAGCAAGAATTATCCAACTTTACTTATGAGATTAAATTCTATTCTGATGATTGGCATATTATTGCCCGTTTGTGTAGTTTTACCTCTAAGGATGAACAACGTTCCAGTATGCTTCGGTTTGGTGAAAACGGGCAAGCTGTAAATGCTTTGCAGTGGGTGAGCCCAACTGGTAGTATTGTGTCGAGTACCCTCTTTAGTACGGGGCGTTGGTATACTGTTTCTTTAACTTATGATGGCAGTAAATTGACAATGTACGTTAATGGCGTAAAAGATGCAGAAGGCGCTGGAGATGGAAAACCTGTAGACTTTCAACGCTTTGAATTGGGCATGTCTTGGACCGGCTATCGTAGTTCTCAGTACTTCCATGGCCGAATTTCAGAAGTTCGAGTGTGGAGCCGCGCCTTGAATCCAGCTGAAATGCAAATGGGGCTTTGTGGGGTTGATCCGCAATCAGAAGGTTTGGTTGCTTACTGGAAAATGAATGAAGGTGAAGGGCATATATTCAAGGATGCAACGGGACATGGCTACGATATGGATTGGACAAACACTGCTCGCGAAATTAGTGAGGGGAAAGGGTTAGTCTATAAATTGGATTATAGCTCGGCAATAGGATGGGATAGTGATGACAAGAATAAATGCAATTAATAAGAGGACGTTATTATGAAAACATATCTATATAAATATTTCTGCGTAAGCTTTATGATGATTGCTACTTTATCACTACAATCTTGCAGTGACAAAGAGAGCTATGACGTTACAGGAAATTCTGCTAATAAAATATATGTTAATACGGGGAAATGGGTCGCAACGAATGCTCCTAAAAGTCTCTATTCTTTTAAAGTGATTCAGACTGAAACGGGTGCCGTTGGTGATGTCCATCTCCAATATCCTGTCCGCTCAACAAGGCCAATGAGTAGTTCCGTGACGGTTAAATCGGAGGTTGATAATTCTTTGATTGCAGCTTTTAATGAGAAATATAAAACGAATTATGTCGCATTTCCTGATGGTGTTTTTGACATGAGCAAAGCGCTAGCGAATATTGTTCAAGGGGATTATATATCAAAAGATTCTATCGAAGTTTCTATTGATCCTTCTAAGCTTTCTTTGCTTACTGAGAAGGCTTATTTAGCTCCTATCAGATTGACCTCTGTTTCCGGCAAAGGTGCAGAAGTAAGTTCCGATTATGCCAATACTACTGTTTATCTTGTGGTTAATATAAAATCTACAGCGGGTTTTTTTACTGCATTAAATATGAATAACCCTGATTTATATAGTAATTATATTGCTCCGGATAACTTAGCTGTTAATTTGGCAAATTACACATACGAAATTAAATGTTATATAAATGCTTGGCATAATACTCCTGAAAAAATCAGTCGTTTGTGCAGTTTTACTTCCAAAAATGAATCAAACTCAAATATGCTTCGTTTTGGTGAGGGGGATGCGGATATAAACTCCTTGCAATGGGCTAAACCTGGGGGCAATATTTTTTCTAATACTCGATTTGATACAGGCAAGTGGTACACCATCTCTTTGACATACGATGGAAGTAAGTTTGTGATGTATGTCAATGGAGATAAAGATGTTGAATCTAATGGAACAGCTAATTGTACTTTTCAACGTTTTGAGTTGGGCATGTCTTGGGAAAATTATCCCTCTAAGCAATACTTTAATGGACGTGTGGCAGAAGTACGTGTCTGGAATCGTGCTTTGACTACCAGTGAGTTAAAACTCGGACTTTGTAGTGTTGATCCTAAGTCTAACGGGTTAGTTGCTTACTGGAAATTGAATGACGGTCAAGGGCATGTATTTAAAGATGCTACTGGTCATGGCTATGATATGGATTGGTCAAAAACATGGAGAGATAATACAGGAGATGGTACACTTAATCAATTTGACAAGAGTACTGCTGTAAATTGGATTACTGATGACAAAAATAAATGTGAGGAGTAATATCATACTTGCTAATTGAATTAGATATTTTTGAGAGGTGATTTTCGTAATTGTAAGTCGCCTCTCTTTCCTGACAATAATTAATATAGCATGAAAAGTTTTACTGTACTATTTGTTTTAGTAGCCGTTTTGGGTAGTCAGCTCTATTCGCAAACTGTTTCTAAAGTTATTTCTTTTGAAGAAAGAGTCTTTGACTTTGGACAAATTAAGGAAAAGGATGGGAAAGTATCTCATACTTTTGTGTTTCGGAATGAAGGTAAGATGCCCATTGCTATAAATGGCGTAACTAGCGGTTGCGGTTGTACAACTTCTAGCTACTCTAAAGAACCTCTTAGAACAGGAAGTAAAGGGAAGGTGACGATTACATTCAATCCTCTTTATCGTCCCGGATTTTTCTCCAAAGAGATCGTCGTTTTGAGTAATGACGGTAAAAACTTTAATCGAATATGGGTGAAAGGTCGAGTTGTTCCGTATGCACATCCTGTGGAGGAAGATTACCCTTATGAATTTGGTGATGGATTGCACCTAAATCTGAAAGTATTAGTTTTTGGTACGCTTGTTTCCGGAAAGACTAATCAAATAGAGTTACGCTATGCCAATGACACTAATAAACCAATGTCGCTAAACTTTATTGTTGCTGGTAGTGACAAAAACTTAAAATTCTCGAATCCTAAAAAAATACTTCCTAAGCAGCGGGGCAAGATGATTTTTAGTTATACAATGCCCAAGAATATTCATGGCGAAAAGGCCATAAATATTTATCCTGTTGTAAATGGGAAGAAACTCTCCAACTGGCTTCAAGCAAAGATTATGGGCGTTTATTAGCTGTTTTCCAGATATTGGATAGGTATTAGAAAGATGTTTATACTTTATCTTTTTTCATATTCTGTCTCGCATGAGACTGGATGAGAAACTTTCTCAACTACTCTGTCTGTTATAGGCTATAAGATATTGCTAAACAGTTTGGCCGATATGTGAAACTTTATATGTTATAATGATATTTCGGCTTCTACTTTGAGGGTATTATTTGCTAATTTCATTCTTTTTACGTTTTTAGTTGCTTATCTCTCTAAAACAGTCTATTTTTGACTACAGATAAAAACGAAATGATTAGGCTGAATAATTTAAGCTTAATTGGAAAGATCTTAAATGACTAATACAGAGGAACGAAAACACCAGTTTGAACAATTCTTCATCATTACCTTCCCTAAAGTGAAGGCCTTTGCCTGGAAGATATTGAAATCAGAAGATGACGCTGAAGATATTGCCCAAGACATTTTTGTGAAGCTATGGGATAATCCTGAGCTTTGGGAAGATTGTGATACATGGAACAGTTATATCTATACCATGGTGCGTAATCATGTTTTCAATTTTCTGAAGCATAAATCAATTGAATGCGCTTATAGGGAGCAATTGGTGCAAGATGATATTCCTTTATATCAAACAGATATTCACGACGAACTCTATGCTAAGGAAATAGAACTTCTGATAAAGCTAACAATAGACAAGATGCCTATACAAAGAAAGACTTGTTTCCTTATGAGTCGTAAGCAGGGAATGAGCAATGCCGAGATTGCAGAAAGACAGAAACTCTCTATCCGTACAGTGGAGCGCCATATTTATCTGGCATTGATGGACTTAAAGAAAACTATTTTATTTTTTTTCTTATATCTATTGAGTAGTTGACTTTTTATAACTGTCTATACAGTATAAAGGCAATTATAAGATGAAAGATTACATCTCCAAGATTATACGTATTTTCACAGACTTCGACCAGAAGCCAGAGATAACCAAAGAGGTGCATCAATGGTTGTTAGATTCCGAACACGCTGATGAGAAAGAAACCGCATTGAAATCATTGTGGGAGAGAACTGAGCAAATGCCCGATGCAAGTACATGGGATTCTCTTGCTGCTGTCTATAAAAAGATGGAAATCGACAAGAAGACCTCTTTCCGCTATCTTCGCCTCTGGCGCTATGCTGCGGCAGCTGTGATCTTGTTGGCTGTTTCGGTTTCTGGTACTTTCTTCCTCACAAAGAACAGATACTCAGAAGTAGCTATGGTGCAACAATTTACACCAGATGGCAACATGAAAACGGTTGAACTGCCTGACGGTAGTTTTGTGCAGACTAACTCTGGTACATTGTTGCTTTATCCGAAAGCTTTCAAAGGAGATACTCGTACTGTTTATTTAATAGGCGAGGCCAATTTCAAAGTGAAGAAGAACCCTGATAAACCTTTTATTGTAAAATCGACAACAATGTCTGTTACTGCATTGGGTACGGAGTTTAATGTAGCTGCTTATCCCGAAAGTAATGAGATTGTGGCTACGTTAATCCATGGGAAAGTATTCGTGGATTGCGGAGAGGGTAAAAGGAATTATATATTATCTCCCGGTCAGGAAGTTACATTCTCGAGAAATACAGGAATGAGCTTTATGAAGAATGCAAACCTTGCTGATGTGACTGCTTGGCAAAAAGGGGAGTTTGTATTTAGAGGCGTTACAATCAAAGGAATTCTATCTACACTAGAACGCCGTTTTAATATGACAATTCAATGTAACGTTAGTTTCTTTAATAATGATAAATATAATTTCCGCTTCCGTAAGAATGCTGATATAACTGAAATATTGGAAGTGATGAAAGAAGTAGTAGGAGGATTTAAATATAAAATAGACGGAAACGTTTGCTATCTGAAGAGTGCTAAATAATTAACAATAAAGATATTAACCTTAAAAACATACGCCATTATGTAAAAAAGTATCCGGAAAAAGGAGGACGCCTGATTCCGGATATGAAATAATCTCTTAGCATTAAAGCATACTGCTTAATTTCTTTGAAGAATAATATTATGAGTTTAACACTAAAAGCGCTACTAAGATATGAATTTATATCGATTAAAAGCTAAATGTATAACATTTTTTTGTTGTTTGCTATTTGTGCAAACACTCCTCTTCGCACAGGAAAATATCAAAATTACGATTGTAAAATCGGATATTTCTTTACGTGAAGCATTGGTCGAGGTAGAAAGACAATCAAATATGTCTGTTGCCTACAACGAGTCTCAACTAAATACGACCAAACGTATCTCTTTGGATATTAAGAGTCAAACTATTGGACAAGCTTTAAATTTTATACTGAAAGGGACAGGTTTCAGTTATAAATTAAGTAATGGCTATATAATGATTTTTGCTGATAAAAAAGAACGCGTCATTCCTAAAAAGATAGAAGGAAAAGTCGTCGATATTAACGGAGAGCCATTGATTGGGGTGAACGTTAAGATAAAGAATGACCCTTCGGGTACTATTACCGATATTGACGGTAACTTTATACTTCAAGCCAGTAAAGGAGATGTTCTTGATTTTTCTTATGTGGGTTATGTCTCACAGAGCGTGAAAATTGTACTTGACTCCAGTTTGTCTGTTGTAATGAAAGAAGATACAAAAGTACTTAGCGAGGTTGTTGTAACTGCGTTAGGTATTAAGAAAGAGGCGAAGGCTTTATCTTATAATGTACAACAGGTTTCTGCTAAAGAAATAGTTGGTGTTAAAGATGCTAACTTTATGAATAGTCTGGCAGGAAAAGTAGCCGGTGTAAACATCAATGCCAGCTCGTCTGGCATCGGTGGTGGAGTCAAGGTTGTGATGCGTGGAGCAAAGTCTATCTCCGGAAATAACAACGCGTTGTATGTCATCGATGGTATTCCGATGCCTTCACTCGAAACGACTCAGCCTTCGGATTACTACACAGGTATGGGGCAAAGCGGTGACGGTGCTTCCATGATTAATCCCGAAGATATCGAGACAATGTCGGTGCTAAGTGGTGCTGCTGCTTCTGCACTCTATGGTAGCGAGGCTGCTAACGGTGTTGTTATGATTACCACAAAAAAAGGCTCAGTCAACAAATTGAACGTGAGCTACTCCAACAACACCTCTTTCTTTGAGCCTTTTGTTACACCGGAGTTCCAAAACACTTATGGTGCCAGTAGCGGCTCATTACAGAGTTGGGGACAGAAACTGGCTCAACCCAGTAGCTACGATCCTATGGACTTCTATCAAACAGGCTTGAATGAGACAAACTCACTGAGCATTAGCAATGGGACAGAGAAAAACCAAACCTTCCTATCTTTGGCAGCTACCAATGCAGAAGGCATTGTAGAAAACAATACGCTCGACAGATACAACTTTAGCATTCGCAACACGACTGATTTGTTGCAAGATAAGCTGCATTTGGATCTGAGCGCTAGTTATATGAATGTTCGCGAGCAAAATATGATTTCTCAAGGACAGTATTTTAACCCTATCGTTTCTACTTACCTGATGTCGCCCAGTTATAGCTTGGATACCTATAAATTGTTTGAAATGTACGACGAAAGCCGAGGTTTTAAGACTCAATATTGGCCTTGGGGAAATATGGGTATCGGTATGCAAAACCCCTATTGGATTACCAATCGCGATAATTTTATTAATCATAAGAACCGTTTCTTGATTAGTGGAGGTTTGAGTTATAATATAGCCAAAGGCATCACATTGGGCGGACGTGCTAAGATGGATTATACTTCTGCTATCTCCGAGAAAAAATATTCAGCTTCTACCGATGCTATCTTTGCACAAAAATATGGAGCATATTATAAAAACAATGAATCAACGCGTCAAATTTATGGCGATATGATGTTGAATATCGATAAGTATTTTGGTGATATCTCATTGGCTGCTAACGTTGGTACTAGCATTAAAGACATTAATTATAATTACTATAGTATAGGCGGCGATTTAAACTCAGTAGCCAATAGTTTTACGCTAAAAAATCTCAATCAAAAAAATGCAAAGTTCGACCAAAACGATTATCACGACCAAACCCAATCACTTTTTGCTACCGCACAGGTGGGATGGCAAAGTAAACTCTACCTTGATTTAACGGGACGAATTGATTGGGCATCGAGTTTAGCTTGGACAGAAAAGAATAATTTGCCTTATGGTTCGGTAGGTCTTTCGGCTATTTTAACCGATCTATTTCCTATCAAGAGTAATGTACTTTCATTCTTGAAGGTTCGTGGTTCTTATAGTGAGGTCGGTAACGCTCCAACGCACTACATTGCTTATCAGACTTATCCTTATGAATCTGGTACGCCTACCTCTACAACTACTTATCCCAATAATGACATTTTGCCCGAACGAACTCACTCATGGGAAGTTGGTTTGCAATCTAATTTCTGGGGTGAGAAGTTAGCGCTTAATGTTTCTTTATATAAAACTTCTACGTTTAACCAGTTGTTCAACCCTTCACTCTCTGCATCTTCGGGTTACACTTCTATTTATATTAATGGTGGTCAGATAGATAATAAAGGTATTGAAGTCAGTTTGTCATTAAATCAACCTCTTGGTAAAGTACAATGGAATTCTTCCTTTACTTATAGTTTGAACCGTAATAAGGTTAAGAAGTTGCTTAAGTCTACTGAACTTTCACCGGGTCTTACAGTTGAACAAGATATACTCGATTTGGGCGGTATCGGCAACGTTATTTCCCGCTTAACCGTAGATGGTTCAATTGGAGACCTCTATGTTACAGCACTGAAGACTGATGAACATGGATACATCGATGTGGACTATGTGAATAACACCGTATCGGTTGATAACAACGCAGGCGAACGTGGTGATGGTTGGGTATATGCCGGAAACTCTCAGGCAAAATACACCATGGGGTGGCGTAACTCTTTCAGCTGGAAAGGTTTTTCTCTTGGTTTTTTGATCAACGCCCGCGTGGGAGGTGTCGGAGTGTCAATGACACAAGCCTTGATGGATGCTTACGGCACATCTAAGGCATCAGCCGATGCTCGTGATGCTGGTGGTGTGATGATTAACGGTTATTTGGTTCCTGCTGCTCAAAAATATTACCAGGCGGTAGGTACGGGTGCAAGTTCTATGTATGTGTATAGCGCTACTAACATCCGTCTGGCAGAACTTACATTGGGTTATGATTTACCCGTGACTAAATGGGTTCCTTGGATTCAGGGCATGAACGTGGCCTTTACCGGACGCAATCTCTTTATGCTCTACTGTAAGGCTCCTTTCGATCCTGAATTGACGGCCAGCACTGGCACTCACTTCAGTGGAATGGACTACTTCATGTTGCCGAGCTTGCGTAACATTGGATTCTCTGTAAAACTTAACTTCTAAAGTACCATTAAGATGAAACAGATTTTGAAATATAGAAATATGATAAGCGGTGCGTTTCTGTTGGGAAGCTTAGTCTTCACCTCTTGCACTGATCAATTTAAAAAATGGAACGTCAATCCAAATGAAGTAACGCCCGAACAAATGGCTCAGGATAACCTAAACACGGGTGCCTTTTTTACTCAGATGGAAAAAGGTGTATTTATTGTAGGCGAAGATTTGGGAGGCGAATATCAGATCACAGAGATGCTAACGGGAGACATTTTTGCCAGTTATATTGCCAACATCAATACCTATAGTTATACCAGTGTTCACAACGATCAATATAGACTTTATCAAAATTGGTATAACGCTCCTTTCTCCGATGCTTATATGTATATTATGCAGCCGTGGAAATCTATTGCGGATGTTACCGACAAAGATTCTCCCGCCAGAGCTATGGCAACCATTATTAAGGTGTTGGGCATGAGTCGCATCACTGATATGTATGGACCTATTCCATATAGCAAGTTCGGTACATCTACCAAAGTTCCTTACGATAGCCAACAAGATGTATACTCTACATTTTTTGAAGAACTGGATCAAGCTATCAATGCGTTGACTACATATAGCAACAACAATACGGCGAAGTATATGGAAGATTACGACTATATCTACAGTGGTAATACCACCAAGTGGATTAAGTTTGCCAATACCCTTCGCTTACGTCTGGCTATGCGTATTTCTTTTGTTGATAAAACAAAAGCACAAACAGAAGCTGTTGCAGCCATCAATCATAGCTATGGTTTGATGACTTCTACTGATGACTCAGCTATTTTACATCAAACGTCATCGTTTACCTTCACCAATCCAATTTGGGAAGTGAGTGAAAGTTTCCAAGATATGCGGATGGGTGCCACGATGGATTGCTATCTGAATGGGTATAATGACCCACGTATCTCTCGCTACTTCCGTACGGCTACTGATGGTGCTTACCACGGTGTACGTAATGGTATGTCAGGTATAAACAAAGATAGTTATTCAGCAGCTGCTTCGGGTATCAATGTTGCTTCTGACGACGGAATGCAATGGATGACAGCTTCCGAAGCTTACTTCCTTTTGGCTGAAGCGTCGTTGCGAATGGGGCTTGGAAATGGATCTGCTCAAGATTACTATGAACAAGGCATTCGCACTTCTTTTGCTCAATGGGGTGCTTCGGGTTCTGATGCTTACATCGCTAATAGCCAAAGTTTGCCACTTCCCTCTTATCAAGATCCTACAACGTCTTATGGTGGAGGTTCAACTTCTGCCAGTGACCTTTCTCAGTTGTCTCCCGCTTGGGATAATACCGTTGGAGATGAAGTTAAACTAGAGCGTATCATGGTTCAGAAGTGGATCTCTCTTTTTCCTGATGGTCAAGAAGCGTGGAGCGAAATGCGTAGAACTGGTTATCCTGGATTTATTAAAATTTACACTTACAACGGCGTCACCGAAGTTGCCAACGGCAAACTGATTAGCCGGCTCAAGTTCCCCACAACAGAGTATTCAAACAACACGGAGAATGTAAATGCAGCCGTATCTCTCTTGAGAGGTAATGACATCGCCGGAACGAAACTTTGGTGGGACGTGAGATAAACAGTAAGCTTAGTAATAAATATAAGAAATTAATCTGATTATGAAAACAATCAAATATCTATTGGCACTTGTAGCAATGGGCTCACTGATGTATGCATGTGATACAGACATCAAAACGAATGAAATTCAGGAACCCTATACCTACAGTGACTTATATTATCAAAATTTGCGCGATTACAAAGCCAGCGACCACTCCATTTCTTTCGGATGGTTTGCTCAATATGGAGGACAAAACTCTTTGGGAGTGCGCTTCATGGGTTTGCCCGATAGTCTCGATATCTGTTCTATGTGGGGCGGTATTCCTGCCCAAGAAAACACAGACATTTGGGAAGAAATTCGATTTGTTCAGAAGGTGAAAGGCACTAAAATGTTTGCAGTAGCCATCACACGTATTGATGCAGAGACAGACGAAAAAGATTTCAAAATTGCTTATAATGAGGCTCTTCAAATGTCGGCAGGTGAAGAGAAGGATGCGGCGATTAATAAAGCCATTGAGATGTATGCCGAATACTTCTTGGACCAAGTTTTTGAGAATGATCTTGATGGTTTTGATGCCGACTACGAACCCGAAGGCGACTTCTTGTCTGGTGATCACTTTCTCCACTTTATGAATTATTTAGCTAAGTACATGGGGCCTAACCCTAATATTACAAAGGAAGAACGTTTGGCTCTCATTCAAGAACGATACGGTAAGGACGTGACTGATACCGACAAGATGCTTTGTGTGGATGCTACAGGCGATCCTACATCTTCGTTGATTGATATATGCAACTACTACATTGCGCAAGCTTATGGTGGTGGCACATCTACAGGTTGGCCTATCGAAAAGGTAGTTTTCTGTTGCAACATGGGTGATAACTGGCAAGGTAAAATGTCGGAGATGTATGCGCAAGCACGCTATCAACCTGCTACAGGAAGAAAAGGTGGCTTTGGTGCCTTTTTTATTCATCGCGACTATAATGTGCACGAGAATAATCCTCGTCCATACGGACGTTTTCGCGAGTGTATACAGATTCAAAATCCGGCAATTTATTAATAATGTAATATGACGTTTTATGAAGATACTATATAAAAAGAAATTGTACTGTGTAGGGCTGTTGGTTCTGTTGATGAATTTTGCGTCCTGTGAAAATAATGAGAAATATGATTTTGAAGGAGATTCGATGAACCGGATATTCTTGAGAAATACAGAAAATAGTTTTAAAGTGGTGCATACTGCTATTGGAAGTATCAGTAAGGTAAATTATAAAGCCCCTGTTTTTTCTGCACAAAAAGCGAATGCAGCTGTTAAAGCAACAGTAGCGGTTGATAATTCGTATATAGATAAATACAATGCAGTAAATGGGACAAATTATAGTGCTATTCCTGTAGATGCTATTGATTTGGGTAATGAGTTATTGACTATTCCGGAAAATGGGATGATATCTTCAGATTCTTTGAATGTTAAACTGAAGGATAGCTATCTGGATAAACTAACGGAGACTGCTTATGTTATTCCATTGAGGATCTCTGAGGTAGTTGGTGGAAATGCTGCTGCCAGTACTAATATGAATGTAGCTTATATTGTTGTTACTACAGAAACAAACAATATTAACGACTCGGCAACAGAAGGGGATATTCGTGGCTCATTGGTCAGTGAACGTTCTGCGTGGTCAGCGATTTCTACTCCAGCAAATTCAACTACAGCCCGATTGTTTGATGGAGTTAATACCACTAATTTTAGTCTCAGTTCTTATACAACGAGTAATGCGGATCTCTCTCTTGTGATAGACATGGCTCAGACGTATCAAGTAGCTGGACTGTATTTAAATTACCGTGGAAATGCCGCTTCATCGTATATGTCTGGTGTATCAGTTTATGTAAGTAAAGATAATGTGACGTGGAAGGAAGTAGGTAAACTAACGGCAACAAAGGTGTATACTGTATTCTATGGTTCTTATGAGGGACGTTATATTAAGCTTGTAAAAAAAGCACAACCTTATTATAGTTCATACTATTATACTACCATGTATTTAAGTGAGTTTAATATTTATGCAGAACAATAATTTTAAAACGTTATGAAAAAATATACATTATTATCTTTATTAGCTTTGTTGCTTTGCATGGCAGGCTGCAAAAAAGGAGCTGATTATGGCGATGCAATATATGTAACTGGTACATTATCGTCAAAAAATATTCGTTTCCTTGTTGACGGTCAGTCAAGCGTCGGCCTTACGGTGTCCTCCACTACTAAAGCCGAAACAGACATTACGGTTAAAATGAAACCAGCTCCTGAGTTGCTCGATGAATTTAATGCTTCTACCGGACGCAATTGTCAATTGCCTCCCAATGGAAGCTATTCGCTGGATGGATCGGAGGTTGTGATTAAGGCAGGCAAAGCCATATCGACGCAACTTGAAGTTCAGGCAGATTCCAAAGAATTGCAGGAAGGTATTTCCTACTGTGTGCCTGTGTCCATCACTTCTGTTGAAGGGGGGGGGCTCAATGTGCTTGAGACTTCACGTACCGCTTACCTGATGTTGACTAAAGTTATTAAAATTAAGGCTGCTAACTTGGCTCGCTCCGGCTGTTTCGACATACCTGGCTTTGGTGGCGACAATAGCCCCGTAAAGGCACTTGGTCAAATGACACTGGAGATGAAAGTACTCCCTGTCTCTTTTAGTGGTATCAGTTCATTGTGTGGCTGTGAGGAGAACTTCCTTTTCCGTTTTGGCGACGGTGCAGGTAATCCTGCCAACAAACTGCAATTATCGAAGGGCTCTATCGGTACAGCTGCTCATCCCGATCAAAAAGACCACTATGAGTCTTGGGTAGACAAGGAATTCGAAACCGGACATTGGTTGCACTTTGCTGCCGTATACGACGGTCGCTATCTGCACCTTTACCTCAATGGAGAGCAAATTCACTTTGTGGAAACGAATAACGGTGGTACTATTAATCTGAGTATGGCTTACGATGGTCACTCTTGGGACGATACCTTCGCTATCGGTCGTTCAGTCGGTCATCAACGCTTCTTCGATGGTTATATCAGCGAATGCCGTGTATGGAACGTTGCTCGTACCCCTGCTGAACTTCAAGATGGTGTCTGCTACGTAGACCCTACTAGCAAAGGCCTTGTGGCTTATTGGCGCTTCGACGGAGAAACGCAGGAAGATGGTAGTGTGCTTGATATGACCGGGCACGGATACAATGCTGTTCCTTATGGTACTATAAAGTGGGTAGACAACCAGAAATGTCCGTTTTAGACATTTAGATTTAGTTCCCATGTTTGTAGTGTGAATTAGCTTTTTAAACGCATAAGCCAAGAGCTTTATTATATTTGTGGCAGTAAAGCTCAAATATTTATCAAACTCGAAAGCTTATGCGTTTACAACGTAATGAATTAAATATTGAAGGTGAAAATATAGATGTTGACGTGCTTTTGTAATAAAATTTAGACAGGCTCTATGTATAACAGAAAAATTGTATTGAGCGAGCTTGCATTCTTTTTTTGCTCATTATATCTTTCGGCACAACAGGCTTTTCCTTATAGGAATCCTAATTTATCCGTAGAGATTCGCACAGAGGATCTGCTCAGTCGCATGACTTTGGAAGAGAAAGTGGGACAACTATTATGCCCCTTGGGATGGGAGATGTATGATTTAAAAGGAAACCAGGTAAAGGTCTCTGAACGATTTAAATCTTTAGTAAAGGAAAAACATGCGGGTATGCTTTGGGGCGTTTATAGAGCGGATCCGTGGACAAAGAAAACGTTAGAAAACGGACTGAGACCTGAATTTGCTGCTAAGGCTGGCAACGCTTTACAGAAGTATGTGATTGAAAATACACCTTTGGGTATTCCTCTGTTTTTAGCAGAAGAGGCGCCTCATGGTCATATGGCTATTGGCGCTACTGTTTTTCCAACCGGTGTAGGTATGGCTGCTACTTGGAGCCCTTCTTTATTAGAAGAAGAGGGGAGAGCTATTGGTCAGGAGATACGTTTGCAAGGAGGACATATCAGTTACGGGCCGGTAATCGATTTGGCTCGTGATCCACGATGGTCTCGGGTGGAGGAAACCTTCGGTGAAGACCCTGTTTTGTCAGGCTCTTTGGCTGCTGCTATGGTGAAGGGTCTTGGTGGCGGAAAGCTGAATCAAGCATATGCGACTGTCGCTACATTAAAACATTTTATTGCTTATGGGATACCAGAGGGTGGACAAAATGGCAATCCGTCTTTTGTTGGAAGAAGGGATTTGCTGACTGATTTTTTACCACCTTTTCGTAAAGCAATACAAGCAGGCGCATTGTCTGTGATGACGTCATACAATTCAATGGACGGGATTCCTACAACAGCTAACCATTATCTATTGACACAATTGCTACATAACGAATGGAACTTCCGTGGTTTCTCTATTTCTGATCTTTACAGTATTGAAGGTCTTCATGCTCAGCACTTTGTTGCTTCTTCAAATGCTGAAGCGGCTGCCATGGCACTTACCGCTGGTCTTGATGCGGATTTGGGAGGGGATGCTTTTGCTACTTTAACTCAGCAGGTGCGTGAAAAGAAGATCGATGAAGCCTTGATTGATACGGCTGTTTGTCGGGTTCTGCGTTTGAAATTTGAGATGGGATTGTTTGAACATCCGTATGTAGATCCTCAGAAAGCGAAGAAGGAAGTGCGTTCTGCTGAGCATATTCAGCTGGCACGTAATTGTGCCCGGCAGTTGATTACTTTATTGAAAAATGAAAGAGAGACTTTGCCACTTTCGAAACAAATTACTAAAGTGGCCGTCGTAGGACCTAATGCCGATAATCTATACAATATGCTTGGTGATTATACGGCCCCTCAAGAAGAGAGTAATGTGGTTACGGTTTTGGAAGGGATTAAAAAGAAAATTGGCGCTTCACATGTTGAATACGTTAAGGGGTGTGCTATTCGTGATACGGCTAATTGTGATTTGGAGAAAGCTGTTGATGCCGCTCGTCGTGCTGATGTGGTTATTGCTGTAGTCGGTGGTTCCAGTGCCCGTGATTTTAAAACAAGCTATAAAGAGACCGGAGCTGCAATTACAACTTCTAATGCGGTGAGTGACATGGAGTGCGGAGAGGGATTTGATAGAGGGTCTTTGGGACTTATGGGCAAGCAAATGGATTTGCTCAAAGCGCTCAAAGCCACGGGGAAACCGTTGATTGTGATTTATATTGAAGGACGTCCGCTGGATAAAAACTGGGCGGCCGATCACGCGGATGCTTTACTGACTGCCTGGTATCCCGGACAAGAAGGAGGCGATGCGATTGCAGATGTTTTGTTTGGCGATTATAACCCTGCCGGCCGCTTACCGGTTTCAGTGCCAAGAAACGTTGGACAACTTCCTGTTTATTACAATAAAAAAAATCCGGCTAGCCATGATTATGTTGAAATGTCTTCCGCGCCACTTTATCCTTTTGGATATGGGCTAAGCTTTTCTACTTTTGAGTACTCGAACTTGAAAATATCACAAAAGGCTTCTTCTTGTTTCGAAGTGTCTTTTGATATCAAGAATACAGGGAAATACGACGGTGATGAAGTTGCTCAACTCTATCTTCGGGATGAAGTTGCATCGGTAGTGCAACCGATGAAGCAACTCAAACACTATCGACGCCTCTTTATAAAAAAAGGAGAAGTAAAACGCGTTTGTTTTCTGCTTACGGAGGAAGATTTCTCCTTGATAAATATAGAAATGAAACGGGTAGTAGAATCTGGCGACTTTCAACTCCAGATAGGAACTTCCTCGAATGATATACGATTAACTGATAAAATAGAAATCAAGTGAATAAGTTTAAATTTGTACAACTAGCCGGGATATTGTTCTGGGGCTTTATGGGTTGTGGGCAACAGGCATTTGCGGCAAAAAGCAAGAATCCCGTTCAGTATGTTGATCCGAGAATCGGTTCCGGCGGACACGGACATGTGTTTGTGGGAGCGAATGTCCCCTTTGGCTTTGTTCAGTTGGGCCCAACAGAACCCGTCAGGGGCTGGGACTGGTGCTCCGGTTACCATTATAGTGATTCTGTTTTGGTTGGTTTCAGCCACTCGCATCTCAGTGGAACAGGTATAGGCGACTTGGGCGATATCACCTTCTTTCCTACCCAAGACCAAAGTCGTGTTTCCTATTTTAATCATGATCATGAAAAAGTATCGCCGGGATATTATTCGGTTCGTTTATCCCCATCTAATATAAATGTGGAACTCACTGCTACAGCACGAACAGGATTTCATCGATATACCTTTCCTTCAAAAGGAGAGGCGATGGTGGTAGTCGATTTGCAAAAAGGAATTGGTTGGGATCAATGGACCGATAGTCGTTTGGTGCAAGAAAACGATAGTTCGATTTCCGGATATCGTATCTCAACCGGGTGGGCAAAGAATCAACAGGTCTACTTTGCAGCCGTCTTTTCTAAACCGATTCGTCACTTTACAGCTATTAATGATTCTGTTGGTATCTTCTCTTTTATAACGAATGGAGAAAATGATCCACTTTATATTAAGGTTGGTCTTTCTGCTGTTAGTGTAGAGAATGCAAAATTGAACTTGAAAGCTGAGGTTGGCTCACGTCATTTTAATGCAGTGGCCGATAAAGCGAAATCTCTCTGGAACAAAGAGTTGGAGAAGATACAAGTTTCTATGGATAATGATGTTGATAAAAGAATCTTTTATACCGCTTTCTATCATACGATGATTGCTCCATCTGTTTTTTGTGATGTGAATGGAGACTATCGGGGTAGTGATGGAAAGATCTACAGAAAAGCTGATTTTGTGAATTATACCACTTTCTCATTATGGGATACTTATCGGGCTGCACATCCTCTGGCCACGCTGGTCCACCCGGAACGTATGAGAGATTATGCTCAAACGTTACTGGCTATTTTTAGGCAGCAAGGAAAGTTGCCCGTGTGGCATTTGATGGGCAATGAGACGGATTGCATGGTGGGTAATCCCGGCATTCCCGTATTGGCTGATTTGTTATTGAAAGGATTTGTAGCAGATAAAGAAGTGGCCTTTGAGGCTATGAAAACCTCAGCTATGCTTGATGAACGTTCGATGAATTTGCTGAAAGCATATGGTTATATTCCTTATGATAAAGAGCCGACAAACGAAACGACTGCCAAAGGGCTTGAATATGCTTTGGCGGATGGTTGCATAGCACAGGTTGCTCAACAACTGGGTAAGAAGGATGACTATACATATTTTCATCGTAGGAGTCAGTCTTATCAATTTTATTGGGATAAGAGCACACACTTTATGCGTGGCTTTTCATCCACCGGAAGTTTTAGCGAACCGTTCGATCCATTTCTGACCACTCCTGGTAAAGGTGATTATACAGAAGGCAATGCTTGGCAGTATGTATGGCTTGTACCGCATGATGTACATGGATTAATCAATTTGTTTGGAAGTGATGAGGTTTTTACCTCGAAATTAGACTCATTGTTTGAAGTGAAAGGCGATTTAGGAAAAGATGCTGCACCTGACATCTCGGGTTTAATAGGGCAGTATGCGCATGGCAACGAGCCAAGTCACCACATTCTTTATTTATACAACTATGTAGGGAAGCCATACAAGTCAGCTCCGAGATTGCGCGAGGTGATGCACACTTTATATCATGATGCTCCGGATGGTTTGTGCGGTAATGAAGATGTTGGCCAAATGTCTGCATGGTATGTTCTGTCTGCACTCGGTATATATCAGGTGAACCCTGCCGGAGGCGTTTATATCTTTGGTACTCCGATCGTTAATGAAGCTGAATTAGCTGTGGGAGCGAATAAGATTTTTAAGATTATCGCCCATAATAACAGCAAAGAAAACAGGTATATTCAGTCTGTAAGGCTCAATCATAAACCTTACACTAAATCTTATATTCATTATAAAGATATTGTAGCGGGTGGTGTGCTTGAGTTTGAAATGGGAAGTCAACCCTCTTCAAGCTTTGGAGTGGATCCAAGGGATAGGCCGTAAGGTTTTTACTATAATTTTTTCGATTACCCGATGACATTTTCATATTTGATGTTACAAATCTTTAATTTTTATGCAACCTTTTTCATTCCTATCTCGTCTAAATAAATGTAGCGCGCACAAATAGGAATAAAACGTAGTATTAATAAGAATAGTCTTATTACATGAAAAAGGTATTTAGCATAGTGATTGCATTAATAGTTTGCCAAACATTGTTTGCTCAATCGTTGCAATTAAAAGGATTAGTGATGTCATCGGGCAAGAGACCGGTGGAATTTGCGAATGTGATTCTTAGTAAAAGTGATTCTGTTTTTGTGACTGGTGGCACAACAGACGCGAGAGGTAAATTTAGTATGAATAATCTTCAGAAGGGAGGTTACCATTTACAAATCTCCTGTTTAGGGTATCAAACAAAAACGCTTAATATCAATGACTTCACAAAGAGTGTGGATCTTGGGAGTATAGAGATGGATACTGCGGCAGTGGCTTTGGGTGAAGTCGTTGTTACGGCTGCCAACGTTATAAATAAGGTCGATCGTAAAGTAATACTTCCAAATGCTTCTCAAATGAGGTCATCTACAAACGGCTTTGACCTTTTGCAGCGATTGAACTTAAGCCGCATAAATATCGATCTCTTGAAGAATACGGTCTCTGCTGCCGGTGGTGGAGAAGTACAGCTAAGAATTAACGGTATAAGATCAAGTGTCCAGGAGATAAAGTCTATTCGTCCTGAAGATATTATTCGCATAGAGCATCATGAAGAGCCGGGAGCTCGCTATGAAAATGCGGAAGCGGTTATAGACTATATTACTCGAAGGCGAACTACGGGTGGGTTTATCTCTATGAACTTAAGTAATTCTTTGCAAATGCCGTTTGGGGATAATAGTTTTAATGCCAAAGTAAATTATAATAAATCGGAATTTGGAATTTTCTATAATGGTAGCTATAGAAAGGTTAGTGAGATGTGGAGGAATAATTCAGAGACTTATAGTTTTTCGGACGGGAGGATTTTGACGCGTGCTGAAGAAGGAAAACCTGACAAATGGTGGATGAACTGGCATTACATGCACCTGAATTATAGTTATCAGGAACCGGATAAATGGTTTTTCAATGCCACTGTGCGAACAACTATCAATGATGTGCCGAAAACGAATTATAGTAGCTTGCTTTACTCGTTGGATAATCCACAACAGCGCCTTGATATGAGTGATTATTCATCTTCAAAAATGCATATTCCTTCTGTAGATCTTTATTTCCAAAGCAATCTGAAAAACCAACAGTTCCTGATGTTTAATGTGGTTGGAACGTATATTGATACCGAAACCAAGAGGTTATATAAAGAGGTTCGTGGAGAGGAAAATCTCACTGAGTTATTAAATAATGTGGATGGCAGTAAATACTCCTTGATTGGTGAAGGTATTTATGAGAAAGGATTTACGGCCGGACGTTTGAGTGTGGGATTGAAACACACTCAAAGTTTCACTGATAATACTTACACCGGTACTAGCATTGCAGAAACGAGTATGAAGCAGGCAGAGACTTACTTATATGCTGAGTTTCAGGGTAAAGTGAAGAAGTTTAGTTATTCAGTAGGAATGGGCGGAAGTCGTTCGTGGCTCAAAGAGGAAGAGGAAGGATATCAAAACTATACTTTTCGTCCAACGATTAGTTTGAAATATAAAATCACAGAGAGCTCTTCTCTTCGCTATCACGCTGATATGTATAGTTCTGCCCCGTCTTTATCCGACTTAGGGGATGTAGAGCAAATGATTGATTCGCTGCAAGTAAGAAGAGGGAATAAAGCTCTTAAACCAGAAATGAGATATACTCACTCTCTGAATTACGATATTAAGAAAGGCATTTTTAGCGGTAGTATGTATATTGGCCATAAGTATTATAGTAAACCGATCATGGAAAGAACGTTGATTGAGAACGATCTGTTTGTTCGCACCATGGAGAATCAGAAGAGTTGGCAGAAACTAACCACGGAGGCCGAATTATCTGTTCGTCCATTTAAAGACTATCTGACACTGAAGTTTGTGACTGGAATAAATTACTTCGAAAGTAAAGGTCTTGATTATCACCACACCTACACCGATTGGTATTATCGCGGTAGCCTGAATGCCACGTATAAGCAATGGTCCCTTTTCTTTGATATTAAAAAAGGTAGCAATGATTTTGATGGAGAGACCTTAAGCTACAATGAGAACTTTCATGCTGTGGGAATAATGTATAAACATAAAAACCTGAGCTTGGGTGCTAATACTCTAAATCCATTTACAAGGGTTTGGAAAGGTGGAAGCAATAATCTTAATGCTTTGGCTTCTTCTCAAAAACGGATCTATATTGGAGGACTCTCAAACACGGTAGTATTCAAAGTTTCTTATAACTTTAATTTTGGTCGTAAATTGCAATCTGTAGAGAAGAGATTGAATAACGAAGATAAAGATTCGGGGGTTTTGAACGGTGGTAAATAGGGGTTAGTAATACGTACGTTCCAACGACTTAGATAAAGCGGTCGTCGGAACGTAGTTGTGTAATATCTACAGGATCAACATCAGCTAACCAGCCAATTTTTACATCAGTTTTATTATCGTATTTGGGATAGAAAGGTTTAATATCTATCACTGGGGTGCCATCTAGCATATCAGCTTGCTCAAAATAGAGAATGTTCTTCTCTATTTTTTTTAGCGGAACAATGGAAAAGCCTATTTTGTTGGGACGTTTGGGTGCCCGGGTCGCAAATACTCCGTGGGGTTTTGTGTCCATAAATGGAACGAGTTGGAGCACATACCCTTGTACTTTGTGAAACTGATAGATTAAGATGATGTGCGAAAAGCCTTCCAGATCTTTAAGTCCTTCTACATATTTCTCATCAACCACTACTGTCCCTTCAAAGCCGATAGCGCCTGTAGGTTGCACAGGCATTCCTTCTATATTGATATGTGGAGAGTGTATTACTCCGATAGGTTCTAATATTATTGGTTCCATGTTTCTTCTATTTTTAGAAATCTAGAAAGCAAAAACCAGACCACGCTTTTATGTGGTTGATAATCAGATAATTATGAACTTATGGTAGGCTGTTTTCTTCAATTATGTAGATGCGGGCAGGAGGAATATACAAAAATGTAGGGTAAATAAAAAAAGCCTCAGATTTTATCTGAAGCTTTTTCAATATGGGGGGTGGAAGACGGGGCTCGAACCCGCGACCTTCGGAACCACAATCCAACACTCTAACCAGCTGAGCTACGTCCACCATATTGCATTTCTCTAATGCGGTGCAAAGATAGATAATATCTTTGATTCTGCAAGTATAATCTTTTGTTTTTTAACTAAAAAGTATACTCATTTATCTCATGGTTATACTTTTTGAAGAGGGCTCGAGATGCTTCCTTGAAGATTTTCAGGCGATTACGTGCTGCAGGGGGAAGTGAATCGTTTGAAATGTTTACAGGCACAAGCATGTGATTTTTCTTTCCTGTCAAAGCAGGGCGGGCAACCCACACCAAACTATAACCGCAATGGCTCACATAAGTAGTACTATCTTTGGTCAATTCTAGTTTGAAAAGTAAGCCGCCATCAGTGTTGGGGGCAGACATGTGTGAAATAAAGTTTCCCAGAGAATAGACTATGGCATGTTTATTACCGCTCACGCTGTCTGTTCGCAATTCCATCGGTTGCACCACGTGAGGATGAGAGCCGATGATGTGGGTCACACCTTGCGATAGCAACCAGTTGGTCAAAGAGATTTGTTCTTTGTTGGGAAGTCGCTTATATTCTTCCCCCCAATGCATACATGCGATGATGGCATCGGGGTTGAGTGCCTGAGCTGCTTTTATATCATTGCTCATGATGTTTTTATCGATGTAGTTCACTACGTTGGGTGAGCTTACAGTGATGCCATTTGTTCCGTATGTATAGTTTAGTATAACGATGCGGAACCCTTTTACTTCTATTAGTAAGGGATAGCGTAATTCTCTGGTTTCCTGATTTATATAAGTTCCGGCATGAGGAATATGCAAAGAATTGAGCATAGAGATCGTACGCTCTAATCCAACTTTTCTGCGGTCGAGACAATGATTGTTGGCAGTAAGCAGAATGTCAAATCCTGCATTTTTAATGGCTGACAGGTATTCGTCGGGTGCACTAAATTGTGGATAACCTTTGTATGGTTTACCACCCAGTGTAACTTCCAGATTGCCTATCGCCACATCTGCTTTACTAATTTCTTCTTTTACGAATTTGAAGCACGTAGTATAATCGTATCCGGAAGCAGTGCGGGCAGCATCTATCTGGCCTTGATGCTGCATCAGGTCGCCGGCAAACAGTAGTGTTATTTTTTGGGGAACGATACTATCGGACTCTGTGGAAATACTTGCTTTTTCCTGAGACGCCGAACTACAGGAGAATGAAAGCAGCAGAATAAGAAGAGGGAAGGAGAAAACTCTCATTATAGTGTTGGGTATTGGTGATAGTTTTAAAGCAAGTATAGCCAAGAGAGTTAGAAAATATGAGCGATACTTTATTCGGGCACCATTAGCACCGAGATAACATATCGCTCATTTTGTGTTTTATTTATAGATTGCCTTTTTTCCGGCAAGCAAGGTATTCTTCATTAGCGAGACAATGGTCATTGGTCCCACGCCACCCGGTACAGGAGTGATGAATGAACATTTGGGTGCTACTTCGTCAAACTTCACGTCACCCGTTAGTTTGAAGCCAGATTTAGTTTTATCTGATGGTACCCGAGTTGTCCCCACGTCAATTACCACAGCACCTTCTTTCACCATATCGGCAGTAAGGAAATTGGGTTGTCCTAAAGCGGCAATAATGATATCGGCTTCCTTACATTCTTTTATTAAATCGTTTGAACGGCTGTGGCAAACGGTTACAGTGGCATCACCCGGATAGGCTTTTTGCATCATTAAGGCGGCCATAGGCTTGCCTACAATATTGCTGCGGCCCAGTACCACACATTTTTTGCCGGATGTTTTTATCTCATAACGTTTTAATAATTCCAGTATCCCGTTGGGTGTTGCTGAAACATAGCAAGGCAAACCAATCGACATTCTTCCCACATTGATGGGATGAAATCCATCTACATCTTTGCGGTAATCGATTGTTTCAATTACTTTTTGTTCAGAGATATGCTTAGGAAGTGGTAGTTGAACAATGAAGCCATCCACATCGTCGTCGGCGTTCAACTCGCACACTTTCGCCAGCAATTCTTCTTCAGTAAGATCACTCTCATAGCGGAAGAGCGAAGATTTAAACCCACATGCTTCGCAAGCTTTTACTTTTGCTGCTACATAAGTTTCGCTTCCACCGTCATGTCCGATAAGTATTGCTGCCAGATGAGGCTGTTTTCCTCCTTTGGCCACAATTTCGGCTACTTCGGCAGCTATCTCTAGCTTTACTTGCTCGGAGATTGCTTTCCCATCAATTAATTTATAATCTGCCATATCTTGAGTTATTCTATTCGTTACCGTTTCATTTTCGGCATTACTTTGCCCATTTTGCTACCGGTCACCATCTTCATCATTTTGCGTGTTTCCTCAAATTGCTTCAGCAGACGGTTTACCTCTTGAATCGTAGTGCCACTTCCTTTCGCTACTCGCGTGCGGCGTGAGCCATTGAGCAGAGCAGGGTTTGAGCGTTCTTTCGGCGTCATAGAATGAATAATGGCCTCTATACTTTTGAAAGCATTGTCATCAATATCAATATCTTTAATCGCTTTACCTACGCCCGGAATCATTGATGCTAAATCTTTCAGATTACCCATCTTCTTTATTTGTGCAATTTGGCTCAGGAAGTCGTTAAAGTCAAATTGGTTTTTAGCAATTTTCTTCTCTATCCTTTTAGCTTCTTCTTCGTCAAATTGTTCTTGAGCACGTTCTACAAGTGAAACGATATCACCCATACCAAGAATACGGTCGGCCATACGAGCGGGGTGAAATTGATCAACTGCATCCAGTTTTTCCCCGGTTCCTACAAATTTGATAGGCTTGTTAACTATCGAGCGTATAGATAGCGCAGCACCACCACGGGTATCACCATCAAGCTTGGTTAGTACAACTCCATCAAAATCCAGACGATCGTTGAATTCTTTAGCTGTGTTTACAGCATCTTGTCCCGTCATTGAGTCGACAACAAACAGAATTTCGTTTGGATTGATCGCAGCTTTGATGGCTGTAATCTCGTTCATCATCTGTTCGTCTACAGCCAAGCGACCAGCTGTATCGACAATAACCAAATCATAACCTTTTGCTTTTGCCTCTTTTATTGCATTTTGAGCAATTGATACAGGATCTTTGCTATCTATTTCCGAATAAATAGGCACACCTATTTGTTCGGCAAGAACACGTAACTGTTCGATGGCTGCAGGACGATATACATCACAAGCAACAAGCAAAGGATTCTTTCCCTTTTTGCTTTTGAGCATTCGCGCCAACTTGCCCGAGAATGTAGTTTTACCCGAACCTTGCAATCCCGCCATCAAGATTACGGCTGGCTGTCCTTTCGTGTCTATCTCGACTGTTTCTCCTCCCATTAATTGAGCAAGCTCGTCGTGCACGATTTTCACCATCAACTGACTGGGCTTTACGGCAGTAAGCACGTTTTGCCCTAATGCTTTTTCCTTAACCGTATCGGTGAACGTTTTGGCAACTTTATAGTTAACATCGGCATCAAGCAGCGCTTTGCGCACATCTTTCAATGTCTCGGCAACATTGATCTCAGTGATTTTGCCTTCACCTTTCAGAATCTTAAACGACCTCTCGAGTCTTTCGCTTAAATTATCGAACATATATTAATCACAAATTACAAATTATCTATTCTTCGTTTCTTAAGGATGCAAATGTACGAAAATTCCATTTATTTATATCCTTTTATTCTGCCATTTTGCCTTTTTAAAGTAGATATAGCTTGCCACAAGCAGCAGGGAATAATATAGAATCTCTGTAGTAAAGCAAATATCTACCGGAGCGCGTAGCCATACACCGACAATAAAAACATACATCATGTAGAAGCAAAGGGTCATCGTTTCGATCATAAGTGCAGAGCGGGTGTTGCCCGTACCGGATATTCCGCTGAATAGGATATTTGCTACAGAAGCGATGAGCATGGCGATCCCGACAACATAAACAGCCGTTACCGATTCGGCGATCAAAGCTGCCTCATTTGTATAGATTGAAAGTATTGTTTTTGGAAAAATCGAGATAATAACGACGAGTGCCAGCATGATGAAAAAAGAGAGACGGGCGATCTTCTTTATTAGTGGTATAACGTGTTGGATGTCGTTTGAACCAATGGCGTTACTTACAAGGCTATTGGCTGCTGTCGATAATGAACTAACCGAAATCATCATGACAATATAAATGCTTCGCACAATGTTGGCTATGGCGAGTTCACGCTGTCCTAATCGTTCTACGGCAGCAAAAAAAGCAAACCATGTAGCCATAGATAAAAAGTACTGGAGCATCGTGAAGCACGAAATGTTCAGAATTCGCATCAGTAATTTGGGCTTGAATGAGCGGAAGCGATTCAAACCGTATTTCTTGAAATCAACTGTAATATAGGTATAGATGAAAAAAAAGATAATAGAAGATGCTTCTGCAATGACAGAGGCAATCGCTGCACCTTTTATTCCCATTTCGGGAAATCCGAATTTTCCGAATATGAGAATATAGTCGAGTACCACATTCGTTAGCGCCATTACTATCGCATTAATCGTTAACACTTTTGTACGGGTAGTACCGATATAAAAGGCACGAAACATCACATTCAGAAATGCAAAAAAGAATCCGAAAACTCTCCAATGAATAAACTCCATTGTGGCATCGTATATCGTTTCGGATGATACCAACAGTCTCATGATGTTTCCTCCGAAAAGCCGGGTGAAAGTAAAAAGAAGTACTGCCATAACCATCAGGAACATGACGCCCTGAATCATGACCGGCCCTACTTCCGCATATTGTTTTTCTCCGTTGCGACGGGCAATCATAATTTGAGAACCAGTACTAAAACCGAAAGCGACGGTGAAGATGCAGATATAAAATAAGCCTCCCATAGCAGAGGCTCCTAAAGCTACCTCGCTGACACGTCCCAGAAAGGCTGTATCAGTAACGTTGATTATATTTTGTGCAAGAAGACTTAGCAAGATCGGGAAACTAACGCTCCAGATCTGTTTGTTGGTGTACATAAATACTTAAGTTTGCTGTTTCAAAGATACTGTTTTTATTCAAAAAATAAAGGAGCGAAAATGATCTATCATCTCCGCTCCTTTATTTGCTTTTGTGTTATTTCTGCTGTTAGCTGTTCATGCTCATCAGAAATTCATCGTTGTCTTTCGTTTTTTCTAAGCGGTCTTTAACGAAATCCATTGCTTCAATCGGGTTCATATCCGATAGATATTTGCGTAGAATCCACATGCGGTCAAGTGTTTGCTTGTCTAGAAGCAGATCGTCGCGACGAGTGCTCGAAGCAACAATATTCACAGCCGGGAAGATTCGTTTGTTAGACAAGTTACGATCGAGCTGAAGCTCCATGTTTCCTGTTCCCTTGAATTCTTCGAAAATAACCTCATCCATTTTAGAACCGGTATCGATAAGTGCGGTAGCCAAAATAGTTAGTGAACCTCCGTTTTCAATATTACGGGCAGCTCCGAAGAAGCGTTTAGGTTTGTGCAATGCATTTGCATCTACACCACCCGAGAGTACTTTGCCTGAAGCAGGAGAAACAGTATTATATGCTCGAGCCAAGCGAGTGATAGAGTCGAGGAAGATCACTACATCGTGTCCACATTCTACCATTCTTTTTGCTTTTTCCAACACAATGCCTGCTATTTTTACGTGGCGTTCTGCTGGTTCGTCAAAGGTCGATGCAATAACTTCGGCATTTACGCTACGAGCCATATCGGTAACTTCCTCAGGACGCTCATCTATCAGCAACATAATCATGTATACTTCCGGGTGGTTAGCAGCTATAGCGTTTGCAATTTCTTTTAGCAAAATAGTTTTACCAGTTTTGGGTTGAGCTACGATCAATCCACGTTGTCCCTTACCGATCGGGGAAAATAAATCGACTACACGGGCAGACATAGAATCTGAGTATCCTCCTCGGCAGAGTTTGAATTTCTCGTCGGGGAAAAGAGGCGTGAGGTGTTCGAATGGAACGCGGTCGCGTACAAAAGTAGCGTCACGGCCATTGATCTTTGAGACTTTAACCAGAGGGAAATATTTTTCTCCTTCTTTCGGAGGACGAATAGCTCCTTCAACCACATCACCGGTTTTTAATCCAAATAGTTTGATTTGTGATTGAGAAACGTAGATATCATCAGGAGATGAAAGGTAATTATAATCTGATGAACGTAAGAATCCGTATCCATCTTGCATAATCTCCAAGACGCCTGTGCCAATCAGAATATCTTCAAATTCGTAAGCTTTTTCACGTTCAATAACTTTGCGTTCGGGACGTTCAGGAGCCGTTGTTGCTTCTGTCTGTGTCGGCTTTTGAATAACTGGACGTTGTTGGTTATTGTTTTGCTGATTGTTATTGTTGTCGCGCGGACGGATGATACGCTTGGCTTGTGCTTGTTGCTCTTGAGCTGCTGCAGCTTCAACTTTGGTTGCTTCAAATTTGCCAAGTAGCTCAGTAGGTAACTCCATCTTTTCAGAAGGTAGTTCTTCGATTGGAACAAAGTCGTCGTCAGCATCTGATGATAGTATCGGACTTTCTTCTTCTTTCTCCGGTTGAACAACAGGTCTTACCACCTTAATAGGCTTGCTTAGTGCTTGTTCCACTTGTGGCGCTTGTTCTTCTTGCGATGCTGCTTGTTGCACCTTTGCTACAACTTGTGGTGCTTCTTGTTGTACTTTAGCAGTTGCTTGTGGCGACGCTTGCTGCGCCTTTACCACGGGTGCTACTTGTTGTACTTTTACTGGTACTTGCGGTGCTTGTGGCTCTTTTGCTGCTACAGGAGCTTCAATAGCTGCTTCTGCTTTCACCGTCTCTTTATTTTCACTTTTAGCTTTCTTTGGGCGACCTTTGCGTTGCTTCGGGTCAGCTTGTTCGCTTTTAGCTTTAGCGGTATCTTCAGTAGGTTTTGCGGAGGGAGCAATAACAGGTTTGGGTCTGTCTGTAGTTTCATCTTTTGCTGCAATGGCAGCAGGCTTTGGAGCAGCAGGTTGTTGCTTAGTCACCGGAGTGTTTTTTTCTGTTCGGCTTATTTCGCCATTCTTAGACGCAGAGAAAACTTTATCGGCTCCTTCTTTCTTTACATTAACGCGAGAGCGTTTCTTATTGTCGTCTTTGCGATCCTCTTTTATTTTGTCGGCGGCTACTTTCTTGGTAGCACCCACAATGGCTTGTTCATCGAGGATCTTGTAGACTAATTCTTCTTTTTTAAGTGAGTCTGTTTTTTTGATGCCCAATTCTTGGGCAATAGTTTGTAGTTCCGACAAATTTTTGTCGTTCAATTGAATGATGTTATACATACGTATAGGTAAATTATTATAATGTTTCTCTTTTCGCTGACATGCAGATAGCATAGCTACGACTATCAATCAGTCCAGAGCGATGCGGGCATAAGCGTTATTGTGAATTTGGGATAATTACTTGTTGAATCAGAATCTTAAGTCTTTATTTCCTTTGTGAGGGGTTCACTGAGGATTTGGACGAGGCAAAGGTAATAAATTATTTTATATAAATAAATAAATTTGCGTTTTTTGTTTGTAAAACCTCTTTTTTGACGAAATAAAGCATTTTTTAGACCATTTTCTTAATTTTAATGAGGTGTGTATGACAGAATATAATCGCTCTAATTAGTTGAAGGTGACTATAATAATCCGCTTTGTAGCATCGTCTATTCTAAATCGATTATCCGTTCGCTCTCCGATGAGCCATGCTATTTTTTCATCACTGCAAAGCACCCATTGTTGCTCTTTTACAGCGATAGACAATTTTCTGTCAGTCAGGTAGTTACTAACTAGTTTCTTTCCCTCCATGCCGAAAGGTACAAAAGTATCGCCTTGTCTCCATTTCCTTATGCTCAAAGGTCGTTTTAATTTATCAGCGTCGAAGCATGCAATTCCTCTTTCGTGAGGTATGACAAAGTCGGGCGTATATTCTTTTTCCTCAAAGGTGAGGGTAGGGGGAGTTGCTTTATCTTGATTCGCTGTTGACTCAATCAATAATAGTTCTCTATCCTTTATTACCCGCCATTCATTACTAATAAAAAGCTTGCCTGCTTGTCCGCTTAGCGATTGAAACACATCCTCCACTTGGGCTGAGTTGAACCCCAATGGAGTTAGGATTTCATATAATAAAGTCTGAGGAGATGCCTCATTCAGTAGGCTATTTATTAAGATGCCTTCTTCAGTTAACACTCTCTTTTTTCCTTCATCAATGCCTTTGGCGTAAATCTTGGCAACTTCGTTTAGGTAATTACTTGTTCGAGCGAGGCTTTCCTTTATCGAAGGATTAATGCCTTGCATCAACGGTATCAGGTTCAAACGTATTTTGTTGCGAGTATATTCATCTTGCAGATTGGTACTGTCTGTTACATAAGCCTGTTCGATCTGCTTCAGATAAGTAATGATCTCACTGCGGTTGACACACAGCAATGGACGTACGATGTTGCCGTTTTTAGGGCGAATACCCAGTAATCCGTTGATTCCGGTACCCCTAATTAGATTTAGTAGCATGGTTTCCACGCTGTCGTCTTGATGATGGGCAACAGCGATCACGCTGCAATTGCTTTGTTCTCTCACTTCACTAAACCAATTGTATCGAAGCTCACGTGCAGCCATTTCTATAGAGATATGCTTTTCTACTGCATAAGCTTGCGTGTTGAAGTGAGTGATATGTAGTTTCACCGCTAGTGACTGGCAGAGATTCCGAACAAATGTTTCGTCTCGATTGGATTCCTCGCCACGAAGTCTGAAGTTGCAATGAGCCGCTTCGCAAGTATAACCAAGTGATAGTAGGATGCGTAGAAGTGCCACAGAATCGGCTCCACCACTCAGCGCTACCAAAACTTTCTCTTCTTGCGAGAAAAGTTTTTCTTTATTTATATACTGTGCTACTTGCTGCTGCATCATGTTGCAAAGATAACTTTTTTAGCTCTAATCATGTAGTCTGTCAGGTGAAAAACCGTTTCTTCATTTTCTAGGGCTTATTAAAAGATATTTGTCTGCGCCTATCTCTATCCTTTGAAGTAGGTAGTATACTTAATTATTCTTCCTAATTAGTTAATCATAACATCCCCATGTTCTATACTATAACATCCCCATGTTTTTGTTTTGTACATGGGGATGTTTCATACAACAACATGGGGATGTTGCGATGCATAATATCATAATATCAGCACAGAGAACTAACCTTTCAGAGAGAATGAAAACGAGAGGAAGCCATTCTTTTCTTTTGAAAAGATGATTTGGACATCCCCATAAGTAGGTATAATAACTTCTGACAGTTGCATTCTATTTAAAAACAATCTAAATAGCTTGTTTGGCGTCAAGTTATCATTTATCTTTGTAGCAACAAAAAGTTTCAAAGGAAGTAGATATGCGTTTATCCGAACTCAATACAGGAGAAAAGGGAGTTATCGTAAAGGTACTGGGACACGGTGGATTCCGCAGACGTATCGTGGAGATGGGCTTTATCAAAGGAAAAACAGTGGAGGTTATGCTCAATGCTCCGCTTAACGATCCAATAAAATACAAGATATTAGGTTATGAAGTTTCCCTTCGCAGGCAGGAAGCCGGTATGGTGCAGGTCATTAGTGAAGAAGAGGCGAAAGAATATTGCCATCATCCCAGGCACAGGCATCTTCAACATCGACATCGGATATTAGAAACATTTACTAATAAAGAGACGTGGGAGCATCGGGCTAGAATTGTTGCATTGCTCAGTGAGGAAGATGCTGAAGAAATGAATTCCCGACGTGGACGTTTTCGTGGGGGAAGGATGAGAGAACTCATTGCTCATGATTCTTCAGAATGCTTAGATGCTGATTCAGACAAAAGCTATTGCCGAAAAGAAGAGAAACTGAAGAAGATCGCTCTTGGTAAGCGAAGAACCATCAATGTGGCGCTGGTAGGCAATCCTAATTGCGGAAAGACTTCATTGTTCAATCTTGCTTCCGGGGCTCACGAACATGTGGGTAACTATAGTGGAGTAACGGTCGATGCTAAAGAAGGATACTTTGACTTTGAAGGATATCATTTTAAAATTGTTGATCTGCCGGGGACTTACTCTCTTTCAGCTTATACCCCCGAAGAACTATATGTGAGGCGCCATATCGTAGATGAGACGCCCGATGTTATTATTAATGTGGTAGATTCATCCAACTTGGAACGTAATCTTTACCTCACCACTCAACTGATCGATATGAATGTGCGTATGGTTATTGCGCTCAACATGTACGATGAACTTGAAGCGAGTGGAAATACACTCAACCATCATTTACTCAGCAAGCTGTTTGGCGTACCAATGGTGCCTACTGTGTGCAAAAAGCAGAAAGGTATTGATCGACTGTTTCATATCATTATTAATATATATGAGGGAGCTGATTTTCTGGACAAAAAGGGGTACATCGATCCTGAAATTGCGAAAGAATTGCAAGACTGGCACCGGACGCATGTGGATGAGCAACATCACGAAGAACATCTGGAAGATTTTGCTCGTCAACAAAAGCCGGCCCAAAGTGTTTTCAGACATATACACATCAATCATGGACCCGATTTGGAGAAAGCCATCGATTATGTAAAAGAAGAAATCTCAACGAATGAATCCATTCGCCATAAATATTCCACTCGTTTCCTTTCTATCAAATTATTGGAGAACGATCCTGAAATAGAAGAACTGGTTCGGGCATTACCCAATGGAGAAGAGATTATTCGCAAGCGCGATAAAGCAACCCGACGTATATCCGAAGTGATGAACGAAGATTGCGAGGCAGCTATCACCGATGCTAAATATGGCTTTATCAGTGGAGCGTTGAAAGAAACCTTTATTGATAATCATCAAGAACAACAGCAAGTGACGAAAGCACTTGATTCCATCGTGACGCATCGCTTCTGGGGCTTTCCTCTCTTCTTCCTTTTTATGTATCTAATGTTCGAAGGGACATTCGTTCTTGGAGATTATCCGATGCAAGGCATTGAATGGCTTGTAGAGTCTTTGGGCAATCTGATACGAAACAATATGGGCGCAGGTCCTTTCAAAGATATGCTTGTGGATGGCGTTATTGGTGGGGTAGGCGGCGTTATCGTTTTCTTGCCTAACATACTTATCTTGTACTTTTTCATTTCTCTTATGGAAGATTCGGGTTACATGGCCCGAGCAGCCTTTATTATGGATAAGATAATGCACAAGATGGGGTTACACGGAAAATCGTTCATACCTCTTATTATGGGTTTCGGTTGCAACGTTCCCGCCATTATGGCCTCCCGCACCATCGAGAATCATAAAAGTAGGTTGATCACCATGCTGGTCAATCCGTTGATGTCGTGCAGTGCCCGCTTACCCATCTATCTGCTACTTGTTGGTGCTTTCTTTCCTCATAATGCAGGGTTGGTACTCTTCACCATTTATGGCGTGGGCATTTTTCTGGCAGTCATCCTAGCCCGCCTGTTCAGCAGGTTTTTGGTAAAAGGCAACGATACCCCCTTTGTGATGGAATTGCCACCCTACCGCATGCCTACCATGAAATCCATCTTTCGCCATACTTGGGAGAAAGGTGCTCAATACCTTAAAAAGATGGGAGGTGTCATCATGATTGCCTCTATCTTTATCTGGTTTTTAGGCTATTATCCTGATCATGACGCCTATAATACAGTGGCCGAGCAGCAAGAAAACTCCTACATCGGTCAGATAGGAAAAGTAGTAGAACCCGCATTAGCTCCATTAGGATTCGATTGGAAATTGAGCATTGGAATTTTCTCCGGCATGGGAGCAAAAGAACTGGTTGTTAGTACGCTTGGCGTGCTCTATACGAATGATGCCAATGTAGATAATGTTAGTTTGGCTCAACGCATTCCCATCACCCCATTGGTAGCATTCTGCTATATGCTCTTTGTACTTCTTTATTTCCCTTGCATAGCCACACTTGTAGCTATTAAGCAAGAATCGGGAAGTTGGAAATGGGCTGCATTTGCCGCTCTATATACCACTTCATTAGCATGGGTGGTATCATTTACTGTTTATCAAATAGGAAGTTTACTGTTATGAATTGGCAAGATTGGGTCGTTATCATATTAGTGGTTCTTTGTTTTGGAGAGATTTCTCGTCGCATTTATCTTTTTTTTCGTCGTTCTCAGAGCAATGACAACCCCTGTGCAAATTGCACAAGTGGCTGTGACTTAAAAGATTTGGCGGAAAAGAATAAGAAAAGTGGCAAGGGAAACGCCACCAAACCTAAGAAAAATTGCTGCGGATAGTTTGGTAGTTTCGAAAAATGTACTACCTTTGCAACCGCATTCGAGAAATGGTTCCTTGACCGAGTGGCTAGGTAGCGGTCTGCAAAACCGTGTACGGCGGTTCGAATCCGCCAGGAACCTCAAAAGACAGTAAAAGCTTCGTTCAGAAATGGACGGAGCTTTTGTTATTTATTGATACTCAATTACTTACACACTTTGACTATTCCGATAAATTCTGTGCAATGTATACCGATGTGTATCCCTTGTATTCAAAATAGTTTGTATCTTTTAATGAAGATAACTTCATCTTTCTCATTTTTTAATTAGATTTGTACGGTGTAAGGATGTTGGAAGAAGATAGACAAGCCATCGACATGATAAACGCAGTCGGAGATGCCGAAAACTGTAACAGAGTAAATCTTGTTTGAAATTTAATCTACTAAAGGAAAGCTACTCCAGCATTGTAGCTTTAGTTGAGGCTAATAGAATATTATATATGAATAATTTTGCTGCAATAGACTTTGAGACTGCAAATGCTAAAAGAAGTAGCATTTGCAGTCTTGGACTTGTTATAGTAGAAAATAACATGATTGTAGATCGTATCTATAGTTTAATAAAGCCAACGCCCAATTATTACAACTATTGGACTACTAATATTCATGGCATAACTTATTACGATACAATAAAAGCTCCTATGTTTTTCGATGTATGGCATGATGTATTGGCAAAAACCAAAGATCTACCTTTTGTAGCGCACAACAGTCCTTTTGATTCAGGTTGCTTAAAAGCAATATATGAATCATTTAATATTGATTATCCTAACTTTGAATTTTATTGCACATTACGTGCATCCAGACAAAAGTTGCCTAATCTTGAAAACCACCAGCTACACACTGTGGCTGAGTATTTTGGTTATAATTTAGACAATCATCACCATGCATTAGCGGATGCCGAAGCGTGCGCAGTTATCGCAACCCATTTATTGTAGATTATGGTAAAAGAAGAACCAACTATTTTGCAAATTTAAATCTATTATCTAGCAATGAAAATACTATTTATTTCTGATACTCACGGTCAACATCGAAAATTAAGAAATCTACCTGAAGCAGATATGTTGATTCATGGCGGAGATGTGTCGAAAAGAGGTGAAGATCACGAAATAGAAGATTTTATCAGGTGGTTTTCGCAACTAGACTTCCAGTATAAAATATTCATAGCTGGCAACCATGACTTTTATTTTGAAGATGAAACAGTAAATAGGATACAGAAGATGCTACCTCAAAACACTTATTACCTTTGTGATACAGGGGTGATAATAGAAGGGCTTAACTTTTGGGGATCTCCTATTAGTCCTACATTCTTTAATTGGGCCTTTAATCGAGATAGAGGTAAAGAAATTGCTAAGTATTGGAATAAGATTCCTGAGAATACCGACATTCTTATTACGCATGGTCCACCTTTTGGTGTTCTCGATCTAACACAGTCAGGCTTACATGTAGGCTGTGAAGATTTACTCAAAAAAGTAAAGTCAATTAAGCTTCAATATCATCTATTTGGTCATATTCATGAAGCTTATGGGGTATATGAAAGTGCTCAAACTACTTTTATTAATGGAAGTATACTGGATGAAAACTATGTAATAACTAATCAGCCAATAGTTTTTAATTTGTAAGTCTTCCTTTCTTCGCAGAAGTATTTGACTATCATGGTTTAAAACCTACTAGGAATCTCAAAGAAAGCTCCGAAATAACTTATAACAAGTTGTTTCGGAGCTTTCTTATTTTAAGAGTCGTAATGACCCGCACAATTCAAGGTGGCTTTGCAGCCGTCCGTGCCTTTAAATTACATGATTATTCCATTACCTATAACAACTTTCCCCGGTTTGTATGGAAACGAGGCGAATTTTGACTGGAACGGGGATAAAGACGGATTATTGTTGTCTATGGTTATCGGGATGTTGATACACCTTGTTGTGTTTGTTCTACACGTTGCATGGTTCCATCAGAGTTGTAGTGAAGTTCATCCACGCAGACACTGCGGCGACCGATAGCTCCTTTGTGACCATCAAGGGTCAGCGTGGCGTTGTGATAGAACAAATACCATTTCCCCTTAAATTCGACGATGCCCGGATGAATAGTGAAACTGTTCTCGGCCGTGCCCGTCAGTTCGCCCTTCGGTGTCCAAGGACCTTCCATGGAGGGGGCTGTGGCGTAAGCAATGTTCTCTTTGCCTTTTCCGAACGAGGCATAAGTCAGATAATAGGTACCGTCACGTTTGGACAACCACGGACCTTCCACGTAGCGGGGCATATCGATCACCTGTATTTCGCCATCCAACTCTATCATGTTGGGTTTCAACTTGGCGAGGAAACATGTCCCGTTTCCCCAGCACAGCCATGCTTGACCGTTGTCGTCAATTAAGGCGGTGGGGTCGATATCGTTCCACCATCCACGTGGACCGTTGTCGGTCATGTCGTCCGATACCAGCGGCTTACCAAGCGGGTCTGTAAATGGTCCGGTGGGGCTGTCACTAACTGCTACGCCCACTACTCGGCTGTTGTAAGGTTCGCCTGCCAGAGCCGTGACATAGTAGTAAAATTTGCCATCTTTTTCCACTACTTGGGCGGCCCATGACTCACCCACGCCCCATTTGAAGTCCGTCGGTTTCAATACCGATCCGTGATCTGTCCATGTTTGCATATCTTTGGTGGAATAACACAACCATTCTGTGATGTTGAACTCTTTCCCTCCTCCGGCGGTGTCTTGTCCCTCATAGTATTCGTCACGTCCTACGTAGAGATAGAGCGTACCGTCGTATACCAAAGGGGCGGGGTCGGCGGTGAACTTGTCTTTAACGAGTGGGTTGCCGGTGTTTCTGAATGTCGGAAGTTTCGATTTCTGGGCGCAAATCATCAGTGTTGCGGTCAACAGTATCGTGAGGAATGCAATCTTTTTCATATTTGTTTCTATTTAATAATGACAGCGAAGATACACCATAGCACTACCATTCATTTCCACGAATAGATAATTGATTTACGCTTTTAGATAAAGCGCGCGTTTTTTCCGTCAATAAACTATTATTTGATAGTCAGGACATGAAACTAGTGGGTGATTTACCAAAATGTTTTTTAAAGCTGGTACTGAAATAACCGATAGTGGAGAATCCGCACTGACAGGCTATCTCGCCGATGCTGTATCGGTTTTCCTTAATGAGTTTCATGGCGTGTTCCATGCGTATGTCGCGTATAAAGTCTACAACTGACATGCCGGTCAGCGCTTTCATCTTCTTGAACAGCAGTGATGTGCTGACACCCATTTCTTTAGCAAAGTTGTCCTTGCCAAAATCCGCATCGTCCAAATGTCGTACAACCACTTCCAATGCTTGCTTCACAAAAGTGTCGTTCAGTATATTGACCGGTTTTTCGGTTTCGTTTTTTACATCGATTACAGAGCCGGATGCGATGAATTTCGCGCTAATAACGCGGCGGTTGCGTATGATGGAAGTGATACGTTGTGTCAGCATTTTCATATTGAACGGTTTGATCACATAATCGTCTGCTCCCAGTCCTAGAGCGCGTAATTCGGCCGTCTTCTCGGAAAGGGCAGTAAGCAGGATGACAGGGATATGTGATGTTTCAAAAGTCGACTTCACTAGGCGACACAGCTCGAAGCCGTCCATGCGAGGCATCATGATGTCGGACACAATCAGGTCGGGGATTTCCTGCTGGATATATTCCCATGCTTCAACTCCGTCGGCGGCGGTGGCTACCTGGAAGCGTTTGCCCAACGGACGGATCATGAAATGACGCAAGTCGTCATTGTCTTCCACAATCAGAATACGCATATCCCTGGTTGCGTCGTTGCCGGATGAATCGTCCTGTGACGGGTCATTTATAGGTTTTGCGGTATCTTTCCGTATCTCGCTTTTGCGGAGGGGTACGACGATTTCGAATGTTGAGCCTCTCTCTTCTTCACTTTCCACGCCGATTTTACCACCGTGCAGTTCTACCAGTGTTTTTGCCATGGATAGTCCGATACCGGAGCCTGCAATTTTCGCGTTGACGGCATTTTCGCTACGGTAGAACTCGTGGAACAGATTGCCTTGCGCCTTAGGGCTGATGCCAATGCCGTAATCTGTAACACTTAGTCGCCACTCGTTTTCATTTCCCTCAAAACGTACTTCTACGGTAGAGTGTTCGTGCGAATACTTGACAGCATTGGAGAGCAGATTGTCTATCACCCGTTCCATCATATCGATATCCATAGCCGTGAGGCAGGTGTCCATATTATAATGATAATTGATCTGTATGTGTTTTGTTGCCGCTATCGACTCGAACATGCTAACGCGACAGCCCGCAAGAGCCACGGCATCAGTCATGACCGGATGAAACGGTTCTTTGCCCATATCCACTTTCTGGAAGTCGAGCAGTTGAGTGGCTACTGATGTTAGTCGTCGAGTCTGCTCTGCCGCCAGATGGAGATACTCTCTGTCGTGTTTGGAGAGGCTGTTAACCTGGTTTAATTCTTCAATGGGTGCCTTGATGAGCGTGAGCGCCGTACGCAAATCGTGTGCGATATTGGTAAAGAAGCGCAGCTTGTCTTCGGCATGCCGCTGGTTGAGGCGGTTGATATAGAACTGGAACAGGAAGTAAGCTAAGCAGCCGACGAACAGGACGCAAGCCAGCCTGAACCACCATGTATCCCAAAAGGACGGAGTGATGTGGATGGTCAGCGAGCGTTCGGCAATGAGTTCGTGATTGTATAGCCGGATAACTAGCCGGTAGGTGCCCGGATTAAGGTTAGTATAATTAATGAACCTCTGGTCGGTCAGAGTGTTCCAGTCATCGTCGACTCCCTCCATCTTCCAAGAGAAGCGTGCCGTGCGCGAATCGTCTCCCAGGGGCAAGATGTTGAGCGTCACATTGTTCTGCTGATGGTGAAGCGTGATGTCGCTGACGCTGTCCAACGGAATTTCGGGCAAGAGGTCGGGATACTGGCGAATGGAGCGCCCCGACAGGAGTATATCCTGTATATAAATGTGGCTTGTCGATTTATGTCGGTATAGGTACTTTGGGTCTTGCATAATTACGCCGTCGGACGTCCCCCACGCGAACATACCGTTGTGCAGGCGGAAGCAGGCGTCCGAACTATAAGAAACGGTGGATATGTTCATCGGAGAAGGGTAGGTAGTAATTGTCTTGTCAATGGTGTTGAAGCGACAAAGCCCACTCTCCGTTCCTAACCAGAGATATCCGTCGGCATAGAGGAGGCTGTTCACATAGTTGGATATGAGACCGTGGCGCGTATCGTATTTCTTTATGGTATGTGTGCGGATGTTGTAGCTGAAGAGGCCTCCACCGCTGCTGCCCGCCCATATCTTGTCCTGCACCACGGCAATGTCCTGTATCATGTTGTCGGTCAGTAGCGTGGTCAGCTGCTTTGTTACTTTGTCGAGCGTGAGCAATCCGTACTTGCAGGCCAGTACTATCATGCGGTCGCCCCATTCGGCCATGGCATATACCGATTCCTTCGGGTAGATTTCGAACTTCTGGGTACGGTGGTTATACTTCATGATTTCTCCGCTTATCCCCGCAAGCCACATGTCGCCCTCACTGTCTTTCAGAATGTCGAAAACGAAGCCTGCCTTGGCAAGGATGCCCGTCGGTCGCGTGTGGTGGGCGATGATTCGTAAGCGTTTGCTGTCGATGACATATACGCCGTGCGCATAAGTACCCGCCCAGATGTTTCCGTCAGCATCTTCGCAGAGTGACAGGACGATGTAGGTTTCCTCATCCCTTTCCTCGAAATAATTGACCCACTTGTCGGTGCGTGGATTCCAACAACTCAGGCCACTGTTGGTTCCTGCCCAAAGTTGCCCATGGCTGTCTTCAATCAGGGCGTGGATGTGGTTGTTGAGTAGGGAATTGGGGTTGTTGACGCTGTGGCGCAGCTGAACTACCGTGGGTGATGAGAGGTCTGCCACCGACGTGCCGCCGGTGACGGAGCATACCCAGATTCGTCCGGGGGGCTCATAATAAATGTCGTAAACGCCATTTCCGCATATAGAGAACTGATTGTCCACATCCTCTTGGTATGTTGAAATTTTTCGGCTTCCGTCATGCGAGAGTACCCACACGCCGCGCCCGTCGATGCCGCACCAAAGGGTGGAATCTCGCACTAGCTCGATGTCCTTGATGCATTGCTGCGGGAAGTCCGGCACAGTGGCTGCATGAAGCTCCCGTGTGGTGCAGTCAAGGTAGTAAAGCCCGCTGGAAGATGTGCCTATCCACAGTCGGTTCATTATCCTGTCTAGTAGGAGTGATGACGGTTGTATGTCCATTTTTCCACTCCAGCACTCCACATGATGCTGTTTTGTATCAACTAAAAAAATTCCTCCGGGACCGGCGGCAATCAGGTGGTGAGCGTCGTAGCGGGTCGTATGGTAGGCACCACCAGCGGTTTGAGCTATGAGGGTGCAACGATTATCTTTATAATAATACAGTCCCAGAGAGGAGGCTATCCATAAGCCTCCGTCGGGATCCACCTCCAAGTCGAAGAGCCAAAGGTTGGCGGTGTTCA
This sequence comes from Bacteroides ihuae, assembly GCF_900104585.1. Lineage (GTDB taxonomy): Bacteria > Bacteroidota > Bacteroidia > Bacteroidales > Bacteroidaceae > Bacteroides > Bacteroides ihuae. Next base: position 94,013 of record NZ_FNVX01000003.1, read on the forward strand.
TCTGCCGGGAGAAGTTGAAGAAGCGTTCGAAGCTGTCCTGTCGGGGATTGTACCAGAATATCTCGCCCTGGTTGGTGAAAGCCAGCAAACGCTTTTCCTGCCAGGTCACTTCGACGGAGACCACGGCCATCGATTCGTAAGGCAGCTGATACACTCGGCAGTCACTGTCTGTCAACCTCATGATGCCCGTCTTGGAGGCAATCCAGATGAACCCGTCAGCATCCTTGCATATTGAGGTCGTCTCGCGGTTGGCGATTCCATAGGTATCATTGATGTTATAGAAGTTTAAGTAGCCGACGCAATAGCCCGCGCACGGCAGAAGCAGAAAGGCGAAGAAGAGAAAAAATGACTTCATATACGGTGTTTTTTCAATGAATAGATTTAGAAAGCTTCCAAAAATAATAATAAAAAATCGACTTTACTGCCAATTCGGGATGCTATTTTTTTCGTCGGGTCTGATTGTTAGCATCGTTTTTCCTTAGATGTTTTCTTTTACCAACTCCCGACGAACTACGCTCATCAGAGTTTTCTAATTTTAGACATTTTTTTTCTACTATTAGATATGGAGAGAAATATATCTAATAGTAGAAAAAAAATATTCATTTTTAAACTCTACCATTCTCCTTTGCCGTTACATTTACTACCAGTGAAATTGTTAACTTTTAAATTAATCACAAGAATGAAAAAAGTAATTTGTATCCTGACGATGCTCTTCGTGTGCATTTGGGTGTCGGTCCAACAGTGTATCATCTCTGGTGCGGTAACAGATACAAATATGGTGTGCTCACTAACCTCCACGGGAAGTTCACACTGACGGTTGATCGAAATCTACTATTCAAGTATCTTATTTAGAGAGAAAATGCGATTATTAATTCTTAAACTAATTGTATGAAAAATGTAATTGAGAAATTTCAAAAGATTCCTTGCTTATTTATGCTTATGCTTTTTACATGTATCTCAGCATCGGCACAATTTCAAGTCAAAGGTACAATCGTCTCAGCTAAAGATTCTGAGCCGATGATTGGTGTGGCTATTCTAGAGAATGGAACAAACAATGGTACTATCACCGATCTCACTGGTAATTATTCGATTCAAGTACGGAACAGTAATTCAACTATTACTCTGTCTTTTGTGGGTTTCAAGCCTCAGACTATTCAAATCAATGGTCGTAACGTTATCAACATCCAGATGGAAGAAGATTCAAAACTTCTCGACGAAGTGGTGGTAGTAGGTTATGGCGTTCAGAAGAAGAGTGACCTTACAGGTGCTATTGCCTCGGTCAATGGAGACGACATCAAGAACCTTTCAACAGTAGATGCCGGTGCTGCCCTTCAGGGTAAGGCTGCCGGTATTCAGGTCTTGAACACATCTGGTGCTCCCGGTTCAGGTGCTTCAATTCGTATTCGTGGTTATTCATCAAATTCAGACAAACTTGGTCCTCTATTAATTGTCGATGGTCTAAAAGTGGACAATATCCAGTATCTTGACCCTTCAATGATTGAGTCTATGGAGGTTCTTAAGGATGCGGCTTCGGCTGCAATTTATGGCGCTCAGGCCGGTAATGGTGTTGTTCTCATTACAACAAAGACCGGTAATAGTTCGAATGGCCGTCCGAAAATAACGTATTCTTTCAAGGCGATCAACCAGAAACTTGGCAAGACACCTGAGCTTTTTGGTGCAAAAGACTGGATCAAATATAAGGAATTGTCCGGTTACGACATGAAGACTCTTTGCGAGAGCAATGGCGTTGATTACGACAACCCTAAAGAGACAGACTGGGTAAAGGAGGTATTTGGCGATAGCTGGGCAACTCAGCATTCTGTTACATTCCAGGATGGTAATGACAAAGGCCATTTCTTCACTTCTGTAAACTACATTGACAACGATGGTATCGTGCGTGGCAAGAAAGATACTTATACCCGTCTTACCGGTCAACTCAACGCAGACTATCAACTTTATAAATGGATTAAGGTTGGTACGAACACCTCTATCGAGAAGTGGGCTACTCGCAACATCACCCATCAGAGCGCTTATGGTTCTATGATGGCACCTACTCTTTTGCTTGACCCTCTGACTCCTGTATATTGGGATAGCGTTGATGACTTCACTACAGACATGAAGGAACAATATGCAAAGAATCCTGAAACCATCCTCGTCGCTCCAAATGGTAAGTACTATGCTACTTCAAAGTTCCAGATGGATGACAATGGTAATCCTATCCTCCAACGTGACCGCCGCAATGCAAAGAGTTCCGGTTTCACAATTCGTGGAACAGCTTTCGCAGACTTAACTCCTATCGATGGTCTTGTGATGACATCCCGTTTTTCTTACCGTATTGCACAGACCAATGAGCATGATTATTCAGAGCCTTACTACATGAATGGTCAGGCTAAAGCTACTGATTATTCTATTTCAGCTTCAGCCAAAAATAATCACTATTATCAGTGGGAAAACTTTGTAAACTTCAATAAGACATTATTCGAAAAGCACAATGTCGGTGCCATGATCGGTATGTCATATACTGAATATCGCTCGGACGATGTCTCTGCTTCGGCTACCGGTACAGGAGGCAACAAGATTCTTTCCGGTGACGCTGATAACTTTAAGTATCTCGACTATGTAAACTCAGCTGAGACTACTACAAAGAGTATCGGTAACCTTCCGGGAGTTTCTACAAGCCTCTCTTACTTCGGTCGTTTCCTCTATACTTATGACAATCGTTATAGTTTGCAGTTTAACTATCGTGCGGACGCATTTGATACTTCCAAACTTCCTTCTGACAAACGTTGGGGTAAGTTTCCTTCAGTTGCTGTAGGTTGGAATATCGGCAATGAGAAGTTTATTGTGGACAACATCAGCAGCGATCTTCTCTCATTCTTGAAATTCCGTGCCTCTTGGGGACGTAACGGTAACGTCAATGTGCTCAGTAATTACCCATATATTTCGCCAATCAGTTACAATGCTTCTTGGTATCAGTATGGCGATAACTCTGCTCAGCACTATGGTTCTTATCCTTCCGGACTTGCTAATCCAAACCTCAAGTGGGAGACATCCGAACAGTTGGATTTCGGTCTTGACATGCGTTTCTTGAACGACCGCTTGACACTTAGTCTTGACTATTATAATAAGGACACGAAGGACCTTCTCATATCCACCAATCCGGTTCCTGAGGTTTATGTAAATTCGACTATAGTCAATGCGGGTAAAATCAACAACAAGGGATTTGAGCTTGAAGCCTCTTGGAAGGATCATATTGGCGACTTGAAGTATAGTATCTCCGGAAACTTCTCTACCTTGAAGAACAAGGTTACTTATCTGTATGACGACATCACTCGTATCACTACCAATTCAGGTGGCGTAGATGGCACTAATAATATGGTCTGTAGCGCATTTGAAGAAGGCCACTCTATATGGTATTTCCGCGCATACGACTATGCAGGTGTAAACAAGGAAACTGGTGTAGCTCAGTTCCGCAATCATGAGGGTGAAATCGTTTCCTCTTCAGAGTTGAGCGACCAGGATATGACTGATATAGGTAGCGCTATTCCAAAGTTTACCTACGGTCTGACTATTAACTTGGAATATAAAGGTTTGGACTTGTCAATATTTGGTACAGGTGTAGAAGGCAACAAGATTTTCAATATCCTTTATCGTGCAGATACTCCAATGCGTAACTCACTGAAGTATTACATGGACCATGCTTGGAGCGAAACCAACAGAAATGCTTCTATGCCAGCTGTTGCTGACGTAGCTCACGATCGTTACTTTTGGAGTTCAAGTGCTTCGATGTTTAATGGTTCTTATTTCAAGATTAAGCAGATCCAGTTAGGCTATACATTGCCCAAAATACTCACTAAGAAAGCCGCTATTAAGGAACTTCGCTTCTTCGTTTCTTTGGATGACTTCTTTACTTTCTCTAACTATCCCGGCATGGATCCGGAGACTGCAACGACTTCCAAAAATGGTGGTGGAGGATTTGATATTGGTACATACCCAACGATGAAGAAGTGTACATTCGGTGCAAGCTTTGCATTCTAATAGAGAGAGTAATCCTTGAAAAATTAAAAAAAGTAACTCATTATGAAAAAAATAATATATTCCCTTTTAGCTGTTGCATTCCTCTTCAGTGCTTGCGAGGATCGTCTCGACATTGAACAGAAAGGTGTCATCTCGTTTGATAGCTTTTATAAGAGTGATGATGATGCACAGAATGCACTCAACAATCTCTATCAGTCATTTTGTTTGAATATAGCTGGTAATGAAGGTGTTTATGTAGCACTCCCTTTGCTTTTCGACGAGGCTGGCGATGATATGTTGGCAGCAGGTAACATGTATGGTGACAACGACTTTGGTGCACAGATTAACGAATTCCGTTATGACTCACAAAATGAGGCAATCAAGAATACATACTGGGGGCTCTATGGTGTGATTTACGATTGCAACCTTATCTTGGATAATATGGAACCCGCTACACCTGTTAAGAAACGGGTTTGTGCCGAAGCTCGTGCACTGCGTGCTTGGTCACATCTTATGCTTGCTATTGGTTGGAACTGTCCACCATTGGTTGATCATATTCTTAACCCAAGTGATAAACCGGCTAACAATGCGGTCGAAGGTGGACACGACGGACTGTTGGAATGGTGTGCCAAAGAAGCAGAGGCTGTAGTTGCCGACCTTGATGAACGTGAAAATCCATCAGATAAGGTTGGTGCCTCAAAGGTAACGAAAGGTTTCGCTCTTACTGTAGCCGGTAAGGCTCGCCTGTTCAAAGGCGACTATGCCGGAGCGAAGGCTGACTTGAAGCAGGTTATTGCTTCACAAAAATATGAGCTCGTTCCTGCTGAACGTTGGCCAAATTTGTTCCATGAATCAGGAGACCTTTGTGAGGAGATGATTTTCCAAGCCAACGTACTTGAGAATGCAGCTGTCGGTGACTGGAGTAACAAAATCCAGCGTACGTCCTGGATGTGGATTCAGTTCTGGAACTGGCGTACTGACAAGTTGGCTACCAAGCCTTCATTTATCGGTCCTGATGGTTGGGGTGGTCACTCTATCCGTGCTGACTTTGCAGAACGCATGTTGGCAAACGATGGTAATTCACCACGTCGTAAAGCAACATTCCTCACTGGTGACGAATTTCTCTATGAAATGGAATGGAACGGCACCAAGGGTGAGAACTTGACTCGCGAAGAGCTTGAGAAATCCCCTAAGATTGGTATCAAAGATCCATCAGGTCTCTATGGCTTTGCAGGTTACTTCGCTAACAAGTTCGTTGCGTGGCCTGAAGATAACGAGAAGGGTTGGTATGGATTCAAGAATCTCACTATCTTCCGTTATGCTGAAGTTCTCTTGATGTATGCCGAGGCTTGTGCACAGACTGACGATTCAGATGGTCTTGGTTTGAAATGTCTTCAGGATATCCAGAAACGTGCAGGTTCTGCTCATATATCAACCGGACTTACACTGCAGGAAGTAAAGAACGAGAAGAGTTATGAAATGTGGCTTGAGGCAGTTCGCTTTCCCGATATGGTACGTTGGGGTGATACGGATGGCGTCGTAAACAATGGTAAGGATATTCCATCTACCATGGATGCTTTCTTCACAAAGAATGAGTCAATTCATCGTCTTTATGTAGAGAAGGCAAATCCCAACAAAGGTAAGACAGGTTTTGTGAAGGGTAAACATGAGTATTTTGCATACCCATTTGCCGCAACTTCAATCAATCCTAACCTAAAACAGAACCCGAGTGGTGAATAAACATAAGTTTCAAGAAATTGCATTGTGACCAGTCGAATGCAGGCAACGTAATGCAGGATGTCCGCGCTGCAAACATATCCGTGGCGCGGACATTTCCAGATAATATCCATTAAACAAATAATAGAATCATGAAAATGTTATTAAAGCTTGTTTTATCTTCCCTGCTGGCGTTGCCATTGACAGCGAATGCCCAGCAAGAGTTTTTCCCCGAAGGGACAGTTCCCAATGAGCATAACCTCGAAGGAGTACAATGGCCCCGTGTGGATGCCAAAGGAAAGACTTATTTTAAAATACATGCTCCGTATGCAAAGAAAGTACAAATCAGTTTTCGTGGTCCGATGACCCGCGAAGCCGATGGATACTGGACATACGTATCGCCCAAGCCTGAAACGGTAGGATTCCACTACTACCAAATTATCATTGACAGCATCTCTGCCGCCGATCCCGGTACCAAGTCGTACTACGGTATGAGCAAATGGGTAAGCGCTATCGAAATCCCGGAAGGTTTACCCTACGACAAGACGCAAAATGTGCCTCACGGTGATATAAGCATGAAAAAGTACTGGTCTGAGATGACGCAGGCGTGGAGAATGTGCTATGTTTATACGCCTCCTCAATATAATGAAAACGCCAATGAGAGTTATCCCGTTCTTTACTTACAACATGGCGGCGGAGAAAACGAAACTGGCTGGGTGTTTCAGGGGCGCATGGGAGATATTATGGACAATCTGATTGCTGTGAGAAAGGCTGTTCCGATGATTGTTGTGATGGATCGCGGCTATGCCTTGCCTCCTGGAGCAGCTACAGACAGATTTGACAATCCTCAAGCGAATGCTTTCCTTGCCGGCGCGGGAGTTCCTCCTTCTGCTCCGACACAAACTCCCCGCCCTGCTATGAATATGCAACGCATGTTGGGTATGTTTCCCGAATTACTCGTAAAAGAGATCGTTCCGATGATTGACGCTTCGTTCCGCACCAAACCGACACGTGAAAGCCGTGCTATGGCAGGGCTTTCGATGGGCGCTATGCATACTTATATGGTTGTCATGAACAATCAGGATAAATTCGCCAGTTTGGGCGCTTTCAGCGGTGGCGGGGCAGGTTCTGTTGAACAAATAGATACTTTGTACGATGGCATCTTTGCGAATCCTCAGAAGTTCAACAAGCAGTTCAAACTGTTTTTCATGAGTGCCGGGTCGGAAGAAAACCCTGAAAGGGTAAAGGCTTTTGCCGACGCCATGAAAGCAAAAGGTCTCAAGAACGTGGCTTATTACGAGTCGCTGGGATCTGCTCATGAATGGCTCACTTGGCGTCGTTCGCTCCGTGAATTTGTACCGCTTCTTTTCAAATAGTTAACCTCTAAAAAAAGTATGATGAAAAATAAATTAGCAAACGTTATTCTTATAGCTTTGATAGGCTTTCCAGTGATTGCCGCAGCGCAAGAATCTTTCCCCGAAGGAAGCGTACCTAACGAACACAACATTGCCGGTGCGAACTATCCGCGTATCGGCGTCGACAACAGAGTGCACTTTCGTATTCATGCACCCAACGCCACTAGAATGGAAATCAGTTTCCGTGGTGAGATGACCAAAGAAGCCGACGGCTGGTGGTCGCTCGTATCCAAAAAAGCCGAAGAGGTGGGTTTTCACTACTATCAGATCATTATGGATGGTGTAAGTTCTGCGGATCCCAATGGCAAACCGTTCTTTGGAATGGGCAAATGGGTGAGTGGCATCGAGATCCCTGAAAAGGGTGTAGATTATTATTCTATCAAGAATGTGCCCCACGGTTTGGTAAGTGATAGCTGGTACTACTCCGATATTCGTAAGGAGTGGCGCAAGTGCGTGGTCTATATCCCGGCCGAATACGACAAAAATCCCACAAGGAAATATCCTGTGCTCTATCTGCAACATGGTATGGGTGAGAACGAAACCAGTTGGGCTATGCAGGGCAAGATGAACTTTATCATGGACAACCTTATCGCTGAGGGCAAAGCGCATCCGATGATTGTGGTGATGGACAACGGCAATATCGAGTCGTTGAACCTCAAACCGGGTGAATCACGTCAAGATGCCATGAAGCGTTTTGGCGGTCAGTTCCCCGATATCCTAATGAAAGAGATCATTCCCCATATTGAAAGTACTTTCCGTACACTAACCGACCGGGAAAACCGTGCCATGGCAGGTCTTTCGTGGGGAGGATTACTTACGTTCAACACTACGCTCAATAACCTCGACAAGTTCGCCTATATCGGCGGATTCAGTGGGGCAGGCAGCATCGATCTTCAGAATCTTGATACCGTCTATGGCGGTGTGTTTAAAGATCGCAAGGCATTCAATGACAAGGTGCATGCCTTTTTCCTCGGTATTGGTTCCGAAGAACATCCTGAAAGAACAAAAGGGCTGAGCGACGGACTGAAAGCTGCGGACATCAATAACATCTACTACGAATCGCCGGGTACCGCCCACGAGTTCCTCACTTGGCGTCGCTGCCTGAAGGAGTTCGTCCCCTTGTTATTTGTTAAAAAGAAATAAAACACATAAACTTATTTCAAGTTTCCTTAGGAGGAAGTTGTCTAAGTCGTACTTTGGCAAAACTCCTGTATGAAGTACCTGTATTCACGATACGGACCGTTCGCTTACATATCTAAAAGTAATAAATATGAATATTTTCCATCGCAAAACATGGCTGGTTCTCGGCCTCACCCTGCTTACAGGGTTGTATGCCGAAGCACAGCAAACTGATGTGGTCACACATCCCGCTCCGAATCCCATGTCGGGAGGATTCCCTAGCCCGCGGCAACCGCAGGCGATACAAACGCCCACTTACTTGGCCGATTACTTCGCACCGTCCACAAAGGATGCCGTCGTGCCGGACGACAAGGGCTTCATCCGCCGCTGGATGCTGCTGGAACCCATCAACAAGCCCAATCGTACGAATGCTGTCTTTACCGACAGCTATCTGCGCCAGGCTTTCGATACGCTCTATTTCAAGGAACAGTTCACCATCTTACCTAAGAATGGCGACAAGGTGAAAGTCGGTAAACAAAAACTAGCCTGGCACGCACTGGACAGCAAGCTGTATAACGTGAAGCTATACCGCTTCGCCGCCGCGCTGAAGAAGCCGGTGTACGGCATCGTGTTCTGGGCGGTTACAGTCATCGACTCTTCTGAAGACTTAACGGATATCCGTCTTTCGGCAGGTTCCAACTCTGCATCGGACTGGTGGCTCAACGGTGAAGAAGTCTTGCTGCTCACAGGTGACCGCCGCATGGTGGTGGACGACTGTCTGTCACGCCGCATTACCTTGAAGAAAGGCCGTAACATCCTGCGCGGAGCCGTCATCAACGGCCCCGGAATGAGCGATTTCTGCGTCCGCTTCCTCCACGAGGACGGCACGCCGGTTAAGAACATTACAATCACGCAACCATGACCATGAAGACAAAAAATATATTATTGCTGGGAGCGGCCCTGATGTCCGCACCTATATTCCAGAAAGCATCTGCACAAGTTGGCGCTCCATTTATCCACGACCCCTCCACAATCGTAGAGTGTGATGGCAAATACTATACCTTTGGCACAGGCGAAGGCGGACTGATCTCCACCGACGGTTGGACATGGGAAGATGGTGCGGTACGTCCCGGTCGAGGTGCCGCTCCGGACGCCCTGAAAATAGGCGACCGCTATCTGATTGCTTATAGTGCCACCGGTGGCGGACTGGGTGGTGGACATGCGGGGCGGGTGCTGACCATGTGGAACAAGACGTTAGACCCCAATTCTCCCGATTTCGCCTATACCGAACCCATCGAAGTAGCTCACTCACTGGACGACGAAGACTGCGATGCCATTGACGCCGGGTTGCTGCTCGACCCCACGGACGGTCGTCTGTGGCTCTCATACGGCACTTATTTCGGATTCATCCGGATTGTGGAACTCGACCCCAAGACCGGCAAACGCATAGAAGGCAACAAAGAAATCAACGTTGCCATCGACTGTGAAGCTACCACCTTGATGTATCGCGACGGATGGTATTACCTTCTGGGCACGCATGGCACTTGCTGTGACGGTCCGAATTCTACCTATAACATCGTGGTAGGTCGTTCGCGCAAAGTTACTGGTCCCTACACCGACAACGTAGGTCGGGATATGATAGAAGGCGGCGGCAAGATGCTGATTGCCGCGGGTGATCGCAAAACCGGTGCCGGACACTTCGGACGTTTCATCATGGAGAACGGCGTGGAAAAGATGTCGTATCACTATGAAGCCGATTTCGACCAGGGCGGCCGTAGCGTGCTGGCCATACGTCCGCTCCTGTGGAAAAACGGATGGCCTGTAGCCGGAGAAGCCTTCAAGGAAGGAACGTATGAGATAGAATCTGAACGGAGAGGCTACGCCCTCGAACTGGCTGTGGACTTCGTGCGCATGCAGCACAAGATGTCTCGCTTCTGGGAGAAAAACGACAAACCCCTTGAACCTTTGAAGAATCAGACGCTGGCAGACGTGAAAGATACTTGGCCGACGGGAAACATCGACCTGCGGATAGGCGATTATATGTTCCGCCCCCATCAGAGGTGGACTATTGCCGCAGTGCCCGAAGCCGGCGGATATCTGGGCGGACCTTGTTATAAGATTGTGATTGAAGGAACCAATCGTGCGCTAGCCGCTACGGCGAATGCCGAAGTGATGACTGTCCCTGAGTTTACGGGTGCGCCCGAACAACTGTGGCGCTTGGACCAACTGACGGATGGCACCTACCGCATCATGCCCAAGAAAGTGCCCAATACCGACCGGAAACTGGCACTGGTATCAGTGGGTGACAGTACGCCTGCACTTGGTGAATTCGATATGAACAGTGACAACTCTAAATGGAACTTTCATGACCGCTAAATATCTATTATTGACCTTTACAATGCTGCTTGCCGGCGTTGTAAAGGCACAGAATCCCTTCATTAAGGGACAGTTTACCGCCGATCCCACGGCGAGAGTGTTCAACGGAAAGATGTACGTCTATCCTTCGCACGACATACCTGTGCCGGCAGACAAGCCCAATCTTCGCAAGGACTGGTTCTGCATGGAAGACTATCACGTGTTTTCGTCCGAGAACCTGATCAACTGGACTGACCACGGCGTTATTCTGACGCAGGAACAGGTGAACTGGGTGAATGCCGATACCTACTCCATGTGGGCGCCCGACTGTACGTACAAAGATGGCATGTACTACTTTTACTTTCCCGCGATTGTTAAGCCCGATTCGATAACCAAACGATTCGGGATGATGGTAGGCGTGGCCGTATCCGACCGTCCGGACGGAGGATTCGTACCCATGACCGAACCCATCAAGGGCATTTACGGTATAGACCCCTGCACGCTGATTGACGACGACGGGCAAGCCTATATCTACTGGTCGGGACGGGGCATGCATGGCGCACGCCTCAAGCCCAACATGCTTCAGTTGGATTCCGAACCGGTTGCTATAGAGAAGTTGCCTGACGGGATGAAAGAAGGTCCTTTTGTTTTCAAACGTAATGGCAAGTATTATTTCACTTTCCCGTGGGTGCCCAAGGAGGGCGAGACCGAAAACCTCTCGTATGCCATAGGAGACAGTCCACTTGGCCCGTTCGAGTATAAAGGCCTGATAATGGACCAGTCGCTCACTCATTGTTGGACAAATCACCATTCCATTGTTGAATATAAAGGCGAATGGTACCTGTTCTATCACCACAACGATTACTCACCGAAGTTTGATAAGAATCGCTCCATCTGTATAGATAAGATTCACTTCAATGAAGACGGCACTATCCGGAAAGTTACGCCGACTTGGCGCGGGGTAGGCATTACGAATGCTACCGACGAAATCCAGCTTGACCGTTACTCGGAATTAAGCAAGGTGGGCGCAGCTATAGCATACGTGGATACGACCGATTGTTTTGCAGGCTGGAAGACCGTATTGAATGCGAGGAACGCCTACGTGCAATATAACGATGTTGACTTTGGAATCACTGGACCAACATCGGTTACGGCACGAATCCTTGATGGAAAAGGCCGGTTGCTGGTGAAAGTCGACGGCAAGACCGTTGCGGAGATTACCATCGGAAAAGACGAATTGATCACGGTTCCTGTCCGAAATATTCCGAAGGGTGTACACAACCTGACTGTCGTTATGGACAGCAAGGGGACTGTAGGATTGGATTGGCTTAAGTTTGAATAAGAAATACCTGTAAAATAAATTTCATTCATGATAATTTTAGAATGTAATATACTTAAAACTAATATATATTTCGATTTAAACTAATATCCTATTATGAGAAAATTATTATTGATTTTGATGCTGATTCCTGCCGTTTGCTCGTTCGGACAGGAAGCTGAATGGTTGGATATCGACTATGTGGGCGATGGTATTGAAGGGCATAAACTGGATATTCATCTGCCGCCTACGGGACAGAGCAGTTACAAGGCAGTGGTGCTGATTTATGGAAGCGCCTGGTTTGCTAACAATATGAAACAGATAGCTTTTCAAGCAATGGGAAAAACGCTGATCGACGGTGGGTTTGCCGTCATCTCCATCAATCACCGCGCAAGTATGGAAGCACGTTATCCCGCGCAGATTAATGACGTGAAAGCGGCTATACGCTTTGTCAGAGCCAATGCAGACAAGTATCACATCGATGCTTCTTTTGTCGGTATCACAGGTTTTTCTTCTGGTGGGCATCTCTCTTCACTGGCCGGAACGACCAATAATGTCAAGGAGTTCACAGTAGGGAATGTTACCCTTGACATTGAGGGTAACTTGGGTGCCTATACCAATTACAGTAGCCGGGTGGATGCTGTAGTAGATTGGTTCGGTCCTATCGACATGACGACCATGAAGGAATGTAAGGGCGTGAATGACGAGAAATCACCGGAAGCCGTACTGATTGGCGGTGCGCCGGCCGACAACCTTGACATGTTGGCATTGCTTAATCCGATGACTTATATAGACAAGACAGATCCAAAATTTCTGGTGATTCACGGTGACTCTGACAATGTGGTACCTCATTGCCAGAGTGAATTCTTTTCGGCCGCGCTGAAAAAGTACGGTTTGCTCGATGATTTTATAACAGTGGCCGGTGGTCAGCACGGCCCGGTGACATTCAATGAAGAAACCTTTAGCAAAATGACGGAATTCTTTCTCAAACAGGCGGGTATGCAATGAAAAAAAACTTTAAAATAATTACAAAATGAAACATTTATTCAAGTTCTCTCTTTGCGCATTGGCACTTGCCATGAACGTGAATACCGGATTTGCACAAAACAGCGAAATGGGATTGAAGGATACTTATAAGGATTACTTCTCTATCGGCGTGGCTGTTAATATGCGTAACATCGCGAATCCTGAACAGATTGCCATCATCAAAAAAGACTTTAACAGTATTACGGCGGAAAATGACATGAAGCCGCAACCGACCGAACCTGCTTACGGGCAGTTCAACTGGGAGAATGCCGATAAAATTGCGAATTTCTGCCGTAGCAACGGACTCAAGCTTCGCGGTCATTGTCTTATGTGGCATGCTCAGATAGGGCAATGGATGTATCAGGACGAAAAAGGAAATCTCGTGTCGAAAGAGAAATTGTTCGCGAACATGAAGCATCATATCACAGCCATCATGGAACGCTACAAAGATGTGGTATATGCGTGGGATGTGGTGAACGAGGCTATCTCCGACGGTGGCCGACAAGGTGGTTGGCCGGGTATGGGACAGCAATCCGGCCCATATCGTAATTCGCCTCTTTATCAGATAGCTGGTGAGGAGTTCATTAAGAAAGCCTTTATCTATGCTCGTGAGGCTGATCCCAACGTGCTACTTTTCTACAACGATTATAATGCAACCGATCCGGGTAAGTGCGACCGCATCTACAACATGGTGAAAGCCATGAAGGAAGAGGATGTGCCCATTGATGGTATCGGTATGCAAGGACACTACAATATCTATGGTCCGAGCATGGAAGATGTGGATGCCGCCTTGACGAAATATTCCACGATAGTGAAGCATATCCATATTACCGAGTTGGACATTCGCGCTAGCGAAGAGATGGGAGGCCAGCTCAACTTCAGCCGCGAGGCCGGTAATATCAGTCCGGTGTTGAAAACGCTTCAGGAAGACCAATACACGCGTCTATTCCGTATCCTCCGCAAACATAAAGATGTGGTGGATAATGTTACTTTCTGGAATCTCTCTGATCGTGATTCATGGCTCGGCGCGCGCAACTATCCTCTCCCTTATGACGAGAACTACAAGCAGAAGCCCGTTTATAGCCTTATCAAGGATTTTGATCCGGCACTCGACAATGCCGAAGTGAAAGAGGATTTCTGTCCTTCCACGCTCAACCAGCCCGGGCAACAGTATCCTATGGTCAATTCGCAGGGATATGTCCGTTTCCGTGTAACTGCTCCTGATGCCAAATCGGTCATCGTTAGCCTTGGACTGGGCGGTCGTGGTGGCACGGTTCTCCGTAAGGACAAAAAAAATATATGGGTGGGGACCACAGATGTTCCCATGGACGAAGGATTCCATTATTACCACCTCACTATTGACGGCGGCGTGTTTAACGACCCGGGCACCAATAATTATTACGGTTCCTGCAGATGGGAAAGCGGCATTGAGATTCCGGCTCATGACGCGGATTTCTATGCCATGAAGCAGGTGCCTCATGGAAATGTTCAGCAGGTTTATTTTTATTCCAAAAGCACGGGCACCCATCGCCGCGCATTCGTCTATACACCGCCCGCTTACGACAAGAATAAGAAGAAATATCCGGTTCTCTACCTGCAGCACGGATGGGGAGAGGATGAGACGGCATGGCACAATCAGGGACATGCGAATCTAATTATGGACAACCTGATTGCCGAAGGCAAGATTGCGCCGTTCATCATCGTGATGACGTATGGCATGACGAATGATATACAATTCGGACGTCTAAATGAATTCACGGCTAAGGAGTTTGAAACGGTGCTGGTGGATGAACTCATACCCTATATTGATAGTAATTTCCGTACGCAGGCCGACAAAAAGCACCGTGCGATGGCGGGGCTTTCCATGGGGGGAATTGAGACAAAGCTGATCACCTTGCGACGTCCAGAAGCATTCAACTACTACGGATTGCTGAGCGGCGGTACATATATGCCGGGCGACATCAAAGACAAAAATCAGGTTGAATCTATCTTTATCAGTTGTGGAAGCAAGGAAAATCCGGATGGCGTGACTAAGGCTGTGGATGAACTTAAGGCTGCCGGTTTCAAGGCAACGGCTTTCGTCTCTCCCGGTACGGCGCATGAATTCCTGACTTGGCGCAGAAGCCTGTATCACATGGCACAGCAGATTTTCAAGTAGGTTAACAAGAAATTAGTTACGTATGAAAAGACAATTGATATCATTATTGCTGGTCTCTGTACTTGGGAGCATCGCCATACAAGCGACGGAGCCTGTAGTAAAGAATATGGGAGAATCAAAATACCGTATAAAGACCGGAAACCTGTCGATGATCATCGACGCTGGCGGAGGAGCTAAAATTTGTTCTTTCAAGTACAAGGACGCTGAAGTCATTTCACAGTCGCTCATGTGGGAATCATTCGGAAGTACCTTCTGGACAAGTCCCCAAAAGGAATGGAACTGGCCGCCGGTAGCCGAATATGACAAGTTGCCTTATACTGTAGAACAGACCTCCACATCGCTCGTCATGACCGGTCAAGTGTCTCCGAAATACAAATACCGCATTCGCAAGGAATTTAAGGCCGATGCGAAAGACAATGCCATTGTGATAACCTATTTCATCATCAACGAATCTGACGAAACCCGTAGCGTGGCTCCATGGGAAATTACCCGCGTCCCCAATGAAGGTTTGATTTTCTTTGATGCCCCTGCCATCACTCCTGCCGATCTTATCTCGTTCACACAGGAATACGATGCCTCATGGTATCGGACAGATGCCCGGGACGCAAACCGTAAAATAAACGCCGATGGTGAGGGATGGCTTGCATATACCGGCAACGGTCTGTTGTTAGTCAAGAAGTTCCCGGATCTGGATGCCTCACAGCCGGCACCAGCCGAAGCTGAGATACAGGTTTATGTGAATAGAGGTAAAACCTACATAGAGCTGGAAAGTCAGGGTGCCTATACGGAACTGAATCCAGGGGAATCACTCTCTTATACCGTCCGCTGGTATCTTATGCCCGCAGACAGTGAACCTGTTCCTTCCCAACAACTGGTTTTCAAAGTCAGGAGCCTTATTGATTGAAGCAGGATGCGGATAGTTACTAATTAAATAAACGGAAAGTATATATATGACGAAAGATTATAGGTTAGGTGTTGTTGCGAGTCTGGCGGGAGTGGCGATTTGTCTGCTCTTGTCGGCTTGTTCAAGTAAAACCTCAAGATTAGGCTCGGCGCAACTGGTGTTGAATGACTCCAGTTACTTCGAGGCACCCGGACTGAATGTTATGGTCTTCAGCAATTCGTACGACGGGATGTTCGACGATTCCAAAATGGCTGGTGTCGAAATTGTACATCACGGTCTGCGCACGGTCACGAACGGTGATGTGCGTCTGAATCCGACACCCGGACAATGGGATTTGCATCCCACACTGCTCGAAAGAAAAGTGGACAGGAAGAATAATGTCATTATCGCGCAACTGAAATACGATGATCCGCACTTCACTTATCAGATACATGGACAACTGGGTGATGGTGGCATCTATATCAGCGTATGGGTAGATCAGCCGATTCCCGAGTATCTGGAGGGGATAGCAGGTTTGAATATTGAATTTACCCCTATGCCTTACTTTGGTCACACCTACATCATGGACGGCAAGGCGGGAGAGATACCACACTATCCGGACGGCAGGATGATTACCCAGAAGACGGGCGAGACGGAACCAGCCCCTATCGCCACAGGAAAGAAATTTAATATTGCTCCCGATGACGCCGAAAGACACATTACGGTGAGCAGTGCCGAACAGGAGTTGATGTTCTACGATGGCCGGAACAAGGCCCAGAACGGGTGGTTCGTGCTACGCAGCCTGCTTCCTGCAGGAAAGTCGGGTAAGATACTGGAGTGGCACATCAGCGCGGAAACCATACCGGGCTGGATTCGCAAACCCAACATCGGACATTCGCAGGTGGGCTACTGTCCCGCGCAGCCAAAGATAGCCGTCATTGAGCTGGACAAGAACGACAAGGCGCGATACGATGTATCGCTACTGAAAGTGAACGAGAATGGTTCAACCGATGTCCTGTTGAAAGGCAAACCCATGGAATGGGGCCGTTGGCAACGGTACAACTACGTGACGTTCGATTTCTCGTCCGTCACCGAACCGGGAATTTACCAACTGTCTTATGGCGACCAGACCACCATGGCGTTCCCTATTGCGAATGATGTCTATCAACGTGCGTGGCACAATACGCTCGACGTCTTCTTGCCGGTACAAATGGACCACATGTTTGTCCGCGAAGCTTACCGAGTTTGGCACGGAGCATCCCATCTGGACGACGCGCTGCAAGCCCCTGTCAACTACTCGCATTGGGACGGGTGGCGGCAAGGCCCCATTACCGGAAACAAGTATCGGCCTATGGAGCATATCCCGGGACTGAACGTCGGCGGATGGTTCGATGCAGGTGACTTCGACATCCAAACGCCTTCGCAGTATTCGGTGGTCAACGCGCTGGTGCAAGTATGGGAACAGTTCGGCGAAACGCGTGACGCGACACTCATTGACCAAGCAAACCGTTACGTGGAAATCCATTTGCCCGACAACAAGCCTGACGTGTTGCAGCAGATTGAACATGGAGCGCTGCAATTGGTGGCGCAGGTGAAAGCCGTGGGCTATGCCCTGCAAGGCATCAACGAATCGCACCTTTGGCAATACCGGCATTTGGGCGATGCGGTGAACAAGACCAACAATCAGGTCTATAAGGGAAAACCCGAAACGAATATGTATCATGCACGTGCCAAAGAACGTCCGTACAACGACAACAGCGAAGCATTCGACGACCGTTTTGCCTTTACCACGCGCGCCTCATATCTTGATTATGGTTCCGCCACGGCGCTTGCCGGAGCCGCGCGTGCCCTGAAAGGCTATAACGACGCCTTAGCGAAAGAATGCCTGAATGCGGCGAAGAAGCTTTTCGGCGATCAGCAACAAAACCCTACTCCGCCGGAAGATGAGCGTGGAAGCGGATTTGCTCGGTTTGGAGGGACAGGGGAAGCGTATGCCGCCTTTGAACTATGGCGTGCTACGCATGACCCGGCCTACAAGGCCATATTGGACGAGAAGCTGCCTGAAATGCTGAATAAATTCGCTTTCAATATCCCGATATTGACGGCTATGCTACCGTACATGGGGGATGACTTCAAGAAGAATCTTGAGCCTAAGGTGGCGGATTATGTGGAGACTGTGCTGGAGAAGAGCTACCAATCCACGCCTTTTGGCGTCAACGTCAGCAAATACCCCTGGGCGGGGAACAATCAGGTTATCGGGCAGGCCACTGTTGCCTATCTTTTGCACAAATTCTATCCCAAACTGGTGGACACGAAATACATCTTTGCCGGATTGAGTTATCTGTACGGCACTCATCCTGACACGAATATTTCGTTCGTTTCGGGTGTGGGAGCGTATAACAAGAAGGTGGCTTACGGAAATAACCGTGCGGACTTCGCTTTCATCCCGGGTGGAGTTGTCCCAGGCATCCGGTTGCTCAATCCCGATCTGCCCGAGAACCGTAGCGACTATCCGTTTATCTGGAGTGAGAATGAATATGTCATAGACATTGCAGCCAATTATATTTTCTATGTCATCGCTGTCAATCATTTAATAAGTAATAAACAATGAATAGCTTGCCGAGCATTTCGGCACTTATATTTACGGAGGACTTTGGGCGAAACCCGAGTCCTCCATTCCCAACATTGACAGCCGAAGAAATAGTCAAAGTTGCAGCTAACTTGCTTTACTTACAAAGAAGAAATCAACTGCTTTAGTTTTGTTTCGGCTATTTTTAAATTGTACTCAAAGTTGACAAGGCGGGTAGAAGATTGCACAAAATTATCTTGGGCCTGATGAACTTCAAGTGAAGTCGTTTGACCTAGCCGTAAACGTTGCAAGCTGATCTCCATATTTTCCTTGGCCAGCAGATTATTATCTTTCTCTATCTGAAGCAAATGTTGTTGATTCTCAAAGTCTGTGAGGGCATTTTGTAGTTCTACGTTCACTTGTAATTTAATATTTTCTAAATCATACTGCGCCGATTGCAGCTCCTTCTTTGCTACAGAGATTTTGCGTTTGGTCTCTCCGCCATTATAAAGAGGAATGGAAAGAGTTCCTCCTACTTGCGGACCATAAGAGCGATTTCTCAGTGTAGAGCCTTCAGAGTTTGAGGTTTTCGACAAATAATATCCTCCTTTAAAACTGAGTATGGGGGAGTAGCCTTTTTGAGTTTCTCTCAATGTTAGCCGGGCAACATCTATTTGTTTTTGAAAAGACAAGATACTGGCATTGGATGAATTCAACTTTAGGAGTAACTCTTCTTTATCAGGAATAGATAAAAGTGGTATGGAATCGGAGACTTCAAAGGTTGCAGTTGCTTCTTGTCCTAAGATGCTGTTTAACGTTTTCTGCGCCTCACTAATCGTATATTGTTGGTTGATGGCATTCTCCATAGCCACATTCAAATCTATTTTTGCCTGAAGTAATTCTGTCTTTGCCAACGAACCGGCAGTGAAACCTGTTTGTGCTATGATGACACGTTCTTTATTGTAGCTAATGGCTTCATTCATTGATTTCAATTGCTGCTTTTGTTTTACAATGTCATAGTAAGCAGCAATAACATTGTACATCGTCTCCAAAACCTGAGATTGAAACTTAAGTTCGCCGAGAGACTCCATCTCTGCCAGTTTGCTTTTGGTAACGAACATTTTTCCTCCATCAAACAATGTCCAGGAAAGCTCTGCGTTGGCAGTGACTAAGGTGCTTTTTTGTGGGCTATATTTGTTTTCGGTTCCGCCGGAAAGCTTTTGTTTTACGTTATCAATGCTGTAGTCTCCGGAACCGTTTACGTTGATGGTAGGCAACATGCCTGCATTACCTTTTGTGTTATTTATTTTAGCTATATCGGCATCGTTGCGGGCAACTAATATATCAAAGTTATTCTTTAGTGCAATGTTTACCGCATTCTCCGGAGTCAGCAAATTCTGCGCCTGAACACCGGAAGACAACATTAATAAAAGGAATATATGGATCTTTTTCATACTTATTTCTTGTTTTTACTTGATATGGCGATATAAGTTACAGGAATTATGAATAGGGTAAGTATAAGTGAGAACAATAGTCCCCCTACAACGACTGTACCCAGAGGAGAACGGCTTTGAGCTCCGGATCCCAGAGCCAAGGCAATGGGCAAGACTCCGAAAAGGGTAGCCAATGAGGTCATGACGATGGGACGAAAACGAGCTGAGGCTGCTTCAAATGCAGCAACTCTTTTGTTCATGCCCAACTTACGCTTTTGATTGGCAAACTCCACAATAAGAATACCATTTTTTGTCACAATTCCAATAAGCATAATCACCCCGATTTCAGAAAAAATGTTTAGCGTTTGTCCGCATATCCATAGCGAAAGCATTGCACCGGCAATAGCCATGGGCACGGTGAGCATGATGATGAACGGGTCAATAAAGCTTTCAAACTGAGCAGCGAGAATTAAATAGATCAACAATAAAGCTAATATTAAAGCAAAAGAAATGTTTGAACTGCTCTCGGAAAAGTCTCTGGACGATCCTGATAAAGCTGTGTTAAATGATTTATCTAACAACTTATCTGATATCCTTTGCATTTCAGCAATTCCTTCTCCCAATGTCTTTCCATTAGCGAGGTTTGCTGAAACAGTAGCGGACTTGTAGCGATTGTAATGATACAATACGGGTGGATTGCTGCTTTCCTCTACTTTTACAAGGTTGTCGAGCTGTATCATATCTCCGGTATTTGATCTTACATATAAAGAGGATATATCGGCAGGTACATTTCGATCTTCTCTGTCTACTTGTCCAATGACATAATATTGCTTGTTATTTCTTAGAAAATAGCCATAACGGCTTCCACTGTATGCTAAATTCAATGTATTTGAAACCTCCTTTTCGCTGACCCCCAAACTATTTGCCTTTAATCTGTCGACGGTGATATTTAGCTCTGGTTTATTAAATTTCAAATTCACATCTACATTGCTAAACACCGGACTGTTTTGTGCTTCTTCCAGGAACTTTGGCAATACTGTATGTAACTTTTCAAAGTTAAGGTTCTGCAATACAAACTGAACAGGCAATCCTCTGGAGTTTGATGTGGAGATAGTTGGTTCCTGACTCGGAATGATCTTTGCATCCGGAATACTAGCGTAGATTTTCGACAACTTATCATAGATTTTTTGTTGAGAGACTTTTCTTTCGGAAGGCTCTGAAAGGAAAGCAATAACAAATCCTGAATTGACACTTGCGTCACGACCTCCTCCATATCTGGCAAGCACATACTTTGCATCCGGAATTGAATCCATGGTCACTTTAGCAACCTTATCTATTATATGCTGAGTCGTGCTAAATTCGGTTCCTTCGGGGGCTGTGATAGAAGTTCTAATATAGCTATGATCTTCTAGTGGAGCCAACTCTGATTTCAATGTTCCAGACAAAGAAAAAATAAGCACCAAACAAAATCCCAGAATAGCGAATGCTACCCATCTGTTTTTAATAAAGAAACTCAATATCCGTCTGTATCTTTTTTCCATGCCTAGAAAGAATGGTTCACTGGCTTTGTAGAACTTGGAATGATGAGAAGTGGAACCGCCCAACATAACATTCAGCACTGGGGTCAATGTCAAAGAAACCAGAGCAGAAATTAGCACAGCACTAGATACTACAATCCCAAATTCCCGAAACAGACGGCCGGTAAATCCTTCCAGGAAGATCACGGGAATAAAAACGATGGCCAGGGTCAGAGATGTTGAGATAACAGCAAAAAAGATTTCACGCGTACCTTCTAAGGCTGCCTTGTGCTTATCCATCCCCTGTTCTATTCTCTTGAAAATGTTTTCGGTCACCACAATACCGTCATCCACAACAAGTCCCGTGGCCAGTACGATACCGAGAAGCGTAAGCACATTAATGGAAAAACCGAACATGTACATGATAAAAAAGGTTCCAATGAGTGAAACCGGAATGTCAATAAGTGGGCGTAAAGCGATAATCCAGTTTCTGAAAAACAGGAAGATAATAATGACCACCAAAAGAATGGCAACAGCCAGAGTCTCCACCACATCTTTTACCGACTCTCGTACAAAGATTGATTTATCACGAGCTATGCTCAAGTCTGTTCCTTTGGGCATAGTCTGTTTTATCTGCTCTAAGCGTTTGTAAAATTCATCGGCAATTTGAATATCATTTGCTCCCGGCAGAGGAATCAAGTTCAACATCACGCTCGTAGTTCCATTAACTGTTGAAGCAGATTCTTCGCTTTGTGCTTCCAATACAGCTTCTCCAATATCACGAAAACGAACCACCTGACTATCTGTTTGCTTCACAATGAGATTGTTAAAATCTTCTTCTGTGGTCAATCTCCCATGAGTTTTTATCGTAAGTTCTGTTGCATTTCCACGTATTTTACCTCCCGGCATTTCCACGTTTTCGTTAGTAAGCGCCGTTTTAACATCAGAAGCGGTGAGATTGTAGGCAACCATCTTATCCGGGTTCATCCATAAGCGCATAGATGGTTTCTGTTGCCCGTAGATAGAAACAGAACTGACTCCGGGAATGGTTTGTAGCTTCTCCTGCAACACATTTTCTGCATAATCACTCAACTCTACAGGACTCATTACGCTGCTCTTAGCAGTGAGCATAATAATTGGATCACTGTCGGCATCAGCTTTTGTTACGGTAGGTTGCGCATCAATATCCTGTGGCAGAGTTCTGGTAGCTTGTGACACCTTATCACGAACATCATTCGCGGCTTTTTCCAAGTCTGTTCCCAGATTGAACTCGACTGTAATGCTACTGGTACCGATAGACGACTGAGAAGAAATAGATTTTACTCCTTCAATACCGTTTATCGATTTCTCCAGAGGTTCTGTTATCTGTGATTCAATAATTTCGGCATTGGCTCCAGTATAAGATGTCTGTACAGTAATCACCGGAGGATCAATAGCCGGATAAAGCCGAACTCCTAAAAACTGGAATCCCACTACACCCATAAGTATGATAATCAGACTCAAGACAATAGAACCTATGGGCCTTTTTAAAGCAATATCAGAAATTATCATGATTATTTAGTTATAGTGAAATAGGATAGCTTTGATTTCTCTTTCAAGAAGAGTAAGCCTGAAGTTATAATCGTATCAATGGGTTCAAGACCTTCTGTCACTTCTATTTTTGAAGATTTGCGAATGCCGGTTTTTATTTTCACAAAATGTGCCTTCCCTTCTCGAGCTACAATAACCATTTTATCTCCCTCTTGTGGGATAATGGCTTGTGTAGGAATCATTAGAGCGTGTGTGTTTTCTCCGAACTTCAATTGTATGTTAGCAAAAGATCCCGGAATCAACTCTTTCGAAGGTGTAGTTATTAACGCTCTTACTTTTAAATTACGAGTTGCACTATCAATACCTTGTTCGGTTGCTATAACTGTTGCATGATATAATTTATTATCGTTGAACATCGTAAAATCAACCATCATTCCGGTCGTAATTTCTGAGCCATATTTCTCGGGCACATAGAAATCAAGCTTTATCTTGTTGCTCGTTCGTATAGTCGCTAATAAAGTAGAGGAACTGACGACGGCACCGATACTAATATTTCTTAAACCTATCGTTCCATCAAAAGGCGCTTGTACTTCTGTTTTACGAATTAATGCTTTCTGCTCTGCTATCTCCGCCTTTATAGTGTTGAGCTGTAGAATGGTCTGATCATAATCCGTCTGACTGATACCACTTACTTTTATCAATTCGGACTGCCTTTGATAAATACGTTTTTGAATAGCCAACTGTGAATCCAACTTCTTTAGAGTTGCCTGCAAATCATCATCATAAAGCTTCACTAGCAATGTTCCTTTTCGTACAAATTTGCCTTCGGGTAAGTTGAGTTTCACCACTCTTCCGGCTACTTCATTCTTTAACTCTACTTCATCATAAGCTGCTAAAGCTCCCGTCACTGTAATCTCCGAAATAAGTGAAGAAGGAGTCACGATGAATGCATCAACCTTTTTCTGTACTTTCTCTTTTGAGTTTTGTTTTTTATCTCCTGAGCTTAGAAATCCTACTTTGATGAAAAAAGCTGTTAGCAACAAAAGTATGACAGCAATCAATATATTTATCTTCTTTTTCATATTGTTGGATAGGTATTACGATTTCCCCAAAATATCCGATCTATTCTTTCCATCACTCTTTCAATGGCCTCTCTGATTAGATTTTCTTTAACTGCGCTCATACTTTTTTGTTTTGTAATCTATAAGTAACAAAAGTAGTTGCTGCCCCAAATAGTTAGCATTGTTAACTCTATGATTTATATTCTTTTATGATATGCCATTCTGTTAGAATATTTACAGAAGACAGTTGTATTGCAATATCAAAGGAAGCATTGGCGAGTCTCTATTCTTTCATAAAAACGTTTTTTGTATAAATCTCCCACCGGAATCAGTTTATCGGAAATCTTAATGCGATTCCGCTCAATGGACTCTATCTTGGATAGAGCAACGACATAGGATCTATGAACTTGAATGAATTGATCTTCAGGCAGTTGTTCTAGCATAGACTTGATGCTTTGCTTGGTTAAGATCTTCCTGCCGGGAAGATAGATCTTTAGATAACCTTGCATTCCTTCTATATAGAGAATATCATCAAGATGTACATTCTCGCGACGATATTCTGTTTTAATGAAGATTTGTGATCCATTGCTCTCGTTATCAGAGCCTTTCTTCAATTTTACATCGTCAAGGACTTTATTAACCGCTGCCAGAAAACGTTCAAAAGAATAGGGCTTGAGTAGATAATCAAAGACACTTAATTCATATCCTTTTAATGCGTAGTCCGAATAGGCAGATGTAATAACGACATAGGGTTTTGAAGAAAGATTCTCAAGTAGTTGAATGCCTGTGATCTTTTCCATCTGGATATCGAGAAAAAGCAAGTCTATGGTATGGGTTTTCAGAAATTGTAACCCCTCTAGAGCGTTATCAAAGCATCCTTCCAGCTTAAGTGAGGGCACTTGTGCAATGAAACTCTCCAGTTTCTCTGCTGCCAATGGCTCGTCTTCAACGATAATGCATGATAAGGTCATAAGTTAATGCTTAATTCAACGCTAAAGATATTTGATTTTTTAGTTATTTGCAAATCATGTCTCCCCGAATACAGCAAAACAAGCCTTCTTCTTACATTTTCAAGTCCAACACCAGATTGAATATCCGATTTCGACGTACTCTCAGTGTTGAAATAATTTGCGCAACTGAATCTCAACGTGTTTCCATCCAAATGGATGCTTGTATTGATAACCGGCATCGGTTCTGCATGGCACGAATGTTTAAAGGCATTCTCCACAAAAGGGATAAACAACATCGGGGCTATCTTTATATTCCTAACATCCTGTTGTGTAAAAGAAAACTTTACGTAATCATTATCCTTTACGCGCAATTGCTGAAGTTGTATGTAACTAGTGAGGTAATCAATTTCCTTTTGTAATGGCACAACATCCGTTCCGGTCTCGTAGATCATATATCGAAGCATCTCAGACAAAGTGACTAGCATTTTAGACGCATCTTTTGGTGATTTATAGATCAGACAGTCGATATTGTTGAGTGTGTTGAAGAGGAAATGAGGGTTGATTTGCAGTTTAAGCAGCTTAAGCTCATTTTTCAGGTTCTTGTTTTCAATCTCTGATTTCACTTGAATGTTGGCAAACCAGTTTTCAAAACCTCTCACCAGGCAACCGCATTGAGCAATAATGAAGGAACCTAGCATCGGTAGCAAAAATATGTGATAATCAAACAAGTTGAAGCTAGAAAGAAAAAGTCTGGAAAATAGCAGAAAGATAGCTGAAACAACTACACTTAGCGTAATAGATAAAATCAAATACTTCACAAGTTGCCTTTTCTCAAAGTAACGTATTAGCCAATAATAGGAAACATAAAAGATAATAGTTGCCCAGATAAAATTGATGTAAAATTGAGGAGTCAAATCCTGTAAAGTGACTAATATTTCCTTTTTTTGCATAACTTCCATTACCAAAGAAAATAGTAGGTAAACCACCCAGAAAAGAGTATGGATAAGTGCTTTCAGGATATATTTCATGATTGTATTCAATTATAAAGTGTCTTTTCACGAAAACCAACTAGAATTCATGCAAAGCTATAAAAAAAGCTCATGCGCAAAGAATTATAAGGATAGAGACTTAGAATCAAATAGATATGATTCTAAGTGTGATGAATAATCGTGTGCTAGTCTGGGTTTGTTCACTTCATTCTTGGTTTAGAGAACAAAGGAATAGCATACAATATCATCGGCACCAGACACATAATCAAGATTATCGGGCTAGTGGAGCTAATACCAAAAAAAGTAAATTCCGTAATAACACGAATCAAATAGAAAAAAGAAAAGAGACTAAGAACACCATACTTAACAGAACTGCTCAAGAGAGCCTTTGCCTGAGAAATAGGAATAATTCCCATAAAGAGTAGCAGTAAAAGGCAAATTGCATGATATGTTAAGAAAATGGCCCTATCCACATTTGGTAAACAGCCTAAATCGTTTTCCCAATTAAATACCCGATAAAAAAATAAGTGAAAGACAACAAACAATAGGCTAATAAGACCCGCAATGCGAAGTAAAAGAGTTTGATTTTTCATTATTTATATACATTTAGTAATTACATATTCTAGCCAGCATATCTCTAATAATCAGATAATGAAATGGTTTGATGATAGAAAAATAACCCCTTCCCATTAAATTGTGAAATTTGACAACCGTTGCAAGCTTCACAATATAGGTCTCTTGATAGACTTCATATTGAAAGGAAAGCCAAGCTTCAAGATGCTTATCATCTGCAAACAATAGAATCTCTCGCTCGCTTCTTTCCAACACATTGAAGAAACTAACTTTTTCACCTTTTTGTGCATTTAGGTCTTTCTTTGACTCCATGTTTGTCTCCAGCCCAAACGGTTTAACCAATAGATTACGTAACTTATAAAGAAGAGTAATCCATTTCGGTTCGAATAGGAGGGTCGACAAACACGATTCTAGTGTAATTGTTCCTTTGCTTGCCTTCGATTGATAACACTCTACATAATCTGCACTTTGACAGACGTGATAGATAAATGAATGTTCAGTAATGTCTATTTTCTCCATTTGTTTTATTTTTTGAATAAGATGATCCCAAAAGAAACCCATAATACTGTTTCACAAATGATGGCTATAAGAATAGAAGAATTCACCGTGCCCTTAATAAATTCATAACTTCCCATGCAAGATAATCCAAACATTGTAATTCCGGTGGCTATACAGATGACTTGTCTTGCTTTTGAATGAGGTAAATTTCTGGCTCCAAACATCAACACAGAGATTCCCAACATAAACATTGACGCTCTCCGAGCAAGAATACATCCGGCTTCGGAAGCTTCCAACCCTAAATCTTCAATAAAAGAACTTGGGGTGAAAAGTAATTGTGCAAACAAATAAATGAATAATACAGAAGTTGCGATGCTCACAATCTTATAAAAAAGTTTCATAATCTATCTATCTTTTAAGTGATGCTGTGTGATGTTTTAATCTTTTGTGCAAAAGTACTATGTCAGAGGAGTGGCACCAAAATTAGTTCACCAAATGGCATATTATGGTAATGAAACGCAATTTGTATGATATTGCTGTAAAGGACTGTTGGGCTTATCAGGAATCGTCATAGATAGAATACCTGCATCCAATAAAGGATTGATTATATTCTTTTTAAATCGGCTACGATTTGTTTGCCCTACAACTTCCATGATTTTTTGTATAGAATGGGGCTTTGAACAATATTCTATTATTTGTTCTGCAATAGAATTGTAACGCATCTCAAGCTTAGGACAAGCTTGGGACAGACTTGAGACAGATGCTGTCTTAGGTCTGATACTGATAGCTCTTTTGAACACTGCCGTAAACATCCCCTCCGTATGAAACTCCGGTTCAGGAAGATTGGCTGCTTTCATAGCTTCCTGCATGCGAGGAATACCGGATGCGACCTTTTCAACCAAGTGCATACGGGTAAATAGTCCGAATATTAACGGATTACGTGTCATACTCTTGTGTCCGAAATCTTTGGCTACTATCGGCAACAGTCCTCCGGGATTGGAAACTTCTACTCGGTCATCGAACATCTCTATCATAATGGTCCACCAAATACCTTATCATCTATGATATATACTTTAGTTGTTCCCTTGAAAAGAACACATCTTGTTATTGCGTGTGGAAATTTCCGTTCAGATTGTTTTCCAAAAAACATGGCAGCACCGTTCTTAGCTATTCCTTTATCCGTGAACAGTTCCAAATTCTCAAATATCTGTTTGTTGGCAATAGATGGACTCAGTTTTGCCTCGGTGCGGAAGTCTTTTATCGCTTGCTCGTCTGCATCCGTGTAGATGTTGAACCACGAGCAGGGAATGGCATCAAAGAATATCTTATTACACTCCTGAAAGAAGCTGCGCATTTCTTCTACCGTACGGAGCTTTTGAGAATTGGCTCCTTCACGGACAAAGATAGAGCCGGAAAAAATATAAGGTTTGTCCTTGCCTGATGGAACATCAATCACCCAAATGGATTTGTCTTCAATAGTTACAGCACACATCTCACAATGGAGTGCCGGAGAATTTTCGCTGATAGAACCCTGAATAGCCGAAGGTTTATCATTCTCTAAGTTGGTACCGATAATCAGTCCGTTATCATCTATCCCAATAAGTAAATATCCTCCGTCAGCGTTGGCGAAAGCGCAAATTTCTTCTGTCAGTTCACGGACCTTTGAGGGGACACGAACTTTAAACTCCACATTATAGCCTTCTCCGCTATCAATGAGTGATTGTAGGCTTTCTTTCTCAATCATAATTAATCAATTGAATTACAAAGATATAATTAATCCTTCAAGATGCGGGGCTTGTTTTGTTGAAAAATAACAAACTTCGTTTTTATAACCAACCTTTGCTACGTAAAGGATTACGTTTAATTATCAACTAAAAATCTGCACTATTCAGTTGTTTCAACTGCACGGTTCTCTTTCGTCAACTGCATCGTTGTGTTGGAGCAACTGCACGGTGCAGTTGAGCAGCACAGCTTTCATCTATTGACCATTCGAAACACGACAACGAGCGAAGCAAAGCGGCTCGCTAAAGCAAAACCATTACGCAGCTTGAACTGAACGAGGTATTCGTGTGCGAAGCGATTATCCCGCTAAAGCAAAACTCTTGCGCCTTAGGTCAGGCGAAGGAGGTGGGCGTAGCATCAAGCAAGCGATTGAACTTGAGCGCAGCAAGTTGAATCGCTCGTAGCTCCGATCATCATCGAAGTAATCCGAAACGAGAAGCATGGAGGTTGGCTTTCTGCTTCTTTCCTTTTTGCGGCAAGCCAAAAATGGAAGAATAGAAACACGACAATTGTTTGTGGTTGTGGAAGTGATTACGCGCGCAGTTGTTGTACCACAACAACCATACTTTTCTTTATCTTTTTCTACTTTACTTTCCTTTTCTAGAGAACACGCTGCAACTTCTTCATTATCAGCATTTTGCAAAAGTGTATTTTGCGTTGTTTTTGCACTGTTTTGCACATCGTTCTGCATGCTATTTTGCACATTGTTTTGTGCACTTTGAAACAGTTCGTTCGCACTCTTTTGCATCACTTCAGAGCAAGTTATATCAGACTCTTTTGCCGGAGAATTGACAATTTCCGAAGTGACAGTTCCGACAGTTTGTGTCTCCATTTTCGGTGCATACTCCTGTTGTGGCTCAGTCATCGAAACAGCTTTTTTCTGTCTCGCCACTCTTTTTGGCACTCTATTTGGAACTACAACCTCGGGCGTTTGATCCTTTTTTGCTGCCATTGTTTTACGCTTTTCGTCAAGCGGCTTCATTCGTTTGCTGAGTCCGGGGGACGAGAAGTACTGCTCATCATCCAGCACAAACAAGTCGTACTTCTGGATAATGTCAGATAAATACTCCGTCGAAAGACCAAACTCCCTAGCCAAGGCAGGAAGCAGAGAGAATGGCATCGAATAATTTTTCTGCATGCGCAGATACTCTATTAGACACCAATAAATACCGTATCCCTCAAGACCTTTATCGGCTTTGAGGCGCAATAGTTTAATGTTATTGTGCGCTGTTACATCGTGTGGAAAGTACTGATCATTTTTCATTTCCCAAAGGTCACGAAAAAAAAGAGGTATCTTGTTACGTTATAACACAACAAGGACATAAATTATGCTTAATAGAATAAAAAAGAAAGTCAAAACAGTTTCTTAAAAACTCCTTCGATGTAAATACATATAAAATATTTTATTACTAGTTATAGGATATTTTGTAATATTACTTTAAATGAACAGGATAGATTCAGGAACGCCGTTACAGACTTCACCTTTTTTATTCCAGAGCATATCTGTTTTTTATTTGTCTGTAAACTTATGAGGAAGTTTCGTTCCCGGTTTTGTGGAGATTTTGAATACACAAACAATCTTTTCACCCGTCATTTTAGCTTTAGATACAAGTGCATTAAATTCATCCATTCCAGGCATATACATTTGAATAGAAGATATTTGTTCTTTGTCTATCAACTGTATATCGTTTGCTACTACCAGATACAGTTGCTTATCTAATTGTAATAAGCATTTGTCTTTTTCCGAAGAATTAACCAAAAACTTAACCGTAGCACTCTTTTCTTTTCTAACATTTTGAGAAATACAGATAGGAAAAATCCCTATCATAAAAAAGCAAAGCAAATAAATTTTCTTCATAAGATAAACTATTTAAGTGATAAATTATATTCTACAATATCATTCCCCATATTATCATATTCTGCAAGTACAAACAGCTTATTACCCTTCACAGCCAAAGATGTTCCTTCACAGTCTAAACGTAACAAATAGCAGGGGTTTCCATTCCAATCAAAAACATGTACTTCGTTTCCTAAATGAAAAGTATTTCCATCTTGTTGAAGACGACCGGAATATAAAGCAAAAATATACTTATCAGTAGCATCAACAGCCAAATACCCCCATCGGGTCTCACTGTTTGGTCTAAAATTAGGCGTTCCATTCACATCTTTAGTCGTTAATTTTGGGGTGAACTCATTTATGTAACAAACTTCTTTAGCCGTTTTCTTCAGCAAGTTCCATTCATAAATTTGTAAAATTCCTCCATATCGAGTGACCAAAGCCGTTCTTCTCCCCCCAGGTTGCGTACACATCAATGATTGATAGGCAACTCCTAATACATGAAATGGTGCTTCTACTGAGTTTTCACTTACAGGATAATTACCAGCATAAGCACATGCCGTTCCTTTCTTATCTAATAAGCAGAGACGACCTTCTTGAAATACACCACTCGCCACATAATTGGAATCTTGTAAATCGACTAATGAAATAATTCCGGACAAACTTGTTTGAAACAAAATTTGTGTTGCCAGAGAATCGCCAGAAATTATGCTATCCACGTCATAACGGAGCAAAGCCATTTTAGAGCCATCAAAAATATCGAAATGATTAGAACGAGATATTATTGGTCCTGGATTTATCAGTTCGCTCGGTCCGTCTCCACGTTTTCCGAAATTATAGACTTGCTTTTTATGAAGAATGTCAATGAGGGTTAGCTTTGTCTCTCCCCAATCATTCCTTAATGCCACAAAATCACCTATAACATCAATATCAAAGACTTTGCCTAAGTTCTCATTAACTTTCCAATTTACTCCTACTAAATCTATTGTTTCAGCAAACTTTAGCTTGTGACTATCAGAGAAGGAACATCCTATCAATATAGACAAACTTACCAAAAGAAGTATGTATTTTCTGTATTTCATAATTTAATTTGATTTAAGAGAGAGTAGGGATGCCCTCATTCATGACATTCCTACTCTTTTTACATTCTATGCATTAACGGGGATAATGCGAATAAGATGAAAAAATACAAGTTCCGTTCCAATATATAGCGCAATACCCACTGCCAGAGTAACAACCAGAATATCCACCACTTTCAGACTGAGCCAATGCTTCCACATTAGCCAAAGTCAAATTCGACATGGTATCCGTTTTTTGACTGGCATAGATGCCATATCCTGCAATTGCTGCAAAAGTTACAGCGAAGGCTATTCTAATCAATTTCTTCATGATATTTTTTATTTTTAGTAATATACTTTTCTATTTTTAATATTACCACAAGTATAAAACTTGTGTGCCAGAATCAAGATTAAAAATCTTGTGAGGACTTTTTTCATGCCATCCTATCGTAATGGCAAGAAGCACTTTCCATTTTTAATTTTAATCATTACCTTTGCCTCAACCTCCTTTCTTAGTGGGTTATGGAATGGGCAGTTCGTGATGCACCAACAAGACGTTTACTGCCCGTTCCTCTTCATCTACCTTATATTTAATTATTTTTTCATATTTAAACATCGCAAACATAGTGACTAACCCTAAAAAGTGCAAGAAATCATCGTCACATTTGCGTCACATTAAAAAAAACGTGAACTTTCGTGCTTCTATGATTCTTCTAAATCAATTATCCTCTTTTTAATTTTATGTCCAGAATGCCCCACATAGTTTATCAGCATTAAACATCTTTGTTGAACCATCTGCCTTTTTTTATATAAGCATAAGACATCAGTAATAACATCAATACATATAATTGTTCGGAAGTCCAATATACTGCAAGTGGAATATTCGGAGAACTAGACAGGATAAACAGATAGAGCAAATAGATTGCTATATTTATCATCTGAAACACAAAAACTATTTTTGTATTGCCTGTGCCAATTACTGTATTGCAATACGTATAAGCCGGCACTGAGATAATAAACGTAGATAGCA
This sequence comes from Bacteroides ihuae, assembly GCF_900104585.1. Classification (GTDB taxonomy): domain Bacteria; phylum Bacteroidota; class Bacteroidia; order Bacteroidales; family Bacteroidaceae; genus Bacteroides; species Bacteroides ihuae. The sequence goes on from NZ_FNVX01000003.1 coordinate 126,847, forward strand.
TTACACAGAATGGATAAAATGCAGTCTGAATAACTGTTCTGTCATTGGTAAACAGTCCCAAGATACTTCCCGAAAAAGCAAAAGACAATAGCATAAGCGGAATTCCTATTGCATAAGTCAATACTATAATATGGCGACAAAGCGACATTACACTTAAAGATTGTTTCGCTCCGATAAGATTACTAACCAACGAAATAGCCGTTGTCGCAAATGAGTTGACAATCACGAAAAAGAGCATTGAGATACTTCTTACTATGTTTGCAGCCGCAAGCTCACACTCACCTAAATGCTCGATTGCTACAAAAAAAAGAAACCACGGAGCAATACAAAAGAACGACCGCGCCATAGTCCAAATAGAAACATTTAAGAGATGAAGCGATAACCTTAAATCAAATTTTGCACGTAATCCATATCGTTTCTTATCTACACGTTTCCACATATATACAACCAGAAACAATAATCCCACAAACTCTGCAAGTGATGAACCGATGGCAGCTCCGCCGATACCCAATCGAGGAAAACCTGCATTCCCGAATATTAGCAAATAATTAAATAGAATGTTGAAGAGCACCATAGCAATAGAGTTGGCAGTAAGAATTTTAGTATTGGTTGTTCCAATAAAAAAAGCTCGAATTGCCAATAACGGGAAAGCAAACAGATAACTGTAATCTCGCCATTCCATATATTTCATCGTGGCTTGATAAACGCTATCTGAAGAAATTGTCATACGAAGTAGCAGAGGAGAAAAGAGCTTGGATAATATGAAAACTATAACAGCAAAAACTGATAAGAAAATCAATCCTTGATAGAATACTCTGCCGAGATCTGTATATCGTTTTTCTCCGTTTCGTCTTGCGATGACAACTTGTGCTCCAAGGCTGAAACCAAACCCCAGCATATAAATGGCTGTATAATACATTGTAGCCAGTGCCGATGCTCCTAAATCTATTTGGCTGACATGACCAAGAAAAATGGAATCTGTGAAATTAATCAATTGTTCCATGAATAGGCTCACCATTATAGGCAAGTTGATGAGCCAAATTTGTTTATATGTATAATTCATTATTCAACTTAATATAGCATGACCATCAGCCACTACTTTTTTGTAGTGCTGTAAATCATAATAAAAAATGTAATTGAAAAACTCTGTGTTTAGAAGAGGGTATAAGAATAAAGGTCGAAGATTAATTAATTCTCCGACCACCCCGAAGTATTTAAGCTATATACAGAGTTGCCATTTCATAAGTTGAATAATAATAGAACTGTTTTACAGGTACAAAAGTAAATTTTTTCTGCCAATTTTAGAAATAGATTGAAGATAATAGTGCTTTTTTGTACCGGAGATAATTTGGAGCCGTTTAAACACAGGTTTAAACAATTCGTCTGAAACGCCGTAAAGTTGCAAGAAACCTACTCTAAAGATACAAAAAAAGCAGTCACTATTAGTAACTGCTTTCTCTAAAGGTGGTGCCACCAGGAATCGAACCGGGGACACAAGGATTTTCAGTCCTTTGCTCTACCAACTGAGCTATGGCACCTTGCTTATTTGCGGTTGCAAAGGTAGTGAAAGTTTTTAAATTAGCAAATGGGGTGGAGATAAAAAAACGCTGATACTTGGCTATTGGGCTAATTATCAGCGTTTAAGTGATCGAAAAAAATTATTCTTTTTTATTTTCCATCAATGGATTCCATCCTTGGGCTTTGAGCTCAAACTCTTGCCCGTCTCTTGTGATGAGGGCGCAACCCATATCGGGTTTGGTGATGTGACCTATCAGCTTGACGCCTTCCATCTCAGCTACCTTCTCGTGGTCGGCAATGGGGACGGTGAAGAGTAACTCATAGTCTTCGCCACCATTGAGTGCACAGGTGGTGAGGCTCATGTTGAATTCTTCAGCCATCACAGCTGTCTGGTAGTCTATCGGTATATGCTCTTCGTACACTCGGCATCCGACTTCGCTTTGTGTGCAGATATGTAGTAGTTCTGAAGAGAGGCCATCGGAAACATCCATCATGGAGGTAGGAGTAACGCCTGCTTCTCTAAGTTTTTTAATGATGTCTCCGCGAGCTTCGGGCTTCAGTTGGCGTTCCAGAAGATACTCTTTTCCGGTAAAGTCGGGTTTCACTTCTACCTCTCCTTTGAGTACTACTTTCTCGCGCTCTAAAAGTTGCAGACCCATGTAGGCTGCTCCCAAGTCACCGCTGACGCAGATGAGATCTGTTTCACGGGCACCATTGCGATAGACCACTTCTCCCTTCTCAGCTTCTCCTATGCAGGTGATGCTAATGGCCATGCCTGTGAGAGAAGAGGAGGTGTCTCCACCTATTATATCTACATTATATTGTTTGCAGGCAAGACGCAGGCCGGCGTAGAACTCTTCCATATCTTCTATGCTGAAACGTTTGGAGATGGCAAGAGAAACTGTTATTTGTTTCGGGGTGCCGTTCATGGCATAGATGTCGGAGAAGTTGACGACAGCCGATTTATATCCCAGATGTTTGAGTGGAACATAAATAAGGTCGAAGTGTACGCCTTCCATCAATAGGTCGGTGGTGACGAGCACTTGTTTGTCGGCAGGGTAGGAGAGTACGGCGGCATCATCGCCTATGCCATACTTACTCGATTCGTTTTGTAATTCAATGCCTTCGGTGAGTCGACGGATGAGGCCAAACTCGCCGATGGTAGCTATTTCTGTTCTTGTCATTTAAGCACGATTTATGAGTTCGCGCATGATAGTTGTCATCTTTGGTTGAGCGGCGTCCGCTGCCAGTTGAACTTCTTCATGCGACACTTCTACTATTTTTCCTTCTACTCCCAGGTCGGTGATGACTGAGATGCCGAAGACTTTGATCTTGCAGTGGTTGGCTACAATCACTTCGGGCACGGTAGACATACCTACTGCGTCAGCTCCCAATATGTGGAAAAGCTTATATTCGGCAGGCGTTTCAAATGTAGGGCCTTGTGTGCCGATGTAGATACCCTGCTGCACTTTGATGCCTTTCTCCTTAGCTATCACTAGTGCTTTGCCGATGAGTTCTTTGGAGTAAGCTTCGCTCATGTCGGGGAATCGATCACCATACAGATTCTTACCACGCAACGGATGTTCGGGGAAGTAATTGATATGGTCAGTGATAATCATCAGATCGCCTATTTCAAAGTCGGGGTTCGTTCCACCACTGGCATTGGACACAAACAAGGTCTTGATGCCAAGCTCTTTCATTACACGTACCGGGAAAGTTACTTCCTTCATTGAATAACCTTCGTAGTAGTGAAAACGTCCTTGCATGGCCATGATATCTTTATTCCCCAGTTTACCGAAGATCAGTTTACCACTGTGTCCTTCTACGGTTGAAACAGGAAAATTGGGGATATCTTCGTATTTTATCTCATACTTTTCTGTTATCTCGTTCGCCAAACTACCAAGTCCGGTACCTAGTATGATAGCCGTTTCAGGGCTTGTATGCATCTTTTCTCTTAGAAAAGCTGCTGTTTCTTCTATTCTCTCTAACATAGCCAATAATGTTTTGGTTAAATATATGTTGTTGGTTTTGTAATATCCTAACTTCTATAGGCAGGGCGTAAAGATACGCTTTTAATTCGTTACTTAGTGCAGGGTGGTGTATAAGCCTCGCTGCATCTTTCTCTGTCGTAATAATAATCTTCTTCTCTCCGTCCAGCCGTTCAAAGCGTTCCTTTATCAATTGCATATCTTGCTTGCTGAAGTCATGGTGATCATCAAACGAGAGTAAATCGATGTGAGAAGTACGGGTTTGCACCTCTTTCGCAATAGTAGCTGGTGATGCTATGCCGGTGAGTAATAATACTCGCTCATCTGCTTTTAATGAAGATAGGTCTCGTTTTTTTTCCGTTACTTCTGGGAAGACAGGGGTAAGCTTACCATATTTAAAGGTGGAAAAATAAAGTTGTTGATAGGGATAAAGATTGAGTTGCTTGCTGATGATATTAAAGTCAATTGGCTTGATGTCTGCCGGACATTTGGTCACAATGACAATATGGGCTCGATTTTTTCCGTTAATAGATTCGCGTAACCGCCCTACGGGAAGGAGTTTGTCTTCGCAGAATAAATGATGATAGTCCGTGAGTAATATGTTGATGCCGGCTTTTACGTACCGATGTTGAAAGGCATCGTCTAAAAGGATTAGGTCGACAGCCGGATCATTCAGTTTGCGTAGCTTCTCTATGCCGTGGCAACGATCCTCATCTACTGCTACACGGATATTGGGGAATTTGGTTTTTATCTGATAAGGCTCATCACCAATACTGCTAGCACTGCTGTCCGCCGTTGCCAATAAGTATCCGCGGCTGTGGCGTTTATAGCCGCGACTGAGCACAGCAAGCTGGAATTCAGCACGAAGCAGCTTGATCAAATATTCGGCATGAGGAGTTTTACCTGTTCCCCCTACCGAGAGGTTACCGATGCAAATGCTTGGAATGTCGAAACTCTTTGACCGAAGGAATCCCCAGTCAAAGAGTTTGTTTCTTATACCTATAACCGCTCCATATAACATAGAAACGGGATACAACCATTTATTTAGTCTGTTTCGGGATTCCTCCATCCAAATTAGTTTATTTTATATTCAACTCGAAAGGCATGCGTGCTTGCAAGAAGTTGCTTCCTTCCAGATTCTTTAATAGTCCGAACTCATTGTAGAACTCGCCAAGTTGACTTTTCATCAAGCGAGTTTCGATATAATTAGTCGGTTTCATGTCGAGCAATTCAGTGAGAAAATCTTTTTTGTCGGGATAATCTACAATGGTATATCCGTCCACTTTCGCTTTCTTCACTGCAATCTCTATCGCTTTGTTTATGCCGCCAAGTTCGTCAACCAATCCGATTTGTTTTGCTTTCGCACCCGTCCACACACGTCCTTCGGCAATCTTTTCCATCTTTGCTTTCGTCATCTTACGTCCTTCGGCACAGCGTGTCAGGAAGAGATCATATCCTTGATTTATCATCATCTGCATCAATGCTTGCTCGTCGGTGTTCATTCCGCGCATAACGTTGCCGAAGTCGGCAAATTTATTTGTTTTCACTACATCAAAGCTTATCCCCACTTTGCCTGCCAGTTCTTTGGCATTAGGTATCATTCCGAAGATTCCGATAGAACCGGTAAGTGTGGTGGCGTCTGCCACAATGCTGTCGGCGGCACATGAAATGTAATAACCACCTGAAGCAGCATAATCTCCCATAGACACAATAACCGGTTTCTCTTTTTTCAATTCAGAGACAGCTTGCCATATTTGTTCTGATCCGAAAGCACTTCCACCTGGTGAGTTCACACGCATGACAACTGCTTTTACGTCTTTATCTTCTTTTAGCTTGCGTAGATCTTCGATAACTTGTTTCGAATCAATCCCTTCATCATCGGTTCTGCTCTTCGAACCGTCAATTTCGCCAAAAGCATAGTACACAGCTATGATATTCCCACTTTTATCTTTCGGCGTATTCTTTTTCACGTTAATCATGTCGTCCAGATCTAAAACAGCCAGATCATCGTCTTTTCCGATCTTAACCAATTTCTTTAAGTAGTCGCGTACATCATTCTTATATATTAATGTATCAGCCAGTCCGCACTTCACACTTTCTTCTGAGGGATGGAGCATTAGCATACGGTCTGCATACGTATTTAGCGAGTCAATCTTTATTTTGCGTGAGGCTGAAACGTCACTCAGTACTTGATGCCAGATAGAACCGATGTATTCACCCACCTGTTCGCGGTTAGCCGGACTCATTTCCGTAGCTGAAAATGGTTCCACTGCTGATTTATAAGTTCCAACTTTGAATATCTGCATTTCAACACCTATCTTGCTCAACAGATCTTTGAAGAAAATGGGTTGTGATGCCAATCCTCTCCATTCAATCATTCCCTTAGGGTTGAGTAAAACTTTATCGGCTACGCTAGAGAGATAATATAATCCTTGTGAATAACCATCGCTATAGGCTACAACGAATTTACCGGAAGTTTTGAAATCTTTCAGTGCATCGCGAATTTCTTGTAGAGAAGCGAATGAAGCCCCAAGAGAAGAAGCTTCTACATAGATTCCTTTTATATTATCGTTTTCTTTGGCTTTCTTTATAGAAGATAAGATATCATCCAATCCATAAGTGGGATCTTCATTGCTGAATATCTCCTTAAATATGTTTTTGGAACTACGTTCAACTAGCTGACCTTTAAGATCAAGCATCATAACCGAGTTCTTCTTTACTGTTATTTCAGAATCAGAAGCAGATACCAAACTGAAAACAGTAACGATACCGATGACGAACATCACAATACTTGTTAGTATGATGCCGGTTACTGTAGCAAGGGTGAATTTAAAGAAATCTTTCATTGTTCTTGATCTAATTAGTATGCTAACCCATTGTTATATAGGCTAACAAAGATAAATAATTGAGTTGATATTTGCCCTATATGTCGAATGCTTTTTTGTTTTATCACATAAAGCTGCATTTAAAATGCAATAAAACGCTTCTATGGGCCAAGTTCTTCTCTAAATTATTCCTGTTTTCTCCTTACTTATATATATAGATGGCATAAAGCGCATGCTTGTCTTCACCTTAATATATCAACGATTTAGTTTTCTAGTTATGAAACTGTAGTTTCCTCGTGATATAACAGTCGTTTTATCACTAGAAAACCAATCGTTTTCATTCATCGATACAATTTGTTTTCTAGTATGTAAACCAAAAGTTTTATAGTACTTAAATCTTCTGAGCTTGTCCTTCCCTGCTTTATTCTATTCACTTCCTAGTATCTATCTATAGTATAGAATAGACATCTTATGGAATAATCCCCCTGCTTCCTCCTCTCTCTTGATAACTTCTTCCCGCTTTCTTCCTATAACTACGCCTAAGCGTCCAATTTCCCTCTTACTTTAATATAAGCAACAGCTTTGTCACATCCCCCGGCATATCCACTGAAAAAAAAGTTTTCCCCCTGATCAATTCATAATCAGCGCTTTAGGCATTCCGAGAATATTTCTTTCAAAAAAAGAGTCACATAAGTTTGGATTGTATGGGTATAATCTCTACTTTTGCACCCGCTTTGTAAGAGACACAAGGCGTTCTGATTGACATTCTGATAGAAGTGGTTCGAGACCAAAGAGTTTGAAAAACATTTAGAAAAATCTTCCTGTATAATTTGGATGATGATACTAAAAGTTGTTATCTTTGCCCTCCGATTCGCAAATATGGGGCCAGTTTATTTGGCGGTTCTTTTCTCACGAGAAGCATCCAAAAAATAAAACTAAAAAAACTTCCAGAAACATTTGGTAGTTGGATTTAAAGCTCTTATCTTTGCACCCGCTTTTAAAACGAAGCAATTACAAAAGAAGCGTTCTTTGATAGATTTACATAAACA
>NZ_FNVX01000002.1 GCF_900104585.1 Bacteroides ihuae
TGACTATAGCATCAGGGTTCCACCTCTTCCCATTCCGAACAGAGAAGTTAAGCCTGATCACGCCGATGGTACTGCGTAACAGTGGGAGAGTAGGTAGTCGCCGTTTTGAAGAAAGCCCCCGTGGATACAAATATCTACGGGGGCTTTTGTGTTTATAGCTATTTGAAAGCTTGAAAGAATAATAGAAACGATAATGTCATGCTTTGTCTTCGGTAATAGGAAATATGAAAATAATCTGGCTGTATTGAGATTAAAAGATGTGAATTAGTAATATGGTATTGAATTACTTATTATTTTTGCCGCAGATTTCTATCAATAGAATATAATGAATAATAAAATGAATATGTCGGTGAAGTTTGTAGCGTTTTTCCTGCTGTTACTTTTGTCTTCAAGCATGAAAGCAAATTCTATATGCTTTATTTCAGATTCTTCCTATTCTTCGTCTGAGTCTTCGGATGAACATGTTTCGATGTTGCCCTCCAATAGCAGCATAGACAATTCTATTTTATATGCAGTGTTGGCCTTAAATCCATCTGTAAAATCGATTTCTTTATCTATAGGTTTCCGTTTACGTAAAATATCAGACTCTTCTAATGCTATGATTAAAAGCATTATTAAGTATCTTTCTAATATGGATACTTCGTCCGTTCTAGGCAGGCGTAGGGCTCTTTACTCCAATAACTTCTTATCATGTATGATGACTTGTGATTCTTACATTCTTGCCTTGCAGCGCATTCAAATTTAGAAAAATCTTTTATATACTGTTTTATACGATTGGGAACTGATGAATTAATGAGTTCTCAGTCCTCCTATGTCTGTATTTACTCTAATTAAATAACATTTTTTTTAAAAACATTATGGAAACTAATCAAAAAAAGTCTTTTTCGTTTACAGGTATTAGATCAGCTGGATTGGTGATAATCTGCTGTTTCGTAATTGCAGTGTGTATCTACAAATTCTTATTAGGTGACCCATCTCACTTTATGAACAATGACCCTAATAATCATCCACTTCCGGGAGACTTCTTAGGAACAATCTACAAAGGTGGTTTTATCGTTCCTATTATTCAGACTTTGTTGCTTACAGTTCTTGCATTGAGTATTGAACGCTATTTTGCTCTTCGTACTGCTTTTGGTAAAGGATCATTGGCTAAGTTTGTTAAGAACATCAAGGAAGCTTTAACTGCTGGCGATCTTAAAAAAGCGCAAGCTATTTGTGACAAGCAACAAGGCTCTGTAGCAAATGTTGTTACGTCAACTCTTTTGAAATATGATGAAATGCAGCATGACGGGGCTCTCTCTAAAGAGCAAAAGGTATTAGCGATCCAAAAGGAACTTGAAGAAGCGACTGCATTGGAATTGCCTATGATGGAACAAAACTTACCTATAATCGGAACTATTACTACATTGGGTACTTTGATGGGATTGTTAGGTACTGTAATTGGTATGATTCGTTCTTTTGCAGCTTTGGCAGCAGGTGGAAACGCCGATTCAATGGCTCTTTCTCAAGGTATTTCAGAAGCATTGATCAACACTGCTTTTGGTATCCTTACAGGTGCTTTAGCAGTTATCTCTTATAACTACTACACTAATAAAATAGACAAATTGACTTATAGCCTTGATGAAGTTGGATTTTCAATCGTACAAACTTTTGCTGCAACTCATAAATAATAAGAGGTTAAAAATAAAACGCTTATAATTATGGGTAGAGCAAAAATCAAAAAAAAGAGTACATTCATTGATATGACTGCAATGAGTGACGTTACCGTACTACTATTAACCTTTTTTATGTTGACGTCTACGTTCGTAAAAAAGGAACCAGTAGAGGTTACCACTCCGGCATCTGTTTCTGAAATTAAGATTCCGGAAACTAATATCTTGCAGATATTGATCGATCCGAGTGGAAAGGTCTTTATGAGCTTGGATAAGCAGTCTGACTTGAGAGCAACGTTGGAGGGTGTGGGAAAAGAATATGGAGTAACTTTTACTCCTGAACAGATAAAAAAATTCATGCTTTCAGCTACATTCGGTGTACCTATCAAAAGTATGAAAACTTATTTGGACCTACCGACTGATAAACAAGATGCCGTTCTAAAGAATGAAGGCATCCCTTGTGATAGTGTTGACAACCAGTTTAAGGCGTGGGTCAGAAATGCTCGTGCTGTAAATGCTGACTTACGTATAGCAATTAAAGCTGACCAGTCTACTCCTTATTCTATTATCAAGAATGTGATGGCTTCACTTCAGGATCTTAGGGAGAACCGCTATAACCTGATTACTTCGCTGAGAACGACTTCTGAAAATTAATAAAACGAATAAATTATGAGTGCTGAAGTACAAGAAAGCGGCAATAAGAAAGGTGGAAAAGGGAAGCAGAAGAAAATGACCGTTCGTGTGGATTTTACGCCGATGGTGGATATGAACATGCTACTTATCACTTTCTTTATGCTTTGTACCTCGTTGAGCAAACCTCAGACGATGGAAATAAGTATGCCGAGTAACGATAAGGATATAACAGAAGAACAGCAAACTAAAGTAAAAGCTTCACAAGCTATCACTTTACTGTTGGGAAGTGAAGATAAATTGTATTATTACGAAGGAGAACCTGACTACAAAGATTATTCTTCTTTGAAACAAACGACCTATAAACCGGATGGTTTGAGGGCTTTACTTCTTAAACGTAACAGAGAAGCTGTTCTGAAAGTAAATGACTTGAAGCAGCAAAAGCTGAATCTGAAAATATCTGCAGATGAATATAATAAGCAGGTTGCTGAAATTAAAAATGGGAAAGACACACCTGTTGTTATAATCAAGGCGACTGACGAATCTACGTATAAGAATCTGATAGATGCTCTGGATGAAATGCAAATATGCAATATAGGTAAATATGTAATTGTGGATATTGTCGATGCGGATAAATTCTTACTGAAGAATTTTGAAACTCAAGGCGGCCTTTCCAAAGATATTGCCGAGCAGTAATTAACACCTAAAAAATATATAAATGGCAAAAATAGATTTGACATCTTTAGAGTGGTGTGAGCTGATTTTTAAAGGCAAGAATAAGGCTTATGGTGCATATAAGATGCGTGGAGAGTCTGCCAAACGTCACAATTTGGCAATGCTGATTGTCCTTGTTATTGCTTTGGTAGGTTTTAGTATACCTACACTTATTAAATTGGCTACTCCAAAGCAGAAAGAAGTGATGACCGAAGTTACTGCATTATCACAATTGGAAGAACCGGAGGTCCCTGATGAGATGAAGAAAGTTCAACCTGTAGCTCCTCCTCCTCCAGCATTGAAAAGCACTATTAAGTTTACTGCTCCTGTTATCAAAAAGGATTCTGAGGTTAATGAAGATGACGAGATCAAGAGTCAGCAAGAGCTGACCCAAACGAAAGTTTCTATCTCTATTGCTGATGTGAAAGGAAATGATGAGGCAAATGGGAAGGATATTGCAGACTTAAAACAAGTGGTGACGCAAGCTCCTGTTGAAGAAGACAAAGTCTTTGATATGGTAGAGCAAATGCCTACTTTTCCCGGAGGTCAAGCAGAATTGCTCTCTTTTATAGGGAAAAACCTGAAATATCCGACTATTGCTCAGGAGAATGGTACACAAGGACGTGTGATTTGTCAATTCATTGTTGGGAAAGACGGTACAGTAAGAGATGTGCAAGTTGTTAAGTCTCTTGATCCTTATTGTGACAAGGAAGCTATACGCGTTATTCGTTCAATGCCTCGATGGATTCCCGGAAAACAGAACGGTAAACCTGTGACTGTGAAATATACAGTGCCTATAACATTTAGATTGCAATAATAATGATGAAACAGTTTTTGCTAATAGTTTTGCTGTCTTTGGCTACACTTTCTGCCTGTAATCAAAAACCTAAAGATGGAATGACGGATACTTATACGTCGGGGGTAATAGCTATCGCTGCTGATGAGAGTTTCCAACCTATTGTTCAGGAAGAAGTAGATGTGTTTGAAGGAGTTTATCCGTTGGCGGGAATTGTTCCTCGTTATACAACTGAAGTGAATGCAATTAATTTGCTTTTGAAGGATAGCGTACGTGTGGCTATTGCTACGCGTACGCTTACTTCAGAAGAAATGAACTCATTCCATAGTCGCAAATTTTTCCCTCGCGAAATTAAATTAGCTACGGATGGCTTAGCGCTTATCGTGAATCAGAAGAATTCTGATTCGATTATTAGTGTGCGTGACATAAAGAGAATACTTACTGGTGAGATAAAGAAATGGATAGAGATATATCCTAAATCTCAACTAGGTGACATTCAATTAGTTTTTGATAATAAGAATTCGAGTACAGTTCGTTTTGCGGCTGACTCGCTGTGTAAAGGTAAACCTTTATCTACTGATTTAAAGGCTCTAAAAAATAACCAGGACGTAATAAACTACGTTGCTCGTACACCTCAAGCTATTGGTGTAATTGGTGTTAACTGGTTAGGAAATCGTAGTGATACTACTAATCTTTCTTTTCGAAATGAAATTAGAGTTATGGCTGTAAGTGCGGAAAATATAGCCACACCGAGCAATAGTTATAAGCCATATCAAGCTTATTTGTTTTATGGTGATTACCCGTTGGTGCGGAGCATTTATGTTTTGCTCAATGATCCTCGTAATGCTTTGCCTTGGGGTTTTACCTCGTTCCTCACTTCTGATAGAGGACAAAGAATTATTCTAAAGTCAGGGCTGGTTCCGGCTACTCAGCCTGTGCGTGTAGTAGATGTCAAAGACAAATAATAATTTAATAATATAGATTGTAATGAAACGAATTCAACTGTTGATTTTAGTAATGTTTGTAGCTGTTGGTCCGCTTCTGGCTCAGTCAGCCAACACTGAATGGCAAGAGCGAATAGCTCGAATAAAAGAACTTGTGGGAACCAATACCCAACAAGCTTCAGAAGAGGTAAACCAATTACTTAAGGGGAAAAACAAGAAAGACTCTGAGATATTAATTGCTGTAGCTCGTGTCTATTTTGATGCAGGAAAAAATTCTGATGCAGATATTTATTTACAACAAGCAAAAAAAGTGAATAATAAGTATCCCGGTATTTATTTATTGGAAGGAGATATTGCTGTATTGAACAAAGATGCCGGTACTGCTTGCCAACTTTACGAACAAGCTATTTATTTTGATCCAAATTGCAAAGAGGCATATCTAAAATACGCTCAGGTTTATAGGGATGCAAGTCCTGAGCAAGCCATAGAAATGCTTTTGCGATTGAAGGAACTTGCTCCTGATTATCTTCCTGCTAATAAAGAATTGGCCGATGTATATTATAGAAATAACCACTTTGATAAGGCCATTGAAGAGTATGCTCACTTTGTGAATACTTCAGAAGTGACAGAAGACGATTTAATGAAGTATGCTTTTGCTCTGTTTTTGAATCATGATTTTGCTAAATCATTAGAAATAGCTCAAATGGGTGCTCAAAGAAATAATCGTCATGCTGCCTTTAATCGCTTGTTGATGTACAATTATACCGATCTTAAACGTTACGAAGAGGGTCTGAAAGCAGCCGATACTTTCTTTCATAATTCTGATAAGCAGGATTTCTCTTACCTAGATTATATGTATTACGGTCATTTACTAAGTTCATCAAAGAAATATGATGAAGCAATAGTCGAATATAAGAAGGCTCTTGATTTAGATAGTTTGAAAACAAATTTGTGGGGTGAGATATCGGACGCTTATGAGAATTTGAACAATTATGTCGATGCAATTGATTCTTATAAAAAATATATTGCTTCGCTTGAGGTTGAAAAACAAACGCCTGATTTAATGTTTCGATTAGGAAAACTGTATTATGCTGAGGGAACATCATCACCTTTGATTGATCCGGCTGCAAAGAAGGCCTCTCTCCTTGAAGCAGATTCGGTCTTCTCTGTTATAGCAGAGAAAGCTCCGGATAGTTATTTAGGTTCTTTCTGGCGAGCACGTACCAATTCTGCTTTGGATCCCGAAACGACTCAGGGATTGGCGAAACCTTATTATGAGGCTGTAGTGTCGATGTTGCTAACAAAGAATGATCCACGTTATAACCCAGTTATAATTGAGTGTTATAGCTATTTGGGCTATTATTATCTGTTACAGAATCTTATGCCTCAATCTAAGGAATACTGGCATAAGATATTATCTATAGATCCTGAAAATGCTACAGCGAAGAAGGCATTAGCAGGTATTAAATAGTTTTAATTGTATATCGTTGTTGAGGAGTAAAGGAAACTTTACTCCTTTTTTTATCTTGTTTTGTTCCTTTTTCTACTCCACTTCACCTTTTGAGGTGTCTCTATTCAACCTTCTTAATGATTGCTTTTGTCTGTAATGTGACTAAATTCTCTCATATATATCTAGCAGGTAATATTTTTTCTCTTATTTATTGCATTATTTGAACAGTATGTATATATTTGCAGTGTATTAGTATTCTAATACACAAACAGGCGGGTTGTTTTATCATCTGTATACTTTTAAATCTATAATAATATGGTTACAATTGAGAATCTTGCATTTTGTTATCGTAAATCAAAGCATGAGGTTATTCGCGATTTTTCTCTGAGATTGGAAAAAGGAAAAGTTTACGGATTGCTAGGGAAAAATGGAGTAGGAAAATCGACTCTTTTATATCTGATGGCAGGTTTGCTTACACCAAAGAGGGGGCAAGTTCTATTTCACAAAACGAATGTACGTAAACGTTTGCCGATTACATTACAAGACATGTTTTTAATACCTGAAGAGTTTGAACTTCCATCTGTTTCTTTAATTAGTTTTATTGAATTAAATGGACCTCTCTATCCGCTCTTTAGTAAAGAAGACATGGTGAAGTATTTGAATTGCTTCGAAATGAGTTTGGATGTTAATCTTGCTGCACTATCTATGGGTCAAAAAAAGAAAGTCTTTATGAGTTTTGCTTTGGCAACCAATACTTCTTTGTTAGTGATGGACGAACCGACCAATGGATTAGATATTCCCGGGAAGAGTCAATTCCGAAAATTTATTGCTTCCGGGATGTCCGATGAAAAGACAATCCTCATTTCAACTCATCAAGTTAGAGATGTTGATAAGGTGCTAGATCATGTGTTGATAATGGATAATACCCGCATATTATTGAATGCATCCATGATGGATATCTCTCGAAACCTATTGTTTCAGGAGAATGATAATCGTGAATTAGCAGAACAAGCGATATATGCTTCTCCTACAATTCAGGGTAATAGTATGATTTTACCGAATATGAATGGAACGGAATCTGAGATTAACCTTGAGCTACTATTTAATGCTACTTTGGCTTCCACTGATGTAATAACCGGATTGTTTCATAAATAATTGAAAATAGATTATGTTAAAAGATACTTTTTTTAATATGTACCGTTTTAAGACGCTTTGCCGAAAAGAAATGGTTGAAAGTTGGAAAGTCAATGTATTGCGCATTGCGCTGATGTATGGAGCTATAACAATCATCCTTTTGTTCATTGGTTTCATGACCTACTCTTCGTCTTCGACTTCTCCTCAGGCGGAAGCTCGTGAAATTCAGACTTCTTCGCTAATTGCCTTTGTCTGGTTTGGCTTTATATTTGGTTGCTTAAGTGCATCGTTTATAATGGAAAAAATGAAAACAAAAACGAGTCGCTTATCTGCTTTAATGACTCCGGCTACTTCGTTTGAGAAATTCTTCTCTAGATGGGTTGTGTTTACTGTTGTCTTTATGCTCGTTTTCTTAATTACATTTCTGTTAGCTGATTATACAAGAGTGCTTATTTGCATGCTTTCATTTCCTGAAATTGATACAATTAAGGCTACAGAACTGAAGTATGTGCTTGTTGATAATAATTCTAATTTGAGCCTTTGCAATTCAACAAGATCACTTTTTCTATTGATATCCGGATATCTGTTTTTTCAATCGTGTTTTGTTTTGGGAAGCTCTATATGGCCTAAGAATGCTTTCTTGAAAACTTTTGTAGCCGGTATTTTTTTGGTTATTACATATTCTTTAGTAGGTGTCGGTTTAACTATGCTGCTTCTGGGAGATTCGCATCTTTCTAATGCTGCTCTGGATTTATCAGAGGAAAGAATTGCTCCAATTGCTTCAATTTGCTTGGCTTGTTTAGCTTTGTTTAACTGGACGCTCGCTTATTTTCGTTTCAAAGAAGCTGAAATTATTAATAGAATTTGATCATGAACTTTAAAGAAAGTAAAGCAATTTATTTGCAAATAGCAGAACGAATCTGTGATGAAATACTTTTGTTGCAATATAAGGAAGAGGAACGTATCCCTTCAGTGCGCGAGTATGCGGCTATTGTAGAGGTAAATGCCAATACAGTTATGCGTTCATTTGACTATCTCCAAATTCAATGCATCATCTATAATAAACGTGGCATTGGTTATTTCGTAGCTCCAGGTGCGAGAGAACTGATCCTTTCATTACGTCGAGATGCATTTCTGAAAGAAGAAATTGCCTATTTCTTTAAACAACTCTATATGCTTGATATCTCTATAGATGAAATAGGAGGGATGTTTGGTGAATTTATTAAGAAACAACATAGAAAGAACGAATTATGAAACGTACTACTTATATTATTATTGGGACACTTTTCTTTTTTATGATAGTGATGCTCGCAGCTATTTACTACTCTTGGTCGGGAGGGTATTGGAACTATTCTGAATTAAGGTTTTCGAAAGTACTGACAGAGAAGAATATCTCAGGCATACGGGTTCTTCGTATATTAAGGACAGATGAAAATCAGAGAGGCTTTATGGATGGCACAGTGCAAGTTGTTTCGCCTCTGGCAACAGATGAGAATAGCTTATATTACTCGAAGGACTTAAGCAAATACATGACAGCAACAACAAGCGGTGATACGTTAACTCTCAATATAAATTTTTCGAAGGATGTTTTGCCTAAAGAGCTTGTTAATAAGGACGTTTTCTTTCCTAGAGGCATAAACTTTCGTGTAGCGGCGGACTCCACTTTGAAAATTATATCGAGCAGTGTGGATGGCTTGAATTTGAAGGTTTTGGGGTTGAAGCGAGATACAATGTCTTTTAGTTTCCGAGGGCACATGTCTGCTGATTCATGTTCTTTTCGTTCAGTTGCATTTTCCGGAGCATACTATTCATATACAAAATTGAAAATTAGAAAAAGTAATATTTCTAATTTATATATGAAGGCGGATGATTTGAATTGGACGATTGAGAATAGCCATATTGTTACCGAATATATCTCAGGAGAAAGAAGTGAAAGTGCGCATACTTGGGCAAAAGGGGAGTGTAACAAGATTGTGTGGCAGCCAAAGACAATTGAGGCGAAATTATCAGTTGTTTTGGATGGAGAAACAAGTGTTTCATTTCTCTAAGGATTCCTTCATTAATCCTCGTAAATAATAGCCGACCTAAGAAATTTATTAGAATTTCTTAGGTCGGCTATTTATAAATGAAGAGTGGATTAAGTTACTAAATTAGCTTCTTAATCCACTCTTCTTAGTTGCGGAGGCCTGACTCGAACAGACGACCTTTGGGTTATGAGCCCAACGAGCTACCAACTGCTCCACTCCGCGATATTTTCTGAGTGCAAAGGTACAGTTTCTGAACTAATAAACAAATATTTCTTTGCTTTTTTTCTATATATTTTCTTCATATATCCACAATTACTTGATAATTAGGTGTGTAGCTAGTTATCTTTTTTCGATGAATCTTGATTGAATAGTATTCGTAATCATTCTGTTGCATCGTAGAGTGGTGAATAATCTGCTTTTTTTCTTGTGTGATATAAGTAAAACGATTACTTTTGCTCAAATAATTCAGCAATGTGCAATTTATCTATGACAGTATCAAAAACCAGGGCTAAATTAGTAGACGTTGCCCGTCAGCTCTTTGCGAAGATGGGAGTGGAGAATACCACTATGAATGACATTGCGATTGCTTCTAAAAAAGGGAGAAGGACTCTTTATACTTATTTTAAGAGCAAAGAGGATATTTATCTGGCTGTGGTCGAATCCGAATTAGAAATTCTTTCGGATATGATGAAGCAAGTTGCCGAAAAGCATGTTTCGCCAGATGAAAAGATTATAGAAATGATTTATACCCGTCTAGAGGCAGTGAAAGAGGTTGTTTATAGGAACGGAACACTTCGGGCAAACTTCTTTCGTGATATATGGAAGGTTGAAAAAGTGCGTAAAAGATTTGACGCAAAAGAGATTCAACTATTTAGAGCAGTATTGCAAGAAGGAAAAGACAAAGGGGTATTTGTAATTGATAGTGTGGAAATGACAGCCATAGTAATTCATTATTGTGTCAAAGGTATTGAAGTACCTTATATTCGCGGTAATGTTGGATCTAATCTGGATGTGATTACACGCAAGAAATATGTGGCCAATATTGTGTTTGGTGCACTACGTAGAACTGATAGTAATAAATAAGAAATTTAGTATGGGATTATTAAGTGGAAAAACAGCCATTGTGACTGGTGCTGCACGCGGCATTGGTAAGGCTATTGCGTTAAAATTCGCTTCTGAAGGAGCTGATATTGCATTTACCGATCTGGCAATAGACGAAAATGCACATAATACAGAAAAGGAAATTGAAGCTTTAGGGGTGAAAGTAAAAGGATATGCTTCAAATGCTGCAAACTATGCAGATACGATGGCAGTCGTTGACGAAATAGTGAAAGACTTTGGCCGGGTAGACGTATTGGTAAACAATGCCGGCATTACTCGTGATGCTTCGTTCAAACGAATGACTGAGGAACAGTGGGATTTGGTTATTAATGTAAATCTAAAGTCTGCGTTCAACTTCATCAAAGCTGTTCAACCAATAATGAATAAACAAAAGTCAGGTAGCATTATTAATATGGCTTCTGTAGTCGGGGTTTCCGGCAATGCGGGACAAGCTAATTACTCTGCTTCTAAGGCGGGTATGATTGCTTTGGCTAAATCTATCGCTAAAGAACTCGGGCCTCGTGATATTCGCGCCAATGCAATTGCTCCGGGCTTCATCATCACTGAGATGACGGCTGTTCTTTCTGAAGAGGTGAAAGCTGAATGGGCAAAGCAGATTCCTTTGCGCCGTGGTGGTACGCCTGAAGACGTGGCTAACGTTGCTACTTTTCTGGCATCTGATTTATCTTCTTATGTTACCGGACAGGTTATTCACTGCTGTGGTGGTATGAATATGTAATACATGACTGTTGTTTACGAAGATAATCATATTATTGTAGTCAATAAGACTAGCTCCGAGATCGTTCAGGGAGACAAGACGGGTGATACTCCACTTTCAGAAATTGTCAAGCAGTATTTGAAAGACAAGTATCAGAAGCCCGGGAATGTTTTTGTCGGTGTTACTCATCGCTTGGATCGTCCGGTGAGCGGTCTTGTTGTTTTTGCAAAAACCAGCAAAGCTCTTTCTCGTCTGAACGAAATGTTTAAGAATAGCGAGGTGAAGAAGACTTATTGGGCGGTGGTTAAGGAATGTCCGAAGATGCCGGAGGGTGAGCTGGTACATTATCTGCTCCGCAATGAAAAGCAAAACAAGAGTTATGCTTATGATAAAGAAGTGCCAAATTCAAAAAAAGCGATTCTTCATTATAAGCTTATCGGGCATTCTCAGAATTACCACTTGCTTGAGGTTGATTTGAAAACAGGAAGACATCACCAGATACGTTGTCAGCTTGCAAAAATGGGCTGTTCCATTAAAGGTGATTTGAAATACGGCTCTCCTCGCTCTAATCCTGATGGAAGTATTTGTCTTCATGCCCGTCATATTCGCTTTCTCCATCCAGTTTCTAAAGAGGAGATTGTACTGACTGCTCCTGTGCCTGATGGAAATTTATGGGCTGGATTCGATATGCTGTAACTTTACATAAAAAAGACCGTTCCCTGAATAGACAAAAGGAGGAACGGTCTTTTTATTCAATAAGTATGCTTACTATTGTTCGGCAAACTGAGTGGGTATCTTTGTGGAATCCGGAGTCTCTGTACCCGGTTCTACCGGTTGAGATTCTTCTTTCACAGGCTCAGCCTTTGTAGAATCTTTCTGTTCTGTTGGAGTCTGAGGCTTTTTTACTGGATCTTGTGCGAGTGCAAAAAATGAACTACCACAAAGAAATACCATCATGGCTAATACTAACTTTTTCATAATCATTTGCTTTTAAACTGTTTATACTATAGTTGTTGAAATCGACTTTAGTTCTTGTTGCGGAACCATTGATGTATAACTATGTGCAAACGGCATGCCAGAAAGCTATTCTATATTTAATGATTTGATTATCAGTGTTCTATGCTAGTATAGGCCTTTTTAAAGTCTGTGTAAAAGTGTAGAAGTTGTGGCGATAGTGTAGAACTATTCTACACTCTGCAGTGGTTAGAACGTTTAGCCTACTATTCTTTGCTGTAATGTTGCTATATCGTTTACGATGCTATCTGCACCTGCTTTTGCTAATTCTTCGCGGCTTCCATAGCCATAAAGCACTCCTATGGAGTTTAGCTCATTTTTTTTTGCCCCTTCTATATCATGTTTACGGTCTCCAATCATTACCGCCTTGCTCATGTCCTTAATCTGTTGAGAGGAAAGGGCATATCGAATAACTTCTTCTTTTGCCGAACAGGTGCCATCTAGATTGCTGCCATACACTGCCTTAAAATAGTGTCTGAGGTGGAAATGTTCCAGAATTTTCTCGGCAAAAGGAGTGGGCTTAGAAGTAGCCACGAGCAATATTTTCCCTTGTTCGCAGCATGTTTGTAGAAACATCTTCATTCCATCATATACCTCATTCTCATAAATACCTTTATCGGCAAAGTACTCTCTGTACTTATTGATGGCAATAGTCGCTTGCTCTTCTGTAAGGTGGTAATATTCCATGAATGATTCTTTTAGAGGAGGCCCGATGAATGGATAGAGTAGGGTTCTGTCCTCAACAAAAATACCGAAATGGCTCAGTGCGTATTGCACCGATTTAGTGATTCCTATGGCAGGATCGGTAATTGTTCCATCCAAATCCATCAATACATACTTTCTGTCGGTGAAGTTCATAATTTGATATCGTATAGTTTCAGTTTATTATATAACGTTTTACGGTCAACTCCGAGCATCTGCGCCGCTTTACTTTTATTGTTACTACTTTGCCTTAGGGCTTCAAGTATTCGTTCTTTTTCATTTTCCTCATTGTGGAGAGAAAGCGTAGGAGCAGATGTTGAAGTCTCCGAAAGTTCGCTAGCTAGTTCCGCAGGAGTGATGAAGTTTCCTTGTGCAAGTAGAGTCGCGCGTTTGATTACATTCTTCATCTGTCTCAGGTTTCCCGGCCAGTGATAATCTTGTAATGTCGAAGAGGCTTTGGCATCGAATCCGATAAGTTGCTTATTCAACTCCTTGTTGGCACGGTCTAGGAAGAAATTGGCAAATAGAAGGATATCTTCTTTGCGATCCTTTAGATTAGGGATACGTAGTGTAAACTCATTTATTCGGTGAAAAAGGTCTTCTCGAAAGTTTCCTGTCTCAATAGCTTCTTCAAGATTCTCGTTTGTAGCAGCTACCAAGCGTATGTCTACGGTTATTTCTTCATTAGACCCCATTGGGCGTATTTTTCGTTCCTGTAAGGCACGAAGCAATTGCACTTGCGTTTCATAACTGAGGTTACCTATTTCATCAAGGAACAGTGTTCCGCCATTGGCCGCAACAAACGCTCCATCTTTGTCGGCTATAGCTCCGGTAAAGGAACCCTTTATATGGCCAAAGAACTCGGATGCAGCCAATTCTTTGGGTATAGCGCCGCAATCAATAGCAATAAAAGGGCCTTGATTGCGTTTACTTAGCTGATGAATGCGCTGTGCTACATATTCTTTTCCTGTGCCGCTGGCACCTATGATGAGCACGGACATATTGGTTGGAGCCACTAGGCCTACATAATTATACAATTGTTTAGCTGCATCGCTCTCCCCTTCAAGAAAGTTCTGCTTGTTCTTTGTATCGGATGGTGAAGTAGGTGACTGTTCTTTCGGCGCCTTTTTATCGAGTAAAGCCTCATTGATTTTTCTGAGAAGTTCTTCCGGATTAACAGGCTTGGCAATGTAGTCTTTCGCGCCAAGTTTAATGGCCTGCACGGCCGATTGTATATCGGCATATCCGGTCATAATGATGAGCGGAGTTTTTATTTTCTTTTCTATCATCCATTGTAGCAAGTGGATCCCATCATGATCGGGCAGACGAAGATCGGATAAGATTAGATCCACGTTTTGCGTATCTATCTGCTTCTGTGCACGAGCAATGTTGCTAACGGAAGATACCTGAAATCCTTTTTTCTCCAGCCAGGTTTTTAGCATCATTCCGAATGTGATGTCATCTTCAATGATTAATATGGCTTTTGTCATTTTGTTACTTTTGATGCATTTGATGGAATCACAAAGTTAAACGGTTTTAGGCTAACTTGTATGCCAGATAGCTATTATTAAGAAGTTTTGTTGGTACAAAGCGTACTAAAGTTGTACTTTTGCATCAGTTTAAAATTTTGCTATGTTATGAAAAAGAATTTAGTATTACTATTAATTATACTGATAGGCAGTTTTACAGCATGCCGTTCAGGACAAAAGAAAGATGGAAAGATGGAAAATAAACAAGGAACTATGTTAAAGATTGAGACAAGCATGGGTGATATTATCGTGAAGTTATATGATGAAACGCCCAAGCACAGAGATAATTTCATCAAGTTAGCCAAAGAGTCTACATACGAAGGAACGTTGTTCCACCGGGTCATCAAGGACTTCATGATTCAAGCTGGAGATCCGGATTCAAAAGACGCACCTAAAGGAAAAATGCTTGGATCGGGTGATGTGGGCTATACGATTCCTGCTGAGTTTGTTTACCCAAAATATTTCCATAAAAAAGGTGTGCTCTCGGCTGCTCGTCAAGGCGATGATGTGAATCCGAAGAAAGAATCATCTGGTTGCCAATTCTATATTGTTACCGGTAAAGTGTACAGTGACTCTACTCTTCTTGGCATGGAGCAGAAGATGAATGAGGGTAAACTTACTTCTATCTTCAATGCTTTGGCACAAAAACAAATGAAGGAGATCTATAAGATGCGTAAAGCCAATGATCAGGAAGGTCTTTATCAATTGCAAGAGAAGATCTATGCACAGGCTGAGGCTGAAGCAGCTAAACAACCCGATTTTCATTTCACTCCTGAGCAAGTAAAAGCTTATACAACTGTGGGCGGAACACCTCATCTGGATAATCAATATACTGTTTTTGGCGAAGTGGTTGAAGGCATGGATGTGGTTGACAAGATTCAACAAGTGAAAACAGACCGTAGCGATCGTCCGGTAGATGACGTGAAGATAATCAAGGTTTCTGTTATCGATTAATATGTTGACGATAAACAAACATGTCTTCTCGAATGGATTGAAGTTGGTGCATTCGCAAGATACGAGCACTCAGATGGTTGCCCTCAACATTCTTTATAATGTGGGAGCGAAAGATGAAGACTCAGAACATACTGGGTTTGCGCATCTATTTGAGCATTTGATGTTTGGCGGATCAGTGAATATTGCCGACTTTGATGCTCCTTTGCAGTTAGCTGGTGGAGATAATAATGCCTGGACTAACAATGATATAACGAACTATTATCTTACGGTTCCTAAACAAAACGCTGAAATAGGCTTTTGGTTGGAATCCGATCGCATGCTTAGCCTCGATTTTAACTCAAAGAGTTTGGAAGTGCAACGGGGTGTGGTGATAGAAGAGTTCAAACAGCGTTGTCTGAATCAGCCTTATGGAGATGTCAGCCACCTGCTTAGACCCTTGGCTTACAAAGTTCATCCTTATCAGTGGCCTACTATCGGCAAAGTGCCCGAGCATGTGGCCAACGCTACATTGGATGAAGTGAAAAGTTTCTTTTTCAGTTTTTATGCACCGAACAATGCTGTGCTGGCTGTGACCGGAAATATTTCTTTTGAAGAAACGATGCGTCTGAGCGATAAGTGGTTTGCACCTATTCCTCGCAGAGAACTGCGTGAAAGGAAGTTGCCGGTTGAACCAATTCAGACTGAAGAAAGGCGATTGGTGGTAGAGCGTAATGTGCCGCTTGACTCTCTCTTTATGGCATTTCACATGCCCGACCGCTTGCATCCTGATTATTATGTTTACGATATTCTATCGGATGTGCTTAGTAACGGGCGCTCTAGTCGGCTCAATCGTAACCTTGTGCACGACAAGAAAATCTTTTCGAGCATTGATGCTTATATTGAAGGAAGTGTGGACGCAGGTTTGTTCCATCTTAGTGGCAAGCCGGCAGCCGGTGTTTCGTTGGAACAAGCTGAAGCTGCTGTTTGGGAAGAACTGGAACGCCTTAAGATAGAACAAGTAGAGATAGAAGAGTTGGAGAAGGTCAAAAACAAATTTGAATCGACTCAGATATTCGGCAATATTAATTATCTGAATGTTGCAACGAATCTAGCTTGGTTTGAAATGCTGAGTTGTGCCGAAGATATGGAAAAGGAAGTAGAGAGATACAGGTCTGTTACATCAGAACAGTTGGCTGTTGTAGCCCGGAATGCTTTTCGTCGCGAAAATTGTTCGGTACTTCATTATAATAAAATAGGATAAAACGAGATCATGGATGAGACGAGTCACCAGCTAAAAGAAAGAGGTCACTACAAAGCATTGTTATTCTTAGGGATACCTATTGTTGTTGGACAACTAGGGGTCATTCTTCTTAGCTTTGCTGACACGTTGATGATTGGTCATCATAGCACGCTTGAACTGGGTGCTTCCTCGTTTGTCAATAATGTGTTTAATCTTGGAATCATTTTTAGCACGGGCTTTTCTTATGGGCTAACCCCTGTTGTTGGTGAATTGTACGGAACACGTCAATTTGCAGCTGCGGGGCGAGCCTTAAAGGCTAGTTTACTGGCTAACTTTTTAGTAGGATTATTAGTTACGTTGATCCTTTATATTCTTTACCTGAATATAGAACATCTCGGGCAGCCGCAAGAGCTGTTGCCATTGATAAAACCCTATTATGTAGTGTTGCTCATGTCGATGGTCTTTATTATGCTCTTCAATGCTTTCAAGCAGTTTGCCGATGGAATAACAGACACGAAAACTGCTATGTGGGTATTGCTGGGTGGTAACCTAATGAATATTATCGGCAATTATTTCTTGATTTACGGAAAGTGGGGTGCGCCCGAACTTGGATTGCTTGGTGCCGGCATCAGTACCTTGGTCTCACGTATTGCAATGCTTCTGGTATTTATATGGATCTTTTTTCGGACCAATCGCTTTATGTCTTATAGAGCAGGCTTTCTCAGACTTGGTATCCTTCGAGCTAATTTTCGTCGTTTGAATGCTTTGGGCTGGCCTATCGGATTACAGATGGGCATGGAGACAGCTTCCTTTAATCTGAGTGCCATTATGATTGGGTGGATAGGAACTTATGCTCTGGCTGCGCATCAGATAATGTGCACTATTTCCACCTTTGCTTTTTTGATGTATTATGGTATGGGTGCCGCTGTTGCAGTTCGAGTAAGTCATTTTCGTGGACAAAACGATTGGGTAAATGTTCGTAAGGCAGCCTATGCAGGTTTGCGCATCATTCTGATTATGGCTTTTGTTCTCTCCGTTATCCTTTTCCTCTTTAGGAATCAGATGGGCGGATGGTTTACTGATAGTAAAGAAGTGTCGGCTATTGTCGTATCATTAATGTTGCCAATGCTACTCTATCAATTCGGCGATGGTCTTCAGATTACCTTTGCCAATGCTCTTCGAGGCATCTCGGACGTTAAACCGATGATGTGGATTGCTTTTGTCTCCTATTTTATTATATCTTTGCCAGCAGGCTATTTTTTCGGCTTCGTACTTCATTGGGGAGCGATGGGCGTTTGGATGGCTTTGCCTTTCGGTCTTACCAGTGCCGGGATAATGTTTTGGCTTAGATTCAAAATTCATGCAAAGCGTAAAGAATGAAATATTGACTAAATGGAAAATAGCCGTTGGCTATCTGCTGCTGCTGGCAGTACTTTTCTTTTCACTCATATTTATTTATAGTGAGATGAAGGGGCTTTCAGTGTCGGACACGGATCTGGACTCAAAAGCTGACAGCTTGCTTATATTACTGCGCGAAAAAGATGAGAATACAGTAGCCATGTTGCGAGTATTGAACACAGTCAATAATAGTTTGCTGTCTACCCAAGAACTCGATAAAATAATTTCCGAACAAGATTCAACGATCAATCGCCAACGTGTGCAGCATCGAATCATCACGAAGCGTGATTCAGTAATAACCCCTGCTAAAAAGAGAGGATTCTTTAAGCGTATTGCCGAAGTCTTTGCTCCATCTAAAGATACAGCTTTATTGCTAAATACTTCGTTGGAATTTAGTACAGATACCGTTTTGCAAGAGTATAACCCGGCAGATTTTCTTCATCATAAGATACGAAAGATCGCTCTGCAGAAAGAGAAAACACACAAGGCTAATAAGCTCAACACCAAGTTACTTCATCAGGCGGACAATCATTTGACTATGCGCATTGACAGCTTAATCAGGAGTTATGATGCAGAAGCAACTGTGCGAGTGATGAAAAAAGCGCAGCTTGAACAGAAAGTGAGTCAGCGTTCCATGAAAACGATTGGAGCTATTGCGGTAGGAGCTGTTTTACTTTCTGCCGTTTTCCTTATATTGATTTGGCGAGACATTGCTCGAAGTAATCGTTATCGTAAAGAACTGGAGAAAGCAAACCGGCGGGCAGCGGAACTGCTCGAGGCTCGTGAAAAGTTAATGCTCACCATTACGCACGACTTTAAAGCTCCTCTAGGTTCTATTATGGGCTATACCGATTTACTCTCTCGGCTCGTAGCCGATGAACGGCAAAAGTTTTATCTTGATAATATGAATAGTTCGTCAGGCCATTTATTGAGGCTGGTGAATGACTTGCTCGATTTTCATCGTCTCGATCTGAATAAGGCAGAAGTAAACCGCATTACATTTATTCCGGCGCAACTATTTGATGAGATTAAAATAAGTTTTCAACCTTTGGCTGAAGCAAAAGGTTTGGCTTTGCAGTATGAGGTAGCGGATGAACTGAATGAACATTTTGCGAGTGATCCCATTCGAATTCGCCAGATAGTAAATAATTTATTATCCAATGCTGTGAAGTTTACTGCAACAGGCAGCGTCAGTTTGCTGGTAAGCTATGAGAAATCGATGTTGCGCATTACTGTCTCGGACACAGGAAAGGGGATGGCTGAAGAAGATAAAGAACGGATTTTTCAGGAGTTTACTCGCCTTCCGGGGGCTCAGGGTGAAGAAGGATTTGGCCTGGGACTCTCCATCGTACACAAGTTGGTGCATTTATTAGAAGGACATATCAACGTAGACAGTACCAAAGGCAAAGGCAGCTCTTTTGTGGTGACTTTGCCTCTATTTCCGGTGGGAGGAGTGAAAAATGAAGATAAAGCAAAACTTGAGGAAGAGGTTTTGAACCAAGGAAAAGTTTTTTCGACAAAGTCCGGCCTGAAGATCTTGTTGATTGATGATGATAAAATTCAACTAGCACTCACCACTGCTATGCTAGGTCAGTACGGAATTTCAGTGACTTCTTGCGAGCAACCGGAGGAACTGACGGAACATCTTCGTAGTGAATCGTTTGATTTTCTGCTAACGGATGTGCAAATGCCTTCTATTAATGGGTTTGATTTGTTGAGGCTCCTTCGCGCATCCAACATTCCACAGGCTAGAACTATTCCGATGATTGCTGTCACGGCCCGAAGCGAGATGAATGAAGCCTATTTTAGAGATCATGGCTTTGCAAGATGCTTACACAAACCTTTTTCCATTCAAGAGTTGCTGCAAGCCATTAATTGCGATGAAGTTGTAGTGGAAGCAATGCCATCATCCCGTACCGCCCCTCACGTGGAGACCTCTTCTGCACTCAATTTCTCTTCACTTCTGATTTTCTCCGAAGATGATAAAGAGGCTGCGCATAATATTATCGAAAGTTTTATTGCTGAAACAAGTAAGAATGCTGCCACAATGGATGCTGCATTGCAGGCAAGAGATGTTGTTGCTATCTCTTCCATGGCTCACAAGATGCTTCCATTATTTACTCTTCTAGGTGCGACAGAAACAGTCTCCCTGCTTTCGTGGCTTGAAGGCAAGCGAGGAGCTACCGTTTTCTCTAAAAAAATGGAGGAGAAAGTATTATCAACGTTAAAGTTGATAGACATCGCCATTGAGCAGGCAATACTTTTTAATAAGCCATAGAGATACCGTTACTCATAATACTTCTTTTCTAACTAAATAGCGTGACAATTATTAAAAAAGTCCGATATTTGCACTGTCTAAATTTTGTAACCCCAAATGGGCTGCACTGAATATCAACAACATAAAAGGCAGCAGATTATGAATAACAATTTCGATTATAACTCCGTACCCTATGGCTATGCCCATTGCTTCAACCACCAATGTCCGAAAGCTGACAGTTGCATGCGTCACTTTGCAGCCCTCCATGCCACATTCGATGTACCCTACATCAGTATTGTAAATCCGGCTTGTATCCCTGCCGATACCTCCGCTTGTTCTTACTTTCATTTGTTCAAACGGATACGTGTGGCTTGGGGCATCTCACACCTACTTGACAATGTTCTCTACAAAGACGCTTACGTCCTGAAGAAGCAGATGCTTGCCCATTTCGGAAAGAACCTCTACTATCGCTTCTACCGTAAGGAGCGCCACATCAATCCCAGCGAGCAAGCCTTCATCCACCAGCTTCTCCTTCAGAAAGGTATTACCGAAGAACCTCGTTTCGATTCCTATACAGAAGAATACGACTGGTAAGTACATCTTGCTTACTAGGTAACGGTAGTTTCATTAGTTTTATGTGCTATAAAACTTTTGTTTTCACGCTTGGAAACCAATCGTTTCAACGTGTTAAACCTTTCGTTTCAATACGAGGAAACTTTTGGTTTATCACTAGGAAACTAATGAAAAGAAATAGTCTTGGATAACCATTTTCGTGATGTCACGAAAATGGTTAAGATTGGTAATGCGATGAAGTGAAGTATGGCGTTCGATGTATTCTTTTTATGTTTATAAAAATAGACTGTTCCATTTGATTAATTGTAATGTACTTTTTATATATTTGCGGAATACCTTGTGCCTCTTTTAAAAGTAAAAAAATGGATATATTAAAACGGCTTGAAT
The DNA here is from genome assembly GCF_900104585.1 of Bacteroides ihuae. Taxonomy (GTDB): domain Bacteria; phylum Bacteroidota; class Bacteroidia; order Bacteroidales; family Bacteroidaceae; genus Bacteroides; species Bacteroides ihuae. Next base: position 21,200 of record NZ_FNVX01000002.1, read on the forward strand.
GCACGCCATTAAGATTTCTTGTCTTAATTTTTTTGACTTTACTTTTCCGTGATACAGAGATGTTGTCTCAGACTATGAACAAGGTTCTTAGTGAAAAATCTAGTTTTGAGGTGATTGACCAAAATGGAATGAAGGGATATAAATCAGTAGAATACACTTATAAAGTCTACGGTAATACAGTTGGGGATAAATGGGTTGACTATCTAGCAAAATATAAAACAACGACTATAAAAGATCTATCATACGAAGGTCAAAATAGGACAATAGAAGTTGCCATTTGTCGACTAGATAGAATGGACTCAATCATTTATTATATTAAGCAGGATTGTGATCAGCTAGACTTATCTAGGGATAATTATAAGACTATAAAATATGGTTGCTGTGCTGACTTGACTAAAGTTGCACTTTATGATTATAACAATAGAGTGATTATTTCGGGCTCAGAGAAAATATATGAAGGATTTATCCCAAACAATAAAATAAGATTCTATTTTTCTTACCAATCGCATCCCGACACATTAACATTAGGACAAATAAATTACTCCTATAATGCAAGTGACCAGTACCATGTTGTGTTAAAAAGTAAAAGAAGTACAACACGAAGTGCTGTAGAGAATTGTCCGATGTTATATCCGGAAATAGACCTGAGTTTTTCAGGAGCAGGAAGATTTGATAAAGATGAAGAAGCGTGTCCCTTTTGGTCGTTAGAAAAAATAAAGACAATTAATGAAATAAACTTTATTCTTAAATTGAAATTTGATTGCGATTCAACAATTCGACCAATAACGATCCCTATTATCAACGGTAAACCTTTCGGGAAGGATATCGAAACGCAGATCTACAATATTGAATATGATTAGCATGTGAATAATCAATTCTTTTAGAGTGTGTTTAAATTTTCTTCAGAATAGTTTTAAAGTGTTTCCGTATCAGTTGATAGATACAGTAAATATCCCCTGATCTTTAAACTTTTTCTTTTTAGAAAACGCTTAGAGTCAGGGGATGTTCTTTTAATTAATAGAATGTAGTGCGATACTTCTATTTATATGCTGCATTCTGTTGGTCTTTCAATGCCGGATTAGCATTTATTTCATCTTGAGAAATGGGCAAAACGATCTTACCGAATGTACGGTCAATTATCTTTGTGCGTTTGCTGACAGGTACGTCTTGGAAATCATCATTAAACTCGATTGTTTTGTTTAAACGAATCATATCAAAGAAGCGTTGTCCTTCGCAGAAAAGCTCCTTGCTACGTTCTTCCAGAATCATATCGTCGGTAATGGTGCTAGCTGTGGCAAGAGTTAGCTTAGGAGCACGTTGGCGAATTTCATTTAGATAACTTGCGGCTAGATCTCTATCCGGTGTTGTGGCATGCAGAGCGGCTTCGGCAGCTATCAGATAAATTTCGGAAAGACGGATAATCTTGATATTGATAGCCGTTTCTGTTTCTTTGCCGTCACCGGGGAACGTTTTATCGGATTGGATAACACCACCCATATATTTGTAACAGGCACCTTTGCGCTCCACTTTATTATCATACCAATATTCATCATTATCCATAACTCCCCAGCGAACATCTGTTTGATCTTCGCCTAAGCGGGTCAGGTAATAATCACTTGCCAAGAAATAGCCGGAAGCTCCCGAACGTTGCTTGTATTGCATAAGATAGAAGCCTAAGGAACTGGTTCCTAGATCCGATTCATTTGGATAGATTCCTAACTCAAAGATGGACTCTGAACCAAACTGTGTGCTCCATGAAGCAGCCCATTCTGATGGGGTGTACAACTTGTATTTAGTGCTTTTGATTATTTCCTCTGCTGCACTTAATGCACCGTCGTAGTCTTCCATGTAGAGTTTAGCTCGTGCCTGAATGGCAATGTTGGCATAATATCCAATGTAACCTTTTTGTAGGGACTTGTCTGATGCCAACAGGGTCTGGCCAGCTTCTAAATCAGCAAGTATCTGCTTATAATTTTCTTCTACTGTGGAACGGGCGGGTTGTGCATCACTCTCCAATGTAGATGTTGTAATTGGCACACCGTATGAAGTTTTGTCATAATTGTAAGGAAGGCCATAAAGGCGAACTAAGTCGAAATAAATAAGTGCCCGCAATGTTAAAGCTTGTCCTTTGTAATAATCAAATCCGGTAGTCCCTGCTGTCTCTAACTTTTCGATGTTTTCAAGCAAGCTGTTAATTTGCATGATGCAGTTATAACCTATAGTCCAGAAACCTGAAAAGTTGCCGCTGGTAGCGGAGTGGTTGAATGAGTATAGTCCGTCCAGACCACGGCCGGCAGAGTAAATAGTCAGATCGCCACCTTTGGCGTCACCATACATGAAAAAATTACGCCCGTAATAACTGGATGAAGTCATGGAACTCATGATTCCGTTTATCACTACTTTTGCATCACTAGGTGTAGCAATGGCATCTTTTGCATTGCCCGAATTGCCGGGTTGCATATTCAGAAAGTCATCACAAGACGACAGTGTTAATGCACTGAGAATCACAAATACGATTGAATATATGGAATGTTTCATTTTATTGTCCTCCTCCTAATTAAAATTTCAATTCAATACCGAATACAAATGTTTTTCCTATTGGGGTTTCCCAACCACGTGTGCCATATTGGTTCACTTCCGGGTCAGCTTCCTTATATTTAGATAGGGTCCAGAGGTTACTTGCATTGAAAAATACACGAGTATCGCTGATCATTACTTTGCGAAGGAGATCCTTAGGCAGAGTATAGCCCAATGACAAGCTCTTTAGGCGTAGAAAGCTGGCGTCACACAAATGACGGGAACTGTATTGCATCGCGTCTATCAGATCGTTTCCATCCAGTTTCGGCTGTGTGCCATTAGGGTTGTTCTCCGTCCACATATTCTTATAATAGCTCTTGGCACGGGTACGCTCCCAGTAGTAACCATCGTCGGCCACGTCTTTGTAAGCGCCGTCATACAATTTGCCACCTAGTTTATAAATGAAATTCAGACTTAAGTCAATGCCTTTATAAGAAACATTTGTATTGAAACCACCGCTTACGGTAGGCATAGCGTCACCAAGAATTTTGTAGTTGGCTTTGCTATAATCGTAAGTCGCTCCTCGTCCATTGTAGTCAAAATCACCAGTCTTAGAGTTGGTTGCATCATTTACGTAATAGACGCTTTTTCCATTGGCTTTGTCAACGCCCGCCCACTCGTAGCCATAAAAAGCTAAGGTGGATTCGCCTTCACGATAAATATATTGTGCACGTCCATCGCTACCTGTGGGGTCTTTCCATACGATGTCCGCTCCATTATAGAGTTTCGTCACTTTTGATTTGATGAAAGCTGCATTAAGAGATGCATTCCAATTCCAACCACTTTTGTTGTGAATAATATCTCCGGACAATTCAACTTCTATGCCTTTGTTGTTGATTTGGCCAATATTACTCAAGGTAGAACTGAAGCCGATAACACTGGAAATAGGCTTGTCTTGCAACAGGTCTTTGGAGTCACGGTTAAAGTATTCTACTGTTCCTCTTAAACGTTGGTCGAACAAGCCAAAATCCAAACCGATATTTGTTGTATAGCTTGTCTCCCAAGAGAGATTTTTACTGGCAATTGTATTCAGCGTTCCACCGGGATTTCCCATATATTTAGCAGTATAGCTCATTAGGCTCATGTAACCATAATTGCTACTGGGCAATGTACCGTTCACACCGTAAGAGGTGCGTAGGCGCAGATCGCTGATGACAGGGTTGTCCTTCAGGAATGCTTCATTGGAAAGTCTCCATGAACCGGCGACAGACCAGAAGTTTCCCCATCTGGAATCCGGGTCTAGGCGTGATGATCCATCACGACGAAATGAAGCTGAAGCGTAGTAACGTTGGTTATAGTTGTAATCTAACTTTGAGAGGACAGAAACCATCGAGTTGCCCCAATTATATCCTGCTGAAGATTGTGTACCTGCGGTAGAAACGGTGTGTATCCCACTTGTAGCCAGATTATCACCAGTGGCACGTACATAATCGGAGGTATTCTTTTCTGCTTCAAAACCAACTAACGCTCCAAGGGTGTGAGCACCGAATGTAACGTTATAATTGGCGGTAGTGGAAGATACCATTTTTTCGTAAGTAGTGCGCATCTCGCTTACTGTTCCGTTCTTAGCCGAGCCATTATAATGGTTGGCGCTGTAATAGATGTGATCTTTCACAGCAGTATTGTCATAAGAAAAAATGGAACGTACATCTAAGCCCGGAAGTAGATGCAAGGTTAGCGTCTCGGTGGCAGAAAGGCGAGTGTTGATGGATTTATTTTCCCATTCTTTATTGTAATAAAGTCCGTTATAGGCATAGCTACCATAACGCGTTGTCCACTCAGCGCCTGTTTTATAATCAGTAGGCCAGTAAAGTCCCCACAATAGGTTGCGGGTCTGCAGATAGTAATTGTCGCCTGTGCTACGTGTATCATTATAGCCTTCTTTTGTCGTTCTTGCCACATTTACATTGGTTGCAAATTCGAAGAATTTGCCTACTTTCTGAGAAAGGTTTACACGTCCGGATATTCGATCGAAGTTGTTCACCTTTAAGCGTCCTTCATCTTTGGTATAAGAGAGAGAACTATAATAATTGGTGGTAGGGGTAGCTCCACTCACCGAAAGGTCATAGGTTGTATATACTGCCGTACGGAAATAAGCATCATCCCAATTATAATATTTACCGGCACGTCCGGAATTATCATAGTCGGAGATGGCAACATTCTCGTAAAGGCCTGTTCCGGCAGTACTGAAGGAATAACCGTGTTTATTGAACTTTTTATTTAGCTGGCTTAAGGCGTATGTATTGGCAGCCGCTTCGGTATACCCATTAGAAGTGCGATAATCATGGAATACCATATAGAGCATGTCTACCTGTTCTTGTGTACTGGCTGGCTCGTAATTGTCTGTAGCCCAACTTGGGGTAAAGCCTATCGAAGACTTAAGTCCCACTACAGGCTTTCCTTCTTTCCCTTTTTTCGTTGTGATAAGAATAACGCCATTGGCGGCACGCGAGCCATAAAGTGAAGAGGCGGCGGCATCTTTCAACACGGAAATGGACTCAATGTCTCCGGGATTAAGTGAGCTCATCACGTTGTTGGTAGTATTAGTATAATCGCCCATTTGGCCGACATCACCCGAAACAACAGGCACACCATCTACAACATAGAGTGGCTCATTACTCGCATTCATTGAGCCGTTACCACGGATACGAACGCTTGGAGCCGAACCTGTCTGACCAGAAGAATTAGTGATTTGTAAACCTGCAACTTTGCCGTTTAGTGCATTTTCAAAACTTGTTGTGGGTAAATCTTTGATTGCATCAGCTTTTACCAATGAGGCAGAGCCTGAATAGCTACTTTTTTTTGCAGTGCCATAAGCTACAACCATAACTTCATCCAACATCTCGGAATCAGATTTTAGTACCACTTTCATTCCGGGCTTGATGGAAACTTCTGCCGATTTCATACCTACATAAGATACTTTTAGCATCTTAGCTGTGTTTGGTACGTTCGGGATTGTAAATTTACCATCTAAATCGGTTATCGTACCGAGCGAGGTGCCTTTTACCAAGATTGATGCTCCCACAATCGGCTCGTTGTCATCTTCGGAAAAGACTGTTCCTGAAACCGTTGACTTCTGAGCCATTACCATACCTGTGCTCATCAAAAGACAGACTATCCATAGCAAGATTTTCTCTTTCATACGCTTTGCTTTTATCTTAAGTTTAACTTACTGAAACGAATATTAATAATTCTGGTTGCGCAAAGATATGCATCTTTTTCAAAAAGAAAGTGTTTTGACTATAAAATGTGTTATTTTACTTCTTTAATGTTTATTTATGCAATAAAACGATATTTGTATGGCGATTATGGTGGATGTATGGTGTGCCTGTGAGCTGGTTTAGACTTCTTTTAAATAAACGGCACATTGACATAAAATGCCTGTTCAATAGGCATTTTATGCATTGAAATAATATAGACTAAAATCGTAACGAATACTTATTGAGCGAGAAGTTTACTTTTTCTTTATTGGGTTATATTAGGCTTTGTAGGAACTAATGTTTTTCCCCATTGATTAAGGGTTTCAATAACCGGTATGACCGATTCTCCCATCGGAGTTAGTTTGTATTCTACTTTTGGAGGTACTGTGGGGTAAATAATGCGCTCTACCAGTCCTGTTTGTTCAAGTTCTCTAACGGTTTGAGTAAACATCTTATTGGAAATACCTTTTAAACTTCTTTGAAGATCTCCAGATCGCATTGTCCCTTCTTTGAGATGAAACAGTACAATTGGTTTCCATTTACCGCCAATCATATCCATTACTAACTCTAAGGAACAAAAATATTCTTTTCCTTTAAATAAATATTTATCTATAATTCCTTTATCAATCATGATTTACTCTTTTAGGTTACTATACTACTTTTTGGTAGGTACTTGTATTAATGATATTAATATCTCAATTTTGCAGTAACAAAGTAATTAAAAATAAAGGAGAAAAAGAAATGAAAGTAGTAGCGATCAACGGAAGTCCTCATAAAAGGGGGAATACCTATCACGCATTGGCTGAGGTTGGAAAGCAATTGCAAGAGAATGGAATTGATTTTGAAATTATCCATGTAGGCAATCAAATGATCAGAGGCTGTATAGCATGTGGCGGCTGTGCTAAGAACAAAGATGAAAAATGTGTGATGGCAACTGATTCTGTTAATGATTGTATTCAGCAAATGAAGGCGGCTGATGGAATTATTTTAGCATCTCCGGTTTTTTATGCTGGCATTCCAGGGACAATGAAAAGTTTTCTGGATAGGGCATTCTATGTATCCTCAAGCAATGGAAACTTATTCCGTCACAAGGTTGGTGCGGCTGTTATTGCTGTCCGTCGTACAGGTGGTTCTTCCACTTTTGATAGTATGAATCATTATCTTAATTACTCGGAGATGATTCTTGCTACTTCCAATTATTGGAACATTATACATGGAAGAACAGCAGGTGAGGTTCTGCAAGATGCTGAAGGAGTGCAAATTATGCAGGTGTTAGGGCGAAATATGGCTTGGCTACTTGAAATGCGGGAGCAGACTAAAGAGTCTGTTGTAGCCCCAAATTCAGTCTCTAAAACATATACAAACTTTGTTCGATAAATTTTGAGGAATGCTGTTTAAGTTGTAACCTTATACTTTAAACAGCATTCCTCCTATGTTATCTATCGAGGCTCCGGTTACTGAAGCGAGGCAACTCGATTCGTCGCACATGTACAAGGTACCTAGAAAAGCAAATATCAACGCTTCTTTGTATTCAATAATTTGCTTGTTGGGAATTACTATTTCACAAGGGCATAGTGCCTGAATACGTTCTACTAGAAATAGATTGAAAGCACCTCCTCCGGTAATAAGTAGCTTTCCACCCTTTACTATTCTTGAAATCTGAAAGGCGGCATGTTCGTAGAATGTGCGAAGCATATCTTCTAAGGGCAGGTTGTGTTGCTCGAGTATAGGATAAACTAATGCTTCTACCCATTCGCGACCAAGTGATTTAGGTCCGTCCTGATGATAAAACTGCATGGAGTTAAGTTCATTGAGCAGCGTTTGGTGAATGTTTCCTTTGCGGGCTATCTCTCCGTCACGATCGAATTCTAAGCCTATTTGGCGACAGTAATGGTTAATCACATAGTTCACAGGACTGATGTCGAATGCGATGCGGGTTTTGTTTTTCTCGAATGAGATATTTGAGAAACCTCCAATGTTGAGGCAATAGTCATAGTCGGCAAAGAGCAAGCGGTCGCCTATAGGAACGAGCGGTGCACCTTGTCCACCAAGCATTATGTCGAGGCGGCGGAAGTCAGAAACGGTAGAGATTCGGGTTTCGGCAGCAATGGCGGCACCATCACCAATTTGAAACATAATTTTCTTTTTCGGCTCGTGAAAGATGGTATGCCCATGAGAAGCTATAATATCCGGCTTTACCTTGAACTCAGTCATAAACTCGTTGACGCGTTCGCCTAGAAACTTTCCGTAGGTACTATGAAAAGTGATGAATTCCAAAGCATTCATCTGTTGCGCCCCTGTTCCCAATTTTTGTTTTAGCTCTTCGGGGTAGGAGTATCCTTTGGCAGCATCAATGTTGAAGTTCCATTTCTTTTCCTTTCTGCTAAAGGTGCAGCAGCACACATCCAACCCATCCAGAGAGGTGCCGGACATTAGTCCGATAGCTTGTATTGATTCGTTTTTCATACAATTTCTTCCTTTCTATTTGCTTTTTCTTAATTCCGAAGACAAAATTGCAATAAAGTTTCTCTTTACCCAAGAAAATCTGTCTTTGTTTTATACAAACAAAAAGGCCGACGTAATTATACGTTATATTAATTAATGACGTATATTTGCGACATAATAAAGAAACAAAGAATATGGTGCAAGCAAAGAATCAACTATTTGAAATTGAACTCCAGGCTAGTGCAGAGTTATTTAAGGCGCTGGCTCATCCGGCTCGTTTGGCTATTCTTAAGTACTTGGCAGAAACCAAAACTTGTATAACCGGTGATTTTACAGATGAATTACCTCTAAGTAGAACTACGGTTAGTCAGCACTTGATGGAGTTAAAAAATGCAGAGTTAGTGAAATGTCACTCAGAAGGTGCGAAAACCTTCTATTGTTTGAACATAGAGAAGATACAGGAGTTTAAGAAATTGTTAGATGTATTTATGGGTGAGATTAGTAACCCTAAGAATTGTTGTGAACGAATTAAATAGATTATAGTATGAAAGTTTTAATATTGTGTACAGGTAATAGTTGCCGTAGCCAGATGGCTCATGGTTTTTTGCAATCTTTTGATAAAACGTTGGAAGTTTATTCTGCCGGAACGGAGATAGCGAAGCAGGTGAATCCTTTGGCTGTTAAGGCTATGAAAGAGGTTGAAATAGATATTAGTGGCCATACTCCCACGAGTGTAACTGAATATTTGGACCAAGAATGGGATTATGTGATCACCGTTTGTGGTGGTGCAAAAGAAAATTGTCCAATGTTTACGGGCAAAGTAAGTAAGATGCTGCATATCGGGTTTGATGATCCATCGCATGCAGAAGGTTCGCCGGAGTTTATCTGGAGCGAGTTTGAACGTGTTAGAGATGAAATAAAAGAAGGTTTCTTTAATTTTTATCAATTAGAAATTCAATTTTCGCAACCTTCGGACACCTGTTGTGGCAGAGGGTGTTGTTCTTAATTGGATGATTAAACTTTAGTGTAAATGAAAAAGTTAGCTTTTTTAGATCGTTACCTGACGTTGTGGATCTTTGCTGCAATGTTTATTGGAGTAGCCATCGGATATCTTTATCCCGGAGTTGCGGGTTTTTGGGCTCAATTTGAATCCGGTACTACGAATGTTCCTTTGGCTATCGGACTTATATTAATGATGTATCCACCTTTAGCCAAAGTGAAGTATGAAGAATTGGGCAAAGTCTTCACCGATAGAAAGATTCTGACGATATCACTTGTCTTAAATTGGATTGTTGGACCTATATTAATGTTTATACTGGGCATTGTCTTTCTTCACAATTATCCCGAATATATGTATGGGCTGATAATGATTGGTCTTGCTCGTTGCATTGCAATGGTACTTGTCTGGAATGATTTAGCCAAAGGAAGTACAGAGTATGCTGCTGGCCTGGTTGCTTTTAATAGTATTTTCCAGGTTCTGTTTTTTTCAGTTTATGCATACTTGTTCTTGTCGGTTTTCCCTGCTTGGCTAGGCCTGCCAATAACTCAGGATGTTAGTAGCATTACTATGGGGACAATAGCACAGAGTGTTTTCATCTATTTGGGCATTCCTTTTATTGCAGGATTCCTGAGTCAGTTCATTCTTGTTAGAGCCAAAGGTAAAGATTGGTATTATAATAAGTTTATTCCAAAGATTAGTCCAATGACATTAATTGCCCTGCTCTTTACTATTGTTGTAATGTTCTCATACAAAGGGGAGTATATAGTGAAGCTTCCGTATGATGTGTTGCTCATAGCCATACCACTTATCATCTACTTTGGAATTATGTTCTTTTTCTCTTTCTGGCTTATGCGGAAGATAGGAACAGGTTATGCTAAGACAACCTCTGTTGCTTTCACAGCATCCGGGAATAATTTCGAGTTAGCTATAGCGGTTTCTATAGCTGTTTTTGGTATTAACTCGGGAGTTGCTTTTGCTGCCGTTATTGGTCCGTTAGTCGAAGTTCCTGCTTTGATTCTATTAGTAAAATATGCACTGCGGCATCAGAATAAATTCAAAAGTAATTAAGAATTTGATAATGATAATAAAGCGGCTGCCCTTAATGCAAAGAGCAGCCGCTTTTATTAATATCTTACTTAAGACTTAACCTTGATAAGCCAAATGGAACTCTACTACTGCTTCAATACCTTTACGGAAAATATCCAGAGGAAGGTTCTCGTTGGGTGAGTGAATGGCGTTTGATTCTAAGCCAAAACCCATCAATATGGTTTTGAGTCCTAATACTTGTTCGAAGGTAGAGATAATAGGAATACTTCCTCCACGGCGAACAGCCAAAGGCCTTTTTCCGAAAGCGATTTCAAATCCTTTCTGTGCTGCTTGATAAGCCGGCAATGAAATAGGGCATACATATCCTTGTCCGCCATGCATCGGAGTCACTTTTACTTGCACACTTTCAGGGGCAATACTATGGATATATTTGGTAAACAGATCCGAAATCTTATGATGATCTTGATGAGCTACTAAGCGGCAAGATACTTTGGCGTAAGCTTTGGAGGGTAATACTGTTTTAGAACCTTCACCCGTGTATCCACCCCAAATGCCACATACATCAAAGGAGGGGCGACAGCTATTACGCTCTAAGGTAGAATATCCTTTCTCGCCGAAGAGTGCCTTAACGCCGATGGCTGTTTTGTACTTCTCCTCGTCAAAGGGGATGTGTGCAATCATCTCTCGTTCTGCTTGCGGAACCTCTTCTACATCGTCATAGAAGCTGGGTATTGTAATGCGCCCATCAGCATCTACCACGCTGCTAATCATTCCGCAAAGGGTATTGATTGGGTTAGCTACTGCTCCACCAAAATGGCCTGAGTGCAGATCACGGTTAGGTCCCGTTACTTCAATCTCCCAATAAGCCAGTCCACGAAGTCCTGTAGTGAGTGATGGCAGGTCGGCACCCAGCATGCTTGTGTCGCTTACCAAGATAATATCAGCTTTCAGTAACTCCTTGTGTTCCTCGCAAAAAGCCTCTAAGCTAGGCGAACCAATTTCTTCTTCACCCTCAAAGATGAATTTCACATTATTCTTTAGCAAGTCATTCTTCACTAGGTATTCGAAAGCTTTCACCTGAATGAATGATTGTCCTTTGTCATCGTCGGCGCCACGAGCCCAGATGTGCTCGTCTCTGATTTCCGGCTCAAAAGGTTGGCTTTTCCAAAGATCCAACGGTTCGGCAGGCATCACATCATAGTGCGCATAGATAAGTACCGTTTTGGCTTCCGGACTCACCTGCTTCTGTGCAAATACTATTGGATTACCTGTTGAAGGCATAACCATCGCTTCATCTGCTCCGGCTTCCAATAGCAACTGCTTCCATCGTTGTGCACAAGCCATCATGTCATCTTTATGTTCAGGTAGTGCACTAATGCTGGGGATGCGGATGAGGCTAAACAGATCATCCATTATTTTTGCTTCGTTCTCTTGTATATAGGTTTGTATTTTACTCATTGCGTCTATTTCGGTAGAATAATTATAATTGTGTAGTTCTATCTATCAGATAGAAATCGAGGATGGTCAATGCTGCCATGGCTTCAACGATGGGCACTGCCCGAGGCAAAACACAAGGATCATGTCGACCTTTGGCTTTGAGTGTAGTATCAATTCCGTCAACATTCACAGTATGCTGTTCCATCAATACGGTAGCTACCGGTTTGAAAGCAACTCGGAAGAAGATGTCTTGACCATTACTGATACCTCCTTGCATACCTCCCGAGTGGTTGGTGCGCGTATCAATCATGCCATCATTATTGAAGAATACATCATTTTGTTCAGAACCTTTTTGCTTCAATCCTTTGAATCCGTCACCGTATTCAAAAGCTTTAGCAGCATTGATGCTCATCATGGCATTGGCTAGTGCTGCGTGCAACTTGCCGAAAACAGGTTGTCCTAAACCGATAGGGCATCCTTTAATTACACAAGTAACCACACCACCTATCGTGTCTCCTTCTCCTTTTATCTTAGATATTAGCTCTTGCATCTCTTGAGCTTTCTCTTGGTCGGGGCATCTCACCGGATTATCCTCAATAGTATCCAGATCATAATCCTTATAGTCCTTTTCTAATTTGATAGGTCCCACTTGCGAAGTGAATGCAGTAATGTGAATGCCTAGTTGGTTTAATGCTAGTTTTGCCAGAGCACCACTCACTACGCGTGATATTGTTTCGCGTGCAGAAGAACGTCCGCCTCCACGATGGTCACGAATACCATATTTCACGTTGTAGGTATAGTCAGCATGCGAGGGACGATAAAGTTCCTTCATGTTATCATAATCATTGGAGTGTTGATTCTGATTCCAAACAATGAAACCGATGGGACATCCTGTTGATTTCCCTTCGAAGATTCCGGAAAGAAACTCCACCTCATCTGTCTCCTTGCGAGAGGTTGTAATGGCAGACTGTCCCGGACGACGTCGGTTAAGTTCTTTTTGCACAAAATCCATGTCGATACGGATACCTGCCGGAAATCCATCAATGACTCCACCTATACCTTTACCGTGTGATTCGCCGAAACTGGTTAATCTGAGAATATTACCAAATGAATTAAACATGATTGCTGCTGTTTTAATGGTTATCTATGCAAATATAACAAACTTTTCGGCAATTGGGTCGGTGGATTTTTAGGAATAAACCAAAACTTTTAGTTTTTATAAACTTTATTGCACTTCGATTATTTCTTTTAAAGGAATAAAAAGAAGAAATGCAACATTTCACCCCCTATAATAAAACATCTCATAACTGTGTAAACAAAGTATTTGTTCTACTTTTATCCCATCCTTAAACAACGATATTTTAAATAAATGCTATGAATCGGAAAATAATAAAAGTTCTTTTACTCCTTGTCTGTCTACCTTTGCAGATGAGTGCTCAAATGCTAACCAATGGAGCTACGCCTTACCTTATGAATCAGGCGAAAGACATGAGTTCGGATTTTGCTGATTTTACCAATCTATTTTTCTTTGCCGACAAGCTCTCTAGTTTTGATCCTGCAACTGCGCAAGGTACCATTGAGTGGAGGCGTAAAACCCTTTATACCCGTCAGGCATTCAATGCCAATACTGTATTGCCACAAGATTTGCAAATGCTCGATTTCCCTGCTTCGGCTTATGAGAATAACCCTCAATTAAAATTCACAATAGACTTTATCACTCCTCGTACATTACGCATTCGTATGCTTACCACTCCGGTGGAGCCAAAAGAGGCTTCTTCACTGATGTTGGTGAAAGCACCCGGAAGCGATGCGAGTTGGAAGTACACAGCCTTGAAAGGAGCACATCAATATAAAAGTGCTTTTGGTAGCATTATTATTGAGGAGAATCCATGGCGCATCATCTTACTGGATGCGAATGGTCGACGTCTTACTGATACGTGGCGCTGGGCTGACAATGACTCCACGCAGGTAAAGAGCTTGCCGTTCAATTTCATTAAACGGGGTGCTGACAATTCACGGAGCATCAATCCGGTGTTTAGCCTTTCTCCGGGAGAGAAAATTATGGGCTGTGGGGAGTCGTTTACTTCTTTAAATAAAGTAGGGCAGAAGGTGAACTTGTTTGTTAGTGATCCGCAAGGACCTGAAACGGACCAGATGTACAAACCTATCCCATTCTTTTTAAGTAGCCGTGGTTATGGCATGTTTATGCACACTTCGGCTCCTGTGACCTGTGACTTTGGTTCTACTTATATTGGTCTCAATAAGCTATTTATGGCTGATGAAGCGTTGGATCTATTTGTGTTCTTTGGAGAGCCGAAAGAGATATTGAATGAATATACCGATCTAACCGGAAAATCGCCTATGCCTCCGCTATGGAGCTTTGGTACCTGGATGAGTCGGATAACTTATTTTAGTGAGAAAGAAGGATATGATGTGGCAAAGAATCTGAGGAAATATAAGATTCCTGCTGACGTGATTCATTTTGATACCGGATGGTTCGAAACCGATTGGCAATGCGACTATGTGTTTGCTCCCAGCCGTTTCTCTAATCCGCAAAAGATGGTAAAAGACTTGCTAGCAGATGGTTTTCACATCTCTCTGTGGCAGCTGACTTATTTTACCCCGAAAAATAAATATTTTCGAGAGATTATAGATAAAGGTTTAGAGGTGAAGAATGCCAATGGCGGACTTCCCTATGAAGATGCGGTGCTCGACTTCTCGAATCCGCAAACCGTCAGCTGGTATCAAGAAAAGTTGTCAGGATTGCTTTCGATGGGTGTTGGCGCAATTAAAGTGGACTTCGGCGAAGCAGCACCGCTTAACGGTTTTTATGCATCAGGTAAAGGTGGTTTGTATGAACACAATCTCTATCCTTTGCGCTACAACAAAGCCGTGGCCGATATTACGAAACAGATTAAGGGGGAAAACATCATTTGGGCTCGCAGCGCTTGGGCTGGTTCACAACGTTATCCGTTACATTGGGGTGGTGATGCTGCAAATACCAATATAGGTATGCTTGGCACTATTCGAGGTGGTCTTTCTCTGGGATTGAGCGGCTTTAGCTTTTGGAGTCATGATATAGGTGGCTTTGTGCAAAAATCTCCCGAGGAGCTTTATCGACGTTGGTTACCGTTTGGTTTCCTCACTTCACACAGTAGGGCACACGGTGCACCTCCCAAAGAACCATGGCTATATAACGAATCTTTCGTGAAGGCTTTTCGTGAAAGTGCTGAGATGAAGTATAAATTGATGCCTTATGTATATGCGCAAGCCAAGCAGTGTACAGAACAAGGGCTACCGATGGTGCGCGCCCTTTGCATTGAGTTTCCGAACGATCCTGCTGTCTGGAGCGTAGAAGATGAATATATGTTTGGACATGACATCTTGGTAGCCCCTATGTTGGAGCAAGGCACCAAACGAAGCGTATACCTTCCGGGTGGCAAATGGATTGATTATCAAAATAATAAAGTCTATTCTTCCGGTTGGAATACTCTTGAGGCCGGTCATATACCTGCTGTGATATTAGTGAGAGATGGTGCTGTAATTCCACACATTGCTCTGGCACAAAGTACCGACAAAATGGATTGGTCAAAAATTGATCTTAAGGTTTATGCTGCCGATACTAACAAGGCAGAAGGACTCTTGTGTTTGCCTTCGGACAATTTATTGAAGACAGTTTGCTTGAAGAAAGTTGCTGATAAATGGTTGGTAGAGGAGAATCCTTTGAAAGGAAAATCAGAGTTGAATGTTTCTCGCTAATTGTTACAAGTAAAATTGAAACATCAAAGTTAAAGTCGTTTTTCATTACAAATTGTTTTATTATTAAGATTAATTGGGTTTGTTGCGGCTCAGGTTTCTGTGAAAGAAATCTGGGCCGTATATTATTTATTATCAGGTAGTTTTTGTGCAGACAGACTATATTTCATATTTTTGCAAGAAATATACCAATATCCAAATGACACAAGAGGAAAGAAAAAAAATAATAGACTTGGTAAAGTTGGAAGTTGTTCCGGCTATTGGGTGCACAGAACCTATTGCTGTGGCTTTATGTGTAGCTAAGGCTGCCGAAACATTGGGATGTAAGCCTGAAAAGATAAGCGTTGTTTTAAGTGCTAATATTCTGAAAAATGCCATGGGGGTGGGCATACCTGGTACGGGTATGATTGGTTTGCCTATTGCAGTTGCTTTGGGTGCACTGATTGGAAAATCTGAATATCAACTTGAGGTATTGAGAGATAGTAGTACTGAGGCTGTAGAAGAAGGTAAGCGATTCATTGATGAAAAACGAATTCATATTTCACTGAAAGAAGATATTACCGAAAAGCTGTACATCGAGGCCATTTGTGAATCTGCTGGAGAGAGTGCAAAAGCAGTAATATCCGGAGGACATACCTCTTTTATTTATATTTCTCGTGGAGAAGAGGTCTTGTTTAATAAGCAGTCTGCAGGAGAAGAAGTGGATGAAGAGGCTTCTTTAAACCTGACACTTCTTAAAGTTTATGATTTTGCGTTGACAGCTCCATTGGATGAGATACGTTTCATTCTTGAAACTGCCCGCCTGAATAAAGCAGCGGCTGAGAGTTCTTTCAAAGGGAATTATGGTCACTCACTAGGCCGAATGCTTCGAGGCAATAAAGAGCGAGAGATGTTAGGCAATGGAACACTGTCTCACATTCTTTCTTATACTTCCGGTGCTTGTGATGCTCGTATGGCTGGTGCGATGATTCCGGTCATGAGTAACTCCGGTAGTGGCAATCAAGGTATATCTGCTACACTTCCGGTGGTGATTTATGCTGAAGAAAATAATAAGTCGGAAGAAGAGTTGATTCGTGCATTGATGATGAGTCATCTTACGGTGATATACATCAAGCAAAGTCTTGGACGTCTTTCCGCTTTGTGCGGCTGTGTGGTGGCGGCCACGGGTTCAAGCTGTGGCATCACTTGGTTGATGGGAGGCGATTTCCGTCAAGTAGCTTTTTCGGTACAGAACATGATCGCTAACTTAACAGGCATGATCTGTGATGGTGCTAAGCCTAGTTGTGCTTTGAAGGTGGCTAGTGGCGTTTCCACTGCCGTGCTTTCTGCTATGATGGCGATGGAGAATAAATGTGTGACCTCTGTAGAAGGTATTATCGACCAAGATGTAGATCGCAGCATCCGCAATCTGACCCTTATCGGTTCTCAGGGAATGAATGAAACCGATAAACTGGTTCTTGATATTATGACACATAAAAGCTAATTCAGTTTCCAGAATTGCTTTGTTATTCCTCTACGAAAGGTACTTCAAACAAGGTCTTTTGTCAATGTTTAGGAAACCCACTCAGGAGCCTTGTGGGAGGGGTTTGGTGAATTAACTAGATCAGCGTGGTGAATTAACTACTTCACCGCGCTGATCTAGTTAATTCACCGCGCTGATCTAGTTAGCTCTCTTTGAGATGTGCTATATGTAAATAATAATTTGTTGACGAACAAAAAAATGCAGCAAATATCTCATTGCTGCATTTCCCTTATACTATAAATGTAGAGTGCTTAGTGTCCACCGCATCCGCAGTTTCCACCACAACCACAAGCTTCACCTTCTTCTTTTTCTTCATTGTTGCCACATCCGCATCCGCCGTCGCCACAACCATCACTGCCGCAACCATCACTTCCACAGCTGCATCCGCCGCCTTCACCGCTCATCATGTTCACCATACCTTCAATTTCGGCATTGGTTGCTGCACGGTTTTCAACTACTTCGCCGATAAAAGTCAAATCGTTCCCGGCCAAAGGATGATTCATGTCCATTACTACAACGTCGTCTTTAACCTCTACAACAGTTCCGTTTATACGGTGACCTTCAGAATCCATCAAAGGAACTAGGTTTCCTTCATAAATTCTTTCAGAATCGAAATGCCCGTCTACTTCAAAGATTTGTTTTGGTAGATCAAGTACGTGTTCATCGTCATAATCGCCATAAGCTTCTGCAAAGGGAATGGTGAACTCGAAGTTTTCTCCTACAGCAAGGTCTTTAATTTGGTCTTCGAAAGATTCCAAAGTAGTTCCCAGTCCTGTTATAAACTGGAATGGGCGTTCAATTGTTGCTTGCTCTACCATGTCTCTTTCTCCATCATCTGTAACGTATAATTCATATGCTACAGTGATATACTTGTTTGCTACCGTTTCCATTTCTTGTTTTTATTATGTAGTTAATAATACCCGTATAATACGGGCTGCAAAGATATAAATAATTTAATTCTTGATCAGAATATAAGAGCTTAAATTTCAGATTATTAAGCTCTTTATTCGTTCTACTATATTCTATTTACCTAATTTTCAAATCGTTGCTAATGAAACTATTATGTGATAAACTAGGGGTTTATGACCTTGTTTTCTTACGATTATTTATTAATGAACGTTTTTTTTCTTCGATTTGTTTGGAGATTATGAAAAAGCCGTTACCTTTGCAGCACGATTTAGAAAAATAAACGTTGAATTATGAATAGAAATACATCTATTAACCTGTCTCTGCTGGATATTATTAGCGTCGTGGTGGTCCCATCAAGAGCGTGAGGAAGGTTTGTGTATGTATATTCGTACAATAGAGATATTAATTGGAGCCTTTCTCACTATGTGAGGGAGGCTTTTTAATTATAACTAAAGGAATAAAACAATGAAAAAGCAGTTACGCAGTTCGTTTAGTACACAAGGTCGCCGCATGGCAGGTGCTCGGGCATTATGGGCAGCCAACGGTATGAAGAAGGAGCAATTGGGGAAACCTATTATCGCTATAGTCAACTCATTTACGCAATTTGTGCCTGGCCATGTACATTTGCATGATATAGGTCAGAAGGTGAAAGTCGAAATTGAAAAATTAGGCTGCTTTGCTGCTGAATTTAATACGATTGCCATTGATGACGGTATTGCCATGGGGCATGACGGCATGCTTTACTCTCTTCCTTCAAGAGACATTATTGCTGATAGTGTGGAATATATGGTGAACGGTCACAAAGCGGATGCAATGGTATGCATTAGTAATTGTGATAAGATTACTCCCGGAATGTTAATGGCTGCGATGAGGCTAAACATACCAACTGTTTTTGTTTCAGGTGGACCGATGGAGGCTGGAGAGCTTGATGGACAGCATCTTGATTTGGTTGATGCCATGGTTAAGTCGGCCGACGAAAATGTGAGCGATGCTGAAGTGGCAAAGATCGAACAAAATGCTTGCCCAACGTGTGGCTGCTGTTCGGGAATGTTCACTGCTAACTCGATGAACTGCCTCAACGAGGCAATTGGTTTGGCACTTCCGGGTAACGGAACTATTGTGGCTACGCATGCCAATAGAGCACAGTTGTTTAAAGATGCTGCGAAGCTGATTGTAGAAAATACTTTTAAATATTATGATGAAGGCGATGAGAGGGTATTACCTAGAAGCATTGCTACTCGTGCCTCTTTCTTGAACGCAATGACGCTGGATATTGCCATGGGAGGTTCAACAAATACAGTCCTTCATCTACTAGCGATAGCCCACGAAGGTGAAGTTGACTTTACAATGGATGATATTGATGCGCTTTCACGTAAAAGTCCGTGCTTATGCAAAGTGGCACCAAATACTCAGAAGTATCACATTCAGGACGTTAACCGTGCCGGAGGTATTATGGCTATTATGGGTGAACTGGCCAAAGGCGGATTCATCGAAACGAATGTGAATCGTATAGACGGAATGACGTTGGCTGAAGCAATAGATAAGTGTTGTATCACCAGTCCGAATGTGTCCGATGAAGCTATCAAAAAATATAAGAGTGCTGCAGCAGGCAGGTTTAACCTTGTGCTTGGTTCGCAAGATGTTTATTATAAGGAGTTAGATACTGATAGAGCTACCGGTTGCATTCGTGATGTGGAGCACGCTTATTCTAAAGATGGTGGACTGGCTATACTGAAAGGAAACATCGCTCAAGATGGATGTGTGGTGAAGACAGCAGGTGTAGACGAAAGTATTTGGAAATTTATCGGTCCGGCTAAAGTGTTCGATTCACAAGATGCTGCTTGTGAAGGAATCTTAGGAGGAAAAGTCGTCAGTGGAGATGTGGTCGTCATCACTCACGAAGGGCCTAAGGGAGGACCGGGTATGCAAGAAATGCTTTATCCCACCTCTTATATTAAGTCTCGTCATTTGGGCAAAGAATGTGCGCTTATTACTGATGGACGCTTTAGTGGAGGAACATCCGGACTAAGTATCGGTCACGTATCTCCTGAGGCAGCTGCCGGAGGCAACATTGGTAAAATCCAAAATGGAGATATTATTGAAATCAATATACCTGAGAGAACTATTAATGTGAAACTGACGGATGAAGAGCTGGCTGCGCGCCCGATGACTCCCGTCACCCGTGAACGAAATGTGCCGAAGAGCCTTAAAGCCTATGCAAGTATGGTTAGTTCTGCAGATAAGGGGGCGGTTCGCTTGATTGATTAATATAGTACGAACAGAAGAAATAGATAGAACAATGGAAAAGCAACTCATAACCGGGTCGGAAGCATTAATTCGCTCGTTGATTCATGAAGGGGTAAAAACTGTTTTTGGCTATCCTGGTGGAGCTATTATGCCAGTTTACGATTGTTTATACGATTACAAAGAAAAACTGAATCATGTGCTTG
Source organism: Bacteroides ihuae (assembly GCF_900104585.1). Lineage (GTDB taxonomy): Bacteria > Bacteroidota > Bacteroidia > Bacteroidales > Bacteroidaceae > Bacteroides > Bacteroides ihuae. Next base: position 41,543 of record NZ_FNVX01000002.1, read on the forward strand.
TGCGCCATGAACAAGGTGCTACGCATGCCGCACAAGGATATGCCAGAGTATCGGGAGAAGTGGGCGTTTGTTTAGTAACCAGTGGACCGGGAGCCACGAATGCTGTAACCGGAATTGGAGATGCTATATTGGATAGTACCCCAATGGTTGTTATTGCCGGACAAGTAGTGGCATCTTTGCTTGGTAGCGATGCCTTTCAGGAAATAGATTTGGTGAGCATCACTCAACCAATCACAAAGTGGAGCTATCAGATACGTCGCGCCGAAGATATACCTTGGGCGGTAGCTCGTGCCTTTTACATTGCTCGTAGCGGAAGACCGGGACCTGTGGTACTTGACTTTGCTAAAAATGCACAGTTTGAAAAGGTGGAGTATGCACCTTGTAAGTTAGACTATATTCGTAGTTATGTACCTGCCCCTGAAGTGAATATGGACGCCATAGCGCAAGCTGCGGAACTTATAAATTCGGCTAAAAGGCCACTGGCTCTTGTGGGACAAGGAGTCGAATTAGGAGGGGCGCAAGAGGAACTACTCGATTTCTTGGAAAAAGCTGATATACCTGCAGGATGTACTTTGTTAGGACTCTCGGCTTTGGCTTCTGGACATCCTTTAAATAAAGGAATGTTGGGTATGCATGGCAATCTAGCACCAAATATCAAGACGAATGAATGTGATGTGTTGATTGGTATCGGGATGCGGTTCGATGACCGTGTGACGGGCAATCTTAAAACGTATGCCAAGCAAGCTAAGATTATCCACTTCGATATTGATCCTGTGGAGGTAGACAAAAATGTGAAAAGTGATGTCGCAGTGTTGGGCGATTGCAAAGAAACGCTTACTGCTATAACGAAACTCCTCAAAAAGAATACGCATCGCGAATGGCGGGATAGTTTTAAGGAGCACGAAGAAAAAGAATATAATCAGGTTATAGAGAAGGAACTCAACCCGATAGAAGGTCCAATAACCATGGGCGAAGTAGTAAATGCAGTGACTGAAGCGACTAATAATGAAGCCGTACTTGTTACCGATGTAGGTCAAAACCAAATGGTGGCAGCACGCTATTTTCGTTTTACGAAGAAAAGAAGCATGGTCACCTCGGGTGGTCTTGGCACAATGGGCTTTGGTTTGCCGGCCGCTATTGGTGCAGCTTTTGGTGCACCCGGTAGAACGGTTTGTTTATTCTGTGGTGATGGCGGTTTGCAGATGACTATACAAGAATTCGGTACCATCATGGAGACAGGTATTAATGTGAAGATTATTCTGTTGAATAACGACTTTCTTGGAATGGTGCGCCAATGGCAGGAGCTTTTCTTTCAGGAGAGATATTCAAATACTCCAATGATAAATCCCGATTTTATTATGATTGCAGCGGCATACGGTATTAAAGGACATAAAGTGGTGCAACGTGCTGATTTATCGGGAGCTATCGAAGAGATGCTTACTACCCCCGGATCGTTCCTTTTGGAAGTAGCGGTAAGAAAAGATGGTATGGTGTATCCGATGATACCTGCCGGGGAGACAGTGACAAACATGTTGTTAGGTTAATAAAGAAAGATTATGGATAAAACATTATATACCCTCAACGTTTATTCGGAGAATATCGCTGGTATTCTAAATCAGATTACCACTATATTTACCCGTCGACAGTTGAACATAGAGAGCTTGAATGTCTCGGCGTCTTCTATTAAAGGTATCCACAAATATACAATTACGTTATGTACCGATGAAGATACGATACAGAAGGTTACTAAGCAGATAGAGAAGCGTATTGATGTGGTACAGGCTCATTACTTTACCGATGATGAAATCTTTTATCGGGAGATTGCTCTCTATAAAGTTCCTACACAGGAATTATTGGAAAGCAATCAAATAGAATATATTGTAAGTAGACATAATGCACGCATTATTGAAGTGAACTCCACCTTTCTGGTGATTCAGAAGTCGGGTACTACGGAGGAAACGCAGTCGCTTTATGATGATCTGATAGAAATTGGCATTTTACAGTTTGTACGCTCGGGACGTATTGCTATCACTAAAAGTTGTGTAGAGAAACTTAGCGAATACCTTACTGAAAGAGAAGAAAAGCACATTCGGTGCAAAAAGAACTGTGAAGAATGAGTGACGAAGATAGTAAGCATAGTAAGGTTGGAACGTATCATTTTGTAGCGGAACCTTTTCATGTTGATTTTAACGGTAGACTGACAATGGGGGTATTAGGCAATCATCTGCTGAACTGTGCCGGATTTCATTCTACTGACCGTGGCTTTGGTATCGCTTCTCTTAACGAAGACAATTATACTTGGGTGCTATCTCGCTTAGCTATTGAACTGGATGAGATGCCTTATCAGTACGAAGAATTTACGATTCAGACGTGGGTGGAAAATATCTACCGCCTCTTTACTGATCGTAACTTTGCTATTATTAATAAAGATGGAAAGAAGATAGGTTATGCTCGTTCGGTGTGGGCGATGATCAACCTTGCCACTCGTAAACCGGCTGATCTGTTGGCTTTGCATGGAGGTGGTATTGTTGATTATGTATGCGAAGAATCTTGTCCGATAGAAAAGCCTTCGCGTATTAAGGTTGACACACAAGAGATTGTCTCGGTTATAGTGGCAAAATATAGTGATATTGATATTAATGGACACGTCAATAGCATTCGCTACATAGAGCATATTCTCGATCTGTTTCCTATTGAAATGTATAAGACAAAACATATCCATCGTTTCGAAATGGCTTATGTTGCTGAAAGTTATTATGGTGATGAGTTATCGTTCATCAAACAACAAGTCGCTGAAGGAGAATATCATCTGGAAGTGAAGAAGAACGAAGACGAAGTCGTTTGTCGTTCGAAAATAATATTTGAGTAAAAGTTTAAATAATATATTAATAATCAGTCGTCTATCCGTTATCGCGGAAGAGAAGGCTTAAAAACTAAAACAAAATGGCACAAATGAATTTTGGCGGGGTTACCGAAAATGTGGTAACACGTGAAGAATTTCCGTTAGAAAAAGCGCGTGAGGTATTGAAAGATGAAGTTATTGCTGTTATCGGTTATGGTGTACAAGGTCCGGGCCAGTCGCTGAACTTGCGCGACAATGGATTTAATGTAATCGTAGGCCAACGCAAAGGTGGCAAAACATGGGAAAAAGCTGTAGCCGATGGTTGGGTACCAGGCGAAACTCTTTTCGATATTGCTGAAGCTTGTCAACGTGCAACAATTATCCAATACTTACTTTCGGATGCTGCCCAGATTGAAGTATGGCCAACAGTAAAAGAAAACCTGACAGCCGGAAAAGCTCTTTATTTTTCTCATGGCTTTGGTATCACATACAAAGAACGTACCGGTATCGTTCCTCCTGCTGATGTAGATGTTATTCTGATAGCTCCTAAAGGTTCGGGTACTTCTCTTCGTACTATGTTCCTCGAAGGTCGTGGTTTGAACTCTTCTTATGCTATCTTCCAAGACGCAACCGGTCACGCATGGGATCGTGTTGTTGCATTGGGTATCGGTGTTGGTTCAGGTTACTTGTTCGAGACAACTTTCAAACGTGAGGTTTATTCAGACCTTACCGGAGAACGCGGTACATTGATGGGTGCTATCCAAGGATTGTTGCTTGCTCAATATGAGACATTGCGTGAGAACGGACATACTCCTTCTGAAGCATTCAACGAAACAGTAGAAGAACTGACTCAATCATTGATGCCTCTTTTTGCAAAGAACGGTATGGATTGGATGTATGCAAACTGTTCCACTACAGCTCAACGTGGTGCTCTTGATTGGATGGGACCATTTCACGATGCGTCAAAACCTGTATTCGAGAAACTTTACCACGAAGTAAAAGTCGGAAACGAAGCACAACGTTCTATTGATTCTAACTCTCAACCGGATTACCGCGAGAAGTTGGATGAAGAACTTCGTCAACTTCGCGAAAGCGAAATGTGGAGAACAGGAGCTGTTGTTCGTAAGTTGCGTCCGGAAAATAATTAATTGATTAGCAATTTTAAATAGTAGGGGATGTCCGTTGGGGCATCCCTTTTTTTGTTTGTACTGCATTGATTCATCCTACTCTTGTTTATTGGATACATCTTTATTTAGATAAAACTGACGCTTCTTGGGTAAGCTTTGTCTGGATGATGGATACACACCATGCAGAACCCGGTCCCATATGGTTTGTGTTGACGCTTCTGTTTATTGAAACGGTTTATGCTTTTTATCGTCGTTTCTTTGCCGGCACTTTATCTAAATTGATTCCTGATAAATTGCCTTCAACAACAGGGATATTCATGTTTATGATTTTAACAGGGTTTGTAGCTTATCTTATTCGAATGGTTTATCCGGTCGGTACCTCTTTCTTTGGCTTGCAATTTGGTTTTTTCTCTCTTTATATCGGTATGTATCTTGTGGGTATTATCGCTTGTCGATGCAATTGGATGGAACAATTAACATTGAAAGGCGCTATCCCTTGGTTTGCCCTTTCGCTTATTTGTATTCTTATATTAATGATTGCAACAAGGGCAGAAGACGTTACTCCTTTCCTTGGAGGACTTAATCTGTCAGCCCTGTTTTATGCCATGTGGGAGCCGGTGATGTGTGTTGGTATTAGCTATTTTCTATTGGCATTTTCTAAAGAATATTTCAATAGACCGAATAAATTTATTCTCACCCTTTCCGGTGACAGCTACGCTGCTTACATTATTCACCCAATGGTGGTAGTATGCTGTACTTTCTTAGTTGAGCAACTTTCTGCTTCACCTTTAGCAAAACTTGCTTTAGTTCTGGTTATAGGCATTCCATGTTGTTTTGCAATATCTCATCTGTTTAGATTAATACCGGGAATGAAGAAAGTATTTTAATGGTTTTCTTGCTAAGTATTGGCAAAGTTGATGTGAATTCATTTATCTTTTGTGATAAATGTTATAGGCCTAATCTTAACAGCTTACGCCCGTAAACCGAAGTGTTTTTAATCGAGAAAGAGTTTAATGATGACATCTAAAGTAGTTAATAGTAGGTTCATGCGAATAATGTGAGTGAATCTATTATATTCTTAGTTGATATGAAATATCCGATAATAAGGAGAACTGAGAGATAAATGTACCTTTTCTTTGGCTTGAGCTTACCTCTTATGGCTTGTCAGCTACGCAGAAGGGGTTCTCGCTTTTTTCTTTCTTATAGAAGAATGCTTATAGATTATCTTTATATATTCACCGTATTTTACTGTATTGTTTTCGGTGTTAAGTCATTAAATAGTTCTAGTATTTTATTAAATTAGTAACACCAATTTTTTTATATTATATTAAATATGTATTATTCATATAGTATGCTATTTGTGCTATTATTAATGATAGTGATGCTCTATTTCTTTATTTTACGTCATAATGATCCTTATGATTTTTTTTCGTATTGTCTATTTTTCATATAAAATAGAATAATTGAATTGATATTTATTTCAAATATAAAGCATTTTATCCAATTTAAGTGAAAATTGATTTAATTTGCAATTAATTCACTAATATCTTTTTGTTTATTCAATATTGTTGAAATAATTTGTATTTTTGCAAATATTATGTATTGTATATGTTTGTTCAATTAACTATTATTATTCTAGTATTATATAAAAAAAGAGTATCGCTTATGAAAAAAACGGGAATTACATTATTCTGTATGTTTCTAAGTATCGTTGCATTTGCTCAATTGAAAGCTATAAAAGGTAGCATTATTGACGAGATTGGGGAACCAGTCATAGGAGCTTCGATATTGGTGAAAGGTACAACGACGGGCACGACTACCGATGTCGATGGACGATTTACTTTAACTGTAGCAACGGGTAAAATCTTGGTCATATCATATATTGGTTATGAACGTCAGGAGTTAAAAGCTCAGAATGGTATGAGGGTGAAAATGAAAAGTACAGCAGAAAGTCTTGAGGGAGTTGTTATAACTGGTATGTCCCGTATGGACAAACGTTTGTTTACTGGTGCAACAGATAAATTGAATGCTAGTGATGCTATGCTTAATGGTATTCCTGATATTAGTCGTTCATTAGAAGGACGCTCTGCCGGAGTTTCCGTGCAGAATGTTTCAGGAACTTTTGGTACTGCTCCTAAAATTAGAGTGCGCGGCGCTACATCTATATATGGTAGTTCTAAACCTCTTTGGGTGATTGACGGTGTGATTATGGAGGATGTAAGTGAGGTGAGTGCCGATGCTCTTTCTTCCGGAGATGCCGAAACACTTATTGGATCTGCTATTGCTGGTTTAAATTCAGATGATATAGAGAGCTTTCAGATATTAAAAGATGGTAGTGCTACTTCCATTTACGGTGCAAGAGCGATGGCTGGTGTGATTGTTATTACTACCAAGAAGGGTAAGGCAGGGCAAAGTCGTATAAACTATACTAGTGAGTTGACTTATCGCCTGAGGCCTAGTTATGGGAATTTTAATATATTAAATTCTCAGGACCAAATGGGAATTTATAAAGAGATGCAAGAGAAAGGCTGGCTAAACTATGCTGAAACAGCCAATTATGCTGAAAGTGGTGTTTATGGTAAAATGTACGAGCTAATGAATACGTACGATGAAACTACTGGTCAATTTTTATTACGAAACGACAAGGAAAGCCAATATGGTTATTTGAAAAGTGCGGAAATGAGGAATACAAATTGGTTTAGTGAGTTATTTAATGAAAATATTTCGCAAAATCATTCAATGAGTATTTCATCTGGAAATGAGAAAGCAAGTTATTACGCATCATTGAGTGCAATGCTTGATCCTGGATGGTATAAACAGAGTGAGGTGAATCGATACACTGCCAATTTAAATGCAAACTATAGAATTTTAGATAATCTTACGTTTAATATGATTTCTAATGCTTCGTATCGTAAGCAAAAAGCGCCTGGTACACTTAGCCAGGATGTGGATGCTGTTTCGGGTAAGGTAAAGAGAGATTTTGATATAAATCCGTACTCGTATGCCTTAAATTCTTCTCGTGCGCTAGATCCGTCTGTTTACTATACAAGTAATTATGCTCCATTTAACATTGTGCATGAACTGCAATCTAACTATATTGACCTGAACGTGACAGACCTTAGATTTCAGGGGGAGTTGAGATGGAAAGTTATACCTGAGTTGGAATTAAGTGTGCTGGGAGCAGTTAAATATTCGGCAACTTCTCAAGAGCATAATCTGTTGGATAATTCAAACCAAGCTGAAGCTTACAGAGCAATGAGTACCAGTGTCATCCGTGATAATAACCCGTTATTGTATACAGATCCCGATAATCCTTATGCATTACCTATTTCTATCCTGCCCAATGGTGGCATTTATAAAAGAACAGATAATCGTATGAATGGATATGACTTCCGTACAACAGCTAGTTGGAATCATACTTTTAATAGAATACATATATTGAATCTTTTTGGTGGAATGGAATTGAATAGTATTGATCGTGAGAAGAGCTATTTTAATGGCTGGGGAATGCAATATTCTAAGGGGGAAATTCCATTTTATGTGTATCAGTTCTTTAAGAAGGGAGTTGAGGATGGCACAAACTATTATTCGTTAGATCATACTAGGGTAAGAAACGCTGCTTTTTTTGGTAATGCAACCTACTCTTATAAAGGTAAGTATACCTTTAACGGCACTTATCGTTATGAGGGTACTAACGGACTCGGTAAGTCTCGTTCTTCTCGTTGGTTGCCAACTTGGAATTTGGCGGGTTCGTGGAATGTGCATGAAGAGGCTTTTTTCAGATCACTAGAACCAACATTGTCACATTTTACTATTAAGGCCTCTTATAGCCTAACTGCAGATAGAGGACCTCTTAAATACACGAATTCTACGGCTGTTATCAAAGCGTATATCCCGTATCGACCATTTTCCAGTGTAAAAGAATCAGGTTTACAGAAGGAACAATCGGAAAATAGTGAGCTGACTTATGAGAAAAAGCATGAATTGAATATTGGTTTTGACGCCGGCTTTTTAAACAACCGCATTAGCGTAGCCTTCGATTGGTACAAGCGTGATAATTTTGACTTGATAGGGCCTACTATAACTACTGGTACAACAGGTGGCGTTATTCGATATGCAAATACTGCTTCGATGCGCTCAAATGGAGAAGAATTAACTATTTCTACGAAAAATATTGTATCTCCGGATTTTAAATGGTCTACGAATTTTATTTTCTCACACACCAAGAACACTGTTACCGATTTGATGTCTCAGTCTAGAGTGATTGATTTGGTGAATGGAAATGGTTTTGCCATGAAAGGTTATCCTGTTAGAAGTTTGTTCTCAATACCTTTTAGAGGGTTAACTGAAGATGGTTTGCCTACTTTTACTAACGAATCTGGTAATTTGACAATTACAGATATTAATTTTCAGGAGCGTAATAAACTAAGTTTTTTAAAATATGAAGGTCCTACAGATCCTACTATTACAGGAAGTTTTGGTAATATATTTTCATATAAAAACATCAAGCTGAATGTGTTTGTAACCTATTCTTTCGGAAACGTAGTTCGTCTGGATGATGTGTTCGATGCTAGATATAATGATTTAACTTCAATGACTAAAGAGTTTAAAAATCGTTGGGTCATTTCGGGAAATACAACTCAGACTAATGTGCCTGTTCTTGCCAGCAGACGACAATACACAAGTTATCCATCTCTGAAAGTTGCCTATAATGCTTATAATTATTCTGATGTACGGGTAGCAAAAGGAGATTTCGTGAGAATGAAAGAAATATCTTTGATGTATGATTTCCCTAAGAGTTGGATAAAAAGGACTCAAATAGCAGATTTATCGGTGAAACTGCAGGCAACTAATTTATTTTTAATTTATGCTGATTCTAAGTTGAATGGACAAGATCCTGAATTTTTTCGGTCGGGAGGTGTTGCGGCTCCTGTTCCAAAGCAATTTACATTGACACTTAAGTTGGGATTTTAATATAAAAAAATATGAATATGAAAATAAATAAATACTACTACGCCCTGTTGTGCATGATCCTTATATTTGCTTCGTGCGATGACTATCTAGATGTTTTACCGGATAACAGAACTGAAATTGATACCGAAGATAAAGTAGGGCAGCTGTTAGTTTCAGCTTATTCTCAAAATAATCCGAATATGCTATTTGAAATGGCTTCTGATAATACAGATAATATGGCTAATAATTATTTAGCATACGATAGATTTCAGATACAGGCTTATCAATGGGATGATATAACTGAGGTTGGTCAAGACGAGACTCCTCAAAATCTTTGGGAAGGTTATTATACAGCTCTTTCTACAGCCAATACAGCATTGGATGCAATTATTAATTTAGGAAATACGCCTACATTGCAGGCTGAAAAGGGTGAAGCCTTGATGTGTAGAGCATATGCCGATTTTATGCTTGCAAATGTATTCTGTGATGCTTATTCGGAATTAACGGCCAGCAAAAAGTTGGGACTTCCATATCCAACAGAACCAGAAACTACTATTTCGCCTAAATATGATAGAGGAACTTTGGCCGAGTTGTATAGCAAGATAGATGCCGATATTGAAGAGGCATTGTCTTTGATAGATGATGCCGCTTATTCTGTGCCTTCTTACCATTTTAATAAAAAAGCAGCATATGCTTTTGCGGCAAGGTTTAATCTATATTATCAGAAATACGATAAGGCAATAGCCTATGCAACTAAAGCATTGGGCGAATCGCCAAAAAGTATTTTGAGAGATTGGGAATCATGGAATAATTTGTCTAAAAATGGTCAAATCCAACCAAATGCTTATGTGGACTCTAATGTCCAGGCAAATTTCTTATTGCAAAGTGTTTATTCTTTGTGGGGAGGCATTGGTGGAAATTACTCAATGGGCGATCGTTACGGGCATGGTACTTATATTTCTAAGAATGAAACGATAGGCGCATCCGGTCCTTGGGGTGAGAATCTAAAAGTTCTTTATTACGGCGCATTTGCCAATTCGAGTCTGCCGAAAGAGGTAATTCGTAAAATTGGCTATTACTTTGAATATACTGATTATTCAAGTGGTATAGGTAATGCGCATTCTGTTTATTCTGTGTTTAATGCTGAGGAAACACTGCTTTGCAGGGCAGAAGCTTATGCTCTAAAGACAGAATATACTAAGGCTGTTGAAGATATCAATACTTTGCTTAGTGTTTTTTCATCAACTAATGGAATTACTTTGGATGAAATAAAGGCGTATTATTCTGCTATTGCTTACTATGCTCCTACAAGCCCAACAGTGAAGAAAAAATTTAATACTGATTTTACCATAGAGACAGGAACTCAAGAACCTCTTTTGCAATGTATTCTTCAGCTCAGAAGGTTGATAACTTTGCATGAAGGTTTACGCTGGCAAGATATAAAACGTTATGGCATGGTTATTTATCGTCGTACAATGAATGCTAATATGAAAGTAGGTGAAGTAGCCGATTCACTTGTTGTAAGTGATCCTCGTCGTGCTATTCAATTGCCACAAGATGTAATTACTGCCGGTATTACTGCTAACCCAAGATGAAAACAAAAAAATAAATCATTATGATAAAAAAAATATTCTTTGGAATGTTAATGCTTACTCTCTCTTTCTCGATCACTAACTGTGAATCGGGTGATGAGTTAAGCTCCGATAGTGTTTTTGGTACTACGGTGGTTGTAAGAGATTCTCTGGAGCGCTGGTTGCTGAAGAGTTATACTTACCCATATAATATAGATTTTAAATATAAGATGGAAGATATTGAATCTGACATGGACTATAACTTAGTGCCTGCAGATTCAGCTAAAGCTGCGAAGCTTGCTATTCTTATAAAGCATCTCTGGCTTGAATCTTATGATGAAGTGGCCGGTGTTACTTTTACCAAGACTTATGTACCTCGTATCATTTATCTTGTAGGTTCAGCTGCTTATAACTCAAACAATACAATTGTGCTGGGAACAGCAGCAGGTGGACTGAAAATTACACTTTATCTTGTGAATAATTTGACGCAAAGCTGGATTGAAGATCCGGAGACACTTAATCATTATTATTTTAAAACGATGCATCATGAATTCGGGCATATTTTAAATCAGAAGAAACCGTATGATGTAAGCTTTAAACTGATATCTGAAGCCTCTTATATTAGCGGTAACTGGTATCAATCGACTGATGTACAGGCGCATCAACGTGGATTTGTGAGTGCTTATGCTCAAAGTGAACCGAATGAAGACTTTGTTGAAAATCTTTCTATATATGTAACCTATTCAAAGGATCAATGGCAGGCCATACTTGATGCAGCAGGTGATGACGGAAAGGCTATTATCTTGAAAAAAATTGCCATAGTGAAAACATATATGAAAGAGTCATGGAAGATTGATTTGGATGAGTTGCGCGATGTTGTTCAAAGACGTCAGAGCGAAATTGAAAATCTTGATTTGGAAACCTTAAAGTAAATAGATAATGAAGAAAATAATATATGCATTACTAAGCTTCTTTTTGGCATGTGGCTTTCAATCTTGTGCTAATGATGAAAAAGAAGTATTCGACAAATCGGCTTCTGAAAGAATGTCCGAAGCTTTGGCTACTTATAGTAACATTTTGCAAGCGCCAAAAAATGGTTGGCTCTTAAAGTACTATGCTGGTACAGGATACTCTTACGGAGGATATAATACGATTGTTTCATTTGCCAACGGGAAAGTCACTGCGGCTTCAGAAATAGCTTCACCGGATGCGGTGTATCATTCGTCGTATGCTCTGGTCAGTGATCAGGGACCGGTGCTTACTTTTAATACTTACAATCCTATTCTTCACTATTTTGGTTCACCATCATACGGCTCTTTAGACGGATATCAGGGTGATTTTGAATTTGTAATAATGAGCGCATCTACAGACTCTATTGTGCTAAAGGGTAAGAAATGGGCTAATAAAATGGTCATGACTCCTATGCCTGAATCAATGAATTGGGAAACCCATTTGGATAGCATAGTTAAAATAGAAGATGAGAATCCGTACATTGACTATAAAGGAGTTGTGGATAATAAGAACGTTAAATTATCTTTTTCAGACAGCTGGCATGTGATGTCTGTTGAAGTAGATGGTTCTATTGCCTCGACGCCAAGTTTTATTTATTCATCTACGGGAATAAAATTTCATACTCCAGTTGATATTGCAGGGCATTCTTTTGAGTCGCTAACATGGAATGTTACTGATACCATTTTTTCGGGAAAAGCAGTTGATGGTACTCTGGGAAGTTTCAAAGTCTACATTTCTCCTGAATATAAGAAATATCTGGGAGCATGGTCTGTTGATATAAACAAGACATTGTATTCTATGCTTGTTTCTGAAAAGGTTCCTGGTCAATCATTTATTGTAAGTGGTCCTAAGTTACCATTCCCGTTTGTCGCTATCTACAATAGTGCTGACGACAAGGTTTCTGTTATATCACAAACTGTAGGTGAATATAATGGATATATAGTCAAACTGTGTCCGTGGGATGCAAAAGCTACTTATTTTACAAAAAATGAGGGCATTGGTATGGAATCTAAAATAACCTCTCTAAACCCTTTAACTTTGACCTTTAGTGATAATGGTATGTGGCCTGGTTATACCATAGATTCTTATCTCTTGTATCTGTTTGATTCTGCTGATGCTTATTTCGGTATATACTCAGGAGGAACTGCCAAATTTCCGTATATAAACGGAGCCGTAAAAGTTAATTAAAAAAAGATTTTATTATGATAACAATAAGAAAAATAGCCAATGTGACTTTAACTTTCTTTGTCTGCTTTTTGGCTTTCACAGGATGTGATGACGATGGTGGTTTGAGTGTAGCTGATAATGAGCTAGTAGTCAAGAAGGTTATTCAAACAGATTTGCCGGCGGCAGGAGGTAGCGGGACTATTACGGTTGTTGCCGATCAAGCATTGGGAGCCGTTGCTGCCGATAGTTGGCTAACTGTTTCCGTATCAGGTGAAGTTATAAATGTATCAGCTACTGAAAATCCTAATTTGACGGGACGTTCTACCTATGTTACAATTAAGGCAGGGACAAAGTCTACTATTATTGCTGTTACGCAATATGGCATATCTTTAATGAAAGATGCGGGCGATCTTAAATTTGGAACGGATGTAGCCGATTCTTTGATCATTAAGTTTAAATCAAATGTGTCTGCTGCTTTTAAACCTTCTAAAGCCTGGATATCCTATTCTGTGGTGGGAGATAGCGTAAAGGTACATGTTGCAGAAAATGTGACAGGATTACCGCGTAAGGGTTATTTACGCTATACTTTGGGGAATATAACTGATTCGATAGGTGTGGTACAGGCTTCTGTAAATGACTATATTGGCACATGGGGAATCTATGGTTATGATGATTCAGGTGCTCTTGAAGCATATTCTGCAACAATTATTGCTGGAGCAGATGGAAATACTCTTACTGGAGACATTGCAGGCTTTTTCTCAGTGAATTATACTTTTGATAATGGATGTATTGTTCTTAATGCTGGGCAGAAAACAGGTACTTATGGATCAGCATCTTATCCAATTTATTTATGTCTTGGAAGTTCATCGTTAGGCTCTTATACTTGGGACAATACAGTCGAGTTTGAGGCTTCTCCATCGGGAGTGGATAAGACAATTGTTTTTGCTGATAATGGCTCTTGGCCTGGAAGAGTTGTTGATGAGATATATATGTACGTATTTACAGCTTCTCCACCTTCTTCCAGTAATAGACTTGGTACATACTTGTACTTCAAAAAGCCATTTATGATAAAGCAATAATACTATTAGAAGGTAGAAATAAATTAGGCATTTTCCTAATTCCAGAATAAGAGGGTGGATGAATCATTGAGGCATTCACCCTCTTTACTTGTGTATGTGTTTAATTTTCCCTTCTCTCCCAATATACTCAAACAATTTTTTGTAGAAAGTATGCATGCTCAATGTAGAAGCATCACCTAAGATGACGAGTTTCATGCGGGCACGGGTGATGGCTACGTTCATTCGTCTCAGGTCGCTAAGGAACCCAATTTGTCCATCGGCGTTGGCGCGTACCAGACTAATGAAGACGACGTCTCGTTCTTGACCTTGGAAACCATCTACGGTGTGAATAGTGATTTGACTGCGGAAGGGGCGAAAGAAGTTACTGCGTTTTACTTCGTTACGGAGATATTGCACTTGGGCCTTGTAGGGTGAGATGAGGCCAAAGTCGATGCGCTCACTTAAAACGCGCTCTTCTCCTATCTTCTTGATATATGTCTCTAACTCTAAAAGTAATAGTTCAGCCTCAGATTTGTTGATGCGGCCGAAGCTTTCACCTACAAATTCTTCGTAAAACTCACAGGCAGAGGTATCAATCCACTCCAACGGAGTATCAAAATCGAGTATGCTGCGGTTGTGCACTTCGGAGGCGGCTTTTATTTCTCCGCCATAGAACCATTCGGAAGGAAAGTGCATAATGGCTTCGTGCATGCGATATTGTATTTTCAGTAAAGATACGGCAGTGGGTTTTGATAGGGCAATTTTTCCCATTAACGTATTCTCTAACCCTCCTTTGGCGGCTTCAATACACTTAATGGTTGGCGGTAACTGACAGTGGTCGCCTGCTAACACTACACGGTCTGCTTTGCGGATGGCTATCCAACAAGCTGCCTCCAAAGCTTGTGCTGCTTCGTCAATGAACAGGGTCGAAAAATGATGGTGGGTGAGTACCCGATGATTGGAGCTGACCAATGTAGAGGCAATAACACGTGTTTGAGAGAAAATATCTTCGTTGATGAGTATTTCTATTTCTGTGGCTCGTTCTTTTAAGCGATTGACGCGGTTTCGGATGCCTTCGCGTTCGGAGTGGCTACCTTTGCGGAGATGGCTACCCATTTCACGAACTGATTTACGGATGCTCCATAGCTCCGTGTAGGCCGGATGACTCTCGAAGCGACGTTCATAAGTAAAAGATAGCATTTTATCGTTCACTCGGGTTGGATTACCGATGCGCAATACGGGTACGCCTCTGTCTACAAGTTTTTCAGCTATCCAGTCGACGGCCGTGTTACTTTGGGCACAAACGAGTACTTGGTTTTCTCGTTGCAAGGTCTCGTAAATTGCTTCGACGAGAGTCGTCGTTTTTCCCGTTCCGGGAGGGCCATGAACAATAGCAACATCTTTGGCTCTCAGTACTTTGTTTACTGCCTCCTCTTGAGTGGTGTTCAACCATGGAAAACGTTGAGGGAACAATTCCCGATTACGAGGAAGAAGAGTACCGAGGAGAGTTTCACGTAACTCGGCAAGACGATTGTTTTTTGCTCGAAGCACATCGGCTAATGCCTCAAACATGGTTCGGTAACTCGTTTCGTCGAAATAGAGCTGTACGCCTAAATGAGCGGCACCTTGTATATCCATTTGTGCCGAGATATTGGGAAGAACAACCACCATTCTTTCTTCATCAGCAAAGCTAATCTGCGAGGTGAAATTGAAATAGTGTATCTGTCCCGAAGTATCTTGCGTGAAGAAGCAAACCGGACGTCCGAATTCAAAAGAATGCTCTATGTCTTTATCTTCTTTTCGTTCTATCTCGATAACCAATTGATTTAGAGAGTTGTAAAAAGTTCGACCAGTTGACACAGGATACCAACATTGGCCTCGTTTGACTTTTCTGCCTATACCCATGGTTTGAGTTTGGCGACGGAATTCTTCTTTTTCGTACTCGTACTCCATACGCAAAAGAAGTTGCTGTTGCTGCAGATCGGAGATAGAATTGCGAATGTCTTTGTTGTTCTTATTCACTTGTATGCTGTGCGGGATAAGTTGCAAAGGTATTTATTTATTCGATGAATAGTTATAAAAAATATCCTTTTTGTTAAACATTACAGGTTTTTTGCTCGTTATAATGTAGATTTATTAATTACGCATAGAGTTTATCAATAAAATAGAAGAATAATGGTACACGATGAGAAAATGTTAGAGGGCTTTTATGCCTCTTATTCAAAAAAAATAGAACAGGCAAAGCAGATTTTAAAGCGTCCACTGACTCTTGCGGAGAAGATATTATATGCTCATCTTTACAATGAGACGGCTTTACAATCTTACAGACGCGGAGAGGATTATGTTGATTTTCGTCCCGACCGTGTAGCTATGCAGGATGCTACGGCTCAGATGGCTTTACTACAATTTATGAATTCCGGCAAAGACCGAGTGGCAGTTCCTTCTACAGTCCATTGCGATCATTTGATTCAGGCATACAAAGGAGCTAAAGAAGATATTGCTACGGCTACGGAGACAAATCGTGAAGTTTATGACTTTCTGAGAGATGTTTCTTCTAAATATGGTATAGGTTTTTGGCAACCTGGAGCAGGAATCATTCATCAGGTAGTGCTTGAGAATTATGCTTTTCCTGGCGGGATGATGGTAGGAACTGACTCTCATACTCCAAATGCAGGTGGTTTGGGCATGGTGGCTATTGGTGTTGGTGGTGCGGATGCGGTAGATGTGATGACTGGCATGGAATGGGAACTTAAAATGCCTAAACTTATTGGGGTGAAACTAACCGGAACACTTAATGGTTGGGCTTCACCGAAAGATGTGATATTAAAATTAGCAGGCATTCTCACTGTAAAAGGTGGAACAAATGCTATTATAGAATACTTTGGCCCGGGTGCAACATCTCTTTCTGCTACGGGTAAGGCAACGATATGCAATATGGGTGCCGAAGTGGGTGCCACAACTTCACTTTTCCCTTATGACGAACGCATAGCAGCTTATCTACGGGCTACTGGGCGGACAGTCGTTGCAGATATGGCTGATAAAGTTTCAGTTGATCTTTGCCCTGATACAGAAGTGGTTGTTAATCCCACGGCTTTTTATGATCGGGTGATTGAGATTGATCTATCTGCGCTCGAACCTTATATCAACGGACCTTTTACTCCTGATGCAGCGACTCCTATTTCTGAATTTGCAGCAAAAGTAAAGGCTAATGATTATCCTCGTAAAATGGAGGTAGGACTAATCGGATCTTGCACTAACTCTTCTTATCAAGATATCGGCAGAGCGGCTTCGGTGATGCGTCAAGCTGTAGAGCAAAAAGTAAAAGTCGCTTCTCCACTTATTGTCAACCCCGGTTCGGAGCAGATACGTGCTACTGCGGAGCGTGACGGAATGATTGCTACGTTTAAGCAGGCTGGAGCAGTGATCATGGCTAATGCTTGCGGCCCATGTATTGGTCAATGGAAGCGTCATACGGATGATCCTACCAGAAAAAACTCTATTGTTACATCGTTTAACCGCAACTTTGCCAAGCGTGCCGATGGAAATCCAAATACATTTGCTTTTGTTGCCTCTCCGGAACTGACGATGGCTTTAACGATTGCCGGTGATTTATGCTTTAATCCATTGACAGATACATTACTGAATGAGAACGGTGAGCAAGTGAAGCTGGCAGAGCCGAAAGGTGATGAACTGCCGAATGAGGGTTTTGCTTCAGGGTTAAGTGGTTATCTGGCTCCTATGGGTGATGGGATGAAGATTTCTGTTGATCCTCAATCTAAGCGCTTGCAACTTCTTACTCCTTTTGATGCTTGGGATGGCTTTGATTTGTTGAATATGCCTCTTTTGATTAAAACTCAGGGTAAGTGTACTACTGATCACATCTCAATGGCAGGCCCTTGGCTTCGCTTTCGTGGGCATCTGGAAAACATTTCTGATAATATGCTGATGGGGGCTGTTAATGCTTTCAATGGTGAAACAAATAAGGTTTGGAATCGCTTGACGGATACTTATGAAACGGTATCGGGCGCTGCAAAGCAGTATAAAGCTGTGGGTATATCTTCTATTGTAGTGGCCGAAGAGAACTACGGAGAAGGTTCTAGTAGGGAGCATGCTGCTATGGAGCCCCGCTTTTTGAATGTAAAGGTCATTTTGGCAAAAAGCTTTGCACGCATTCACGAAACAAACCTAAAGAAACAAGGAATGTTGGCTCTCACATTTGTTAATAAGGAGGATTACGATTGCATACAAGAACGTGATTTTATTTCTGTCACCGGGCTAAAAGAGTTTGCTCCGGGGAAGAACTTTGAAATTATAGTGCAACATGTAGATGGTAGTCAGCATAGCTTTGAAGCACAACATACATATAATGAGCAGCAGATAGCTTGGTTTAAGGCGGGCTCTGCACTAAATACAAAATAAAGATATGAGTAAGATTGTAAAACACAAAGATGGTAAGTTGTTGGTGCCCGAAAATCCTACCGTTCCTTTTATTACGGGCGATGGTGTAGGGGCGGAGATAACGCCTGCTATGCAAATGATCGTTGATGCGGCAGTACGCAAAGTGTATGGTGGCAAGCGACAGATTGATTGGGTCGAGGTGTTGGCCGGAGAAAAAGCTTTTAAGGAAACCGGTTCTTGGTTGCCTGATGAAACAATGCTCGCTTTTGAAGAGTATTTAGTTGGTATTAAGGGGCCTTTAACCACTCCTGTAGGTGGAGGCATTCGTTCTTTGAATGTGACTTTACGACAAACGCTCGATTTATATGTTTGTCTTCGACCCGTGCGTTGGTTCCTTGGTGTGGTTTCTCCAATAAAGGAACCTGAAAAGGTTAACATGTGCATTTTCCGTGAGAATACGGAGGATATTTATGCTGGCATTGAATGGGAAGCAGGCACACCGGAAGCCGAAAAGTTTTATCACTTTCTGCGCGACGAAATGGGCGTCTCTAAAGTACGTTTTCCTGAAACATCTTCTTTTGGCGTAAAGCCGGTTTCTCGTGAAGGTACAGAACGACTGGTTCGTGCAGCTTGCTTGTATGCCATTGAACATGAATTGCCTTCAGTGACGTTGGTGCACAAGGGGAATATAATGAAGTTTACAGAAGGTGGCTTCAAAAAATGGGGATATGAATTGGCTGAGCGTGAGTTTGGTGAATATATTAGTAGCGGCAAACTGGTCATTAAAGATTGTATAGCCGATGCCTTCTTGCAGAACACATTACTTATCCCCGAAGAATATTCGGTAATTGCCACATTAAACCTGAATGGAGATTATATCTCTGACCAGCTGGCTGCCATGGTTGGTGGAATTGGTATTGCACCCGGTGCGAACATTAATTATAACTCAGGTCATGCTATCTTTGAAGCCACGCATGGCACAGCACCCAATATAGCCGGTAAAGATATTGTTAATCCTTGTTCGCTTTTGCTTTCGGCTGTGATGATGCTCGAATATTTAGGTTGGCAGGAAGCTGCTGATGTGATTGTTGAGGCCTTGGAACAAAGCTTTGCTGATGGACGGGCAACGAATGATCTGGCCAGATTTATACCTGGAGGAAAGGCTTTGTCGACTTCCACTTTTGCTAAAGAAATAACCGAGAAAATAGAAAAAAACAAATAACCATTAAATGAATAATAAGATGAAAAAGGAATACATCATATACAGACTTTCGGAGGACATGAAGGATGCCACCAGAATAGATAATGACTTATTTACTAAATATGATGTAAAACGTGGTTTGCGTAATGAGGATGGGACAGGAGTGCTTGTTGGCTTAACCAAAATAGGGAACGTAGTGGGCTACGAAAGAATTCCCGGTGGAGGTCTGCAACCTATCCCCGGAAAACTTTACTATCGGGCATTCGATGTGGAAGACATCGTACATAATATTGTGAAAGAAAAGCGTTTTGGTTTTGAGGAAGTCGCTTATCTGCTCTTGTCTGGTAATCTTCCTGATAAAGAAGCACTTGCTTCTTTCTCGGAATTGATTAATGATAATATGCCATTGGAACAAAAGACAAAGATGAATATCTTAGAGCTAGAAGGTTCAAACATTATGAATATATTGGCTCGTAGTGTACTCGAACTATATACTTTTGATTCTAATCCGGATGATACATCACGAGATAATCTGATGCGTCAGAGTGTGGAGTTGATTTCGAAATTCCCTACTATCATAGCCTATGCGTATAACATGTTGAGACATGCCACATTTGGGCGTTCATTACATATTCGTCATCCGCAAGAAAAACTTTCTATTGCTGAAAACTTCCTTTATATGCTGAAGAAGGATTATACACAGCTAGAAGCTCGGACACTTGATCTTTTACTTATACTTCAGGCCGATCATGGTGGTGGTAATAACTCTACATTTACCGTTCGTGTTACTTCATCTACCGGAACAGATACTTATTCGTCTATTGCAGCCGGTATCGGATCATTAAAAGGTCCACTTCATGGTGGTGCAAATATTCAAGTTGCTGACATGTTTCATCATTTGGAGAAGAACATTGAGGACTGGACAAATGTAGATGAGATAGATACTTATTTTACAAGAATGCTCAATAAAGAAGTATATAATAAGACGGGCTTAATCTACGGTATCGGCCATGCTGTTTATACTATCTCAGACCCACGTGCAATCTTGTTGAAAGACTTAGCCCGTGATTTAGCTAAGGAGAAAGGGAGAGATCGTGAATTTACTTTCCTTGAGTTGCTAGAAGATCGTGCTATTACTACCTTTGCTAAGATTAAAGGTAATGGCAAAACGGTATCGAGTAATATTGACTTCTACTCTGGATTTGTGTACGAGATGATAGGGCTGCCACAAGAAATATATACTCCGCTTTTTGCTATGGCACGTATCGTTGGTTGGTGCGCACACCGCAATGAGGAATTGAACTTTGAAGGGAAACGTATTATTCGTCCTGCATATAAGAACGTGCTTGATGTCGCTGATTATACCCCTTTAAAGAAAAGATAAGGATAGATTCCCCCAATAATAAAAGCCCAAGCTTTCTATTGATTGCTTTGGCTTTTGCAATAATAAATAAAGGAGGAAAGCTTAGCTCCCCTCCTTTATTTATTATTTTGCTTTGTATTAATTAGTTTTGTGTGAATTCAGCATTCGCAATAATGTCTACATTGTCGCTGAGAACTGCTTCTGGGAATTTAGGTCCAATTCCGAAATCGGAACGTTTTACAGAGCCTGTGATTTTGAATCCAACAGTTTTTTTATTGCTCATAGGATTTACAACCTCTCCGAAGTACTTAACAGTGAGAGTAACGCTTTTGGTTATTCCGTGCATGGTTAAGTTTCCAACCATCTTGTAGGTGTCCTTTGTCAGTTTTTTATGATAACTACTTACAAATGTTAGTGTAGGGTATTTTTCACTATCAAAGAAGTCGGGGCTCTTAAGATGCTTGTCTCTTGCTTCTACATCAGTGTTGATACTTGCTATTTGAGCTGTCAACTCTACTTTAAGATCACTCTGATCCGGTTTCGCTGTAGTGGCCTTAATAGTGAAATCCGCAAATCTGCCACTAACCTCAGAGATGGTCATGTGCTTAATCGTAAATCCTAAACGCGAGTGCGCAGGATCATTCGTCCATGTTTGAGCGGTTGCTATTGCAGTTAGTGCAAATAGCATTAAGGTTGCTAAATAATACTTTTTCATATTCCATTCATTGTTTTGATTTTATAATAAACATGTGTGTGTTTATTTTGTTTCGCTGCAAGGACAAAAAATGATTTCTGCCATGGAGAATTCGGATATTATGCATAGCTTTGTCAACGTGAAAATGCAATGTTAAAGCGCTGATAATGAATGCCGATGTGCTCGATAAGCTAAAGATACTGGCTGAATCTGCCAAGTATGATGTTTCCTGCTCTTCCAGTGGAACCAACCGATCCAATCAAAAGGGCGGGTTGGGCAATACTGTGGGTGGATGGGGCATTTGTCATAGCTTCGCTGAAGACGGGCGCTGTATTTCTTTACTGAAAATCATGCTTACTAACCATTGTATTTATGATTGTGCCTATTGCATCAATCGGCGTAGCAATGATCTTCGTCGCGCTACTCTCTCTGTATCCGAACTGGTGGGACTTACCATTGAATTTTATCGCCGCAACTACATCGAAGGGCTTTTTCTTAGTTCCGGTGTGGTGCGCAATCCTGACTATACGATGGAGCGCCTTGTGCGTGTAGCCAAAGATCTTCGCTTGGTGCATCATTTTAATGGATATATTCATCTGAAGAGTATTCCGGGCGCGAGCCGTGAGTTGGTGAATGAAGCCGGACTGTATGCCGACCGTTTGAGTGTAAATGTAGAAATCCCCAATGAAGAAAGTTTGAAGCGTCTGGCTCCGGAGAAGGATTTCAAGAGTGTGTTTCAGCCTATGAGGTATATTCAGCAAGGAGTGTTGGAGAATAGTGAGGAGCGGAAGAAATTTCGTTATGCTCCTCGTTTTGCACCGGCGGGACAGAGTACGCAGATGATTGTGGGAGCAACCCCCGAAACAGACAAAGATATTCTCCATCTTTCGTCTGCTTTGTATGAGCGACCTAGCATGAAGCGAGTTTATTACTCAGGATATGTGTCGGTTAATACCTATGATACTCGGCTACCGGCACTTAAACAACCCCCTTTGGTGAGAGAAAACCGTCTCTATCAGGCCGACTGGTTGATGAGGTTCTATCAGTTCAAAGTAGATGAAATAGTGAATGATGCTTATCCCGATCTCGACTTGGAACTAGATCCTAAGTTATCGTGGGCGTTGCGTCACCCCGAACAGTTTCCGGTAGATGTGAATAAGGCTGATTATGAGATGTTGCTTCGTGTGCCCGGCATCGGTGTGAAGTCGGCCAAACTGATTGTTGCCTCCCGTCGTTATGGTCGATTGGGGAGTTATCAGCTTAAGAAGATCGGTATTGTGATGAAGAAAGCACAGTATTTCATCACGTGCAACGAACTCTCTGTTCGCACGGTCAATGAGATGGCTCCCCAAGTTATGCGGCAGTTGCTGGCACCTTCTCCTCGTAAAAAGATCGATGAGCGTCAATTACAACTTACCTTTGCCGACGAATGATAGTTCTTCTATACGACAAAACATTTGAGGGTTTGCTCACAGCCGTGTTCGATGCCTATTTCCGAAAAACGTTTCCTGATGTTCTGCTTGCTGAAGGAGAGCCGCTGCCTCTTTTCTGTGATGAAGTGTTTACGGTTTGTACGGACGAAGAGAAGTCTACCCGTGTGTGGAGTGGCTTACAAAAGAAACTTTCTGTGTCTGCCCTAGCCTGCCTCACTACCTGTTGGTTGTCAGAATTACCTGCGATTGATACGTTGCTGTTTCGCTACATCCGTAAAGCGATAGATGCTCCTCGTTCCATAGAAGTAAACTTCGGTGATCCGGATGTGCTCGAACTGTCGAAGATATGGAAGAAAGTAGATTATGAACGCACCCGTGTGATGCAGTTTGCCCGCTTTCAGAAAGCAGCAGACGGAACCTTTTTTGCTGCTTTCGAACCCCTATATAATGTATTGGCACTTGCCATTCCTCACTTTACAGATCGTTTTGCCGATCAAAGATGGGTTGTCTACGACCTCAAACGGCAGTATGGTTACTATTACGACCTGCATTCCGTTACCGAAATTACTTTCGATAGCGAAGCTGCACACCTCGTCAGCGGTATGCTCGATGAGAGCTTGATGGCTGAAGACGAAAAACTCTTTCAGAAACTTTGGAAAACCTACTTCAAATCCATTGCCATTAAAGAACGTACCAACCCACGCCTGCATAAGCAAAACATGCCCGTTCGTTTCTGGAAATATCTTACCGAAAAGCAACGATAAATGATGCGATTATCTCACTCCAAGTAGTTCCACCTCAAAGACAAGTGTGGAATACGCCTTAATATTACCACATGCTCGGGTTCCATATCCCAATTCATAAGGGATGTAAATCATCCAACGTGAACCCAGCGGCATAGCCATTAGTGCATTTTGCCAACCTTCAATAACCTCCTTCACCTTAAATGTCTCCGGCTGTTTGCGTTTGAATGAATTGTCGAACTCTGTTCCGTCTATCATCGTGCCTCTGTAGTGCACTTTAACAGTACTTTTTGCCGTAGGCACAGCTCCGTTACCTTTTAGAATGACTTTATATTGAACCCCAGATGGTAGCTCCATCACTCCTTCATCTTCCAGATTCTCTTCCAGAAAGCGAATATTTGCTTCTTTGTATGCTTGATGTTTTAAGCTCATAAATTATATTTTATGTATAGAAAAGGGCGAGTTTTTTCGCCGTTGTTTCGGAAGCCAAAGATAGTAAATTCTGAAAGGAATTCACAAAAGGCACTATGTTAATCAAGACTCATTGGGGAGGAATCAAACGCAATGCCCTACTATTGCTCCATCATTGCCCCACTTGCCCCATCATTGCCCCACTACTTCGTACCAAATATTAGAACCCGAAGTTCCATTTTTCCTCAATAAAGACTTGGATACCAACTCCGTCAAATCGTTTGTCGCAGTTCTTTTAGATATAGAATTTAATGTCTGATATTCACTATTGGTAATCTTGCCTTTTTCTTTTGTATACAACAAGGCCTTTATTTGTCTGTCGCTCAAACCCAACAAACTTAAATTGCTGTTCTTGCAAGTATCTCCAAGGATCATTGTGTAATTGCACAAAGCTGATAAAATGGGTCTTTTGAATTGTTTGGACTTGAACAAAGATAGACAATTGTTCATAAATAAAGAAGAAGCATAAGAAAAGTTATCAATGTTAATAGAGACTTTTCTTATATTACTTTGCCTATAAACAGACTGGCATTGCTGAAAAGGTGATAAGAGTGAAAACGCTACAGCCCCATTGATAGATATTCCTCAGCCGTTTTTACGCTAGCGTAGAAATAGCTCAATGCGGCAAGAAAAGCTTTTTGAACTTCACTGGCAACAACTGTTTTGCCTTGAATATCCAAATCTTTTGTTGCACAAGCATCACTGATTATCGTAGTAGTGTAGCCAAAATCTTTTGCAGCTCTTACGGTGGAATCAACACACATGTGCGTCATCATGCCGCAGACAGTTAAATCTGTTATTCCGTTGGATGTTAAGTAATCCAATAATTCTGTATCTCTAAAGCTATTGGGATAGTTTTTGATGATTACTTTTTCTCCGGCAATAGGCGAAACATTCTTATGTATTTCTACCCCTGTTGTGTTTGGCACAAAGAATGTGGAATCGAGACGAGTTGAATGGTGCTGAATATGAATGATCGGTAGTGCATTTTCTCGAAATAACCCGAGTATTTCTTTTGCTTTTAAACTTGCTTGCAAACTTCCTGTTAATGGGTTGGCTCCATCTTCGAAGTAATCATTCTGAATATCTATGATGATTAATGCTTGTTTCATTTCCATAATCGGTATCTATTTTATTGCAGGCAAAGGTACCGAACACATTTACCTTCCATACAGACATAAGCAGTTCTTTTCAAGTAATAAAACTAACGAAATCTCTTCTATGGACAACTTCGGCAAAACGTCGGTAGCTTTAGAACGTTATAGATGTAGACTGACAACCTTTTTAGGATACAACAATAGTATGTGACAACTTATTTAGTAACAAGCCTCTAATAGTAACAACCATTTTCAGTATAAGTCAAACCATTTTCAGGGAAGTACAAGATACGAAAAGTTTCCTTCCCATAAACCATTAGTTTCAACGTAATAAAACTAATGGTTTATGGGAAGGAAACAATTTGTTTCTAATTATGAAAACAAAAGTTTTATAGTATACGAAACTAATGATTGACTTATACTGAAAATGGTTGTTACTGTACTTCCCTGGAAATGCTTGACTTTGATTTAGTTTATTTGTATAAGTGGTTGACTAAAAAAACTACTAATCCTAAATAAGGTTGTCTTCTAATTAAGCTTATTGCGAAATTGAGTAGACTGAACTTTGTCTTATTACTGAAGTGAGTTGACCCTGAAGTTGTCTTATCCCTAAAAGTGGTAGACTAACAGAAGAGACATAGCTGCTTTAAATCCATTTTGCAAGCCTTTGAGCTTATATTCTTAGATCTTTTTACTCAAGCAGCTCTGCTTTTAAGAAATAATTTGTTTTCTTTGTATTGTTGTTAAATTCAATTGATTATCATGAGACGGAGATGGGCTAAAAGGGTAGTTGCTGTACTACTTACTCCTATATTGCTGTTTGCAGTATTGATGCTGTTGCTTTACATTCCGCCGGTACAAAACTTTCTGCGTAAGGAAGCTTTGGGGTATGCTTCTGAAGCAACAGGTATGCAAATCAGTGCCCGTCGTATAGATCTCCGTTTTCCTCTGAATCTTTTAGTCAGTGATTTGGGAGTGGTTCATTCTTCTGATACCCTCTTATCTATGGGGAGCCTCAATGTTCAGGTACAACTTCTTCCTCTTTTTAGTGGCAGGATAGAGATAGACGACTTTACGTTAAAGAGCGTAACCTTCAACTCGGCCAACTTCATACATGGGATGGAACTCCGCGGGGTCTTAGGGTATTGTGCTTTTAGGAGTCGTGGGGTAGATTTATCTAATGAGACGGCTGTTATTGATGCGGCTGAATTGAACAATACTCATGTTCGCTTGATCTTGAAAAATGATACAACGAAAACAAAGGAGGACACTACTGCTGCACCACGTTGGAAGATCGATTTGCACAGTCTCAAACTAAAAAATGTCTCTTTTAACCTGCTGGTACCCGAAGACTCCGTTCGGATGGGAAGTCATGTGGCCGAAGCAACTATTAATGGCGCTCAGGTGGATCTGGGACGTGAGTTGTATGGTTTGAAACATCTGCATGCCAGTGGAACCTCTTTGAACTATGATCTAGGTTCGGCTAAACCGACGGTAGGATTGGATCTGTCTCATATTGCTATTCGTGAGATCAATATGGGCATTGATTCTGTGTTGTATCGAGGTAGGAATATGAATGCTGTGATTCGTGAGTTCTCATTGAACGAGCGTTCAGGGCTGAGCATCGCTTCTATGACCGGACGCTTGTTTGCCAATGACTCAGCTATAAATATTCCGTCTTTAAAATTAAAAACGGCTCATTCTGAGCTAACTTTTACGGGCCAAACAACTTGGAAACTGTTTGACTTACCCGGTCAAGGACATTTGGCCATGAAGTTGGATGCTCTTATAGGTAAGCAAGATGTGTTGTTGCTAGCAGGAGGTTTGCCAGATGCTTTTAAGAAAGAATATCCTTTCCGTCCACTCACGATACATGCCGGAGCAGAAGGAAACTTGAGCGATCTGAAATTATCTCGTTTCAAAATTGATCTACCCGGAGCCTTTTCTGCTACAGGAGGAGGGGAACTGCTAAATCTCACTGATTCCTTAAAACGTTTTGCTGCAATCGACTTGCAAGCGATCACTTATAATATGAATTTCCTGACAACTCTTTCCGGCATTCCTGCCGATGGATCTATTGCGCTTCCATCGGGAATGACATTTATTGCTAAGGCTGAGATGCGTGGTTCTCGCTTTAGCACCCTTCTCAGAGTCAAGGATGGAGAAGGAGCCTTATCGCTTACGGCCGATTATAATGAGAATACGCAAGCTTATAATGCTGACTTCACGGTAGATGCTTTGCAGATAAAACATTTCCTTCCTAAAGATTCTATTTATTCACTTTCAGCTTCCGGCAGTGTAAAAGGTAGAGGAATAGATGTTGCTTCGTCACGTTCTTCAGCGCAATTTGATGCAATGTTCAGCGATTTGCATTATGGACGTTTCCACGTTTCAGACGTGGCGCTCACAGGGCAGATGAAGAATGCTTTAATTAAAGCACATCTGACGAGTAATAACCAATTATTAAAGTTGGTTGCCGATGGAGAGTATCAGTTGAAGCGCAGATATACTGAAGCGAAGCTTGACCTCAATGTAGAACAGGTTGATTTATATAAGCTGGGTTATTACCCTGTTCCCCTGAAGAGACCATTCAGTTTTACGCTTGCTGCCCAAACTCGGCGAGATTCGGTGAATCTTTCTTTGCAAGCAGGCGATTTAAATTGTCGCTTCCGGGGACGTAGTACGCTAGAGCAGTTAATAAAACAATCAACCGATTTCTCAGCGGTATTAATAAAGCAAATTAAAGAGAAACATTTAGATCATGCAGCTCTGCGCCGTGTGCTACCTTCGGCCGGATTGATTTTTACAGCAGGTAGGGATAACCCACTTAGCCGATTCCTGGAAACAAAAAAGATTACTTACGAGCAAGTATCATTTAGATTCGGAACAACTCCTGCCCGAGGCATAAATGGTAGAGCATTTGTACATGGCCTCAAGGTCGATACGACACAGCTTGATACCCTCTTCCTGGCAATTAGGCAAGATACTGCCCGGATGAATATTCGTGGTGGGGTGATCAATGCTCCAAATAATCCTCAATTTGTCTTTAAGTCTTATCTTACCGGAGAAATTCGCACAGAAGATGCAGAATTGCTGCTAGAATATCAGAATGCTAAGGGAGAAACCGGTGTGCTACTCGGTGTGAATGCGCGTCCCCGTAACAATGGCTTGTTGCTCAAATTTATCCCGGAAGAACCAATAGTGGCATTTAGGAAGTTCCGCTTTAATGAAGACAATAGGCTTTATATACGTAAAGATCATCATATATTGGCCAATGTAGAAATGCTTGATAAAGATGGAATGGGTGTGCGTGTGCATTCTTTGCGAGATACGACTTTTCTGCAGAATATGGATATTGAGCTACGCCGCATCCGGTTGGCCGAGATCAGCGAAGCATTGCCTTATCTGCCTCAGTTTTCCGGTCTGTTTTCTGCTGAAGCGCATTATGTACAAACGGCAACTTCCTTGCAAGTATCTACCGAAGCCACTATCAATGAGCTGGTTTATGAGCATCAATCTGTGGGTAACATAGGCTTGGGTGCAACATGGTTACCCGGAGAAAGTGGAAAGCATTATGTTAATAGCTACTTAACTCATGAAGGCAAGGAAGTGATGACGGTAAATGGAACATATCAGTCGGGAGTGAAAGACAGCATTGCAGTAAGTAGTACGTTAGAACATTTTCCGTTGCGTATAGCCAATGTCTTTATCCCCAATCATATGGCTGAACTAACAGGCGATTTAGATGGTGGTATTGAGTTGACTGGTCAATCCTCAAAGCCTTTGATTAATGGACAACTCGTTCTCGATAGCGCCTCTGTGTCTGCTCGGCAATTGGGGGTTCGTTATTCTCTTGACAATAAGCCGATAGAGATAAAAGAGAATCGATTGTTATTCAATAAGTTCGAGATAGCTACAACGAGTAAGAATCCGTTTATCATTGATGGTTATGTTGATTTCAAGGAACTATCTCAGCCCATGACAAACTTATCTTTGTTTGCCGATAACTATACCCTGCTAAATGCTCCTCGCAATAATGAAAGCTTGGTGTATGGGAAAGTTTTCGTTGATTTTAAATCTACGTTGAAAGGCCCTCTAAATGCGTTGGTTATGAGAGGGAATATGAATCTCAAAGGTAACACGAATGTTACCTATGTATTGAAGGATTCTCCCCTTACTGTGGAAGATCGTCTAGGTGACTTGGTGACTTTCACCTCTTTTAGCGATACCCTCTCACAAAAAAAAGAAGAATCATCCATCTCTCTTGGAGGGCTTGATCTGTTGATGACATTACATATTGATCCTGCAGTTCGTTTGAAGGCCGACTTGAGTCCAGACCGAAGTAGTCATATTGAATTAGAAGGCGGTGGTGACCTCTCTTTGCAGTATTCTCCACGAGGAGAATTGAGGCTTTCGGGAAGATATACACTTTCGGGAGGAACATTGAAATACTCCTTGCCTGTAGTTCCATTAAAAGACTTCAAAGTGAATGAAGGTAGCTATGTGGAATGGATCGGTGATCCGATGAACCCTAATCTCAATTTTAAGGCTACTGAGCGTGTGCGTGCTTCTTATACACAATCCGGAACTTCATCGTCTCGCATGGTGAATTTTGATGTTTCGGTTTCTGTAAAAAATAGAATGGAGAATTTAGCCTTAGCTTTTGACTTGGAAGCTCCCGAAGACATCAGCGCTCAGAATGAAATCTCGGCAATGTCATCCGAGGAGAGAAGTAAGCAAGCAATAGCCATGTTGGCAACAGGTATTTATCTCTCTAATTCTTCTGGATCTAAGAATGGAGGGATTGATATGGGGGCTGCATTGAATACCGTTTTGCAGAAACAAATGTCGAGTATAGCAGGCAATGCTTTGAAAACAGTAAATGTCTCTTTTGACTTGGAGAATTATGATGCCACTGATGCAGGTGGGAAGAGAACCAATTATAATTTTCGTTATGCTCAGAGATTTTTTAATGATCGTTTTCAAGTCGTGTTGGGCGGTACCATTTCGTCCAAAGATAATGCGCGTGAGACGCAATCATTTATTGATAACGTCTCTCTGGAGTATCGCTTAGATTCTTCAGGAACACGCTATGTGCGCCTTTTCCATAACAAAAACTATGAGAGTCTTCTTGAAGGAGAGATAACCGAAACAGGTGTGGGTATTGTCTTACGCAAAAAGATGAATCATTTAGGGGAGTTGTTTATCTTTAAACGAAAGAAATAAAATGGAATTGAATAGATATATTAAGTCGAAAATACGTATTCTGTGTTTCAATGGCAACTGGAAATTGCTTATTGGCGCTATATTGTTGATAGCTATTTGGACTTCTTGTTCAACGACTCGCAATTTGCCTGAAGGTGAAGTGCTATATGTTGGACAAAAGAAAATGGTTGTTAAAAACGAGGCTAAGGATAGAGCCGGAGTTGAGGCTATGACCGAACTGAATGCTGCACTTGCTACTCCACCTAATTACTCTATTCTTGGTAGTTCTACCCTACGGTCTCCGTTTCCTTTTGGGTTATGGGCTTACAATGCTTTTGTAAAGAGTAAAAAGGGACTCGGTAAATGGGCTTTTAAGAGGCTTGCCACAAAGCCCGTGCTGATTTCTACTGTTAACCCCGCAATACGTGCAAAGGTGGGCACTAATTTATTGCATGATTATGGATTCTTTAATGGGAGTGTAAATTATAAAATCCTGCCGGATAAGAAGAACCCTAAAAAGGCAAGAGTACAGTATTTGGTAGATATGAAGAATCCTTACCTGATTGACACCGTTATGTACGAACGTTTCTCTACTGATTTATTGAAAACTATTCAAAGTGGACAAGAAAAGACTCTGTTGCATGTAGGGAAACAATTTAATGTTGTGAAGTTAGATGAAGAACGGACCAGATTAAGCGCACTACTCCAGAATAGAGGATATTTTTATTATAGGCCCGATTATTTCGGCTTTCTAGCTGATACTACTCTGGTGGCCGGAATGGTATCGATGAAAATTGTTCCTAAATCAGGGATCCCAAAGAATGTTTTGAAACGTTGGACTGTTGGCGATATATCGATTCATCTCTACAGCAAGGAGGGGGAAGAACCTAATGATTCAATTATCTATAAGAATTTGACTATTCACTATCGTGACAAACTGAAGGTAAGGCCTGAAGTACTTTATAGGCAGGTTCGGTTTCGCACAAATCAATCTTATTCTTATTTTAGGCAAACTCGTACGCAAGAGAGAATAACGCAATTAGGAATGTTTCGATATGTAGACATGAATTATGTCCCTCGAGATAGTACGGACGCATGTAATGTGTTGAACGTAGATATACGGACAACCTATGACTTGCCGCTTGATGGGGAATTGGATTTGAATGTTACGACAAAAAGTAATGACCAGACGGGTCCCGGTGCATCATTTAGTGTGACGAGACGGAATCTTTTTGGAGGTGGGGAGAACCTCACCTTAGGTTTGCGTGGCTCGTATGAATGGCAGACGGGTGCAAATAACACGCAAAACAGTTCGGCCTTGAATTCTTATGAAATGGGCATTTCTGCATCGTTGGCTATTCCCAAGGTGCTTTTTCCTAACTTAGGAAAGAATGATTACGACTTTCCGGCATCTACTACGTTCAATCTTTATGCTAATCAATTAAACAGAGCACGTTTTTTCAAAATGTTATCTTTTGGTGGAGACGCCACGTATGTGTTCAATCCCACAAGAGTTAGCAGGCATACTATTACACCGTTTAAATTAACTTTTAATGTGCTGAAAAACCCAACGGCTTTGTTTGACTCTATCTCTGCAGCCAATCCGGCATTGTATCAGAGTTTGGATAATCAGTTTATCCCCTCTATGAGTTATAAGTATACTTATGATAATGCTTCTCTAAAAAAGGCACACAATAAACTTTGGTGGGAGACGTCTATCACTTCGGCAGGTAATATTACTTCTTGCATTTACCGTGTCTTCGGAAAGAGTTTTAGTGAACAGAAAGATCTCTTAGGCGCTCCTTTTGCTCAATTCCTTAAGTTTACTTCTGAAGTTCGCTATACATGGAATATAGATAAGAATCAATCTATAGCTACACGTTTAGGCGGAGGAGTTATCTATTCGTATGGTAATTCTGATGTCGCTCCTTACAGTGAACAGTTTTATGTGGGAGGTGCAAATAGTATTCGTGCTTTTACCGTTCGTAGCATAGGCCCGGGAACGTATCAGCCTGCGGCAGATGAAAAATATTCTTATCTGGATCAGACCGGAGATATCAAGTTTGAAGCAAATTTGGAATATAGATTTAGAATAATGGGCGATTTACATGGTGCCATTTTCCTTGATGCCGGCAATGTGTGGTTGCTGAGAAAGGATGCCGATCGTCCAGGAGCAAAGTTTGGACTGAAAGGATTGACAGATGAAATAGCCTTGGGTACAGGAGCCGGTTTGCGATATGACCTTTCATTTTTGATTATCCGTCTAGATTGTGGGGTAGGTATTCATGTGCCTTATCAGACATCACGCAAAGGATATTATAATATTCCGAGTTTCAAAGATGGACTCGGTTGGCACCTTGCTATAGGTTATCCGTTCTAAAAATATGTATTAGTGGGAAGAAATGAACTAAAATTAGACTTTCTAAGAAACTAATTTTTGTATTTTTGCAGACAATTGGAATCTAAACAATCAATCTTTAATATAATAAGGTACATATGAAACCAACATTATTTGTGCTAGCTGCCGGCATGGGCAGTCGTTATGGGGGACTCAAACAACTTGATGGACTTGGTCCTAATGGTGAAACGATCATGGATTACTCTATCTTTGATGCTATCCGTGGAGGATTTGGTAAGGTCGTTTTTGTTATCCGTAAAGACTTTGAACAAGATTTTAGAAATAAGATTTTGAGCAAATACGAAAATCATATACCCGTAGAATTAGTGTTTCAGGCATTAGACTCTCTTCCTTCAGGCTTTGCTTGTCCGGCTGATCGGGTAAAACCTTGGGGAACCAATCATGCGGTACTCATGGGTAAAGATGTTATTCAAGAACCATTTGCTGTGATTAACGCTGACGATTTCTATGGCCGCGATAGTTTTGCTGTGCTTGGCAAAGCCTTGGCTGAGATGAATGGAAAGGTGAATGATTATTGCATGGTTGGTTATCGTGTGGGTAATACTCTTTCTGAAAGTGGTTCGGTTGCTCGTGGTGTTTGTGAAACAAATGCGGAAGGTTATCTTACTACGGTGGTGGAGCGTACTGCAATTGAACGTATAGATGGCAAAGTTTCGTTTACGGATGAAAATGCTCAATTGGTAACTATTGCAGATAACACACCGGTATCCATGAACATGTGGGGCTTTACTCCTGATTATTTTAAATATTCGGAAGATTACTTCGCCGAATTCTTAAAAGAAAATATGGGAAATCTAAAATCCGAATACTTCATTCCGCTCATGGTGAATAAGCTTATAAATGATGGTACGGCTCGTGTTAAGGTTCTTGATACAACTTCTAAATGGTTTGGTGTTACGTATGCTGAAGATCGCCAAGGAGTGGTAGATAAGATACAGTCGCTTGTTGATGCAGGGGACTATCCGGCTAAGTTATTCTGATTAAACGGAATAGGTCATGGTAGTACTTTTAAGGTATGCCTTAAAAGCTGATTACATTATTCAAAAAAGGTTCGAACTCATTGGAGTTCGAACCTTTTTTGAATAATTATTATAAAGTGCAAGATATTACTTTCAATGATAAACCTTTTGTAGAAATGAAGAATAATTATATGACTCCATTTTTTATGAGTGAAATAATAGAATCTCTGTCTTCGCAGCTTAAAACAAATTTCTTTTTTCTTGAATTTGTAATAATATAGAAGGCTTCTGAGAAATCACCAACATACGCAATATAACGACCGAATTTTATATTGAAATATACACCAATAAAACCATAAAATCCGCCACTCCCAAATAGTCTGGCTTCTGAGAGATCGGAAGTATATGTGCCAACATCATTGATATCCTTCAATGGAAATATCCGTCTCCCTATTGGTCTCATTAAGATTAAATCAGTTTCTGTAAGGGTTAAAGATAAAGGAGTGAATGCGATTGTGCATGCTGTAATAATCAGAATTATTATAAACAAGCCTATACACCAAAGTGCATCGCTCCAGTTTTGAGAGTGTTTGTAAAGTACGACAATAATTAACGCTTCAGTTAATGAAAGTATTAAGGATAAAATTATCGTTGTTATTTTGACGAACTTACTCCATTTGATTCTGTATTTAATCCCCTGCATTGTTTGATGCTTTTATCGTTTTATCTTCCCGCCTTTTCTAAATCATTGATTTGTGAGAATGGATTGTCAAATATAAAAGTATTTTTCTGTTTGTGAGTAATTACAGTTCTAAATAATATCAATAATCTGTGCAAGATGTTTGTTCTGTATTATTTATAATAGTCGTTTGGGGAGAATGAGGGCATTCTTGATATGTGATTTGGATTTAGTTATAGGGTCTGGACCAAGTGTTCCTTCGCTGCTCAGTTTAAGAATGAAATCTCTGGTAATATTGGATGGACAGCCAATCAGCCATTGGGCATAAATTGGATTCTTCTGTTGAAATAATATTCTTTACCCTTAATTCATTATCTTTGCGGCACGAAAAAAGTATAAATCAATGATTTCAATTGAAGGATTAAAAGTGGAATTTAATGCCACACCACTGTTTGACAATGTCACTTATGTTATAAATAAGAAAGATCGCATAGCCTTAGTCGGCAAAAACGGAGCGGGGAAATCGACCATGCTAAAAATCTTGGCAGGTTTGCAAAACCCCACTGCGGGAATTATTGCTGTGCCTAAAGATGTGACTATTGGGTATTTGCCTCAGGTGATGATTCTTTCGGACAATCATACGGTAATGGAAGAGGCCGAACAGGCTTTTGAACATATATTTGAATTACAAGCTAGCTTGGAACGAATGAATCAGGAGCTGGCTGATCGCACGGATTACGAATCAGAGAGCTATCATAAATTGATTGACCGGTTTACGCATGATAATGAACGCTTTCTAATGATGGGTGGAACTAATTTTCAGGCAGAGATAGAGCGGACATTAATGGGCTTGGGCTTTAATCGTGCTGATTTTAGCCGACCTACTTCAGAGTTTAGTGGTGGTTGGCGTATGCGTATAGAGTTGGCGAAGCTATTGTTGCGTAGGCCAGATGTGCTATTACTCGATGAACCGACAAATCACCTTGATATAGAATCAATCCAATGGCTTGAATCTTTTCTTTCTACCAGAGCCAATGCAGTTGTACTTGTTAGTCACGACCGTGCCTTTATAAATAATGTAACCACTCGGACTATTGAAATATCGTGTGGACAAATATACGATTATAAAGTTTGTTACGACGACTTTGTTGTGTTGCGCAAAGAACGTAGAGAGCAGCAGCAACGCTCTTATGAAAATCAGCAGAAACAAATACAAGATACTGAGGATTTTATCGAGCGTTTTCGATATAAAGCAACCAAATCAGTGCAGGTTCAGAGTCGCATAAAGCAACTGCAAAAAGTAGAACGAATAGAAATAGATGAAGAAGATAACTCTTCGTTGAGGCTTAAGTTTCCTGCGGCATCCCGATCGGGTAGTTATCCTATTATCTGCGAAGATGTGAAGAAACAGTACGGGCAGCGTGTGGTGTTTCATGATGTAAATCTTACAATAAATCGTGGTGAAAAAGTGGCTTTTGTTGGTAAGAATGGTGAAGGTAAATCTACTCTGGTAAAATGTATTATGAGCGAGATTGATTTTGAAGGCAAACTGACTATTGGGCATAATGTGCAGATCGGCTACTTTGCACAAAACCAGGCACAGATGCTTGATGAGAGTCGTACTGTATTCGATACCATTGATAATGTGGCAGTAGGTGATATCCGTACTAAAATACGAGATATTCTTGGCGCTTTTATGTTTGGAGGTGAAGCCTCGGATAAAAAAGTGAAAGTGTTGTCGGGTGGCGAACGAAGTAGATTGGCTATGATAAAACTGTTGTTACAGCCTGTCAACTTCCTTATTCTTGACGAACCGACAAACCATTTGGATATGCGTTCGAAGGATGTGCTGAAAGATGCTATTCGAGAATTTGACGGTACAGTGATATTAGTGAGCCATGATCGTGATTTCCTTGATGGTCTTGCGACTAAAGTATATGAGTTTGGCGGTGGAGTGGTCAAAGAACACTTGGGCGGCATTTATGATTTCTTGCAACGGAAAAAGATGGAAAGTCTGAACGAATTGCAAAAGGGGCCAACGTTATCTTCGTCTACCACTGCAACGGTTGCTGAACCAACTGCGACATCAGAAAACAAGCTTTCTTATGAAGCTCAAAAAGAACTTGCTAAGAAATTAAAAAAACAAGAACGACTGGTTGCCGATTGTGAAGTGGAAATAGGTCAGATAGAATCGGCCGTTGCTATTTTGGAGTCAAGAATGGCGACAACCGAAGGATCCTCTGACATGGCTCTTTACGAACAACATCAGAAATTGAAGCTACAGCTTGACCAAACAGTGGAAGAGTGGGAGAAGCGAAGTTTGGAACTAGAAGAGATGAAAACAAATTAAGAGCTGAAAGTGTTGACTATTTTAGGGATTATCTAAATGAATTATTAACTATAACGAAAACTGAGGCTTTATATGTCAGTAATAGACATTAAGGCGTAAGTGCTATTAGAAAATGAAAGCAAAAAATTATTTACCAATTATTGCATTATGCCTTATGACTACAGGATGCAGCAGCAATAAAGAAGCCACGCTAACGTCTGGCATTGACCTTGCTAACCTTGACACAACTGCCCTTCCGGGTACCAGTTTTTATCATTTTGCCAATGGCGGGTGGATGAAGAATCATCCACTTACAAAAGAATATTCACGTTTTGGCTCATTTAATATGCTCGCAGAGAATAATCGTAAGCAATTACGTGAACTAATTGAAGGGCTGGCAAAGCAAAAACATGACGTGGGTAGTGTTGCGCAGAAAATCGGAGACTTATACAATATGGCTCTTGATAGTGTAAGACTAAACAAAGATGGAATCCTGCCGATAAAAGCTGAACTAGAAAAAATTGCATCTTTAAAGGATAAAGCGGAGATATATCCGATGATTGCCGAAATGCAGAAGAAAGGAATATCTCCCTATTTTAATTTGTATGTAGGTGCCGATGATATGAATAGCTCTATGAATATGGTCCATACTTACCAAGGAGGACTTGGCATGGGTGAACGTGACTATTATTTAGAAAGCGATGCTAAAACGAAAGAAATTCGTGATAAGTACGAAGTTCATGTAGCTAAGATGTTTCAACTTGCGGGATACAATGAAGCTGCATCTCAAAAGGCAGTGAAAGCAGTTATGAATATCGAGACACGTCTGGCTAAATCATCTCGCTCTCAAGTAGAGTTGCGTGATCCACATGCGAACTATAATAAAAAGTCGATGGAAGAACTTAAGAAGGAATTTGCCCCTTTTGCTTGGGATAAATTATTGTCTACGGTTGGCTTGAATAATGTGAAAGAGCTTAGCGTCGGACAGCCGAACGCTATGAAAGAGGTGAATGAGATTATCAATTCTGTTGCTTTGGATGATCAGATCGCTTATTTACAATGGAATCTGATTAATTCTTCTGCATCATATTTGAATGATGCTTTAGCAGAACAAAATTTCGACTTTTATGGTAAAACCATGTCGGGAAAGCAAGAGCAACAACCTCGTTGGAAACGTGGTGTAAATACCATCAATGGCTCCTTGGGTGAAGCTGTGGGGCAGATGTATGTAGAGAAATATTTCCCAGCAGCTGCTAAAGAACGTATGGTGGCTTTGGTGAAGAACTTGCAAACTTCTTTGGGAGAGCGCATTAAAGGATTGAGCTGGATGAGCGATGTTACTAAGAAAAAAGCGCTTGAGAAACTTGATGCTTTTCACGTGAAAATAGGCTATCCGGACAAGTGGAAAGATTATTCTTCTCTTGAAATAAAAAATGATTCTTATTGGGCAAATATAGAAAGAGCAAACGAATGGGAACATGCTGTGATGATTGCAAAAGCAGGAAAGCCTGTTGATAAGGATGAGTGGTTGATGACCCCTCAAACTGTTAATGCTTATTATAATCCGACTACAAATGAAATTTGTTTTCCCGCAGGAATTTTGCAATATCCTTTCTTTGATATGAAAGCTGACGATGCATTTAATTATGGTGCTATTGGGGTTGTTATCGGGCATGAAATGACTCACGGATTTGATGATCAAGGACGTCAGTATGATAAAGATGGTAATTTGAAAGATTGGTGGACTGCAGCAGATGCTAAGAACTTCGAGGCTCGTAGTGCTGTGATGGCCAATTTCTTTGATAGCATTCAAGTAGCTCCGGGCGTGCATGCAAATGGCAAGTTTACTTTGGGCGAAAACATTGCAGACCATGGTGGCTTACAGGTATCCTATCAAGCATTTGAGCACATTACTGCAAGTGCTCCTCTAAAGAAGGAAAATGGATTTACACCTGAACAACGTTTCTTCTTAGCTTATGCAAATGTTTGGGCTGGTAATATCAGACCGGAAGAGATCCTTCGCTTAACTAAAATTGATCCACACTCATTAGGGCAATGGCGTGTTGATGGAGCCTTACCTCAGATTGCCGCTTGGTACGATGCATTCGGCATTACAGAGAAAGATCCTTTATTCCTTCCTGTCGAAAAACGAGTGTCTATATGGTAATATTTTAATGTGAAATATAGCTAAATGATGAAAGCGTCGGTCAGCTCCTTGTAGACCGACGCTTTTTTAGTATTAATTCACACCTTGTTTATAATGCGTGATAAAAGTTTATTTTGTAACTTTGCACGTCAAATACTTAATACGCAGTTAAATGTCTGGATTAAAGAGGATTAAAACCGCACTTGTGTCGGTTTATCATAAAGAAGGGTTAGATGAGATCATAACCAAGCTCCACGAAGATGGAGTTGAATTTCTTTCTACGGGTGGAACTCGCCAGTTTATTGAATCATTGGGATTTCCATGCAAGGCGGTAGAAGATTTAACACTGTATCCATCGATTTTGGGTGGAAGGGTAAAGACATTGCATCCTAAGATTTTTGGAGGCATTCTTTGTCGTCGTGATTTGGAACAAGATAAACAGCAGATTGAAGAATATCAAATACCTGAGATTGATCTTGTTATTGTCGATTTATATCCTTTCGAGGCTACTGTTGCTTCGGGAGCGGATGACGCCTCGGTGATTGAAAAAATTGATATTGGCGGTATCTCTCTTATTCGTGCGGCTGCTAAAAACTATAATGATGTGGTTATTGTTGCTTCTCAATTGCAATACAAACCTTTGCTAGACATGCTTGTAGAACATGGTGCTAATTCTTCTCTTGAAGAACGTCGCTGGATGGCTAAGGAAGCATTTGCGGTATCTTCTCACTATGATTCAGCTATCTTTAACTACTTTGATGAAGAGGAAGGTTCGGCTTTTCGCTGTTCTGCAAATGATCAAAAGATGCTTCGTTATGGTGAAAACCCTCATCAAAAAGGTTACTTTTATGGGGATCTTGACGCTGTCTTCGATCAAATTCATGGCAAGGAGATTTCTTATAATAACCTGCTTGACATCAATGCTGCAGTTGAATTGATAGATGAATTTGAAGATGTGACTTTTGCTGTCTTGAAACATAATAATGCATGCGGTTTGGCTTCTCGCTCTACTGTGCTAGAAGCGTGGAAAGATGCACTTGCCGGTGATCCGGTATCTGCTTATGGAGGTGTGTTGATAACCAATGCCGTGATTGATAAAGAGGCTGCTGAAGAAATTAATAAAATATTTTTTGAGGTAATTATAGCTCCGGATTATGATGTAGATGCTCTTGAAATTTTAGGGCAAAAGAAAAATCGTATTATTCTTGTTCGTAAAGAAACTAAATTGCAAAAGAAACAATTCCGTTCTTTGCTAAATGGCGTTTTAGTTCAAGAAAAAGACCTGAACATTGAAACAACTGCTGATCTGAAAACAGTGACTCATAAAGCTCCAACACAAGATGAAGTGACAGATATGCTATTCGCTAATAAAATTGTTAAGAATAGCAAGTCGAATTCAATAGTGTTGGCTAAAGGCAGACAACTTTTAGCGAGTGGAGTAGGGCAGACTTCTCGTGTAGATGCATTGAAGCAAGCTATAGATAAGGCTAAGCTATTTGGCTTTGATCTTCAAGGGGCAGTGATGGCATCTGATGCTTTCTTCCCCTTTCCTGACTGCGTGGAAATAGCCGATAAAGAAGGGATTACTGCTGTTATTCAACCTGGTGGTTCTGTGAAGGACCAATTATCATTTGATTATTGCAATGAACATGGTGTAGCAATGGTTACTACAGGTATCCGTCACTTTAAACATTAATAAACTGGAATTATTATGGGATTATTCTCTTTCACACAAGAAATTGCAATGGACCTTGGTACTGCCAATACGATCATTATCACTAATGGTAAGATTGTAGTGGATGAGCCCTCGGTAGTAGCGCTTGACCGTCGTACAGATAAGATGATTGCTGTTGGCGAAAAGGCTAAATTAATGCACGAAAAAACTCACGAAAATATACGTACTATCCGTCCGTTACGCGATGGAGTGATTGCTGACTTCTATGCTTGCGAGCAAATGATGCGTGGCTTGATAAAAATGGTAAATACGGGTAACCACTTGTTTTCACCTTCACTTCGGATGGTCATTGGTGTTCCATCAGGAAGTACTGAGGTTGAACTTCGTGCTGTCCGTGACTCTGCTGAGCATGCCGGTGGACGTGATGTTTATCTTATTTTTGAACCAATGGCGGCAGCTATAGGCATCGGTATTGATGTTGAAGCTCCTGAAGGGAATATGATTGTTGATATAGGTGGAGGTTCTACTGAAATTGCAGTAATATCTTTAGGTGGAATTGTTTCCAACAATTCTATTCGTATAGCAGGTGATGATCTGACAACTGATATACAAGAGTATATGAGCCGTCAACACAATGTGAAAGTGGGTGAGCGCATGGCTGAACGTATCAAAATTAATGTTGGTGCGGCTTTAACGGAACTAGGTGATAATGCTCCTGAAGATTATATTGTTCATGGTCCTAATAGAATCACGGCATTACCGATGGAGGTTCCTGTTTGTTATCAAGAAGTGGCTCATTGTCTTGAAAAGTCAATTTCAAAAGTTGAAACGGCTATTTTAAGTGCCTTAGAAAATACTCCTCCTGAACTGTACGCAGATATTGTGCATAATGGGATTTATCTGGCCGGAGGGGGCGCTTTGCTCCGTGGGTTAGACAAGCGCCTTACTGATAAAATCAATATCCCTTTTCATATTGCTGAAGATCCTCTTCATGCTGTGGCTAAAGGAACAGGTGTTGCGTTAAAGAATGTGGACCGTTTCTCGTTCTTGATGAGATAAGATTTTGTAACTTGTCAGTTGAAATAATTATGCCAATGTGCTGATGACTGAGGATTAATCCAGCCATTGGCACGTTGGCAGATTTGTATATTGGTTCTTGATATGTTAGAAGAATTATGCGAAATTTACTAAATTTTCTCATAAAATATAACTACTGGTTTCTCTTTGTTTTATTAGAGGCTGCTAGTTTCGTGTTGTTGTTCCGCTTTAATCACTATCAGCAAAGCGTATATTTTACTTCAGCAAATGTTGTTGCGGGTAAGGTTTATGAAGTATCTGGAGGTATCTCTTCTTATTTTAATTTGAAATCGGCGAATCAAGATTTACTAGATCGTAACATATCCTTGGAGAGGGAAGTTACGTCTTTAAGAAATGCATTGAAAGCAAATCAGGTTGATTCATTAGAGATTGGTCGCATTGGAAGTATATTGAATGACAGTGATAAGATATTTAAGGCTCATGTGATAAACAATAGTTTAAACCAGATTGATAATTATATTACTCTGGACAAAGGCTCTTCTGATGGTATTCGTCCTGACATGGGAGTTGTAGGTGGCGGTGGAGTAGTGGGTATCGTATATTTGACTTCAACAAAATATTCAGTCGTTATTTCTATTTTAAACTCTAAGTCAAGTATTAGCTGTAAAATCAAAGGTAGTGAATATTTTGGCAATTTGAAATGGGAACATGGTGATTCGAGATATGCTTATTTGAGAGATTTGCCTCGGCATGCGGAATTTAATTTAGGTGACACGATTATTACTAGTGGGTATTCTGATGTTTTTCCGGAGGGGATTATGGTTGGTACTGTAGATGATATGTCTGATTCTAATGACGGGTTATCTTATTTATTGAAAGTAAGGTTGGCTACAAACTTTGGAAGGATTGGTGATGTGAGAGTTATTTCTGCTTTAGGGCGTGAGGAACAGAGAGGATTAGAAGGAAGGAGTGTTAAGTAATGTTGACGAGTTATATCCACAAAATTTTCTGGTTTTTGGGGTTAGTACTTCTTCAAGTACTAATACTTAATAATGTTCATATCGGAGGATATGCAACACCTTTTTTATATGTTTATTTTATTCTTAAGTTTGAATCAGGTGTTTCTCGAAATGAGCTAATGTTGTGGGGCTTTTTTTTAGGCCTTGTGATTGATATCTTTTCTAATACACCAGGCATGAACACTGCTGCTGCAGTGTTATTGGCTTTTGTTCGGCCACTGTTTCTGCGTTTGTTTGCTCCACGAGATGGTTTGGAGAACACTGCGCCTTCATTCAAAAGTATGGGAAACTCTCCATTCCTTAAGTATCTGATTGCGTGTGTCTTCGTTCACCACATGGTTTTATTGACCATCGAATTCTTTTCATTCACGAGTGTGTCGGCTCTATTACTCCGAATGATTTTTAGTACGATATTGACTGTTACATGTATTATGGCTTTTGAAGGAATAAAAAAATAGGATGGCTAAAGATTACACTTTAGAAAAACGGAAATTTATTATTGGAGGCATAGCGGTAGTGTTGGTGCTAATTTATCTTTTGCGCCTTTTTGTGCTTCAGATAATGACTGATGACTATAAAAAGAATGCGGATAGTAACGCTTTTTTAAACAAAACGCAGTATCCTTCTCGTGGGGCTATCTATGATCGCAACGGGAAACTCTTAGTTTTCAATCAGCCGGCCTATGATATTACCATTGTTCCCAAAGAAATAGAACATTTGGATACACTTGATCTCTGTCAAACATTAAATA
This sequence comes from Bacteroides ihuae, assembly GCF_900104585.1. Taxonomy (GTDB): domain Bacteria; phylum Bacteroidota; class Bacteroidia; order Bacteroidales; family Bacteroidaceae; genus Bacteroides; species Bacteroides ihuae. The sequence continues at coordinate 84,892 of NZ_FNVX01000002.1, forward strand.
TTACTCGTTCATATTTTCTAAAGAAGATGATAGACATGAAGGACAGAAGGGTAAATCCAGGGTATTCTAAGTATACACATCAACTGTTTATGACGCAGCTTTCGGTAGAAGAATGTGGCGTCTTCCAGGAAAAATTGTTTAAGTTTCCTGGTTTTTATATTCAGCGACGCACTATACGGCAATACTCATATAGTTCAGCGGCTCATGCTCTTGGTGATATTGGTGAAGTATCAATGAAAGATATCGAGGCAGATGATTATTATGTGAGAGGGGACTATATTGGAAAACAAGGCGTTGAAAAGTCGTATGAAAAATATCTTCGTGGTGAAAAAGGGGTAGAAATCCTCTTGAGAGACGCTCATGGACGTATTCAAGGCCACTATATGAATGGAGCACTTGATAAGAAGCCCGTTCCTGGCAAGGATCTTACTCTGGGCCTTGATATTGATCTCCAAATGCTTGCGGAGAAATTGATGAAAGGGAAAATGGGTAGTATTGTTGCTATCGACCCCAAGACGGGTGAAATTCTTTGTTTTGTTTCTGCACCTTCTTATGACCCTACCGTAATGGTGGGTAGACAGCGTGGTAAAAATCATCATGAACTTGAAAAGAGTTCCTTAAAACCCTTATTCAATCGTCCTCTAATGGCGGCTTATCCTCCGGGATCTACATTTAAAACGGCTCAAGGGTTAATCTTTCTTCAAGAGAAAATAGTGGATAAGGACACTCAATTCCCTTGTTATAATGGGTTCGTTATTCCCGGACTACGAGTTGGATGTCACTCGCATCCATCGCCGATCTCTTTTTCATCAGCGATCTCAACATCTTGTAATTCTTACTTCTGCTGGGGTTTATATCGCATGATTGACAATAAGAAGTTTGGTTCATCTGCTAAAGCGTTAACTGTATGGAAAGACCATATGGTATCTATGGGGTTTGGTTATAAACTTGGAGTTGATTTACCTGGTGAAAAACGAGGTTTAATACCTAATGCTGAGTTTTATGATAAAATCTACGGTCATGGCCGTTGGGGTGGATTGAGGATGATTCATACAGCGATAGGTCAGGGTGAAGTTTTATTAACTCCGGTTCAAATGGCAAACCTTGCTGCTACGATAGCAAATAGGGGGCACTTTATTACTCCACATATTGTAAAAAGGATAAAAGATAATTTGTTAGATAGTACTTACAGATACCCACGCTACACTACTATTGACTCAAAATACTACGATCTTGTTGTTGAAGGGATGAGAGGTGCAGTGGTGGGAACTCCTTATGGCGGAACTTGTCGGGGTGCAAACTTACCGGGTATCGAAATTTGCGGAAAAACAGGTACAGCTCAGAATCGAGGAAAAGATCACTCTATATTTATGGGATTTGCTCCAATGAATAACCCAAAGATAGCGTTGTCTGTCTATGTTGAGAATGCAGGATTCGGTGCAACTTGGGCAGTACCTATTGCAGCTCTGTTGATGGAGAAGTATATTAATGGTTCTGTCGCTCCGGAACGAGCTCCTCGTATTGATGAAATTAGTAACACAAATTTAATCGAATATGATATCCAGAAATAATAGTCTTTGGAAAGCAGTAGATTGGGTTACAATCGGTGTATACTTACTTCTTATTATTTGTGGATGGTTTAGTGTATGCGGTGCTAGCTATGATTATGGGGATAGAGATTTTTTTGATTTTTCTACTCGCGCAGGTAAGCAACTGGTTTGGATTGTATGTTCGTTTGGGCTAGGATTTGTTTTGCTCATGCTCGAAGATAAATTATTTGATATGTTTTCATACTTTATATATATAGGTATGATACTCTTATTGGTTGTAACTATCTTCATTGCTCCCGATGTGAAAGGTTCTAGATCGTGGCTTCAGCTTGGACCTGTAAGTCTGCAACCTGCAGAATTTGCTAAATTTGCGACTGCTTTGGCTCTGGCCAAATTCATGAACTCCTATTCATTTAACATGAATAGAGGTAAGTTTGCTGTAGGTTTAGTGTCAATTATATTACTTCCTATGGGGTTAATTATACTTCAAAAGGAAACTGGATCTGCATTGGTCTACCTTGCTTTCTTCTTTGTGTTATATCGTGAAGGAATGCCGGGTGTTGTTCTGTTTTCAGGTGTATGCGCTGTTGTTTATTTTATTGTGGGAATACGTTTTGATCAACAATATGTAGGAAATACTCCTACTCCCATAGGAGAGTTTTCCGTCTTGTCGATGGTATTGCTTTTTGCAGGGAGTATGGTGTGGATTTATCTGAAAAAATGGGCTCCAGCTCGGAATATCATTGGTGGAAGTTTGATTGTGATACTTCTATCTTTTTTCATATCCAATTATCTCATACCTTTTAATTTGCTTTGGGTTCAGTGGGGATTGTGTGCAATTGTTGTTGGCTATTTAGTCTTCTTGTCCTTAAGCCAACGTCAACGATCTTATCTTTTTATAGCTCTATTTGCGTTGGGATCTATTGGCTTTTTGTATTCGAGTGATTATGTCTTTGATAATGTGCTTGAAACTCATCAGCAAATACGTATAAAAGTAGTTTTAGGAATGGAAGAAGACTTGGCTGGTGCAGGCTATAATGTCAATCAATCGAAGATCGCTATCGGATCGGGGGGGCTTACCGGCAAAGGATTTCTTAATGGCACTCAAACTAAATTAAAATATGTACCTGAACAAGATACTGACTTTATATTTTGTACAATAGGTGAAGAACAAGGCTTTCTGGGTTCATCCTTTGTTTTATTGTTGTTTTTGATCTTAATATTGAGACTAATCAGCTTGTCTGAGAGGCAGCATTCCACTTTTGGAAGGGTTTATGGCTATTCAGTGGTTAGTGTATTCCTATTTCATTTATTTATAAATATAGGGATGGTATTGGGACTTACTCCTGTTATTGGTATTCCGCTGCCCTTTTTTAGCTATGGAGGTTCTTCTTTATGGGGATTTACTCTTTTACTGTTCATCTTTATAAGGATTGATGCCGGACGAAGCCACAGATAAGATTATTTTTCTACTAGTACTCCTACATCGTTGATCCCTAATAGTGCATTATCTTTCATTTCGTGAGAAATTCGAACGGAGTATTTTCCGGGATGAACAACCAGTACAGTTCCAATAAGGAGAGATGTTTGATATAGATTTCCCCAACCCTTTCCTAACCATTTCCCTTCATTGTCAGCAAGAGAGAGTTCTAGCGTATCCGTTTTCCATGTTGTAGAATCTTGTAAATTATGGCTGATAGAGAGAAAAGTATTTTTGTAAGGATAGTTGCTTAGGTTACGTACTTCTGCTGATAGATGCACATATGTCATTGAGTCTTTTATCTCAATATTGAAGGACAGTGTATCCTTCTTTTGCCAACCAGTTTCTGGTATATGCAGGAAAGAATGATACACTGTCTTATTATCACAACTAGTAAAGAATAACAAGAGTGCTATAATATAGAGGTTATTCTTGATTAGGTTTCTCATTTTTGTTAGGCCTTTCTCGGCGTTCATTATTGTCTATATTCCGTGATTGCTGATCGCGATTGCTGTTTCTTTGAGGTCTGTCGTTATGGCGGGGACGTTGCCGCTCATCGCTAGACTGCGGCTGGCTACCTGTCTGAGCCTGTGGACTGGTAGATCTTTCGCTAATATTGATTTGTGGGCGGCTTATTTTTTTCTTCTTTTTGTTATGAGGCCCATTGTTACTTGGAATCTCATTTATGCCATTTCCGCGGCGTTTATCAAAGCGGGTAAGGCTTTCTTGATCCAATAGATCAATCGATTTCTTTGGCTCAACTTTCTCTTCCACTTCAGCTAGAGTATCGGGCTTTATTCCTTTACGGTTGAGACCAATAATATCGAATGCTCGTGTAGCGGTAATTGTAACGAGATTAGCTGGGAAATTTCTATCGGTTGAATAAGTTATATGATTAGTCAAAATGTCGGCTTTAAAGAAATAGAAACTTCCGTCTTTGATTTCCAACTCGATCTCTCTTGATGGTAGGCGTTTTTGAGCTTCTACATAGGAATCTACTTCGTAGTTTAGGCAGCATTTTAACTTAGCGCATTGCCCTGCTAATTTTTGTGGGTTGAGCGAAATATCCTGATGTCTTGCGGCACTAGTTGATACAGATACAAAGGTCGTCATCCAAGTGGCACAACAAAGTTCTCGTCCACAAGGTCCTATCCCCCCAATTCGTCCAGCCTCTTGCCGAGCACCTATTTGTTTCATTTCAATACGGACTCTGAAAGCTTCAGCAAGCACTTTAATTAGCTGACGAAAATCTACGCGCTCATCTGCAATGTAGTAAAAGATCGCTTTGTTGCCATCTCCTTGGTATTCCACATCACCAATCTTCATATTGAGCTCCAGATTGGCTGCTATTTGTCGAGCGCGAATCATCGTCGCGTGCTCTTTTGCTTTTGCTTCATTGTATTTATCCATATCTACCGTTTTGGCTTTACGATAAATACGTTTTACTTCAGCTTCAGGTTTATAATTGGCTTTGCTCATTTGCAAAGGAACGAGACGGCCCGTGAGTGTTACAACACCAATATCATGTCCGGGTGAGGATTCCACTGCAACTACATCCCCTTTTTCAAGTTTGATTTTATTGCTGTTTTTGTAGTATCCTTTACGGGTGTTTTTGAATTGTATTTCTACCATGTCGCTTTCCTCGGCATTGTTCGGAATGTCCGCTAGCCAGTCGTAAGTATTGAGCTTTTTATCTTGTCGGGAGCAACCTTTGCAACAAAGTTTTCCGCTTCCGTTTTGTTGTTTATATTCCATTGTTTTCTTTTTTTTAGTTATAACAGCTTTTTCTTCTTGCTTCTTCAATAATGAATTCCTTTACTTATTGCTTTAGTAGAACAATCATTTTCAGCGAGAAATCAAAAAAAACCATTTTAGCATTCACGTTTTGTTCTATATGCTGTTGAGCTATGCTCAATTCGTTCATTATACCTATTATATTTCTTTCGTTGACGAAAGGAGAGAATCTGCTGGCGAAATTTTCTTCGTTTGCAGTCATATACGTGAGTTCTTTTTGTTTTAGATTAAAGATGAAGTTTTCTCTAATCATTAGTTGGCAATATTCTAAGAGATTTCTCTGTTTCTCTCTACCCATTGCTGCAACTTGCTCACTCCACAATTTCATCTCTCTGATCTTTCTCTGATAGGAAAGCCTCATGAGACTAACGAACAGGTCGAAGAATAATTGTTTTTCTTCATCTAAATGTATTGCTTCAAGTGCTTTTATGAAATTACCGCTGGCTGTATGAGCTATAGAATAACTGTCTAATTCTTGTATTCCATATTTTTGCTGTAGTGTATTTGCAATACACTCAGCATCTATTTTGGGGATGTTTAAGCGTTGGGTACGGCTTAATATTGTTGGTAATATCATTTCCGAATTTTCAGAAACTAGCAGAAAAATTGTTTTCTCAGGTGGCTCTTCTAGCAATTTTAGAAGTTTGTTGGCACATACCTGGTGCATTCTCTCGGGAAGCCAAATAATGGATATCTTAAATCCACCTTCGCTTGATTTCAAACTAAGTTTTCGAAGAATCTCATCACTCTCTTTTGCATAAATCAGTGCTTGAGAATTTTCTGCTTGTATCTCATTTAGCCAATGATTCAGATTAAAGTAGGGTGAGTTAATCACAAACCGTCGCCATTCTGCTATATAATCATCGCAAACTTCTTTTTTCGTTTTGGCATTTTTTATAATAGGAAACATGAAATGTAAGTCAGGATGCACCAATTTGTTGAATTTGACACATGATGGACAAACGCCACAAGCATCCTCGGACCCGCGATTGTTGCAGCTGATGTAGCGGGCATACGCCAATGCCAGAGGTAATTTTCCCACTCCTTCGGCTCCGCAAATAATTTGCGCATGCGGGATGCGTCCTTCATTTACTTCCTGAATGAGTCTCTTCTTGGCTATATCTTGTCCAATGACATCCCTGAAAAACATAACTTAATATATTGTTTTAGCAACTTCTTTAATACTGTCTACGGCAGATATCGTATAAAAATGAATGCTGGGTACTCCATAATTCATTAATTCTTTGCACTGTGCTATGCACCATTCTATACCGACCTGTTGTACTTGCTCGTCGTTTTTACATTTAAGCACTTCTTGTGTTAATGCTTCGGGTAAGTCTACTTTGAAAGTTTTTGGGATCATGCTTAGTTGCGCTGTTTTTTTGAATGGTTTGATACCCGGAATGATGGGTACGCTAATCCCCGCTTTACGTGCCTTATCTACAAAGGAAAAATACTTTGTATTGTCGTAGAATAACTGTGTTACAGCATATTCGGCGCCTGCTTCTACTTTTTTCTTCAGCCAATAGATATCTGAATCTATGTTTGGCGACTCTTCGTGTTTTTCGGGGTAGCATGCCACTCCATAAGAGAAGGAGGTGCCAACGGTTTTTATTTTAGAACCATCAATAAAAATTCCATTATTGAATTTATTGATTTGTTCTTGTAAATCAATAGCATGAAAATACCCGTTTCCTTCTGGTGTGAACACCGACTCGTGTTTGGCTTTATCTCCCCTAAGTACCAATAAATCAGTGATACCCAAAAATTGTAGGTCGAGTAGAACGTACTCTGTCTCTTCTCGGGTAAACCCGCTACATAATATATGGGGTACTGCTCTGATATTATATTTATTTTGGATGGCGGCTGCTACGGCAACAGTTCCTGGTCTTCTACGTAACTGGTCTCTCTGGAATAGACCATTTCCTAAATCTTTATATGTATATTCACTGCGATGAGTTGTTATATTGATATATTTAGGGTCATATTCACGTAAAGTATCTATTGTGTTATATAACTTTTCAATCCCCGTTCCCTTAAGAGGAGGAAGTATTTCGAAAGAAAAAGCTGTTTTTTTGTTGGCGTTTATTAAATCAATTACTTTCATTGTTCATCTTTTCTCGATTTTATTTCTTTATCGAAATGTATATTGTGACAAAAGTATAAAAAAAAGCCGATAAATCATTTATCCTTTTTCTTTTTCTATAGTGCCACTGCGCTTTATGGTCATCATTAAATAGGAGTTTTAAAAGGTCTCATGATAGGCATAATTAAAGATACTTTTCTCTTTTTACGTTTATGGTATCTTCTTTTATCTTTTATTTTGCTCTCTTCGATATCTTACCGTGTTACTTCTTTACGTTAATCCGTTAAGCTTTGGCAGCCTTTTCATTAAGTTCATTCATCAGAGCCTTTCTTGATATTAAGAATAGATGTGATGGCAATAACTTATAATGTAATGTGCGTTTAGATGTATAGCTATGCTCTATAAGATGTTCTGCGATTCTCACTTAATCGATTCAGCTCTTTTCTCTCTTCCCATGCTGAAAAAAGACGTTCCACTCTCGCGTCTCTCACGAAATGCTCTGAAACACATTGCGGAGAGTCTTTCTCTGTGTGTGATATATAAAATGTCTACCACGTTTTTTCCTGTATTGCTATCACTTTCGGGTATTTACTATCACGTTTCGGTCTTATCTTACTTGATTTTTCCTCTTTTCCTTTGTTTCATCTTATATATAGCTGGTCTAAAACATCAAAGAGCCCTCCTTTGCCACCACTTACCCACTAGAAAGAGAAGCTAACCTTCTGGTGGCCTTTCCGCTTGCATGCTTATTTTCTCTTTGTATATAACGATTTCGTTTCCTAGTGATGAAACTGTAGTTTCCTCGTGATATACCAACTGTTTTATCACTAGAAAACCAATCGTTTTCATTCATTGATACTCTTTGTTTTCTAGTATGTAAACCAAAAGTTTTATAGTACCTGAATCTTCTGAACTTGTCCTTCCCTGCTTTATTTTACCAACTTCCTACTATCTATCTATAGTATAGAATAGAAATCTTATGGGATAATCCCTCTGCTTCATCCTTTCTCTTGATAACT
>NZ_FNVX01000001.1 GCF_900104585.1 Bacteroides ihuae
CCAAAAAATAAAACTAAAAAAACTTCCAGAAACATTTGGTAGTTGGATTTAAAGCTCTTATCTTTGCACCCGCTTTTAAAACGAAGCAATTACAAAAGAAGCGTTCTTTGATAGATTTACATAAACAATACAAGTAGTACAAGAGCAAGACCAGCGATGGTCTTGGGTATAATTTAGAACCGTCAATGGTCTGTTGAACAGACCGTCTAAAGAATAAATTTACGAAATCCTGAACAGAGCTAAAACAGTATTGATTGAAATTAGATAGTAATATTTATTTCGATTAGTGCTACACAATACTTTTACAATGAAGAGTTTGATCCTGGCTCAGGATGAACGCTAGCTACAGGCTTAACACATGCAAGTCGAGGGGTAGCAGGGTAGCAATACCGCTGACGACCGGCGCACGGGTGAGTAACACGTATCCAACCTACCGTTTACTCGGGGATAGCCTTTCGAAAGAAAGATTAATACCCGATAGTATAAAGAGTTCGCATGTTCTCTTTATTAAAGGATTCCGGTAATCGATGGGGATGCGTTCCATTAGATAGTTGGTGAGGTAACGGCTCACCAAGTCTTCGATGGATAGGGGTTCTGAGAGGAAGGTCCCCCACATTGGAACTGAGACACGGTCCAAACTCCTACGGGAGGCAGCAGTGAGGAATATTGGTCAATGGGCGTTAGCCTGAACCAGCCAAGTAGCGTGAAGGATGACTGCCCTATGGGTTGTAAACTTCTTTTATAAGGGAATAAAATGGGGAACGTGTTCCCCTTTGCATGTACCTTACGAATAAGGATCGGCTAACTCCGTGCCAGCAGCCGCGGTAATACGGAGGATCCAAGCGTTATCCGGATTTATTGGGTTTAAAGGGTGCGTAGGCGGAATGATCAGTCAGTTGTGAAAGTTTAAGGCTCAACCTTAAAATTGCAGTTGATACTGTCATTCTTGAGTGTACAAGAGGTGGGCGGAATTCGTGGTGTAGCGGTGAAATGCTTAGATATCACGAAGAACTCCAATTGCGAAGGCAGCTCACTGGGGTACAACTGACGCTGAGGCACGAAAGTGTGGGTATCAAACAGGATTAGATACCCTGGTAGTCCACACAGTAAACGATGAATACTCGCTGTTTGCGATATACAGTAAGCGGCTAAGCGAAAGCGTTAAGTATTCCACCTGGGGAGTACGCCGGCAACGGTGAAACTCAAAGGAATTGACGGGGGCCCGCACAAGCGGAGGAACATGTGGTTTAATTCGATGATACGCGAGGAACCTTACCCGGGCTTGAATTGCAGTGGAATATATTAGAAATAGTATAGCCGTAAGGCCGCTGTGAAGGTGCTGCATGGTTGTCGTCAGCTCGTGCCGTGAGGTGTCGGCTTAAGTGCCATAACGAGCGCAACCCTTATCATTAGTTACTAACAGGTCATGCTGAGGACTCTAGTGAGACTGCCGTCGTAAGATGCGAGGAAGGTGGGGATGACGTCAAATCAGCACGGCCCTTACGTCCGGGGCTACACACGTGTTACAATGGGGGGTACAACAGGCAGCTACCGGGCGACCGGATGCTAATCCCAAAAACCTCTCTCAGTTCGGATCGAAGTCTGCAACCCGACTTCGTGAAGCTGGATTCGCTAGTAATCGCGCATCAGCCACGGCGCGGTGAATACGTTCCCGGGCCTTGTACACACCGCCCGTCAAGCCATGGGAGCCGGGGGCACCTGAAGTACGTAACCGCAAGGAGCGTCCTAGGGTGAAACTGGTGACTGGGGCTAAGTCGTAACAAGGTAGCCGTACCGGAAGGTGCGGCTGGAACACCTCCTTTCTGGAGTGATTTCGTAACTTTTTAGACAACGGTTTTAGACGACACTTGACTCAGTGATGAGTCCTCAATTTGTACTACTGGTACTTGTTTATTTAATATATAGATTAAATAAAGAGATAAACAAGAGAAACAAAAGAAGCCGAGCCGAAAGGTAAGGGTTTGAACACAGTCCACAGTCCTATAGCTCAGTTGGTTAGAGCGCTACACTGATAATGTAGAGGTCGGCAGTTCAACTCTGCCTGGGACTACGAATCTCTTGATTCGGGGGATTAGCTCAGCTGGCTAGAGCATCTGCCTTGCACGCAGAGGGTCAACGGTTCGAATCCGTTATTCTCCACTCTTAATCTGAATTAAACTTCAGATATACAACGATCTTTGACATGATGTACACAACAAAAAGTAATTTTTAGTAAGAGCTAAAAGTATATATCGAGCCATACGGTCATAAAACTCAGCGATGAGTTTTTGACATGTGTTTGATAAAAGAAAGTAAGTAAGGGCGCATGGCGGATGCCTTGGCTCTCGGAGGCGATGAAGGACGTGATAAGCTGCGATAAGCTTCGGGTAGGTGCAAATAACCTTTGATCCGAAGATTTCCGAATGGGACAACCCAACCGGTTGAAGATCGGTTATGCCATTATGTGGCAAGCTAACGCAGGGAACTGAAACATCTTAGTACCTGTAGGAAAAGAAAATAAATAATGATTCCGTAAGTAGTGGCGAGCGAACGCGGAATAGCCCAAACCATATATGTTACGGCATATATGGGGTTGTAGGACCACGTTGTGGGATGATATTAAACGAGAAGAACAATCTGGAAAGTTTGGTCATAGACGGTGATAACCCGGTATTCGAAGTTTAATTCACTCTAGTGGTATCCTGAGTAGCGCGGAGCACGAGAAATTCTGTGTGAATCTGCCGGGACCATCCGGTAAGGCTAAATACTCCCGAGAGACCGATAGTGAACCAGTACTGTGAAGGAAAGGTGAAAAGAACTTCGAATAGAAGAGTGAAATAGTTCCTGAAACCATGCGCCTACAAGCGGTCGGAGCAGCTATATGCTGTGACGGCGTGCCTTTTGCATAATGAACCTACGAGTTACTTTTTCCGGCAAGGTTAAGGATTTTGAAATCCGCAGCCGAAGCGAAAGCGAGTCTTAATAGGGCGATTTAGTCGGAAGGAGTAGACGCGAAACCAAGTGATCTACCCTTGGCCAGGTTGAAGGTTAGGTAACACTAACTGGAGGACCGAACCGATAAGCGTTGAAAAGCTTCCGGATGAGCTGAGGGTGGGGGTGAAAGGCTAATCAAACTTGGAGATAGCTCGTACTCCCCGAAATGCATTTAGGTGCAGCCTTGTTTATTACTAATGTGAGGTAGAGCGACTGATTAGATGCGAGGGCTTCACCGCCTATCAAGTCTTGATAAACTCCGAATGCGCATTAGTTTTAGAACAGGAGTGAGGGCGCGGGTGCTAAGGTCCGCGTCCGAGAGGAGAAGAATCCAGACCATCAGCTAAGGTCCCCAAATAACCGCTGAGTTGAACTAACGAAGTCAGATTGCTAAGACAGCTAGGATGTTGGCTTGGAAGCAGCCATTCATTTAAAGAGTGCGTAACAGCTCACTAGTCGAGGAGTTTGGCGTGGATAATAATCGGGCATAAGCGGTTTACCGAAGCTATGGAACCAGTAATGGTTGGTAGGGGAGCATTCCACTCTGCGTTGAAGGTGAAGCGTAAGCTTTGTTGGAGCGTGTGGAAAAGCAAATGTAGGTATAAGTAACGATAAAGGGGGTGAGAAACCCCCTCGCCGAAAGACTAAGGTTTCCTGATCAACGCTAATCGGATCAGGGTTAGTCGGGTCCTAAGACTCAGCCGAATGGTAATGTCGATGGCAGAAATGGTTAATATTCCATTACTACCTTAAGGAGTGACGTGGAGACGGAGTAGTGAAAGCGCCGCGGGCTGACGGAATAGCCCGTTAAAGAGTGTAGATGTTGATCATGGCAGGCAAATCCGCCGTGAGAGTCGAACTTGATAGTATGGAGCGTCCTTGTGACAATCCAATAGTGCGTGTAATCAGACTTCCAAGAAAATCCGCTAAACTTAATCCTTAAGGTACCCGTACCGTAAACGGACACACGTAGTCGGGTAGAATATACTAAGGCGCTTGAGTGAATCACGGTTAAGGAACTAGGCAAATTGACCCTGTAACTTCGGGAGAAAGGGTCCCTACCCAGTGATGGGAGGGCGCAGAGAATAGGTCCAGGCAACTGTTTAACAAAAACACAGGGCTGTGCAAAATCGAAAGATCATGTATACAGCCTGACACCTGCCCGGTGCTGGAAGGTTAAGAGGAGATGTCATCGCAAGAGAAGCATTGAATTGAAGCCCCAGTAAACGGCGGCCGTAACTATAACGGTCCTAAGGTAGCGAAATTCCTTGTCGGGTAAGTTCCGACCTGCACGAATGGTGTAATGATCTGGACACTGTCTCAACCGTGAGCTCAGTGAAATTGTAGTATCGGTGAAGATGCCGATTACCCGCGATGGGACGAAAAGACCCCGTGAACCTTTACTATAGCTTAACATTGAATTTGGGTACTTGATGTGTAGGATAGGCCGGAGACTTTGAAGC